>NZ_JAGHRB010000005.1 GCF_017743995.1 Ruegeria sp. R13_0 | reverse complement strand
TACAGACATTCAATCCGTCGAAACGAACCAAACCGCCCACATATCTCTTCAGTTATCCATCAATGTCAAAGAACATAACACCCAGAGCCAAAAACCAGACCGTTGCGCCAATCCCTCAGCGCGCCCGCCTAAAACCCAACCTCAGATGCCCCCGGTCTCTCCCGAGCGTCCCCGCCGCCTCAGCAGCGCCCCAGCGCCTCAGCAGCGCCGGTGAAGGGGGTTCTAAGGTTTAGCGCTGAAGGCCGCAAGCGGAAAATTACATATCGGCGTATTTTTTTGCGATTTCTTATTTATAGAAGTAAAATCAATATTTTAAAGAGTTTCGTCAGGCACAAGAACAACCAGATACGGGCGCACCAGCAGGAGAACACCATAGCCCGACCAGAACCCCACAATGGCAAACCACAACATCTTGGGCCAAGTTAACCCACGGATACAACAAAGCCCGACTCGCGCCCGCGAGTCGAATCCGGTGACAGGCTTCAAAAACTCCGTTTTGCGCGTCGGTGTGGATCGCTCTCTACCTGTACTTGCGCATTTCATTGGGATGCGGTCTGGTTCCCGAATGACAAGACACAATCCTATCTCGGCCCAAGTATGACTGAAGGTCTTTCCTACCCACTGGTACGCACCGTCGGGCTCGACGGGGCTTTGGTGACATTTGCAGACAAGATGGATGAGGCCGCAAACCGCGCGGCCTTGGCGTTTCGGGCGCAGGTGGACAGCTTAGCGCTGCGCGGGATCATAGAGACATCGGCCTCTCTGGGGTCTGCATATGTGCGCTTTGACCCTCAGGTGGTTTCGCATCTTGAGATCACAAGTCACCTGCAGCAGATCCTGAACCAGCAGGACTGGTATAGTGCCCCTCTACCAAGCGGACGGAGACTATGGCGGGTGCCGACCGTATATGGCACGGACCTTGCCCCGCAGCTGGAGGATGCCGCACATGTTGCTGGGTTAGACCCGGCCGAAGCCATCCGGCGGCTCAGTCAAACTCAAGTACGGGTGCTGACCATCGGTTTTGCGCCGGGGCAACCCTATCTCGGGCCGCTGGGAACCGAATTCAACATACCGCGCCTGCAGCAACTGACGCCCATGGTGCCCGAGGGCGCTCTGGTTTTGGCGATCTCGCAGTTTGTTCTGTTCTCCGGGCCGACGCCGACCGGGTGGAGGCATGTTGGCCAAACGGCGTTCAGGTGTTTTCAGCCTGACAAGGACCAGACATTTACCCTGCGGCCCGGTGATGAGCTTCAATTCACTTCTGTCTCGCGCGATGAGTTAGAGGCAATCCGCGCCAACAATGACGACGGCCTTGGTGGCGCAACCTGCCAGGAGATCGCCTGATGACCCTGATGGTTCACCGCATTGGTCCGGCTTGTACGGTTCAGGATCAGGGGCGCATCGGCTATTTGGATCAGGGTCTCTCTCGTTCTGGAGCAGCCGATATTCTGGCGCTGCATGAGGGCGCAGCCTTGCTGGGTCAAAGCCCCGATCTGGCCGCGCTGGAAATGGCCGGCATGGGCGGCACGTTCGAAGCGACGCGACGCACAAGGGTAGCTCTGACTGGTGCGACGATGCAGGCGAGCATCGACGGTTCCCCGATCGTCTGGAACGCGTCCCATATTCTTGAGCAAGGGCAGACTCTGACAATCGGTGCGACCGTGCGGGGCAACTACGGCTACCTGCATTTGGAGGGCGGCATTGAGACCGAGCTGTTCCTCGGCTCGCGCGCGACGCATCTGACAGCCAAGATCGGCCGCGCCGTTGCGGTGGGTGATGTGTTGCCCGCTGGGAAGACTGCAGGCGACGGCAGGATGAAGCTGTCCCCCCCGGACCGGTTCAACGGCGGCACTCTTCGCGTCGTCGCCAGCTTTCAAACCGCGTTATTCGATGATGAAACGCTGGATCGCTTTGCGCAGACAGAGTTCACGCGTGGCGCGCGGGCCAACCGTATGGGGATGCAGCTGGAAAGTGATGGACCGGGCTTTGCGGCGAAAGATCAGCTCAATATCCTTTCCGAGGTGATAACGCCGGGAGACATTCAGATGACTGGCACCGGCAACCCCTTCATTCTGCTGCCCGAATGCCAGACGACCGGAGGCTACCCCCGAATAGCGACCGTCTTACCCTGCGACATGTCCAAGGCTGCTCAGACCCCGGCGGGCGGGACGGTTCGGTTTGAATTCGTAACACTGGAGCAGGCTGTAGAGATTGATGCCGCGTTTAGCGCGGATCTTGCGCGCCTGCCGAGCCGTATTGAGCCTCTGGTCCGCGACCCTCATGACATCCCGGACCTGTTGTCCTACCAATTGATCGGCGGAGTGATCTCTGCCACCGACTAAGGAGACTATCTGATGCCGCGCGTGGATCTGAACGCCGATATGGGCGAGAGCTTTGGCCCCTGGAAGATGGGCGATGACGAAAGCCTGTTGAAGATCATTACATCCGCGAATATCGCCTGCGGGTTTCATGCAGGTGACTGGGACGTGATGGCCAAGACCATGACACTGGCCGCTGAGAATGATGTGGGCATCGGGGCGCATCCCGGCTTTCCCGACCTTCAGGGGTTTGGCCGGCGCAATATGAAAGTGCCCCATGACAGCCTGCGCAATCTGGTGCGCTATCAGCTGGGCGCGGCATTGGGTATGGCCGCGGCCACTGGCACAAAGGTGCGGCATCTGAAACTGCACGGCGCTTTGGCCAATATGTGTTCGGTCGACCTCGACATGGCGCGCGCCTGTTACCAAGGTGCGCTGGATGTCGATCCGGATATCATCATCATGGTACTGGCGGTCACCAAGCAGGAAGACGCCGTACGAGAGCTTGGCTGCAAATGGGTGGGCGAGATCTTCGCCGACCGGGCCTACAATGACGATGGCACTTTGGTGGATCGCAGCGTGCCCGGCGCAGTGATTCACGACCCTGAGATTGCCGGCCCGCGCATCCTGAACATGGTGCGCGAAGGGGCCATCATCACCGAATCCGGCAAGCGGCTGGAGACGTCGATCGACACGATCTGCCTGCATGGCGACGGCCCGACGGCAGTGCAGATCGCCCGGTCGGTCCGAGAAAACCTGATAGAGGGCGGGGTCGAGGTGACAAAGTTCACCCGATAGACATCAGCCCGTAATCCGGGGTCCCTATCCTATGGCTGTTGCTTGAATTCGGTTGAGCGCATAGCATGCCCGCAAGTGCATGTTCTGAATACCGTATTTCTAGCAACGCTATTGGCTGGCCCCGCGCTCGCCGCCAGATGCCCGGCAAGGAGGCGCACATGTCTTTCGATCTGATGTCTTACACACCCCGAGGTGACAAAAAGAACTCGGACTTCTTTCACGAATACCTTCCGATGATCTACGAGCGCAGGACCAGCTCGGGCGTCGCGGATCAGGTCGGGCCGATGCGCGCGATTGTCATCCAGGTCGAATCCAAGGCGCTGTTCGATACGATGGTCGAGCTTTATGTGATGACGCCTTACCGCCACTCGGCCAGTTATCTTGGACAGACACACAAGTTCGCGGTCCTGCATTCGCATCCCGACTATCCGGCGCTGATCCTGATGGCCCCGCTGAGCGACAGTTTTGAGGACTTCATCCCGCGCATCAACCGGATGTACCCGCTGGCCCGCCCGACCCCGCAAACGCGGTATGTGGGGGAGGTTTTTGCCGCCTGCGATTTGAAAGAGCTCAGCAAAACTCTCGAAGAACAGAACATCCGGTTTGAATACGCAGGTGACACAGAAAACCCGTTCTACACGCTGGATGGCTTTCGCTTTACAACGCCCTCGGATTTCACTTGCAACCGCGTTGGCTATTCCACGCTGGATTTCAACGACCCCGACAGTCTGGGCCTTGGCGATCGCGTTTTGCTGAGCGATACCGAGAAAGCTCGACTGGACGAGGCCGCAGCCTTCGGCACGGATTCGAAAATTGCGCCGCTGATGCTGGGGATCGACCACCTCGCCACCCGGGTTCTGGCGGGTGAGCGGGAAGATGCGATCCTCGAGTTCCTGACGATGGTGCCCTATTACTTCTGGGGGGCGTACAACATCTTCGACATGAATTCTTCGACCAACGTAAACCGCAACGCCAATGTGGATGACGACAAGAAATCCCCGGCCAAGGTGTTTACGGCAAACAACACGCCGTCCTTCGTGAACTCATTTGCCAAACTGCCCATGCCCACCGAGGATTTCGTTCGCAATTTCGGCCGCCGCCTGCATCACATGGCGGTCGAGATTCAGGATGGCGACCATGGAGCGGGTGAAAAGAACGTGGATTTTGTCGTCAATACGCTCAAAGACAAGGGCGTGCCATTTCTCGCTCATGTGGTGGGGGAATGCAAAGACGATCCCAACCTGAAACAAATCTTCTCGAAACACTCAAAGAATACGCTGCTGATCACCGAATATATCGAACGGTGCCACCACTACGACGGGTTTTTCACCAAGGACAACGTCGCCGCGCTGACTGCCGCCGCCGGGCAGGATGAGCAATACGAGCACGGCCATGTCTTCGACTGAGCTGGTTGCATGAAAAAAGGGCTGCGAAAACCCGCAGCCCAGACCCATCAGGAGGAGAAATGTCAGGCCTTATGACGGCCCGATCATGAAACAGGTGACATTGCGCGCCTGAAGCCGGCGGCATGCCAGATCGGCCTGTTCACGGGTCATGCCCTGGAACGTGGCCTCGAACCCTTTGGAGCTTTGATTGACCTTGCGCAGCGTGCCGTCCAGCGTTGTCATCTCGGACAGAGCGGTTTTCAACAGCACCTTCTCAGCCTCATAGCGCGTGGTGTAGCGGCCAACATTCACGCCCCACAGATGCCCGCCCGAGGTGGACAGCCGCGTGACGACCTCTTGTTCCGGTTCCGGCTGCTCGGCCGGTTGAGTCGAGGCCAGCACCAGATTGTCGGGCCGCAAGGCGGGACGTGTATCCGAGCTTTCGACCGGAGGCGCAGTCGGCGCGATATCTGCCTGTGCGATGGCTGCAGCGATCCCGTCCTTAATGCGGTCGCGGTTTTCTTCGGCAGCATCAACAACAGCACTGGCCACCTGAACCGACGCGGATGGACGCATCGCCGGGCGCAGGCTGGTCTTGGGTGCGCCGGTCAAACGGGCAACCTGCGTGCCGCCCAAACCGGCATTGCCTGCATAAGCGGGGCGCGCAGGGCGGCGGATCGGGGCGCGCGATGGGGCGCGGCGGAACCCAAGATCCAGCAGCTCAGCCACTTTGGCATTACGCGAGGCCCCAGATTTTCCACCAAAGACCGTTGCGATGATTCGCTCATCCTTGCGCTTGGCCGAGGCCACAAGGTTGAACCCAGCGGCGCGGGTATAACCCGTTTTGATCCCGTCTGCGCCTTTATACGCGGCCAAGAGGCGGCGGTTCGTGTTGGGAACCGTCTTGATCCCCGCATGGGTCGATTGGCGCGAGAACAGGTTGTAATATTGCGGGTAATCATAGAGCAGATGCCGCCCCAGCGTGGTCATGTCACGCGCGGTCGACATATGCCCCGATTCCGTCAGGCCATGCGCGTTCTTGAAGGTCGTGCGGCTCATCCCCATTGCCTTGGCCGTGCGCGTCATGCGGCGGGCAAAGGCGGCCTCGGACCCGCTGATCGCAATCCCGATAGCCGTTGCGGCATCATTGGCCGATTTCACCGCTGCTGCGCGGATCAGGTAGCGGAACGCAATCGTCTGACCCGAACGCAGGCCCAGCTTCGACGGAGGTTCAGCCGCTGCCGCCCGCGTGATGCGAACCTGTGTATCCAGCGTGATTTCTCCATTCCGGACCGCTTCGAACGCGATATAGAGGGTCATCATCTTGGTCAGTGAGGCCGGGTGCAGGCGGGTATCAGCGTTGCGCGAGTGCAAAACCTCGCCCGTTCGCGCGTCGATCACCATCGCCGCGTAAGGCGCGGCCAAGGTTTTAAGAGGCGCGAAAGAAAGCACCAACATAAACGCTGTGAGGAATACGCCCATCCGGGCCGGGATTGTCCACCGACTCTGCACGATCTTTGCCTCTGTCTGCCTCGTTCCGCCGGGTTTTCCCGGTCGGATGAAATTTATTTATTATCATCAAGGCTAGCACAGGACCCCGGCAAAATAAACCAAAAGCTGGTGTTTTCCCGGCATCGTGAGGGGCGCGAACCCCTTCTATATATAGGCGAAGCCCCTAGGCCGACCTACCAGATGAGCGATCATGACGGGAACAAGGCAAAGGGTGCGCGGTTTTTTCTTGAACTGAGGCCGAACGGCAACATCAGCCCAGGGCGCGCACCAGATCCGAAAGTTCGCCAAGATCCGACAGCTCTCGGAATCGGGGATGGTCAGAGGGTGTTTCGGCATGCTCGACCTCCCAAACCAGCCCGTGCGGGACATGAACGCCCCAGCACCCGGCGGCGATCGGCGCCACCACATCCGACCGCATCGAGTTGCCCACCATCATCGCGCTCGACGGCCCCTCGCCATGCTGTTCGAAGATCGTCCTATAGGTCTCGGCCGTCTTTTCCGAAACGATCTCGACCCCGTCGAACAAATCCCCCAACCCCGATTGCGCCAGCTTACGCTCCTGATCGATCAGGTCGCCCTTGGTGATCAGAATAACGCGATGGGTCTCGGCCACGCCCTCAACCGCCTCGCGCGCATGGGGCAGAAGTTCGATGGGATGGGCCAGCATCTCTTGCCCCGCGTCGATCAACTGGCGGATGACTGACGCTGGAACCCGGTCTTCGGTCACCTCAATCGCCGTTTCGATCATCGACAGGACAAAGCCTTTGATTCCATAGCCATAGTGTTGGATGTTCCGCTTTTCGGCGGCCAACAAACGCTCCATTAGATGGTCGCGTTCAGCGTGGTCTGCCAGCAATTGGGTAAAATGGGCCTGTGTCAGTTGGAAAAAACGCTCGTTATGCCACAGAGTGTCATCCGCATCGAAGGCGATCGTGGTCAGTTTATTGTCCATTCCGAAAGGGTCCGCTACCTCTTTATTCTGACGGCGTCAACGTTATATAAGCCCTCAGATAAACCCAATGCCTGAATCGGACAGTTGCGAGCGATGCTGGAAAACCCCTGGATGATGTCTGACAAATCGGATGACGACGGTGACTCGTCCGTCCTGCTGCAGACGCGACCCAAAACCAAGCGCCCTCCTCTGTACAAAGTGCTGTTGCTGAACGATGACTACACCCCGATGGAGTTTGTCGTTCACGTGTTGGAGCGCTTTTTCGGTATGACCCATGCGCAGGCGTTCGAGATCATGCTGACCGTGCATAAAAAGGGCGTCGCGGTAGTGGGCGTCTTCAGCCACGAGATTGCCGAGACCAAAGTGGGCCAGGTGATGGATTTCGCGCGTCGGCATCAGCATCCGCTGCAATGCACGATGGAACGCGAAGAATAACGCAGGCCGGGCCGCCCGGAATTTATCATGTCCCCTCGTCTTGATCTTGCCCTGAACAGCGGTTTGACCCTGTCGCAACCGCTGGTGGTGATCGGCCCGACCCCCGAAGAGGATCTGTCAGCCTTGTCGCGCGAGGCTCAGGTGATTCAGCCGTTCAAACCTTTCCACGATCATTTCGCTAGTCAGGGCTTTGCCACCAAACCGGTGCTTGACGCCGCTTGCAGCGACGCGCTTGTGTTCTTGCCGCGCGCCAAAGCGCTGGCCCGGTCGCTTGTCCAGCAGGCATGCAGTTATGCGAGCGGGACAATCGTGGTTGATGGCGCCAAAACCAATGGTGTTGACAGCATTCTGAAAGACATCCGCAAGCGTGTTGCCATCGAAGGCCCTATTTCCAAGGCCCATGGCAAGATCTTCTGGTTTCAGGCCGACGCCGACGCCTTTACCGATTGGGCAGCGCCCGAGAACCAAAGCGTGGACGGCTACGTGACCGCTCCGGGCGTGTTTTCCGCAGATGGGATCGACCCGGCCTCGGCCCTTCTCGCGCAGTCCTTACCGGACAAGATTGGCCCCCGCGTGGCTGATCTGGGCGCAGGTTGGGGGTATCTGTCGGCGGGTCTGCTGCAGAATGACCGCGTCAAAGCCCTGCATCTGGTTGAGGCTGATCACGCCGCGCTGACATGCGCACAAGCAAACGTCCCTGATACACGTGCTCAGTTTCACTGGGCGGATGCGGTGACATGGACCGCGCCCGAGCCGATCGACACCGTCATCATGAACCCACCCTTTCACACCTCACGCAGCGCCGATCCGGCGTTGGGGCAAGGCTTCATCAGGTCCGCCGCAAAGAACCTGACCCGCAACGGCACCCTGTGGATGGTTGCCAACCGCCACCTTCCCTATGAGGCAACACTGGCCGAATCCTTCGCCCAAGTTCAGGAAGTAGCCGGCGACAATCGGTTCAAGGTGTTCCAAGCCTCTCGCCCCCGGGCCTAAGCCCGGCTAACCTGCCCCAAATCAGGAGGATTCGGATGTCCTTTTCCATAGCTGGCAAGACAGCGATTGTAACCGGCGGGGCCAACGGGATTGGGTTGGCCATCGGGCGGCATTTTGCAGATGCCGGGGCCAATGTTGTCTTTGCGGATATGGATGAAAAACGGCTGGCCGAGGAATTGGGCGAGCAGGCCGATGACGGCAACATCCGCTATTTCGCTGGTGATTTGCGTGAAAAACTGACCATCGCCAACCTGCTGTCGGCCACATTGGATGCGTTCGACCAGGTCGACATTCTGATCAACGGCGCGCGTCAGGTGATCCCGTCCGATCCGCTGGACCCTGATGACGACTCCGTACGCACCTTGCTGAACCAGAACCTGATGCCCGCCCTGCGTCTCAGCCAATTGGTGGCCAAGCGGATGATCAAACAATCCGGCGAGGATGAAGAAAACCCGGCAGGCTCCATCATCAACCTGTCCTCGATCGCAGCGCGGCGCACCCATCCGGACCTGATGGCCTATTCCGTCTCAACCGCAGCATTGGATCAGATGACCCGCTCACTGGCCGTAGCTTTGGCCCCCAACCGTATCCGCGTGAACTCGATCGCGCTGGGGTCAGTGATGAGCGCATCGCTGCAATCAACGCTGAAAGAAAACCGTGATTTCCGCGACGATATCGAGAAACACACCCCTCTGGCCCGGATCGCGGCCCCGACCGAACTGACGGAAACAGCGCAGTTTCTGGCCTCGGACGCGGCAGGGTTCATCACTGGCCAGATCCTGACAATTGACGGCGGCCGCACCTTGCTGGACCCCGTTGCAGCCCCGGCGCATTGACCATGTTTGATACCGAAAAGACCACCGCCTCAGCCTGGTTCCGCCAATTGCGCGACGATATCGTTGCCGCTTTTGAGGCGCTGGAGGACAGCCACGACACCGGCCCGTTTGCTGACGCAACCCCCGGACGTTTCGAAGTTAAAGAAACCAAACGACAGTCCGAGGACGGCTCGGACGCGGGCGGCGGGCTGATGTCGGTGATGCGGGGCGGGCGCGTGTTCGAGAAGGTCGGCGTCAATGTCTCAACCGTCTACGGCACTTTGGGCGAACGCGCGCAGCAGGCCATGGCAGCGCGCAAGGGCATTCCCGGCATGACTGAGGACCCACGGTTCTGGGCCTCCGGCATTTCTCTGGTCGCCCATATGCAAAACCCGCATGCCCCCGCTGTTCACATGAACACGCGCATGTTCTGGACACCACATGCCTGGTGGTTCGGCGGCGGGTCAGACCTGAACCCTTGCATCGAATATGACGACGATACCGCCCATTTCCACGCCACCCAGAAGGCACATCTGGACCCGCACGGACCAAGCCACTATCCGCGCCTGAAGGACTGGGCGGACGAGTATTTCTACATCCCCCACCGCAAACGCGCGCGCGGCGTTGGGGGTATCTTCATGGATGACTACTGCACCAATGACTGGCAGGCGGATTTCGCCCTGACGCAGGATATCGGTAAAGCCTTCCTGCCCGCTTTCCTGCCGCTGGTTGAAAAACGCCGGGTTCAGAGCTTTTCAGACGCGGACAAAGACACCCAGCTGGTGCATCGGGGCCTCTATGCCGAGTACAATCTTGTCTATGACCGCGGCACCAAGTTCGGGCTTGAGACAGGCCACGATCCGGACGCAGTGCTGATGAGCCTGCCGCCGATGGCGAAATGGGTCTGAGGGTCAGAACGCTAGATCCAGGAAGTTGTCATAGCAGTAGTTCTGAGCCTTAGTAGCAGACATGTTCATTCCTACTTTTTTGACGGATATTGAATAGCCCGGATCGGTATTTGCGCCCGGCGGTGGCGTAAGGGAAAACTGCACCGTGCGTGCGCCCGGCTCGTAGGCACGATAGATATAGATCCGCGTCGGGCCCGGCACCCCAAGCGTTCGGATCGCGAAATCGCCGATCCCGCACCAATAGTTTACCGGCGCCGATGATCCGATGGCCTTTACCTCATAGATGCCGCCCTCCAGGGGCGTGATCTCGGTCCGGTTTTGCGGTCCTATCCGGACACCGAAGCCGACAGCCTGCGCAAGCTGGGGTGCTAAAACAAAAGCTGAGACCGCTATGAGTTTGGCAACACGCATCATCTGAACATCCTGAAATAAACTCTGCTCATTGAGAGTAACACAATTGGGGGTTGGGTCGAGAGGGGGCACGGCAACTGGCTGCAAACACATCAAAATATTTATATGCAACCGACACGTCGGCGCATATCATCATGGTATTCATCGCAGTTCTGGTGTCACCGTGAGCCAAACATTTCCAAAAGACTGGTTTGACCTCCCGCCCGAGAAATACGCTGATTTCGGAGCGATGTTCTATTTGGCGGGCCTCACCCCAACGCATCAGAAACGCAGTTTGGCGCAGGTTCTCTATGCCTTTGAAACGCCGTTGCGGCTGGGGCAGTATCACATCTTCCGCCAGAACGGCTTTCCCCGGGGGTTCGTAACCTTTGCGGGCCTTAGCCTTGAGGCTGAGAACAGATACGCCATTCAAGAAAAGCCCTTGAAGGATGCGGATTTCACTAGCGGGTCCTCGTTCTGGATCGTCGATCTGGTTGCGCCGTTCGGACAGACCAAAGAAATTGTCAACATTCTCAAGGCAGAAATACCACACCCTCGCGTCCGAACGAATCGTCTGGTTGGTGACATGGGCCAGAACCGGATCGTAGAATGGACCCGGGATACCGCGGGCGAGGTCCATATGAAGCTCTATCGTAAGAAGGATTTCAAACGCCTGCTGGAACAGGGCGAGGGCTAGCATGGTCTCAGTTCCGGTCACGGGTGATTTGACAGGGGATGTCACGGGCTCACCGCCAAACGTGGCCAGCGGTCAGGTCATTCTTGGCACCACCCCGGGAACGTTTGATGTCGACAATTGGGAAATCGCGACCCCTCCGGCCAATGGGACAGCTACGATAGACGCGGATACCGGCGAATGGACCTATACGGTCGATCCCACCTTTTTTGACAGCCTCGACTTCAACCAGATTGCGACCGACACGTTCGTCATTCAGGGGTCCGATGGGATTTTCGTTGGTCAGGCGACCATCACCATTTCCATTCAGGGCGTCTGCTTCACCGCCGGAACGCTGATCGAAACCGAAACCGGACCAGAGCTCGTCGAGGCCCTGACAGTCGGCGATCTGGTCCAGACCAAAGATCACGGGCTGCAGCCTATTCGGTGGATCGAGGCCAGCCCGATCCCACCCGAGCGATTGCGTCGTGACCCTGATCTGCGGCCCGTGCGTATCCTGCGCGGCAGCCTTGGGCCCGACATACCCTCGCGCGATCTTCTGGTGTCGCAGCAACATCGCGTTCTAATTCAGGGGCCGAAAGTCGAGCTGCTGTTTGGCGCCGCCGAGGTTCTGGTCGCCGCAAAACACCTGTGTTCATGGCCGGGTATCTCCGTCGACACCTCAGACCAGCCGGTCGAATACCTGCATATCCTGCTGGATCAGCATGAGATTTTGACCGCCGAAGGCGCATTGGCGGAAAGCCTGTTTCTAGGCGACGAGGCGCTACATTCCCTGTCCTCAGAAGGGCTGCAGGAGTTGGCCTCGATCTTC
This sequence comes from Ruegeria sp. R13_0, assembly GCF_017743995.1. Lineage (GTDB taxonomy): Bacteria > Pseudomonadota > Alphaproteobacteria > Rhodobacterales > Rhodobacteraceae > Ruegeria. Next base: position 268,347 of record NZ_JAGHRB010000005.1, on the reverse strand, counting down.
CCAGACCGCACCCCGGATAACAGCATAGGCTTCGGACGCGCTGCTCGCATGATCCTGCGCGAACATGAAGCCCGCGCCTTGGCCTGACTCTAAGCCGTCGGGCCGATCCTCCCGCCCACATCCTGCGGCGCCAGCGCAACTGTCTTGATCACGGCATAGCATCGCGCGCCTGGTTGCAAACCAAGCCCCGCGACAGAACGGCGGGTGATCCGCGCGAGCACGATACCTGCCGACGTATTCATCGAGATGATCGCACCCGGCCCGTCCCCGGCGCGGATCGTATCGACCGTGCCCGCCAGAACGTTCAGGGCCGACAGCCCCGCCGGAGGCTGGTTGGACAGGATCACCTCTTGCGCGGGGATACGAATGCGAAGCTCTGCACCGATCTGATGCGAGATACGCGGCAGAAACAGAGATTCTCCACCCGCGTCCAACTCGGTCAAACCGTCCTCATGATGGGCCCGAACACGCACTTGCAGCACCGCGCCAACCGCGCGCACGCCCGCAGGTGTAACGGACGGATCGGCCAGCACTTCAGAGGCCGGACCATGGCGCCCCACCTTGCCATCCTGCAGTGCAACAACCGAAGTTGCCAACCGCGCGACCTCGGCTGCGGAATGGGTGACATAGAGAATTGGAACCGAGACCTCATCCCGAAGGCGCTCAAAGTAAGGCAGGATCTCGGCCTTGCGGCCTTCATCCAACGCAGCCAGAGGTTCGTCAGCCAGAATTAGGCGTGGGCTGGCCAGCAAGGCGCGCCCGATCGCGACCCGCTGCTTCTCCCCCCCGGACAAACCAGCCGGGCGGCGGTCGAGCAGATGACCGATGCCCAGCATTTCGATCACCTTGTCCGGGTCCTCACGCTTTGCAGGCCGCGGTGCAAACCAGCGCCCGAAAGACAGGTTCTGTCGCACGGTCAGGTGAGGGAACAGACGTCCTTCCTGAAAGATATAGCCGAGCCTGCGTTTATGCGGCGGCAGCCAAAGCTTGGTGTCCGTGTCGAAAAGGACCCAATCATCCACGGCGACGCGCCCGGCCTCGGGTCGCAACAGACCCGCCACGGCGTTTACCACCGTTGTCTTGCCCGACCCTGAGCGCCCGAACAGAACCGTCACACCCGGCGGAGCCTCAAAGCTGAGGTCCAGATCCAGCCCAGCAAGGCTGTGGCGCAGGCTAACAGACAAGCTCATGATCCGGCCACCCGCGCCGCCGCACGGCGCCCGACATATTCTGACAGTAGCAAGGCCCCCATCGCGATGATGATCGAGATGACGACCAACCGGGTCGCCGCTGCCTCACCCCCCGGCACCTGCAGGAAGGCGTAGACGGCGGATGGCAGTGTTTGAGTCTGGCCCGGAATGTTCGACACAAAGGTGATCGTGGCCCCAAACTCGCCCATCGCCTTGGCAAAGGCCAGAATCGCCCCCGCGATGACCCCCGGCAGGATCATCGGCAACGTCACCGTCGCAAACACCCAAGGGCGCGAGGCCCCCAGCGTAGCCCCCGCCTGTTCAAGCCGAGGGTCAACGGCCTCAATCGACAGACGGATGGCCCGCACCATCAAAGGGAACGCCATGATCCCAGCCGCCATCGCAGCGCCCGTCCACCGGAAAGCAACAACGATCCCGAACTCGGCCAATATGCGCCCGATAGGACCCTGAATGCCGAAAGTCAGCAGCAGCAGGTAGCCGGTGACCACGGGCGGCAGGATCAGGGGCAAATGCACCAGACCATTCAACACCTGCCGTCCCGGAAAGCGCCAGCGCGCCAAAGCATAAGCCACGAATATCCCAAAGGGCAAAGTCGCCAGCGTTGCCCAGAACGACACCCGCAGGGACAGTTTCAGCGCCTCAATCTCGGCAGGGCCCAACCAATCCATAAGGCTCACCGTTCAGGCAGAGAGAACCCCTGCCCCTCGAACACATCCGACGCGAATTCGCTTTGGAGAAAGGTCAGAAAATCCTGCGCCTCTGGCTTGGCAAAGGACGTCTCGGCGACCGGGTAAATGATGGGCGGGTGGCTGTCCTCTGGGAATCTGCCGACAATACCAACCCGCGCGTCAGCCTGAGCGTCCGTCCGGTAGACAATACCCATCGGTGCCGCCCCGGTCGCGACCAACGCCAGTGCAGCACGCACATTGTCCGTTTGGGCAATCTGATGCTGCACTGCGCCCCACAGGCCAAGGTTCTGCAACGCGGCCTTGCCGTAGATCCCTGCGGGGACGGCATCAACCAAAGCCATGGCAAGAAAGCCGCCCTCAAGCTGTTCGGCCAAATCATAAGTCGCCGAGACCTCGCCAATAGGCGTCTGCGCCGCCGCTCCGATCAGAACCAACCTATTGCCCAGTAGGGCGACTCGGGTTTCGGGTTTGATCACACCATCCTGCTGCAACACATCCATCCAATCCTCATTCGCGGACATGAACAGATCAGCCGGAGCGCCTTGCTGCAACTGACGCGCAAGAACCGAGGACGCGGCATATGAAATCGTGACATCGTTGCCGGTTTCGCGCTGATACGCGGTCGAAACCTCATCCAAAGCAGTCTTCAGACTGGCCGCCGCAAACACCAAAACCCCATCTGCCCCGGCCCGAAGCGGTGCCAGAAAACACGCGCCAAGCACCAGCGCGGCCACAAGAAAACGGCGAGGGGAGTGTCGGGCCATATCCTCTCCGGCCTGAGGGGTTTCGGTCCCTACCGGAGATATCGGAGGCAACAGGCCCCGCGCAAGCGCCTTTCCGTCTTTGCCTTCAATCGGGTGCGCAGTGATGCCTTTGGTGGTACAGGCAGCCCTCGCTGACGCGTCACCCGAAGAAAGGTAAGAAATTCGCGCAAACCCTCTTGCACCCGCCCTCAGGCTTGGCTACATGCACCGTCACGGGTGATTAGCTCAGTTGGTAGAGCGCTTCGTTTACACCGAAGATGTCGGGAGTTCGAGTCTCTCATCACCCACCATCCTTCCTTTTCACGACACGCGACCTACCACAGCATTCCTGTGTCTAGGTTGCAACCGGTTGCAACACTGCTGGCTTGGTGCATAATGCTGGCACCATGACACTGCCCAGCGCCAAATCCGCCCAATCGCCTGCAAGGCATCAGACATGAGCGTCACCCTCAAGGATGTCGCCGCGCTGGCGGGTGTGTCGCGATCAGCCGTTTCGCGTACCTTTACCGAAGGGGCCTCGGTTTCAGCCAAGACCCGTAGCAAAGTGGAAAAAGCCGCGAAAGAGCTGGGGTATAGCCCCAATGCGCTGGCCTCGTCGCTGACAACGGGGCGGACCAAGCTGATCGGGCTGATCTCGAACAACTTCCACAACCCGATCTTTCTTGAGGTTTTCGATCAATTCACACGCGCCCTGCAGGAACGCGGGCTGCGTCCTTTGATCGTGAACCTGACCGATGAGACCGAGCCCGCCAATTCCGTCCGGATGTTGCGGCAATACTCGGTCGATGCGGCCATCGTCGCTTCATCGACCTTGCCGCCGAGCTTTGCCAAGGCGTTCCATGATGCGGGGGTTCCTGTGGTGCATACCTTTGGCCGCTCGGCCACCTCGCCCGAGGTGCATGTGGTTGGCATCGACAACGTGGAATGCGGGCGTATGGCCGCGCGAGAGCTGGTGGCACGGAGGTACACACACGTCGGATATCTTGGGGGGCCGAAGGATGCGACCTCGGCCATGGACCGATATCGCGGGTTCATCGAGGAAACCGCGCAACATGCGAACCTCAAGGTCTCCTATTCCTTCGCGCAGAACTACTCATTCGATGCTGGCAGGGCCGAGATGCTGCGGCTGCTGGGCGACACCCCGGCCGAGGGGTATTTCTGCGGCGATGACATCCTGTCGATTGGCGCGCTGTCAGCCCTCAAGGATCATAAGCTGACGCCGGGGCGCGACATCGGCATTATCGGCCTGAACGATATGGAAATGGCCCGTTGGGAAAGCATCGACCTAACCACGATTCACCAGCCGATCAAGCAAATCATCAACGCCTCGGTGGATCTGATCGAGGAGATGTTGAAAGAGCCTCAGAGATACCCTGAGGCCCGTATCTTCCCCTGCCGGGTGATCGAGAGAGGCACGCTGCGCCCCCGACCGTAACTACCGGAACATTGGCGGACGCGCGTCTTTCCACGCACCGTCCTCTTTGCCCGACGCGACAGCAGCATGAACGGCGGCGATCGAACGCACACCATCTGAAGCGCCGGGCAGACCGTCGCGGGCCTCACCCCGGATCGCATCGGCCAGATCGCAATAGATATTTGCTACGGCCAGCGGGAAGCCCTCGGGGTGGGCGATGGCCACGCGCGACAGTCGTTGCACTTCGTCATGCAGACCACGTTCGCCCTTTTCGATGATCTGGGTGCGCCCACCGACTGGGGTGTAGATCAATTGGTTGGGCTGCTCGGACGCCCAGCGCAAACCGCCAGTTTCACCAAACACTTGAATATCGAACCCGTGTTGCCGCCCGATCGCCACGGACGACGTCCACAGACGCCCAATCGTGCCGCCTTCGGTACGGAAATTGATCATCGCGTCATCCTCCAGCTCGCGGCTGGAAATGGTCGAGGCCATATCCGCGGATAGGGATTTCACCTGATCATCGCAGACGAAACTGGCCATATGCAGCGCATGGATACCGCAATCCGCAAACTGGCCCGAGACACCCGCCATCGCCGGATCATAGCGCCAGCGGACCCGAGGGTTATCAGCATCCGTCGCATCGCCGTGATGGCCATGGCTGAAATTGGTCACCACCAGCCGCACCTTGCCGATATCCCCTGCCCGCACCATCGCGCGGGCCTGCCGGATCATCGGATAGGCCGAGTAGCAGTAGTTCACTGCGCAGATCTTGCCCGAGGCCTCTGCCACGCGCACGATCTCTTCGCCTTCTTCGACCGTCATGGTCATGGGCTTTTCGCAAAGGACGTTGAAACCAGCCTCAAGAAACGCTTTGGCGATCTCGAAATGGGTGGAGTTCGGCGTGGCAATCGTGACTAGATCAATCCGGTCGGGACGGTCTTTTTCCCCTGCCAACATGTCCTGCCAGCTGCCATAGGCACGGTTGGCGTTGATACCCAATCGCTGAGCATATTCACGGCCTACCTCGGGCCGGTGATCCAGAGCGCCCGCCGCGAACTCGAACATCCCGTCCGCCTGCGCGCCCAACCGATGGGCAGGTCCGATCTGGCTGCCTTCGCCGCCACCAATCATGCCCCATTTCAGCTTTGCCATGGTCTTTGTCTCTCTTCAATTTTACCGAGCTTGAGCGATCAGAAATCGCTGATATCTTTCCACTGCCGCTGATCCGATGAGGCCAGTGCAGCCGCCAGCACCCGGTTGACCTCATGCCCGTCGCGGAAGGTCGGCCAGATCGGATTGCCAGTGTGAATGGCCTGCAGGAAATCCTTGGCCTCGATGATGATCTGGTCCTGATAGCCGGTGCCATGGCCGGGTCCCTGACAGAAGGGCTCGTAATCCGGATGGGCGGGGCCGGTCAGGATCTTGGTGAAGCCGCGCTGCCCTTCCGGCCCTTCGCGGCGATAGAGCCAGAGGGCGTTCTGATCTTCCTGATCGAACCGGATAGCGCCCTTGGTACCCGAGATTTCATAGGCATAACCCATCTTGCGGCCCGTCGCGACGCGGCTGAAATAGAGGTTGCCCATCACACCGTTTTCAAAGCGGCACATCATCTGGGCGTGATCGTCATTCGTGACCTCTCCGCCCGGGCGCGTGCGGTGAACAGTTTCGACATCTGCCATGACCTGCGCAATCGGGCCGATCAGCGCCAGCGCGCCGTTCACCATATGCGGGGCCAGATCTCCGATCGTGCCGTTGGCCATGCCGGTCGTGCGCCACGTGGCGGGGGCGTCGGGGTCGGCATAGAAATCCTCGGTATGCTCACCGCGAAACCAGGTGATGTCGCCGATCTCACCATCAGTAATCAGCTGGCGCGCGTATTGGCTTGCAGGGGTGCGGATATAGTTGAAACCCACCATGTTGACGACGCCGGCATCCTCGGCCGCACGTGTCATCGCCTGACTGTCCTCCAATGACGCACCCAAGGGTTTTTCGCACAGAACCGGCTTGCCCAAGGCAAAGGCCGCTTCGGCGATTTGGCGGTGCGTTTCCTGAGGCGATGCGATGACGATCGCTTCTACCTTTGGATCCTCGACCAAAGCGCGCCAATCGTCGGTCGCGCGCCGGAACCCATAGGCCGCGCGGTATCGTTCGGCACTTTCAGGGGACGAGGCGCAAATCATCTCAAGTCGCGGACGCAAAGCAGTGTTGAACACAGCGCCCACGGCGGACATGGCAACAGAATGCGCCTTGCCCATATAGCCGCCACCAACGATTCCAATTCCGATTTCAGGCATCTGTCGCGGCTCCGAACATATTATTTGCAACCGGTTGCAAAATCAGTATCGTGTGAATCGATTCAACGCAAGGTCCAAACTTTGCCGACCCCAACCCGCCGGAGGAATTGAACGTGAGCGCTTTGACCCAGGGCATCAAAGGAAACCGTTTTGCCGTGTTCGGGCGCGTTGGCATGGACCTGTTTGCCGACCCCATCGGTGTCAAAAGCGAAGATGCCGGAACCTTCCATGCGGATCTGGGCGGATCTTCGGCCAATATCTGCGCCGGGCTTGTGAAACTGGGCAGTCAGGCGTCTCTGGTCACGTCCGTCTCGGACGACGCCATTGGACGCTTTTGCCTGAACCGTCTGGCGCAATATGGGGTCGACGCGCAGTATATCCGCGTTCTGGGCGGCGAATATCGCACCTCGCTGGCGCTGTATGAAAGCCGGACCGAGGATTTCCAGAACGTCATCTACCGCAATGGGGCCGTCGATTTTCAGGTCACCGAACAGGATGTGGATCAGGTCCGATACGAGGACTTCACCGCCGTCCTGTCGGCGGGCACGGTTTTTGCATCCGAACCCTCGCGCAGCGCCACGTTCCGGGCTTTCGAGAACGCAAAGAAAGCCGGTCTGCCGGTAATTTTCGATATCGACTACCGCCCCTATAGTTGGCCCTCACCCGAGGTCGCCGCCGACGTGCTGTCCCGCGCCGGAGAGGCCAGCGACCTGATTATCGGCAATGATGAAGAGTTCGGCTTCATGGCGGGCAGCATCGAAAAAGGGTTTGAAAAGGCGCGCGAGCTGGCCAGAAAACCCGGACGCATCGTGATCTACAAAATGGGTGAAAAAGGCGCGGTGACCCTGACAGACGGGCAAGAGATCACCACCGGCATCTACCCGGTCAGCGCCATCAAGCCGGTCGGCGCGGGTGACAGTTTCATGGCAGGCCTGCTGGCCTCGATCGCCACAGGCTATTCGCTGCAAGAGGCCGTCATGCGCGGCTCGGCCTGTGCCTCCATCGTGGTATCGAAACCCGGATGCGCGCCCGCCATGCCCACAACGCCCGAGCTGGATGCGTTTCTGGCCGACCACCCCGGCCCGACCACATAGGAGGCCCCCATGCACATCGCGCCCCATGACAACCAGAACAAAGCCATCGTCGACGTCGACGACCCGCTGGTCCCGCTGAACTATTTCAACATCGTCAAACTCAAGCGCGGCGAGGCGTTCGAATACCAAGTGCCGGGCTATGAGACCTGCATCGCCCCCGCCACCGGCTCGGTGGATGTAGACGTCGAAGGCGTGCAATTCGCCAAACTGGGCAACCGGGACGAGGACGTATGGGATGGTGAGCCAGAGGGCGTCTATGTCCCGGTTGGCGCCAAAACGCAGCTGGTCTGCGTGTCGGACGCGGCCGAGGTTTTCATCGCCGGGGCCAAGTATGACAAGGTTCTGGACCCCTTCGATGTCCGCGAGCATGACCTTGTGCAATACGGCAGCGACGACACCAAAACGCATCGCAAGATCAAACATATCCTGGGGCAAAAACAACAGGACAAGGTCGGCCGCCTGTTGGTGAGTGAGTTGTTCACCGTCGGCCAAGGCGGCTGGTCGGGCTTTCCCAGCCACAAACACGACACCAACCGCCTGCCGGATGAGACCCGCCACGACGAGACCTATAACTTCCGCTTCAAACCCAATTGGGGCTCGGGCCTGCAGATGTTGCAGCGCGAAGACAACGAACCGGGGGATGCCTATCACATCGTCGATGGCTCGACCGTTTGTATCGACAAGGGTTATCATCCCTGCTGCGTGTTGCCGGGATATGAGATGTATTATTTCACCATCCTCGGCGGGCTGACGCAGCGCTCGCTGGTGCAGTATTTCCAACCCACCCATGCCTATCAGGTCGAGACGATTCCGGGCATCAAAGACATGATCGCGAAGTTCAAATGACCCTGGTCACCCTGAAAGACATCCTGCAACCCGCCTATGAACAGGGCTATGCCGTCGGTGGACTGGTAACACTCGGCTGGGAGGACATGCGCGCCTATGTGGCCGCTGCCGAGGCCGAAAACGCACCGGTCATCCTGCAAGCCGGTCCCAGCTGTCGCGAACACACGCCCCTGCCGATCCTTGGTAAAATGTTCCGCCATCTGGCCGAGGAGGCCTCGGTCCCCGTGGTCGCGCATCTGGACCATGGTTACACATATGAAGATTGTAAGATCGCGTTGGACAGCGGTTTTACGTCATTGATGTTCGACGGGTCGCGCAAACCGTTGCAGCAGAATATCGACGAGACCGCCGCCATTGCCGAAATGGCCCATGCGGCTGGGATTTCCTGTGAAGGAGAGATCGGGTTCGTCGGCTATTCCGGCGGAGAAGGCTCAAACGGAACTGACCCCGAGGAGGCCGCGAAATTTGCTCGTGAAACAGGCGTGGATGCGATGGCGATCTCGGTCGGGAATGTCCACCTGCAGCAGAACAAAGAAGGCGGTCTTGACGAAGATCGGATCGCTCGGATCGACGCGCTGACCGAAGTTCCGCTGGTGATCCACGGAGGCTCAGGCGTGCCGGTCGAGCAGCGCACGCGCTTGGCCAAAGGCACCTCGATCTGCAAGTTCAACATCGGGACCGAGCTGCGCATGGCCTTTGGCAACGCCCTACGCGACGCCGTGAATAGCGATCCAGACCGGTTCGACCGCGTGACCATCCTGAAAGAGACCCACGACCCGGTCGAAGCCGCCGCCCGCACCGTCATCAGCGCCTTTGGGGCACCGCCTCAAAGATAGCGAGATCGGGATGTAAATGGCTATGTAGTTTAACCCTGCGACTAGATAGATTGTCTTTCTCAGGCAACGTTTGTGTATCTGGGGGAAAAGTGGTCCTTCGGTCAGCGAGCGGCGAAAGAGGAAAAAAGAGCCCAGAGAGATCGATGCTGCGCTGCGCACCAATGTCTGCTTCAATGGTTCTTGGTTCTGCGCTAAGAACGTAAGCACTTCGTGCAAACCCGACCGATGGCAACAATTTTGGCGACTCAAAATCCGATCATACGCCCCGCGCAGGCGGCGGACGCCAATGCCTTGGCGACCTGTATCGACGCGGCATATGGAAAATACGCCGAGCGCATCTCCGATCTCCCCGCTGTTTCCGACGGATGCGCGCAAGACATTGCCGACAATCAGTTTTGGGTCGTCGTGCAAAGCAACGAGATCATAGCTGGTCTCGTTCTTGTCGCCGGTGATGGTTTCATGAAACTTGCGAACCTTGCGGTTCATCCCGACCATGTCGGTGAGGGTCTGGGACGTAAACTGATCGAACTTTCAGAGCGCGAAGCAAAACGGCAAAGATTCAGTGAAATGCGTCTGAATACCCACGTCGACATGCCCGAGAATGTTCGACTTTACCAGCACTTGGGGTGGGCTGAGGTTAGTCGAAGTGGTAACACAGTCTCGATGCGAAAGCACGTGGCCAGTGACTGACTAAAGCGTGCTTGCCCTGATGGTTGCCGCAATGGTCCTAGCTGCGCTGGAAACAAGAAGCGGCCGTTCACACGGAGTTCTTGATTGGCAGTTTTATCCGCCTCTCGTCACCTGATGGATTCGTTTTGAATGACAGCCTTCTGCAAAGCTGCGTTCAGGTGCCGAACTATCGGCCAAAAAAAGGTCAAGCCGGTGCTTCATTGATATTTCCAGCGACTGGAAAACACTTGCTTGGTCCGTGCCGAACGATCAATCTCAGTCTAGATCGAGCCGCCCTCGACCATGAAGTTCCCGGCGCTGCACATGGCGGCGTCGTCCGAGGCCAGAAATACCACCATCCGCGCCACGTAGACCGGGTCGATCGGGTCCGGCAGACATTGGCGGTCAACCTGTTTTGCCAGCGCCTCGGGCGTGACCCACAGGTCCTTCTGGCGTTGGGTCATGATCCAGCCGGGGACAACGGTGTTCACGCGGATCCGGTGATCCCCCAGCTCGCGCGCCATGGTTCGGGTGAGGCCATGAACCGCGGATTTGGCGGTGGCATAGGCAGGGAAACCTGCGCCGGCTTCCCACCAGGAATTCGACCCCAGATTGACTATGGAGCCTGCGCCCCGTTCGATCATTGCGGGGGCAACCGCCTGAATGGCAAAGAACATATGGCGGATATTGGTCGCCATGCGTTCATCCCAATAGTCCGCGGTAACCTCGCGCCAGTCATGTCGGTCATCTTGTGCCGCGTTGTTGACCAGAACATGCGCTGCGCCCAGTTCCTCGGTCAGTTGCTCCAGCGCATCGCGCAACGCATCGATATCGCGCAGATCGCATTGGGCGAAGGCATGCTCGCCTTCCAACTCCGCCAGCAACTCATGGCCCGCATCCGCGTTGAGGTCCAGAAACCCCACCTTGGCCCCCTGCGCAGCAAAGGCCCGAACTGTTTCGGCTCCGATCCCACCAGCCCCGCCGGTGATGAAAACGATCTTGCCGTTCAGACTGGGGTAGGTGGCAAATTCTGGGGTCATCCGTCACGCTCCATGATCCATTCGACCTCGGGGGCCGCAACAAAGCGCCATTTCCGCAAGGGTCCGGCCATGACGTTCAGATAGTACATCTCAAACCCATAGGGTGCTCCGCAAGGGTGGTGTCCGCGCGGAACGGTCACAACATCGCCATCCGAGACCGCCATCGTCTCATCCAACTGGCCGTCATCGGTGTAGACGCGCTGAATCCCAAACCCGTTCGCCGGGTTGAGGCGGTGGTAGTACGTTTCCTCAAGATAGGTGATGCGCGGGAAGTCATCCTCATCATGGCGGTGACTGGGGTAGGAGGACCAATGACCATTTGGGGTGAAGACCTCGGTCACCAACAGGCTATCGGCGTAGTCTTCATTCTCCATCGCGATATTGTTGATATGGCGTGTGTTCACGCCCTTGCCACGCTGGGTCAGGGTAATGCCATCCGGCCCAATCCGCCGGGCCTGATGCCCGCCTTTGCCGGGGGCCGAGCAGACAGCGATGACACAATCGGTTTCGGCCACGGCCTCCCATTCGGTGCCGTTGGGCAGGTAGAGGCAATGGGGCGGCGTTTTCTCAAACACATTCATCCTGTCGCCCAGAACGCCCCAATCCTTCCCGGCGCCAGTGATCTGTGCCTTGCCTTCGACCATGACCAGAATGACCTCACGATCTCCAGTGACCTCGGCCGCCCTGTCGCACGCGCGCAGGTGGTAGAGGCCGAACCCGACATAACGCCACCCGGCGCTGGCCGGAGTGATGTCGTGGACCTTGCCACGGGTGCCGAATGGTTTCTTGAGCAAATCTGCCATGTTGGTCTCCGGTAGTGGGCGGCCCTTAAGACCGCCCGGTTCTTATTTCAGGCGGATTGCCGTGTGGTCAGCGCCGACAGCGCATTCGAAAGCTGCGCCTCAGACCACCCCTCGGCCACAGCGCGTCGCAGGATATCCGCCTGACTGTCCGGCGCATTCCCCCCGACCGGAGGGTCCGTGTCGAGATTGGTTGGGAAAGGATAGCCTTCGGCAGTTGCGGCGATCGCGGCCTCTAGCTGCGTAGCAGTCAGATCGCCCCGCTGTTTCAAGGTGATGAGCGACGGAAACACCGCCTTGGACATCGCGCGGCGATCCACGGCTTCCATCGCCCGACCGAAGGCCGAGGACACCTGAAGCAGGTTTGCCATGCGATGAATGTCCGCGCTGCGGTTTTCGCCCGCAGCATGGAACAGCGCAGGGTTGAAGAACACGGCATCGCCCTTTTGCAACGGCAGCTGTACGTAGTTCTCTTCGAAATGCGCGCGGTGATCCGTGTCGTGGAAGGCAAGATACCCGGGCGCATAAAGCTGCGAGAACGGAAGCAGCTTGGTTGGGCCGGACTCTACCGGCATATCGCAATGCGCTACAGCACCTTGCAACGTCAGAGCCGCCGTTAGAATATGCGCATGCGCGGGATAGCGCGCTGCGCTGTCTGCCGTTTGAAACCCAAGATGATAGTCACGATGCGCTTGCTGTGCCTGCCCGCCGGGACGCACCTGGTTGATTTGCGCCGTGACCTGATAGTTCGGGCCAAGCCAAGCCTCACACGCGGCGGCAATCGAGGTGTTTCCGAAATAGAGAGCGAAGCCCTCGGGGTCGTGCAGGCACTGTTTCTGCAACGCGTTCCAGATGCGGTCATTGGCCCCAGAGGCCGCAAAGTGATCGCCCTCACCCCCGCCGCCCTGACGTTCATCTTCGATGATCTGGCGGAACACATCTGTGGCCCGGTCAATCACACTTGTATCCGGATACGCCTGTTTCAGAGCGATGACGCCTGCGGATTTGGCTAGCACCCAAGCCCATTCGGCCAGCAAAGCCTGCCGCTTTTCTGTTTGCTCAAGTACCGGGCGCAGAGCCTGCATGTCATAGACGGGCACATTGTTTTCCACGGACGCGGCAAAAGGCACCGCGTCCACCAAAAGGGCTTGCGAGGTCAACACCTTGAATTCATCCAGATCACAGGATTCCCGGTCAAAATAGCCGACATATCCGAGGTCTTGATTTACCATGACTTTCTCCTTTTTCATGGCTTCGGTGTTGCCCCTTGGGGCGGTGTGCTAAGCGGTGATCTCCAATCCTGCCTTGCCGCAGACATCAACGATGTGGTCGTAGCCTTTTTTGGAGTACTCATAGGGCGGCGCTTTGGCCGGGTCCTGTTCTGCCTCAACGACGATCCAGCCGTCATAGTCCATCGCTTTCAGCGCATTTGCGACCGCTTGGAAATCAATGCAGCCGTCACTGGGCACAGTGAACGCGCCTGCAATCACGGCGTCCAGGAAACTGCGGTTGTTTTCCCGCACGTCCTGCACGATCGCGGGGCGGATGTCCTTGAAATGCACGTGATGCACGCGGTCGCCCCAACGGTTCAGGGTCGCCATCACGTCGCCACCGCCAAACAACAGGTGACCGGTGTCAAAACACAGTTTCACCTCGGGGCCTGAGCCCTCCATCAGCCAATTCACGTCATCTTCGCTTTCGATGATCGTGCCCATGTGGTGGTGATAGGCCATCGGCATGCCCTGATCACCCATCCATTTTGCCAGTTCGGTCAGCTTGGCCGCGTAGGACAGCACCTCATCCTTTGACAGTTTCGGACGGTCATTGACCGGCGTCCCGATCTGGCCCTGAACAGTGTTGGAGCATTCGGCGTAAACGATGCACGGGCTGTTCAGCGCCACGAACTGTTCTACCTGTTCCCGTACCGCGTCTTGTTCGGTCGCGAAGTCATTGACCAGCGACGCACCGGAACACCAGCCGCCACAAAGCGCGATATCGTTGCCCTCAAGGTAGGCGCGCAGCCCCTCGGTATCGCTGGGCATCCGCTGGCCCCGTTCGACGCCGGTGTAACCAATCTGACGCGACTCCTGCAGCGCTTGTTCCATTGTGTATGCGGCGGTCAGGTCCGGCAGATCGTCATTCTGCCACGCGATCGGAGAGATCCCGATTTTCACGCTCATTTGGTGTTTCTTTCCTTGATGGCAACCTCATAGGCCGCGCGTTTTTCGTTCACTTCGGGGCGGATGCTGACCTCGGGCACCGCGACTTCCCACCATGTGCCGCCATATTCGGTCGAGGGGTAAGGATCGGTGTCGATGACCACCACGTAGGGCCCTGCGATGTCGCCGCGTTTGGCCAGCGCGTCCTCAAGCTCGGCAATCGAGCTGACCTTGACCGAGGTCGCCCCCATCGCCGCCGCATGTGCCGCGAAATCGATGTTCGAGGCGGTTTTGTGGACGGTGTGATCAAGCAGGTTGTTAAACTCGGCCCCGCCGGTGCCCATCTGCAGGCGGTTGATACAGCCAAAGCCCCGGTTGTCGGTGATTACGACGGTGAAGGACACGCCCATCATCGCTGCCGTCGCCATTTCCGAGTTCGCCATCATGTAGGTGCCGTCACCGGTAAAGCAGATCACGTCGCGATCCGGCTGGGCCATCTTGATGCCCATCGCGCCTGCGATCTCATAGCCCATGCAGCTGAACCCGTATTCCATGTGATAAGCCCCGGGCCGTGGCGCTTTCCACAGCTTGTGCAGCTCGCCCGGCATCGTACCAGCAGCACACATCACCACCGTACCGTCATGCGAAGCACGCTGTACCGCGCCGACCACCTGCATATCGGTGGGAAGCGCGTTCCCGTCCCCCGGTGCGTCGGTCAGCGCGTCGACCTTGCCAAACCAATCCGCTTTGAGAGTGTCCGCCACAGGATCAGCATTGTAGCCCTGCAACGCCGCGCCCAGCTCCTGCAAGCCAACACGCGCATCGGATTGCAACGGCATCGCGCCGTGTTTCTCGGCATCATAGGCGGCGGTGTTGAGGCAGATCATCTCGCGCGCAGGGTTTGAAAACAGGCCCCAAGAGCCGGTCGTGAAATCCTGCAGGCGCGTGCCAACGGCCAGCACCAGATCGGCCTCGGCGCAGATGTCATTGGCAGGCTCGCCGCCCGTCACACCAATCGGACCCAGGTTCAGGGGATGATCCCAGGCCAAAGCGGATTTTCCGGCCTGCGTTTCTGTGATCGGGATGTTATGTGTCTCAACAAAGCTCTGCAGCGCTTCTGTTGCATCCGAATAATGCACCCCACCGCCCGCAACGATAACCGGACGTTTGGCTGCGGAAATCGCGGCTACGGCGCGCGCTAGCTCGCCTTCGTCCGGGCGAATACGGCGTTGGAACCAAACGCGCGGTTCAAAGAAACTTTCGGGGTAATCATAGGCCTCGGCCTGCACGTCCTGACAGAAGGCCAAAGTAACCGGCCCGCAATCCGCCGGGTCGGTCATAGTGCGGAAAGCACGCGGCAGAGCGGTCAGCAGATGTTCGGGGCGCGAGATACGGTCATAGTAGCGGCTGACCGGGCGGAAACAGTCATTGGCGCTGATGGTGCCATCGCCAAAACTCTCGATCTGTTGCAACACCGGGTCCGGCCCGCGCGAGGCGAAGACGTCGCCCGGCAACAGAAGAACCGGCAGGCGGTTCACATGCGCCAGCGCTGCAGCGGTGACCATATTGGTCGCGCCCGGCCCGATGGACGAGGTCACCGCCATCGCCCGCGTGCGCCGCATCTGTTTGGCATATGCAATCGCGCAATGCGCCATCGTCTGTTCATTGTGGCCGCGATAGGTGGGCAGCGTGTCTTTGACACCATGCAGCGCCTCACCCAGCCCGGCCACATTGCCGTGGCCAAAAATGGCCCAGACACCTGCGATAAAAGGCTCTCCGGCCTCATTCATCTGGGCACCCAGATAGCGCACCAAAGCTTGCGCTGCGGTCAGTCGGACGGTCTTGCCCATTGTGATCCCTTTCAACACAAGGCCATTCCGGCCAGTTCTGCGATTTTGTCAGATGCCCGAGGGCGCGGCGCTATACCGTTCCGCCCAGCGAGCCTTCGAGCTGGGCCATCTCCTGCCCGCCTGCCATCAGATCCTGAAGCTCCTCCGGGGTGATTTCACCGCGTTTTGCGGTGCCCAGCGTTTTGCCTCGGTTCAGCACGGTAAAGCGATCGCCCACGGCCAGCGCGTGGCGCACGTTGTGGCTGATGAACACCACGCCGACGCCTTGGCTGCGCACCTTGTCGATGGTCGCCAGCACGTTCGAGGTTTGCCGCACCCCGAGGGCCGAGGTCGGTTCGTCCAAAATCAGGATCTTAGCCCCGAAATAGACCGCCCGCGCAATTGCAACCGTCTGACGTTCGCCGCCGGACAAGGTGCCCACGGCCTGATCCGGGCCGCGCAGGTTGATGCCCATATTGCGCATCTCTTCCATGCAGATGTCATTGGCTGCCTCGACGTCGAACCGTTTCAGCAGACCCTTCCCCTTGGTCGGCTCACGCCCCATGAAGAAGTTCCGCGTCACGCTCATCAGCGGGATCATCGCGAGGTCCTGGAACACGGTCGCAATGCCCGCCTCCATCGCGTCGCGCGGAGTGTCGAAATGCAGCGGTTTGCCTTCGAAAAAGATCTCGCCCTTGGTGGGTTTGTGAACCCCGGACATGGTCTTGATGAAGGTCGATTTGCCCGCACCGTTGTCACCCAGCAGACAGTGGCACTCACCCGGTTTGACGTCAAAGCTGACGCCAGCCAGAGCGATGATATTGCCAAAGTGCTTTTCGATGTCTTTCATCTCGACGATGGGCGCGGCATCTGTCGCGTCGCCGTGGTGGAACTTGGTATCTTCGGTCATATCAGCGCTCTCCCGTTACGCGCTTACGGATCGCGTTGTTGAACAGAACGGCGATCAGCAGCATGGCGCCCAGGAACACCTGGAACCAGTCCTGATCGAAATCGGTATAGGTCAGCCCAATGACCACCATCCCGAAGATGATCGAGCCAAAGAACGCCCCAATGGCCGAGCCGTATCCGCCGGTCAGAAGGCACCCGCCGATCACGGCTGCGATGATCGCCTCAAACTCTTTCTGGAAGCCACGGCGCGCATCGGTCGACCCCGCGTCCATCACGGTGATGATCGCCACCAGCGCGGCGCAACAGGCCGTCAGCATGAACAGAGACACCTTGACGCGATTCACAGGAACACCCGAGTTGGAGGCCGCCGTGCTGTCGCCGCCCGAGGCGAAGATCCAGTTCCCGACTGGAGTACGCAACAACACATAGGTCGCGGCCAGCGTGAGGACGATGAACCACAGGATTTCGACAGGGATACCCGGTACTTTCGGTGCGCCGCTTTTGAACGTGTCGATCATGCCGTTGGCGGCCAGCCATGCGAACAGGCCGCCGAATGCTTCGCCGGCGAAGAAAGGCGCCAGCCAGTCATTTTCGACCGCGTCGCGCACACCGCGCAGCTGGGTCGAACCACCCGTGGCCATTTTCAACCCAACAAGGGACAGGCCGCGCAGGATGAACAGAAACGCCAGCGTTACAATGAAAGAAGGCAGGCCCGAACGGATCACGATATTGCCGTTAATCGCGCCGACACAGGCCGCAAATATGAAGGTCATTGGGATGGCAAAGATCAACGGCAATTGCCAGGTCACGACGCAAACCCCGAAAAACAGCCCAGAGAACGCGACCATCGACCCTATCGACAAGTCGAACTCTCCGCCGATCATCAGTAGCGCGGCTCCGATCGCCAGGATGCCCAACTGTGCGGCTGGGGTCATGAAGTTCATGACACCGGCAAGGGTGAACATCGACTCGTCCGCAGTGATCAAAAAGAACAAGAAAACCAGAACGGCACCTGCCATGGCACCCAGCTCGGGTCGCTTCATTAGTTTGGTTAGGAACGGTTCTTTCTTGACCCTTTCGTCCGATACGACGGGCGCTGATTCACTCATGGTTTCCTCCCATTCAGTGAGATCGGCGCACGGGCGCCGATCCTGTTGTTTGTCAAGGCAATGCTGATTTAGCGAATGCCCTGCGAGGACAGTTCGACGACCTGAGCAGCCTTATCCTGCGTGATCAGGTTCGGACCGGAAGGCACATTGCCACCCGGCATCAGGCCGTATTTGGCGTGCAGACCCATGAAGTTCACCGACAGATAACCTTGCAGATACTGTTGCTGGTCGATGGCAAAGGCCGCATCGCCATCAACGATCGACTGCAGGAAGTTGGCGGACAGATCGAATGACGCAACATTCACGTCGCGGCCCGACCCTTTGGCGGCCGCTACGGCAGGCTCACCAGCCGAGCTTGCACCCAAAGCCATGACCGTATCCACGCTTTCATCCGCAGCAAGTGCAGCGGCAACCTTGGATTCGATCTCGGACGGATCGTTCGAGGTCGGCAGAACGGTTACGTTCCCGCCAAATCCTTCTGTGAAGCCTTCGCAGCGCAGGTCCAGCGATACGTTGCCAACCTCGTGGTTCACACAGATCGCGTTGGATCCACCCATCGAGGCCAATTGTTCACCAGCCGCTTTACCCGCGTCGAATTCGTCCTGGCCAACATGCAGAAGCGCACCCAGTTCCTTGGCAACTTCTGCACCAGAATTGATCGAGATCACCGGGATACCCGCCGCAACAGCGCGTTCGATTGACGGGCCAAGCGCATCCGCATCGGGGATCGAAACGATCAGGCCATCGGGTTCCTGATTGACGGCGGCGTCGATCAGTTGGGACATTGCCACCATGTCGAAGGTCTCGGGCGCGCGGTATTCCACGTTCACACCGACATCCTTACCGGCCTGCTCAACGCCGTTTTTGACCACGTTCCAAAATGCGTCATTCGCCTGGCCGTGCGATACAACCACGATCTCCTGTGCAAATGCAGGGGTGGCTAGCGCCAGGGCACCGGCCGCCAACGCGCCTTTTACGAACTTGTTCATTATATCTCCTCCCATAAGAACAGTTTATTTTCTGTCGAGGCGTCAGCCCCAATCATTCGGACGAACCGAATCTCTTGCACTCCTGAAACCGGCGGAGCTTTGCACAGTTTCCGGAAATCCTGTCATTTTGCAACCGGTTTCAAAACTTCGGCAAGATGAACCGGCCTACCGGACTGCGCCGACAGCGTTGCCGCCTCGGCCATAGCGAGGGCTGAAACCCCATCTTCCAGCGACACCGGAACCTGCGCACCCGAGGCCGCTGCCTCCACAAATGCGGCCCATTCGGCCTGATAGGCGGGAATGTAGCGTTCCAGAAAGAAATAGGTAGGTTTGGCCCCGACAACGCCGGCGGAGGTCGATTTGACAACCGTGTTTTCCAGCATGTTCTGCGCCTGCAGAAGACCTTCGGAGCCCAGCAGCTCGATCCGCTGATCGTAGCCATAGGCCGCCCGGCGTGAATTCTTGATGGCCGCGATACGGCCATCCGCATAAGTCATTGTGACAACGGCAGTATCCACGTCTCCGGCCGCGCCAATCTCTGGATCGACGATCGACGAGCCTACAGCTGAAATCGTCGTCGGGACCTCTCCCATCAGGAAATTCGACATGTCGAAATCGTGGATCATCATGTCCCGGAACAGGCCACCCGAAACCTTGACATAGCTCACCGGTGGCGGGGCCGGATCGAACGAAGTGATGGACAACAGTTCAGCCTTGCCGATCTCGCCCGCATCCACAGCCGCTTTCAATGCCGAAAAGCTGGGATCAAACCGACGGTTGAAGCCGATCATCACGGGCTGACCATGTGCCGCAACTGACTGCTGGCAGGAAATGGCGCGCTGGAGGTCCAGATCGACCGGTTTTTCGCACAAAACCGCTTTACCCGCCGCTGTCGCGGCTTCGATCAGGTCCGAATGCGTATCGGTCGGCGTCGCAATCAGCACAGCGTCGATTTCAGGGTCAGCTATGATCTGGTCCGAGGTTCGAACCTCAGCGCTGTGCTCATGGGCCAGATCCTCGGCCGCCTGAGCCATGGCATCCGAGACCGCGCATAGCACACTGCCCGGATGGGCTGATATCGCCCGCGCATGCACCCGCCCGATCCGTCCGGCGCCCAGCAATCCAACCTTCAACATCCAAACCCTCGAATCCTGTTATCTGGCGCAACAATGGATTTTTTTGCAACCGGTTGCAACACTTTTCACGACCTCCAGACTGGCCGCAATTGCATCAATTGGCACAGGCGACACTTAGCACGCCGCCCAGGCATTCGCGCGGAGGCGGAAAAACCCGAGTCTTCCCGGTCACATCTTCTTGGGTCAGCCAGGGTTCGGGTAGATATCCTGATCAAAAACGATAGGCTCACGCCCAATAGCCAGTGGATCAAAACCACAAAGCGAACAGGATGTTGAATGGTACTGCGTAGTTTCTTTGCAATTGACAGCGAAAACCTCGTTGTCACGTCTAGCCCCAGCACGGGAATTGAAGGCACGCCGATCCGCAATAACTCGGACACACCGGACGGTACGATCTTTCAATACAGTGCGGGCGGCGGAACCACGATCACCGTGGATGACACCTCGGGCAATCCGGATGTGTTCGAAGATGATCAGGCCTTTGGACACAGTATCACCGATGGCGGCGGGATCGTGGCCAATGGCACACCTGTCGAATCCGAATCCTTCATCGACATTCGGCAGCTTGACGAAAGCGACCAGCCAACCGGGCCTGTCATCCGGCTGTATGTCTTTTCGCAAAACTTCACGACCTCGGATGTCTGGGGCTTTGCGGCCTCGGAGCGGCTGATAGATGGGGCCTCCTACGTCAAGGTTTCGGGATCGAATGCAGGATCATCGCTGTATTCGGACTATGTGGCTTGCTTTGCTGACGGTACATTGATCGAAACAGCCGACGGCTTGGTTCCCGTGCAGCAGATCCATGTGGGTCAGAAGGTCTGGACACGGGACAACGGCCTGCAGCCCGTTCTGTGGGTCGGGAGCACATCAGTCCCGGCAACCGGGCGATTTGCCCCTGTGGTCTTTGCCCCCAACGCGCTTGGCAACTCGCGCGAACTGGTCGTCTCGCAGCAGCACCGGATGATGATCGACACAAGTGTAGCCGAGCTTCTGTTTGGCGTACCCCGCGCATTGGTGGCGGCCAAATTCCTATGCGGCATGGAGGGTGTATCGATTCGCGAAGGCGGGCATATCAGCTACTGGCATATCATGTTCGATCAGCATCAGATCGTCAGATCTGAGGGCGTCCTCAGCGAGAGTTTTTTCGTATCCCCGACCTCGATCGGAGCGTTGGATCGCCCGCAGCGTGCTGAAATACTGTCACTTTTCCCCGAGCTGCGCGGAAATTCCGACGCATATGGGCCGACGGCTGCACCTATTCTAAAACCACATGAAGCGGCTGTTCTCAGGTCGCATCTATCCCGCTTGAACACCGCAGAAACTCGCGTTGCCGCGCAGTAACTACGGGAATCCCCCAATTTCGCGCGCTGCGCGCATTTGTTAATTATTGGTTACTGATTTACCTACCACTCAGTAACCCTCTTAAGAAGGGCTGGCGCGACCCCCTCAGCCAGCCCTTCTGACCCTTCCCCACCAAAGCGAAGAACGGATCGGACAAACCGCGCGTTTTTTGAGTGAAATGGCGATCCCTGAAGGACTCGAACCCTCAACCTGCTGATTAGAAGTCAGCTGCTCTATCCAGTTGAGCTAAGGGACCGCTGCGCCCTTCTTGCTGGTTTTATGGGCGGGGTTCAAGAGCCAAGCGCATGAAGGCGCTGTTTGGGTCGTCTTCATACCCATAGATCGGGCCGCAATAGGAATAACCCAGCGCCTCATAGAGCTTACGCGCAGCCGCATAGTCTGGTAGGTGCGCCGCACCCGTTTCAAGCACAAGCGCCTCTGTGCCTTCCTTGGCTGCCAGATCAGCAAGATGCGCCATCATCACCCGCGCCAGACCGCGCCCACGTGCGGCTTCGACAACGTGCACCGATTTCACTTCGGCCGTACCATCGGGCAGGGTCTTCAACGCGCCGCAGCCCAAGGCGCGACCCTCTTCGAAAAGACCCCAGAAGCGGATGCCGTCACCCGACAAGGCCTCGGGCCCCATGGTATGATTGCTTTCCGCCGGACCCGCTTGTTCGCTATGGGCAAAATGCGCCTCGATCACAGGGCGCAAGGCATCCGACATGGGGTCGGCCAGTCGAATTTCGATCATTTAGTGCGTCCAGGGGCTGCGACGGTCCGTTGCGAAATTCTCGCCATACCCACGCTGACGCAGGTTGGGCTTGCGCTTGTGCGGCTCGCTGACCTGTACGTCGATACCATTGTCCTTGGCGTAATCCAGCGCCTCTTCCTTAGTATCGAATTTCAGGCGCACCTGGGTCTGAGTGTCATCGGATGAGGTCCAGCCCATCAGCGGATCAACTTCACGCGAAGACGAAGGCGCATATTCCAAAACCCACTTGCGGGTCTTGGCCATGCCCGAGGTCATCGCATTCCGCGAAGGCTGGTAAATCCGTGCGCGCATCTCGCCTCTCCGTACTCACTTGGCTGGCTTTGTTTATGCGTCACAGCATCCATTCGGACAAGTCCGCAATTGTCGCAATTGCGTGCAATGGAAATGCCCCCTTGAACCGGAACAAAAACAGATCAAAATCAGGCGCGAAAGGAATCCCCCTCCATGGCCTATGCTCATTCCGACAAGACCCAGCTGACCTCAGAAGACGTCCGCGCCCGCCTCAAGCTTGAGGGCGGCAAGGCGTTCGTGATGCACACCGATTTTGCGCCTGCCGGGGACCAGCCCACAGCCATAAAAGAGTTGGCGGGCGGCGTTCTGGACGGCGAGCGCGATCAAGTTCTGCTTGGCGCGACCGGAACGGGCAAGACCTTCACCATGGCCAAGGTGATCGAGGAAACCCAGCGCCCTGCCATAATCCTTGCGCCTAACAAGACGCTGGCCGCACAGCTATACGGCGAGTTCAAGGGCTTCTTCCCCGAAAACTCGGTCGAATATTTCGTATCCTACTACGACTACTACCAGCCCGAGGCCTATGTGCCGCGTTCGGACACGTACATAGAAAAAGAATCGCAGATCAACGAACAGATCGACCGGATGCGCCACTCGGCCACGCGGGCGCTGCTGGAACGTGATGACGTGATAATCGTCGCCTCGGTGTCCTGCATCTATGGTATCGGTTCGGTCGAGACCTATGGGGCGATGACACAGGATCTGAAGGTGGGTCATGAGTATGACCAGCGGCAGGTGATGGCTGATCTGGTCGCCCAGCAATACCGCCGCAATGATCAGGCGTTTCAGCGCGGGTCCTTCCGGGTGCGAGGTGACTCGCTGGAGATCTGGCCCGCCCACCTTGAGGACCGCGCCTGGAAGCTGTCTTTCTTCGGTGAGGAACTGGAAACGATTACAGAGTTTGACCCGCTGACCGGCGAACGCGCCGCCACAATGGAACAGGTTCGGGTCTATGCGAACTCGCACTACGTGACGCCAAAACCGACGATGCAGCAGGCGATTATCGGCATCAAAAAGGAACTCCGCATCCGGCTGGACCAACTGGTCGGCGAAGGCAAACTGCTGGAGGCGCAACGTCTGGAACAGCGCACCAATTTCGATCTGGAGATGCTCGAAGCCACCGGCGTCTGCAACGGGATCGAGAACTACTCGCGCTATCTGACAGGCCGCGCACCGGGGGAACCGCCCCCGACCCTGTTTGAATTCATCCCCGACAACGCCATCGTCTTTGCCGACGAGTCCCACGTCAGCGTGCCTCAGATCGGTGGCATGTATCGGGGCGACTATCGCCGCAAATTCACATTGGCCGAACACGGGTTCCGCCTGCCGTCGTGCATGGACAACCGACCCCTCAAGTTCGAGGAATGGGACGCCATGCGCCCGCAATCCGTCTTCGTTTCGGCCACCCCAGCCAAATGGGAAATCGAACAGACCGGCGGTGTCTTCACCGAACAGGTGATCCGCCCCACCGGCCTTCTGGACCCCGAGGTCGAAATCCGCCCCGTATCCATGCAGGTCGACGACCTGCTGGACGAGGTGCGTAAAGTCACCGCCAACGGCTTCCGCACGCTGGTCACGACGCTGACCAAACGCATGGCCGAGGACCTGACCGAATACCTGCACGAACAGGGTATCAAAGTGCGCTACATGCACTCGGACATCGACACGCTGGAACGCATCGAAATCCTGCGTGACCTGCGGCTGGGGGCCTTCGACGTGCTGGTCGGCATCAACCTGCTGCGCGAAGGCCTCGACATTCCCGAATGCGGGCTGGTCGCCATTCTGGACGCAGATAAAGAGGGTTTCCTGCGGTCCGAGACCTCTCTGGTCCAGACCATCGGCCGCGCCGCGCGGAATGCTGATGGTCGGGTGATCATGTATGCCGACAAGATCACCGGCTCGATGGAGCGCGCCCTGAACGAGACCAACCGCCGCCGCGCCAAGCAGATTGCCTATAACGAGGAACACGGCATCACGCCCGAGACGGTGAAGAAGAATGTCGAGGACGTTCTGGCCGGTCTCTACGAAGGCGATGTCGACATGAACCGCGTTACCGCCACGATCGACAAACCGATGCACGGCGCCAACCTCGAGGCACATCTGGACGGCCTGCGCGAGAAGATGCGCAAAGCCGCCGAGAACCTTGAATTCGAAGAGGCCGCCAACATCCGGGATGAGATCAAACGTCTGGAAGCGGTCGACCTCGCCGTCGCCGACGACCCCATGGCACGCCAATGGGCGGTGGAGAAGGCCTCGGAAGACGCGGTGAAATCACGCGGACGCTCAACGGCTGGCAGGTCGGGGCAGCGGGGTGGGAATGTGAAGAGAAGGAAGCGATGAAAGATGTGGGGATTTTTGTCAACTATAGCCCTTGGGCTGATTGCAGCAATGACAACGTTTGCTTTTCAGGCCCGAAGCTGGCGTGAAAAAAACCGTGAAGATATACGCAAGGATGAAAGACAAGCCGCACTTCAAACTGTTGAGTTAATCGGTGACGCGTTTGACAAAAGATACCATGCGCACCGGAAACTTCTAGAAGCCCTCAATGCCGGCGACGAAAACCTGCAAGTCATCTACGCGGAGTACAACAAAGAAGTTGATGCATGGATGACGGCACTATCAAGAATCTCAGCAAGGCTGTCGGTGTACTTCGACCGAGAAACGGCAAACTCATTTGTCTATGAGTGCCACGATCCTTTGAAGGATAGCGGCGACGGTTTGCAACTTAGATATCGGCATGGCTGGGACTTGAGCAGCGTGGACAAAGCTATTGCCTCGCGTATTTTTCCAAATTTGCAGGTGGCTAGAAGGAACTTTCAGAGGTTTCAGCGCGATCTGCTTGAGCGCGTCGAAAACAACGAGTTCGGCTCAGTGCAATACTGGAACAACACACAGCGTGGTAAGTTGGAGGATATTTCAGTGCTGTTTCTAGTCTCAAGACTCTTTGGAGTCGCTAAATAGTTTCAATGTGTATAAATACCGCGCCCGGACAGCGATAGCCCAAGTCGGGGCACAGACCCTTGCCATGCCGATGTATTCTTCTGGTCGTCGTGCTGTAAGTAAGCTGAAATCATTCAAACAGTCGACAACAACTCCAGGTATTGGCCTCGCAAGCAATGAAGCGATAAATGCCGCTTCATTTGTTGAAAGCTGATCGGGTTCTTTCTTGAAAAGGTGATTTGAGGCTGCCTCAAGACCTATCAATCCGCGTCCGAAATAGCTCCTCTTTAAATAAGACAGCAATAGCTCATCCTTGGAGAGCCAGCTATTTATGGCTGCTGCAAGAATGGTTTCCCTAACTTTGCGCGAAATGGTTCTTTCGCGCCTGTTTGTAATAATGCGCACAAGCTGTTGATCCAAGGTGCTTATTCCACCAGGCTTCTGACGCTTGAACGCTCTTTTCACCAATCGAGGTAATGCGCGTAGTTCAAATCCAAGGTGTCGAAAGAAGCGCCGGTCCTCAATGAGCAGAATCATGTGAACGACATCAATGTCCAAGCTTTTGAGAGTGACTGACGAAGCAGTCCAAACTGTCGAGTCCGAGTCAAACTTCACCTCTTCAACAATTTGATCCAAGTCCCAGTTCAACGCACGCAACCGGCGCTTGATGCTTAAGTCCAATCTTGGGGCGTATCTAGTATCCATGACTTCGAAGTATCAGCAGTGTCTTATTTTGGCGAGCACCTATGTAGCGTTGCAATCTTAGCATGTATTTCTTTTTGACTCTTGATCCTCCACTCCACCCTTGCAGCCCAGCGCCCTCTCCTCCACGTTTGAAATCACAAATTGTGATTCCAAACGGTTACCATGACGAACCCCAACACCCTGCCCAGCACGCATGAAGTCCAGAGCGCCATTCACCGGGTGCGCGGCACCCGCGTGGTGCTGGCCGAGGATTTGGCGCAGTTCTATGGAAAATCGGTCAGCGCCTTCAATCAGGCCGTCTCGCGCAACAAGGACCTGTTCGAGGGCTACCGCTTTCAACTGACCGACGCCGAGGTCGCCGATTTGCAATCACAGAATGTGATTTCAAAACCCAAGGGGCGCGGCGGGCGGAGGGTTAATCCTTGGGTCTATACGGATTACGGCGTGGCCATCGCCTCGGCCCTGTTCAAGGACCCGCGCGCGATCAGGATCACCCGGATGATCACCGAGGCCTTTGTCGACGGTGCGAATGCGCTGGCCGAGGCCCCGCGCAGCGTACCGGAAATCCTGACGCCCGAGGACGCCAATGCCCCATTGCTGCCCAATGGAGGACAGCTGCGCGATCTCGCCGAAAACATCCTCGATTCCGGTAAGCAGAGCCTTGTTGACTATATCGCCAGCCCCAGCACCAATCGCAAACAAGCCGTGGCGGCGATCATGAAGACGCTGGCCGAAACTGCCAGCGAAGATGTCCGCACCCAGCAGGAACGCCTGCGCCTGAGCATTGCCCAGCGCCTGGCCACCGGTGACTATGCTGACGACGATGACCGAAAGCGGCTGTTGGACTTGTTGAATGCAATGAAGGGCTAGCCTGTCACACACTTGCCAAAGGGCAATCTGCGGCTATGTTCATCGCCATGCGCTTTGTACTGCTCTCACTGCTGCTCGGCAGCCCCGCCTATGCATGGAACGCCACGATTGGCGACATCTGCACGCTGACGCACGAGACCGAAGCAGAGGCGATCCGGCTCACCTACAATCCAGCGCAGCCGCTCTATACCCTCGAAATCACGCGACGCGCCGAAGGCTGGACGCAAACGCCTTGGTTTGCCATGCGGTTTGAAGGCCCAAACCCGATTGAGATCGGAACGCCACGACACAAGCTGTCGGACGATGCGATGTCCTTGTTCGTCTCAGACACCGGCTTTGGCAACGTCTTGGACGGCCTTGAGTTCAACCAAACAGCCTATGCCTTCACGCAAGACCGCCTGAGCGAATTCTCACTGGAAGGTGCAGCGCCAGAGGTGCGCAAGTTTCGCACCTGTGCAGCGGCACGGCTTTCGTAGCGTTGCCTGAAGTGGCGCGGAGCGGCCTCCGGTCAAACGCGCGTTCAGCCTTTGTC
Source organism: Ruegeria sp. R13_0 (assembly GCF_017743995.1). Classification (GTDB taxonomy): domain Bacteria; phylum Pseudomonadota; class Alphaproteobacteria; order Rhodobacterales; family Rhodobacteraceae; genus Ruegeria. The sequence goes on along the minus strand of NZ_JAGHRB010000005.1, from coordinate 241,102 downwards.
CCAATGGGCAATCACGTCAAAACCTGCTGGGGTTGGCGGCGCTTCCATGAACTCGGCGAAATGCCCCCAAAGCTCGGCCACCTTTGGGGCGTTTGCGTTCGAGATATCCTCACTTTCGACCACCGAGATCACGTATCCGGTGCCGTCCTCGTTCATCACATTGGTAAAACAGTGCATGCCGGGCATGCCCATGATTTCAGATTTCAATTCGTTCATCTTCGCCGTGGCCGCCTCGCGCGTGCCGGGCTTCATTTTAAATTGAGTTACGCGTGCAAACATCTTTGTCCTCCCAAACTGGGCGAAATTGCCCGATGGAGGCACCAAACCGGTACCAACGCCGCGTATCATAGCATGAACTCGCAGATTCCCGCAGCGTCACAGGCCAAACGGTCGCGGAGGAGACAGCCCTCAACCCACGGGTTTCAGGGCTTGATGAACTTGGCGTTGCCCAGGGACCTTTGGTTGGCGGTTGTTTCGCGAGGCGTGGTCGTACTTGGCGAGGGGGCCGTTTGACGCTGCGCCACATCCGGTCCGCAGGCCACTCCGTCACCGTCGGGGTCGTTGCGGGGATGATAGCCCGCATAGCCTTCGTAAAAGGTGCCGAACCCCACGGCCCGAGAGGCATCGCAACCGGCCAGCGCGATCAGATGGACCATGGCCTCATCCCGGCCATAGTCCGAAAGGCGCACGAACATGTTGAAAGAGATCAACGCGACGGTCAGCGGCAGGCACAGAACCATAAGCAGAATACGCACCGGAGAGAGCGCGCGTCGCCGGGCGGCTTCGGCCCGGCGCTGACGCTTGGTCGGCAAAGGATCGTCCAATTTGGATTTGCTTAACTTCATGCCATCGCGATACAGGGGATTTGTGGCGAAGCCGAGGCAGAACACGGCTTAACCACAAAGATCACCGCGGATAGGATTACCCTCACGCTTACCAATGCGAGGCAAAATGCCAACCAAAGACCCCTACCAACCGCTGGACGACACCGCCCGGGGCCTGATCCGCGACTTGATGGAGGGGGCGACTCATGCTGCGCTTGCCGTTCTGAGGCCGGGTACCACTGTGCCATCCGTATCGCGGATTGCGCTGGCGACAGATGCCAAGGGGCAGCCGATCTCGCTGATTTCAAGCCTATCGGATCATAGCCGGGCGCTACAGAACAACCCGGCCTGCGCCCTTCTGATCGGGGATCCAGGCCCTAAGGGGGATCCGCTGACGCATCCTCGGCTGACCTTACACGCGACGGCTCGTTTGGTTGCAAGGGGAACGGCGGATCATGACGACCTCCGCCAAAGGTATCTGTCACTGCGCCCCAAGGCTAAACTCTATGCAGATTTCGCCGATTTCAGCTTTGTCCGCTTTGAGATTGAAGATGGGCTGCTGAACGGCGGGTTTGGCAAAGTTTACCGCGTCGAAGCTACAGACATCTGACACCGGGACACGGGACCTGCGTTAATTGAAAGTCTCAGCGACGTCATACATGACCGGCTCGAAACTCTTGCATAGTTCGTTGATTTTGCGGTTGCGGTCGCGCATTTCCGGGGTGCGTAGCATGGCCAGAAAATCCTCGCGCCGCTCCCATTGCGAATAATTGGCGATCCGGGTCTGGGCGTCGTTGACATGCAGGCCGGCCGATACGAATCCGGGCTGTTTTGAGATGAATTCGGAATAGGCATCCGTCAGCGCCTCAAGCAAGTCCTGACAGGTGCCGGGTGTCATCTCAAATGTCGTGATAACGGTCTGAACGCTGGCGGTTTTGGCTATGGTCGGCATCTGAGTCCTCCTTTGGCTTACCCTCAGCCTAGCACAGGATTCCCAAACGTCTCGTCTTTCCTGCAACCTAAAGCGAAGCCGCCCCGGTAAAGGGGCGGCTTGCAGGTATCGTTACTCTTCCAGACGCATCTGTACCGAGACATCGCCGCTCAGGCTTTCGGCCCAGCGCAATTGGACGGCATCGCCATTGCTGCCCTGTTCGACATCGGCATAGGGAAAGGAATAGCGCACCGACCCCAGCGCCGTTCTGAGCGGCCCCAGAACCGCGACCGCATCGCAACTGCGCGCCTTGGAGCCAAACGGCAACCGACCATCCGAGTCGATGGTCCAGACCTGCGAGGCCGAGTTCTGGCTGTGCCGCACCCGCAGCGGGTTTTCCACCTTGGCGTCGATCCCGTGATAGGTGTTGTTGCTGAACGTGACGTTGATGTGCTGATCCGCATCCAGATCCGCAAAGGACGTATCCACCCGGTCGGCACGCTCAAGGTCCGTCCCGTTCGAGCGGAACTTGTTGCCGGTCACCGCCAGCCCGTTCAGAAAATGCCCCGGACCGTACGGGCGGATCACGATATAGCTGAACCAGGGCGGCGCCTCGCTGGAATAGAAGATATTGTCGGTGATACTCATGGCGCTGAAGGAATAGCCCGAGACATAGGCGGGCGTCGTGTCACGCTCGTTCGTCCATTGCACAAAGCAATTGTCCACGTAGTTCTCGGCGATGGTCGAGCTGTTATAGGTCCCGATCATGATCAGCCCTGCGGTTCGCACCCCTTGCGGAATACTGTCGCCCTGGAAAAAGTGGTTACCAAGGATCATGTTGTTGTCGCCGCCGATAACCGCAAAATGCTTGAAGCGCACCGCCCGGTTGTGGCGGATCTTCACGTCGTTCGAGGTGGTGTTCAGCGCAATCGACTTGCGATCCGGGACGATGAAGGACTCTTCCGAGGACAGGAACTGACAATTGTCGATCAACATCCCCTTACAGCCTGTGCCGATCGAGGTGATGCCGCGATCCAACGGACGGCTGATGAAACAATCCGACAATGAGAACGTGCTGCCCGCAGGTGCCAGACGGATGGCGCTGCAGCGGCCGTTGCACTGGAACTCGATCTGTTCCATCCCGAACTTGCGCAACACTCCGAAATTGCCGAAATCCAGCAAGTATTTGAAGGACACGAAAGTGAAGGTCTGGGTGCCTGCCGCGTCATACATCGGTGCGTTCAGCGTCAGCTCTCCGGCGCTTTCATCCTTGCCGCGCACGTAAATCTCGCGCCCGACGCCGCTGCCCTGAACCAGCGAACCGATTGGGATGTTCGCCACGTTGGCCACATTGGTCAGACGGGTCGAATCCGCCGGATCATAAGTCGCGACCGAGGTGAAGGTTTCGGTATCCCAGGCCGAGCTGCTTTTAACATCGAACTGACCGTTGCGGATGACACGACGAGTAGAAAACCCCGGCCTGTTGGGAACGGCAGCAAACATGTCGATTGGGGCCGTCACTTCGATCTTGCGCCCGCCCAGATCCAGCGATTCATGGTCCGAGTTGTTCAACAGCGCCTGAAACGCCTTCTTGAAGGCCAGCTCTTCATTCCCGAACGCGGCAATATAGGCGGGCAGGTCATAGTTTTTCAGCAGCAGAAGCATCTTGTCGTCGGGCATCGTGACCGTGCCCTCAAACTCGACCTCAGAAGACAGGGTGGTATTCTCGGCCAGACGATAGGTGCCTTGGGGCACAAAAATGCGCCGGCCTCCAGCGGCCTGATCCGCTGCCTCGAACGCGGCCGAGTCGTCGGCAATGCCGTCGCCCACAGCACCATAGTCGCGCACATCGACGCGGCTGATGATCTCACGCAGAAACACACCGGTGACATCTGTGATCTCCAAATCATCGACGCGGATGACCGCCCCGTTGGCGCCCTCGATATCAATGCCGAAATGACCGTAGAGCGCACTGACACCCCAAGCCATATCCACACCCGGACGTCGCCCGGTGCCCACAATCGCGGTGATCTCGGTCACCGCGCCGTAACTTGTCAGCTGGGTGGCTGGGCCTTGCTCGATGACCCCCGTCAGATTGGTGTCGCCTGCTGCACCGGCCCAAGCGGCGATCCGCACCTCGGGCAGAGGGCCACTGATTGCTTTGACCCGCGCCTTGATCTGCAAATAGCACCCCGGCAGGATCTGGGTCTGGCCCATGTAGCGCAACTGCTGCGGGCTGTTAATCTTCAGGATCTCAAGACAGCCGCCAAAATCCGCATCCGACGGCACAAATGCCCCGGTGCCCGAGCCATCATAGGTCGGTGAGCCCGGCGTACCATCGCCCGCAGACCACACACCCAAACCGTTTTCGAAAGCAGGCGGCATGAACACAATGCCGTCGGTGATTGCCTTGTTCATAGAAATCCCTTTCCTCGTCGCGCGGCCCAATGGCAGCACGTTCAAACGCCGTGTTCAGGTCCATCCCGAACGCGACAGTTTGAGTATCAAAAAGGGATTAACCGCCACTCATGCGACCGTGACGGTGGTGTTGCATCAGGCTGCGGGGTCGGCGCGCCCAAGAAGCTGCACGCCGTTGATCTTCCAGCCATTCTCCTGCTGGATCATCTGATAGTCGAGAATGTGAACCGCGCCGTCGCCATCTGTAATCATGACCTTTTGCCACAACGCGCCTGCGACCTCGCGCAATTCCAGAAACCGCACATCAGAGGGACGCCAGACCATGGGATAGCCATTGCGCACCATCGCTCCGAAATTGTCCGGGTTTCCGAAGAGACGCTGGATATTGGGGCTGGCAAAGGTAAAGGCCGTGGCGAAATCATCCGCTTTGAAGGCCTGAATCTGGGCCGCGATATTGGCCTCGATCTCGGCGCTTTGGGCAAACGCACCCGAGGCCAGACCAGCACTCAGGGACAGGGCAAGCAGTAAACGACGCATAGGGCTACCTCCTGACGGAACGGTAGCCCCATGCGGGATCAGGTCAAATCAGACCAGCTCTCCGGCCAAGGCCTTGTCGATCAGCGCGATCGTTTCCGGCACGCCGTAGAGGGCAATGAAGCCACCAAAACGCGGGCCTTGCGAGGCCCCCAACAGCACCTCGTAGAGGGCGGTGAACCAGCCACGCATCGGGTCAAACCGCTCACGGCCGATGGAATAGACCACCGATTGCAGCGCCTCATCCTCGGCAGGGCCGTCATAGGCCTCAAGCGCGGCCTTGAGCGCCTCCAGCGCTTCGCGCTCTTGATCCGTCGGGGCGCGGTGCTTGCGCGTTGGTTTGACGAAATCGTTGAAGTAGCGCAAAGCAAAACCCGCCGCCAAGTCCAGATCGGGGTGGCTTTCTGCAGTCGCCTCAGGCGCGTAACGGCGAATGAAGCCCCACAGCGCCTCCTTGTCTTCGGCCCCTGAAACCGAAGCGAGGTTCAGCAACATGGCAAACGGCACAATCAGGGTCGATTCCGGGACATCACCGCCATGAATATGCCAGACCGGATTGTTCAACTGCGCCTTCAGATCCTGCCCCGGATAGGCCCGCAACTGCTGATGGTATTCATCATAGGCTTTGGGGATGACGTCGAAATGCATCCGTTTGGCCGTTTTGGGCTTTTGATACATGAAATACGACAGGCTTTCTGTCGGCGCATAGGTCAGCCATTCGTCAATCGAAACGCCATTGCCGGACGATTTCGAGATCTTCTGGCCGTTTTCATCCAAAAACAGCTCATACGAGAAATGCTCGGGCGCACGACCGCCCAAAGCACGGCAGATCGCGTCATAGATCTTTTCGTTGGTGGCGTGCTCCTTGCCGTACATTTCGAAATCGACGCCCAGCGCAGCCCAGCGCGCGCCAAAGTCCGGCTTCCACTGCAGCTTTACATTGCCGCCAGTCACGGGAACGGTCCATTCCTTGCCCGTCTCATCATCAAAGGTCACGGTGTAGGTCTCGGCACAGACCTTTTTCATCGGCACATACATCACCCGCCCACTTTCTGGATGCAGAGGCAGGAAGATCGAATAAGTTTGCTGCCGTTCTTCGCGGAGACTTTTCAGCATGATCGCCATGATCTCGTCATAACGTTCGACAGCACGCTTTAGGATCTCGTCAAACTGTCCGGACTCGTAGAATTCCTTGGCCGAATAGAACTCATACTCGAACCCAAAGGTGTCGAGGAATCGGCGTAGCATAGCGTTGTTGTGCGCCCCAAAGCTTTCGTATTCACCGAATGGATCGGGAACCGAAGTCAGCGGACGCTGCAGGTGCTGCTCCAGAATCTCCGGGTTCGGCACGTTGCTGGGCACTTTGCGCATGCCGTCCAGATCGTCCGAGAAACAGATCAGTTTCGTCGGGATATCCGATAGGGCCTCGAACGCGCGCTTGACCATTGTGGTCCGCGCGACTTCCCCAAAGGTGCCGATATGTGGCAGGCCCGAGGGGCCATAGCCCGTCTCGAACAGTACAAACCCCTTCTCCGGAGCGTTCTTCTGATAGCGTTTGAGCAACCGGCGCGCCTCTTCGAAAGGCCAGGCCTTGGACGACATTGCGGTTTCACGCAGTTCAGACATCAGATTTGCTCCATCGGGAAAAACAGCGCCGGTCACCCCATGCAACCGACCGGCCCCTCCTATTGTGCCGGTGCAGCATGAGTCAATAAAAGCGAGGGGTTTTTCTAGCGCCGCCACCTGCAAATATGCCTAAACTCAGTGCACTGAACCATTTCGAATTCCTGGGCAACGCGGTAACGTTCATAGAAGATACACTGCACAAGCACGAGGTGCCTGATGAACCGCCCAGATATCTTTGCTTTTTTGCTCATCCTAGTGGTTAGCATCGCATCAGGACCTAGATCGGCAACTTCGCAGTCAAGCGAAGATGTACAGACTTGGCCGAGAGGGGCGTTGCGGTTGGAAACCCCCATTCCCGACTTAAGTGCATTGAACCACCGGCCTGCCGGCCGTCACGGTAAGATACAGGCCGTCGGCGATGAGCTTTTCTTCGCGGATGGTACCCCGGCCCGATTTTGGGGGGCGAACCTTCAAGCCTATGCGCTGTTCACGACCGAACCTCGTTTCATGCGGGCTCATGCCCAACGCCTTTCTCGGTTGGGCTTCAATCTGGTGCGCATCCACCACCACGACTCGCATTGGGTGCAACCCAATATCTTTGGCAGCGAAGCGCAGACAACCCGCAAGCTTGATGCCTTCTCATTGAAAAAACTAGACCAATGGATCGCCGCACTAGAGGCCGAGGGCCTTTACATCTGGCTCGACCTTCATGTCGGTCGCAGCTTTACACCCGAAGACGGGATCGAGGATTTCGAAGAGATCGCCAAGGGTGAGACCTCGATTCGCGTCAAGGGATTCAGCTACATTTCACCCAGTATCGAAGCGCTGATGCTTGAATTTCAGGACAAGTATCTACGACACATCAACAAGATAACCGGGTTGTCATACGCAGAAGATCCTGCGGTCATCGCCGTTATGATCACGAACGAAAATGATCTGACACACCACTTTGGAAATGCGCTGCTGCCAGACAAGAACGTCCCTCGGCACAACGCTGTCTATATGGAGGCCGCGCGCGAATTTGCCGTTGAAAAAGGCCTTGACCCGGAACTCACCTGGCGATCCTGGCTACACGGGCCGTCCAAGCTGTTCCTGAACGAACTTGAACGCCGCTTCAATGACCGAATGATCGAGAATATCGAAGCCACCGGGTTTGAGGGTCTGATCACCACAACCAGCCTTTGGGGGGGTATGTCGGTCGCCGGGCTGCCCTCTCTCACGCGCGGCTCCATGGTTGACGGGCATAGCTATGGAAGCTCAGGCGAAGTTTTTTACGACCCAAGAACGCAGCCCGGCTTTCTGGATTGGCTGGCCATTGGACAGGTGGTCGGAATGCCGTTCAGCGTTTCCGAGTGGAACATTGGCGAATTTCCCAGCGACGACAGGTTTATTGCACCGCTTAACGTCGCCGTACGCGCCGCCCATCAGGGGTGGGATGCCCCCATCGTCTATGGCTACGCGCAGCAGCCCTTGAATGGCCCGCTTCGCCCCACCAACTGGAGCATGGCCGAAGACCCCGCGATGATGGCCATGATGCCTGCGGCCGCTCTTCTCTATCGACGGGGCCATGTGCGCCTTGCGGAAAAGACCTATGCCCTTTGCCCCGATCACGAGGCCTTTTTTGGCAGTTCGATAACGCCGGCATCCTCGGTCGGGATACGAACAATAGTCGAGCAAAGCAGATTGGTCACATGTATGCCGGACACGCCGGCACTGCCTTGGCTGCACGCCTCGGTCCTGGAGGGGCAGCCATATGAAATACTCGATACCGAGCGCTCTTACCTGGAACCGGACGCTCAAACCGTTGCGGCGGATACCGGTGATTTTTATCGGGCATTCAACGATGGCCTGATTGTCATTGACACGGCCAAGACCCAGGCCGCCGCAGGACACCTTTCGGACAAAACGGTCGCCACCACGAATGTGGCTTTCGAGGTCGAGAACCCAACAGCAGCTGTCGTTGTCCAAAGCCTTGATGATGAAGAGATCACAACTTCAGGACGCATTCTGGTCTCATTGGCCGGCCGCGCAGTTCCGGAAGAACTCTCCTTCCGGATCGAGCCCTTAGTCGGACGGCTTCAGATTAAAGCACCGCCTGAGCTGACGCTTCGCTTCCCCGACCAGAGAAAAGCCGCCCTGGGAGCACACAGTTTTCAGGACGGGGTGCATGTCATTGACCTTGAAAAATTGGGCACCGGGAACTGGTTTTATCTCGAATAGAAATCTGGGGGCAGCATGAAACCCGCGCGCAACCACATTCCAATTGGACCTCCCAACGCCCCCTCCTGTTGTGTCGGTGCAGTATGAAACAAAAAAGCACGGTTTTTTTCTTAGGGCCGAGGCCGATTTAACCGGTCAACTGGTCCAGTTTCGCCGCCCAGATAAAGTCATTCTCGCTGAGCCCGCCGATTTCGTGGGTCGTCAGCCTGACATCGACATAGCCCCAGCCGAACGAGATATCGGGATGGTGGCCCTGCTGATCCGCCAGCCATGCACAGAGATTGGCCAGGTATGCGGCCTTGGCGAAACCCTTGAACGCGAAGTGACGGCTTAGTTCGGTCGACCCGGCATTCAAAGCCCATTCCGATGACAGCTCACCCATATGAGCATTCGCCTCGTCTGCGGTCAGGGCTGGAATGCCGCCGGAACAAGGCACACAAGTGCGGTCTGACAAGTTGCAGGTTTGTCCTGTTGTGGTCATTTTCGATCACTCCGCTGCTGTTGCTTTAGGCGGGAACTTGTTGGGCAACAATCCAAGCGACTGCGCCTGCTTTACATCTGCCAACAGGTTCCTGTCAGCCGCGGCGAAAAGCGCCTCGGGGTCTTGCAGAACAAAGTAGCCCATCTGGTGCATGTCGATCCGGTAAGGAGTGCGCAGGATCGTCAGCACGTCAAACGGGTCCCGATCCGGAATATCGCTTTCGACCGCATAGACAAGTTCAGTGGGCGAGGACGCCAGCCCCGATCCAAGCGCTTTGATCTCACCGTCTTGCCACCGTAACCCGAACTCGATCGAGAACCAATACAGCCGGATCAGCCAGGCATAGTCCTTTGGCCCCGCCTGCACCCCGGCCTTACCAATGGCCTGACTGAACGCCGCGAATCTGGGATCGCTGAGCAAGGGCGTATGCCCAAAGATCTCATGGAAGATGTCCGGCTCTTCAATATAATCGAAATCCTCGCGTGAGCGGATAAAGGACGCTGCCGGAAACAACCTGTCGGCCAGCATCCCGAAGAAGGTTTCAAACCCGATCAGCGCTGGCACGGGCTGCACCCGCCATCCGGTCAGGTCCAACAAACGTTCCGAGATATCCTTGCAGGAGGGCACCCGGGTCTTCGGCAACTCCAACCGTTTCAGGCCGTCGAGATAGTCACGCGCCATATATTTCTGTACGTTGTCCTGCTGCGCCGCATAGAGATCGGCCCAAACGGCATCCTCTTCAGCCGTATACGCAATATGGCCCTGCTCATCGGCGATTTTAGCGCGGTATTTCGTTGATTTCGGCATCTTCTCCTCCCCTTCGCAGACATTCTATTCAAGGGAGATGGCGAATTCAGTTTCTCTGGATGGAGAAATCGACTAAAGTTGAAGTATTCATTTTGCATCTGGAGAGAAATTGACACAAACATTTCAACCTGCTGATCTGGCCATCCTGCAACAGCTGCAAACCGATGGCCGACTATCGATGCAGGAGCTTGCAGACCGCACGGGCCTGTCTGCCTCGCAATGCTGGCGTCGGGTGCGAGATCTTGAGGCCTCAGGCGTTGTATCGGGCTACACTGCGCAGGTCCGCGCCAAGTCTGTCGGACTGAACGCCATTGCCTATATCCACGTCGCATTGCAGAGCCATCAGGAAGACAGCATCAACGCCTTCCTCCGGCTGGTAGAGACGGAGCCTCAGATCGTAGAATGCGCGTCGATTACCGGAGATCATGACTTCCTCCTCAAGGTCTACGCCAAATCGCCCGAAGATCTTGAGCTTTTCATCATGCAGCACCTTCTGAAGTCAGGTCTGGTCCGTGACACCCGCAGCAACTTCGTGCTGCGCCAGACCAAAACGCGGGGACCACTGCCAATTCTCTGACACGCGCCCGCAAAAGCCGTTGAACCTGCCAGCCAGCCCTCCTATCGTGCGACGGCAGCAAATGACTCAGGACGACCCAATGACCGATCAAGTACCACACCCAATGTCTCCGCAAGATTGCCTTGTGGCGATCATGGTTGCGATCTCGGCGTCGGATGAGACGATCCGCACCGCCGAACTGGTCAAGATCGAAGGTGCGGTGAATATGCTGCCTGTTTTTGCGGGCTATGACATCGACCGCACCCGCCGGGTTTCGCAAATCGTGTTCGACCTGTTCGAGCAGGAAGATGGATTGGACGCCCTGTTCGGCCTGATCCGTGATAACTTGCCAGAACGCCTGAATGAAACCGCCTATGCGCTGGCCTGCGACGTGGCCGCCGCAGACGGCTCGCTAGCCGAAACCGAGCTGCGTTTGCTGGAAGAAATCCGGTACGAGCTGAACATCGACCGCCTGCACGCCGCCGCGATTGAGCGCGGTGCCCGCGCGCGCCACACGATTTAGGTTCAACTGCCGTAGAGAGACCCCCAACGTTCAATCAACGCCCGCTGAAGCTTGCGCGACCGGCGGTTCCAACTGCGCGCGCCTTCTGGTCGCTCGCGTTGTTCGCGCGGGATCGTGGCGCGGTGGTCCACATCTGCCGTAAAAATCGCAAAGGCCAGCTCGGACCCGTCAGCCGTGGTCAGAAACCCGCCCAGACCTGAGACGAAGTTCAGCGTTCCGGTTTTTGCACTCACCTTGATGGGATGATCCTTGACCGCCCGTCCCTGACTATCGGTCAGCGTGAAAGGCTTGAGCAAGGGCCGCAACGCCCCGGTTTTGCGCGCCGCAACAAGCGCTTTCACCAGATCACCCGGAGGCATGCGGGACGCATCACCCAGGCCCGAATGATCCACCATGGCGATTTGGCTGGCCCCATAGCTCTCAGCCGCCCAGCGGTTCATTTCTGCCGCTGAGTCCGCCAGATCACGCGGCCTGACCCCGCGTGCTTTAGTCGCCGCCATACCAACCATTTCTGCAGTCAGATTGGTCGAGTATTTCAGCATCCCGCGCAGGATGCTCTCTAACCGGTCACTCTGATGCACAACCAACGCAGTGCCCTGCGGGGTTTCCTGCGTGACTTGCACCCGACCCAGAACAACCCCGTTTGAGCGGGCAAGCGTGCGAAACACATCGCCCGCATAAAGTGCTGGTTTTCGAACAGGCAACCAGCGTGCGCCACCATTGCCCAGCGCGCCTTTGGCCACGGTCCAGCGGTCCTGACGTGCGCTGGGTTGATAGGTGTAGATCGGCAGGCTGCGCGGTTCGACCCGCATCACAGCCATATCGACATCCGGGCGGTACTTGGCGCTGCGCGCATCCATCGTGACATTGTAACTCGTCCCGGCCCGCTTCCATTCGAAATGAACGCGGTTGAAGTTCAAAGAAATTCCACTGATCGCCGGGCTATAGCCCAGATGATCCGGTTGCCCGGGGTCGATGCTGAACACATAGGGCAAGGCTCCGTCATAGACCTTGAACGCCCCGCGCACTTCTGTCACCCCGGCCTCGCGCAGATTGGCCGCCATGCTTGCCAATGCATCCGTGTCCAAAAGAGGGTCGCCGCCACCGACAAGGATCAAATCGCCCTTTAGAATGCCATTCTCAATTGGACCATCCGCCAGAAGCTTGGTCTCAAAGCGATGATCCGGCCCCAGTACGTCTAACGCATAGAGCGCGGTCAGCGCCTTGCCCACACTGGCCGGAGGCAACCCGGCCTCCCCCCCCAACTCCTCAAGCTGAGTGCCTGTCTCAACATCTGCCACTGCAAAGATCACATCGCCCCGCAGCCCGGCTGCCCGCACGAACCGCTCGGCCCCGGTCAGCTGAGGCCCTCGGGCCTGAGGCCGCAAGGACACCAAGGGGGCCTGCGCCATGGCAGTCGCAGGGATCGCAGCTGCGCTCAACCCTCCAAGAAACAAACGTCGTGAAATACGATCAACCATGGGTCAATTAAAATCCCAGAGATGAAATTTGGACAACCATTGCATGAGAATATGCAGGCAATGTGGCTATTCGGGCAACACTCCGTTTGCCCAGATGCCGCGATTGCGAAGATCAGTTGAACTGAGATTTACCATCGGCACGTTCACGAAACACCATGCTGGCGCCTGCGCGCGTCCCAATAAATGCCGCGCCTGCCCGTCAATCCTGTAGGGCGCATAAACCCGCGCCGCTGGCGACATCCGTGCGGAAATCCGATCCCCCGGTCGCGCTACGACCCCCACGGGGACGCTATCCATGATCTGCCGCCAGTCTTTCCACCGATGAAACTGCGCCAGATTGTCGGCCCCCATGATCCAGACGAACCGAACCTGAGGATAGAGCCGCCGGAGGGCCACCAGAGTATCCGCTGTCGCCCGCGTACCCGTCAGCGCCTCGATATCCGTAACGTCCACCCGAGGGTGCTGCATCACCGCCTGCGCAGCCTCTAACCGACGCGGCAAAGGCGCAGGCCCGCGCTGTTTCAGAGGGTTACCCGGAGAGACCAGCCACCACACACGATCCAAACCGAACGCTTTCATCGCCTCAAGCGTGACATGCACATGACCCTGATGCGGAGGATCAAAGGACCCTCCGAACAGCCCAATGACCTGTCCGGGCCGAGCATATGGTATCTGGCTGCGCAACATCCTTTGCTGTTGTTCAGAACTGCAACAGCTTGTCAATCAACAGGTTGCACCGCATCGCCCGCCCGAACGCGTCCGGGGCGCACCACTTCGGCACACCAGCCGCCAAGCCCACGGACGGCAGAATAGCCCCCTTTGCCCAGCGCTTCCTCCATCCGACTGCAGGGCGCACAGATCACGGTAAAACGCAAAATCGCCTCACCCACCTGCACTTCGCGTCCTTTGAGCGCCGAGAGGTTAATCCCCGAAACCACCAGATTGCGCCGCAATACCTCTGGCGCAATCGGCCCTTGTCCAAGATACGAGCCAATCGCTGCCAGATGCTCCTGCTGGATCAAGGTCACCGCCCTCTTGCCCGCTCGACTGCGATCTCCATCTAAACCATCAGCGGAAATCATAGCGGCACCTAAGGTGACGATCTCCGCCCGCCGGGCTGGACGCAAACCAATCCAATCGACCCGTCCGGGCTTTGCCCACCCAGCAATCAATTCCGCAAGTTCTGACATCTCACGCGCCTTTCAAACCTTGGCCACTCTAGCCCACGCAAGGTCTAGGCAAAAATCACGAAACCACCAGCTTGCCCCGCCCGCTCCGCTTGGATATCAAGCGTTTCAACCCAATTTCCCCGACCCAGAGGACGCGACATGGCCGCCTATCAATATGTCTACCACATGCAGGGTGTCTCAAAGACCTATCCCGGTGGCAAGAAGTGCTTTGAAAACATCCACCTGAGCTTTTTGCCCGGCGTGAAAATCGGTGTCGTCGGCGTCAACGGCGCGGGTAAATCGACGCTGATGAAGATCATGGCGGGCCTCGACACCGACTTCACCGGTGAGGCATGGGCGGCCGAGGGCGCCAAGGTTGGCTATCTGCCGCAGGAACCGCAGCTGGATGAAACGCTGTCGGTCCGCGAAAACGTCATGCTGGGCGTCGCCGCGAAAAAGGCCAAGGTGGACCGGTTCAACGAGATCGCCATGGAGATCGCCGAGAACTACTCGGACGAGTTGATGGAGGAAATGACCACCCTGCAGGACGCGATCGACGCGGAAAACCTGTGGGATTTGGACAGCCAGATCGACGTCTCGATGGAGGCGCTGCGCTGCCCGCCAGACGATGCCAACATCGCCAACCTCTCAGGCGGTGAGAAACGCCGCGTGGCGCTCTGCAAGCTGCTGCTGGAAGCGCCCGACATGCTGCTACTGGACGAACCGACCAACCACTTGGACGCCGAAACCATCGCCTGGCTGCAACAGCACCTGATCGACTACAAGGGTACCATCCTGATCGTCACCCACGACCGCTATTTCCTGGATGACATCACCGGCTGGATTCTGGAACTCGACCGGGGCCGCGGCATTCCATACGAGGGCAACTACTCCGCATGGCTGGAACAAAAAGCCAAACGGCTGGAGCAGGAAGCCCGCGAGGACAAGTCCAAGCAGAAGACCCTGCAGCGCGAACTGGAATGGATGCGTCAGGGCCAGAAGGCGCGTCAGGCCAAATCCAAGGCCCGGATCAACGCCTATAACGAGCTGGCCGAGCAGTCCGAGCGCGAAAAGCTGACCCGCGCCCAGATCGTCATCCCCAACGGCCAGCGCCTTGGCGGTAAGGTGATCGAGGTCGAAGGCCTGTCGAAACACATGGGCGACAAGCAACTGATCGAAGGGCTGGACTTCGCCCTGCCCCCCGGCGGCATCGTCGGTGTTATCGGCCCCAACGGCGCGGGTAAATCGACCTTGTTCAAGATGCTGACCGGCCAGGAACAGCCCGACAGCGGCACCATCACGCTGGGCGACACGGTCGAACTGTCCTATGTCGACCAGTCCCGCGACGACCTTGCTGACAACGACACCGTGTGGGAGGCGATCACCGGCGGCGCCGAGATCATCCAACTGGGCGACGCGCAGGTCAATTCGCGCGCCTATTGCTCGTCCTTCAACTTCAAGGGCGGCGACCAGCAAAAGAAGGTCTCGCTGCTGTCCGGCGGCGAGCGCAACCGCGTCCACATGGCCCGCCTGCTAAAAGAGGGCGGTAACGTCCTGCTCCTCGACGAACCGACCAACGATCTGGACGTCGAAACCCTGCGCGCACTGGAAGACGCACTGGTCGATTTCGCCGGCTGCGCCGTCGTCATCTCACACGACCGCTTCTTCCTCGACCGGATTTGCACGCATATTCTGGCTTTTGAAGGGGATGCGCATGTTGAGTGGTTCGAGGGCAACTTCGAGGACTACGAAGAGGACAAAAAGCGGAGGCTTGGACCGGACGCGCTGGAGCCCAAGCGGTTGAAGCATAAGAAGTTTGCGCGGTGAAGTGAGATGGATTGGACCACAATTATTGTCGCAGCACTCACCGGCTCAGTTTCTGGTCTGGCGGCGTCAATAATTGCTCCTTGGGCAAACTGGGGCGTAGAGCGGCATAGGCTCCGTCACACGGCCAGGGTACAATTGATCAAGGATGCGAGGGAGCTGCTTCGGCAAAACGGACCTCAAGGGTTCGCTTCGACCCATGAATACTCGCGGCTAAGATCGAAGCTAGACAAAAAGCTTGTGACGTCACTCGAGCAAGGTCGAACTATTATCGTTGGGCCTGACGGCCGAGAAGGCGGCAACGCTTTCATGGCTCAACTGCTCGACGAGATTGCAAGAATCGAAAGCGAATGGAAGCTCTTGTAGCACCTGAAGGCTAGGTCCTTACATCCGTCGCACCTAAATACTCCAAGCCCAAGCTATTCAAATGATGGCTGAAATCACCCACCCTGCGGCTCCCCAAATGCCCCTGTAGCGAAGCTAAAACTCCACTCCGGTTCAACTCTACCCAAACGGATATCGCGATGGATCGACGAATACGGCCAATCGGTCGAGTGCTCGACCAACCCATGTTTAACCGGGTTACCCCAGCAATAAGCCATATGATTGCGGTAATCCTGTTCGTCTCGAATAGTATGTTCCCAAAATCGGCGCTGCCAAATCGGTGCCTCACGCTTGTTGCGCCGTAGGCCGGGCTTCAGCCCGGCATATCTGCCAGAAGTCACGATGGGCGGGTGTTTTGGAACTGGTGCCGGGCTGAAGCCCGGCCTACGCCTCACTTCATTCAATCGCATGGTGAAACGTGCTTTGATCGCACCCCACCGCGTCGAATAGTTCGAATCTCCGGGCGGCAACGTCCAAACCGCGTGGATATGATCCGGCAACACGACAAACGCGTCACACCAGAACGGCCTCTCTTGTTGCGTCACTGCAAACGCAGCGCGCAAATGCGCCACTTCTCTCGTCAACAAATCGGACGACCTGTCGGCCAGAGAGATAGTGAAAAAGTACTTGGCTCCGGGGATTCGAACGCGGCGGTAGTTGCTCATGCCTGCATACTGCCGCACTCATGGCTACCAAATCGTTAACCAAATCCACCCTTGCCACATCCCTGCCCCAATGCCATATCCAAAGGGCTAACGTTTTTCTATTTCGACCCACTGTCTCCTTCTACGGCGCTCAGTCATTCGATCCAGACCGACGACGCCAGGCTGCCGCATCCACGTGGGCAGCACTAAACAGGAGACACGGATATGCCTGCAGGCACCGTAAAATGGTTCAACACCACCAAAGGCTACGGCTTTATCGCACCCGAAGATGGCGGCAAAGACATCTTCGTTCACATCTCGGCTGTCGAGCGTTCGGGCCTGACCGGTTTGGCCGACAACCAGAAAGTCACCTACGAGCTCCGCTCGGGTCGTGACGGCCGCGAAAGCGCGGACAATATCGAGCTGGCATAAGCCACTCTAACGGGCGGGGGTAAACCCCGCCCTGTATTGTGACCGTCAGGCCTCACATCACAATTTCGTAATATCTGCCCCATAATTGACCAATTAAGATATCATTCTGGAGTTCGAGTGATGATTTTTCAGGTCAATTCAAGAGGCGCACATGTTTACACGTCGTGTTTTTCTGGCCGGAACGGCCCTGAGCCTTCTCCCCGGTATTGCCGTTGCCAAGAAGGCTGCCGAGTATGATCCCACACCGCAATTTGTCCGGATCAAAAAGCAGTTTCAGCCGGGGCAACTGCTGGTCGTGCCGCGATCCTTCTACCTGTATTACGTGACCGAACCACGCAAGGCGGTCCGCTATGGCTGTGGGGTCGGCAAAGCCGGGTTGGAGTTTACCGGCACTGCGACCATCGACGTGAAGAAGGAATGGCCCACCTGGCGGCCTACGCAAGAGATGATTGAGCGGGATCCGGTGGCCTATGCCCGTTTCAAGGATAACGACTATGTCCAGCCTGGCGGGGGCGACAATCCATTGGGCGCGCGGGCACTCTATCTGTTCCAGAACGGGGTCGATACCTATTTCCGCATCCACGGGACAACGCAGCCGCAGACGATCGGACGGGCAGCGTCCAACGGATGTATCCGGATGATGAACGAACACGTGGTGGATCTCTACAACCGCGTGCCGATCGGAACGGTCGTCACAGTGGTCTAACGGCCCCTAGCCCTGTTCACCCGACATCTTGACCAGTTCCAGCACGGATGGGCCAAGCGCCTCAACAATCCGCGCGACGCCTTGGGCATTCGGGTGAATCCCGTCCGGCTGCATGTATTGGCTGACTACGTTCGGATCACCACCCGAGGCGAGACCGTCAAAGAAACTCTCGGCGTAGAGGACATCAAACTGTTCAGCCAAATCCGGGTAGATCGTGTCGAACGCCTGTTTATAGTCCGGACCATAGTTGCCGGGGGCCTGCATGCCAATCAGCAACACGTCGACATTGCTTGTTTCAGCCGCGCTCAGGATTGCGGTCAAGTTAGCGCGTGACAGATCGGGGTCGAGACCTCGCAGCAAGTCGTTGCCACCCAGCGCGACGATCATCGCGTCCACATCCGGCGTCAAAGTCCACTCGACCCGCGCGGCACCGCCCGCCGTTGTGTCCCCCGAGACACCCGCGTTGATCAAACGAACCTCGGCCCCGTTCGCCTGCAGCCAGCGTTCCAGCTGTGGGACAAACCCGTCCCATTCGACCAACCCATAGCCTTGGGTCAGCGAATCCCCCAGTGCGGCAATCACAACGGGCTCGGCTGTTGCAGTATAGCCCCAACTGACAAACAGCCCTGAAACCAGAACCTTGCGCAGAGCTGCAAACGCTCCATATCCCAATTGACTGCCCTCCGATGGAAAGACCGATGACTTCAGCTGTTCTTACGCTCCAAAATGCCTCTTTGTCGCTGGATGGCAATGCCGGGCGAGTCGATATTCTGCATGAAATCTCTCTGTCCGTGATGAAGAGCGAGAGTTTGGGGCTGATCGGGCCATCCGGGTCGGGCAAATCTTCGCTGCTGATGCTGATGGGCGGGTTGGAACAGGCCACGGGCGGTAGTGTCTCGGCTTTGGGTCAGGATCTGACGACAATGGATGAAGATACGCTGGCCCGCTTTCGGCGTGACACGATGGGTATCGTGTTCCAGAATTTCCACCTGATCCCCACCATGACGGCACTGGAAAACGTTGCCACCCCACTGGAGCTGGCCGGCCACAAGGACGCATTCACACGCGCGGAGGTAGAACTCGACACCGTCGGGCTGTCCCATCGGCGCGACCATTATCCGGCGCAATTGTCCGGGGGTGAGCAACAGCGTGTTGCCCTGGCCCGCGCCTCGGCCCCGCGCCCTCAGATCCTTTTGGCGGATGAGCCTACGGGCAATCTGGATGAAACCAACGGAGCGGCAATCGTCGATCTGCTGTTCGGTCTGCGGGACAAGCACGGCGCAACCTTGGTGTTGGTCACGCACAGCCCATCGCTGGCGGCGCGCTGTGACCGCGTTGTACGCTTGCGCGACGGCCGAATCTCAGATGAGACCAAGCAAGAGGCCGCGGAATGAGCCTGCGACTGGCCGGACGGCTGGCACGTCGTGAACTGCGCGGAGGCCTGCGTGGCTTTCGCATCTTCCTCGCCTGTCTCGCCCTTGGGGTTGCGGCCATCGCTGCGGTCGGCTCGGTCCGCTCGGCCATCCAGACAGGGTTGACGCAGGAAGGGGCCGCCTTGCTGGGCGGAGACGCGCAGCTTGAGTTCACCTATCGCTTTGCCAGCGACGAAGAACGGCGCTGGATGGACGAGACCGCGCAACAGGTGTCCGTGGTTGTCGATTTCCGGTCTATGGCTGTCGCCGCGCAAGACACCGGAACCGAGCGCGCCCTGACACAAGTCAAAGCGGTGGATGGCGCTTATCCCTTGGTGGGGGCTGTCACTCTGACCCCGGAAATGCCTCTGGACAACGCTTTTGCGGGCGCAGACGGCCTGCCCGGTGCCGTCATGGCCCCCGCATTGATCGACCGGATGGGGCTGACGGTCGGCGATCGTTTTGCCTTGGGCACGCAGGAGTTTGTCCTGATGGCGGCCCTGCGTCATGAGCCGGACGGTGCGGCGGACGGATTCGCCCTTGGGCCAAGAACACTGGTCCGAACCGAAGACTTGCAAGCCTCCGGCCTATTGGCCCCGGGCACGCTGTTTTCGACCAAATACCGCCTCGATCTGCCCAGAGGTACTGATCTTGCAGACCTCTCCCAGCAGGCCACGGAGGCCTTCGATGGCACCGGCATGCGCTGGACCGATGCCCGCAACGGGGCACCGGGCATCACTGAATTCGTCAACCGCCTCAGCGCGTTTCTGGTTCTGGTCGGCCTTTCAGGGTTGGCAGTCGGCGGCATAGGCGTATCCGCAGCCGTCCGCGCGTACCTGTCGCAGAAGACCGAAACCATCGCCACCTTGCGCACCTTGGGGGCCGACCGCGCGACGATCTTCCAGACCTATATGATCCAGATCGGGCTCTTGTCGGGCATCGGAATAGCCATCGGCGTCACATTGGGCGGGGTCCTGCCGCTGGCTCTGGCCCCAATGATCGAAAGCCTGCTGCCGATCCCGGCGGTTTTCGCCCTCTACCCGCAAGCCTTGGTCGAGGCTGCGATCTACGGCATACTGACCGCTTTCCTGTTTACCCTGTGGCCACTGGCCCGAACTGAGGAAGTGCGCGCCGCCACCCTGTTCCGCGATGCGCTGACCACGGCCCGCGCCCTCCCTCGACCCATCTATGTCATCGCCACCGGTTTCGGGCTGCTCCTGCTGATCGCAATCGCCGCGTGGTTCAGCGGCTCCGCCCGACTGACGCTCTGGACCAGTGCTGGCTTGGTGGGCGCGCTCATCCTGCTGTCCCTATCGGCCATCGCCATCGGCCGCATCGCCCGCGCAGGCAAACCCGTCGCGCGTGGCCGCCCTGCCATGCGGTGGGCGCTCTCGGCTATTTCCGACCCGCGCGAGGGCGCGGCATCGGTGGTCCTGTCCCTCGGTCTCGGCCTGTCTGTTCTGGCCGCCGTTGGGCAGATTGACGGGACCTTACGCAATGCGATCTCAGGCAACCTGCCGGATGTTGCGCCGTCCTATTTCTTTGTCGACATCCAAAAGGACCAGATGCCGGGCTTCACCGAGCGTCTGGAATCCGACCCATCCGTCAGCCGCATCGAAAGCGCACCGATGCTGCGCGGCATCATCACCCAGATCAACGGACGCCCCGCGCGCGACGTTGCCGGGGACCATTGGGTTCTGGAGGGCGACCGAGGCATCACCTACTCCGCCAGCCCGCCCGAAAACGCACGCGTCACAGCAGGCGATTGGTGGGCCGAAGACTATTCCGGAGAACCCCAGGTCAGCTTCGCCGCTGAAGAGGCCGCGGAGATGGGCCTGACCCTTGGGGATGAACTGACGGTCAACATCTTGGGCCGAGATATCACGGCCCGCCTGACCTCATTGCGCGAGGTCGACTTTTCAACGGCTGGCATGGGCTTCATTATGTCGATGAACCCCTCGGCGCTTGCCGGTGCACCACACAGTTTCATCGCCACCGTCTATGCCGAGGAACAGGCCGAATCCGCGATCCTGCGCGATCTGGCCGACCAATACCCCAATATCACTGCGATCCGGGTGCGGGACGCGATTGACCGGGTTTCGGGCCTGCTGGCCGGGTTGGCGGCGGCAACCTCCTACGGGGCAGGTGTCTCGCTTTTGACAGGGTTTCTGGTCCTGATCGGCGCGGCAGCCGCCGGAGAGCCCGCGCGCCGCTACGAGGCTGCGGTTCTGAAAACACTTGGGGCGAACCGACAGCGCATCCTCTTCAGCTTTGCTTTGCGCGCTGTCTTGCTAGGGGCGGCCGCCGGGGGCGTCGCCCTTTTGGTCGGCATTCTGGGGGGCTGGGCCGTCGCCACCTATATTTTCGACACCGGCTATACGGTTATCTGGCCTTCGGCGGTTGGCATCGTGCTGGCCGGAATGGTCGTGACATTGGGTGCAGGGCTTGCCTTCGCCCTGCGGCCGCTATCGGTAAGACCAGCTCGCATCCTGCGCGCCAGCGATTGACCCCTTAGCGCACGCAGGCGACGGGTTGCAGGATTTTCAATAATGGATCGTTGTCACAAACCAACGCGTCCAATGTGATTTCGTCAAGCGAGGCGTAAAACACCTCAGCCGCGTCCTTCAGCGCCAGCTTCAATCGACACGCATCTGTCAGAGGGCAGGTGTTGTCGGCATCCGCAAAACACTCGGCAATCGGCAACGCGCCTTCGACATCCCGGAACACCGCCCCCACCCGGATCTCATCAGCCGAGCGCGCCAGCGACATGCCCCCATTGCGGCCCCGTTGGGTGCTGAGATAGTTCAGCTGGCTCAACTGGTTGATCACCTGAGCCAGATGGTTTTCGGAGATGTTGCAAACCTCGGCGATCTCGGCCTTGGTCACCAGCCTTTCGGGATGTGCCGCGCAATACATTAACAGGCGCACGGCGATATTCGTCCGTTTGGTAATCCGCATAGGGGCCTCCCTAAATCTATGATGTGATCTTATTGCATGTCCGGCAAAAAAGCGGTTTGACATACATCAATCGACCCAAAGGACATCCCGCGCTGATGGCAGACCCCTATTTCTTTGGCTATGGCAGCCTCGTGAACCTGGCCACACATGACTTTCCCGATCCCCGGCCAGCAAAGCTCAAAGGTTGGCGGCGGGCATGGAAGCATACCGACTTGCGTTCGGTCGCGTTCCTGACGGCAGTCCCTGATCCTGACTCCGAGATCGAAGGCATGATCGCCCATGTGCCCAAAAACGACTGGGCCGCGCTGGATGAGCGTGAGTGGGCCTATAACCGAATTCCCGCCACGCAGTCGGTCGCGCACCCTCTTAAGCAGGATGTGGAAATCGCTGTTTATGCGGTGCCGAAGGACCGGCACAAGGCGCCGACAGATCATCATCCGCTGCTGCTGAGCTACATCGACGTCGTCGTGCAAGGGTATCTGCGTATTTTTGGACCGGACGGGGCCGATCGGTTCTTCGCAACAACGGATGGCTGGGACGCGCCCGTCTTGAATGACAGGGCCGAGCCAAGATACCCACGTCATCAACAGCTCAAACCGGAAGAGACAGACTTTGTTGACGATCGCTTGCGCCGGGCGTCAGTGCGGGTCATCCAACCGCACCAACAAAAAGAGGCAGACGGATTGCCTGCCTCGTTCAAGTTCTAAGGTCCGGCAATCAGCCTCGCACGCGGATTACTTGCAGCAAAGGCAAGAGTGCCGCCATCTCGGGCCCACGCTCCATCCCGGTCAGCGCCTTGCGCAGCGGCATGAACAGGCCCTTGCCCTTGCGGCCCGTGGCCTCTTTGACGGCTTTGGTCCAAGTGCCCCAGGTTTCGCCATCAAACGGACCTTCCGGCAATAGCGCAATTGCCTCGGCGATAAAGTCACGATCCTCATCCGCGATCAGAGGCTCGGCCCCATCCCGGCACAGCTCCCACCAGCCTTTGAGATCGGCCAGAGTGGTGATGTTCTCGCGCGCCATGGCCCAGAACGGCTCGGCCAGATCCGCCGGAACACCGGCATCGGCAACTGCCTCGGCCACGTCGGCCAGCGGCAGCGATTGCAGATGTTTCGCGGTCAGCGGGAACAGGTCCTGCACATCAAACTTGGTCGGCGCCGCGCCAAAGCGGTTGATATCGAACCCCTCGATCAGCTCGGCCATCTCAGCGCGCAGCTCAACCGGGTCAGAGGACCCCAACCTCGCCATCAAGCTCAGCAGAGCCATCGGCTGCACGCCTTGCTCCCGCAGATCACGCAGGGCCAGCGTGCCCAGACGTTTCGAAAGCGCCTCACCCTGAGGGCCGGTCAGCAATGAATGGTGCGCAAAACGGGGGCAATTGCCGCCCAACGCCTCGATGATCTGAATCTGCGTCGCGGTGTTGGTGACGTGGTCCGAGCCGCGTACCACATCGGTTACGCCCATCTCGGTATCGTCCACGACAGACGCAATCGTGTACAGAACCTGCCCGTCGCCGCGGATCAGAACCGGGTCAGAAACCGAGGCCGCATCGATCGAGATGTCGCCCAGAATGCCGTCATTCCATTCGATCCGCTCGTGATCCAGTTTGAACCGCCAGACGCCATTGCCACGCTCGGCGCGCAGTGCGTCTTTCTCGGCCTCACTCAGGTTCAGTGCGGCGCGGTCATAGACCGGCGGCTTGCCCATGTTCAGCTGCTTCTTGCGCTTGAGGTCCAGTTCGGTCGGCGTCTCAAACGCCTCATAGAACCGACCCATCTCGCGCAGCTTGTCGGCGGCTTCGGCGTAGCGGTCCAGACGTTCGGACTGACGCTCGACCCGATCCCAGTGCAGACCCAGCCACTCAAGATCCTGTTTGATCGCGTCGACATATTCTTCTTTCAAGCGCTCGGGATCGGTATCGTCGATGCGCAGAATGAAGGTACCGCCTGCCTTGCGGGCGATCAGGTAGTTCATCAGAGCGGTGCGCAGGTTGCCCACATGGATGTAACCGGTGGGCGACGGGGCGAAACGGGTGGTTGTCATGGGTGTCTCCTGTTGGCGCGGCTCTTGTCACAAAGGCGCGTTTTTGTCCAGCAGGCGTTTCGGACTACCCAAGCTCCTCAGGCACCCCGGATCGCAAGATGAACAAATATTAACACGCAATGTTCATCCACGCAGACTGAGTACTGGTGTATAGAGTGGCACGCGACCCGAAGCGAACTACCTTTTTCGCTGGCGTTCTCACAGGGAGACTAAGAAATGGCCATCAATTTAACACGCAGAGCGGCCCTGGGCGCCGCAGCAGCCCTTCCATTTGCATCCGCAGCGACCCCACTTTTGGCCGCCGGAGCCGAGACAAAGGCGAACTCGACCATCGCAAGATCATTCCAGCTGGGCGACTTTACGGTCACAACCCTGCTGGATGGCAGCTTGCCGCGCGACGGTGCGCAGGAAATCTTCGGTGGCGGCGCCTCGGATGAGGAATTCGCCAAAGTATCAGCCGAAAACTTCATCTCGCCTGACGTGGCACAGTTCTTTTTCACGCCGACTCTGGTGAACACAGGCTCAGAGCTGATCCTGTTCGACACCGGACTTGGTCAGGGCGGCATTCAGGCCGCTTTGGCAGATGCAGGTGTCACGCCTGATCAGATTAACGTGGTCGTGCTGACCCATATGCATCCAGACCATATCGGCGGCATGACCACGAATGATGCGCCGACATTCCCCAATGCGCGCTATGTCACTGCTGCACCCGAATATGATTTCTGGTCCGCTCAGGAAGCCGGGAATCGGGTCGGAGATCTGGTCGCTGCCAAGGTCACCCCTCTGGCCGAGAAGATGAGTTTTATTGAGGATGGCGGAGACGTGGCCTCGGGCGTGACGGCGATGGCGACCTTTGGGCATACCCCCGGTCACATGGTCTATCATCTGGAAAGCAACGGCCAGCGTCTTATTCTGACTGCGGACCTTGCCAATCACTATGTCTGGTCTTTTGCGCATCCCGAATGGGAAGTTCGGTTCGACATGGACAAAGCTGCCGCAACGGACTCACGCCGTAAGATTTTGGGCCTTCTGGCTGCCGACAAGGTGCCGATGATCGGCTACCACATGCCCTTCCCGGGCGCTGGTTATGTCGAGACACGAGGCGACGGCTTCCGCTTTGTGCCCGTCAGCTATCAAATGATGGGCTAAGCCTTCAGTACCCAGGGTCCGGCCGGACCTTTGAGCCGTCGGTGAAACGAGACAGGCGAAACGCGGCCGGATCCACACAGGGCGTTCTGTGCATGACCAGATCTGCCATCAGCAGGCCCGCGCCGGGGCCAATGCCGAAACCGTGGCCAGAAAATCCGGTGGCAATGAACAGGCCCGGCAATTCATCGACCGAGGACATCACCGGGATCGCGTCCGGTGTCACGTCAATCATCCCCGCCCAGCTTTGGACGATCTCGGCCTGCTCCAGCGCCGGGTAGCTCTTGCGCGCATTCGCCCAAGCAGCACGGATGACCTTTTGCGACGGCTCTGGATCCAGCACGCGGCAATGTTCGAACGGAGTCACATCGGTGGGCAGCCAGCGCCGATCTTCGCGCGCCTCGGTCGTCCATCGACTTGACAGGCGAAAGCGCAGCGATCTCCATTCCTGTGCGAAGGCTGGCAGGAACTTGAGGGCCAGCCGGAAACTATCGGGCACGATATCCACTGTGTTTTCATGACCCGAGGCGATGGTATAACCGCCATCCGCCCGTTTTCGGATTGCAAACCCGTCCGACCACAACGCGACCTCAGGCCCCTCGGCCACCGGCGACACGCGCATGACTGTGTTCAGCACCTTCAGTTGAGGCAGGTCGATCCCGGCATTTCCCGCAAACAGGCGCGACCACGCCCCTCCGGCCAAAACAACCCGGTCACACGCCACTCGGCCCCGTTCGGTGAACACTCCGGCAACGCGACCCTCTTGCACATCGACGCTACGCACGGCGCAATTGGTCATGACGATCGCCCCGCGATCACGCGCGGCCTCGGCGATGGCGGGGGCGGCCCATTGCGGCTCGGCCCGACCGTCTTGCGGCATATAGAGACCGCTTGAGATATCCGACTGCGCCCCGGGCATCAGATCGGCCAGTTCGGCCCCGGCGACGATCCGCGCGCCGGTGTCCAAACCGTCGACA
Organism: Ruegeria sp. R13_0; assembly: GCF_017743995.1. Lineage (GTDB taxonomy): Bacteria > Pseudomonadota > Alphaproteobacteria > Rhodobacterales > Rhodobacteraceae > Ruegeria. Next base: position 215,006 of record NZ_JAGHRB010000005.1, on the reverse strand, counting down.
TGGCGCATCCAACGTTCAAGATTGCGCGCATCCCGCTGGCCTGAGGCCCCGAACAGAATCCCAGACTGCGTATAGCCGGTCTGACGTCCGATCCGGTCATCCATCCCGCGCCAAAGGCGCAGCGATTCTTGCATCAGAGGGATCTCCCTCGGGTCGCGCATCCCAAGACGCACCCATCCCCAATTGCGAGAGCTCTGCTCGCCCGCGATCTGACCCTTTTCGCATAGCAGGACCGAAACGCCCCGCTCAGCCAGTTCCAAGGCTGTGGATACACCAATGATACCGCCGCCAATCACGACGACATCGGTTTGTTTCGGCAATGAAAGATCGGAGTCGAAGACAGTAGGCTTGGGACCGGGCATCAAAAGCTCATGGGCAATCGCATGGACCGCCATGGAGACCGACCACTGCGCCACTGGCAACCGGTTTTTTGAGGTTCACAACAGGATTGTGCCGACCTGTGGCGCGCACGACAAAGGTGCCGCGAAATACGCCGCACCTTCCACGGTTTTAGCCTAGCGATTTACGCCGCGCCTGACAGCTCAGCCCATTTCTGACGCAGATTGGCTGAAAACCCGGTCGACTTGGAGTTTGATCCGGTCCGGACCTCTTCCTGAGGCACAAGATCAGGGAATTCAGGCCGCTTCATCGGCGCGACATTCTGCTGACCCGCTTCTTCCCTCAGCATATCTGCGATGGCCGCATCAAGCTTCGCCTCATCCAATTCCTGAGGAGGCGACTCCATCGTATTCAGCGCCCACGGCGCGTGAAGCGATTTATCATATTGCTCATACATCGTAACACCACACTGTTCACTCAGACATCCCACCCGGATGTGGCGTTGTCAGGCTAACAAACGCTTCGCCATGATCCTGTAACCCTCGCAGGAATACGTCACACCCGCCTCACATGAGGCAATATCCAAGCATAAATGTGGCGGAAAAATGTCGCTAAAACAAGGGTAGGCCGTGGAACACCCCGGAAAAACCGCCCGTACGCGTACGATATCGGAAACAATGATTCAATTCAGCGCAACACTGCCGCTAAAAAGGGAAACAATGCGCCTTGTTTATCCCTGATCACGCCAACGATTCACGATCGGATAGCGACGATCCAACCAGAAGGCCCGGCTGGTCAGGCGCGTGCCGGGGGCGGATTGGAACCGTTTATACTCGCTGATGTAAATCAGATGCTCGACCCGTTTGGCATCGGCCTCATCGAAACCGGCCGCAACACAATCGGCAATCGAGCCATCCTGATCGACCAGGATCTCCAGAATGGCATCCAGAACCGGATAGTCCGGCAGGCTGTCGCTGTCTTTCTGATCTTCGCGCAGCTCGGCGCTTGGGGGTTTGTCGATGACCGACGGTCGGATGACTTCGCCTTCAGGCCCCATCATCCAGTCGCGATGATTGGCGTTGCGCCAGCGGCAGGTCTCGAACACGCGGGTTTTGTAGAGGTCCTTGATCGGGTTATAGCCCCCGTTCATATCGCCGTAGATGGTGGCATAGCCCACGGCGACCTCGGATTTGTTGCCGGTGGTCAGCAGCATCTCACCAAACTTGTTCGAGATTGCCATCAGCAACACACCGCGCAGGCGCGACTGGATGTTCTCTTCGGTCAGATCGACATCACGACCCGCGAACAGAGGGGCCAGAGTCTCGGTCACCGCCGCGCGACTGTCCGAGATTGGCACATAGTCATAGTGAACGCCCAGCGCCTTGGCGACCGCCTCGGCATCGTCCAGCGAAGCCTGGCTGGTGTATTCCGATGGCAGCATCACACATCGCACATTCTCAGCGCCAATCGCGTCAACGGCAATGGCCGCAACCAGGGCTGAATCGACCCCGCCTGACAGCCCGAGAACCGCTTTTTTGAAACCGGTCTTGCCCATGTAGTCGCGCAAGGATTGGACCATGGCACGGTAGTCCTGCTCCCACACATCCGGTTGGGGGACGATCTCGGCCGGAACGATGTGCCAGCCGTCATCGCCACGCTCAAGATCGACATGGCATATCGCTTCGTCGAATACGGGCATGCGGAAGGCAAGCTCACCACCCGGGTTCAGGCCGAAGGTTGCTCCGTCAAAAACCTGATCATCCTGCCCGCCGACCATGTTCAGATAGATCAGCGGCAGGCCGGTCTCGACCACGCGGGCTACCATATGGTTCAGGCGCACATCGTATTTGTCGCGAAAATAGGGAGAGCCGTTGGGGATCAGCAGAAACTCGGCGCCGGTTTCCTCCAGCGTCTCAGCCACGTCCGGGTGCCAGCCATCTTCGCAGATCGGGCTACCGATGCGGAAATTACCCACCGAGTATGGCCCACCCAACGGACCGGAATCATACAGACGCACCTCATCAAAAACCGTTTCGTTCGGTAGATGGTGTTTCAGGGACTTGCTGGTGATTCGTCCGCCATTCAGAATCACATAAGCATTGTAGAGGCTGTCACCTTCGACCCACGGCCCGCCGATGGCAATGGCGGGACCCTCGGCGCAATCCGCAGCCAAATCCTCAACCGCAGCCATGGCAGCGCGGTGAAACGCGGGCTTCATCACGAGGTCCTGCGTGTTGTAGCCGGTGATGAACATCTCGGGGAAGGCCACCATATCGGCCCCGGCCTCGCGGGCCTCGTGCCACGCTGCGCGTGCTTTGGCGGCATTGCCGGAAATATCCCCCACGGTGGGGTTAAGCTGCGCCAGAGTGATGCGGAAACGGTCGGCCATGCTGCCCTCTTGCCTTCGTCAGTCCTTTTGCATTTAGCAGATCACCGCGCGAGTGAAAGGGCCATGCGGCAAAAGCCGTTGCTCTGCCCGTGACGGTCCCTTAGTTTTGCGCCGAAGAAAGCAAGCAATGATGACCGGGCAGGCAGGAACAACAATGGATGTGATCCGCAATTCGATTGCTGCAGGGGCCATGACCCTGATCGCAGCGGCAGCCTTTGCACAGGACGGAACTGTCATCGTCAAAGATGACGAGGTCGGAGGCGTCTATGAAGGCACCTTCCTGAACGGCTTGCGGCACGGGACCGGGTCGTATCGGCTACCCAACGGGTTCGAGTATTCGGGCGAATGGATCGAAGGCAAGATTCAGGGGCAAGGCACGGCGCGCTTTGCAAATGGCGCGATCTACGAAGGTACATTCGCCGATGGCCAGCCAGACGGCCAGGGCAAGATCACCTATCCCGATGGCGGCACCTACGAAGGGACGTGGTCCAACGGGGCCATCAACGGAACCGGCGTGGCCCAATATGCCAATGGCCTGCGATATGAAGGCGCGTTCAAAGACGCGCGCCATCACGGCAAGGGCACTCTGTCCGACCCCAACGGATACGCCTACGAGGGCGACTGGGTTGAGGGTGAAAAGCAGGGCATGGGCAAGATCACTTCGGCCGATGGATCTGTCTATGAAGGTGAGATCGAACAGGGTCAGCGCCATGGTCAAGGTCGTCTGGTTCAGTCGGACGGCGTTGAATATGACGGTCAGTGGCAGAACAACGTGATGACAGGCAGGGGGCGGCTGACGCTGGCCAACGGAGATGTCTACGAGGGCGCATTGCTGGACGGGCGCCGTCAGGGTAAAGGCAAGGAAACCTATGCCAACGGCAACGTCTATGAGGGCGACTACGAAGACGATCAGCGCCACGGCAAAGGCACCTTCACCGGAACAGATGGCTACAGCTACACAGGCGACTGGTCACGTGGTCAGATCGAAGGTTTTGGTGAGATCACCTATCCCGATGGCTCAACCTATATCGGTGAACTCAGCGCGGACCTGCCGCATGGCAAGGGCCAGAACACCTATCCCGACGGCACCGTCTATGATGGTGAGTGGGTTGCGGGCGTGTTCGAAGGTCGGGGCAAGGCCACATATCCAAACGGTGTCGTCTATACCGGCGAGTTCCGGAATGCGGTCAGCCATGGCACCGGCATCGTCACTTTCGCCAACGGCTATCGCTATGAGGGCGAATGGGTCGACGGTGCGCGGCAGGGCAAAGGCAAGGCCAGCTACGCGGACGGCACGATCTATGACGGAGACTTCTTGAACGGCAAACGCCACGGCAAAGGCACGATCACAACGCCCAGCACCTTCACCTACACGGGCGATTGGGTTGACGGCAAAATCAGCGGCGTCGGCGTTGCGACCTACAGCACGGGCGACGTCTACGAAGGCGGCTTCCTCGACAACAAACGCCACGGCGAAGGCACCATGCGCTATGCCAACGGGCAAGAGGAGTCTGGCGTGTGGGACAATGACGCCTTGCCTGCGCAAAGCTCAGCAGAAGAAGCGCCCGTTCAAGAGGATGAACCCGCTCAGGCGGAAAACACTGAGGAACCAGCGCAGGCGGAACCCTCCGACGGTTAACTTGCTACCACGGAACGGGTTTTCCGGCCCAGTCGAAAAACCCACCCGTGTCATCGGTCGTTAGACCGTTGACCACGTTCAGCAGGTTCATCGCGGCCTCTTCAGGCTCCACTGCCGGATGCCGACCAAGGTATTTCTGCGTGAAGGCCGTTTTGACGGTTCCGGGATGTAAAGACACGCAGATCGCCTGTTTGTGCGTGCGCGCCAGCTCAATAGCCGAGGTATGGACGATCTGATTCACCGCAGCTTTCGCAGCCCGGTAGCTGATCCAACCACCGATCCGGTTGTCTCCGATCGAACCCACACGCGCTGACAGAACACCAAAAACAGATCGCCCGCCGCGCGGTAGCAATCTGTGCGCACGGCTGAGGACCAGCGCCGGACCTACCGCATTCAACGCAAACTGATCCATCATTGCCTGTGCCGATACAGCGCGGATCGTCTTTTCCGGCTCCGCCCCGTTGATCTCCAACGCGCCGGAGACGACCAGAACCAGATCGAACGGGTCAGGCAGGTCATCCAACATCTGCAAAGCCTGCTCCGGTTGGGTCAGATCAAACCCGTCAACCGACCGGGACAGGCTGGTGACCTGAATACCCTGCCCCTCAAGACGCTTGCAAAGCGCCGAACCAATTCCGCCCGAGGCGCCTATAATCAAAGCTGTTTTCATGTCTCACGACCTAGCGGCAGCGACGGTTGGATCAATGATTGGTGCTCAAGAATTCGCATAGAAAGGAACATGCCCTCATTTTGGTTCTTTTCATTCCGCGCAAGCTGGGTATAACCTCATTCTTATGATCAACCGCGCAGATATCCTTGTTGCCGACACCGCCCTTCGCGGTGCGTCGCTGCGTGGCCTACTGATCCTAATCCGCCTCTGAGCGTGCCATTCGGCGCGCCCGCTCAGAGGAGGACGCCAGCGCGCCAAGAGGCTTTAGGACAGAAGAAGAAAGAGAACCCCATGACCAACGTGACCGACCAAGACCGCGTCTTGATCTTCGATACCACTTTGCGCGACGGCGAGCAGAGCCCCGGCGCAACCATGACCCATGACGAAAAGCTCGAGATTGCCGAGCTGCTGGACGAAATGGGCGTCGACATTATCGAAGCCGGTTTCCCCATCGCATCCGAGGGCGACTTCAAGGCCGTTTCCGAGATTGCGCAACGAGCGAAAAACAGCCGTATCTGCGGTCTGGCCCGTGCGAACTTCGCCGACATTGACCGCTGCTGGGAGGCGGTGAAACACGCTGAGAAGAACCGTATTCACACCTTCATCGGCACATCCCCCCTGCACCGCGCCATTCCGAACCTGACAATGGACGAGATGGCCGAGAAGATCCACGAAACCGTCAGCCACGCGCGCAACTTGTGTGAAAACGTGCAGTGGTCACCGATGGATGCGACGCGGACCGAGTGGGATTACCTCTGCCGTGTGATCGAGATAGCGATCAAAGCAGGCGCAACCACGATCAACATCCCTGATACGGTGGGGTACACCGCCCCGGTCGAAAGCGCCGATCTGATCAAACGCCTGATCGAGACAGTACCGGGCGCGGATGAGGTGATCTTTGCCACCCACTGCCACAACGACCTTGGCATGGCGACCGCGAACTCTCTGGCCGCTGTTGCAGGCGGTGCGCGTCAGATCGAGTGTACCATCAACGGTCTGGGCGAACGCGCAGGCAACACGGCTTTGGAAGAGGTCGTGATGGCGCTTCGTACCCGCAACGACATCATGCCTTGGCACACGGGCATCGACACCACCAAGATCATGCATATCTCGCGCCGCGTGGCGACCGTGTCGGGCTTCAACGTTCAGTTCAACAAGGCCATCGTCGGCAAGAACGCCTTCGCGCATGAAAGCGGCATCCATCAGGACGGCATGCTGAAGAACCGCGAAAACTTCGAGATCATGCGCCCCGAGGATATCGGCCTCTCCGGCACGTCTCTGCCCTTGGGCAAACACTCGGGCCGCGCCGCGCTGCGCGACAAGCTCGAGACGTTGGGTTTTGACGTCGGTGACAACCAGCTCAAGGACATCTTCGTTCGGTTCAAGGATCTGGCCGACCGCAAGAAAGAGGTGTTCGACGACGACCTGATCGCTTTGATGACCATGGATGAGCATGACGACTATCTTCAGCTTGTCTCGATGAAAGTGACCTGCGGCACCGGCGGTCAGGCCGAAGCAACCGTTGAGCTTGAAATGGACGGCAAGGACATCATCGCCACAGAACATGGTGATGGTCCGGTGGATGCGACGTTCAAAGCGATCCGCGCGATCTATCCCAACACCGCCCGGTTGCAACTGTACCAGGTTCACGCTGTGACCGAAGGCACCGACGCGCAAGCCACCGTCTCGGTCCGCCTGAGCGAGGATGGCATGATCGCAACGGGCCAATCGGCCAACACAGACACGGTCGTTGCGTCAGCCAAGGCCTATATCCACGCGCTGAACCGCCTGATCGTCCGTCGCGAGAAAACCGGCCCCGGCGTAGACACGCGTGAGATCAGCTACAAAGACCTGACCTAATGCGTTTCGGGTTTTACCTGAAACATCAAGCGACACGAATGTCCCGAGAACGCTGAAAGCGTGGCAGGGCATTCGTGTCTCAGGTTTAACCCGAAACGCTATAGAAACGGCAAAGGGCTCCCGCACCCGCGGCGGCCCGGCTTCGCCGACCCACCTTGGGTTTTGGGCCCGGCAGCGCGTTTGACGCCATCTTTGATGCAGGCGAACGGGGCGGGAGCTTTGCTTGCTCCTCCAAGCGACCTCAGAGTTGTTTGAACAACACGGACAATCTGCGGGTTTCCCGATCCAAACCAAAAGGCGCGTTGATCACGAACATTCCAGACCCGACCATCCCATGCCCTTTGCGCGCTGCGGGGAATGTCACCTCGTGTTTCAACACCTTCGGGAAATCCTGAGACGTCAGCGCATCCACCATCGGCTTTTGACGGGCATCCTTCAGGATCGGGTACCACAAAGCGATCACGCCCACATTCCATTTGCGATGCAGCTTGGCGATTATCCCCGGAAGGCGGTCATATTCCGCCTTCACCTCGTAGCTGGGGTCAATCAACAGCATACCCCGTCTGGGCGTCGGCGGCAGTAGGGACTGCGCAAGCTCGTACCCGTCCTGCTTGTAGACGCGCGCATTGCCCCCTGGCACTGCCAGTGACAATGCCGCATATTCCTGCGGATGCAATTCGGCGAGGTGCAGACTGTCTTGCGACCTCAGCAGGCTAGCTGCAATCAGGGGCGATCCGGGGTAGCTGGCCTCTCCAAAACGCGTACGTGTCATCCCGATCGCTTGCGCCAGCGGATGATCATCGCCAAACCATGCACCACGCTGCACCCGCTCGATCCCGGCGGCTGCTTCTCCGGTCTTGCGCGCCTCATCTGAATCTAGCTTGTAAAGCCCACGTCCCGAATGGGTTTCGACATATGTCAGCGGTTTGTCCTTTTGGGTCAGATAGGACAGCGTCCATGCCAATAAAGCGTGCTTTTGCACATCAGCCAGATTCCCGGCGTGGTAAATATGTTGATATGAGAGCATATTGCCTTCTACAGTCCCTGCAAATGAGGCGAAAAGGTGCTGATTGCCGCGGAATCAGCCCTTTTACCGGGCGAGTTGGCACCCTATAAGTCATCCGTCCCGGAACCGTCGAGTCGCGGGCAGTAGAAAAACCGACATACAGGATCAGGGGAAACATGGGGATCTTTGGCAATCTGGGCGGCCTGTTCACAGCGGACATGGCTATCGACCTTGGAACGGCAAACACGCTGGTCTACGTCAAGGGGCGTGGTGTGATCCTGTCTGAACCCTCGGTTGTGGCCTATCACGTCAAGGACGGCGTGAAAAAGGTTTTGGCGGTTGGCGAAGACGCCAAGCTGATGCTGGGTCGGACGCCGGGATCCATTGAGGCCATTCGCCCAATGCGCGAAGGCGTGATTGCCGACTTCGACACCGCCGAGGAAATGATCAAGCACTTCATCCGCAAAGTGCATAAGCGCTCGACCTTCTCGAAGCCGAAGATCATCGTCTGCGTCCCGCATGGCGCAACCCCGGTTGAAAAGCGCGCAATCCGTCAGTCGGTTCTGTCCGCAGGCGCGCGCCGCGCGGGTCTGATTGCCGAACCGATTGCAGCGGCGATTGGCGCAGGCATGCCAATCACCGATCCGACCGGCAACATGGTCGTCGATATCGGTGGCGGTACCACCGAGGTTGCGGTTCTGTCGCTGGGGGATATCGTGTACGCCCGCTCGGTCCGTGTAGGTGGAGACCGTATGGACGAGGCGATCATCTCATACCTGCGTCGTCAGCAGAACCTTCTGGTCGGCGAATCCACGGCTGAGCGCATCAAAACCACTATCGGCACCGCCCGCATGCCCGACGATGGCCGTGGCCAGTCGATGCATATCCGCGGTCGCGACCTGCTGAACGGCGTGCCAAAAGAAATCGAGATCAGCCAGGCTCAGGTCGCCGAGGCGCTGTCGGAACCCGTCCAGCAAATCTGCGAGGCAGTGATGACGGCGCTAGAGACCACGCCCCCCGATCTGGCCGCAGACATCGTGGATCGTGGCGTGATGCTTACCGGTGGCGGAGCGCTGCTGGGCGATCTGGATCTTGCTCTGCGCGAGCAAACAGGTCTGGCCGTGTCGATTGCCGATGAAAGCCTGAATTGTGTGGCTTTGGGCACCGGCAAGGCGCTAGAATACGAAAAACAGCTGCGCCACGCGATTGACTACGAAAGCTAAGGCGCGCACCCTTTAGAAAATAGGGTAAATTCGGCCCGAGCAGCACGGGAAGGTAACCTGTGGCAAAAGACCGATCACAGCGCGATGACTACACAGCCCCACTGCGGCGTCTGCTTCTGGGGATCGTTGTGCTGTGCCTGCTGGGCATCTTCATTGTCTGGCGGATCGACAGCCCCCGGGTTGAACGGTTCCGCGCGCAGGTTGTGGATGCTGTTGTGCCCTCGATGGATTGGGCAATGGTTCCGGTCACCGCGACCGTCAACCTGTTCCGCGATTTCCAAAGCTATCAAAGCCTGAGCGAGCAGAACCGCGAGCTGCGCTCGGAACTGCGGTTGATGCGTGCGTGGAAAGAAGCCGCGCTGCAGTTGGAGCAAGAAAACGCGCGGCTTCTGGATTTGAACAATGTGCGGCTTGATCCGCGCCTGACCTATGTCACCGGCGTTGTGATGGCAGACAGCGGCTCGCCCTTCCGGCAGTCAGTGCTGTTGAATGTAGGAGAGCGGGACGGGATCGTCGATGGCTGGGCTACGATGGACGGGATCGGACTAGTTGGCCGTATCTCGGGCGTTGGACCAGACACGGCGCGCGTCATTCTGATGACTGACGCCTCAAGCGTCATTCCTGCAACCATCCAGCCTTCGGGCCAGACCGCTTTGATCACGGGCGACAATACCCCGGCCCCATCGGTCGAGTTTCTGGAAAACCGTGAGCTTGTGCGCCCCGGCGACCGGGTCGTGACGTCGGGTGATGGAGGCGTGTTTCCCGCCGGTCTGCTGATCGGCCAGATCGCCGCAGACCCCGGAGGCCGCCTGCGCGTGCGTCTCTCCGCCGATTTCGAACGGTTGGAGTTCCTGCGCGTTCTGCGCTACAACTCGGCCCCTACAATCCGCGATCCGGGTCAGATCGTCGGCCCCGCCCGCCCCGCCGCGTCATTGTCATCTGAGGAAGCTGGTGATGGATAAACCCGCCTCTCACAAATGGGCGATGCGCGGTCTTTATGGGGCGCTGGCGGTGTTCGTTCTGTTCCTGCATCTGCTGCCGCTGGATACGAAACCGGATCGCTGGCCTTTTCCGGACTTTCTGATCGTCCTGACCTTTGCATGGGTGCTTCGGCGGCCGGACTATGTGCCGACCGTTTTGGTCGCTTTGGTCATGTTGCTGGCCGATCTGTTGCTGCAACGCCCGCCAGGTCTGATGGCCGCTTTGGTGGTGCTGGGCGCGGCATACTTGCGGTCTGCGGCACCCGGGATGCGGGATGCGGGCTTTGTAGCAGAATGGATGTCGGTCACAGCCGTCGTTGCTGGCGTCTTTCTGGGCAACCGGGTCATCCTTGCAATCCTGTCTGTTGATCAGGCGGCTTTGTTACCGGTTTTGATCCAGCTTGTGCTGACAATTCTGGCCTATCCGGTCATTGTGCTACTGTCTCAGAGTGTATTCGGTGTGCGCCGCGTCTCGGCCGCGGATGCCAGCGCTGCGGGGGCGCGTGCATGAAACAACGCAAGATCAAAAGCGAAGGTGTCGCCTATAAACGTCTGCCCCGGCGGGCCCTGCTGCTGGGCGGTTTGCAGGCGGTTTTCATTGGCGGGCTGGCCGCGCGTATGCGGTATATGCAGGTCGACCAAGCGGATGAATATCGCCTTCTTGCCGAAGAAAACCGCATCAACATCCGCCTGATCCCGCCGACGCGTGGGCGCATCTATGACCGCAATGGGCAGGTCATCGGGCAGAACTCACCCTCCTACCGCATCGTCATTGTGCGCGAGGATGCCGGTGACATCGACAAGGTGATCGCCAAACTCTCGGACCTGATCCCCCTGAACGAGGATGAGATTGAGCGCGCGCGCACGGAAATGCGCCGCTCGGCTCCGTTCCTGCCGGTCACGCTGGTCGATCAGGTGACGTGGGAGGATATCTCGAAAGTCGCCGTCAACGCGCCCGCCCTGCCCGGTGTCACGCCTGAGGTCGGCCAGACCCGACAATACCCGCGCTATGAGGATTTCGCCCATATCGTCGGCTATGTCGGCCCGGTCAGCGACTATGACCTCAGCCAGATCGAAGACCCCGAGCCGGTGCTGCGCATCCCCCGGTTCCAGATCGGCAAGGTCGGCCTTGAAGCCAAGCAAGAGATCGACCTGCGCGGCAAGGCAGGCTCCAAGCGGGTTGAGGTGAACGCCACCGGCCGCGTCATGCGCGAGTTGGACCGGCAGGAAGGCCAACCGGGTGCTGATCTGCAACTCTCGGTCGACGCGGACCTGCAGCAATACGCTCAGGCACGACTTGCCGGAGAAAGCGCCGCCGCCGTTGTCATTGATTGCGAAACCGGAGATCTGCGGGCGATGGCCTCGGCCCCCAGTTTCGATCCCAACCTGTTTGTGCGCGGTATCTCGGTCGCGGACTATCAGATCCTGACGCAGGACAAATACCGCCCATTGGCCAACAAGACGGTTCAGGGCACATACCCGCCCGGATCGACCTTCAAGATGGTCACCGCCTTGGCCGCGCTTGAGGCCGGTGTCGTTGGCCCCGGCAACACCGTGTACTGCCCCGGCCACCTCAAGGTCGGCAGCCGCCGCTTCCACTGCTGGAAACGCGGGGGGCACGGTATGGTGGACCTCAATACATCGCTCAAGCGTAGCTGCGACGTTTACTACTACGACGTGGCGATCAAGGTCGGTATCGACAAAATCTCGGAAATGGCGCGGACCCTCGGGCTGGGCATCAAGCACGACATCCCGATGTCCGCCGTGCGTGCCGGTCTGGCGCCCAATCAGGAATGGAAGCAGCGCACTCATGGCGAGGACTGGCTGATCGGCGATACGGCCAATGCCTCGATCGGGCAGGGATTCATGCTGGCCTCACCGATGCAGCTGGCCGTGATGACCGCGCGGATCGCCACCGGTCGAGCTGTGAAGCCGCGACTGGTCCGCTCAATTGATGGGGTCGAACAGCCAACGGGCGCGGGTGAGCCGCTTGAGATCAGCCCGGCCAATCTGAACTACATCCGCGAGGCGATGTGGTCGGTCTCAAACGACCGGCGCGGCACAGCCTATCGCAGCCGGATCATCGCCGATGACCTCCGCATGGCGGGAAAAACAGGCACCAGTCAGGTACGCAACATCACCAAAGCGGAGCGCGCCGCAGGTGTGATCCGCAACGAGGACCTGCCCTGGGAACGGCGCGACCATGCGCTGTTCGTCAGCTTCGCGCCTTATGACAAGCCCAAATACGCAATCGCGGTGGTCGTCGAGCATGGCGGAGGCGGGTCCAAGGCGGCGGCCCCGGTCGCGCGCGACATCATGCTTCAGGCGCTTTATAACGGCACCCCACCGCTCGAGGCCTACCCGGCCGGAGATCGCGAGCGCATCAAGGAACAGCAGAAACGGCTCGAGGGCGACCGTCGCCCCAAAGCGCGCCCCAGCGAGAAGGACCGCGCATGAGCTATCTTGAATATGCGGTCAAATCCACGCCCTCGGGGTTCCGTAAATTCCTGTATATGAACTGGCCGCTGACGCTGTTGCTGATCAGCACGGCCAGTGCCGGGTTCCTGATGCTGTACTCGGTGGCGGGTGGCTCGTGGATGCCATGGGCCGAGCCTCAGATCGAACGTTTCGGTCTGGGCCTGACGGTGATGTTCATCGTCGCGCTGGTGCCGATCTGGTTCTGGCGCAATATGTCGGTACTGGCCTATCTGGCCTCTATCGCGCTGTTGGTGTTTGTGGAGCTGTTCGGCACCATCGGCATGGGCGCACAGCGTTGGATCGACCTTGGATTCATGCGTTTGCAACCATCCGAGGTGATGAAAGTCGCGCTGGTGATGCTGCTGGCGGCCTATTACGACTGGCTGCCCTCGCACAAAACCTCACGCCCACTTTGGGTTCTGATCCCAGTCGTGCTGATCCTGATCCCCACCTTCATGGTACTGCGCCAGCCGGACCTTGGGACCTCGATCCTGCTGCTGGCCGCTGGCGGAGGGCTGATGTTTCTGGCCGGTGTCCACTGGGCCTATTTCGCAGCCGTAATCGCAGCCGTGGTCGGCCTGATTGCGGCCGTCTTCAACAGCCGAGGGACCGAGTGGCAGTTGTTGAAAGACTACCAGTTCCGCCGGATCGATACGTTTCTTGACCCGTCTACCGACCCGCTGGGCGCGGGCTATCACATCACCCAGTCCAAGATCGCCCTGGGATCGGGTGGATGGAATGGGCGCGGCTTCATGCAGGGCACGCAATCACGGCTGAACTTCCTGCCTGAAAAACACACCGATTTCATCTTCACCACATTGGCCGAAGAATTCGGCTTTGTCGGTGGCATCACCCTATTGGTGCTTTATGCTCTGATCCTGATCTTCTGCATGGTCACGGCGCTGTCGACCAAAGACAGGTTCTCATCGCTGGTCACCATGGGGATCGCCTTGAACTTCTTCCTGTTTTTTGCGGTCAACATGTCGATGGTGATGGGGCTGGCTCCGGTTGTCGGGGTGCCTTTACCAATGGTCAGCTATGGCGGGTCGGCCATGCTGGTCCTGATGGCCGCCTTCGGTGTCGTGCAAAGCGCCCATATCCACCGCCCCCGCTGATCGGAAAACCCCTCCATGCCCGTCAATATCCTGTTCTCCGCACGCCCCGAGCTTTGGCCGGTATATCAGCCGCTTCTGACCGAGGAGCTGCAAAAGGCAGGCGTCGCGTTCAATCTGGCAACCGAATTCCCCGAGGATGAGGTGGATTACATCGTCTACGCCCCAAGCGGCGGGCTGCTGGATTTCACGCCCTATACAAGGCTGAAAGCGGTTCTCAGCCTCTGGGCCGGGGTCGAGAAAATCGCAGGGAACAAGACGCTGACCGTGCCGCTGGCGCGGATGGTGGATCACGGGCTGACCCAAGGCATGACCGAATGGGTCGTGGGGCATGTGCTGCGCTATCATCTGGGGATGGACCATCACATCAAAGTTCAGGATGGCGTTTGGGTCCACGAAGTGCCGCCTCTGGCGCGGCAGCGGCACGTCTGCATGCTGGGCCTTGGGGTTTTGGGGCAGGAGGCCGCCCAAGCGCTGGCGGCATTGAATTTCAACGTCACCGGATGGAGTCGCACCCCCAAAGACGTCCCCGGAGTAACCTGCCTGAGCGGCGAAAACGGGTTGCGAGAGGCTCTGTCAAAGGCCGAGATCGCCGTCCTCTTGCTGCCCGATACACCGGCGACCGAGAACACTCTGAACGCCGAAACCTTTGCGCTGATGCCCAAGGGCGCGCGGATCATCAATCCGGGGCGTGGGCCTCTGATCGACGATGACGCACTATTGCAGGCGTTGAACACAGGCCAGATCGGACATGCCACGCTGGATGTCTTCCGGGTTGAGCCTCTGCCCACCGATCACCCTTACTGGGCGCATCCGAACGTGACGGTGACGCCGCATATCGCCTCGGAAACCCGACCGGTCACAGCGGCGCAGGTGATCGTCGAGAATATCCGGCGCGGGGAAGCTGACGAGCCGCTTGTACATCTGGTGGATCGCCAGCTGGGGTATTGATCCCCCTTGGACCGGGGAGAAGGGTTACGCCGCGATCAGGCCGCGCCCTTTCAGCAAGGCCTCGACACCCGGCATCCGGCCCCGGAAGGCCAGGTACAGCTCCTCAGCCTCGCGCGAGCCGCCGGTGGACAGGATGTTGTCTTCCAGAGCTTTGGCGCGTTCGGGATCAAAGGCTCCTCCGGCCTCTTCAAAGGCCTCGAATGCGTCGGCATCCATCACTTCGGACCACATGTAGCTGTAGTAGCCCGAGCTATAGCCATCGCCCGCGAAGACATGCGCGAAATGCGGGGTCGCGTGGCGCATGCCGATGGCTGCGGGCATGCCGATACCGTTCAAGACCTCGGCCTGTTTCGCCATCGGGTCCGCCGGGGCCGCGCCTTCATGGAAGGCCAGATCAACCAAGGCCGAGGCGACGTATTCCACAGTCTGGAACCCCTGATCGAAATTCGCGGCTTTCAGCACTTTCTCAAGCATTTCTTGCGGCATTGCCTCGCCGGTGTCCGCGTGGGTGGCGAACTCGGCAAGCACCTCGGGGACCTCCAGCCAATGTTCGTAAAGCTGGCTTGGCAGTTCGACAAAATCACGCGCCACGGACGTGCCCGAGATGCTTTCATAGGTCACGTTCGACAACATCTGATGCAGCGCGTGGCCGAACTCGTGGAACAGCGTGCGCGCATCGTCATAAGACAACAGCGCCGGATCGCCTTTCGCAAAGTTGCACACGTTGATAACGACCGGAGCCTGTTCCTTGGGGAATTTCGCCTGCCCCCGCATCGCGCTGCACCATGCGCCTGATCTCTTTGACCCACGCGCGAAATAGTCACCGATGAAGACCGCGATATGCTTGCCGCCGCGCGTCACCTCCCACGCCCGGCAATCGGAGTGGTAGAGCGGCACGTCCAGCGGTTTGAACTCCAATCCGAACAGACGGTTGGCGCAAGCGAACGAGGCCTCGATCATCCGGTCCAGTTGCAGATAGGGCTTCAGTGCGGCCTCATCCAGATCATGCTCGGCCTTGCGGCGTTTCTCAGCGTAGTAGCGCCAGTCCCATGCTGCCAGAGGGCCGTTCACGCCATCCTCCTGCATCATCGCAGTCAGCACCTCGGCATCTG
This sequence comes from Ruegeria sp. R13_0, assembly GCF_017743995.1. GTDB lineage: Bacteria > Pseudomonadota > Alphaproteobacteria > Rhodobacterales > Rhodobacteraceae > Ruegeria. The sequence goes on along the minus strand of NZ_JAGHRB010000005.1, from coordinate 199,247 downwards.
CGTCGGCGCGCGCCTTCGCAGCCTCCCACACTTGCATCAGCAGGTCGCGGACGCGGTCGGGCGAGCGGGCCATTTCGGTTTCCAGTTTGTAGTCGGCAAAGCTGTCATAGCCCAACAGCTTGGCACGTTCTTCGCGCAGGCTCAGGATTTCGGCGGCGATGTCGCGGTTGTCGGTCTCCCCGCCGTTCGCTCCGCGCGCAGTCCAAGCGCGATAGGCTTTCTCGCGCAGATCGCGACGGGGGGAGAACTGCAGGAACGGCACGATGATCGACCGCGACAGGGTGACTACGGGACCAGCGGCGCCTTTTTCCTGACCCGCCGCGCGTGCGGCATCCACGACGAAATCCGGCAGGCCCTGCAGGTCATCCTCTGACAGGTCCATGAACCAGTCGCGCTCATCCGCCAGCAGGTTCTGAGTGAATGAGGTTCCCAGTGACGCCAGCCGCGCCTTGATCTCTTGCATTCGGGCGTCCTGCTCGCCCTGCAACGCAGCACCAGCCCGGACAAAACCGCGATGAGACAGCAACAGCACGCGCGCCTGTTCGTCACTTAGGCCCAGATCATCGCGCCGCGCCCACAGGTCGGCCACGCGTTTGAACAGCGCCTTGTTCGAGGATATTCCCGAGAAATGCGCGGCCAGCTTTGGCGAGAATTCCCGCTGCAGCTCTTCTCGTTTCGGATTGCTGTCCGCGCCCGCAACTGTGAAGAAAACCGACAGCACTTTGTCCAGTTGCTCACCCGCCGCCTCAAGCGCTTCGATCGTGTTGGCAAAACTCGGGGCCTCAGTGTTTGCGGCGATCGCGTCGATCTGCGCGTTATGCGCCTGCAGCGCCTCATCCAGAGCGGGGGCGAAATCATCATCCGAAATCTTGGCAAAAGGGGCGAGTTCGAACGGAGTGGTCCAGTCGGACAGGATCGGGTTGGTCATTCAGATCTCCTTTGCCCACAACCTAGGAAGGGCCGGTCAGATGATCCAGAGCAACACTGCTTTTATTCGCCACCCGCGCCGCAAATCGGGCAGTCAGAGCGCTTGGAGAGGGTGATCTTGCGGCTTTCACCATAAAGCGCGTCATAGATCAGCATTTCGCCGCGCAGCGCTTGGCCAGCCCCGGTGATGACCTTGATCGCCTCAACTGCCATCATGGAGCCAACCACACCCGGCAAGGGGCCGATCACGCCCGCCTCGGAACAGGACGGGGCCAGACCGGCTGCGGGGGCTTCGGGGAAAATACACTGATAGCAGGGGGCACCCTTGGCCGGATCGAAGACGCTCAGCTGTCCTTCCCATTGCGACAACGCGCCCGAGATCAGAGGTTTGCCCAGTGCAACGGCTGTTCGGTTAGCGAGATAGCGGGTTTCGAAATTGTCGGTACCATCCAGGATCAGGTCGAAGTCGCCCAACAGGTCCGGCGCAATCTTTTCGTTCAGACGCCGATTGTAGGGCAGGACGGTGACGTTGGGGTTCTGAGCCTCCATCGCCTGCTGGGCCGAGAACACTTTGGGCATTCCGATATCCGCATCGCGGTGAATGACCTGACGTTGGAGGTTGGCGTTTTCGACCACGTCGTCGTCGATCACCCCGATCGTGCCCACACCCGCTGCGGCCAGATACTGCAAGGCTGGTGCGCCGAGACCCCCGGCCCCAATCACCAGCACGCGCGCCTTTTTCAACCGTTTCTGCCCTGGCCCGCCCAGTTCGCGCAGAACGATATGGCGGGCATAGCGGTCCAGCTCTGTCTCAGTGAACCGGTCCGAGGGTTTGGCCTCGGTCTTGTCCGCTTCGGGCTGCGCCCGATTTCGCAGCGCTTTCAGCCCCTTGCCATAGACCATGACCAGAGCAGCCGCTCCGGCAAGCATCAGCCACAGCGCCGCCGATCCCCCGGTTGCTTCGCGCAAGGGATGGCCGCTCGGCAAAACCAGATGCGACAGGATCACCCCGACCATAAGCACACTGACCGAGGTCACACGCGCCGTCCGGGACACGCCCGCGATATAGCCGACGCCCCAAAGACCTGCCGCAAGGACCAGAACCAGCAGCATCAGCCGCGCCCGGTTGAGCCGAACCCGCCAGCGCCACGCTCGGTCTCGCCAAGGGTTTCGGTCAGCTCGAACGTGGCTTGCACGACGGGCGCGACGATAAGCTGCGCGATGCGTTCTCCGTGGGTGACCTCGAACCGGTCCTGCCCTGCGTTCATAACGATCACACCCAGCGGGCCGCGATAGTCGCTGTCGATGGTCCCCGGCGTGTTGGGCAGGGTGATGCCGTGCTTCAATGCCAGCCCGGAGCGCGGGCGGACCTGCACCTCATACCCCGTCGGAATTTCGATCCGTAGGCCGGTTGGGACAAGGGCGCGCTGCCCCGGCTCCAGGAAAATCGACGCGCCTTCGGGCAGGTTGGCGCGCACATCGGCCCCGGCCGCGCCTGAGGTCTCATATGAAGGCAGGGGAACCGAGGTATCAGCCCCCTCTTCCCGGATCACGCGGATAGCTACCATCTGTATTCCTTCTGTCTTATCCGGCCAGCGCATCGGCGATCTTTTGTGCCAGACGCGCGGCGACCATGTCTTTACCCATGCGCGGCCAGCTCTCGGCCCCTTCATCCGAGATCAGGACGACTGCATTTTCAGAACCACCCATAATGCCGGTTGCCGGGCTGACGTCATTTGCCACGATCCAGTCGCATCCCTTGCGGGCGCGCTTTGCCGTCGCATTGTCGATCACATCATCGGTTTCCGCTGCAAAGCCAACAACCAGATCAGGGCGACCCGCACCCATCTGCGAGACGCGTTTCAGGATGTCGGGATTCTCGGCGAACTCCAGCGACGGCAGACCATCGCGGCTTTTCTTCAGTTTCCGATCCGAAGCTGTGGCGACTTTCCAGTCGGCGACTGCGGCAGCAAAAACACCTGCTTTCACAGGGAGCGCCGCATCCACTGCGTCAGACATCTGTTGCGCGGTCTCAACCTGCACGACCTGCACGCCTTGGGGCGGTGGAACGTCGGCGGGACCTGTGACAAAAACCACCTCGGCCCCAAGCGCCGCCAAGGCGCGGGCAACGGCAGCCCCCTGCGCCCCGGATGAGCGGTTGGCGATGTAGCGTACCGGATCAATGGGTTCATGCGTCGGGCCGGAGGTCACAAGGATACGTTTACCCTTCAACGGCCCATCGGCCAATTGCGCCTCGACGGCGGCAACGATCTCTAGCGGTTCGGACATCCGGCCCGGGCCATATTCGCCACAGGCCATGTCGCCCTCGTTGGGTCCTACAAAGCGGATGCCGTCCTGCTGCAATTGTTTCAGATTGCGCTGGGTCGCCGGGTGGTCCCACATGCGCACATTCATGGCAGGCGCGCATAGAACCGGCGTGTCCGTGGCCATCAGCAGGGTCGAGGCCAGATCGTTAGCCAATCCTGCCGCCATCTTGCCCATCATATCTGCCGTAGCGGGGGCAACCACGATCAGGTCAGCCGAGCGTGACAGCTGGATATGCCCCATCTCGGCCTCATCGGTCAGGTCGAAGAGATCTCGATAGGCTTTCTGACCGGCGAGTGCGGAAACCGACAAAGGCGTCACGAACTCCTCAGCGGCGCGGGTTAACACGGGAGTGACTTCCGCGCCGCGCTCTTGCAGCCGTCGGATCAGATCGAGCGACTTATAGGCCGCAATGCCACCGCCGATGATCAGCAGAATGCGTTTGGATGCCAGCATGTTCAGCCCTTCCCCTCCCAGTCGGTCCTGACATTAGGCAAGGCTACCGGGTAGTTCCAGCGGTTAATTCTGCGTTTCAAACGCTTTGCAGGGGTCTTCACGCACGATTTCCGGGCTGTCGATTACCGCATCAAAGGTCCCGTCGATTACGCCGCCTTCGGATTGACCCAAAACAAAGACCTTCAGCCCCGGCTTCAGGCGCGACAAAAAGGTCGGGATGCCCCGGTCGGTTCTCGCGTGGCCATTGCCGGTGATCACGGCAATCGGACCATCGGTTTCCTCTTCCGCACGCAGGATCGCGCGGGTCAGTACAGCGTCTCGCAGACGTTGGATCGACACCATTTGCGGCAACATCTCGACAGGCAGAGCATCGCAATGGGCGGCCAGTTGATCCGCCTCGCGCGCGGCTTGATCTTCCGGCGACAGCGGAACGGTCAGGCCATACCGCGCGGCATCTGCACCAAGGGCTGTGGCCGCGCCCTTCTCCATCGCGGCGCGGGCGGCTGTACGTGGAACCATGGCGCCATAGACCGGAGCGTCCGAGGCTTGAAAGACTGGGTAGTACATACTCAGAGGGGGCCAGCCGGACTCGGCCCAGCGAAGGATCCGAGATAGTTCTTCGGGATTGGAGGCAGCGGTCTGCGCCAGACGCTGCGCGCCTTCTTCGGTGACCATTTCCCACACCACCGCGGACGGAGCGATCACGCCCAACGCCTCGGTCTGCACAAGGTGGTGACGCGGGTTGTCGTGGATTTCGCCAAGGATCACCACATCCGCATCCTGCATGGCTGTCAGGACATCCTCGGGGATCAACTCACCGGCTTGGACCGGGCGCACAGCGCTGACTGTAAACGACAGCACACACAACAGAATCGCAAATCTTGTCATGCGATGAAGTGTTGCACCTCGCGCGATTGGGCTTCAAGGTTCTTGCGCATCTTGGTGAAGGCCGCGGCCTCAAGCTGGCGTACGCGTTCCTTCGAAAGACCCAGCTCATTCCCCAAGCTTTCAAGGGTCCGGGCCGGTTCGCGCAGCTTACGTTCACGCACGATAAATCTTTCGCGGTCATTGAGGGATTGCATCGCCATCAGCAACCATTCGCGCAGCTGCTCGGTGTCGTGGCGATGTTCAACCGCTTCGGCGGCTTGTTCGCGGTCATCTTCCAGCGCATCAATCCACTCACGCCCATCTTCATCCGCTGACTGCACCGCGTTGAGCGAAAAATCCGAGCCGGAGAGACGCCCTTCCATCATCTCGACATCGCGCAAGGGCACACCGATTTCCGTGGCGATCATCTGGTGCAGCTGGTGACGATCCAGCTCTTGCCCCTCGGTGGCGGCTTCACGTTCCAACCGGGCCTGAACGCGGCGCATGTTGAAGAACAGAGATTTTTGGGATGAGGTCGAACCGGTCCGCACCATCGACCAGTTACGCATCACGTAATCCTGAATGCTGGCCTTGATCCACCACACTGCGTAGGTCGAGAACCGCACACCGCGATCCGGGTCAAACTTGTCTGCGGCTTTCATCAATCCAAGACCGGCCTCTTGGATCAGATCGTTCATAGGCGCACCGTAGCGCTTGAACTTCGCCGCCATCGAAATAGCTAGACGCATATAGGCAGTGATCAGTCGGTGTAGCGCTTGTTCGTCGCGATTGTCGCGCCACGCATAGGCCAGTTGCAATTCGGTTTCCGCGTCCAGCAATTCGGCCTTCATCGCTTTGCGGGACATCGAGAAATCGGATGCGTTGTCCAGTGCCATGAAACTCTCCCTTTTTGCAGGCATCAGCCGGGCTTGCCTTGCCGACTTAGGGTCGATACGCAGATCATCACCAAGTGGATCACCTGAAAGGTAAGAATTGTGACCGCCAATTTAACCTTTGTGCTGGGTGGGGCTGCATCAGGAAAGTCGGCCTATGCTGAACAACTGGTTGTATCCTCAGGGAAAAACCGGGTCTACCTTGCAACATCACAAGTGTTTGATGGCGAGATGCAGCAAAAGATCGATCGCCACATCGAACAACGCGGGTCCGGCTGGGAAACTGTCGAGGCGCCGCTGGACCTTGCCCCGGTTTTGGCGGAACTGAGCGCAGATCAAGCCTGCCTGATTGATTGCGCCACGATGTGGCTGACCAATCACCTGCTGGCCGAGAACGATCTGGGCCAGGCCCAAGCCCAACTGCTGAGCGCCCTGCGCAGCTGTCCAGCGCAGCTTGTGATCGTCTCGAATGAGGTTGGTCACGGCATCGTACCCGAAAACGCCCTCGCCCGCCGTTTCCGTGAAGCGCAGGGTCGGTTGAACATCGCGCTAGCAGCACAGGCGGACCTGGTGATTCAGGTCACGGCGGGGCTGCCGCTGGTTTTGAAGGGACACTTGCCATGACGCGTCTGCATCTGGTCCGCCACGGTCCTACCCATGCTAAAACGATGGTCGGCTGGTCCGATCTGCCCGCCGATCTGAGCGATCTGGCCGCGCTGCAGCGATTGCACGATCACATCCCAACGGACGCGCTTGTCGTCTCATCAGATCTGTCGCGCGCGGCGGATACGGCAACGGCGATCCAAGGCCAGCGCCTGCGCCTGCCCCACCACCCTGACCTGCGTGAGATCAACTTCGGCACTTGGGAACTGCGCGGTTTCGCCGAGATCGAAGCCGAAGACCCCGAGCTTGCCTTTGCCTATTGGGACAATCCCGGCGAAGTGCGCCCTCCGAACGGCGAAAGCTGGAACGAGGTCCGCGCACGGGTCGACAAAACCGTCGACGCGCTGATGGCCGCACATGAGGGCGCGGACCTGGTCATTGTTGCCCATTTCGGAGTGATCCTGACGCAAGTACAGCGCGCTTTGAATATTGAAGCGCAACAGGCGTTTTCACACCGGATCGACAACCTGTCGGTCACCCAGATCGCCCATCACGCGGGCGAATGGTCCGTCGACGCCATCAATCATCTTCCGTGATCCGGCAGGTCACAAATCACTGATTTACGAGCGCTTCCCGCTCCGTCATCCTTTGATCATGACCTATGATCTCTTTATCGGTGACCGCCTGTTTTCCAGCTGGTCCATGCGCGGCTGGTTGATGCTCGAGAAGTTCGGCCTGCCCTATCGCAGCCACTTGGTTGGCCTTTATTCCGGCACCATGGCCGCGGATTTGGAATCGCTCGCCCCGGCACGTCTGGTCCCTGCTCTGCGTCTGCCCAATGGTACGGTTGTGGGCGAAAGCCTCGCGATGGCCGAGACATTGGCTGAACGCCACCCCGCAGCTGACCTTTGGCCATCAGACCCAACCGCGCGCGCAACCGCCCGTTGGCTTTGCGCCGAAATGGTCGCGGGTTTTACCGCACTGCGCGGGGAATGCCCGATGCAGTTGGCGCATGTTTGGAAGGGTTTTCAGCCGTCGGCCGACACTTTGAAAGACCTCTCCCGGATTGAGACGCTTTGGGCGCATGCTCGGGCGATCTCGGGCGCGTCGGAGGGTCCGTTATTCGGAGCCTACTCGCTGGCCGATGTCTTCTATACCCCTGTCGCGGCTCGGATCATTGGATATGATCTGCCAGTTTCAGCCGAAAATCGCAGCTATTGCCTGAGCTTGCTGTCAGACACATCGGTCCGACAATGGCGCGCGATGGGGCAGACCGTTCAATACAATCCGTACCCCTACCCGGAATATTCCCCTTGGGCCCACTGGCCTGTTGGAGAACCGTCCAAGGCACGACCCGCCGACGACGGCCCCTCGGTCAACGCGCACTGCCCGTATTCCGGCGACCCGGTCACCGATTTCCTCGACCTCGACGGCCAGCGCTGGGGGTTCTGCAACACGTTTTGCCGCGACAAAACAGTCGCCGACCCGGGCGCATGGCCCAAATTCACCGCAATGCGCACAGCCGTTAACCATTCCTAAACCGCCGCCATGGCAGCAACGTCCTGTTAACCAAGAACAGGATTGCCATGGTTGCCCGCGCTCACACGGTTGCGTTTCAAGGGGTTGATGCCCGCCCGGTCGAGGTGCAATGCGCCGTCTCACCGGGCCTACCCGCCTTTTCAATCGTAGGTCTGCCGGACAAGGCGGTATCCGAAGCTCGCGATCGGGTGCGCAGCGCGCTTGGTTCCATGGCCATCGCCTTGCCGTCAAAACGCATCACCATCAACTTGTCCCCCGCCGACCTACCCAAGGAGGGCAGCCATTTCGACCTTCCCATCGCCGTCGCCCTCCTGTCCGCTTTGGAGATCATCCCGGCAGACGCGGCCGAGGGCACTGTTGCGTTAGGCGAATTATCCTTGGACGGATCGCTGGTTCCGGTCGTGGGTGCTTTGCCCGCCGCCATGACAGCGGCGGCCGAGGATCGCGCCCTGCTCTGCCCCCGCGCCTCAAGCGCCGAGGCTGCATGGGTAGACGCCACTCAGGTCATCGGGGCCGGTTCTTTGGGCGACGTGGTGCGCCATTTTTCGGGTCAGGCCCCATTGGCAGCGGCCATACCGGGCGAGGTCAGCCTGTCCTCCAACACCCGCGATCTGCGCGACGTCAAAGGACAGGAACGCGCCAAACGCGCGCTAGAGATCGCAGCGGCGGGACGGCACCACCTGATCATGATTGGCACGCCGGGATCGGGCAAATCCATGCTCGCAGCGCGCCTGCCCGGCATCCTGCCACCTTTGACCCCGGTCGAGGCGCTGGAAACATCGATGATCCAATCCCTCTGCGGACTATTGGACGAAGGCGGCATCAACCGGACGCGGCCCTTTCGCGAACCGCATCACACCGCCTCGATGGCGGCAATTGTCGGCGGCGGACGCGGAGCAAAACCCGGAGAGATCTCTTTGGCCCACAACGGGGTCCTGTTCATGGATGAGTTTCCTGAATTTCCCCGCACCGTTTTGGAGACCCTACGCCAACCGATCGAAACCGGAGAGGTCATGGTTGCCCGCGCCAACGCCCATGTGAAATACCCTTGCCGTTTCATGCTGGTCGCGGCAGCCAACCCGTGCAAATGCGGTTACCTGACCGACCCGTCCCGCGCTTGCTCCCGCGCACCGGGCTGTGGCGAAGACTACCTGAACCGCATCTCCGGCCCTTTGATGGACAGGTTCGATATGCGCATCGAAGTGCCTCCGGTCGCCTTCACTGATTTGGATCTGCCACCCTCTGGCGACAGTTCGGCCACCGTGGCTGCGCGTGTGGAGCAGGCACGTGCCGTTCAGAGCGCTCGGTTTGAAGGTCACGAGGGCGTACGCCAAAACGCTGATATCGAAGGCAAATTGCTGGAAGAGGTTGCCGCCCCGGATGCCGAGGGCAAAGAGCTTCTGCTCAAGGCCGCCGACCGGTTCGGCCTGTCAGCGCGCGCCTTTCACCGCATCCTACGGGTCGCGCGAACCATAGCCGACCTGAATAGTTCCGCTGATATCCGGCGACCGCACGTGGCCGAAGCGCTGAGTTTTCGGATCAGCGCACGGGTGATGGCTTAGATGTTCGCCTCAGTGTGTTGCGAGACCGATTGGGATACAAACTTCGGCGAAACTGACCATTGCCCTTCGCCCAAGATAAGTCCGACAGCTTACCGCTTGCGCCATGGTCAAGCGAGGAACTGGGCCTTCAGTGCGACCGTGCATTCCAGTGACCGGACCGCACCGAACACCTAGGCGTTGCCCCAAGCCTGTTGCGCTTAGACTTTGGCCTCGATCGCCTGCCAGATCATTTCGGCAATATTCTCACCGTTGAAACGCTCAAGTTCTTGAATGCCGGTGGGGGAGGTGACGTTGATCTCGGTCAGGTAATCTCCGATCACGTCGATCCCGACAAAAATCTGACCTTTTTCCTTTAGTAGAGGGCCAATGGCCGCGCAGATTTCGAGATCCCGCTCGGTCAAACCGATCTTTTCGGGTCGCCCGCCGACATGCATGTTGGATCGGGTCTCACCTTCGGCCGGGACGCGGTTGATGGCGCCTACCGGCTCTCCATCCACGAGAATCACACGTTTGTCGCCGTTCTTCACATCCGGCAGGAATTTCTGAACAATCAACGGCTCGCGCGAGAACCCTGTGAACAACTCATGTAGAGAGGTCAGGTTGCGGTCATTGGCATCCAACCGGAACACACCTGCGCCACCATTGCCATAGAGCGGTTTGAGGATGATGTCCTGATGCTTGTCCTTGAAGGCCTTGATGGTCTGCAAATCCCGCGCGATCGTGGTCGGAGGGGTCAATTCAGGGAAATCCAGAACCAGCAATTTTTCGGGGTAATTGCGCACCCAGAACGGGTCGTTGACCACCAGCGCCTGACCTTTCAACCGATCCAGCAGATGCGTCGAGGTGATGTAATGCATGTCGAAAGGCGGGTCCTGACGCAGCCACACCACGTCAAACTCCGCCAGATCAACTTCACGCTCGGGGCCGAGGACGGCGGGGTCTCCGGCAACGCGCTGAACCTGCATGTCTTGTCCCCGCGCGGTGATCCGCCCCTCCTGATAGGCCAATTGATCCGGCCCGTAGAAAAACAGCTCATGCCCGCGGGCCTGCGCCTCTTCCGCGAGGCGGAAAGAGCTGTCGGCATTGATATCCACGGCCCCGATCGGGTCCATTTGAAAGGCGATTTTCATGGCATGTCCCTCAACTTCACGCCAGATACATGGCGCAGCTGGCGGAGGGGTTCAATGGGGCTTAGGCCGGTCCGAAGGCGTTTTCGATGATTTGAACAGCGCCCGTGCCATCGACCAGCGCCGCATCGAAGCGAACATTCGTCAATTGCCCGCCCGGTTCATTTTCCAGAAACTGCGCCGCAGATGCACAGATGCGCTGGGTCTGCCGTGGGGTGATCCGAGCCGCGGCCATGTCGAAACTGGTGCTTTTCTTGACCTCGATGAATACCAGTCCTTCATCATCCCGCGCGATCAGATCAATCTCACCCCCTGCACCGTGCCAGCGTCTGTGAGCAATCGAGAATCCACGGCGTTCGTAGTCGGCTGCAACCCGCAATTCCGCAGATTGCCCCGCATGATAAGATACCGATCCTCGCACCGCACGCTGCGCCATGTCATCCCTTTCCCAGTTTGAGGGCCTGCTGGTAAATGGGGCGTCGTGGAAGGTCATACATCTTTGACACCAAATCCGCCGCATCCCGAACCGAATGGGTTTGCAAGGCCTGTTTCAAAGCCTCTTCTACGTCAGATTCGTTAACGCTTGGCGAATGGCTGCGATCAACCAGCAGAACGACCTCACCCTTGGGGTTTTGGTCTTGGTAAGCCTCTGCTAGGTCTTGCAAAGAGCCACGTCGGACTTCCTCAAACTTCTTCGTTAGCTCGCGGCACAAAGACGCCTGCCGGTCGGCGCCCAGGATGTCGGACAGATCTGACAGGCAACCCGCTACGCGCTTGGGTGATTCGTAGAACACCAGCGTTCCGGGAATATCCCGCAACGCCTCGATTCGGCTGCGACGAGCGCCAGACGCATTTGGCAAAAAACCCGCGAAAAAGAACGCATCCGTTGGCAGACCCGCCAGCGTCAGCGCCGTCAGCGCGGCGGACGGGCCCGGAGCGCAAGTGACGGTGTGCCCGGCCTCGGCCGCCTGCCGCCCTAAATCGTAGCCCGGATCGGCGATCAGCGGCATACCGGCCTCGGACGCATAGGCAACGGATTGCCCTGCCGCCAAAGCATCCATGATCTTGCCGCGCGCGCCTGCTCCGCTGTGGTCGTGATAGGCCTGAATGCGACGTCCGCCCAAGGGGATACCGTGGATTTCCATCAACCGACGCAAACTGCGGGTGTCTTCCGCTGCGATCATGTCAGCCGAGGCCAGCACATCCAACGCTCTGAGCGTAATATCGCGCGCCGTACCGATCGGAGTGGCAACAAAATACAGGCCCGCAGCCAAACTTATGTTTTGGAAATTCAAAGCTGGACCCTCACAGCGTGACGTTTATTATCGCGGCTCGATAGAACAACAGCGTCGCAAGCCGCCGGATCAGGGAGTTTTCTTTTAGATGTTTACCGTTTGCAAGTCCGTAAGCAAGTTGGCCAAAACCACGATTGCCCTGACCACTGCCGTTTTTCTGACCGCATGTGAAACCACTGGCGTCGGCGGAGGCCCCTCGATCAACACCTCGGAACCGGTGCCCGTTGCGCTTCTGGTTCCGCGCGGATCGGGCCAGTCCGGCGACGCGGCGCTGGCGCAAAGCCTTGAAAATGCAGCACGTCTGGCGATGTCGGACCTGCCGAACGCCCAGATTGACTTGCGCGTCTATGATACGGCGGGCAATGCGAGTAATGCTTCAGCAGCGGCACAGCAAGCTGTTGCCGATGGGGCCAAGATTATAATTGGTCCATTCTATTCTCAGGCTGCCAACGCCGCAGGCCTCGCGGTGCTCGACAAAAACGTCAATGTGTTGTCCTTCTCGAACAACGCCAACATCGCAGGAGGCAATGTATTTGTCCTAGGCTATACATTTGAGAATACGGCCAATCGCCTAGTCAACTATGCCGGGCGCCAGGGTAAGACCGGGACCGTAATCGTTCATAGCAACGATGCGGCCGGACAAGTAGGACAATCCGCAATTTCAACCGCTTTGGCAAATAGTCGAGTAACGAATGCAGGCTCGATCGGCTATAACCGTTCGCAGCAAGGCGTGATAAACGTGGTGCCCTCGGTAAAGGCGGCTGTGGATTCATCCGGCGCGGATTCGATCTTTCTGACCGCGACGACTGCCGGGGCGCTGCCGTTGTTTACGCAACTTCTGCCCGAGGCCGGTGTGTCGCCGTCGACAACCCAGTTCATCGGCCTAACTCGGTGGGATATCCCGGCACAGACGCTGGAACTGCCGGGCGTTCAGGGGGGCTGGTTCGCCCTGCCAGATCCGGTCAAGGCGCAAGGCTATCGCCAGCGCTATAACGCAACCTATGGCGAGGCACCGCATCCTTTCAGCGGGCTTGCCTATGACGGCATCGCGACGATCGGAACGCTTGTCAGCCAGAGCAAATCGAACGCTCTGACTGGGGCTGCGCTGACTCAGAATGCCGGTTTTCAGGGCGTTGGCGGCATCTTCCGCCTGCGCTCGGACGGTACCAATGAACGCGGTCTGGCGGTTGCCACGATCCAGAACAAACAGGTTGTTGTGATTGACCCTGCCCCTCAAAGCTTCTCAGGGGCCGGTTTCTGACCAGCCTCACCTGACCGCAGTGCCTGAAAACTCACTTATCTGCCCACCCGAAGATATTTTCGACAGCGCCCGCGTTGACGCTCAGCTTGCTGCGGCGTTCGAGGCGGGCACTGACAACTCCGCGCTGCGCGCCGAAACGGTGCGTATTCTGCGTGAGGCGCAAAAGGCCGGGCGCGCCGCCATTGCCGAGGCCTTTGCCGCCCAGCCCTTTGACGCGCGCCCTCTGACCCGGTCCTATACCTACCTCACGGATTGTCTGGTCGGTACTGCGATGCGGGTCGCCAGCGAGCATCTGCACCCTCTGGCCACCCCGACGCAGGGGGAACGCATCGCTGTTCTGGCGGTCGGCGGCTATGGGCGCGGTGAGATGGCACCCGCATCAGACGTCGATCTGCTGTTCCTGACGCCCTATAAAATCACCGCCTGGGCCGAGAGCGTGATTGAATCCATGCTCTATATCCTATGGGATCTGCGCTTGAAGGTCGGCCATTCCTCACGCACCATCAAGGATTGCCTGCGTTTGGGGACCGAAGATTTCACCATCCGCACCGCGATGCTAGAACAGCGCTATCTGGCTGGTGATACGAATCTTGCCAAGGAACTGGACCAACGCCTCAAGGCCGATCTGTTCAAGGGAACCGAGCGCGAGTTCATCGAGGCCAAGCTGCAGGAACGCGACGAGCGCCACCTCAAGCAGGGCCAGCGCTACGTGGTCGAGCCCAATGTGAAAGAGGGCAAAGGCGGGCTGCGCGATCTGCAGTCGCTCTACTGGATCGCGAAATACATCTACGGCGTGCAAGACGTGGCCGAGCTGGTCCCGCTGGGCCTGTTCACACCGGATGAATTCAAGACCTTTGTCGAGGCCGAGAATTTCCTCTGGGCCGTACGCTCGCACCTGCATCTGGTCACGGGGCGCCCGACCGAGCAGCTGACCTTCGACATGCAGGTCGAGGTTGCGGCGCGCATGGGCTATGAAGATCGGGCCGGGCGGCGGGCCGTCGAAGTGTTCATGCAGCGCTATTTCCGCCATGCCACCAGCGTTGGGGAGTTGACGCGGATCTTCCTGACCAAGCTGGAAGCCCTGCATATGAAAGGCGCTCCGCTGCTGGAGAGGATTTTCCGCCGCCGCCCTCGGGTCAAAGCCGGGTACAGCGTGGTTCACGGGCGTCTGGACATTGCCGATCCGGATACATTCCTGACCGACAAGCTGAACATGTTGCGCCTGTTCGAGGAAGGCCTGCGCACGGGCATGCTGATCCATCCGGATGCTATGCGGCTGGTCACGGCCAATCTGCACCTGATCGACGAAGATATGCGCAACGATAAGGAAGCCCAGCGCATCTTCCTCGACCTGATGCTGAAACACGGCAACCCGGAACGCGCCCTGCGCCGGATGAACGAACTTGGGGTGCTATCGGCCTTCATACCCGAGTTCGAACCCATCGTGGCGATGATGCAGTTCAATATGTATCACAGCTACACCGTGGACGAGCATATCATCCAGTGCATCGTCAACCTCGCCCAGATCGAACGCAGAGAGCTGGTTGAATCCCTGCCTCTGGCGTCCTCGATCCTTGAAGGGGGCGTGAACCGCAAGGTCCTCTATGTTGCGCTGCTGTTGCACGACATCGCCAAGGGACGGCCCGAAGATCACTCGATCCTAGGGGCACAAATCGCGCGGAAAGTGGCACCCAGGCTGGGACTGAACAAATCCGACGCCGAAACCGTCGAATGGCTGGTGCGCTATCACCTTCTGATGTCGGACATGGCGCAAAAACGCGATATCTCGGACCCTCGGACCGTGCGGGATTTTGCCAAGGCTGTGCAAACGGTCAAACGACTGGATCTGCTGACCGTGCTGACCGTCTGTGACATTCGCGGTGTCGGGCCTAATACCTGGAACAACTGGAAGGCCACGTTGCTGCGCGCGCTGCATGCGGAAACCAAACGTGCCTTGGAAACGGGCATGGAGGATCTGAACCGTGCCAATCGCGGGGCCGAGGCCAAGAAACTGCTGCGCTCCGAACTGGCCGAATGGTCCAAGGCCGATCTGAAGACGGAAACCGGGCGGCACTATGCCCCGTATTGGCAGGGCCTGAACGTCTCGACCCACGTGGAATTTGCCGAGATGTTACGGGCGCTGGAACACAGCGGCGATCCCGGCGCGATGGAGATCCGCCTGCACCCGGACGAGGATCGCGACGCCACCCGCGCCTGCTTTGCCATGGGCGATCACCCCGGTATCTTTGCGCGGATCGCGGGGGCCTTGGCCTTGGTGGGTGCCAATGTCGTGGATGCCCGAAGCTACACCACCAAGGACGGCTACGTCACGGATGCGTTCTGGATACAGGATGCCGAAGGCCACCCGTTCGAAGCCAGCCGTCTGCCGCGTCTGACCCAGATGATCCACAAAACGCTGAAGGGCGAGGTCGTGGCCCGCGAGGCGCTGAAATCGCGCGACAAGATCAAGAAACGCGAACGCGCTTTCAATGTGCCAACCCATATCACCTTCGACAATGACGGGTCCGAGATCTACACGATCATCGAGGTTGATACCCGCGACCGACCCGGCTTGCTTTATGACCTGACGCGCACGCTGGCAGCGGCCAATGTCTATATCGCCAATGCCGTGATCGCCACCTATGGCGAGCAGGTCGTTGATACCTTCTACGTCAAGGACATGTTCGGGCTTAAATACCACTCGGAAAGCAAACAGCGCGGGCTTGAGGCCAAACTGCGCAAAGCCATCACCGAGGGCGCCGAGCGCGCGGCGTCATGAAGCAGATCCGGCTGTTTTCCGGCTTCTTCACGGTCGGCTTCTGGACTTTGGCGAGCCGCATTCTGGGCTTTCTGCGTGAGATCCTGTTGACCGCGTTCATCGGCCCCGGACCAGTGATGGATGCCTTTGTCGCGGCTTTCCGTCTGCCCAACATGTTCCGCCGTTTCTTTGCTGAAGGCGCATTCAACGCAGCTTTCGTACCGATGTTTTCCAAGCGGCTAGAGGGCGGCGAGAACGCGCAAGGGTTCGCGCAAGACGCTTTCAACCTGTTGGTCGCCGCAGTATTGGCCCTGGTCGGGCTGGCGATGGTGTTCATGCCCGGCCTCGTCTGGCTGACGGCCGAGGGGTTTTACGGCGATGTACGCTTTGATCTGGCGGTCGACTATGGCTATGTCGTCTTCCCCTACATTCTGTTCATGTCGCTGGCGGCGCTGTTTTCGGGCGTTCTGAATGCAACCGGGCGATTTGCAGCCGCCGCCGCAGCGCCGGTTCTTCTGAACATCTTCGCCTGCACCGCTCTGATCGCTGGCGCGATATCCGGAGGTGAGGTCATTCGCTGGCTCATCGCCGTGATCCCTGTGGCAGGTGTGGCGCAGTTGGCGCTGGTCTGGTTCGCCACCGAACGCGCCGGTATCCGCATACGTTTTGGTTTGCCACACCTGACGCCCGAGATGCGGAATATGGTCCGCATCGCCGTGCCCGCCGCCTTGGCCATGGGCGTGACGCAAGTTAATCTGGTCGTAGGGCAACTCGTGGCCTCAAAGACCGAGAAAGCTGTCAGCTGGTTATTTGCTGCAGATCGTCTGTATCAGCTGCCTCTTGGCGTCGTCGGGATTGCTATAGGAATCGTGCTGCTACCAGACCTGTCTCGCCGCTTGCGCGCAGATGACAAAGTGGGCGCGCGCAATGCGTTTTCGCGGGCTGGAGAGTTCATGCTGCTGCTTACGTTACCCTCGACTGTGGCCTTCCTGACTATACCGAACCCTCTGGTCTCGGTCCTGTTCCAGCGGGGCCAGTTCACCGCTGAGGACACAGCCGCCACAGCCCTGGCCGTTGCGATCTATGGCATCGGCCTACCCGCATTCATGCTGCAGAAGCTGCTGCAACCATTGTATTTTGCGCGCGAGAATACGCGGTCGCCGTTCCACTATGCTTTGGTGGCAATGATCATCAACGCGGCGCTTGCTTTTGGCCTATACCCGATTTTCGGATGGATTGCCCCTGCCATCGCAGCCTCTGCCGCTGGCTGGGCCATGGTTGGCCTGCTGGCCTTTGGCGCGCGGAATATGGGCGACGAGACCCGGTTCGACGACCGCTTCCGGCGGCGCGCGGGTCGGATTACCTTGGCATCGGTCGGGATGGGCGCGGTGTTGTTTGCCGCCATTCAACTGTTCGGCTGGACGCTTGAGGTGCCCGGGTGGCGCTATCTGGCTCTGCTTGCGCTGATCATGGTTGCAGCGGTCAGCTACTTCGCATTCGGCCACCTGTTGGGGGCGTTCAAACTGTCCGAGTTCAAAACGGCCCTGCGCCGGTCTTGATCACTCACGCCGGATGCGGCCCTTGATCCGCGCCCAACCACCCGGTGCCAGAAAGAAGGATAGGCCGAACCCGGTAGCAAAACCGCCCAGATCGGCTATCCAGTCCGGTGCCCCTCCAAAAATCAATCGAAACAGAAACTGAATACCCATCAGAACCGCGATCAGCTGAAACGCCTTTGCCTGATTCTCGCCCACCAATGACAGCTTGCGCCACAGCAGCCATGTGAACGCGCCGATCAGTCCGTAGACGGGTGGAAACCCGCCTACCAGAAACGCGCCGGGCGCCAGGATCAACGCATAGACAACCGCGGCACCGACGCCGGACAGCACGAAGATCAGCAGCATTGCCACGCTGCCAAAGACTTCGGCGACCATTTTGCCCATCGCCAGAACGAAGACGCAGACAAAGACAGATTGCGTGAAGTTGACTGAGACAAACGGGTAGGTGATCAGGCGCATCAAATACTCGGCCCGCCACTGCCCCGTTTGCAACATCCAATCAAACTGGCTGACAAAGAACGAATAGCTGTCCCTCGCTTGCGTGCGCCAGCCGATGGCTTCCGGCCCGCCGATCAGGCCACGCTCACCAAAGGTAAATGCCATCTCGATCCCCATGATGAACAGAACCAAGGCCACCACGACAGGCGGCAGAGGGTTCACGGCGGGTGTATAATGCTCACTGCTCATTGGGCTGGCCTTTCGCGGCTGTTGACGTCCCTTGGCGTCATGGGTAAGCGACGAGGGCTGATTTTTCCAGACGGGAGTTCCCTTCGATGACCCAGACCCAATTCACGCCGCGCGTGTTTTCCGGCATCCAGCCTTCGGGCGGGCTGACCTTGGGCAACTATCTGGGCGCGATGAAGCGCTTTGTGGATATGCAGGGGCCAGAGTTCGAAACCATCTATTGCATGGTCGACCTGCATGCGATCACCGTCTGGCAGGACCCCGCCGCCCTGTCACACAACACGCGCGAACTCTGCGCGGGCTATATCGCGGCGGGCATCGACCCGGAACAATCCATTCTGTTCAACCAAAGCCAGGTGCCCGAACATGCGCAACTGGCGTGGATCTTCAACTGCGTCGCCCGGATGGGCTGGATGCAGCGCATGACCCAATGGAAGGACAAGGCGGGCAAGAACACGCAAAACGCCTCGCTGGGTCTGTTTGCCTATCCGGCGCTGATGGCTGCGGACATCCTGATCTATCACGCGACCCATGTGCCGGTGGGGGAAGATCAGAAACAGCATCTTGAGCTGACGCGCGACATCGCGATCAAATTCAACAACGATTTCGGCGTCGATTTCTTCCCGGTCACCGAACCTGTGATTGAAGGGGCAGCCACGCGAGTCATGAGCCTTCGTGACGGCTCCAAAAAGATGTCCAAGTCTGACCCGTCAGACATGAGCCGCATCAACATGACCGACGATGCCGACACGATCGCCAAGAAAATCCGCAAGGCCAAAACCGACCCGGATGCCCTGCCATCGGAAGTCGACGGTTTGGAAGATCGCCCCGAGGCGCGCAATCTGGTCAATATCTACGCCGCGCTCAGCGACAGCTCGGCCGCGCAAGTGCTGGCCGAGGTTGGCGGCAAGCAGTTCGGTGAGTTCAAACCGATGCTCGCGGAACTGGCGGTCGAAAAGCTGTCTCCGATCTCGTCCGAGATGGCCCGCCTGATGGGCGAGCAGTCCGAGATTGACCAGATCCTGGCCCGTGGTGCGGAAAAGGCGCGCGCGATTGCCGCCCCGATCCTGAAACAAACCTACGAGATTGTGGGCATGGTCGGCGCAGCCTCGCGCTGATTGCACTGGACCTTCGCCTGACGCCCTCCTAGGTTTGCCGAAAGCTGAGGGAGGGCGCTATGGCAGTCGGCAAGAATATCCGCACCTATTTCGAAGGCCAATGGCATGAAGGGGACGCTCCGATCATGCGGGCGGCGGATCATGGATCGTGGCTGGGGTCCTCGGTTTTTGATGGCGCGCGCTACTTTGACGGCATGGCTCCTGACCTGCTGGCCCATTGCGCCCGCGTGAACCGTTCCGCCGAGGCTTTGATGCTGAACCCGACCGTGACGCCGGAACAGATGGTCGATCTGGTGCGCGAGGGGCTGCAAGCCTATAGCCCGGATCAGGCTGTCTATATTCGCCCGATGTATTGGGGCATCCACGGAGACGTCACAGCCATCGTGCCCCAGAAAGACAGCACCGGTTTCGCCATCTGTCTCGAAGAGATCCCAATGGCGCCCGAGACGACCTCGGTCACGTTGACGACCACCCGATTCCGCCGTCCGGTACTGGAATCCGCCGTGGTGAATGCCAAGGCCGGGTGTCTCTACCCGAACAACGCCCGGATGCTGACTGAGGCGCGCTCCAAAGGGTTCTCGAACGCGCTGGTCGCCGACGCGATGGGCAATGTGGCCGAGACCGCCACCGCCAATATCTTCATGGCCAAAGACGGTGAGGTCTTTACCCCCATGCCCAACGGCACCTTTCTGGCCGGGATCACCCGCGCAAGGCACATCAAGAACCTGCGCGCCGATGGTGTCACCGTACATGAGTCCGTCCTCAGCTTTGATGATTTCCATGCGGCGGATGAGGTGTTCATGTCCGGCAACATGAACAAGGTGACGCCTGTGACCGCTCTGGACGACACGCAATATCAGGTTGGCCCTATCGCCCGCCGCGCCCGCGCGCTCTACTGGGATTGGGCAGCAAGCGAGCGCTAGGGATTTACCCGAGTTGCCAGCACGCTATCGGTCGGGCATGATCCCAGAAAATCAAGAGGACCCAAATGCGCAAGTTTCTCGTCATTCTGGATGACAGCCGCGAATGCCTGAACGCCATGCGTTTTGCCGCGATGCGGGCCGCGCATACCGGCGGCGGCGTGACAATTCTATCCGTGATCCCGCCGGATGAATTCAATCACTGGATCGGTGTGGCCGAAACCATGCGCGAAGAGGCCCGCGAACGTATCCACGCCCATTTCGAAGTCTTCGCCAAATGGATGCGCGACAAGCAGAGCGTTGAGCCTGAATTGGCCATTCGCGAAGGCGATCCCGTGGCACAGATCATCGAACACGTACAGTCCGACCCCGAGATTGGGGTTCTGGTTCTGGGCGCTGGCACCGACAAGAAAGGGCCGGGTCCCCTGGTGACTCAACTAACCAAGAACTCGGGCAGCATGCCGATCCCGATCACCATCGTACCGGGCGATCTGAGCAAGGAAAAACTGGAAGAGATCACCTGAGGCACCATGGCAGCACCCGTTCAGATCTGGTTCGAATTCGCCTCAACCTATTCTTATCTCAGCGCGATGCGGATCGAGCAGCTGGCCGCTGACAAGGGTGTTTCCATCGACTGGCAGCCCTTTCTTTTGGGGCCTATCTTTGCCGAACAGGGCTGGAATACCTCTCCATTCACGATCTACCCCGCCAAGGGCCGCTACATGTGGCGCGATATGGAGCGTTTATGCGCCGCGCGCGCGCTGCCGTTTCAGCGCCCCTATCCGTTTCCGCAGAATTCTTTGACGGCTGCGCGTTTGGCCGTCGCCATCGAGGCCCAGGACCAGCGGGCCGCGTTTGCCCGTGCCGTCTACATGGCTGAGTTCGGCGAGGGCCGCGATATCTCGGCCGCATCGACACTGACAGACTGCCTTGCAGCCGCAGGTCTGCCCGCCGGTTTTATGGACAAGTCTCAAGACCCGCAGGTCAAAGCGGCGCTCTTTGCTCAATCCAGCCGCGCCAAAGAACTCGATTTGTTCGGAGCACCCAGTTTTGTTGTCGGGGATGAGGTTTTCTGGGGTGATGACCGGTTGGTTGACGCAATAAACCACGCTGTCTCAATTTAGAACGGTTCCAAATCTTGACTTCCACGGCAGCTGCCCGCATATCAGATGCAACGAAAACGGAGCTGCCTCATGTTCATTCAGACCGAATCCACCCCGAACCCGGCAACCTTGAAGTTCCTGCCCGGCCAGACGGTGCTTGAGGCAGGCACAGCTGACTTCCCATCCGCAGAAGCAGCCGAAAAATCGCCCCTCGCCCAGCGCATCTTTGCGGTCAGCGGCGTGACCGGCGTGTTCTTTGGCAATGACTTTGTCACCGTCACGAAAGCGGATGACGTCGATTGGGACCACATCAAGCCAAGCATCCTCGGCGCAGTGATGGAGCATTACCAATCCGGCCAGCCCGTCATGGGGGCCGAGGCGGCACCCGCATCCGGCCATGCCGAACATACCGGCGAGGATTCGGAAATCGTTGATCAGATCAAGGATCTGCTGGACAGCCGTGTGCGCCCTGCGGTGGCTCAGGACGGTGGCGACATCACCTTCCACGGCTTTGACCGCGGCGTGGTCTACCTGCACATGCAAGGGGCCTGCGCGGGCTGCCCGTCCTCGACCCTGACCCTGAAAATGGGGATCGAGAACCTACTGCGCCACTACATCCCCGAAGTGACCGAGGTTCGCCCCGTTGCCGTCTGAACCGACCCTTCTGGCATTTGACACATCGGCCGCGCGTTGCGCGGCCGCTTTGTTGCGTGGCTCTGAAATTGTCGTCACGCGGGCCGAGGCCATGTCACGCGGGCAAGCCGAACGCCTGATGCCCTTGCTGGAGGAGGTTCTGTCTGAGGCCGGTCTTGGCTGGAAAGACCTGGACGCCATTGGTGTTGGCGTAGGACCGGGAAACTTCACCGGCATTCGAATCTCGGTCTCGGCAGCGCGTGGGCTTGCATTGGGTCTGAACATCCCCGCCGTCGGCGTTTCAGGTTTTGACGCCTTGGCCGAGATCACGCCCGACGGCCACCTGCCTGCGATCTCGGCCCCGCGCGATCAGGTCTATGTGCAGACCTCAGAAGGCCCACGCCTGATGCCTCGGGCAGAGGCCGAGGGGCTTGGCCCCCTCTTCACTGCCACGGACCCAAACGCGCATGTTCAGGCCATCGCCCATGTCGCGGAGCGCCGATACGGCACGGAAACGGAACCACCCGCACCGCTCTACATTCGTCCCGCGGATGCGGCGCCTTCTCGCGACCTCCCTCCCGTGCTGCTGGACGAATGACCCCGGAAGACATGGCCCTGACCCACGCTGCGGCCTTCACGCAGGCGCGCCCGTGGACGGCTGCCGAGTTCGAAGACCTGCTGCAAAACCGCTTCACCCATGTTGTCGGAGACCCCACCTCCTTTGCCCTGTTTCAGGTCATCGCGGGCGAGGCCGAGTTGCTGACCATCGCGACTCACCCCCTGTATCAGCGTCAGGGGTTGGCAGCAGCCTGCATGAAAAACTGGCACGCGGTTGCGGCTGAACTGGGCGCGGTGCGCGCGATTCTTGACGTGGCGGCAGACAATGGGGCCGCTATCGCGCTCTATGAACGCTTCGGATACAGCCCCTGCGGGCGGCGAAAAGGCTATTATACACGCGATTTCGTCTCAAATTGCGATGCAATTGTGATGGAACGCGCCCTGCCTTGAATAAACTCGCCATTTTTTAGACCAACTGGTCAAAAATCAGTTGACCCCACCTGTTGCATACGGCCTTAATTCCCGTCATCACAACGGTTATGCTCGCTATAGGTGGGTAAACGAGGCTAGTTTAACCTCGAACCGACAAAAACAACGGGAGTACCAAATGACCCTGATGAAATCCTTGATGGGCGCTGCCGCCGCCGTCGCTCTGACCGCAGGTGCCGCACTGGCCGAACCGGCCCTGATCTTTGACCTGGGTGGCAAGTTCGACAAGTCGTTCAACGAAGCCGCACATAACGGCGCACAGCGTTGGGCCAACGAAACCGGCGGCACCTATCGCGAGATCGAGCTTCAGTCGGAAGCACAGCGTGAACAGGCCTTGCGCCGTTTCGCCGAGGCTGGCGCGAACCCGGTGATCACCATGGGCTTTGCCATGGCCGATCCGCTGTCTGCCGTTGCTGGCGACTATCCTGACACCAAGTTCGTCGCGGTTGACGTCACCTGGCTGGACGCCCCGAACATCCGTCAGATCGGCTTTGCCGAGCACGAAGGCTCGTACCTCGTTGGTATGATGGCCGCGATGGCGTCGGAATCGGGCACTGTCGGCTTCATCGGCGGAATGGATATCCCGCTGATCCGCCACTTTGGGTGCGGCTATGCGCAAGGCGCCAAGGCTGTGAACCCTGACATCAACGTTGTTGCCAACATGACCGGCACAACCCCTGCCGCGTGGAACGACCCGGTTAAAGGGTCCGAGCTGACCAAGGCGCAGATCAGCCAGGGCGCTGACGTCATCTACGCCGCTGCAGGCGGCACCGGTGTTGGTGTTCTGCAGACCGCAGCGGATGAAGGCATCCTGTCGATCGGCGTGGACAGCAACCAGAACCACCTGCACCCGGGCAAAGTTCTGACCTCGATGCTCAAGCGCGTGGACGTGGCCGTCTATGACGCGATGAAAGCGGGTGAAAACCTCGAAACCGGTGTGTTCGCCATGGGTCTGGCCGAGGAAGGCGTTGGCGTCGCGATGGACGACAACAATGCGTCGCTGGTGTCTGATGACATGAAAGCAGCCGTCGATCAGGCGCGTGACGACATCATCGCGGGCAACGTGACTGTCGTCAGCTACTACGACAACGACAGCTGCCCCGCACTGCAGTTCTGATACAATGGCTGGGCGGGGGTTTCTCCGCCTCGCCATCCACTCTGCCGCGAACCGCGCGGCCCTTCGGCAACCCAAGGACAAGACATGACAGTCCCCGCCATTGAGCTCAAAGGGATTTCCAAAGCCTTTGGGCCAGTTCAGGCCAACAAAGACATTTCCATCAGCGTCGCCCCCGGCACGATCCATGGGATCATCGGTGAAAACGGTGCGGGCAAATCCACGCTGATGAGCATTCTCTACGGCTTCTACAAGGCCGACAAAGGTGAGATCTGGATTAACGGATCAAAAACCGACATCCCGGACAGTCAGGCGGCCATCGCCTCGGGGATCGGGATGGTTTTTCAGCATTTCAAACTGGTCGAGAATTTCACCGTTCTGGAAAACATCGTTCTGGGCGCTGAAGATGGCGGGTTGCTGGCCCCATCTCTGGCCAAGGCCCGGAAAGAGCTGAAAGCGCTGGAAGAAGAATACGAGCTGTTCGTCGACCCCGACAAGCGCATCGATGAAATCGGCGTGGGCATGCAGCAACGGGTCGAGATCCTCAAGGCGCTGTATCGCAAGGCCGAGATCCTGATCCTCGACGAACCCACCGGCGTTTTGACCCCGGCCGAGGCCGACCAGCTGTTCCGCATCCTCGATCGTCTTCGGGCCGAAGGGAAAACGATCATCGTGATCACGCACAAGCTGCGCGAGATCATGGAGAACACCGATACCGTCTCGGTCATGCGGCGCGGAGAGATGACAGCCACGGTCAAAACGTCTGAGACCAGCCCGGAGCATCTGGCCGAGCTGATGGTGGGCCGCAAGGTCCTTCTACAGGTCGACAAGGTACCCGCGCAGCCCGGAAAACCCATTCTTGAGGTCCAAGACCTGCGCGTGTTCGATGCGGCGGGTGTTGAACGTGTCAAAGGCATCGACCTGACCGTCCGCGCCGGTGAGATCGTCGGCATCGCAGGCGTCGCGGGCAACGGCCAGTCGGAACTGTTGGAGGTTCTGGGCGGAATGCGCCCCGGTCAGGGGTCGATCAAGCTGAACGGTACGCCGCTTCCCCTCAGCGGGGCTGGGTCTGACGGTCAGGCGCGTCGCGCGCAGCACATCGCGCATGTACCGGAAGACCGTCAGCGCGAAGGTCTGATCATGGATTTCCATGCCTGGGAAAACGTTGCCTTCGGCTATCACCGTGACCCGGCTTACAAGCGCGGCCTGTTCATGGACAACGCCGCCCTGCGCGCGGACACCGAAGCCAAGATCGAGAAATTCGATGTGCGTCCCCCGAATGGCTGGCTGACCGCCAAAAGCTTTTCCGGAGGCAACCAGCAAAAGATCGTCGTCGCGCGTGAGATTGAGCGGAACCCAGACCTGCTGCTCGTCGGCCAACCGACCCGTGGCGTCGACATTGGCGCGATCGAATTCATTCACAAACAAATCGTGGCCCTGCGCGACCAAGGCAAAGCGATACTGCTGGTCTCGGTCGAGCTGGAGGAGATTTTCTCGCTCTCGGACCGGATCGCCGTGATGTTTGACGGACATATCATGGGTGAGCGTCTACCCCATGAGACAGATGAAAAAGAACTGGGCCTGCTGATGGCCGGTGTTGCGGGAGAGGCCGCGTAAGATGGAAAAAATGCCCAAATGGGCCGACGTCGTGCTGATCCCCATCATCAGCCTGGTGTTGGCCACGATCCTGTCGGCGCTGGTGATCCTCGCCATCGGAGAGAACCCGGTTGAGGCCGTGAACCTGATGGTCACAGGCGCGCTGGGGTCGACCTATGGCTGGGGCTATACGCTCTACTACGCGACCAACTTCATGTTCACCGGGCTCGCGGTGGCCGTGGCCTTCCACGCGCGGCTGTTCAACATCGGCGGCGAAGGTCAGGCGATGCTGGGCGGCCTTGGAGTGGCGATGGTGTGCCTCTACATCCCTTGGCCGCATTGGAGCATCGCTCTGATCGCTGCAGGTTTGGGGGCCGCTGTATTTGGCGCGGCATGGGCCGCAATCCCGGCTTACCTGCAGGCCAAACGCGGCAGCCACATAGTGATCACCACGATCATGTTCAACTTTATCGCAGCCGCCTTCCTGAACTACATGCTGGTCAATGTCATGCGCCCGCAAGGCTCTCAGGACCCGGCGACCGCGCGCTTCCCCGAGGCGGTTCACCTGCCGACCTTCCAATCCATGTTCTCAACCGCCGAAAACGTGATGTTCCGTGGCGCACCGGCCAATATTTCGTTCTTCGTGGCGATCATCGCCTGTCTTGTGGTCTGGGCGCTGATCTGGCGCACCCGGTTGGGATATGAAATCCGGGCCTATGGTCATTCAGAGACCGGTGCCGTCTATGCCGGGATCTCGCCGGTTCGCATCACCATCATCGCCATGTTGATCTCGGGCGGGCTAGCCGGTCTGATGGCCATCAACAACGTGATGGGTGAGGCAGAGCGACTGGTTCTGAACTCAACCGAAGGCGCGGGTTTCATTGGGATCGCTGTGGCGCTGATGGGCCGTTCTCACCCGTTCGGCGTGTTCCTCGCGGCGCTTCTGTTCGGCTTCCTGTATCAAGGCGGTGCCGAGCTGGCCTTGTGGACATCCATCCCGCGTGAGCTGATCGTCGTCATTCAGGCGCTGGTGATCCTGTTTACCGGAGCGTTGGACAATATGGTGCGGATGCCGCTTGAAAAGCTGTTCCTTGCCCTGCGGAAGGAGCCTCAGTGATGGATTCGTTCGTAACACTGATCCAGGTCCTCGATTCCACCGTCCGCCTGGCGACGCCTTTGCTGCTGGCCTGCCTGGCAGGCCTCTATTCCGAACGCGCAGGGATTTTCGACATTGGGCTTGAGGGCAAAATGCTAATCTCGGCCTTCTTCTCGGCGGCTGTGGCGGCGGTGACCGGCTCGGTCTGGTTGGGATTGCTCGCGGGTATCGCGTCGTCTCTGGTTTTGTCGGCACTACACGGCGTAGCGTCGATCACGTTCCGAGGCAATCAGCTGATCTCGGGCGTGGCGATCAACTTCCTAGCCTCGGGCCTGACGGTTCTGATCGCACAAAGCTGGTTCCAGCAAGGCGGGCGGACCCCATCGCTGTTCGGCCAAGGCCGGTTTGAGCCGATCAACTTCCCCTTCGCCGAAGCGCTGAGTGAGGTGCCCTTCATCGGCCCGATCTACTCTGAGCTGCTGTCCGGCCATTCGATCCTTGTCTATATCGCCTTCCTGATGGTGCCTGCGACGTGGTGGATCCTTTATCGCACCCGGTTCGGGTTGCGGTTACGCGCGGTGGGCGAAAACCCGGCGGCCGTGGATACTGCCGGTGTCTCGGTTGTCGGCCTGCGCTTTGCGGCTGTCGCCATTTGCGGCGTGCTCTGCGGTATCGCCGGAGCCTATCTTGCAACCGCTCTTCAGGCCGGGTTCGTCAAGGAAATGACCGCCGGACGCGGGTTCATCGCGCTGGCGGCGCTGATCTTTGCGAAATGGCGGCCCTGGCACGCGATGTGGGCCTGTTTGCTGTTTGGTCTGCTTCAGGCCATCGCGCTGCGGTTCCAGAACATCGATCTGGGCGGCATCGTGATCCCTGTGCAGGTGATGGACGCCCTGCCCTATATCCTGACCGTGGTGATTCTTGCGGGCTTCGTTGGCAAGGCAGTTCCGCCCCGCGCCGGCGGCGAGCCCTACGTGAAAGAACGCTGATAAGTCCAGTTCAGGGCCAATTCTGGGTCCTGTTCGCTGCAGAGCGGCATGCAGAGTTGATTTTGCATGCCGCAACCGCTCTAAGAGGGTATGTGCGTGTTTCCTCTGATAGAAAAGAGTGCAAACCTCCTCTCGTATTTGCCAAAGACGGGTGGTAGGCCTGTGACCGCAGCGCCCGATATTCAGGCTGCACGCATTTCCGATGCCGGCGGGTCCACCGCTTTGCACAGCCGAACTCAATACGACTAGAGCATGCCATGCAAATTTACCTTCCGATTGCCGAAGTCTCCGTAAACGCCTTTCTACTGCTTGGGCTCGGAGGCATGGTCGGCATTCTGTCGGGCATGTTCGGAGTCGGCGGTGGGTTCCTCATGACGCCGCTTCTGTTCTTTATCGGCATCCCTCCGGCGGTTGCCGTCGCGACCGAGGCCAACCAGATCGTCGCCTCGTCCTTCTCGGGCGTTCTGGCGCATTTTAGGCGAAGGACGGTCGATTTCAGGATGGGCACGGTGCTTTTGATCGGCGGTCTCATCGGGGCTGGGCTTGGCGTCGTCGTGTTCAACTACCTCAAGAGCTTGGGTCAGGTCGATCTGCTGGTAACGCTGTGCTACGTCGTCTTCCTTGGCGTGATCGGCAGCCTGATGTTCATCGAAAGCCTGCGCGCCTTGCGCAAGGCCAAGAAAGGCGGGGCAGCACCTGCCAAGCGCCGTCAGCGCGGCTGGGTCCATGCGATGCCCTTCAAGATGCGATTTCGCACCTCGGGCCTGTATATCTCGGTCATTCCACCGGTTCTGGTCGGGCTTTGCGTGGGCGTTCTGTCTGCGATCATGGGCGTCGGCGGCGGCTTCATCATGGTGCCTGCCATGATCTACCTGCTGGGCATGCCCACCAAGGTTGTGGTCGGGACATCCCTGTTCCAGATTATTTTCGTAACCGCCTTCACCACAATGCTGCACGCCACCACGAACTACACCGTGGACGTGGTTCTGGCCGTGCTGCTTCTGGTCGGTGGCGTTATCGGCGCTCAGATCGGAACCGTGATCGGCGCCCGGATGCCAGCCGAACAATTGCGGGTTTTGCTGGCCGCGCTGGTGCTGGTCGTCTGTGGCAAGCTGGCGCTTGATCTGCTTCTGGAACCGTCCGAGCTGTATTCGCTTGGCGCCAGCGGGGGGCACTGATCATGGTCCGCTCATTGATCGCCGCCCTGTGCCTGTTCTGCCTGCCAGCGGTTGCCGCGGAAGAGCAGGTGGTCCTGGGCCTCAGCCAGGACCGGGTCGCCATTACCGCCACGTTCGACGGGTCCGAGATTTTGATATTCGGCGCCATCAAGCGCGAAGCCCCGATCCCCGAAGGCCCTCCGCTTGAGGTGATCGTGACTGTTGCCGGTCCGTCCGAGCCTCTGACCGTGCGCCGAAAAGAGCGTAAGCTGGGAATCTGGGTGAACACCGACAGCGTCGAGGTCGATCTGGCCCCAAGCTTCTACGCTGTTGCCACCAGCGGGCCATTCAAAGACATCCTCACCAATACCGAGGATCTCCGCTATCGGGTTTCCATCGAGCGGGCCATCCGCTCGGTCGGGGCGGCCATGCATATCGAGGCCGCTCAGGACTTTGCCGATGCCGTGATACGCATTCGCGAAAGCGAGAGCTTGTATTCGATCCGCGAAAACACAGTTGCGGTGGACGAACAGACCCTGTTCCGCACGTCGATCGACATGCCTGCCGACCTGACCGAAGGCGACTATGCCGCACGCATTTTCCTGACGCGGGGCGGCAATGTGGTGTCGCAATACGAAACCACCATCGACGTGCGCAAAGTGGGGCTGGAGCGATTTCTCTACAACATGTCCCGCGAACAGCCCGTTTGGTACGGGCTGATGTCACTGGTCATCGCCATCGCCGCTGGGTGGGGTGCCTCAACAGCTTTCCGTCTGCTGCGCGAAAAGTAACGTTCAGCCCCGGCCGATATAGGGCATGGTCGTGGCCATCACGGTCATGAACTGCACATTGGCCTCGGGCGGTAGATTGGCCATGTGCAGCACCGACTTGGCGGCATCTTCCACATCCATAGTCGGATCGGGCGTCGCACCGTCGGCAATCGCAGCATCGACTAGCCCCTGCACCATCTGAGTGCGGGCGTTCCCGATATCGATCTGGCCACAGGCAATGCCAAAATCGCGCCCGTCCAGCGACAGGCTGCGCGTAAGCCCTGTGATGGCGTGTTTCGTTGCAGAATAGTGCACCGAATTCGGGCGCGGCACATAAGCCGCGATCGAGCCGTTGTTGATGATGCGCCCGCCTTGCGGGGTTTGATGACGCATGATCCGAAACGCCTCACGCGCGCTCAGAAACATGCCGTTGAGGTTGACGTTGACGCTCTGGTACCAGTCCTCCAACGCGATTTCATCAATCGTGCCGCCGGGTGCAAAGATGCCTGCATTGTTGAACAGAACGTCCAGCCGCTCGGCCCTGTTCGAGAACGACCGAAAGGCGCGCGCAACCGCCACTGGATCGGTCACATCCGCAACCAGAGGGATGGAGTTGCGATGCCCTTCGGCCATTTCCACCAGTTTGTCTTCGCTGCGAGCTAGCAGGCCGACGGTCCAGCCCTCGGCCAGAAACAGCTCGGCTGTAGCCTTTCCGATCCCGGAACTTGCGCCAGTTATGAGGATGGATTTCATGTATCTTCAGCCTCCAGTGTCAGGGTCGCCGCCGGTATCGCGCGCAGATCATCGACGCGCAGAGGATGGGTGGGCTTGGACAACCGATTGCGCACCACCCAGATCAACCGTTCCTGCGCACGGGTGATGGCAACATAGGCCAGTCGTTTCCACAAGGGTTGTCCGGCCTCGGTCCGGCCCATGCGGGCAGCGGCATAGATGTCGGGCGCGAAGACCTGCACCGTATCCCATTGCGAGCCCTGCGCCTTGTGGATGGTCACCGCCGCTCCATGCAAAAAGGTCGCGCCCATACGTGCTGCATAGGGGATGAACGGCTCCTCCTCATCCGGCTTTTCGATCTGCACAATCGACGCCGCACTAATCTGAGGGTCCTCGGCACCCATGACATGCAGGCGCGAAAAACCGGGTTTTCGCCCCGGCCCCAGATAAACAACCTGCGCGCCTTTGATCAGGCCACGCGCCTCAAGATCCAGCCGTTTCTTGCGGTGTTTCAGAGGCAACTCAATCCCGTCGCAAATCAGCGGCTCACCTTCCAGCAATTCCGTCTCGGGGGCGCCATGGACCTGCCGGAAGGCCTGGATCAGACGGATGCGCGTTGCGTTGCGCCAGACCAGAACCGGGCTGCGGGCCATCAGGTCGACCTCGACCCGTTGGCCCCAGACCACCCGGTCATCGCGACGCGCGGTGTCTTCGACCAGACGCTCGAAATCCTCAAAGCCCATGGCAGGGTCAGCAAGCGCATGGGCCAGATCGAGAATGGGATTGTCGGCATCCTGACGGTGTATGCGATGCAGGGTCAGCTTGCGCGGCTCGCGCAGGGATTCGAACACCATGCTACCAGATTGATTCACCGGTGCCAGCTGTGCCGGATCGCCGAACAGCAGCAACGTCGGGAAGATCTCCTTCAGATCGTCAAACTGGCGGTCATCCAGCATCGAGGCTTCGTCGACAAAACCAATGTCCAGCGGCTCTTCCCGGCGCTTCCAGCCGGTGATGAAATCCGACCCGCGCAGACCGGCAGCGGCCAGGGCACCCGGGATCGACCTGTTGTTCTGATAGAAGGCAGCCGCCCGGTCCAGCGCCTCATCCGTCAGGCCCTCGATCTCGGGCCGTTCGTCATTGCCCTCAAGCCACTCGGCGATGCGTTCATATTCCGGGTCGTAGACGGGCGTATAGAGAATGCGATGGATGGTCGTCGCGGGTACCCCCCGCAGGCGCAAAACGCTTGCGGCCTTGTTGGTGGGGGCCAGAATCGCCAGACTGCGCTTGTCGCGAGATTTGCGGCTTTCATAGTCGCCCGAGACGATGTGAACGCCCGTCTCGGCCAGCGCCCTATACAGTTCCGCCAGTAGTAAGGTCTTGCCCGAACCGGCCTTGCCGATCACGGCCATAACGCCCGATTCACCGTGTCCCGGCAGTTTCAGCAGGGCATCATCTTCAAGGTCCACCCCGGCAGAGCGCAGCATCTCGGCGATGCTGTCATAGGCGGCGGCCTGATCTTCTGAGAAGGTCACATTGGGCAAAGACATGGCGCGACCCTACAGGGCCGCGCCACCCTTCACCAGATACGGATTTGCGTTTTCAAGGCCCTAAGCCGACAGCGCAAACCGGTGCTGTTTGGCCGGGCCGAACGCGGTTTTGAACCACAGGCGTGAAAGTTCACGCGGGATGCCCGCCCGTTCGGCCACGCGGTTGCAATCATCCGCAGAATAGGGCCAGAGACCGACCGAGATCTGATCGCGCCCTTTCCCCTCGGACCCCAACACAATCGGAGACGATCCGATCAGGCGGTAGATCCGGATCATCCGCGCATCAAAGACGCCGGCGATGTGGGTCAGACCGAAGCCCTCCATCATTTCACCGCCGCTCAGCATAATTGCCCCAGCCGTATGGGGGCTGGCTGTGCGCGACAGGCAAAAGCGCGTGACCTCCCAGATCAGAGGACTGCAGATCGGCTCGCCCTCGTTGAGATGACCGAACACCTCGTTCACCATGACCGGGCCAGTGGTCGGCAGAACCCGCATTGAGCCGCCATGGCTGCCATCCGGCTCCTCCCAAATCACATAGAGCGGGTTGAGATCATCGTATTGATCTCGCTCTTCCCCTTTTTCATTGACGTAAACGTCCCATCCCAGCCGGGTTTTGAACTGATCCGCGCGATCGCGAAACATCCCGTCGGCCAAAGCTGGAAACTTATGCAGCTCATCAGCATACAAATAACGCAACATGACTAATTCCCCTTGTCGTCCTGTGCAGGAACGAAAGGGGTACGAAGTCGTAGTTAATTTACTGTTCTAGGACCGTACGTTGCTTAAACGACTATTAACCCACGGCTGAGCGCGGTCGCGATCGCATGCGTCGTGTTTTGCGCGCCCAGTTTTGAGCGCGCGCTTTCGATATAGACCCTAAGCGTGTGTTCCGAGATCGACAGCGAATGCGCAACCTGTGCGCGGCTGAAGCCCTGCGCAAGCAACGTCATCGCATCAATTTCACGCGGGGACAGACCCCGGGTCGCTTCAGGTTGCCTGTCCTTTTCAAACTCCAGTGCTTTGCGATTGATGTAGTGCGCCACAAGGATCAATTCGCGGCCAAAGGTCGAGATGAAATCCTGCCAGGTGTCGTCGTCACAACTGTGATTGACAGTGAAAAGCGCAAACTGGCCGTTTGGCCCTCGGATCGGGATTGAATATCCCTGATTGCCCACCCCATGTCCCAACGCATCCTGAAGAAACGCCTTGGAGACCTTGCCGGACCAGTCCAGCGATTTCCAATCAACCGGGTGAAATCGTTGGAAACACCCCAGTATCACGGGGTCGATGCGATGATAGTTCTTTTCGCGATACCGTTCATCCCAGGCATCGGAATAGGTGGTATAGCCGTACTGATCCCCGGCGGCATCCACCCAATGATATGTCAGATGTTCGACTTTCAGACAGTCGCGCAGGCGAATGGCGACCGAGCCAAGCTCATCAAGCGTGCTGGTGTTTTCCAAATCCTTCAGGATCTGACCCAAGTCGAGTTCTGTTCCCATCCGCGGGCGCCCGTGCCTTATCTGTCATGGACGCGATCTCGGCTGCGGCAATCAGCTTGGTGTCGTCCAGCTGTTCGGCCAAGGCAGTCAACCCATTCGCAACAGCGAACGCGTTGAGGTCCGACAATACGTCCAGTATCCACTCATTTTGCGCCATAAGGGTCTCTCTGAAACAGTTAACGAAGTGTTAACACAACCATAACATGTGCAATCTTTTTGACCTATTCACCGGTTTCTACTCCCCAAAAATAGTGAGGGGCTAAATTCCAACCTGTTGAAACAAAAAAGGGCCCTCTCAGAAGGCAGAACACCCGCGTATCGGAGGGCCGATTCGCGGGTGTTTTTTGTCTATTTCAGGATGGGCTTAGGGACGCGCGTCCAGAACCTCTTCCAAAGTGCGCATGCCGGTGCGCGGGGCCTGTACCAGGACCGACATATTGCCCGGCTTGTGCTCGTTGCGCAGCATTTTCATATGCGCTTCGGGCAAATCATTCCACGCGAATACTTCCGACATGCAAGGATCCAGGCGACGCTCGACCATCAGCTTGTTGGCGGCTGCCGCTTGCTTCAGATGTGCAAAGTGCGAACCCTGCAGGCGTTTCTGGTGCATCCACATGTAGCGCACGTCGAAGGTACAGTTGAACCCGGTGGTCCCAGCACAAATCACGACCATACCGCCCTTTTTCACCACGAAGGTCGACACTGGGAAGGTGCTTTCGCCGGGGTGTTCAAACACCATATCAACGTTGTTGCCTTTACCGGTGATATCCCAGATCGCCTTGCCGAACTTGCGGGCTTCTTTGAACCACTCGGCATATTCGGCCGTGTTGACCGTGGGCAGCTGACCCCAGCAGTTGAAGTCCTTACGGTTCAGAACGCCTTTGGCGCCCAGCCCCATGACGAAATCCCGCTTGCTTTCGTCCGAGATCACGCCGATCGCATTTGCACCGGCCGTGTTGATCAACTGGATCGCGTAAGAGCCCAAACCACCCGAGGCACCCCAGACCAGAACGTTCTGGCCGGGCTTCAGGTCATGGGGCTCATGCCCGAACAGCATCCGGTAGGCCGTAGCGAGCGTCAGGGTATAGCACGCCGCCTGCTCCCAGGTCAGGTGCTTGGGACGCGGCATCAGCTGTTGCGCCTGCACGCGGGTGAATTGGCTGAACGACCCATCCGGAGTTTCATATCCCCAGATACGCTGGCTGGGCGAGTACATCGGATCGCCGCCGTTGCATTCCTCATCGTCGCCATCGTCCTGATTGCAGTGGATCACCACCTCATCGCCGACCTTCCAGCGCTTGACCTTGTCACCCACGGCCCAAACGATGCCGGACGCATCCGAGCCAGCGATGTGATACGGGGCCTTGTGGCCATCAAACGGGCTGATCGGCTGGCCCAGAGCAGCCCAGACGCCATTATAATTGACGCCCGCCGCCATCACGAGGACCAGAACCTCGTTGCTGTCGAGTTCGGGCACATCGACCACTTCCTGCTGCATCGCAGTATTTGGTTCTCCGTGACGCTCTTTGCGGATCGCCCAGGCGTACATCTGCTTGGGCACAAACCCCATCGGAGGGATTTCCCCCATTTCATAGAGGTCCTTTTCGGGTGCCTCGTACGACGCGATACCGCTTTCGGTGTCCAAAGCCATGCTGGCCTCCTTTTAAATACCTTTGCCGCGACGCAGAATCGCCGCCTCTCCTACAGAGGGATAGGAGGGGTTGCGCAACATTGCAACCATCTTTGGTCTATTTTTGTAATTTTATGACCCAGCGGGTGCAGAAACATCTTTCGCGAGTGCAGCATTGGCGGGTTTCACCTGTTCGGGTACCGAGTCTGCGTAATAATCCAAAAGATCCTCGCGCTGCCCGGACAGGTTCAAAACCCCGTCTTCGCGGGTCAGAATGCGCCGCTCGACCATATGATCCACCGCACTGGTGATGGCGTCCTCGGCCTCCGCCAGCGTCAGGCCATCGGCTTCCATGAGGGCAAGGATACGGCTTCGCACCTCTGGTTCGGGCATTGGGCCGTTCTCGCGCAGCAGCCAGCAGGCCGCCGGACCCGGCACCAAGGGAATCGCCGCGCCAATCCGTTTCATCAATGCGCGGGCGAGGTCGGTCATGATATCCCCCTCTGTGCGCGCCTCGAATTCTTTTAGCGAGATCGGTTCACCGTACCGAACCGCCGCCAGTCCGAACCGCTTGTAGCGGCCGATCAGCCGACGCCAGATCTGTTTGAGAACCCAGCTTGTGATCACCCCGATCCGCGCGCGAAACCGTCGATCGGTTCCGAGGGCGGCGCGCGTCAGGATCGTGTCCTCAAGCACGCGGTCATAGTTCAAGGCCACCGGCACAAACACCACATCGCGCCCCTCAGGCGAGGTGCCGTCGATAATATATTTCAACAAGCCCAGCTTGGGGCGCCCCAAAGCCCCGGTCAGGCTGAGCCCGCCTTCGGGGAACATCGCCTGCGTTACACCTGCTTCGGTCGCATGGCGCACATAGCTGGCCAGAACCTGGCGATACAGCTCACTGCCCGATTTGCGACGGATGAAATACGCGCCCATCGCGCGGATCAACCGGCTGAGCGGCCAAACCCGCGCCCATTCGCCCACGGCATAGGACAGGGCGGATTGCTGCGCCGCCAGATAAGTGACCAGAACATAGTCCATGTTGCTGCGATGGTTCATCACAAAGACAACCGTCGCCTCAGGATCGATATCCTTGATCGCGCTTTCATCCTTGTAGCTGAGATGCACGTTGTAGAACGCGTTGCTCAGCAACCGGGACAGACGAATGGCGAAGCTAAAATAGGCAAAAGCCGAAAAGGAGGGCACGATCTCACGCGCGTATCGGCGGGCTTGTTCGAACGCAACGGCTTCGGGGATGCCTTCGTCATGGGCGTGCTGCTGCACCGCTTGCCCGACCTGAGGATCATAGATGAGCCGCTGGATCATGTCGTGCCGCCGCGCCAGCTTGAACGGCTGGATCGGTCTCTGCAGGCGCTGGTTCAACCGAGCGACCGCCCTCTCAAGCCTGCGGCGAAAAAACCAGCGGACCGACGGGAACAGAAAATGCGAGGCGAAGGTGACCATGGCAAAGACCACGATCAACAGGAATAGCCACAGCGGAAGTTCCACGGTTCTCAACATCGGGCCACACTGCCACCAAACGAGACGGCTCACAATCTAGACAATTCGCATATGCCGCAACGCAGCGAATTGACAATGCCTGAAAATTGCGATTTAGAACCCGTAGACGTAATTTTGTTGCTCACCGAAACACGAGGCCCGCCCATGACGCAGATGCAGAAAGACCGCCCCTGGCTGATCCGAACCTATGCCGGTCATTCCACCGCCAAAGCCTCGAACGCGCTGTATCGCGGCAACCTCGCCAAAGGTCAGACTGGCCTGTCGGTGGCTTTCGATCTGCCGACTCAAACGGGCTATGACAGCGACCACACACTGGCGCGGGGTGAGGTCGGCAAAGTGGGTGTGCCGATCTGCCATCTGGGCGACATGCGGGTGCTGTTCGACCAGATTCCGCTGGAGCAGATGAACACCTCGATGACGATCAACGCGACGGCCCCGTGGCTGCTGGCGCTTTACATCGCCGTGGCCGAGGAACAGGGCG
Organism: Ruegeria sp. R13_0; assembly: GCF_017743995.1. Taxonomy (GTDB): domain Bacteria; phylum Pseudomonadota; class Alphaproteobacteria; order Rhodobacterales; family Rhodobacteraceae; genus Ruegeria. The sequence goes on along the minus strand of NZ_JAGHRB010000005.1, from coordinate 162,432 downwards.
CGGATGTCTCAAAGCTGCAGGGCACCGTACAGAATGACCTGATCAAGGAATATCTCAGCCGCGGCACCTATGTCTGCCCGCCCAAGCCGTCGTTGAAGATGATCGCGGACGTGGCCGAGTATTGCTATACTAACGTGCCGAAATGGAACCCGATGAACGTGTGTTCCTACCACCTGCAAGAGGCCGGCGCGACACCGGAACAGGAGCTGGCCTACGCACTCGCCACAGCCATCGCAGTGCTGGACGAACTACGCCCGCGTGTGCCTGCCGAGGACTTCCCTGCCCTGTGTGGGCGCATTTCCTTCTTCGTGAATGCAGGTATCCGCTTTGTTACCGAAATGTGCAAAATGCGGGCCTTTGTCGACCTTTGGGATGAAATCCTTCAACAACGCTATGGTGTTGAGAACCCCAAGTTCCGCAGATTCCGCTATGGCGTTCAAGTGAACTCGCTTGGGCTGACTGAACAGCAACCGGAAAACAACGTCTACCGCATCCTGATCGAAATGCTGGCCGTGACCCTGTCGAAAAAGGCGCGCGCCCGTGCCGTTCAGTTGCCCGCCTGGAATGAGGCCTTGGGCCTGCCCCGCCCGTGGGACCAGCAGTGGTCAATGCGTATGCAGCAGATTCTGGCTTTTGAGACGGACCTGCTGGAATACGGAGACCTGTTCGACGGGAACCCGGCGGTTGATGCCAAGGTCGAAGAACTCAAAGAAGGCGCGCGGGCCGAGTTGGCCAATCTCGACTCCATGGGCGGTGCCGTGGCCTCGATCGAATATATGAAGTCCCGGCTGGTCGATTCCAATGCAGAACGCCTGAACCGCATTGAACGGAACGAAACCATTGTGGTCGGTGTGAACAAATGGGTCGACGGTGAGCCCTCGCCCCTGCAAACCGAGGATGGCGGCATTATGGTCGTGGATCCTGCGGTCGAGCAGGAGCAGATCAATCGTCTGAACGAATGGCGGGCCGAACGTGATGACGCAGCCGTCGCAGTGGCGCTGGCTGCTTTGCGCAAGGCGGCGCAAACTGGGGCGAATGTCATGGAGCCCTCGATCGCTGCGGCCAAGGCCGGTGCAACTACGGGTGAATGGGCTGAGGAAATGCGCAAGGTCTACGGCACCTACCGTGGCCCGACCGGCGTGTCCGGCTCGGTCTCGAACAAGACCGAAGGCTTGGAAGACCTGCGCGCCTCGGTCGATGCGGTCAGCGACCGGCTCGGGCGTCGTTTGAAATTCCTGGTCGGCAAGCCGGGGCTGGACGGCCATTCCAACGGAGCCGAGCAGATCGCCTTCCGCGCCCGCGATTGCGGCATGGATATCAGCTATGAGGGCATTCGCCTGACACCAGAAGAAATCGTCTCGGCCGCGTCCGAGGATGATGCCCATGTCATCGGTTTGTCGATCCTGTCTGGCAGTCATCTGCCTCTGGTCGAAGACGTAATGAGCCGCCTGAAACAGGCAGGCCTGTCACACGTGCCTGTCATTGTCGGCGGGATTATCCCAGACGATGACGCAGACGCTTTGAAAAAAATGGGCGTTGCCAGAATCTACACCCCCAAGAATTTCGAGTTGAACGCAATCATGGGCGACATCGTCGCGCTGGTGGACCCACAGGAAATCGCCGCCGAATAACACCCGTTTTGAAAAACTCTTGATGGCTATTCCCGAAATGAAGGGAATAGCCTATATCGGCGTGTGGAAATACGGCTTGTATTTTACAACCACAACCACTCACGTCTGAAAGAGGAATTATAATGGGACTTGAGCTTGAAAACATGTCGCGCAATGAACTTCTGCAATTGCGCAACGATATTGATAAAGCCCTGGTAAATGCCGAAAAGCGCGAGCGCAAAGCCGCTCTGGAAGCTGCCGAAAAAGCCGCAGCCGAATTCGGATTTTCCTTGTCCGAGCTTTCGGACGCCGCCCCCAAAGGCGCCAAACTTCAGAAATCAAAAGCGAAATACCGCAATCCAAACGCCCCGGAACAAACCTGGACCGGCCGTGGACGCAAGCCTCAATGGGTCCATGACGCGCTGAATTCCGGCACCGATATCGCCGAGTTGGAAATCTAAATTTGAGGTCGTTTCAGAAATGACAATCCACATTGGCGCTGAAAAAGGCGACATCGCAGAAACCGTTCTATTGCCCGGAGATCCCCATCGGGCGAAATGGGCGGCGGAAACGTTTTTGGATGATGTTAGGTTAGTCAATAACGTGCGCGGCATGCTCGGGTTTACCGGAACGTGGAAAGGGAACACTGTTACCATTCAGGGCAGCGGCATGGGGATGCCCTCACTTTCCATTTACGTGAACGAATTGATCCGGGATTTCGGCGCAAAGACATTGATCCGCATTGGCTCCTGCGGCGGTATGCAGGACAGCGTCAATGTCCGCGATGTTATTCTTGCCATGACGTCGACCACGCTCAGCACCCCGTCCCGGGGCATCATGAAGGAACTGAACTTCGCCCCCTGTGCCGATTGGGGTCTTTTGCAGGCGGCGGCCAATGCGGCGGCGGCCAAGGGAACACCGACCCATGTGGGCGGGATCTATTCGTCTGACGTGTTCTATGATGAGCGCCCCGATTTGAACGAACAGATGGTGCGTCACGGCATTCTGGGGGTCGAGATGGAAGCAGCCGAGCTGTATATCCTCGCCGCCAGACACAAATGCCGGGCGCTTGCGGTTTTGACCGTCTCGGACCACCTGCTGACAGGCGAGGCCCTGCCCTCATCCGAGCGGGAGCGTAGCTTTCGCGATATGGTCGAGATCGCGTTGCAAGCGGCCTTCCCGGATGCAGCATAACGTGAAACGGGCCGAGCATGTCTCGGCCCGATTTCTATTTGCCAATTGATTGCCGCAGACATTTCGAAGGACGATCTGAACCGTCTGACGTCGCGCCGCAAAAGGCGCAAACCCACAGATTTTCGTTTCGATGCTGTCGCCAGCGACAGTCGCGTGTCAGCGAAGACGTGCGGGATCGCCAGAAGAAATAGGCGAAAACCCCAGCGGCCAGAAGAAGCAGAAGAACAGGCATAGATCTGTTTGGCCCGTTCCAGCCGCAAATGGCAAGGATGGTGTTACGCTGCGTTTGCGTATTCGAACAGCTCAGGCTCTCTTTGATCTTCCGCGCCAACCGGTTCTGGCGTGTAATACGCCCAAGCTTGCTCCAACAAGGTCAGAGCTTCCTTGGCGTCGGTTTTCGGTGTGTTTGTTTGTGTACTCATCGGAGTGATCCTGATTTCATCACTCCTCCCTTCTGCAAATATACCGCGTCAGTTGCCCGACGACATCGGACGTTTTTGCAAAGGGGGCATGCGCTTGCCGCAGCACGGCAAGCGCATCGGTCGATCAGACAGAACGTTCGACCATCATCTTCTTGATCTGCGCGATCGCTGCGGCCGGGTTCAGGCCCTTCGGGCAGGTCTTGGCACAGTTCATGATCGTGTGGCAGCGATACAGCTTGAAGGGGTCTTCCAGCTCATCCAGACGCTCCCCCGTGGCTTCATCGCGGCTGTCGATGATCCAGCGATAGGCATGCAGCAAGGCTGCGGGGCCAAGATAGCGGTCGCCGTTCCACCAGTAGCTCGGGCACGAGGTCGAGCAGCTGGCGCACATCACGCATTCATACAGGCCGTCCAGTTTCTTGCGGTCTTCGATGGACTGCTTCCACTCTTTCGCGGGACGGTTGGTCTTGGTTTCCAGCCACGGCATGATCGAGGCATGCTGCGCGTAGAAATGCGTCAGGTCGGGGATCAGGTCCTTGACCACCGGCATATGTGGCAGCGGATAGATCTTCACGTCGCCCTTGATCTCATCCATGCCGTAGATGCAGGCCAGCGTGTTTATCCCGTCGATATTCATCGCGCAGGAGCCACAGATCCCCTCGCGGCACGAACGGCGGAAGGTCAGGGTCGGATCGATCTCGTTCTTGATCTTGATCAGCGCGTCCAGAATCATCGGACCGCAGGTGTCCATATCGACGAAATACGTGTCGACACGCGGGTTCTGTCCGTCATCGGGGTTCCAGCGATAGATCTGGAACTTGCGCAGGTTCTTCGCGCCGTCCGGTTTGGGCCATGTCTTGCCGGTGGTGATCCGGGAATTCTTGGGCAGGGTCAGTTGAACCATGTCAATTCTCCATTCAGCCTGTCCGGGCGCGGTCAGACGCGCCTCGATTGTAGTGCCCCCAATGGGCAATGTTCACGTCAAAATCCGCAGATAACCAGTCGGCAATCGCCTGAGGGTCATCGCGGTCGATATCAAAGCGCAGGAACCTTGGGATCCCGTTGAAATGGGCCTGCACCTCGGCGTGGTGTACGTCATACATCCGGCGCCAGCCCTGTTTCACCTCGTCTGCGCCCATCCCGTTGGCCTTGCAGCAGCGTTCGAGATAGCCGCCATTGCTGTGCAGCGCGCGTGAGGAAATCCAATCCTCGCGATCGCGCGTGTTCAGCAGGAAATAGGCATCCGGATATGCGGCGTGCAACTCGCGGAAGAACCGCGTGCCATCCAGCATGAACCGGGCATTCACGAAGGCAATGTCGGTAAAGGCCCGGACCGAGCCGAACCCATCCAGCGGTTTCCGACCCATGGCAATATTCGTCACCATTTTCTGGGCCAGGTTGTTGCCCTGATCGTCCACCCAGTGCACCGACGCGATGCCGCTGTTCTGAAACAGCTTGTGCAGCGACGTGGTGGCGCAGCGGTTCAGACCGATCAGGATGATCTTGGGGTCTCGCGGACCCGAGGGCAGCTGTTCAACCGTCATGGCAAGCACCCCTCACCACGCCCGAAAGGGGCGTTTATCGTGTCGGTGGGTATGTGGCGCTTGCACCTCATTGCCTGATGGTTGCTCCTACTTAGAACGTCCGCGCTTTGGGCGCGATTTTCTTGAGGCTGATGCCGCCCTGATCCTCGTTGGTCAAAGGATCAACGATCACCGGACGGTAGCTGAGTTCAACCTTGTTACCCTCGACCCGGCTGACGGTGTGGACACGCCAGTTCTCGTCGTCGCGCTCGGCGAAATCCTCGTGCGCATGCGCGCCACGGGACTCTTTGCGCGCTTCGGCCCCCACGATGGTAGCCAGAGCACTCGGCATCAAATTGGTCAGTTCCAACGACTCCATCAGGTCACTGTTCCAGACCAGAGACCGGTCCGAAACCTTCAGATCGTCCATCTTGGCAGCGATCGCCGTCATCTTTTCGACGCCTTCCGCCATGGTCTTGGCGGTCCGGAAGACAGCCGCGTCCTGCTGCATGGTCTTTTGCATATCAAGCCGCAGGTCAGCGGTCGGGACTGCGCCCGAGGCGTTCCGCACGGCGTCAAACCGATCAAATGCCTTGTCAACCGATGCCTGGTTCAGCACAGGGTTCGACGCGTCCGCGTCCACTACTTTACCGGCCCGGATGGCCGCCGCGCGACCGAAGACGACCAGATCGATCAGAGAGTTAGATCCCAGACGGTTGGCACCGTGGACCGAAGCACAACCCGCTTCGCCCACTGCCATAAGGCCGGGAACAACCGCGGTTGGGTTGTCGGCAGTTGGGTTGAGAACCTCACCCCAATAATTCGTCGGAATACCGCCCATATTGTAGTGCACGGTCGGCAGAACCGGGATGGGTTCCTTGGTAACGTCAACACCAGCAAAGACACGTGCCGATTCCGAGATTCCAGGCAACCGTTCCGCCAGCGCCTCGGCTGGCAGGTGGCTCAGGTTCAAATGAATATGATCCCCGTCATCGCCGTGACCACGACCTTCGCGGATCTCCATCGTCATCGAACGCGAGACATAGTCGCGCGGCGCCAAGTCCTTGTACTGGGGCGCATAGCGCTCCATGAATCGCTCACCTTCGGAGTTGGTCAGGTAACCGCCCTCCCCCCTCGCACCTTCGGTGATCAGGCAACCCGAGCCGTAGATTCCAGTCGGGTGAAACTGAACGAACTCCATATCCTGCAGGGCCAGACCGGCACGGGCCACCATGCCGCCACCGTCGCCGGTGCAGGTATGGGCCGAGGTCGCGCTGAAATATGCACGACCGTAACCGCCGGTCGCCAGTACAACCATCTTGGCGTTGAAGACATGCATCGTGCCGTCGTCCAGCTTCCAGCAGACGACGCCCTGACACTGCCCGTCCTCGGACATGATCAGGTCGATGGCGAAATATTCGATGTAGAATTCAGCGTTGTTTTTCAGCGATTGTCCATAGAGCGTATGCAGGATCGCGTGGCCCGTCCGGTCCGCGGCTGCACAGGTGCGCTGCACGGCGGGGCCTTCGCCAAACTCGGTGGTGTGACCGCCGAAGGGACGCTGATAGATTTTACCTTCTTCGGTCCGGCTGAAGGGCACGCCGTAGTGCTCCAGCTCATACACAGCTTTGGGGGCTTCACGCGCGAGATATTCCATCGCATCGGTGTCACCCAGCCAGTCCGAACCCTTTACGGTGTCGTACATGTGCCATTGCCAATGGTCAGGCCCCATGTTGGACAGGGACGCGGCAATACCACCTTGCGCGGCAACCGTATGTGAGCGTGTCGGGAACACTTTGGTGACACAGGCTGTACGCAGCCCCTGCTCGGCCATGCCCAATGTTGCCCGCAGACCGGCCCCACCTGCGCCTACGACGACAACGTCGTATTCGTGGGTTTCATATTCATATGCTGCTGTCATTGTTCTTGTTCCTTATCGCGCGTCACAGGGCCAGCTTGACCAGGGCAAACAGCCCCGCAGCCATCAGCGTGTAGCCAAGCGCCCACATCGCAACGAGAGAGATTTTCTCAAGAATGCCATGGATATAGTCTTCGATGGTTTCCTGCGCCTCATACATAAGCTGCTGAAGGCCCACGATCAGGGTCAGGGCGGTGACAATCGCAGGGAAAGGACGGCTGAAATAGGCCAGAACCTCTTCGTACGTGCCGCCGAGGCCCATTCCGAAGGTGATGATAAATATGGGAACCAGCACGGTCAGGATCATCGCGCGCACCATGGTACGCCAATGGGTTTGTGTTCCCGATTTCCCTGCGCCCAGGCCCTGCGCGCGTTTGCGGTCGGTCAGATATCGCATGTCCGTCTCCTTAAACCACAAGCACGGTGAGAATGGTCAGGACGGTGGCCCCGATGAACATGCCCATCCCCAGTTTTTCCGAGGTGTTCACGTCGAGGCAGTAGCCGAAGTCCCAGAACACGTGACGCAGGCGGCCCAGTGTGTGATACCAAAGCGCCCAGGTCGCAACGATGAGGATCAGCTTACCGAACCAGCCGGTTAGAAACCCGTCGATCAGCGCAAAGGCACTTTCCGAAGTTGACGCGGCCAGCAGCCACCAGACGACCAGAATGGCAACGGCAAACACCCCGAGGCCGGAGAACCGAACCATGATGGACGACATCGAAGTCATCTGCGGGCGATAGATCATAATATGTGGCGAGAGCGGGCGGTTGCCCCGATTGACATCGGCCATGGCGGCTCCTCTTACTTTGGCTACCAGAGTTTTTACTTGTTTTTGCGCTTCTGTCACGTGCTGCACCTGCAAAAACAGGTAAAATTGCCTCAAATAAGGTGATTTAGGCCGAATGTGATCACGCTAAATGTAGGTGTGATCACAAAAAATATTCCCTCGATACAATGTTAGCGTTTTCAATGCCCAAGCATTGTGATCACGAATCCCTGCAGATCAGCGAAAACCGGCAGATTGCTGCGTCACCTCACGCAGCAGCTTTTTGCGTATGCGCTCTGGATAATCTGCAAAACCCGAGGCCGAGACCACAAACGCCCCCTCTCCGAAAATGACATTTTCAAAGAAATAGGCCGTTAGGTCCGGTTCACTTTCTTCAATAGCTATGGCGTTTACTGTCACGCCTCGATCTTTCAGAAGGCCGTGAATCTGTGTTGGCTCAACACCTTCGTTGGAAACCCCATCGCCCGAGATATCAATCAGCAGTCGCCTGCACTCTGCCACGTCGTCAAACCGCAGCAGGGTGGCTTCCAAAGCCTCTCCGATCGCAGTCGAGAAATTGCGCCAGACCCTTGGGTCCTGTGCAACTTGATCAGCGAACTTCTCCAGAGCAATAAAGCTGTCGATTTTCGTCCACGGGATCGTCACCCGCTGGCGGGATTCGCCCGTCCACTGCAGCAGCATCAACTGCGCCTGTCCGCGCACCAAGGCCTCGGACACGACGGGGTCGCGCAGCCCAGCGGCGAGGCCATCCATCTGAATGCGATATTCGCTGCTATCGACAGAGCCCGAGACATCCACCGCCAAGGCCATCGCCAGATCACACGACCAGGCGGGGCGTGTAAGGCACAGGAAAAGGGTGAGAAAACGCAGAAACATTTCGCCACCCTAGCACGGATTGCGGGTCCTGTGTTCACATCACTGTAACCCGATTTTAGCGTTTCGGGTTATACCTGTGACACGAATACCCTGCCACGCTTGCGGCGTTCTCGGGACATTCGTGTCACTTGATGAGTCCGGTAAACCCGAAACGCTTTAGATCGGCATCAAGGCCCAATAGTCGAGGTCCAGCAACACATCCGGCGTGTATTTTCCGTCTTCACCGCGCAGCTCGAACGGCGCGCCGCCTTTGGTCGCCACCAGGCGCAGGCGGATCGCCCCTACTCCGGGCACGTCGGTTTCGGCCTTGTCCAGAACCTCGGACCACGCCTTGATCGTGTCTCCTGCGAAACAGGGGTTGGCATGTGCGCCGCCATTCAGACCCACGATCATCTGCGCATTGGCCAACCCGTTGAATGACAAGGCCCGCGCCATCGAGATTACGTGACCGCCATAGATCAAGCGGCCTTCGGGGCGGAAGGTCAGGTCGAAATGCACCTTGGCCGTGTTCTGCCACAGGCGTGTGGCCAGCATATGCTCGGCCTCTTCAACCGTCACGCCGTCCACGTGATCAATGGTCTCGCCGATCTCATAGTCGCCCCAACGGTGTGGCTCACCGGCCAGAGTGAAATCATAGTTTGAGAAATCCAGCCCCTCAGGGATGACCAAATCACTCGGCTCCAGCACTTTCTTCAACTCTGGCACAACCGTTTCCGGTGCCGGCGCATCCGGGTTTGCCTTGCGCACCATCACCCAGCGGACATATTCCAGGACCACTTCGTCCAACTGGTTCAGACCGCGTGTCCGCACCCAGACCACACCGGTCTTGCCGTTCGAGTTCTGCTTGACCCCGATCACCTCGGACACCGACCGCAGCGTGTCACCCGCATGAACCGGCAGCAGCCAACGCCCCTCGGCATAGCCCAGATTGGCCACGGCGTTCAGCGAGATATCGGGCACCGTTTTGCCGAACACAACGTGGAAGGCCGCCAGATCATCAATCGGGCTTTCCTGCAAACCACAGGACCGCGCGAACTCATCCGAGGAATACAGCGCATGACGCGCGGGATAGAGCGCATGGTAGAGGCCGCGCTCTCCCTCCGTCACGGTGCGCGGGACGGCGTGCGGTAGCACCTGCCCGACGGAATAATCCTCGAAAAAGCGGCCCGGATTGGTTTTTGCCATTATTGCTGTCCCAGTTTCATCTCAGGTGAATAGTCCGCGTCGACCTCTTTGGTCACAGCCTGCGCGCACCGCATGACGTTGTTGGCCTGATCGAAGGCATAGGAGGGATCGCCATAAAGCTCCCACCCTTTTGCCAAGGCATCCGACACTTTGTGACAGAAGGCCGAGGTGTCCTCCTCGGTCAGCAGGCGATAGAGTTTTGCCATTCTTTCAGGTCCTTATCATCCGAATGGAGACGGGCCGACCAGCCCGTGGATATAGCCAATCACACCCAGCAGCACGATCGAGGCGACAAAGAACATCGCGTCCATGCCATAGGTGCCGGGTTCGCCAGGGGTCCAGTCGGGTTCGGATTTGTTGATCACGATCACCTCGACCACGGCCCAGGCCAAAAGCCCGCCGAACAAGATGATTGAAGCCAGATCACCATTCACCAACAGATGCGCAAAGGCCCATAGCTTGAACCCGCCCAGCATCGGATGGCGCAGCTTATGCAGCAGACGGCCTTTTTTGGGGGCGGGGCTCATCATGTAGATCGCGATCAGCACCAACAGGTTGTTGATATGGGTCATGAAGCTTGGCGGTGCCCAGACATAGATAGACTCGGTCATGCGGTAGCCGAAGATCATCAACAAGATCGCGGCCACCAGCGCCAGCGCCACAGCCCCTTTGCCGCCATCGCCCATCGCCGCGCGTTGCGCAGGCAGGATGCGTTTGAACAGATGTGCGGCCCACCATAGCGCCACACCAAGGATCAGAAGAACAAAGCCCATGCTGGCTTACCCCGCTTGCAAAGCTGAAATCGCCTCCGCTTTTGCCAGAATTTCGCGGGCAGTTACAACATGCAGGTTTTCGACGATCTTGCCGTCGACAACGGCAACACCCTGCCCTTGCGCCTCGGTTTCCTCAAACGCGCTGATCTGACGGCGGGCGAGGTCGATCTCGTCATCCGACGGGGCGAAGGCTGCATTGGTGACCTCGATCTGCGCCGGGTGGATCAGCGTCTTGCCATCAAAGCCCATATCGCGGCCCTGTTCGCATTCGGCGGCCAACCCTTCAGTGTCTTTGAAGGCGTTGTAGACGCCATCAACAATGATCAGCCCTTCGGCCTTGGCTGCAAGCAGGCAAAGACCAAGTGAGGTCATCAGCGGCAGACGGTCGGGACGAAACCGGGTTTGCAAGTCTTTGGCCAAATCGTTTGCCCCCATCACGAAACCCGCCATCAGCGGATGCGCTGCAATCTCGGCCGCATTCAGCATACCGCGCGGGGTCTCCATCATGGCCCAGATCGGCAGATCCCCGGTGATCGCGGCCAAAGCATCCACATCCGCCGCCGAATTCACCTTGGGCAACAGAACCGCATCGGCATCCATCTCGCGCACGGCTTTGGCGTCATCTGCACCCCACGGAGTATCCAGGCCGTTGATACGAACGATCTTGACCCGAGAGCCGTATCCGCCAGCGGCCAGCGCGGCCTTCAGGGTCTCGCGTGCATTGGGTTTTTCGTCGGCAGACACCGCGTCTTCGAGATCGAAGATGATGGCATCGACCGGCAAGGTGCGGGCCTTGTCCAAGGCCCGGTCACGCGAACCGGGAATGTATAGAACCGAGCGATAAGGGCGCTGACGCGGGTGCATTGGCCTCTCCCGTTGAAATAATGTTGCGCAGAAAGGGGCATTTTTCTCAGGAAAGTTCAAGGTAAAAATCGCCGCAACGCAGCATAAATGACGCAACGCTCTTTGCTTTAACGCAATATCGCCCTCTTGACCGCAGACTTTGGACGACTGGTGACAGATGGGGTCAGAGATGAAAAATACAGTATTGAAGATGACAATCGGGCTTGGAATCATGGCCCTCGCGGCGCAACAGGTTCAGGCGCAGGCCCGCAACTGCGCCCCTCGGGCCGATGTGTTGCAACGCCTTGCGGAAACCTATGGTGAAAAGCGCCGGGGGATCGGCATTGCCCGTCAGGGTGCGGTGATGGAGCTGTTTGCCTCGGACCAATCCGGCAGTTGGACGATCACGGTAACCATGCCGGACGGGATGACCTGCCTTGTGGCCTCCGGGCGAGCCTATGAGCAGATGGCCGATGTCCTGCCGCCAAACACCTAAGTCAATGCGTCCCAGATCAGCTTGCCTCCGGTCAGGGTCAGCAACACATAGGCGATACCAAAGAACAGGCGTTCGGACAGCATGAAATGCGCCCGGACGCCCAGCCAGGCCCCCAATATGGCGAACGGGGTCAGCAGAAGATCCGCCAGCGCCGTGTGCCATGTGAATAGGCCCAAATAGGCGTAGGGCACGAATTTCGCCGCGTTGATCACCCAGAACACCAAAACGGTCGAGGCCTGAAACTCGGTCTTCGACAGGCGTTGCGACAGCAGGTAGACCGCTGCCGGGGGACCTCCTGCATGGCTGACGAAACTGGTAAACCCGGCGACGAGCCCCGCGAACAGACCAGCAGAGGCAGGCAAACGGCGGGTGAAACCGCGTATCCAGCCCTTGCTTTGGGCGACGTGCCAGATCACAAACCCGATCGAGATCCCTCCGATCAGCAGGCGCAGTAGGTCGTCATCTGTCACCCGGTATAGCCAGGTGCCCAGCAGAACACCCGGAACCGCGCCCAGGATCAGCAGACGCGAATCCGGCCAGCTCCAGCGTTTCCAATAGGGTCCCAGCGTGGCCACGTCGATCACCATGAGGATCGGCAGCATCAGCGCCAACGCCTGCCCCGGTGTCAGGATCAAAGCCAGAATCGACGACGACGCAAAGGCCACGCCCGAGCCGAACCCACCCTTCGAGATGCCCGCAAAGATGACCGCCGGGATCGCGACTGCAAAAAACATCAGGTTCAATTCAAACATGCAGCGTCCCGGGAATTGGCTTGATTCATAGGCGGTTTAGCGCAACCGGATTGGGGATGGCAAACGGTATGCGGTGGCATGCCGCGCCGCAGGACCCTTGCGCAAAAGCCATTTAACGACTAGCAAACCCGCGATTTCAATACCGACCGGAGATATTCCAAATGGCCAGACCCAAGATTGCGCTGATCGGCGCTGGGAACATCGGCGGCACGCTTGCGCATCTTGCAGCTGTCAAAGAACTCGGTGACGTCGTCCTGTTTGACATCGCTGACGGACTGCCTCAGGGCAAGGCGCTCGACATCGCCGAGTCCGGCCCGTCCGAAGGCTTTGACGCCGCAATGTCAGGTTCTAGCGACTATGCGGACATCGCAGGCGCAGACGTGTGCATCGTCACCGCAGGTGTCGCCCGTAAACCGGGGATGAGCCGCGATGACCTGCTGGGCATCAACCTGAAAGTCATGAAGTCGGTCGGCGAAGGCATCGCAGCCCACGCGCCCGACGCATTCGTGATCTGCATCACCAATCCGCTGGACGCGATGGTCTGGGCTCTGCGCGAATTCTCAGGCCTGCCGCACAACAAGGTCTGCGGCATGGCGGGCGTTTTGGATTCGGCCCGTTTCGCACATTTCCTATCGGAAGAGTTCAATGTTTCGATGCGAGACGTCACCGCCTTTGTTCTGGGTGGCCATGGCGACACCATGGTACCGTCGGTGCGCTATTCGACCGTCGCCGGTATCCCGTTGCCCGATCTGGTCGAGATGGGCTGGACCACGCAAGAGAAACTGGACGCCATCGTTCAGCGCACCCGTGATGGCGGCGCCGAGATCGTTGGCCTGCTGAAAACCGGATCCGCGTTCTATGCGCCCGCGACCTCGGCGATCGAAATGGCCGAAGCCTACCTGAAAGATCAAAAGCGCGTTCTGCCCTGCGCGGCCTATTGCAACGGCGAGTTCGGCGTTGACGGCATGTATGTCGGCGTTCCGACCGTCATCGGTGCAGGCGGCATCGAGCGTATCGTCGACATCAAGCTGAACGAAGACGAACAAGCGGGCTTTGAAAACTCGGTCAACGCCGTGAAGGGCCTGATTGAGGCTTGTAAAGGCATTGATGGTTCTCTGGCTTAAACGCTCTAAGACTCAATTTTCAGAACCGGCCCTGAATTGGGCCGGTTTTTTTATGAGGCGGGCCCATTGCGACACCAATCCGCTGCCTGGAATGTTAGGGCAAACGTCGCAAATGCCTATTTTGATGCGGTTTTGAAACTCTGTTCAAAGTGGATTCGAATCAACACTCATTCCTATGAATTTTGTGATCACACCCTAAAATACTGTGATCACAAATGAGAAAAATCTTCGCTAAAAACCACTCTGACGTCAAAAAAGCCTTTATAATTGTGCCCTAGACACCTCTATATCGGTTTAATCGTAGTCAGACGGGACAATTTCGATGAACATTCACGAATACCAAGCCAAGGCGCTTCTTCGCAGCTATGGCGCTCCGGTCTCCGACGGTCGCGCGGTTCTGCGCGCCGAGGAAGCCAAAACCGCAGCCGGTGAACTGGACGGCCCTCTGTGGGTTGTGAAGGCGCAGATCCACGCAGGTGGGCGCGGCAAGGGCAGCTTCAAAGAGGCAGACGCAGGTGAAAAGGGCGGTGTCCGTCTGACCAAGTCGGTGGAAGAAGCGGCCGAGGAAGCAAAGAAGATGCTGGGTCGCACTCTGGTCACCCACCAGACCGGCCCCGCAGGCAAGCAGGTCAACCGCATCTATATCGAAGCCGGTTCCGGCATCGAGCGTGAGCTGTATCTGGCCCTGCTGGTGGATCGCCAGACCAGCCGCATCTCTTTTGTCTGCTCGACCGAAGGCGGTATGGATATCGAAGAAGTAGCCGCGTCCACGCCTGAAAAAATCCTCTCATTCTCGGTGGACCCTGTGACCGGATACCAGGCCTATCACGGCCGCCGCATCGCGTTCTCGCTGGGTCTTCAGGGCGCGCAGGTCAAGCAATGTGTGCGCCTGATGGGCATCCTCTACAAAGCCTTCGTCGAGAAGGACATGGAGATGCTGGAGATTAACCCGCTGATCGTCTCGGACAGCGGCGAGCTCAAGGTGCTGGACGCCAAGCTGGGCTTTGACGGCAACGCGGTTTACCGCCACCCCGACATCGCCGAGCTGCGCGACGAGACCGAGGAAGACCCCAAGGAACTCGAGGCCTCCAAGTACGATCTGAACTACATCGCCCTGGATGGTGAGATCGGCTGCATGGTCAACGGCGCCGGTCTGGCGATGGCGACCATGGACATCATCAAGCTGTATGGGGCTGAGCCTGCCAACTTCCTCGACGTGGGCGGCGGTGCGACCAAAGAGAAAGTGACCGAGGCGTTCAAGATCATCACCTCGGACCCGAACGTCAAAGGCATTCTGGTCAACATCTTCGGCGGTATCATGCGCTGTGACGTCATCGCCGAAGGCGTAGTTGCCGCGGTGAAAGAGGTCGGTCTGAAGGTTCCGCTGGTCGTGCGTCTGGAAGGCACCAATGTCGAGAAGGGCAAAGAGATCATCAACACCTCTGGCCTGGACGTGATCGCGGCGGACAACCTGAAAGACGGTGCCGAGAAGATCGTGAAGGCGGTTAAGGGTTAAGTCCTGATGAATCATCCCTTAGCGCGAATGCTAACCTTGTGCGCCTGTCTTGCCGGTCTATCGGCCTGCGAAGGGGGCGGCAGCGGTCAAACGGCCAATTCCCTATTGGCCAACCCTGCCGCTCGTGGGGTTAGTGCTGAGCAGGTTTTTTTTGCAATGCGCGATCTTTGCCTGCGTAAGCCCGTTACCTTCTTGGATGCGCAAAAGGTGGCAAGACGCGAAGACCTAGGACTTGGCGTTGATCTAAAGGGGTGGGATGATTTCAATTTCTACGGGAAACCTCGTTTCTATATCGACACGGATCAACCCGGACGTTGGGACAAAACCGATGCTCCTCCGGTACCAAAAGGAACGGTCTTCAAACGATATAGTTGCGACGCTCAAATCAGAGGAACATGGGCGGACGAGTTTGCGGTAGAACTTGGAAAAGAACTCACTGCAAACGGCTTTCAAACTGTAAAGGCAATGAATCGCATAGCTGGGGAAACTAATATCGGCACAGATAAAGTCGGGTATTTTGGCACCTACCGCCGAGACGGCGTCGACTTCAAAGTCGAAGTCTATGATGCGGAAGGCGCTGTGGAAAGAACCCCAGGCAAGGAAACTCACTACATTTCTGGCACCGTAATAAAAATCGACGGCCGGTAGAGTTCGAAATCAAATGCCGGGGATGAGACCTCGGGCACAACAAAGGAGAACGCCAAATGGCAGTCCTCATCGACGAAAATACCAAAGTGATCTGTCAGGGCTTTACCGGCTCGCAGGGCACATTCCACTCTGAACAGGCCATCGCCTATGGCACCAAGATGGTCGGCGGTGTGACCCCCGGCAAAGGCGGGATGACGCATCTTGATCTGCCCGTGTTCAACTCGGTCCACGAGGCCAAGCATGTGACCGAGGCCAACGCCTCGGTGATCTATGTGCCGCCGCCCTTCGCGGCGGACTCGATCCTCGAAGCGATTGATGCCGAGATGGAAGTGATCGTCTGCATCACCGAAGGCATTCCGGTTCTGGACATGATGAAGGTGAAGCGCGCGCTGGAAGGCTCAAGCTCGCGCCTGATCGGGCCGAACTGCCCCGGTGTCATCACGCCCGACGCCTGCAAGATCGGCATCATGCCCGGCCACATCCACAAGCGCGGCTCGGTCGGCGTTGTGTCCCGTTCGGGCACCCTGACCTATGAGGCCGTCAAGCAGACCACAGATGTGGGTCTGGGCCAGTCCACCTGCGTGGGCATCGGCGGCGATCCGATCAAAGGCACCGAGCATATCGACGTGCTGGAATGGTTCCTGGCCGATGACGAAACCGAGTCGATCATCATGATCGGTGAGATCGGTGGCTCGGCCGAGGAAGAAGCCGCGCAGTTCCTGGCGGATGAGGCCAAGAAGGGCCGCAAAAAGCCAACCGCCGGTTTCATCGCAGGCCGCACGGCCCCTCCGGGCCGCCGCATGGGCCACGCGGGCGCGATCGTCGCTGGTGGCAAAGGCGGGGCCGAGGACAAGATCGAAGCCATGCGTTCGGCCGGTATCGTTGTGGCAGAAAGCCCGGCAACGCTGGGTGAGGCTGTGTTGGAAGCGATTGGTTAAGCCGTGAATTGGGGCGGTAAACTCCTGTTTGGCTTTGTGGCTGCCGTTTTGGCAGCCACAACCGTCCCTGTGGCTGCAAATGAAAATGGTTTTGCATCGGAAACCATCGCCGCCTGCCAGTCGACTACTGACTTGGCAAGTTTGACCGACGCCCTCACAAAAATCGACTGGATCGCCAGCGCGCCAGCGGATCTCGATGACCGCGCTATACGGTCCTATGCGGCTACTTTTTTATACCATCACCTTGGCTTCAGCGATGTTCCAGACCCAAGAATCGAGAGTGCATGGACCCAAGCGCTTAAGAATGCAGCCGGTGCGCGCAGTCTAAAGCAGATCGAAGGCGGGCAGCAGCAAGACCTTTGGTTTGTTCGAACACAAACGGGCAGCCTTTTGCGCGCGAATGGTTTTGAGAATGCGTCCTATGGTCAGATAGAATGTGTTCTTGCCTTAAAAGAAGACGACTCACCAACGACATTTCGGAAATTGCTAGCGGGCTCAGATCGGGACCCCAAAACGTTTCCGCCGGTCTACCATCTGCAGCCTCAATCATCCGAAAGCGCTGGCCTCAAACGCAGGCTGAATGGAGCGATCCTCAATACTGAACGGATTTCGGCTGTTTCAGATTCCGAAATTGACGTGGCATCCGTTTTTTTCACGCTCACCTCGAAAAAGCCGGAGGCGACTGAATGACATTCTCCGACGCCATCCGCACTTGTTTCTCCAAGTTCTTCACCTTTTCGGGTCGTGCCTCACGGCCCGAATACTGGTTCTTTTTCCTGTTCATCGTGATCTGGAGCATTCTTGCCGGGATCATTGATGCGCAGTTCTTCACTCAGGTCTCGGTGACCGAGGGAGATGGCGTGAAATCCGTCTCCGCCACATCCCGTCAACCGGTGCAAAGCATCGTCAGCCTGATTGTGTTCTTCCCACATCTGGCCGTCGCGTGGCGGCGGATGCACGATTCCGGGCGCAGTGGGCTTTACGCTCTGTTGCCGATCCTGCTGATCCTCGGAGCCTTCGCGGTTCTGATTTTCGGCATCGGCCTTGCCTCAAGTTTCCAGCATGGCGGCAATCTGGACATTTTGTTCACACGTGCCACTCTGCTGATCGTCATTCCGACACTGCTTGTCTTGTTTGTGTCGCCCCTCCTGGTTCTGTGGTGGCTGACCCGCCCGTCTCAACCAGGCACCAACCAATACGGTCCCAACCCATATGAGGTAGCCCAATGACCGAACATACGCCCAATTCCGCGTTCCATGCCTCAAGCTTTATGCAAGGCCACAATGCCGAGTATCTCGAGCAGCTCTATGCCCAATACACCAAGAACCCCGGGGCGGTGGATGCCGCCTGGGCCGAGTTCTTCAAGGCGATGGGTGACGCGTCTCCGGACGTTCAGCGTGAGGCCGAGGGGCCATCCTGGGCGCGAACCGACTGGCCGCCGATGCCTGCGGATGATCTGACTGGGGCGCTGACCGGTGAGTGGGCCGAGATCGATGCCAAGGCGACGGGCAAGAAGATCAAGGAAAAGGCCGCAGACAAGGGCGTAGAGATCAGCGATGACCAGATCAAGCGCGCCGTGCTGGACAGCTTGCGAGCGCTGATGCTGATCCGGGCCTACCGGATCCGGGGCCATCTGGCCGCAGATCTGGATCCGCTGGGCATGCGCGCGGCCAGCACACATCCGGAACTCGATCCGAAGACCTATGGCTTTACCGAAGCCGACATGGACCGGCCGATCTTTATCGACAATGTTCTGGGCCTGCAGATGGCCTCGATGCGGCAGATCGTCGAGATCGTGAAGCGGACCTACTGCGGCACCTTCGCGCTGCAATACATGCATATCTCAGACCCGGAACAAGCCGCCTGGCTGAAGGAGCGGATCGAAGGTTACGGCAAGGAAATCGCCTTTACCAAGGAAGGCCGTAAGGCGATCCTGAACAAGATGGTCGAGGCCGAGGGTTTCGAGAAATTCCTGCATGTCAAATACATGGGCACCAAGCGGTTCGGTCTGGATGGTGGCGAAAGCCTGATCCCGGCGATGGAGCAGATTATCAAACGCGGTGGTGCACTGGGCGTCAGCGACATTGTCATCGGCATGCCGCACAGAGGCCGCCTGAATATTCTGGCCAACGTGATGGGCAAACCCTACCGCGCGATTTTCAATGAATTTCAGGGCGGCAGCTTCAAGCCTGAAGATGTGGATGGCTCTGGCGATGTGAAGTATCACCTCGGCGCCTCCAGCGACCGTGAGTTTGACGGCAACAGTGTCCACCTGTCGCTGACCGCCAACCCCTCACACCTTGAGGCGGTGAATCCGGTGGTTCTGGGCAAGGTCCGCGCCAAGCAGGATCAGTTGAACGACACCGACCGCACCAAGGTTATGGGCATCCTGCTGCACGGGGATGCGGCCTTTGCCGGTCAGGGTGTGGTCGCCGAAGGGTTTGGCCTGTCCGGCCTCAAGGGCCACAAAACCGGCGGCACTATGCATATCGTCGTGAACAACCAGATCGGCTTTACCACCGCGCCACACTTCTCGCGTTCGAGCCCGTATCCAACCGATATCGCGCTGATGGTTGAGGCACCGATCTTTCACGTGAACGGCGACGACCCCGAGGCCGTTGTTCACGCCGCCAAGGTCGCGACAGAGTTCCGCCAGAAGTTCCACAAGGACGTTGTCATCGACATCTTCTGCTATCGCCGGTTTGGTCACAACGAGGGCGACGAGCCCATGTTCACCAACCCGATCATGTACAAGAAGATCAAGACGCATAAGACCACTCTGTCGCTCTACACCGAACGTCTGGTCAAAGACGGCCTGATCCCCGAAGGCGAGATCGAGGATATGAAGGCCGCCTTCCAGGCCCATCTGAATGATGAGTTTGAGGCCGGCAAAGACTATAAACCCAACAAGGCCGACTGGCTGGACGGGCGCTGGTCGCATTTGGACAAAAACAAAGAGGACTATGTGCGCGGTGAAACCGCCATCGCGCCAGCGACCCTGGCCGAGATCGGCACCGCGCTGACCGCCGCCCCCGAAGGCTTTGCCCTGCACAAGACGGTCGGGCGATTGCTGGACCACAAGAAACAGATGTTCGACAGTGGCAAGGGCTTTGACTGGGCCACAGGTGAAGCGCTGGCCTTTGGCTCGTTGCTGACCGAGGGCTTTCCGGTTCGACTGTCCGGTCAGGACGCGACACGCGGGACGTTCAGTCAACGTCACTCGGGCTTTGTCCATCAGGAAACGGAAGAGCGGTTTTATCCGCTGAACAACATCCGCGAGGGTCAGTCGCACTACGAAGTGATCGACTCGATGCTGTCAGAATATGCGGTCCTGGGCTTTGAGTACGGCTATTCGCTGGCCGAACCGAACGCCCTTGTCCTGTGGGAGGCGCAGTTTGGCGACTTCGCCAACGGGGCGCAGATCATGTTCGACCAGTTCATCAGCTCGGGTGAAAGCAAATGGTTGCGGATGTCCGGTCTGGTGACGCTTCTGCCGCACGGGTTCGAGGGGCAAGGCCCCGAACACAGCTCGGCGCGTTTGGAGCGGTTCCTGCAGATGTGTGGTCAGGACAACTGGATCGTGGCGAACTGCACGACACCGGCGAACTACTTCCACATCCTGCGCCGCCAGCTGCACCGCACCTTCCGTAAACCGCTGATCCTGGTGACCCCGAAATCGTTGTTGCGCCACAAGCTGGCGGTCAGTACGGCTGAGGATTTCACCACCGGCTCCAGCTTCCACCGGGTGCTGTGGGACGATGCGCAACAGGGCAACTCGGACACCAAACTGGCAGCAGACGACAAGATCAAGCGCGTGGTTCTGTGTTCCGGCAAGGTCTATTATGACCTGCTGGAGGAACGCGACGCCCGTGGAATCGACGACGTCTACCTGATGCGGATCGAGCAGTATTACCCGTTCCCGGCGCATTCGCTGATCAACGAGCTTGAGCGTTTCAAAGGGGCCGAAATCGTCTGGTGTCAGGAAGAGCCCAAGAACCAGGGCGCCTGGACCTTCATCGAGCCAAATATCGAATGGGTGCTGACCCGTATCGGCGCCAAACATACACGGCCGCGCTATGTCGGCCGCGCAACCTCGGCCTCGCCTGCGACGGGTCTGGCCAGCCAACACAAAGCTCAACAAGAAGCGCTCGTGAACGACGCGCTGAGCCTCGAAGGAAAGTAAACGATGACCATTGAAGTTCGTGTTCCCACGCTAGGCGAGTCTGTTACCGAAGCCACGGTTGCAACCTGGTTCAAGAAACCCGGTGATGCCGTGGCCGTGGATGAGATGCTCTGTGAGCTTGAAACCGACAAGGTGACGGTCGAAGTCCCCGCGCCCGCCGCTGGCGTCATGGGCGAGATCGTCGCCGCCGAAGGTGAAACCGTTGGCGTCGACGCCCTGCTGGCGACCATCGCCGCAGGCGAAGGCGCAGCCCCTGCTCCGGCCGCAGCAGCGCCCGCCCCTGCGGCCGCTCCGGCAGCGTCGGGTGGTAGTGTTGATGTGATGGTGCCCACGCTGGGTGAGTCTGTCACCGAAGCCACCGTCTCGACCTGGTTCAAACAGGTTGGTGACGCGGTCGCGCAGGATGAAATGCTGTGTGAGCTGGAGACCGACAAGGTCTCAGTCGAGGTTCCCGCCCCTGCTGCTGGCGTTCTCGCGGAAATCGTTGCGCCTGAAGGCACAACCGTGGATGCCTCGGCCAAACTGGCTGTGATCTCGGGCTCCGGCGCGGCGGCAGCCCCTGCACCCGCCCCTGCCGCCACGGCAACTCCGGCTGCAGCAGCAACGGGCAAGGATGTCGCCAACGCTCCGTCGGCAGAGAAAGCCATGGCCGAGGCCGGTCTGTCCGCCGCTCAGGTCTCTGGCACCGGACGTGATGGCCGCATCATGAAAGAAGACGTGGCCCGCGCCGTGGCAACGGCTGCTGCACCCGCGCCTGCTGCCGCTCCGGCTCCGGCCCCTGCGCCGCGCGCGCCCGTGGCCGCCGATGACGCCGCGCGCGAGGAACGGGTCAAGATGACACGCCTGCGCCAGACCATCGCCAAGCGTCTGAAAGACAGCCAGAACACTGCCGCCATGCTGACCACCTACAACGAGGTGGACATGACCGAGGTGATGGCCCTGCGCAGCCAGTACAAAGACCAGTTCGAGAAGAAGCACGGCGTGCGTCTGGGCTTTATGTCCTTCTTCACCAAGGCCTGCTGTCACGCGCTGAAAGAAGTGCCCGAGGTGAATGCCGAGATCGACGGCACCGACATCGTCTACAAGAACTTCGTCCATATGGGTGTCGCCGCTGGTACACCCACGGGCCTGGTGGTGCCGGTCATCCGTGATGCGGACTCGATGTCTTTTGCGGCGATCGAGAAGGCCATCGCCGAGAAAGGCAAACGCGCCCGTGACGGCAAACTGAGCATGGCCGAGATGCAAGGCGGCACCTTCACGATCTCGAACGGTGGTGTCTATGGCTCGCTGATGTCTTCGCCGATCCTGAACCCCCCGCAATCGGGTATTCTGGGCATGCACAAGATCCAGGACCGCCCGATGGCGATCAACGGTCAGGTTGTGATCCGTCCGATGATGTATCTGGCGCTGTCTTATGACCACCGGATCGTTGACGGTAAAGGCGCGGTGACCTTCCTTGTCCGCGTGAAAGAGGCGCTGGAAGACCCACGCCGCCTGCTGATGGATCTGTAATCATGGCAACGCATGTTCTGTGGCAGGCCGATGTGGCCGATTTTGATGCCTGGCTGAAGGTGTTTCGCGAAGACATCGCGATGCGCCAGGCCGCCGGTATCCACGACCTGCATGTCTGGCGTGACCCCGATCAAAAGGATCACGCCGTCGCCATGTTCGAAGTGGATGACATACAAAAAGCCCGCGCTTTCTTCGACTCGGAAGAGCTGGCCATGCATCACGAACGCGGTGGGGTTGCCCATATTCAGGTCAAACTTCTGGATCCGGTCTGACCATGAAACGCTGCTGTGTGCGGGACCATCTCGCACACAGCCCCGCAAATACTCGTGAAGCGCGCCTGCTATTGATGTCAGAGAATGCTAACCGACAAACGGACTCTGATTGAAAAAGGATACCCGTCATGTCTTCCGAACTTTCCATTCTTGCCCTGTACGGCCTTCTGATCATCGTCGTGGTTCTGCTGAATGTACTGACAGCCATGTCGCAGGTCGGTTTGATGACATTGGGTGGCGCACGAGATGACATGCCCGCCCTGACCGGTGTTGCGGGCCGGGTGGAGCGGGCTCTGACCAATTCGGTTGTCGCCATGGCCCTGTTTGCCCCTGCCGTTCTGATCCTGTCCGCCAAGGACGCCTTCACCTCCGGATCGCTGCTGGCCGCGCAGATTTTTCTGATCGCGCGTGTGGTTTTCGTTCCGGTCTACGCCTTCGCAATCCCTGTTCCCTTCCTGCGGACCACCGTCTGGTTGGCTGGGTTTCTTGCGACCGCCTACCTTTACCTGCTAGCCCTATAGCTTAGTACGCCGCGCCAGGATGCGGCCAAGACACACCAAGGAGTGCCCTCAATGTCCAGCTATGACGTCATCGTAATCGGAGCCGGTCCCGGCGGCTATGTCTGTGCCATCCGCTGCGCCCAGCTGGGTCTGAAAACCGCCGTTGTCGAAGGGCGTGAGACGCTGGGCGGTACTTGCCTGAACGTTGGCTGCATCCCGTCCAAGGCGCTGTTGCATGCCTCTCATCAGCTGCACGAGGCCGAGCACAACTTCGCCAAGATGGGCCTGAAGGGCAAATCTCCGTCCGTCGACTGGAAACAGATGCAGGCCTACAAGGACGAGGTGATCGAGGGCAACACCAAGGGCATCGAGTTCCTGTTCAAGAAAAACAAGATCGACTGGCTGAAAGGCTGGGGGTCGATTCCGGCTGCCGGCAAGGTCAAGGTTGGTGAGGAGGTTCATGACACCAAAAACATCATCATCGCATCAGGCTCCGAGCCGTCGGCCCTGCCGGGCGTTGAGGTTGACGAGAAAGTCGTCGTGACCTCAACCGGGGCGCTGTCTCTGGGCAAGATTCCGAAAAAGATGGTCGTGATCGGTGCCGGTGTGATCGGTCTGGAACTGGGCTCGGTCTACAGCCGTCTGGGTGCTGAAGTGACGGTGATCGAATTCCTCAAGGAAATAACTCCGGGCATGGACCCCGAGGTGCAGAAGACCTTCCAGCGGATCCTCAAGAAACAGGGCCTGAACTTTGTGATGGGCGCAGCGGTGCAAAAGACCGAAGCATCGAAAACCAAAGCAAAAGTCACCTACAAGCTGCTCAAGGATGACAGCGAGCATGTGATCGAAGCCGATACCGTTCTGGTCGCCACTGGGCGCAAGCCCTACTCGGACGGGTTGGGGCTGGATGCGCTGGGTGTCGAGATGACGCCGCGCGGTCAGATCAAGGTCGGCGCGGACTGGCAGACCAACGTACCGGGCATCTACGCGATCGGCGACGTCACCGAAGGCCCGATGCTGGCGCACAAAGCCGAAGACGAAGGCATGGCCGCCGCCGAGCAGGTCGCAGGCAAGCACGGCCATGTGAACTACGGCGTCATCCCCGGCGTGATCTACACCTGGCCCGAGGTTGCCAATGTGGGTGAAACCGAGGCGACGCTGAAAGAACAGGGCCGCGCCTACAAAGTCGGCAAGTTCATGTTCATGGGCAACGGCCGGGCCAAGGCCAACTTTGCCTCAGACGGATTCGTCAAGATCCTGGCCGACAAGGAAACCGACCGGATTCTGGGCGCGCATATCATTGGCCCCGCTGCAGGCGATCTGATCCACGAGGTCTGCGTCGCGATGGAGTTCGGCGCCTCAGCCGAAGATCTCGCCCTGACCTGCCACGCCCACCCGACCTATTCGGAAGCCGTACGTGAGGCCGCTCTGGCCTGTGGTGACGGCCCAATTCACAGCTGAGTTGCAGAAAGGGCAACCGGGACCCTGCCGGGTTGCCCCGTTCGCATCTATTCTGCTGGCTCGCTACTTATGGTTTGAGGCTGGCTTGGCTGTCTGGTGGGATGGCGTGCAGGACGAAACAGACGCCACGCATCTCTGAACGGAACAAAGTATAGCTTCATGCAGCTGTCCAGCTCATGCCCGTTGTCCTTGTCCGTCACACCGAATTTCACATCTCTGTCGTCTTCCGGCATCACGTAAGTGCCAAACAATACATCCCAGGCCGGGAATATGAACGCAAAGTTTTTGTCCAAATGATCAGGGTGGCAGCTGTGATGAACGTGGTGATGCGCGGGCGAAGGAAAAATCTTCGACCAAACACCAGGCCAGCGCAACCAGATGTGAGAATGACGCAGGTTGTACCCAAAGAAATTGAACATGAACATTAGTACCGGTACGCCCAGCAATACCGGCAGGCTTGGATGATACCCCAAAACCCGAAACGCGAGCCCGGCTACGACCCCTGATCCGAACCCGATAAAAGCTTTGTAGACCAGATTGTCGACAGGATGTTCGCGAAAGTTGGAAATCGGATGCATGACTTCGGCGCTGTGATGCACTTTGTGAAACTGCCACAGCAGAGGGACTTTGTGCTGCAAGTAGTGGATGTAGAATGCGATAAAATCCGAAACCAAGAACAACACTAACATGAAGGCAACAGTCACGGCAGCACCCTGCACACCTTCCAGCGGCTGCGCAATCGTGACCTCGTGCCCAGAAAATGCTCCGCT
This sequence comes from Ruegeria sp. R13_0, assembly GCF_017743995.1. Classification (GTDB taxonomy): domain Bacteria; phylum Pseudomonadota; class Alphaproteobacteria; order Rhodobacterales; family Rhodobacteraceae; genus Ruegeria. Next base: position 137,128 of record NZ_JAGHRB010000005.1, on the reverse strand, counting down.
AGCCAGCTTTAATCCCAAGGTCGCAGCCCCAGCCCACACGGCAAGAATCAGGAAATGACCGATGAACATGTGAAAAAAGAAGTATCTGACATCCAGCCAAGCCGAGGGGTGCTTCCAGACCTTCTTGGGAAACAAAAAACCCAGAAAGTTTTTTGCACCGAACACGTCCAGCGCTTTCCTGCGTCTTACGATGTAGATCCCAAACGCGATCAGAGCCGAACTTGCCAGATAGAGGACATAGATGCGGTTTCCGGGAACAAGTGGAGACATAAGCACGTTGCAGACATGCTCAAAGAACGAACCCAGAAAGGTATGTAACTGCTGCATCAAGGCCTCCAATTTCTTCGGCGTCCTAGATTTGGCTCTTCAATTGTCTACACATATGGCAACTTCATGGCGAAATGTGGACGGATCACCACATCGTCTTTGCGGCGCGCGCGCCCCATTTGGAGTCGTATTGCGCGCCGCCTTCCTCACCGGATGAGGCTTCTGCAAGGATCTCGCCAACCGTGGGCAATCCATCGCTTTGATCTCCGCCGGTCCACGTCCCAGCCCGCATCAAGGCGCGGGCGCATTGGGTGTAGATCTCGGCAATCGAAATAACGATCACGGTGGCCGGTTGCTTGCCTTGTTTTTCGAACCGGGCCCTCAACCCTTGATCCGCAGATACGCGTGCCGTCCCGTTCAGGCGGACCACAGTGTTGGAACCGGGCACGATAAACATCAGCGAAACCCTCGGGTCGCGAACGATATTGCGCAAGGAATCCAGACGGTTGTTCCCTCGCCAATCCGGCATTGCCAGCGTGTTGGGATCAAGCTCCAAAACGACGGGCCCATCGTCCCCGCGCGGGCTGCCATCGACGCCTTCGGGGCCAACAGTGCTGAGGACACATAGGCGCGATGCCATGATCCATTGGCGGTAAAGCGGCGTCAGGCTGTGCGCGACCTTGCGCAACGACGGAGCAGCGGGCGTGCCATAGAGCGCCTCCAGGCTCGGGATGTCTTCAATGACCTCCATCCGGATCAAACCCCACTTCTTTCATCAAAGCGTCTGAGCGTGTCTCGATCACATCTTCCAAACGGCTCAGAAACGCGTCCCGTTCGACGCCCGGTTCAATCGGGTCGAGGAAATCGACAATCGCCAACCCCGGTTTGCGCAAGATACCAGTGCGCGGCCAGAATACACCGGCATTGGTCGCAACCGGCACACACGGAAAGCCCAGCCCGTTGTAGAGGATCGCCGTACCGACCTTATAGGGCTTGGACACACCGGGGGCGACGCGGGTGCCCTGAGGGTAAATCACCAGTTGGCCGGGTTCGGCGAACTCTTTGGCGACGTCTTTGACCATTTTGGCCACTGCCGCACCCTTCTTACCGCGATTGACCGGGATGCAGCCCAAACGACGCGCATACATTCCGATGACCGGGGTCCAGAGAAGCTCTCGTTTCATGATGAACTTACCATGCGGAATGGCGTCGAAGATCATGATGATATCAAGGAAAGACTGGTGCTTGGCCCCGATGACAACCTCGCCGGTGGGCACCGTACCACGCACCTCGCACCTTATGCCGACCATCCATCGCGCCAGCCACATCGTGCTGCGCGCGTAGGTTTTGCATGCGCGCAAAGCGCCGCGCTTCGTGAAGATCGCGTATGGCAGATAGACGACTCCAAGGATCAGCATCCAAGCGTAGATCACAATCATGAAGATCAGGGAACGTATCCATTGAAAGCCCTGTGACATCAGGAAAGCTCCTTCAACTTGCGGCGGGCGGCGGTCCAGGTGGCGAAGAAGGCAACCACAGCGCCCAGAACGGGGATCAGCAAGGGCAACACCCAGCCAAGCCCCTGAAACCCTACTCCGGTCAGAAATCCGCCCTCGTCCGAGGGGTCGGGCAAGAGCAGAACGCCCGTCATCCCCAACATCGTTCCGACAAATGCGCCAAAGAAGGCGCGGTAGGTAAAGCGACGGACAAATGCGCCTGCGATGAACCGATCCCGCGCGCCCACCTGCCGCAGCACTGCGATGATGCTGGCATTCGCAGCGAGCGAGGCGTTGGCCGCCAGCGTGATCATGGCCGCAGTTGCACCTCCGATCAGCAGGATCGAGACCCAGCCCAGCCGCCGCAGGGACATCGCCGCATCCACTAGGGGCTCGCGCCAGCGGGTGTGGTCATCCAGAACCGCTCCGGGCACTTCGGCGCCCAATCGCAGACGGAGACCCGCCGTGTCCAGACCCGGCTCACCTTCAACGATTTCAATCAGTTGCGGGATCGGTAGCGTCTCAATCGGCAAATCAGGCCCGAACCATGGCGACAACAGCGCGGCCTGTTCCTCGGCCGTCAGCGCGCGGGCCGAGGCAACGCCGGGTGTCTGGCCAAGAACGGTCAACGCGGTTTCCGTCTGCGCCGCCATCTGCTCGGCCGGGGCGTTGATACGCAAGGTGGCAGCCCCCGCCAATTCCGAGGCCCAGCGATCTGCGATCCGACCCGAAGCGAGCGAAAGCGCCAGTGCAAACACCGCCAGAAACGCCATTGCGCCCGAGACAAATAGGGTCAGATGCGCCGTGTACCCGGTCGGAGGGACAACGCGATCTGCGCGCGTATCCCGGCGCAGCAGGTTGCGGAGGTCGCCATTGCTCATAGGTCCGCTCCGGCCAGATGCAGTTTGCGCTGCGAGATGCGCAGCACGCGGGCCTGAACCTGGCTTTTGGCCGCCCGGATCAAACTCAGGTCGTGGGTGGCGATCAGGACGGTCTTGCCCATGCGGTTCAACTCGATCAGCAGACGCAGCAGCCGTTGCGACATTTCCCAATCGACGTTGCCGGTTGGCTCATCCGCCAGCACAACGTCTGGCGACAGGATCACGGCTCGGGCCAAAGCCGCACGCTGACGTTCGCCGCCCGACAGTTCAGGCGGATGGGCGTCAAGCCGGCCCCCCAGCCCAACCCAGGACAAAAGCTCGGTCAGGTTGTCCTGCTCTTCCGACTCGGCCCGCCCTGACACCATCAGAGGCAGGGCCACGTTTTCAGCCAGCGTCATGTGATCCAAAAATTGGCAATCCTGATGCACAACCCCGACCCGGCGCCGCAGCAGGGCCATCTGATCCCGATCCAGACGCGCGATATCTTCGTCAAACACGCTCAACCGGCCCGAGGTCGGCAACAACGCGCCATAGCACAGCTTCAGCAACGTGGTTTTGCCCGCGCCCGAAGGTCCGGTCAGGAAATGGAACGAGCCGGGCTGCAATTTAACCGAGACATCGCTCAGCAATGCGCCGTCGCCATAGGTATAGCTGACATTTTCCAGCTCGATCACAGGTGTCCCCAGTTCTTTTGCCGATCTTCTTGCCCGAGCTTGCCTGCGGTTTCAATGCCTGCACCGGGTCCAATTGGCGACACTTGCCCCATGAAACCGAAAACGCCCTTTGCTGTTGGGTCTTAACGGAATATCATCCCTGAAAAAACTACTATCGGGCCGAACGTCAGGCCGGGGAGGCAGTATGAGACTTACATGTCCGAATTGCGGCGCTCAGTACGAAGTGCCGGACGAGGTGATCCCCGAAGAGGGGCGCGATGTGCAGTGCTCCGCGTGTGACCAGACGTGGTTTCAGTCCAAGCACCCGGAAGACACGGCACCCGTCACTGAGGTGCCTGATGACGCCGTCGAGCCGGACGTTAAGACGGAGCCAACACCTGAACCCGAGAAAAGCGCCAAGGTTGAGGATGAGCCTCCGTCTGACACCGGCAAATCTGGCAATGTTGACCCGGCCGTTGCAAGCATTCTGAAGGAAGAGGCCGCGCGTGAGGCGGAGCTGCGCTCTCAGGAAGGCAGCAGCCTTGAGACGCAACCGGATCTGGCGCTGGAGGATTCTGTCGAACCCGAGTTTCAGATCAAGCGCCCGACTGCGACCGAGACCGCCGAGGATGCGGGCCAAAAGGATGCGCTTCCTGACGTTGAGACCATCAATTCAGGCATGATGAGCGATGAGGGCGGCGACACGCCCCCGGCCAAACAATCCCGTGGCTTCGTGCGCGGGTTTGCCGTGATGCTGGTCATCGGCGTGATCCTGTATCTGATCTATGGCAATGCGCAACAGATCAGTGAGGCAGTGCCGCAAGCCGATCCCGTGCTGGACTCCTACGTCTCTTTGATTGATCAGGCCCGTATCTGGCTTGAGACGCAAGCCGGGGCAGGCGCGCCGCAGGAATAAAGCGTTCGGGTTTTACCTTAGTCATCAAGTGACACGAATGGCCCTATAACGCTGCAAGCGTGGCAGGGTATTCGTGTCTCAGGTTTAAGCCGAAACGATATGCGGCTCAGAACCGTTCCAACAGACGCTTGAGGTATTCCAGCTCGATCTCAGGCCGGTCAGTTTCGCCGGTCCGACGGCGGATTTCGTCCAGCAACTCACGCGCGCGGCGGTAAACGTCTTCGCCCTGCAGCAGGTTGTCATCGGTTGAAATCGACCCGGCTGCACCGGGATTGCGGCCAAGCGGATCACGGCTGTTGGCTTGCGCCTCACCTTCCTCGGTACCTTGTCCGGATTGGTTCTGCTGGTTCTGCGCCATGGCCTCACCCAAGGATCGCATCCCTTCGCGCAGGGCCTCCATCGCCTCGGATTGGCGGTCGATCGCTTCGGCCAGATCATTGCCGCGCAGCGCCTCCTCCGCCTCTTCCATGGCACCTTCTGCGCGGCCCAAAGCATCGCGCGCCGCGTCGCCTTCGGGGGTGCCTGCGCCGGGCAAACCCTGTTGCTGTCGGTTCAGTTCCTGCCGCAGGGCCTGCTGCCGATCCGCCAAAGACCCCTCACCCGGTTGCCCTTCGCCCGCCTGATCCGAGCCTTGGCCCTGACCGCCCTGACCCTCGTGGCTTTCGCCGCGGCCTTGACCGCCATTGCGGCCTTCATTGCCCTGATTTTCTCCGGCCTGAGCGCCGGGGTTGAACTGTTCCTGCAGATCGCGGAACGCCTGATCGCTCAGGCCTTGCTGTTCGCGCAGGGTCTCGGCCAGGCCTTCCATGGCCTGTTGCCCTTCGGATTGACCACCCTGCCCTTGGCCTTGGGTGACGCGCATGTTCTCCATCATCTGCTGGAACTCTTCCAGCGCCTGCTGCGCCTCGGCCATGCGGCCCTGTTCCATCAATTCCTGAATACGATCCATCATGGCCTGTAGATCGTCCTGCGTCATCTGCATGCTTTCGCCGTTCTGACCGGACTGGCGCTCATCACTGTCGCCATTTTCCTGAGCAAGACGCTGCAATTGGTTCAGGTAATCCTGCGTGGCCTCGCGCAGTTCCTGCATCAACTCGGCGATTTCCTCATCGCTGGCCCCGTTTTGCATCGCTTCGGTTAGACGCTCCTGTGCCCGGCGCATCCGCTCGAGCGCATCTGCCAGAGTGCCCTCTTCGATCAAAACCGCGAGCTCCCAAAGGGCCTGCGCGATCTCGGCCTGTTGTTTATCCTTCAAACCGTAGTCGTTGAAGGTTTCCAACCGCCGCAGGGTGACCCGCAAGCGCAAATAGGCGGTATCGGAGCGAAACAGTTCCTCGGGCCGGTGTGAGATCGCCCGCAGCACCTGAGCCACGCGCGGTGCATTGGTCCGCGACCAGAGCAGATCGCGGCGCTGTTCGATCACCGCAGCCGCCAGGGGATCAAAGAACCGGCGCGCGGGCAGATCGGTCAAATATGGCTCGGACGTGCTTTCCTGGTCCGAAGCGTCGCGCGCCAACAACGTGATACGAACCGGCAGATGCGCCCATGGGTGCTGCGAGAAATCCTCGATCAGATCCTCGGTGAAATCCGCGCGGTCACCGGTGATCGGCATTGGCAATTCGACCTCGATCACCGCGCGCGGTTCCGGGTCTGTCGTCAGTCCATAGCGTCGATCAACCGAGGCCACGTCCAACTCGATCACCGCCGAACCGGAGACGATCCCATAGTCATCCGAGGCCGCAAAGGGCAGCTTCATCTGCCCGCCCGCCTCGGCCTCGGCTGCGCCTGCAACGGCAATGCCGGGTGGAGTGTCGGGAATGACGTCCACCATCCAGTCCCGCCCGGCAGGGCCGTCAATACGCATCTGGCCTGAACGGGCGACGGTGAAATCCTGTTCGGGCGCGGTGGTGGCCTCGGCACCGAGGGGAGAGCTTGTTTCGGTCAGGCTATGCACGCCGACCTCGCCATAAAAGCGCAGGGTAACGCGGCTGCCTTGCGGGATCGACAGCGTGGGACCGGTCTGATCGGCCAGATAGAGCGTCGGCAATCCGGTATAGCGCGGTGGCTCGACCCAACCTTCCCATGTTGGCCCTTGCCCCGCCACCGCCGTTCCGGGGGCCATCTCGGCCACCGAGCCAATCCGCCAGAACGAACCGAACAGAGCCGCGACAACCAACGCCAGCAAAGCCGCGTAGCGCAAGGCATAAGGATCGCGCGACGCCAATCTGAGGTCGGGCTTGGCAACGCGCGCCTGCGCCGCGCGGTCCGCCATCCGCGCCTTGTGCGCCTGCCAGAGGGCAACCGAATCCGCATCCCCCGCGCCAATCGCCTGATCATCCATCAATGCCTGAATCGGACGTCCGGGAAGGGTTTCATCCAATCGGGCCAGCGCTTCGGCGCGTGATGGCACGTGAAATTGCCGAATCCCCCAGATCGCACTGACCAGCAGCGCAATAGTTACGACGACAGCGGCGCCCCACACGACCTCAACCCGCACCAGATCGTGCAGACCCAGCATCAACGCGGCCAAAACAGCCATCAAAACCGAGAAAAACGGCCAAAACGCGCGCAAAACTTGCTCGGCCAGCAATCCGGCATGTGTCATCCACACGGACAGGCGGGGAACGGGCAGGTTTGGTTTGTCGCTCAAAGCGGGCCTCCGGGGGTTGGCCCGCGCGCCTACCGCGTCAGAGCCACTCAGGTATGGTATCGCGGTTTATGATTTCGTCAAAGCTCGGGCGTTCACGAATTACGGCAAATTGATCCCCATTCACCAAAACCTCGGGGATCAGCGGGCGCGTGTTGTATTCGCTGGCCATCACCGCACCATATGCCCCGGCGCTGCGGAAGGCGATCAGATCACCCGGCGCAAGCGGCGGCATGTTGCGCTGTTTGGCGAAAGTATCACCGGATTCGCAGACCGGGCCCACGATGTCATAGGGCTGTTGTTCGACCCCCGCTGCGGGTTCCTGCACCGCAACGATATCGTGATGCGCTTCGTACATCGCCGGGCGGATCAGGTCGTTCATGGCCCCGTCAAGGATCAGGAAATCACGCCCTTCGCCGGATTTCACATAGATCACCTTGCTGACCATCAAACCGGCATTGCCCGCGATCAGGCGACCGGGTTCGATTTCGATCTCACAGCCCAGATGGCCCAAAGTTTCTTTGATCAGCGCGCCATATTCCAACGGCAAAGGCGGCGCGTCGTTCGAGCGCGTGTAGGGAATGCCAAGCCCACCGCCCAGATCGAGGCGGCGGATGTTGTGACCCTCTGCCCGCAACTGCTCGGTCAGTTCGGCGACCTTGGTGTAGGCCAGCTCAAACGGCTCCAGCTCGGTCAGTTGCGAGCCGATATGGACGTCGATGCCGATCACCTCCAACCCCGGCAGAGCGGCCGCGTGGGCATAGACCTCGGACGCACGCGAGATCGGGATGCCGAACTTGTTTTCGGACTTGCCGGTTGCGATTTTGGCATGGGTCTTAGCGTCCACATCCGGGTTCACCCGAACGGTGATCGGCGCAACAACGCCCAGCTCTGTCGCTACCGCGTTGATCACTTCCATCTCGGGCTCGGATTCGACGTTGAACTGGCGGATGCCGCCAGTCAGAGCAGTGCGAATCTCATCCGCCGTCTTGCCAACGCCCGAAAAGACGATTTTGTCGCCCGGCACACCGGCGGCCTTGGCCCGCAGGTACTCCCCGCCCGAGACCACATCCATTCCAGCGCCCGCCTGCGCAAGCGTTTTCAGAATCGCCTGGTTGCTCGCGGCCTTCATCGCATAGCAAACAAGGTGATCGGCGCCTTCAAGCGCGTCATCGAACAGCTTGAAATGCCGTAACAGGGTCGCAGTCGAATAGACATAGAACGGCGTTCCGACCGCGGCTGCGATCTCAGAAATTGGGACATCCTCGGCGTAAAGCGCGCCGTCGCGGTAGAGAAAGTGATCCATAGCAGCGCGATTAGACCAAAACCGCCCTATGGATCAATGGATTCGCGCTGAAACGATACGCCGCAGGGCGGTCAGAATTCTTTGGACGCCCCGACGCGCGCATAACCAGACACAGAGATACCGGTTGAACTGGTCTCTTTTTGCGGCTTCGGCCGCGAGCTCGAGGTCGGTTCGCAAGCCGAAAGCGCGAAGAGCGCCAAGAATAGTCCGAAAATTCGCATGAGATCCGTCTTTGAGTTCGATAGATGAGGCTATGCCATGACATGGCAAACACGACTTGGGTATTTTACCCGGAATTACAGCGCGATCAGCGATTAAACGCCAATGTAGATGCCAAGGCCTCCGCTGCGGAATCCGACGCCTCCGCCCACATGCGTTCCGCTTGAGCCGACGCCGACACCCAGGCTGGCCGTTGGCTGAACCGGCTCACCATCCGCGCCACATCCGGCGAGCGCGAACCCCGCCGCCACAATTGCCGCTATGCGTAGAACTGTCATCACACCAGCGCCTTCCATCGCTCAACCTGCGCCCGCACCTGATCGGGGGCGGTGCCACCATAGGATTGGCGCGAGTTTACCGAGTTTTGGACAGTAAGAACAGAATAGACGTTATCGGTGATATCCGCATGGACCGACTGCATGTCGTCCAAGGTCAAATCAGGCAGGTCGCAGCCCTTGTTTTCAGCCAGCGCCACCAGCGAACCAGTGACATGATGGGCATCGCGGAACGGCAGACCCAGAACCCGCACCAGCCAATCGGCCAGATCAGTCGCGGTCGAGAAACCCGACCCCGCCGCTGCGGCAAGGCTGTCGCGGTTGGCGGTCATGTCCTTGACCATGCCTTCCATCGCGGCCAGAGCCAGCATCCAGTTGTCAGCGGCGTCAAAGACCTGTTCCTTGTCTTCTTGCATGTCCTTGGAGTACGCCAGAGGCAGACCTTTCATCACCATCATCAGCGCGGTGTTTGCGCCGTAGATGCGGCCGACTTTGGCCCGGATCAGCTCCGCAGCGTCGGGGTTCTTCTTCTGCGGCATGATCGAGGACCCAGTCGAGAAGCGATCCGAGAGCGTCACAAACCGGAACTGAGCCGAGGACCAGATCACCAGCTCTTCGGCAAAGCGCGACAGGTGGACGGCGCAGATCGAGGCAGTGGACAGGAACTCCAACGCGAAGTCGCGGTCGCTGACGGCATCCAACGAGTTCGCGGCGGGGCGGGCAAAGCCCAGCGCCTCGGCCGTCATGTGCCGGTCGATGGGAAAGGACGTCCCGGCCAGCGCGGCGGCCCCAAGGGGGGATTCGTTCATCCGGGCGCGCGCATCGCGCACACGGCTGAGATCGCGGCCAAACATCTCGACATAGGCCATCATGTGGTGGCCCCATGTCACCGGCTGCGCTGTTTGCAGGTGGGTAAAGCCCGGCATGACCCAATCCGCCCCGGCCTCGGCCTGCGCCAAAAGCGCGCGGATCAGGGCCAGAAGGCCGGTTTCTGCCGCATCCAGTTGATCGCGGACCCAGAGTTTGAAATCGGTTGCCACCTGATCATTACGCGACCGGCCCGTGTGCAGACGGCCTGCGGGCTCTCCGATCACCTCTTTCAGGCGCGCTTCGACGTTCATGTGGATGTCTTCCAGCACAGTCGAGAACTGAAACTCTCCGTTCTGGATTTCTGACAAGACTGTGAGCAGCCCTTCCCGAATGGCCTGCGCGTCACTATCACTAATAACGCCTGTCGCCGCAAGCATAGCGGCATGGGCGCGCGAGCCTGCGATGTCCTGGGCTGCCATCCGCTGATCGAACCCGATCGAGGCGTTGATCGCCTCCATGATCGCGTCTGGACCGGCGGCAAAGCGGCCGCCCCACATCTGGTTCGAGGATTGATCGGTCATGTAAGAAAACCCGGAGTTGATATGCGCCTATTTCGTCTGATCCCCCTTTATATGGCCCTTGCGCTGGGTGCAAATGCCGCTTTGGCGACCGATGCCGAAACGCTGGGCCCCTTGCGCGAAGACAGCCTGAAACGGCTGATCCTGCATAAAGAACCCAAGCCTGTGACGCCGGTTGATTTCCAACTGGAAGATGACGGCGGCACGGCCTCGCTTGCGGACTACAAGGGCAAATACGTCCTGCTGAACTTCTGGGCCACCTGGTGCGCGCCCTGCCGCAAGGAAATGCCCCAGATCGCCGAGCTGCAAGACGAGTTCGGCGGCGACAAGTTCGAGGTTCTGACCCTTGCAACCGGGCGCAACTCGCCCGCCGGGATCAAGAAATTCTTCGAGGAAAACGGCATCGACAACCTGCCCCGCCATCAGGATCCCTCGCAAGCTGTGGCGCGTGAGATGGGTGTCATCGGTCTGCCGATCACGGTCATCATCGACCCGGACGGCAATGAAATCGCCCGCCTGATCGGTGATGCCGAATGGAACTCGGACAGCGCGAAGGCGATCATTTCGACTCTGGTCGAAGCCAACAGCTAAAGGGCTTAGATACTGGTGGAAACCATGCTACCCTCCCACCTGTAATGAGTGGGAGGATTTTTTGATGAGACTTTTTGTTGCAATCGCCGCAGGTGCTTTTTTCATTTCCGGATTGGGTACTGATGCGCAAGCCAAGGACCTCAAGAAACAAAACCAGTTTATCGAAGCCGTGGCCGACAAAAAACTGGTCAGCGGCGATACTTGGTTGATCATATCATCCGACGGAAAACTAGAAGGCACAGGTCGTAACAACGCAAAAGTTACCGGTGCCTGGGCCTGGAGCAAACGCTATTGGTGCAGAAACGTCGTCGTTGGGCAAAAGAAACTCCCTGAGGATTGCTTGAAAGTCAAAATCGAAGGCAATCAGGTCGAGTTCGTTCGCAACAAGGGCAAAGGTGACGCGATCGTCTACACGATCGCAAACTAGGAGTGAGAGCCCAACGAACCTCTGGGTCCAACTTGTGCCCAAGCTGACGCTACGCCACCTTTGACAGCCTATCCTCTGATCCGCACTCTGTGCGCAGGAGGATGGAATGCCACTGGAAATTCTGTTGGTGCTTGTGGTCGGCGGAATCGCCGGGATCACACTGTTGGTGCATCTGACCGGCAGATCGCAACGCTGCGTTCTGTCGTTGGAAACCGCGCGCGAACAATGGGTTCGGCACTTCCCGGAAGACACAGTTATTGACGTCACGGTTGCCCATGATCGCCATGCTGCGCTGGTACGGACGGAAAATGGGCCGGGTCTCCTCTGGTCCTTTGGCGCGGATACCGTCGCGCAGCGTCTCCTAGACTATGACTTGCTAGACCGCACCGACGGGTTCGAGATTCTGTTCCACGATTTCGGCACCCCCAAAGCCATCATCCATCTGGATGACCTCGAGCGCCCCCACTGGCGCAACCTGATGGAGCCCGCATGACCGATCAGATCACCTTTCCCGACGTCGTCCAATGGGCCGTCCCCTTCTTCATCGCCGCCATTCTGGCCGAATTCCTCTGGATCGCTGTCAAAGGCCGCGGCGGGCGGTACGAGACGCGCGATGCCGTGACCTCTCTGATCATGGGGGCAGGCAATATTGCATCGGGGTTTCTACTGGGGTTCATCGCCTATGGGTTCTTCATGTGGCTGTGGCGGATAACGCCGCTCGATCTGGGCACCTCGATCCCGATCATCATCCTTTGCTTTGTGCTGGAAGACCTGCGGTATTACTGGGTGCATCGGTTCGGCCACCGTATCCGCTGGGTCTGGGCCAGCCATGTGAACCATCACAGCTCGCAGCACTACAACCTGACCACCGCGCTGCGGCAGACCTGGACCTATACGTTTACCTTCATGATGGTGGTGCGCGCGCCGCTGATCCTGCTGGGTTTTCACCCGGCGATGGTGCTGTTCGTGGGCGGCATCAACCTGATCTACCAGTTTTGGATTCACACCGAAGCCATCGGCAAAATGCCCCGTTGGTTCGAAGCGGTCATGAACACTCCCAGCCATCACCGGGCGCATCACGGCCGCAACGCGCGCTATCTGGATTGCAACTATGCTGGCGTTTTCATCATCTGGGACAAGATGTTCGGCACTTTTGTCCCCGAGCAAGAGAACGACCGGGTCGACTATGGGCTGGTTCACAACATCGCCACCTTCAACCCGCTGCGCGTCGCCTTTCACGAATGGGTCGGCATCTGGCGCGATGCGACCCAACCCGGCCTGACGCTGAAGCAACGCCTCGCATATTGCTTTGCCCCGCCCGGCTATAGCCATGATGGCAGCCGGGACAGCTCAGCGCAGATCAAGGCGAAGCATCTGGCCCGCCACCCTGAAGATCTCGGAACGCCCGGATTCGAGCAAACCCGCGAAAACCTGCCTAATTCCGCAGCAAAACAGGCCTGATCCCGGCGTTACACCACGTCGCTTTGGTTGAAATCCGGCCTGAACGGTCCATATGGAACGTCAGATGTGACGTAACCAGTGACCGGAGGCCGGAATGACCCGCGTGACAACCGTATCAACCACAGTCGGACTGCTGGGTGTGCTTCTGGCCATGTTCGCCGCCATCGCAACGGCAGCATCAGCGCTTGTCCTGATCGGGTTTTCCATGATGATCCTTGGCGTAATGGGCGCGGTGTTCGGAGCAGCGGCCTCCCTCAGCCATGCGTGGCAATCTGCGCGCTGAACGTCACCTGCATTAACCACAGATTCATCTGTTTCCTGCGACACTGCGACCGAAGAGCCATTCAGGATCAGCGCGCATGCGGGACAAGACAGTTGCAGAGTCAGGGCAAGGGCCCGACAGCCCTTTGACCTCGGCAGTTTCCGGTCGGGATCAATCTGTATTGCAGATGGCCTCGGATGCGGTTCGGCACAAACAATGCAAACTGGCCTTTCAGCCGGTGATGCAGGCACAGGCCCCCCATAACGTTGCCTTCTACGAAGGGCTGATCCGCGTGTTGGACGAAACCGGGCGGGTCATCCCTGCGCGGGATTTCATGCCTCAGGTGGAAAACACGCCAATCGGGCGCGAGTTGGATTGCATCGCGCTTGAGATGGGGTTGCAGACGTTGGTCAAGAACCCTCAGATCCGGTTGTCGATCAACATGTCGGCGCGTTCGATCGGGTATTCGCACTGGTCCCGTATTCTGGATCGCTTTCTCAAACGGGATAGCAATCTGGGCGAACGACTTATCCTTGAAATCTCTGAGAAATCGGCGATGCAGGTTCCAGAACTGGTCATTGACCTGATGGACAGGTTGCAGGAGCGCGGCATTGCCTTTGCTCTGGATGACTTCGGCGCAAGCAATTTCAGCTTTCGGCATTTCCGCGAATTCCTGTTTGATGCCGCCAAGATCGACGGTCAATTCATTCGCGGCATCAGCAACAACCCCGACAATCAGGCCCTCGTCCGTGCATTGATCGCAGTCGCGCGAGAGTTCGAAATTCTGGTCACAGCCGAATCAGTCGAAAATCCGCAAGACGCCGCTTTTCTGAGCGCAAGTGGTGTCGATTGCATGCAGGGTTTCCTGTTTGGCGCACCGTCGTTGTCGCCGCCGTGGAAGGCAGAAAGAAATTCCAAAACAGGTACTTAGTTGGGCCACTGCCGCGCGAATACCTGCCCGATTGCCGCCTGAGGCAAGCTGTCCGTTGCTGCAAGTGCAGCATTACGCTATTGCAGAAGGCACTAGAGGGGGGAGAAATTGGCGCTCTGGTACGGGCAGAGGAGGCCCTCTGCGGTCCGCGTCGTCACATTTCCCGCTGGACCACGACGGTAAAGGACAAATTATATGACCAATGTAGTAATCGCATCCGCCGCACGCACAGGTGTGGGCAGCTTTGGCGGCTCGTTTGCCAATACCCCCGCGCATGATCTGGGCGCTGCCGTCCTCGAAGCCGTCGTCGAACGCGCCGGCGTCGACAAAGGCGAAGTCAGCGAAACCATCATGGGTCAGGTTCTGACCGCCGCTCAGGGGCAGAACCCCGCACGCCAGGCCCATATCAATGCCGGTCTGCCGCAGGAAAGCGCGGCTTGGGGCATCAACCAGGTATGCGGCTCGGGCTTGCGCGCCGTTGCCTTGGGGGCGCAGCATATCCAACTGGGCGATGCCGAGATCGTCGCCGCCGGTGGTCAGGAGAACATGACCCTGTCGCCCCATGCCGCCGCTCTGCGCGCCGGTCACAAGATGGGCGACATGAAATATATCGACACTATGATCCGCGACGGTCTGTGGGACGCTTTCAACGGCTATCACATGGGTCAGACGGCTGAGAACGTCGCCGAGAAATGGCAGATCAGCCGTGACATGCAGGACGAATTCGCCGTTGCCTCGCAGAACAAGGCCGAAGCCGCGCAAAACGCGGGCAAGTTCGCAGATGAGATCGTTCCTTTTACCATCAAAACCCGCAAGGGCGACATCGTGATGGATAAGGACGAATACATCCGTCACGGCGCGACAATGGAAGCAATGGCCAAACTGCGCCCGGCCTTCACCAAGGACGGCTCGGTCACGGCCGCCAACGCTTCGGGCCTGAATGACGGTGCCGCCGCGACCCTGCTGATGTCGGCTGAAAACGCCGAAAAGCGCGGGATTGAACCTCTGGCCCGTATCGCATCCTACGCGACTGCCGGTCTCGACCCGTCGATCATGGGCGTTGGCCCGATCTATGCGTCGCGTAAAGCGTTGGAGAAAGCAGGTTGGTCGGTTGACGATCTGGATCTGGTCGAAGCCAACGAAGCCTTTGCCGCGCAGGCCTGCGCCGTGAACAAAGACATGGGCTGGGACCCGTCGATTGTGAACGTGAACGGTGGCGCAATTGCCATCGGCCACCCGATCGGAGCATCCGGCTGCCGGGTTCTGAACACGCTGCTATTCGAAATGAAGCGCCGTGATGCCAAGAAGGGGCTGGCCACCCTCTGCATCGGTGGCGGCATGGGTGTCGCCCTCTGCGTGGAGCGCGACTAAGTGCGTTGACATCTAAATAGAAAAGGGCGTCCACTGGGCGCCCTTTTTTGTTACAATCAAGCTTTACACAACCGCTGCGACAATATCGCCAGACAGAAAGACAAGATCGAACACGAAACGATATTGCGCAACACTCTCTCTCAGAGTAACAGAATTACCAAGACGACCAAAATTGGAGGAGTCATCCATGGCACGTACAGCACTCGTAACCGGCGGATCTCGCGGCATCGGCGCAGCAATTTCCAAGGCGCTCAAGGCCGAAGGATACAATGTTGCCGCCACCTATGCGGGGAATGACGAAGCCGCTGCAAAATTCACCGAGGAAACCGGCATCGCCACTTACAAGTGGAACGTGGCCGACTATGACGAATCCAAAGCGGGTATCGAAAAGGTCGAGGCCGAAGTCGGCCCCATCGACATCGTCGTAGCTAATGCGGGCGTCACACGCGACGCGCCCTTCCACAAGATGACGCCTGAACAGTGGCATCAGGTCATCGACACCAACCTGACCGGCGTGTTCAACACCGTACACCCCATCTGGCCCGGCATGCGCGAGCGTAAGTTTGGCCGCGTCATCGTCATCAGCTCGATCAACGGTCAGAAAGGCCAGTTCGCTCAGGTGAACTATGCGGCGACCAAAGCGGGCGATCTGGGTATCGTGAAGTCGCTGGCGCAGGAAGGCGCGCGTGCCGGTATCACCGCCAATGCGATCTGCCCCGGCTACATCGCCACCGAAATGGTTATGGCTGTGCCTGAAAAGGTCCGCGAGTCGATCATCGGCCAGATTCCGGCCGGCCGATTGGGTGAGCCAGAGGAAATCGCGCGCTGCGTCGCCTTCCTGGCGTCCGACGATTCGCAGTTCATCAATGGGTCGACCATCTCGGCCAACGGCGCTCAGTTCTTCGTCTGATTTCAACGCACTGAACGAAAACGGGCCGGTCCTTTTGGACCGGCCCTTCTTTATCCCGTAAGTCCGCGCGCGCTGCGGTCAGCGGGAACCAAACACCCATCCCAGAACTTTGTGAACAAGCCTGCTGCGCTCTTCATGGGCACGACGAATTGCAATCTGGACGGACGGGTTTGTTGACATCTCAATCATGGCGGATCCCCTTTGCTAAAGCGGAACTTGACTTGCCCTAAACATGACCCGTGATGGGAAAAGGCACAAACGAGAGTTTTCAAGCATTCAGATAAGTATTACTTAAGTGACATGAGTGATCGCCTTCCCACTCTCACCGCTTTGCGCGCCTTTGACGCTGCCGCGCGGCACATGTCGTTCGCCAAGGCCGCAGACGAGTTGAACGTCACGCCCGCGGCGCTGTCCTTCCAGATCAAATCGCTTGAGGACCATTTGGGCCACCCGCTGTTTCGCCGCCTGAACCGCGCGGTCGAGTTGACAGAGGCCGGAAAAGCGCTTGCCCCAGGGGCTGCCGAGGGGTTTGCGTCGCTCAAAGCCGCGTGGGCCGCAACACGCAGGCTTCAGGACAACACCACCCTCACCGTGACGGCCGGTCCTGCGCTGACGGCCAAATGGCTGGCTCCGCGCCTTTACGATTTTGCCCGCGCCCATCCCGAAATTGACCTGAGGTTTTCGGCCACCCTGCGCAATATGGACCTTGAGAGGGATGACGTGGATGTCGCGATCCGGTTTGGCTATGGCGGGGATGATGGGCTCTATTGCCTACCGGTTCGTAAAGAGTGGCTGACCCCTGTCATGACACCCGAATTGGCCGCCGAGTTCACAACTCCCGAAAGCCTGCGTGACGCGCCTCTGATTCATGACGATTCGATTGCGTTTTTGAAACCTCCGGCAGATTGGCCGACGTGGTTCCGAGCTGTTGGCGTCGAGTTCACGCCGACCCACGGGGCGCATTTTTCCAACGCAGACCACGCGATTGACGCGGCTGTCGCCGGAGTGGGTGTGGCCTTGGGGCGACGAGCGATGATCATCAAGGACATGATGGAGGGGCGGCTGGTCGCGCCATTCAAAACGGCCATTGAGACCAAAGGTCGCTTTCGCTTTCTCTGTCTGCCCGGAGCGGAGAACCGGCCTCAGGTCGCAGCGTTTCGCGATTGGTTTGTTGCGGAGATTGAAAAAACCGCTCATATCTCGGATGAATTCACCATCGTTCCTGTAGAAGACGCCTCATCCACATGACCAGACAACGCGCCACCGTCATCGGCTTCATTGCGGTTTTGCTTTGGGCGCTGCTGGCCCTGTTCACGGTCGGGTCAACCCCAACGCCGCCTCTGCTGCTGAATGCGATCTGCTTCAGTATCGGCGGTACTTTGGGGCTTGTCTGGACGTGGCGATCGGGCGGATTATCCCAGCTGCGCCGCATCAGTTGGAAAGTCTACGCCTTTGGAACGGTGGGTCTGTTTGGCTACCATGCTCTATACTTCTCGGCCCTTCGGATGGCCCCGGCGGCCGAAGCAGGGCTGATCGCCTATCTCTGGCCACTGCTTATCGTCCTGTTCTCGGGCTTGTTGCCCGGAGAAAATCTGCGCGCTGGCCACCTGATCGGGGCCTGTTTGGGCTTTGCCGGGGCTGCGCTGATCATCACCGGAGGCGGCAGCGCCGGGTTTCAAGCCGACCACCTGCCGGGATATGCGCTGGCGTTCCTATGCGCACTGACATGGTCAGGCTACTCCGTATTGTCGCGGAAACTGGGGGAAACGCCCACAAGCTCGGTCGCGGTGTTCTGCGTGTTCACGGCGATTGCCTCATGGGGCCTGCATTTCGCGCTTGAGGCACCGGTCTGGCCGGACACCACGCTAAGCTGGATATCGACACTGGCCCTTGGTCTGGGACCGGTCGGTCTGGCGTTCTATGTCTGGGATATCGGGGTCAAGCAGGGCGACATTCAGATGCTGGGCACCAGCTCTTACGCGGCGCCTTTACTGTCTACCGTGGTTCTGGTTTTTGCCGGGATCGCCATGCCGACGTGGACATTGGCGATCGCGGCGGTCTTGATCACCGGCGGGGCCTTGGTTGCGGCGCGCGCCAGTCTTAAAGGTTAGGTCGATAAGCGCTCGATCTCTTCCTTCAGCCTTAGCTTCTGTTTCTTTAGCTGGGCAATATGAAGATCATCAATGCCTGGCGCGCGTTGAGCTTGTTCCACTTCGAGACCGAGAGATTCGTGCTTCTTCTTCAGTTCCGTCAGATGTGCGCTCACGCTCATGGCGATCCTCCTTGGTTTACGTGTCTAGATGTCACGTAAGAAGTTGAGCATATCGTTTCCACCCTGTCACGCCGCAGACGCGAAGAAAACGTGATAAATCCGACAAATTCGGCTGGTCATTGCCGATTGACGTGAAACGGCCCCAACGAAGCGCCCTGCCGCAGCACATCCGAGAGTTCCGGCGTATAGCTGTCACCGTCGCGCTCGTGCCGTTGACCCGCATGCAGGATGACCGGAGCATGCAGCCGGAACGCCGCCCGCCCGCCTTTGCGGGCCCGTAGAATCACAAGCTCGGCCTCTCGCCCCATGCGGGCCGCAAGCGGCAGCACTTCGATTGAGCCCAGACGCCCCTGACAGGCCAAAAGCATATCATGCAGGCGATCCGCCTTTTGGATCATGTGCAGATAGCCGCGCGGGGCCAGTCGTTTGGCCGCGACACCAATCCAATCACCCAGAGGCGTCTGCTCTCCCAAAGCCACACTGCGCCCCCGGTCCATGGCTGCGCTATGCGCGCCTGCGCGATAGTAGGGCGGGTTGGCGATGACATGGTCGAATTGGCGCTGCTTCAGATCGGAGGGCAGCTCGGTCAGATCAGCGGAAACGACCTCCAACACCATATTGTTATCGGCGGCATTGCGGCGGGCCAGATCCGCATAGGCCGCTTGCAGTTCAACACCGCACAGGTCCAATCCGGGGACCCGTGTCGCAAGGCACAAGATTGCAGCACCTGCCCCGCAGCCAAGCTCCAGCACCGATTGGCCGCTGGTCGCAGGTACGCTGGCCGCCAGCAAAACAGGGTCTACGCCCGCTCTATAACCAGATACAGGTTGCCATAGACGCAGCCGCCCGCCGAGGAAATCATTCCGGCTCAGCTCATCCTCCTTGAACCCGGTCATCGCCCCAGCGGGATCTCGTTGTCGCGCATCACACGCTCTGCGCGGCTCAGGTCATCGGCGCGAACCATCAGACGACGGGGGAAGATTCCGATACCGCCTTCGAGGATGCTCATATTTACGTCCATCTGAAAGCAGTCTATATCCTCGCCCTCAAGAAGAGCGGATGCAAAGGCCAGGATTGTCGGATCGGTGCTGCGCAATAGTTCTTTCATGGGGATGGATGTAAGGGCAAGGCAAGGCGAAAGTCGAGCCTTGTATCAGGAGTGTGATGGGCATCAGCACAATCTCGAAGCCGCACGAACGGCTGGCCGAAATGTTGACCGGCGAAATGGAGGCGGTGAATACGCTGATCCGGACCCGGATGGCGTCCGAACACGCGCCCCGTATCCCCGAGGTGACCGCGCATCTGGTCGAAGCGGGTGGTAAGCGCCTGCGCCCGATGCTGACATTGGCGGCGGCGCGGTTGTTTGATTATACCGGCGAACATCACGTGCGTCTTGCCGCGACGGTCGAGTTCATTCACACCGCGACCCTGTTGCATGACGATGTGGTAGACGAAAGCGCCCAGCGACGCGGGCGGCCTACGGCGAACCTGTTGTGGGACAACAAATCCAGCGTGTTGGTGGGCGACTATCTGTTTTCCCGCAGCTTCCAGTTGATGGTTGAAACCGGATCGCTACGCGTTCTGGACATCCTCGCCAATGCCTCGGCCACGATTGCTGAAGGCGAGGTGCTGCAGATGACCGCCGCCACCGATCTGAACACGGATGAGAGCATCTATCTGCAGGTCGTACGCGGCAAGACCGCGGCTTTGTTTTCCGCAGCGACCGAGGTTGGCGGCGTGATTGCGGAAGCCTCAGACGCGCAGGTCAAAGCTCTGTTCGACTATGGCGATGCCCTGGGCATTGCCTTCCAAATCGCCGACGATCTTCTGGATTATCAGGGTGATAGCAAGGCAACCGGCAAGAATGTGGGCGACGATTTCCGCGAGCGCAAACTGACCCTGCCTGTGATCAAGGCCGTTGCGCAGGCAACAACAGATGAGCGTATCTTCTGGGAACGTACGATCGAGAAAGGCCGCCAGCAGGACGGCGATCTGGAGCATGCGCTTGGTCTGATGAACAAATACCAGACGCTCGAGGCGACCCGTCAGGATGCGTTTGGTTGGGCGAAAAAAGCCAAAGCCTCGCTCGAGGTTCTGCCTGATCACGAAATCCGCACTCTGCTGCGCGATCTGGCCGACTACGTGGTCTCGCGCCTCAACTGAGGCTGGTTGCGCAGCACCACCAATCGGGCTGGGCCGCGCCGATCTCATAGGCTGCGAAATGCGCGGCCTTCATCGACGGATAGAGCGCAAAACAGGTCGACCCTGACCCCGACATTCGGACCAACAGCACATCCCTCGTGTCCGCCAACTCTTCCAACACGCGCCCGATTTGCGGGGACTGGCTTATGGCGGGTTGTTCTAGGTCGTTTCTTTGGTCGGAAAGCCAAGCGGCGCAGTCTTCCACGCCTGCGAATGAGGGGACTTGATCCGGCAAGCCTGGATTGTCCCGCGACGACATAGCGTTAAAGACCGATCCGGTCGGAACCTCGACACCCGGATTGACCAGAAGAGCGGGCAATGAGGGCAAAGCGATCCGATCCACCATTTCGCCAATTCCCCGCATCCGCGCGGCCTCGGCCACCATGCAAACCGGTATATCAGCCCCTAACGCGGCCGGAAGATGTGGTGGGATATCAATCCCTTGCGCCGCTGCCTGGCGCAGCATGGCAGCCGCGTCCGAAGACCCTCCGCCAATGCCGCCGCCATGAGGCAGCGCCTTGTTCAACGTGACATGGCCCGTCCACCCGGTGCCCTCGGCCGCTTTCCAGACGAGATTTCGGCTGTCCGTCGGAACCCCGGCAGCATGCTCTCCGCCCACCGAGATCGACAGGTCTGCGCCCGGCTCAAACGCCAACTGATCGCCAATGTCGGCAAAGGCCACCAGCGAATCCAACAGATGATAGCCATCGGCGCGCTGGCCGGTGACATGCAGGGTTAGATTGACCTTGGCGGGCGCAAAGGCGCTAGTTGCCATTGGCAACCTTCAACGGATCCGCGCCCTCTTCGGAAAGAACCGTATCCAGACCGACCTCGAGCTTGCGTCGGATGCGTTCGGGATCAGCCTCACCATCGGTGTCTTCGGGATCAACAAAGGACAGAGCCCGTTTCCACTGGAACTCAGCTTCGCGGGCGCGTCCGACGGCCCAGTAGACGTCGCCCAGATGGTCGTTGACCACCGGATCCACCGGCATCAGCTCAACCGCGCGCTCCATATGCTCGACCGCTTCGCCATAGCGACCAAGGCGGAACAGGACCCAGCCCAGACTGTCAACGATATAGCCACTGTCGGGGCGAGCCGCGACGGCGCGTTCGATCATGTCCAGCGCCTCATCGAGTTTTTCGCGCCGTTCGACCAAGGAGTAGCCCAGATAGTTCAGAACTTGCGGCTGATCCGGGTTCAGCTCAAGCGCGCGACGGAAATCGGCTTCGGCCTGATCCCATTGCTTGAGGCGCTCATGAGAAATCCCGCGCGCGTAGTGCAGGAACCAATTCGCGGCCGAGACACCCTCCGCCAGATCAATTGCGGTGTTGTAGGAATCAACCGCGGCGGCGTAGTTCTCCTCACGGCGCTGCAGATCGGCCAAAGCGACATGAACACTGGGCAGATCAGGCTTTTCCGCAGCCAGCGATTGGAGAACCTCAACCGCCGCGTCGGTTTTACCGGATTGCCCCAGAACATCGGCCCGGCCCAGTTCGGCCACGTGGTGATCGGTGCTGTCCTTTGGAACCGCGCGATATGCTTCGACCGCAAGATCAAGCTGGTTGAGTTCCGACAGAAGCTCAGCGCTCATCAAAAGGGCGTCGACGTGATCGGGCCGCAGGAAGCTGGCCGTGCGGGCATAGAGCAGCACGTAGTCCGGCGCGGCCTCGTCATTCAACGCGGCACCCACCGAAAAGAAGATCTCGGCCATGCCGTCTTGCGCCGTTCTTACATGGGTGAAGGGCAGTGTTTCACCGTCTGACAATCGGCTTGTGTAATCTGTGATCGACGGATCGCTTCCGGCCTGAAACACATCGGCCAGGAAGGTCAGAGCGTCCTCATTCCGGTCAAGCTGCGACAGAACCTCGGTCCGGGCTAACGCGGCGCGGCGGGTGAACCGGGCCACAACCCCGTCATCGGCTGCGAAAATCGCTTCGGCCCCTTCGAAATCACCAATCGACGCCAGGGCCATCGCTTTGTGATAGAGGGCAAACTCGCGCAGACCTTCCTGGGTAGTGACCGTGTCGAACTGCTCCATCGCCTTGGTCATCTCACCCTGACCAAGGTAGGCCCATGCAGTCATCAGCCCATCGACCAAGGGGCCAACGCCCTGCGTTTCGGGATCACGAGACAGCAGGGTCTCCCAATCGCCC
Organism: Ruegeria sp. R13_0; assembly: GCF_017743995.1. Taxonomy (GTDB): domain Bacteria; phylum Pseudomonadota; class Alphaproteobacteria; order Rhodobacterales; family Rhodobacteraceae; genus Ruegeria. The sequence continues at coordinate 114,499 of NZ_JAGHRB010000005.1, read as the reverse complement.
TCGGCGATCAGATTTGCAGCAATGGCAATCCGGGCTGCCTGGCTTGGCAGGCCAATCTCTTCAATGGTCTGGGCGATGGGCAATGCGCGCTCAACCTCGCCCAGCGCCAGCCGGGCGACAACCACGCTTTCCAACAGCAAGGCGTTCTGCGGATCAGACCGCAACGCCTGCGCATAATACCTTTCGGCGGCGGCATAGTCGTTTTCGTAGATTGCCTGACGCCCGGCCAGATAGGCCCCGGACCCGGTATCCGAAAATGCCGGGATTGCGACCGAGGATGAAAGCAGCGCGGCCAGTGCCACGCGACGAACCAGGGAAACCACCAAAATCCTGCCTTGCTATCGTTGACTGCACGTTAAGCTAGGGCCTCGGCCCGCAAGAGGCAATGGTTCAAGGTTCACGACGCCGCCATTGCACCGGTTTTCGCCTAAGAACTGGCCGCCCTGTTGCACGGATCAAGCAAGAGCGCCGTCCAACACTCGATGGCAGTCTACCATTGGGGCCTTTGATCATCTTACCCTAGCCGAAAGCTTGGGTACCCTGCGCAATGCAAAAGGCACAAGTTCGGCTTGGGTGACTTCAACTCATTCAGAGTGAAATATTTTTCCAATTGCGCAAAAGACCGACTGACGGAATGGTGCTTCCAAACACTGTTGGCAAACCAGACACGGTATGAACATACGATGAAGTCACATGCGAAAGTCGTAGTGGTCGGGGGCGGCTGCGTTGGCGCCTCGCTCCTTTATGGTCTGACCGAACATGGCTGCACAGATGCGGTGATGTTGGAGCGGACGACGCTGACGTCAGGGTCCACGTGGCATGCGGCCGGTTTGCTTGTGACCTTTGTACGGTCGCGAAACGTGTCGAAGATGACCATGGAGACCATTCGCATCTATTCCGAGGTTGAGGAAAAGATGGGCGCCTCGGTGGGCCTTCGCAAAGTGGGCCAGCTGCGCGTTGCCAATACCGAAAAGCGCTGGGATGAGTTCCAGTCCTATATCTCGATCGCCGAGGCCGCCGGGGTGCCGTGCAAGCTGCTGACACCGGAAGAGATTGCCGAGGTTCACCCCTTGCTGAACCAAAGCCCCGACATTCGTGGCGGCATCCTGCACACCGAAGACGGCTATGTGAACCCCGCCGACATCACCATGGCGCTGGCCAAGCTGGCGCGCGATGCCGGGGCCAAGGTCTATCAGAACACCGAAGCCACCGCTTACGAAAAGCTGGAAAACGGCCACTGGAAGGTAACCACCAACCAGGGTGAGATCACGTGCGAGCATCTGATCTTTGCCACCGGAAACTACGCCCGTGAAAACGCGCGCCGTGTGGGTCTGGACCTGCCCTGTATCCCCATCATTCACCAATATTGGACGACGGAAACCGTGCCGCTGCTGAAAGAGCGCAGGGCACAGGGTCTGCCAGAATTCCCGATCCTGCGGGACGAGGATTATGGCGCCTATCTGCGCGAGGACGTGGGCGGCATCCAGTTTGGCCCCTATGAATTCACCAAGGACCTCAAGCTGTTCGCCGAAGACCGCGTGCCGCCTGATTTCGGGGCCGATCTTCTGCCCGAAGACTTCGATGCCGTGGAAACCCAGTGGGAGCGCGCCATCGAACGGGTTCCGACGCTGGGCGAGGTTGGCATAAAAGCCAACACCCGCGGCCCGTTCCAGATGACCCCGGACGAGCTGCCTCTGGCCGGCCCTGCACCCGGGCACGAGAACCTGTGGCTGGCCGAAGGGATGCCCGGCGGTATCCTTTGGGGCGGCACTGTGGGCAATCGTCTGGCCAAATGGATCGTAGATGGCGATCCGGGTATGGACATGTCGGAACTCGACCCGCGCCGGTTCTCGGACTATGCCTCGAAACGGTGGACCATGGACAAGGTGCGCGAGACATGGGGCACCCATATGGATGCCCATGTCCCCGGTGAGGATTTCCCTGAAGCCCGTCCGATGAAAACTGCAGGCTCCTACGATCTGTTGACCGCGCAGGGTGCCGTCTGGACCAGCTTCAACGGCTATGAATTCCCGCGCTGGTTCGCCAAATCACCCGAAGAGGCGATCCCCGAACACTCCTTCCGCCGCACCAATCATATGGAGCTTGTACAGGAAGAAGTGCGCCGCACGCGCGAAGAGGCAGGCTTCATCGAGATGTCTCCGATGACCAAATTCACCGTACGCGGGCCGGGCGCGGCCAGTTGGCTGGACGGTCTGATGGCGAACAAACTGCCCAAGGTGGGGCGCATGACCCTGTCGCTGATGCTGAACGACAAGGGCGGGATGGATGCGGAATACACCATCGTGCGCTACGCCGAAGATGATTTCTACCTGATCTCGACCCCGAATTGGCAGGCCTATAACTGGGATCAGATGCAGCGTCTGCTGCCCAAAGACGGCTCGGTCGTGATGGAAGATATCTCGGAACAGCAGGGCGTGATCGCTCTGGCTGGTCCGAAATCGCGCGAGATCCTGTCGAACCTGACCGACAATGATCTGTCGAACGAGGCCTTCCCGTGGCTTTCGGCGCAAATGGGTGAGGTCGGCTATGCCAAAGGCGTTCACCTGCTGCGCGTCTCCTATACCGGTGAGCTGGGATGGGAGCTGCACCATCCGGCGGGCTACAACCGTCATCTCGTGGATCTGTTGCTGAAGGCGGGCGTGAAACCCTTCGGCCTTGAAGCGCTGGAATCCATGCGGCTGGAGAAATCCTACCGCGCCATCAATCGCGAGATCTGCAAGGACCTGACCCCGTTTGAAGCCGATCTGGGCCGGTTCGTCGCTATGACCGAGAAGATCAGTGGGCACGTGGTCGAACGGGACTTCATCGGCAAACCGGCACTGCTGAAACAGCTGGACGTGGGGGGATACAACACTCTGGTCACGTTGAAACTGCCCTATTGCGATACCTCGGTGATGTTTGACGAAGGCGTCTATTCCGACGGCAAACTGATCGGGCGTGTCACCTCGGGCGGGTTCTCATATTATTGCAACCATGACATCGCAATGGCGCTGGTGCCGCAGAACATGACGGAACCGGGCACCAGAATGCAGGTGCTGGTCCATAACGAGATGCGCGAGGCCGAGGTCATCGACACCTGCGCCGTGGACCCCACCAGTGCCCGCGCACGCGCCTGACAAGAACAACAAGGGGTCTTCCGGTCCCTTTCACCAACACAAGGACAGGATTTAGCCAATGACCGATATCTCGACGAAAACGCTCTCACTCCAAGAGGTTAGGGAATTGGCGAAATCCGTCCTTGTGGCTGCTGGCATGGATGACCCGGGCAGTGACATGATCGCTGAGATTGTCGTGAAATCCGAACGTGACGGCCCGCGCAGCCACGGTTTGCGCATGCTGCCGGTCTACGCGCAGAGCTTCACCTCGGGCTATGCCAACCCCGCCGCCCACCCTACATTCGAACGTATCGCACCGGGCGTTCTGCGCGGCGATGCGGACAACGGGTACTACCAGATCGCCGCAGCAGCAGCTCGGGACGAGCTGATTGCGATGGCGCGTGAAAACGGGATTGCCGCCTTCACCTGCGCCAACAGTCATCATCTTGGGGCGTTGCGCTTTGACACCGAACCGCTGGCCGAGGCGGGGTTGGTGGCTTTGGCTGTCGTCAACTCACTGTCCATGGTGGTGCCTCAAGGCGGTGTGCGCCCGGTCTTTGGCACAAACCCGATGTCTTTTGCCTGCCCGCGCGACGGCATGGAGCCCATCGTTTGGGACCAGGCGTCCTCGACGGTTGCGTTGATGGATATCCGCATGGCCGCCGCCGAAGGGCATGACCTGCCGCGCCCTGCAGGTCTGGCCCCGGACGGCGAGCCCAGCGCCGATCCCAACGCGATTCTGGAAACCCGCAGCCTGTTGCCCTTTGGCGAGCACAAAGGGGCCGCGATCGCCTTCCTGATCGAAGTCATGGGCGCGGCGCTGGCCGGGGGCACCCTCTCGGTCGACAATGCCGAGCGCGAGGCGCATGGCGCGCTGAACGTCAAGGGCGGCGCGACCCTGATCGCGATGGATCCGACGCGGTTCGGAAATGCCGGTTTCAACGACTATGTTACGCGCATCTGCGCCGAGATCGACGGCAACGGCACCGCCCGCATCCCCGGTGACGGGCGGCTGAAGAACCGCGCCGCGTCTCAGGACGGTGGCGTCAGCGTCAGCACCGAGTTGCTGTCGCAGTTGCAAGACTTACGGTAAGGTTTCCAACCCATGGCACAGGGGTCATGTAAGTCACGATCACCCCGGACCAGCTCTCACGTCAGGGTAGGCTCAGCTTTGCCATCCGCCCGCCATCGACCGTATAGACCTGCCCGGTGATAAAGCCGCTTTCCTCGGCGGCCAGAAACGCCGCCAATGCGGCCACTTCTTCGGGCCTGCCGGTGCGCGCGACCGGGTGGATCTGACCGATGTCCCGACGAAACGCATCCGGGTCGGGCATTGAGTCGATAAAGTCGAGGTTCAACTCGGTGTCGATCCAGCCCGGAGCGATCGCGTTGCAGCGGATACCTTCGGCCCCATGATCCACCGCCACGGCGCGGGTCAGCCCGTGCAAGCCGGCTTTGGATGCACAATAGGCTGCGTGGCCGGGATTGCTGCCCAACCCTTCGATTGAGCCGGTATTCACGATGCTACCCTTTGTTTTGCGTAAATGGGGCAAAGCGGCTTGGATCATCAGGAAGGGCGCGGTCAAGTTGACGGTCAGATTTTTCTGCCAGTCGTCCAACGTCATCTCTTCGACGCGGGCCTCCTGCATCATACCGGCATTGTTGATCAGAACGTCCAACTGCCCGGCGCGGGCGATAACCTCGGCTACTACCTGTGCAGGTGCGGCTGGGTCGGTGAAATCGGCTGCGATCCCTTCGAACCGGTCATCGCCACCGCGCTGAGCGGTGAAGACGCGCGCGCCCTCCTCCGTCAGCCGTGCCGCGATGGCCTGTCCTATCCCGGAGCGGCCGCCGGTGACCAGCGCAACCTTGCCCTCAAACCGCCTCATGCGACCGGCTTCCCGCCATTGACCTCAACCAGCGTGCCACACATGTAGCGCGCCGCGTCCGAGGCGAGGAACAGGACCACATCAGCAATATCCTCAGGCTCGGCGATCCGCCCAAGAGGCACGGTCTTACCCAGTTCAGTCACGGCCTCGTCAGGATCAAACCCGCGCTTGGCAAAGCCCGAGCGCAGCATCGGCGTGTTAACCTCATTCGGGCAAACGGCGTTGATGCGGATGCCCTGATGTGCGTGATCCATCCCCATGCATTCGGTCAGCGAGGCGATCGCCGCCTTGGTCATGCAATAGAGCGCATGGTTTGGCCCCGGCGCCTTGCCGCCCCAGCAGGACGCCGTGTTGACGATGGCTCCACCGCCCGCCTCGGCCATCAGCGGAATGGCAGCGCGGCAAATCCGAAACGGAGCCTCGACATTCACGCCCATGGACAGGGTCCAGTCGGCGTCCGAGGTCTCCGTCACCGGGCCGCGGGTGATGACGCCGGCATTGTTGATCACGATATCGAGGCCGCCCAAAGCCTGTTGCGCGTTGGCAGCCAGTTGGTCGCAATAGGCCGGGTCCAGAAGATCGCCGGGCAGATGCGCCTCGGCTTCGATCCCATCGGTCGCGCAATCTGCAACCGCGACCCGAGCGCCCTGCGCGCGCAGCTGTTTGACGATGGCCTGCCCGATCCCTCCGGCCGCACCGGTGACGAGGGCGTTTTTGTCTTGAAACATGTCTTAGTCTTCCCAGATTGCGACGGCCTGCCCCAGCAGGTCTCGGTTCATTGTCACGCCGAGGCCCGGCGCATCGGGCGGCAGAACGCCACCGTTTTCGATTGGGGCGTCAAACGCCCCGGTCTGGATCGTCACCATGTCGCGCGGGTCCAGAACACAGCGCAGCAGCCGTTCGGGCACGGTCGCACCCATATGAAAGATCGACGCGGCAGACAGGGTTGATCCCACCGTGTCCTGCACACTGATCGTCAGCCCTGCGGCGCGGCAGATGTCGCGGTGACGGCGGGCATGGGTCAGCCCCCCGGCTTTCGAGATTTTCAGCCCGATGCCATCAGCCACATCCAGCGCCACCAGCTTGGCGATATCGCCATCCTCTTGCGCCAACTCGTCCAGAATGATCGGCACGTCACAGCGCTGGCGCAGGGAAAGCGTTTCGCGCCATGTGGCACAGGGGGCCTCCAGAACGAAATCCAGCCCATCCGGCAGGGCGCGGAGCATCCGAAGCGCGGTTTCCGGGATCAGGCCGCCATTGGCGTCAACGATGAAGTACTCACCCGGTTGCCGATCCGCCAATGAGGCCGCGATGCGTTCGGCATCCAGCGCCGGGCCGCCTTCGGAATCCATCGCGCCGACCTTGATCGAATGGCCCATATAGCCCATCGCGCGGTGTTCCGCGACGCGGGCGCGCATATCCTCGGGCGTGCCCGCGTAGATCGAGCTGATCGCGGGCAGGCGATTGCCCGTCGCGCCGCCCAGCAGTCTATAGACCGGCAGGCCAACCGATTTGCCGAACAGGTCCCAACAAGCCAGATCAAGCGCCGATTTCGCATGGTTGTGACCCAGCAGGGCCTCATCCATGGCGTCATTGATCCGGTCCACATCGCGCGGGTCACGACCGATCAGATAGGGGGCGATTTCCTCGACCCCGGCGCGTGCACCGCGTGCATGGGCGGCGATGTAGTTCGGGCCGAAAGGTGTGGATTCACCCCATCCCTCGGTCCCACTATCCGCAGTGATACAGACGATGACACTGTCAAACCCGGTGTAGATACGCCCGCCCGACAACTCGTAAGAGCCGCCCGCATAGGGCAGATGCAGTTCAAAAAGCTCGATCTTGCGGATTTTCATGAGGTAACCTGCGGCGGGATCAGCACCAGCTGCCCGGTATGTGTTTTGGTCAGAAACTCTTCCTGCGCCGTCGCGATCTCGCTCAGCGGATAGGTCTTGGCAACGACTGGCCGGATTTCTCCAGCCTCGATATATTTCACGAGGTTTTCGAACACGATGTCTTCCTGAAAGGTGCAGCCAAACAAGGTGAGGTCTTTCAGGTAGAGCGTCCGCACATCGATTTCACAGATCGGCCCGGCAATGGCCCCGGCGGTCGCATAACGCCCGCCCCGGCGCAGCACGTCCAGCAGGCTGGGCCATTGCGGACCAGCCACCAGATCGACCACCACGTCGATCGAGCCTTCCCCCAGTTCAGCCACCAGATCAGCGTTGCGGGCCAGCACGCGATCTGCACCCAAAGCCCGAACAGCTTCGGCCTTAGCGGGCGAGCACAGCGCGATCACACACGCGCCGCGCCGTTTCGCCAATTGCACCGCAGCTGAACCAACACCGCCCGAGGCACCGGTGACCAGAACAGTCTCGGCCCCGACGCTGGCGCGGTGCAGCATGCCCTCGGCCGTGGAATAGGCGCAGGGGATGGCGGCCAGCTCTACATCCTTCCAGTCGCAATTCACCGCGTGGGTTTCTTGCGAAGGTGCGATGCAGAACTGGGCAAAACCCCCATCGCATTCGCTGCCGATGGTCCAGCATTCATAGGGGCGGTAGTCGACATAGGTTCGCAGCATGTTGCGCACGATCACACGCTCGCCAATGCGCGCCGGGTCAACCCCCTCGCCTACGGCAGCAACATAGCCACAGACATCGGCGCCCTGTATGCGCGGGAAGGTCAAGGGCGTGCCGGACCAGCTGGCGTCGTCATCGTCCACCGTCTCAAAACCCGAGGCACCACCGGTATTGGTGTCTTCGGTAACCGCCTTGGAGTACCAGCCGATCCGCGTATTGATGTCGGTGTTGTTCACTCCTGCGGCGGCGACGCGGATCAGAACCTCTCCGCGCCCCGGCGTTGGGACCGGCACGTCCGAGCGGTAGTCCAGCATCTCGATACCGCCATGGCCGGTCAGTTGGACCGCATGCATGGTTTCGGGGATCATGGTGTTCTCCTTAATATGAGGCGACAGGCGCACCGAACAGCGTTTCGTCAGGGATGACGCCTAGACCCGGCCCGGTCGGGCGCTGGATGTGACCGCCTTGGATCGTGATGCCGTTTTCGGGATCGTAGTTGCCTTCGATGTACGGGGCGGCGAGCCACGCGCCCTCCATCAGTGTCGGGCGCACGGTGGATGCAATCTGCGTGCAGGCGGCGGCGATGATGTCCCCACCCCAGCTGTCATCGCAGGTATGCGGCAAGTTGCGCGCCTCGCAGATGTCACGGAAGGTGCGCATGTTCTGAAGGCCGCCGATCCGGGTGACTTTCATACCAAACCCATCCACCAGCCCGGTCCCGGCAGCCGAGATCACGGTGTTCAGGTCGACGCTGTTTTCATCCATGTAGATGCCATGGCTCACCTGAGGGCGGATCTTTTCCAGGTCCTGATAGGTATTGCAGGGCTGTTCCATGATGAAGGGCACATCCGGGCATTCGCGGCTGACGCGCAGCGCATCGCGCGTGGTCCACCCGCGATTGCCATCGACCGCAAGGCGCATGCCGGTTCCGCCGACGACCTCCCAGACTTTGCGGATGGTTTCGACATCAATCTCGACCGGACGCCCGCCGACCTTGATTTGCAGGCGAGGATAGCCCTCGGCCAGCTTCTCTTTGGCAAGGCGCGCGATATCGTCCGGCGCGCCCACACCCGTCGCGTAGTAAGAGGGCACGCGTTCGGTCTGCGCCCCGCCCAGCAAGTCGGCGACATTCACGCCCAGTTTCTTGCCAATCAGGTCATGGGCCGCAATGTCGATGGCGGCCTTGGCATAGTTGTGCCCATTGAGCAGCCCGTTCATCCGGTGGTGCAGGGCCACAGGCCACAGATCCGCGCCGATCAGACCTTTGGCCATTGCCTTCAAGGCCGCCCGCGCGCCCTCTGCATGCGCTTCGGCATAGGTGGGGCCGACCGGGCAGGTCTCTCCCCAGCCGGTCGTGCCATCCTCGGCCACCAGCTTGACCAGCGTGGTGTCCAGCGCCCAGACCTCAGCGTTTGCCATGGTGTAAGGGCCGTTTTTGACCGGCAGATCATGGGCGTAGATGTGGATTTCCTTGATCTTCATATCCATCTCTTTTGTCGTGTACCGGAGGCCCGGCCTAGTGAATATCGGCAGCGGCCAGCAACGTGCGGGCACAGCGCATCGTGGCCGAGGTTGCGGCCTCGGCACCCATCAAACGTGCGCTTTCGGTCAGGCCTTCGTGCAGGATGAAGAGAGCCTCGGACAAAGCCTCGACATCGCAATCGGGGGCCACGTGGATCAGCCGCGCGCGGAACATGTCGCGGACATGCTGTTTATGCGTCGTGACAGCATCGCGGATCGCGTCACTTTCGGGGTAGGCGGCCAGTGCGTTGCGGAACAGGCATCCGGTGTTTGAAACCTCGCGCAGCCAGTCCGCCAGGCGGGTCAGAACATGCAACACATGATCCGCGCCCCGGAGTTGATCCGTGCAGATCCAATCGCAATAGGCGGCGTCTCGATGATCCAACGCGCCTATGACCATCGCTTCGCGGCTGGGAAAATACTTGTAGAGCGTGCGCAGGGAAACATTCGCTCCCTCTCGCAACGCTTCAACACCTTGGGTGGCAAATCCCATCTCTGAAAACTGCCGGTCAAGATTTTCCGCGATTTTCTGCTGTGTCTCAGTCATATTTCGGTGGTAGAGCGATCACTCTACCTACACATCACCGTTTGCGACACAGACTTTCTTTCCAACGACAAAAAATGCCACCGGCAAGACCGGTGGCATGGAACAAGGGCGGGATGGCAGCAGCGTCGCGCCGCCAGTGCCGGAGTTTTCAGTTACATGTTTGGATAGTTCGGGCCGTCGCCACCCTGCGGCGTGGTCCATGTGATGTTCTGGCTCGGGTCTTTGATATCGCAGGTCTTGCAGTGGACGCAGTTCTGGAAGTTGATCACGAACCGCGGGCCGTCGTCATCCTCGACCATCTCATAGACGCCAGCCGGGCAATAGCGCTGCGCGGGTTCGGCGAATTTGGGCAGGTTGACGGCAACCGGGATCGATGGGTCGCCCAGCTTCAGGTGGCAGGGCTGGCTTTCCTCGTGGTTGGTCATCGCGAAGGACACGTTGGTCAGACGGTCAAAGGACAGCGTGCCATCGGGCTTGGGATAGTCGATCGGCTTGTGCTTGCTGGCCTCTTCGGTCGACTCGGCGTCGTTCTTACCGTGACCCATCGTGCCGAACAGCGAAAAGCCCAGCGTGTTGGTCCACATGTCCAGACCACCCAGCGCCAGCGAGGGCATGAGGCCCCATTTCGACCACATCGGCTTGACGTTGCGCACTTTCTTGAGGTCCTGACCAATGGCGCCTTCGCGCACGTCGGTTTCATAGGCCGCCAGCTCATCACCGGACCGGTCGGCCTTGATGGCGTCAAAAGCGGCCTCGGCTGCGGCTTTGCCCGACAACATCGCGTTGTGGTTGCCCTTGATGCGCGGCACGTTGACCATGCCCGCCGAACAGCCCAGCAGCGCCACGCCCGGAGCGACCAGCTTCGGCATCGACTGATAGCCACCCTCGGTGATCGCGCGCGCGCCATAAGCCACGCGCTTGCCGCCTTTCAGCAGCTCAGCCACCATCGGGTGGTGCTTGAAGCGCTGGAATTCCATGTAGGGATAGAGGTGCGGGTTCTTGTAGTTCAGGTGAACCACGAAGCCGACATAGACCTGATTGTTTTCCAGATGATAAATGAAGGAACCGCCACCTGCGTTGCTGCCCAGAGGCCAGCCCATGGTGTGCGTAACCGAGCCTTCCTTGTGTTTGGCCGGGTCGATCTCCCAGATCTCTTTCATGCCGACGCCGTATTTCTGCGGCTCTTTGCCCGCAGACAGGTCGTATTTGGCGATGACTTCCTTGGACAAGGAGCCGCGTACGCCTTCGGACAGGAAGACGTACTTGCCGTGCAGCTCCATGCCCGGTTCGGTGCCGGGACCGTAAGAGCCGTCTGCCTCCAGACCAAAGACACCGGCAACCACGCCTTTGACTTCGCCGTTTTCGCCGTAGACCAGCTCGGAACAAGCCATGCCAGGGAAGATTTCCACGCCCAGCTCTTCGGCCTGTACGGCCATCCAACGGCAGACATTGCCCATCGAGACGATGTAGTTGCCGTGGTTGTTCATCAGCGGCGGCATGGGTGCGTTGGGGATGCGCAGCTTTCCGGCCTCACCCAGCATGTAGAAGTTATCTTCGTTCACCGGCGTATTCAGCGGCGCGCCTTTTTCCTTCCAATCCGGGATCAGAGCGTCCAGCCCGCAGGGATCCAGCACCGCGCCCGATAGGATATGCGCGCCCACTTCCGAGCCCTTTTCCAAAACCACGACATTTAGGTCGGCATCCAGCTGTTTCAGACGGATGGCCGCCGACAGGCCCGCGGGGCCTGCGCCCACGATCACCACATCGTATTCCATCGCTTCGCGTTCAATCTCGGCCATCGCGGGCTCCTTAGCTAACTTTCCGAATTGGCGCTTTTCTCTTGCGGTCGGCGCAATTTTGTTTCTCGGCTGATTACATGGTGAGAAAGACTCAGGTCAATCGAAACACGGCGTAACAATGCCGCTATTCGACACTTCATGTGTTTGGCGAGTCGCCCATAAGGTATCTGGGACCGCTCCCATGTGATTTGGCGCGGTCATCGGGGTTGTAAAGGGCGCATTTCGGCAGGCTGAGGCACCCACAGCCGATGCAGCCGTCCAGATTGTCGCGCAATCGCGTCAGGGTATTGATTCGCTGATCCAGATGGGCGCGCAGCGTGACACTGATGTCTTTCCAGTCCTGCGGCGTCGGGGTTCGGTTGCCGGGCAGGCCCGATAGCACCTCACGGATCTCTGGCAGGGTCAGGCCGAATTGCTGGGCGATCATCACAAAGCTCAACCGCCTGATATCGGCCCTTTGATACCGCCGCTGCCCGCCTGCGTTGCGCCAGGGCGAGATCAACCCTTGCGCCTCATAGTACCGGATCGCCGACACCGCCAACCCGGTACGCCGCGCCAAAGCGCCAATTGCCAGACCTTCGGAAGCCGCCATTTCACCCTCGCAAAAAATACCTTGACCTAAAGTTAGGTTTAGAAATTACGTTGAGTCGTGACAAGCCTGAAAAATGAAAGGACCTGCCATGATGGCCACGCTTGAACACACCAACTTCACGGTCAACGATCCCAAAGCCTCAGCCGCCTGGATGCACAAAGTGTTTGGTTGGGACATCCGTTGGGAAGGCGCCGCGATGGCGGGCGGCTATACGGTGCATGTGGGCACAAAACACACCTACCTTGCCCTCTACCGCCCCGAACACCCCGAGCCATCAAACGAAAGCAGCTATGACGTGGTCGGCGGCCTGAACCATGTGGGCGTTCTGGTCGAGGATATCGACGCGACCGAGGCCAAGGTGCGCGCGGCAGGTTTCACACCGCATAACCACGCCGATTATGAGCCGGGCAAGCGGTTCTATTTCGACGATGACAACGGGATCGAGTTCGAGGTGGTGCAATATGATTGAGATGTTGTGGCTCTGCACCCCGTCACAGCGGTGGCGCAGGAACAAGCCCCCGGATCACCACCACAGGCGCGAACCGCCTCAGCGGAACGGCGTTAAGTCGCAAATCGACGTGTGACGCCCTCTTGGCCTCTTGCATTTCACGCTCCATTTGGGTCAGGTACTGAACGACCCATCATTCGCCCCGACGCTTTCCCCGCGGCGGGGCGGCTCAATTTATGCGTGGACAACAAGATTATGGAAAAAATTCCAATGACGCCTGCGGGCAATGCCGCGCTCGAGGCGGAGCTGAAAAACCTCAAATCCGTCGAGCGCCCGGCGATCATCGAAGCCATCGCTTCGGCCCGCGAACTGGGTGATTTGAAGGAAAACGCCGAATACCACTCGGCCCGTGAAAAGCAGGGCTTCATCGAAGGCCGCATCAAAGAGCTTGAGGGCATCCTGTCGCTGGCCGATGTGATTGATCCGGCCAAACTGTCGGGTGCGATCAAGTTCGGCGCCAAGGTCACGCTGGTCGATGAAGACACCGATGAGGAAAAGACCTGGCAGATCGTGGGTGAATATGAGGCCAATATCGAAAAAGGCCTTCTGAACATCAAATCGCCCATGGCCCGCGCCCTGATCGGCAAGGACGAAGGCGACAGTGTCGAGGTTCGCACCCCCGGCGGTGTCCGCTCTTACGAAATTCTCAGCATCGAATTCGCCTGACCCGGAGGGTCTGTCATGTCGGGGCCACAACCTGACCAGGAAAGCGAACGGCCAACCTCGCTGGGCATCTATGATCGTCCTCAGCGCCCGTCTGTGACCTCGATCGAGATTGCGGCCGGGGTGCTAAGTGTCATCTGGCTGGTGGTCTCGGTCCTGTTCCTTGTGCTGCCCGATCAGACACAGGGCGGCGGGTTCATTGTGACGCTACTGGCGGTTTTCCTGCCGGTGGCGATGATCTGGGTCGCGGCGACGGCGATGCGCGCCAGCCGCGTCATGCGCGAGGAAAGCGCCCGGCTGCAAACCGCGATTGATGCGATCCGTCAGGCCTATGTCGTTCAGCAACAGCGCGCCGCCAGCTCGTATGAGCCGACGGTGTCCAAGAAGCTGGACGAAATCGCCGCTGTGACCAAAAAGGCCGAGGATGCGCTGGCCACCTTCTCCAGCAAGCGGCGTGAACCCTTGCAGGTCGCCCCATCTGCGCCGGGCGGGCAGACCTCTCTGGCGCTGGGCACTACCGCCGAAGAGATCACGCCGCCTCTGACCACCGATACCTTTATCCGCGCGCTGAACTTCCCCGAGACCGAGAAAGATACCGAGGGTTTCACCGCGCTACGGATGGCGTTGAAGGATCGAAAAGCATCCAAACTGGTGCAGGCCTCACAGGATGTTCTGACCCTGCTCAGCCAAGAGGGCATCTATATGGATGACCTCCGCCCCGATATGGCACGGCCCGAGGTCTGGCGTCAGTTTGCGCAGGGCGCACGTGGACGCTCGGTCGCCGCTTTGGGCGGGATTCGGGATCGCTCGTCGCTGGCGTTGACGGCGGCGCGGATGAAACAGGACCCGATTTTCCGGGATGCGGCGCACCACTTTCTGCGCCGCTTCGACAACATGATCGTCGAATTCGAAGCCAATGCCAGCGACGCGGAACTGACCGCCCTAGGTGACACAAGAACCGCGCGGGCCTTCATGCTGTTGGGGCGTGTGGCCGGAACCTTCGACTAGGCGGCAGGTACAGGCCAGCTCATCTTGGTGGCGCGGCTGAAACCGAACAGGTGCCGAAACGGGCCGGTCTTCTCAACACCCACAGGTTTGAACCCTTCACGTTCGTACAGGGCCTGTGCGCGGGGATTGGTGTCAATCACATCCAGTTGCACTTCGGCCATTCCGCGGCGCTGCGCCTCAGCCTTGATGGCACAAAGCAGCGTTGTGCCAATGCCCCTCCCGCGGGCCTCAGCCGCGACAAAGATGCCGTCCATCTGGAACACACCGGGCTGCAGATCACGCTCCAACACGCTCAGAACCACACCGCGCCAGATCGCCCCGAACCAGCCATAGACGCGGGCGAGGTCTGACAGGCTGCCTCCCGCCAAGCCGCCTTTGTTGGTCTTGAAACCCGCAAGGCCCAGCATCCGGCCATCAGTGTCGCGCGCAACCAGCGCGAATTCCGGGTCGAGAGCCGTTTCAAAGAAGGCCAAACCTTTTTCATCCGGTCCCATCACCTTGTGCAGCTTGGCCGCAAAGGCCTGCCAGAACAGGGCAGCGGCTTGGGGTCTTTCGGCCTTGGTAAAGCCTTTGGAAACCGTGACCGTCACAGCCCAAAACTGCCGTAAGGGATAAAGCGCACCAGATCGTCCGGTTGAATGTGGCGCGCGCCGTCTTCGATCTCGACCAGCCCCTCGGCCCAGCTTAGCCCGCTGATCCGGCCTGAGCCTTCCGAGTGGAATACCTCGACCCGCCCCTCGCGAATACGCGCGCGCAGATATTCCCGGCGACCGGGTTTCTTGCGTTTCTCAAAAGCGGCGGGCACCTCGAAACCCTGTGGCTCTGCCCACCCCTGCCCTGACATCTGGCACAGGGCCGGGCGGGCGAAGATCAACGTACAGACCTTGGCGGCCACCGGGTTGCCGGGCAGGCCAAAAACCGGTGTGCCCGACCACATACCCAGAGCCAGAGGGCGGCCGGGTTTGAGGGCAATCCGCCACTCCTGCATTGCGCCCGCCTCGCGAAGCAGGGCTGAGACATGGTCCTCGTCCCCAGCCGAAGCGCCGCCGCTGGTCAGGATCACATCAGCCTGCGTTGCGGCCTCATCCAACCTTGCTCGCAGGGTTTCGCGGTCGTCGGCGACACGCCCCAGGTCGACTGGCACAAATCCCATGCGGTCGATCAAAGACAGCAGCATGGGCCTGTTCGCGTCAAATATCTGCCCGATGCCGGCTGTCTCGCCCGGCTCGACAAGCTCATCCCCGGTGGACAGAACGGCCACGCGCAGAGGTTTGTGCACGGGCACCTCGGAAATACCGACCGCTGACAAAAGCGCCATATCGGCCGGTGTCAGCCTGCGACCGGCTGTCAGGGCGACCTCTCCTGCTGAAACATCCTCACCCGCGCGGCGCGTGTTTGCGCCCAGCTTCAACGGGCCGTGGAAGGCAATGTGGCCATCCTGAACCGTCACGTCCTCTTCCAGAATGACCGTGTCCACGCCTTCGGGCAAAGCCGCGCCGGTCAGGATGCGCAACGCTTGGCCTGAGGGCACCGTGCCATCGAACGGAATGCCCGCTGCAGCGCGCCCCTCGGTCAGCGGCATCACCTGCGCGCCCTCAGCCGCGGGGCCTGCGAACCCGAAGCCATCCACCGCCGTGTTGGGCTGCGGCGGGTTCGAGCGCTGTGCCACCACGTCCTCGGCCAGAACACGGCCCATCGACTGCGTAAGCGGCACCACCTCGGCCCCTGTGACGGGGCGCAACCGATCCCGCAGCAACGCGAGCGCGTCATCCACGGGCGTCCAGTTCACCCCAGCGGGCAAGGCAAAACAATCGTTTCGCAATGGCGGAGGCGATATGTTCGGTTTGTCCTGCGCTACACCCAAGATCCACCCCTCCTCTGAGGCTGAAACGTTCAACTGTCTGTCCAATTCCTGATCCGTCATCCGCGACAGAGTCAAGGCAACCTGTTCGACCTGCCACGCATCCTTGATCCGACCCGGCGGGGCTGCACCTAGGTTGAGCGAGGGCCAGATCTCGACAAACGCCACCGGTTTGTCCAGCGGCTGAAAGGGCCAAATGGCGATCTTGCCCGCGAAAGCGTGGCGCAGCCGGTTCAACACGGGCAGGCCCATCATCACCTGTCCGCCGACGGCGCCTGCGCCTGCCATTTGCCAGCAGGTAAAACTGCCCTTGGCCAAATGCTCAACCGCGCGGCGGTCCGGAAACGGGTTGAAATAGTCCTGTTTCGTGCGCGGCAGCCCGGCAATGTCGCGCCGCAGGCCATTCATCCAGAACGGGCCTTTGCCGCCAAAGCCCGAATTGATCTGTCCTGCGAGGTCAAAGCGGTTGTTGGCGCTCGGAGAATCCTCGATCCGATCTTCGAACCAGTCCCACAGGGCAAGCGGATCATGTGTCCCGGTGATCGCCTTGGCAAAGCCTGCGGGATAACCGAAGGGGAAATCAAACCCCAGCATCAGGCGGCGACCTGCAGACAGTTCAGTGTCGATCAGGCTGCGCAACCACTCCTCGGCGACTACCCGATTGCGTAGATAGTCCAGCGTCGGCACTGCGCCGTCGCGCACCACGCAGGCCCAGATGGCATCTTTGCGAGGGCGCGGCCCAGTGTCGTTGCCACCGGACCAATCGACCATCGCAAAGCTGTCAAAAAGGCTCACAAACCAACCTCGGAAAGGATGAAACCCGCAATGGCCGCCGTGTCGTTCAGATCGAACACGGGTCGGTCCAGATCCAGCGGAGTGTCACTGGCCACAGCGCGAATCGTGTCATCCGACGGGGCGATCAGGTCATTGCCGGGCTCGGCGCGGAAAGCCTCGACCTTGGGGTGGTGTTCGCGTTTATAGCCCTCGATCAACACCAGATCGACTGGCGAGAGACGGGCGAGAAGAGAGGCCAGCGTAGGCTCCTCCGCGCCGCGCAGCTCCTGCATCAGGGCGACGCGCTGCCCCGAGGCCAGAAGAACCTCGCTCGCGCCTGCCATTCTGTGGCGATGGCTGTCGCGGCCCGGTTGGTCGACGTCAAAGGAATGATGCGCGTGTTTGACGGTCGAAACGGTGAAGCCGCGTCCGGTAATCTCGGTCACCAGCCGCTCCATCAGCCCGGTTTTGCCAGCGTTTTTCCAGCCGGTGACGCCGTAGACCCTCATGCCTGCTCCAACAGTTTTTCGGCGCGCGCGAGGTCGTCCGGTGTGTTGACATTGAAGAACGGATCGAACGGATCTGCGGGAAAAAGCGCCTCGCGCCCGTCATGCTTGTCAGTCCACAGCACGACCTTGCGCAGCCCATCGTTCAAAGCAGCGCGCAGATCGTCACGCAGCGCCACAGGCCAGAGGCCGAATGTCGGGTGCCGGTTGACCTTCTTGCCGCCTGACTTCAAGGCCTCGTCCCCGGTGCGGGGCGTCGTGGCAAGGACCAAAGGGTGCGTTTGGCCCTGTGCCGCCTCAGTCAGCCGCGCCGCCAAATCACGCGGGAAGAACGGCGTGTCGGCGGCGGCGGTGACGATACTGTCAGCCCCCTGCTCTGCCGCCCAATCCAGCCCGGCCAGAACCCCCGCCAAGGGGCCTGCAAACCCCTCAATCGAGTCCGGCAAAACGGGCAGATTCAATTCTGCAAACCGCGCTGCGTCTCCGTTGGCGTTCAACGCGAGGCCATCCACCTGCGGACCGAGTCGGTTAATGACATGAGACAACAGGCTCTGCCCGCCGATCTGCAAAAGCCCTTTGTCGCCGCCTCCCATCCGGGTCGCAAGGCCACCTGCGAGTAACACACCGAGGGGTTTGGTTATACCATCAGCCATTGGCACTTTTCCGGCGGTGTTTCTTGTCCTCGGCGGCCACACTTGCCGGGTCCACGTCGCGCAGCAGGCGATCCTCGCCGGACAGGCAGACAAAGCGCTGCCCGCGCATGCGACCGATCAGGGTCAGGCCGACCTCGCGGGCGATCTCGACGCCCCAGGCGGTGAAACCGGACCGGGACGCCAGAACCGGAATACCCATCATCGCCGTTTTGATCACCATTTCAGAGGTCAAACGCCCGGTAGTGTAGAGGATCTTGTCCTCCGCCGTCTCGTTCTCGGACAGCATCCAGCCGGCGATTTTGTCGACGGCGTTGTGGCGACCCACATCCTCCATATATACAAGCGGCCGGTTTTCACGGCAGAGAACCGTGCCATGGATCGCACCGGCCTCAAGGTACAAAGAAGGCGTACGATTGATCTTGGCAGCCAGATCGTAGAGCCACGAGGTCCGGACCGACACTTGCGGCAGGCGCACGTCCTCCAACCCCTCCATCATGTCTCCAAAGACCGTGCCCACGGCACAGCCACTGGTGCGGGTCTTTTTCTTCAGCTTGTCCTCATAGGAGGTTTCGCGGGCCGTCCGCACAACCACGGTTTCGAGGTCATCATCATAGTCGACCCGTGTGATTTCATCATCAGCCAGCAACATCCCCTGATTGCGCAGGAAACCCAGCGCCAGATACTCGGGATAGTCGCCAATGGTCATTGCGGTCACGATTTCCTGGGAATTGAGGAAAATCGTCAGCGGGCGTTCCTCGACCACCGAAATCTGGCTGACTTCGCCATTCTGGTCCACGCCTTCAACCGCACGCGTCAAACGGGCCGCGCCGGGATCGGGGGCGATGATATAGTCCGAGACATCCAGTTCTGTCACCAATTGCAACCCCTTCCCAAGACCGCTACTGCTGCTGCGAATACCATAGGATTTAGCCATGGCAGACGCCACATCCAAGTCATACTTCTGGAAAGGGTTTCGCGACGGGACACCCTTCATTTTTGTCGCGATTCCATTTGGCACCCTGTTCGGGGTTTTCGCCACCGAGGCCGGGCTGGGTATCGTTCAGGTCGTCGCATTCTCGGCCACGGTTTTCGCCGGAGCAGCGCAATTCACCGCCCTGCAATTGCTGCAGGAGAACGCGCCGACGGCCATTGTGCTGGCCTCGGCCCTTGCGGTGAATTTGAGAGTGGCGATGTATTCAGCCTCACTGACGCCGTTTCTGGGGGCTGCCCCAATGTGGCAGCGGGCCTGCGCCGCCTATCTGACGGTTGACCAATCTTATGCCTGTTCGATCGTTCAGTTTGAGAAAGAGCCAAAGATGACCGTGCCGCAGCGCATGGCTTATTTCATCGGTTCGGTCACGCCGATCACGCCGTGCTGGATTCTGGCGACCTATCTGGGCGCGGTTTTGGGTACCCGGATTCCTGAAAGCTGGGCTTTGGATTTCGCCCTGCCGATTACCTTTCTGGCCATGCTGGGGCCGATGATGCGGACGCTGCCCCATGTCATTGCGGCCCTTGTGGCGTTGGTCGTGTCACTGCTGGCCGTGAGCGTACCGTTCAATCTGGGCCTGTTGATCGCCGGAACCGCAGGCATGATCGCAGGTGCTCAGGCCGAGGTGATCTTGGTTCGTAGAAAGGCGCACGCATGACGCAGATCGACCCCACCACCATGTGGACCGTCATTATCGGCCTGGCCATCGGCAGCTTTGCCCTGCGCTTTGTGTTCATCGGCTTTGTCGGAGACCGCCCGATGCCACCCTGGCTGCTGCGCCACCTGCGCTACACCGCCGTGGCGATCCTGCCCGCGCTGATCGCGCCGCTGGTCGTGTGGCCTTCCGCGACCGAGGGCCAACCCGATGCGGCCCGAATGGCGGCTGCGGCAGTGACGCTGTCTGTTGGAGTGTTCACCAAAAACGTGCTGGCCGCGATCTTTTCAGGCGCGGCCACACTTTATGGTCTGCTATATTTACTGGCTTGAAGCCGCGTCCAGTTGGTTCAGAGCGGCGTTATTGGCTGCCAGACCTTTTTGCAGATCGGCATCGTCATTCTCACGATACTCTTCGGTGACAACGCCGGGTAGCTCGGCAAACTGTTCCGACAGGTTGATCGGAAAGAAGGTCACGTCGATCTGCTCGAATCCGGGCACCTGCTGCAACAGCCGCGCGGTCGAATTGGCGCAAAAAGACCCTGCGACAGGGCCGGTCTGCTTGGCCAATTGCAGCGCGATCTCGGCCTGTTGCGGCGTCACCTGAATGGTCTGGATGCGGGCATAATGCGTCTCGCGCGCGTGAGAACTGCGATAGGCGCGCTCAACCGCTGGAGTGATGCCATAAAGAACATCATCCCGCGACGGAACGATATCCGCCTGGAACGAGCCTGCGGGGTCAAAAATCACCCGCTCACTGCCGTTGATCATCAACGAGGTATGCGCCCCCGAACCGGAGCGCGTGTTGATCATCGTATAGAGCGTCAGGGTCGACGGCCCCGGATCACGGTAAGACCGCGACACGATCTCAGCCTGATCTGCCTGAGGGCGTTTTGACACCGCGCAGCCAGCCACTGTTGCCGCCAGCAGGCAGGCGATCAAAATTCTGAACACGGTCGACCCCGAAAGACTTAGGACGCGTAAAGCGCCAGCAGGAAGGCCAGCACGCCGATGGCGACGCAGCACCAGACAGTGGCCTTGATGAAGCCCTCAAAGGTTTTGGTTTGAACGGTGATGTCCATTTCGCCGTGCTTGTGTTCAGCCATGAGTCTCAGATTCCCAATTCGCGTGTTTATCCGCTGGATAATCGAAAATTTCGGGCCTGTCACCACGTCATTCCAGCGCAGGGGCCCTGTCACCCAACACAAAACACCCCGGATAGCCAAATCCCCAGCGCCACGGCAGTCCGCTGCAGGGGCCGCCGCCGAATCGGACCGCGCCGTAGAGGGCGTCCGAGGTCAGCGAATGGACCGAGCGGATCTGCTCGGGCGTCATGTCATAGCGTTCCGCATAGGCCTGCGCATGGGTCTCGCCATGGGTTTCGACGCAGAGCTGCAAAGCCTGATCGGCGGCGAGGCGCGCGTCATAGCTTTCTGCGGCCGTCTGCGCGTCACCGGCGTTGTGATAGGCGCGGTCATGGGTCACGCAGCAATACTCCCACGGCGGGTGTTCCTGATACAATTCGCCGATCTGAGGGAACGTATCGGCCACCCAGCGCCAACTGGCCGACAACCCGCCCGAGCATCCGTCAGTTTCGAACGGGATCAGCTCGGCATCGCCGCGTTGTGCGATCAGGGCACGGTGCGAGGGCATCTCGACCGTGCGCATCAGGTCTTGAGCCGTGGCAGGGCTGGCCAGCAGGAACAGACCCAGCGCCAGTTTACGGGCTGTCATCGCGCATCGCCTCGGTATCGACGGTCATGCCAAAGGTTGTGGCAAGCCAAAGCAGCACGCGTTCCGCCGGGCCCATCTCGGCGCGGACGCGCAGAACTTCGCGCGCCATGGCCGGGCGGTCCGTGATCAGCCCGTCCACCCCCATCGAGGCCATTGCCGACATCTGCAGCGGGTCGTTCACCGTCCAGACATAGATCTCTTTGCCCGTCGCGTGGACCGAGCGGATCAGTCCCGGCGACACAGTTGCTGCACTCACCGCAACAAAATCGCCTTCCAGCCCCGACAAATCACCGATTGCCGTCGCCGCCAGCACACCCGCGCGCCAATCCGGGCGCAGCGCCTTCATCTTTTGCACGGCCGGATATTTCAGCGACATGGTGGCGATGTCGTCCTGCATCTCGAATTCTTCGACCAAAGCGGCGACCCGGTTTTCCAGATCAACGTCGTGGCCGTAGTATTTCAGCTCGATAATGACTTTGGATTTGCCTTTTGTCGCCTCCAGCACCTCACGCAGGGTTGGGGTGCGTTGGTCGGCATATTCAGGACTAAACCAGCTGCCGATGTCGATGGATTCCACATCCTCCATCGTGGCGTCCCAGATCTTAGTCGGGACCCCGGCCAGTTTCATGAAGTCACTGTCATGGGCCACGACAACAACGCCATCGGCTGTTTCTTGTACGTCGATCTCAACCCAATCCGCGCCATCCTCGATTGCCTTAAGAACCGAGGCCATGGTGTTTTCGGGCCGCAGCGCCGCAGCCCCCCGGTGGCCGATAACATCCGCATGATCTTCGGCCTGTACGCGTTCCAGCAGGGTGTGGCCGAACCAGCCCCCCACCAGAAGGGCAACCACTGCCAGCCCGACCGCTGTGAACAGCGAGGCCTGAATGCGGCGCGGCGCGGGGTGGGGCGGCTCATCCGTCTGAGGTTCAAAGAACCGATCCAGCAGAACCGCCAATGCGCCCAGCGCAGAGGCCGCCAGAACCAGCCCGGCCAGAGACCACAGCCCTGCAATCGCGAGGCTATAGGTCAGCGCCAGTTTCAGGTTACTGCTGCCTTGCAACGGCACCGCTGCAAACAAAAGCCCGGCCACCCATGCAATCGCCGCCGCAATCGCAAGGCGCATCGCCAGCCATGCAACCAAGGCCAGTTTCAAGCGCCCGCGTTTGCCCTCCATCCGGGACGTACTGATATTGAACACATGCGCTGGGTGGACATTTTCAAACAGCACCAGATGAAGTGACAGAGCCCAGCCCGACAGCTTGCGGATCAGCACCCATGCCATGGCCAGAGCCACCGCGCCGATCAGGGCCACAGCCACCAGAAAGGCAGGCGGGTGGAAGGTCAGGTAGTAGTTGATGTCGTATTCGGTCAGCGTCCACCATGCGATCAACGCTGCGACCGCGAGATATGGCAGCGCCAACAGCAAAACCCGCAGAATGAACCGGGCCGCAAAGCCAAAAAGCGACGGCAGGCGCGACAGAACCAGACCGATCGCCGCACTGCCCGCGCGCCACGGATCGGCCTCGCCCATCCTCAAAGAGGCTGCCATGACCGCGAAGACAAACACCTCGGCCAACAGAAACAGACTCAGCACCACGATGGCCGCAATGAACCCGGCGGGCGAGAGGATGAAGGCCGCGATATCCTGATCCGTCAGCGCAGTTTGATCGGACAGCGAGACCGCCAGATTGACCGCCAGAGCGACACCGGGCGCGACCAGCGCGATCACCAGCAGCCGCACCGCCAGATAGATGGGCACAAAGACCCTGCGTCTTGCCCAGGCGCCGGAATAGGCGTTTGTAACGGTTGAGAAAATGGACATGCGAACACCCTTGAATGATGCATGCATTCAAGGGTGTGCAGGCATGAATTGCAAGTCAGCTGTCTTCGAGATCGGCCGCCAAACGGAACCCGATGCGATTAGCGGGCTTGTCCTCGACCGATTTGGGCAAGGCGCGCAGCATCACGTTCAGCTGGCTGACATGCTGCACCAGCTGCGTGCGCGCGCCTGTTCCATCCGAGCCGAAAAACGTGATGATATCGGGGTCGAAATAGCCCATCCCCTGAATCCGCATCACACCCGCGTCACCTCCGGTGAAACCCATTGCGACCTCGTGATCGCCATCGAGTGTTTTCTCGAAGTTCTGGATATAAAGGATTAGACGCTCATACGCCCATTGCGCGGCGCTCTTGGTTTCAACCGGTTTTTTTAGCTGCCCCGGCAGGGGTTGAGCGCCGGACTCGGCCTCGGAATCCGCGTGAACCTCATAGCACCGCGGCAGGGCATCCGCTTCGGCGGCCTCAGCCGAGGTTTCGATCGTGTCTTGCATTCATCACCCTTTGCGCTGAAACACCCACGCCCCGTCCGCGCGTCGCGTCCGGGTCACGGCTCCACTGTGATGAAGATGGTTCATATGTGCAACCGCTTCAACCAGCGCCAACCCGTATTCGCCTTCGCGAATGGTGCGCTTGAAGAGCGGGGCAAAACACTCGGCGGCGGCTTTGGGTTGGTCGAGATAAGCCAGCAGACGCTCAAGCGCGCCGTGGTGATTCTCGATCAGCTGACGCATACGCAGCGGCAACCCGGTGAAAGGCAGCTTGTGGCCACCCAGAACCAGATGATCCGGGCGGGCCAGTTTTTGCAGCCGCTCGCAGGCCTCAATCCAGTCCGAGACCGGATCGGCCATAGGTTCGGTCGCATAGACGCCCAGATTGGGGCTGATCGAGCTGAGGATCTGATCGCCACTTAGCACCAGATGATCGTCACGGCTCCAGAGAGTTACATGTTCGGGCGCGTGGCCGTTGCCCATATGCACGTCCCAGTCGCGCCCACCGATGCGGATCACGTCGCCCTGTTTGATCCGTGTGAAGCCGAGCGGCATAGGATAAACCGTATCGGCAAAGTTGAAGGGACGATCGGCCTTGCGCTTTTCCAGAAACGCAGGGTCCATCCCGGCGCTTTGGTAGAAATCCAGCGTCTCCTGCGGCCAGTTTTCCTGCACGTCCAGCGTCAGCATCCGCGAAAACAGCCAAGCGGTGCGGCTGGTGACCAGCTCGACCCCATGTTCGGCCTGAAACCAACCGGCATTGCCCACGTGGTCGGGATGGTGATGGGTGACGACAGCGCGACGAATGGGTTTTCCGGCCAGAGGCCCGGACATCAGCTCAGCCCAGATGCGGCGGGTCTTGTTCGAGGACATCCCGGTATCAATCACCGTCCACCCGTCGCCGTCGTCCAGCGCATAGATATTCACATGGTCCAGCGCCATCGGCAGGGGTAGGCGCATCCACAACACGCCCTCGGCTATCTCGATGGCTTCGCCAGGGGCGGGCGGCTCAGGCCACGGATATCGGATGCCCGATGGCTCCACGCCGTCCATCACGCGCCCAGGTCTTCAGCGCTGAGGGCAAAGAGGTCATCTGCCCCGTTCTGCGCCTGCGCCAGCAGACCGAGATATTCGGGCAGCAAGGCGTTGATGTAGTAGCGCGCCAGTCGCGCCCGCGGGCCGTCCGGATCGGCAAGCGCTGCGGCCAGATGGTAGTGCCCGCCCAAAACCCGCGCAAAGGCGCGCAGAAAGGCGGCAGCACCGGCAAAGCGCGCGTTCATATTGTCCTGCGCCACCATCCATTCGGTCGCTTCGCGCAGGGATTCCGTAGCCTCCCACACCGGACCGGCAAGATCGGGCATCTTGGAGCGGGCCTGTTCGGCGTGATCTTCGATCTCATCGAGCAAGCTGGCAGCAGCGTCTCCACCGTCCATCATCTTGCGGGCGACCAAATCCATTGCTTGGATGCCGTTGGTACCCTCATAAATCGCGGTCACGCGGACATCGCGGTAGTACTGGGCTGCCCCTGTTTCTTCGACGAAGCCCATTCCGCCATGAACCTGAACACCGGTCTCGGCGACGCGCATCCCGGTCTGGGTCCCAAAGGCCTTGCCAATCGGGGTCAGCAGAGCTGCCCGCGCGGCCCAGTCGGCATCTCCGGTCGCGTGCGCCATATCAATCGCCGCGGCATTCGCCAGCATGATCGCCCGAGCCGCAAATACATCCGCCCGCATTTCGGTCAGCATCCGGCGTACATCCGCGTGGTCGATGATCGTGCCCGAGGGCGTCTTGCCCTGTTTCCGCTCCATCGCGTAGGCCAGCGCATGTTGATACGCGCCCTCGGCGACGCCGACACCCTCACCACCGACACCCAGACGTGCGTTGTTCATCATGGTGAACATTGCCGCCATACCGCCATGCTCTTTCCCAACCAGCCAACCCGTGGCCCCGTCATACTGCATCACACAGGTCGGAGAGCCATGGAGGCCCAACTTGTGTTCCAGCGACACTACGCTCAGGTCATTGGCCGCCCTGGGGTTACCCTGTGCGTCAGGCAGGTATTTCGGCACCAAAAACAGCGAAATCCCCTTGGTGCCCGGAACTGCGTCGGGCAGACGGGCCAGAACCAGATGGCAGATATTCTCGCAGAAATCGTTGTCGCCCCAGGAGATATAGATCTTCTGCCCGGTGACCGCATAAGTGCCGTCCCCATTGGGTTCTGCCCGTGTCGTCAAAGCACCTACATCTGACCCGGCCTGCGGCTCGGTCAGGTTCATCGTGCCCGAAAAGGCGCCAGACATCAGCTTGGGTAGGTACAGCGCCTTGAGCTCGTCACTGGCATGCGCCTCAAGCGCTTCGATCTGACCCTGCGACATCAAGGGGGCCACCTGCAGTGACAGGCAGGCCGCGCTCATCATCTCATTGACCGCCGAAGTGACGGCCATGGGCAGGCCCATGCCGCCATAGTCAGGGCTGCCGCTCATCCCGATCCAGCCGCCTTCCGCGATGGCTTTCCAACCTTCCGAGTATCCGGGTGAGGTGCGAACAACGCCGTTTTCCAACTGCGCCGGTTCCAGATCACCGGGGCGTTGCAGCGGGGCGAGAACCTCTTCGCACATCTTTCCCGCTTCCGTAAGGATCGCGCTGACTACATCCGGGGTCGCATCAGCGAATCTCTCGGTGGCCGTGATCTGATCGAGACCCACCACATGGCGGAACAGGAATTCATAGTCAGAAACTGGGGCGCGGTATGGCATGGCTTCCCTTGCGGTCTGTCGGCACGGCCGCACTTGGAATCTGCGATCAGCGCCGGTATGCATCTTTGCGTATTGGGATTACCTACTCTTCCCCATGTTGCAAGCAACCAAAACGCGGCGTCACCAGATATGATCCCCACCACTCTTGAGCTGACAGCCGACCCCAACGGCATCGCCCGTGCTGCAGATCTTTTGCGTCAGGGCCTATTGGTCGCCTTCCCGACCGAGACGGTCTATGGCCTGGGAGGTGATGCTAGAGACGGTGAGGCCGTGGCCCGGATTTACGAGGCCAAGGGTCGTCCAAGTTTCAATCCACTGATCGCCCATGTCGCCTCGATCGAGGCGGCGCAGCGGTTTGTGCAGTGGTCGGATCAGGCCGAGCGTTTGGCGAATGCGTTCTGGCCCGGTCCGCTGACCTTGGTTCTGCCGCTGAAGCCGGGGCACGGTGTGTCATCGCTGGTTACTGCAGGGTTGGATACTTTGGCCGTTCGCGTGCCTGCGCATCCCACGGCGCGCGCTTTGCTGGCGGCAGTTGACGGGCCGGTTGCGGCGCCATCGGCCAATCCCTCGGGTCAGATTAGCCCAACGACGGCAGCACATGTTCATGCGGGCTTGGGTGGTCGGATCGCCGCCGTTCTGGATGACGGCCCCTGCGGTGTCGGGTTGGAATCCACCATCGTCGGACTGGCCGGAGAGCCCAGCCTGCTGCGCCCCGGAGGCGTCGCGCTGGAACAGATCGAGACCGTCCTGAACACCCGCCTTCACCTGCACAAAGCGGGGGATATACTGACCGCTCCGGGGCAGTTGCAATCGCACTACGCGCCAGATGCGCCTGTCCGACTGAATGCTGAGATTGTGCAGGGGGATGAGGTTTTGTTAGGCTTCGGCCCGGTCACCTGTGACATGAACCTGTCCGAAACAAGCAATCTGACCGAGGCTGCGGCCAATCTGTTCGCCGCGCTACACAGCCTGAATGAAACCGGGCGTCCGATCGCCGTCTCACCGATCCCCGATCATGGGCTGGGGGCTGCGATCAATGACCGTCTACGCCGCGCCGCCGCGCCGCGCGACAGTTAGCTAGGCACGGCCTGCGCTGGCCGATAGGGTCAGCGGGTCGACACCCAGCGTGGCAAGGGCCTTTTCCCATTTGTCGTCATCGGGCACATCGAACACCAACTCCGAGGATGCATCCGCCGTCAGCCAGCCATTCATAGCGATCTCATCCTCCAGCTGGCCGGGCCCCCAGCCGGAATAGCCCAGCGTCAGCATCGCGTTCAGCGGGCCACGCCCCGCGGCCATATCCTCTAACACATCGAGCGTGGCCGTCATGCTGAAGTCATCCGAAATCTGCATCGAATGCAGGTTCGCATCGTAGTCGGAGCTATGCAGAACAAAGCCACGCGACATCTCGACCGGGCCTCCAAAATGCACCAGACGCTCGCCTATGATGGGAATGCGACAAGGGATGTTGAGCTGCCCCAGCAGGGTTTTGAACCGCAGATCAGAGGGTTTGTTGATGATCAACCCCATCGCGCCATCGTCGCCGTAGCTGCAGATATACACGACCGAGTGATCAAAGCGCGGATCGCCCATCCCCGGCATCGCAATCAACAGTTTTCCGGTCAGGTCCATGCGAGGTTTCTCTTGCTCGTTACCTCTCAACAATGACCCTGCGGCACGGGTATTGGCAAGGGAGCAAAGCTGATTTCAGCAGATTTCACACAGGTGACCCGAACGTGACTTGGATTTCAGGTCCGCACGGCGCATGTAATGGGGTATGATGACTCGTATGAAATCCTCGGTTGCCCTTCTGATCGCCTGTCTGGGCCTGTCCGCACCCGCCTCGGCGCAGGGTCTGGATGGGGTTGTTGCGCTGGATGTTCTGGATGGCGGGCGCACGGCCAATGGGACCTATCTGGGCGCGCTGCGTCTGACCCTCAAAGAGGGGTGGAAGACCTATTGGCGCGCGCCGGGCGACGCCGGGATCCCGCCGCAATTCGATTGGAGCGGGTCCGGAAACGTGGGCGACGTGCGTATCACCTGGCCCGCGCCCGAGATTTTCGACCAGAATGGCCTGAAATCCATCGGCTACGAGGATCAACTGGTACTGCCGGTCGAGATTACGCCCAAGAACCCAGCCAAACCCGTGCGCCTGCGTGGTGAGATGGATCTGGGGGTCTGCAAGGACGTGTGCATCCCGCAGCGTCTGGGTTTCGACCACAAAGTGGAC
The DNA here is from genome assembly GCF_017743995.1 of Ruegeria sp. R13_0. Classification (GTDB taxonomy): domain Bacteria; phylum Pseudomonadota; class Alphaproteobacteria; order Rhodobacterales; family Rhodobacteraceae; genus Ruegeria. Next base: position 85,788 of record NZ_JAGHRB010000005.1, on the reverse strand, counting down.
GCTAGTGCAGGGCGCAACCCCGCAATCGCAGCCGCTTTGGCGCAACGCCCCTTCTCGGCCCGTGAGGCACGCGTTGCCAAGGCCAGCTGCCATTTGACCCCAACCTCGGAAGGTATGCGGATCGAGGCGCGGGTGACCATGCCTTCGGCCGGAGGGCAGGAAGTTGCGGTGATCGAGCCGGGGAACCCGGTCCTTTGGGCCTCGCAACCCGAAACGCAGCGGCAGGGCGGCACACTGATTGCCCGATCCGAGGTGATCAGCGCCTCGGGCGCTCCCTTTGCGCTGGATCGGTCCGAGATTCGGATCACGGTTCTGGGCGCCAACCACGCTGTGGACATTCAGGGATGCTCTGCAGGCTGACCCTATGACGCAATCCCCCAAGATCGGTGCGCTGGCTGTTGTCCTGCATCAGGAAAACGTTCTGCTGGTGCAACGCAGCAAGGAACCGGATCGAGGCCTGTGGGGGTTTCCCGGCGGCCATGTGGAATGGGGTGAGACCGTCCTTCAGGCCGCAGAACGGGAATTGCTTGAGGAGACATCGGTCACGGCTGAACCGCTGCACTATCTGGACAATCTAGATCTGCTGCGGTGGGATGCGGATGGGCAGGTCCTGTCGCACTATTTGCTGGTCGGGGTGGCTTGCCGTTATCAATCCGGCACGCCTTTGGCCGGGGATGATGCGCTGGACGCGCAATGGTTTCCTATCGAACAGATTCTTGATGGCGACCTGCCGATGAGCAACCGTGTGGCCAGCCTGTTGCAGCTTGCGCTGAAGGAGCGTTAGGCTCCGGCCCGGCTTTTGAACCTAGCATAGAACATCCCGGACAGCAGCACGCTCAGGATCACGATGGGGATCGCTCCGGCCACAAACGCCCCCAAACCCATGCGCAGAATCTCGGGGGCCTCTGCGCCTCCGTAAAGACCGACCAATGGGTCTAAAGGCGCACCTGAAACCATCGGCCAGACCAGCGTCACCGCAAACCAGAGCATCAGAGCCAAAGCGGTCACGCCAAGGGCGGCCTGCACCACGCGGTCCCGCGCATAGATCGCCCGGCGCATCGCCGTCATCGGACGCGCGAAATCGTTCAGGATCGCCAGCAGAGCGGGCACCAGAACCAGCACCAGAACCATTCCGAAGCCCAGCCCATAGACCAGCGTGATCACCGTCGGCTTGAGGAACTGCGCCTGTTGCGAGCCTTCATAGAGCAGCGGCGTCAGACCCAGCACCGTCGTCAGCGTGGTCAGCATCACAGGACGCAACCGGTCAGCCGTGCCTTCGATGATCGAGGGCACCAACCCCCTCTCCTGCTGATAGCCATCAATGGTGGTCACCAGCACAATCGAGTCGTTGACGATAATACCTGTCATGCCCAGAAGCCCGACAACGGTGAACATGCTTAGCGGCACATCCCAAATGTAATGCCCCCAGATCGCACCCACCAAGCCAAACGGAATGATAGACGTCACCACCAGAGGTCGCGACCAGCTGGCGAACACCCAGGCCAGAACGAGATATATACCGGTCAGGCACAGGATCAGGCCGGTGCGCGCTTCAGATAGGAACTCGTCCTCTTGTTCGCTCAGGCCCGCCATGCGCCAGTCGACCTGATATTCGCCTGCAATGCGCGGTAGGATCTCTTCGTTCATGGCACGACCGATTTCGGCAGCGCGGGCGGGATCATCCTCGGAGATGTCGCCATTCACCGAAATCACCCGCAACCCGTTCTCGCGCCGGACGGTCGAGAAGCCTGACTTGCGCTCGACCGAGACGATGTCGGCCAGCGGGACATAGACCCCGTCGGGCGTGCGCATCAGGGTGCGTTCCAGGAAATCTGCGGTCAGCTCGCCCTCGGGCAGTTCCACGCGGATCTCGGCGCTGCGGGGGCCATCAGGGAAGGTCGCGGCCTCAATCCCGTTCAACCGGTTGCGCAGCACGCGGCCCAGCGTTTCGATGCGGAAGCCCAGCGCCTGACCCTGTGCCGTTAGATCGAGAATGTATTCCTCTTTGTCATAAGCCAGATTGTCCTCAAGCGCCGAGACTTCTGGGTATTTTGACAGTTCGGTCTGCAAATCCTCGGACGCGGCTTTCAGCGTGTCTACATCCGCGCCGTAGAACTGCACATCAATCGCGTCCCCTCCGGGACCCGAGCGCCACCCCCTGAAGCTCAGCAGCTCAACCTTGGGATGGCGGGGGACGAAATCCTGAAGCTCACCCACAAATTCGAAGCTGGAATAGGGGCGCAGGTCGGCGTCGATCAGCTCGATCGAGATACCGCCCAGTAGATCGTCATCCTTGCCCTCGGCAGCGGACAGACCGAACCCTGCACTGCCGCCAACTTCGGCCAGAACATATTCCAGAGGATTGCGCCCGTGGCGGTCCTCGTAGATCTGGCCCAACTCTTCGGTGGCGTGCTGCAACTCGCGCATCATGGCGATGGTGTCAGCACGCGTTGCGCCTTCGGCCATGATGAAATTGCCGGTGACCGAGCCGCGTTCGGGCGCGTTGAAAAACCGCCAGTTCACATCGCCGCGAATGAACAGAGCGGCCTGAGTCGCCAGGATCACCAGCATCAGTGCAACCACGACATAGCGTGCCCAGATGACCCAAGCGATAAGGGGGCGAAACAGCGTGTCCCGCACCCAACGGAAGCCCCGGTTTACCACCCGGTTGGGCAGGTCATACCAGTGCTCCTTGGCCGAATGCGCAATGGCGTGGGACATGTGGTTCGGCAGGATCAGGAAGCATTCGATGAGCGAGGCCGCCAGCACCGCGATCACGGTAAAGGGGATATCACGGATCAACTCTCCGAACCGGCCACCCACGAGGGTCAGGCCAAAAAAGGCGATCACGGTGGTGATCGTTGCGGCAAAAACCGGCATGGCCATCCGGCGGGCGGCGCGTTCTGCGGCGACGATGGGCGGCTCCCCCAGTCGGCGGGCGCGGAAATCGGCGTGTTCACCCACGACGATGGCGTCATCCACCACGATCCCAAGGGTGATGATCAGACCGAACAGAGACACCATGTTCAGCGACAAACCACCGATATACATCAGCGCAATCGCCGCCGACATCGCAACCGGAATGCCCGCCGCTACCCAGAACGCAATGCGCGCGTTCAGGAACAGGAACAGCAGACACACGACAAGGCCAAGGCCGACCAGACCGTTGTCGATCAGAATATCCAGACGGTCGGTGATGGCCTGCGCGCGGGTACGGATCATCTCGACCGAGACACCTTCGGGCAGGCTGGCCTGCATCTCGGTCACCACGTCCTCGACCGTGTGCTGGATTGCGATGGCATCCCCCAGATTGGACCGATCCACCCGAACCGACATGGCCGGATTGTCACCGACAAAGTAGCTGCGGTTGCGATTGACCCCTTCCACCCGGATCTGCGCCACATCACCGACAAACAGTTTTGATCCGTCCGCAAAAGTCCGCAGAGCGATGGTCTCGATCTCTTCCGGCGTGCGCTTTTCCGCACCGGTCCGGATGCGCGCGTTGGCGCCCGTCACGTCCCCCGCAGGGCTGGCATTGACCTCAGCCGAGATGGCTGAGGCGATGTCGGCCAAAGCCACGTCATTGGCAATCAGCTGCGCGGTGGGTACCTCGATCACCACGCGCGGGGCGGCGAGACCACGGATCGTGGTACGGGTCACGCCAGCGGCAAACAAGCGGTTGATCAGCTCATCGGTAAACTTGGCCAATTGGTCCGGATCAACCGGGCCGTTGACGACCACATCTGTCACCCTATCGCGCCAGGCCCCCCGTCGAATGGAGGGTTCTTCGGCATCTTCGGGCAGGTTGGTGACGCTATCGACGGCAGTGCGCACCTCCTCAACGGCGCGGGACATGTCCCAGTTCGGCTCGAACTCCAGCCGGATACTGGCAGAGCCTTCGCGAGAGGTCGCCGTGGTGCTTGCCACGCCTTCGACCGCCAGCAATTCAGGTTCGAGCAGTTGGACGATGCCATTGTCGACATCTTCGGGACCGGCCCCTTCCCATTCGACATTCACGTCGACCCGCTCCAGAACCACATCCGGAAAGAACTGCGCCCGCATATTCGGGATGGACGCCGCGCCTAGAACCAGCATCACCAGCAAAAGCAAGTTGGCCACGGTTCTGTGCCGGGTGAAATAGCTTAGGATACCACCGGCGGCGCTGGGTATTTCGCGCATCATGGCGCTTAGCCCCCGGCCCGGTTTTCAATGCGACGCACCAGCGAGGCCGGAACTTTCGCCTCTTCCAACTGACCGAGCATGCGTGTTTTCTCGGCCTCGGGCATATCCTCGCTGGCCTCGACATGGGTGATCAGTTCGGCCCGTTTCGCATCGGTCAATTCCACCAGATCGGGATCGGCACTGGCCTCAGCGCGCAGGGGTCGCACGCGAACCCCGGACCCCAGCAGAGGGGTGCGGCCTATGACGACCTCACGCCCTTCCAGCCCTTCGCCGCGCAGCAGAACCTCATCGCCCTGACGGCGGATCAGTTGCACAGGCAGGGCTTCTAGGCGATCATCCGCACCCAGCACCAGAACGGTTCCTGCGGCATCCAGAACAGAGGAGGGCAAGCGCACGACCTGCGCCAAGGGCTGTTCCTGAACCGTCACGGTGACGAAATCGCCGGGCTTGAAGCCTGAGGCATCGTCGAGCCGCGCATAGATCAACCGCCCGGTTTGCCCCTCACCCGCCGAGCCGCTGTCGCGACTGATCCGGCCCGTCGCGGTCAGGTCCGTTCCCGTGACCTCAAGCGAGATGGTGACGGGGGCGCTGATCAACTCTCCGTCTTTGTCGAGCAAACGCACGAACTGCGCGGTCGAGACCCTGAAGGCGACCTCCAATGCGTTGGGATCCACCAATTCAGCCAGCTTCTCATTTGCTGAAACCAAGCGTCCTTCGACCAGCGTGACATCTGTCAGCGTGCCTCCGAACCGGGCGCGGATGGTCATGTCCTCCAGATCACGCTCTGCGGCTTCCTGCGCGATCCGCGCGCGGGCCAGAAGGGTCGTAGCCTGATCCACCCGCGATTCCGCCTGCGCAAGGGCAATGCGGCGCGCCAGTACGGATTGCTGAGCGGCAGCGGCAGTCAATTCGGCCTCTTCCACGCTGGCGGTTGCCCCCACGCCACGAGACTCAAGATCGCGTTGGCGCTGCAGCGCCCTCTCACGCAGCTCGGCCTGCGCCTCGGCTGATTTCAATTCATCCTGCGCCAGCAGCAACGACCGTTCTGCATCACGTTCTTCGAATTGGGCATCCAGTACGTCCGATTTGGCACGATCCAGCGCCGATTGCGCGTCCGCCGGATCAAGCTCGACCAAAACTTCACCTGTGGTAACGGTGCCGCCATCCTCGAAATCATCCGCCAATGAGACTACGCGACCACCCAACGCTGCGCGCAACTCCAGACGCCGGCGGCTTTGCACCTCGCCGAAGGCTTCGAGATTGGGCGTGACGGTCTCAAAAACAGCCGGACGGACGGTCACCGCAAAGACTCGCTCGCGCGCTTTGGGTTGCTCATTCTCGCGGGTCAGGACCTCTTGCACAGCCCCCGTGACGATCTGCACCGCGACAAACAGCAAAGCCAGCGTCAGCGACGCCAGAAACACACCGACCAGACTCTGCCTTAGAAAACGCATCTATTATTCATCCCGGTTGCAAATGGGCTGCCCTGCGGAAAATGTAGCGGAGGCACGAAATATGCCAAGCCACAAAGCGGTTATAAGGTGTTGAACGTGCGATCAGTCTACTTCCGTCGCAGATGTTCGTCCAATCTGGGCATTATTTCCACGAAATTGCAGGGTCGGTGGCGATAATCGAGCTGTTTCTCGAGGATACCGTCCCAAGCGTCCTTGCAGGCGCCGGGGCTGCCCGGAAGCGCAAACAGATAGGTGCCGCCTGCCACACCGCCTGTCGCACGCGACTGTACCGCCGAGGTTCCGATTTTTTCCATCGAGATGATGGTGAACACGGTCCCGAAGGCGTCGATCTCTTTCTCATAGACGTCGCGATGCGCCTCGACCGTCACGTCCCGCCCGGTCAGCCCCGTGCCACCGGTCGAGATCACCACGTCGATCCCCGCATCCGCCACCCAGGCGCGCAGCTGATCAGCGATCTGGGCGCGCTCGTCCCGGATGATTTTGCGATCCGCAACCACGTGACCCGCCTTTTCAATGCGGTCCACCAATGTCTGGCCCGAACGATCCTCATCAACCGAGCGCGTATCCGAGACGGTCAGAACCGCGATGCGGATGGGGATGAACTCAAGCGTTTCGTCGATACGTGACATCAGGCGTCAGGCCCTTTCCATGATAGCAAGCCGCAACGCGAGCGCGGTGAAAATCCCGCCCGTCACCCACCCCATGATGCGTGAGGCGCGCGGGTTTCCGATCAGCAACCGGCCGGCCCCTCCGGCGAAGACGCCAACCAATCCGTTCACGACAAAACCACCCAATGCGATGATAGCGCCAAAGATCAGGAATTGCACAAGGATCGGGCCCGCCGCAGGATCAATAAATTGGGGGATAAAGGCCAGAACGAACAGGATGACCTTGGGGTTCGTCAGGTTCACCACCATCCCATCCCGAAACGCCATGCGCGTTGGCCTTGCTGGCCCTTCGGTCGAGACCGCTCCGTTGCGGATCGCGCCCCAGGCCAGATACAGCAGATAGGCAACGCCCATCCAGCGGATGACATCAAACAGCCATGGCATCGAATTGACCAAGGCCCCAAGGCCCAGCCCTGCCAGCAGGACATGCACCATCAGACCCAGCGATATCCCGGCACTTGCCACCAGCGCTGGTCGGGGTCCGGATTTCAGGCCCTGCCCGAAGCAAAACATCATATCCGCGCCCGGTGTGAAATTCAGCACCATTGCAGCAGGGATAAAGGCCAGCAGAGTAACGGTTTCGATCATATCGCAACCTCAAACCAATTTGTTCTGGGGCCAAGATTGGCGATTTCTGAACGACCCAATGAGCCGCGATAGCCCCAGCTATCGTGGATATGCCCACAAAAGACCAGTTCGGGCTGCAGGCGTTCCACCGCATCGCGCACCGCGACCGATCCGACGGACATCCCTTGTAACGTGGTATCGCCGAACCCTTTGGGCGGAGAGTGAACGACCAGCACATCCGTCCCATCGCAACGGTCCAGCATCTCGGCGGCTTCGGCCTCGCTCAGGTCACAGGACCAGTCGCCAAACGGCGTGACCGGCACGCCGTAGCCCAAGCCGAACAAGCGCAACCCGTCGACGGTCATGCCTGTGCCATGCAGCACGTGGACCCCCTCGGGGGCCGCGTCCGTCAACTCAGCGACGCTTTCGGCATTGCCGGGGACAAGAATCAGCGGTGCCGGAATGCCCGAGAGCATCTGCATCGCTTCATCCAGCCCCTGCCGCATGTTGCAATAGTCTCCGGCCCCGATCACCAAATCCGCATCGGCGCTGGCGGCCACCAGATCAGCCGCCCGGTTACAGGCCATGTGAAGATCCGAGAACGCCAGGATACGCATCACCCGGCCCCCAGTCGCGCTTTCAGCTCGAGCAGATCCGCCCAAGCCTGTCGTTTCATTTGGGGCTGTCGCAGTAGGTAGGCGGGGTGGAACATTGGGATGACGGGCAGGTCCAGCGCCTGATCCCAATTCCCGCGCAAGCGCGTAATGCCGCGTTTGCCCAAAACCGCCTGACAACTGATATTGCCCATCACCACCAGCACCTCGGGCTTGGCGAGCGCCACGTGCCGTTCCAGAAACGGCTTCATCATGCCGATCTCTTCGGGTTTGGGGTCGCGGTTCTGTGGTGGGCGCCAGGGCAGAACATTGGTGACGTAGACATCCTGCGCGCGGTCCAGATCAATCGCCGCCAACATTCGGTCCAACAGCTGGCCGGCCCGACCAACAAAGGGTTTGCCTTCGCGATCCTCATCCCGACCCGGAGCCTCGCCAACGATCATCACCCGTGCGCCCGGAGTGCCATCGGCAAAGACCAACTGACGCGCGCCGCGCTTCAGCTCACAATGATCGAATGCCTCCATCACCGCGCGCAGTTGGTCCAGAGACTCGGCGCGTTGGGCGGCCCCTTTGGCAATCGCCACCGGATCAACCTGTTTGGGCTTGTCCGGTTTGGCTTGAGGGGTTGCGGGCTTCTTCGCCTTGGGCGTCGTATCCGGCAAGACGTAGCGATCAACCGGCGCGTCCCCGATCGCCTCGGTCGCGCCTAGTTCGATCTGCCATTCCAGCAGCGCCTTTGCAGTATGATAGTCCAAGCCCGATTCCATGCCCCTCAATCTAACCAGCTTTTGCCTGAGGGAAAGCGAATAGACCTTGCCTCGGCACCGGGACAGACCGACCATGCGAGCGTCATGCTGTCTTTTCTGCGATTCCTTCTGGTTGCTCTGGTGCTTGCCCTCGGCGGCGAGCCAGCCTCGGCCCAGTTGCTTGGCGGGGCGGATCAATGCCGGGCGGGTCAGTTCGCCTGCGGCAGCCGCTGCTGCTCGGGTGGACAGAGGTGCAGCTTTGATGGCCACTGCATTCCTTTGGGCGGAACCTATTGCGGCGGCGGGCGCAGCTGTGGCGCGTTCGAGCGCTGCGTCGCGGGAGGCACACGATGTGCGCCTGCCGGGGCAAACGCCTGCACCTCAAGTCTTGATTGTCCCTCAGGCAGCTTTTGCAGTGCGCGCGGACAATGTGAAAAAACCATACCAGATTTCAACCCCAGCGCGCCTGAGGCCCTTGACCCGCCGCAGATATGCGATGACGGCCTGACCTGCGCGCGCGGGTCGTCGTGCCTGCCGGGGGGCGGATGCACGCGTCCCGGATGGTTCTTGTGCGAGGAAACCGGATCGCAATGCCGCCCCGGCTTCAAATGCTCGGAACATCAGGGATGCGTTCCGATCAAGGCCATCGACTGTGGCTATGGCAAGTGGTGCAAACCCGGCGAGCAATGCCTGCCCGAAGGTGGTTGCGAGAAACTGCCCTAAGGGTCGGAACCATAGGTTGCCTATGCCCGCGTGGCTTTCTATAAGCGGTCCGATTGTCAGACAGGAGCCCGCCATGCGTTTTGCCCATCGTCACCTTCTTGGCATCGAGCATCTGTCGCAGTCCGATATCACCGCCATTCTGGATCTGGCCGAAAAATACGTCGACCTGAACCGGCAATCGACCAAGCATTCGGATGTGCTGTCGGGTCTGACGCAGATCAACATGTTTTTCGAGAATTCAACCCGTACCCAGGCCAGTTTCGAACTGGCGGGCAAGCGGCTCGGCGCGGATGTGATGAATATGGCGATGCAGGCCAGCTCGATCAAAAAGGGCGAAACGCTGATCGACACAGCCATGACGCTAAATGCGATGCATCCTGACCTGCTGGTGGTGCGGCATCCACATTCCGGTGCCGTAGACCTGCTGGCGCAGAAGGTGAATTGCGCGGTTCTGAACGCGGGCGACGGGCGGCACGAACACCCGACGCAGGCGTTGCTGGACGCACTAACCATCCGCCGGGCCAAGGGTCGGTTGCACCGTCTTAACATCGCGATCTGCGGCGACGTCGCACATTCCCGCGTGGCGCGGTCGAACCTGATCCTGCTGGGTAAGATGGAGAACCGCATCCGCCTGATTGGCCCGCCAACGCTGGTCCCCTCGCAATTCGCCGAGTTCGGGGCCGAGATCTATGACGACATGAACGAAGGCCTCAAAGACGTCGACGTCGTCATGATGCTGCGCCTTCAGAAAGAGCGGATGGATGGCGGCTTCATCCCCTCGGAGCGCGAGTATTACCACCGCTACGGGCTGGACGCGGCCAAATTGGCGCAGGCCAAGCCCGATGCCATCGTCATGCACCCCGGCCCGATGAACCGCGGGGTTGAGATCGACGGCACGCTAGCCGACGACATCAACCGCTCGGTCATTCAGGAACAGGTCGAAATGGGCGTCGCCGTACGTATGGCTGCGATGGAGCTTCTGGCCCGCAACCTGCGCGAGGTCGCATGAGCGATCTGACCTTCGCCCCCCACGAACACGGTGTGATCCGCCTGTTCGCGCTGGACATGCGCCCGGAAGAGGCCAAGTTCCTGCGCGAACCCGGCGCGGCCGATCAGGTTATGGGTGTCGATGGTCTGGACCCCGATCAAATCGATATCTTCCCGGTCTCCGACCTCGAAGACCTTGGCCTCTATGGCTATCTGCACGAAGGCGGAGGCGTGTCCGAGGATCAACTGGATCGCAGCATGCTTGAAGCCATCGAAGGCTGGGCCATGGTCGTGCGTAGCGCAGCCTTTGGCGGGCGCGCGGCGCAATTGACCCCTGATCCTCGTCTGCATTTGCTGGGTCTTTTCACCGAAGAGGCGACGAACTGGACCGGCGGTGCGATAGAAACTGAAAGCGCCAAGCCTTTCTCGGCCCCGCAGACACCCATCGACAATGATGCCCAACGTCGTGTCGGATCGGCCCTGATGGCGGTTCTCGCTCTGCTTGTTATCGGAGGTGCCCTATGGCTGATCCTGTGACCTTCACCCCGGACAAACGCGCCTATATCCAGACCAACCTGACCCTCGCCGCCATTGCGATGGCGGGTGCGATGCTGGTGCTGTGGTTGATCGGCAACCCCTATGTGTGGACCGGCGCGCCAGCCGGGCTGGCCGCTATCGGTTTTCGCGCCTGGTATCTGGCCTCAGAGGAGTTGAACAATACGTGGGAATTATCTGACACCACCCTCACCGGCCCCGGCCCTCGGGTCGTCGCGCTGAACCAAATCGAAGCCGTCAACGTGATGGGCAGCTTTGTTCAGGTTGTGACACGGGGCGGCGACAAGCACCTCATCAAATACCAAGCGAGCCCCGCCGCCACCAAAGCCGCCATTGAAAGGGCCGCGGGATGAGCGACGGGTGGTGGCGAACCCATATCCCTGAGGGCGAAGAGGTCCTCTGGACCGGGCAACCGCATCAGGGGTATTTTCCGCCCCATGTGGGGTGGGCTTACCGGCTTCTGATCATGAGCCTCGGTCTGGCATGGCTGGCCAGCCCGTGGTTCGCCGACACCCTGCGCGATTATTGGAAACTCATCGGGTCCACGGGGTTCGTCGCATTCCTCATGTGGTATGACCGCCTGCTGCGCAGGTGTCGTGTCTATGTGGTGACCACCTGCAACGCATGGTGGATCAGCAAGATCTTCAAACCAAAACACGTCCCTATCGACCACGCGTTGAACTACCATCGCAGCGGTCAGAACGTGGTGTTTTCACGCCGCCTGTTTCTTGTATTCGAATACCTGTCCGACCCTGATGCCGCTTTGACGGCATTGAACCAAGCCCGAGAGGCCTCAGCATGACTTCTGTCGTTTTCACCAATGCCCGCCTGATCAACCCGGAAACCGGCACGGACAGCCTGGGCTGGCTACACGCCGAAAACGGGCGCATTGTGGCGATTGGGGATGGGGACGCCCCGGCCACTAGCGGAGACGTCATCGACTGCAACGGCAAATGCCTGGCCCCCGGTATCGTCGATATCGGCGTTAAGGTGTGCGAACCGGGTGAGCGGCATAAGGAAAGCTACAAATCTGCGGGGCTGGCGGCGGCGGCGGGTGGGGTGACCACTATCGTCACCCGTCCCGATACCTTGCCTGCGGTTGACACGCCCGAAACGCTGGAATTTGCCACTCGGCGAGCGCAAGCGGATGCGCCTGTCAACGTCCTGCCGATGGCCGCCCTCACCAAAGGGCGCGAAGGGCGGGAGATGACCGAGATCGGCTTTCTGCAGGATGCAGGGGCCGTTGCCTTCACTGATTGCGATCACGTCATTACCAACACCAAGGTGTTTTCCCGCGCGCTGACCTACGCCAAATCCTGCGGCGCGTTGGTCATTGCGCACCCTCAGGAACCGGGGTTGAGCAAAGGGGCCGCCGCCACCAGCGGCAAGTTTGCCGCCTTGCGCGGATTGCCCGCCGTCTCGCCCATGGCGGAACGGATGGGGCTGGACCGCGACATCGCGTTGCTCGAGATGACCGGAGCCGCCTATCACGCCGACCAGATCACCACCGCCCGCGCCCTACCCGCGTTGGAGCGTGCCAAGCGCAACGGGCTGGACATCACCGCCGGGACCTCGATCCATCATCTGACGCTGAATGAGCTGGACGTGGCCGACTATCGCACCTTCTTCAAGGTCAAGCCGCCCCTGCGGTCCGAGGATGACCGGCAAGCCGTGATCGAAGCGGTGCGCACGGGCCTGATCGACATCATCAGTTCGATGCACACGCCGCAGGACGAAGAAAGCAAACGCCTGCCGTTTGAAGAAGCGGCCTCGGGTGCGGTCGCGTTGGAGACTTTCCTGCCCGCGGCCCTGCGTCTGTTTCATGCGGGGCAATTGGACCTGCCTACTCTGTTCCGGGCCATGGCGCTTAATCCGGCGAAACGGTTGGGGCTGGACAGCGGGCGTCTGGCACAAGGCGCGCCCGCCGATCTGGTTCTGTTCGACCCGGATGTGCCTTTTGTGCTGGACCGGTTTGCCCTGAAATCGAAATCGCAGAACACACCGTTTGACGGCCAGCGCATGCAAGGTAAGGTCCTTGCAACCTATGTGGCCGGCAAAGACGTCTACCGGAGAACCTGATGCCCGAAATCGACAGCTCAATGAACGTACTCGCCCTGTGGGCGGCCTTGGGATACCTGATCGGATCGGTCCCTTTCGGCCTGATCATCGCGCGCGTCATGGGGCTGGGTAATCTGCGGCAGATTGGATCAGGCAATATCGGCGCAACAAATGTTCTGCGCACCGGCAGCAAACCCGCCGCCGCGCTGACGCTGCTGTTGGATGGCGGCAAAGGGGCGCTGGCAGTCCTGTTGGCCCGCGCCTATGCAGGTGAGGACGCGGCGCAGATTGCCGCCCTGATGGCCTTTCTCGGCCACTGCCTGCCCGTCTGGCTGGCCTTCAAAGGCGGTAAGGGCGTTGCAACCTTCATCGGCCTTTGGCTGGCGCTGGACTGGCGCGTCGGCGTTGCTTGCTGTCTGACCTGGCTGGTCTCCGTCGCGATCTGGCGTATGTCCTCGGCCGGAGCACTGGCCGCAGCGGCCTTGTCGACCACCTGGATCATCACTCTGACAGACGGCACGACATTCATCCTCGGAATTGCCCTGACCTTCCTGATCTACTGGCGTCACAAGGACAACGTCGCCCGCATCAAATCCCGGACCGAGCCTAAAATCGGGAAGTCGTGACCCCGTCAGAGGATTTTCTGACAGCACTATTCGCCCTGCCCACCGGTACCTTCACTGGTCGAGCAGACGCCAAGCGCTACGTCGTCTCGCGGCAGGTTCTGGCCGGGGGCAAATCCCACAAGCTTGTCGCGCATGAGCTGGGCGGGACAGACTATATCAGCCTGAACCTCTACCAGACGCGAAACAGCGGAGCGCTGCTGCGTCCCTGTGAAATGCCCGCCCGCAAAGTCGTGGATTTCGTGTTGGCGCTGATCCCGGATATCTGATTGATATTCTGCATTTTTGCACAGGCCCTCTGTGTTTCAGCACAATCACAATTCATTGTTTTGAACGTGATCACGCCACCCCCCATTTGCATTCCGTGGCGGCCAATTACCGGTCCCGCAAGATAAAATCCCGGGTCCGCAAATCGCAATTCAAGCGAGGTCGCGCGGCCCTTTCACGAAAGGTGAAGCTATGAACACGTTTAAATCTCTGATCGGCGGCGTTGCCCTGTCTGTTGCTCTGGCCACTTCGACCCTGGCGGCTGGCGTTGAACTCAACGCAAGCTCGACCGGTCTGGCGATGCAGGGCTACGACCCGGTTGCCTATTTCACCGCTGGCGAAGCGACCAAAGGCGACTACCGCATCACCACTCTGCACAACGACGCTCTGTACCGCTTCTCGTCGGAAGAAAACAAAGTGGCGTTTGAAGCCAACCCCGAGGCCTACCTGCCCGCATATGGCGGCTACTGCGCCTTTGGCGCGGCCATGGGCTTCAAGTTCGACGGTGACCCGAACCACTGGAAAATCGTTGACAACAAACTGTACCTGAACCTGTCGCAAGACATCCAGGAACGTTGGGAAGGCGACATCCCGGGCTTCATCGAGCAAGCCAGCACCAACTGGGAAACTATCGCAGACAAAAGCCCGGCTGAACTGCAGCAATAATCCGCTGAAATTAACAGCACGTGTCGGCGGCAGAGTGATCTGCCGCCGCATTTTATTTGAAGCTTAGAAAACACTAACTATCTTATTGAGACAGACCCGAAATTAACGGGCAGGCACCAGGCCAAGCGGCCTGAACGATCCAAGGCCTAGTACGGAATATGCCACAAACGATGATCCGGTCCTGAGGCAGGGCCGAATTTGAATATGCATATGCGTTGTCAAACCCACAGATTGGCGCGCGGTTATTTGGAATGAAAGGATCAAGACATGATAGGCAGATTGGCACTTGTGACAGCAGCTTCCACCCTGGCGGCAGGGGCCGCGATGGCCCAATCCTCGGGCAACTGGACAGGGTTCTACGGCGGTGTGCAATTGGGTTATATCGACGTGGACACCAGCGTCTCGGGCGTCGATGGCGATGGCGCAATTGGCGGTATCATCCTTGGATATGACTATGATCTGGGCGACTGGGTCGTCGGCGGCGGCTTTGACTATGACTGGACCAATATCGATCTCGGCCCTGCAACGGTCGAGGATGTCTGGCGGATCAAAGCGCGCGCAGGCTACAAGGTGAACCCTCAGGGTCTTCTTTACGGCGTTGGCGGCTATGCGGATGCTGGCACCGACAATCTGGGCAGCGACGACGGCTGGTTCATCGGCGCAGGCTATGAGCAGATCGTGGCCCCGAATGTCAGCATCGCAGGCGAATTGCTGTATCACGAGTTCAACAACTTCAACTCGTCCAGCGTGGATGTTGACGCCACAACACTGCAGATTCGAGCGGCCTACCGCTTCTGATTTTTCCGGCTTTGTACTGGAGCAGACCCGGCGTCCTGCGCCGGGTCTTTGCGTTTAAAGGTCCAGAATTGTGCTGCCGGTGGTTTGCCGCGCCTCTAGCACGCGGTGCGCTTCGGCGATCTGATCCAGAGGGAAGCGCTGGTCGATATGGATCTTGACCTCTCCACCCTGAACCTTGCCAAACAACCGCCGCGCCATGGCCTGACAAACCGCGTGGTCCGCAATATGCGTAAACAATGTTGGCCGGGTGATCTTGAGCGAGCCTTTCTGCCCGAGAATGCCGATATTTACCGGCGGCACCGGCCCGGATGCATTGCCGAAGGATATCATCATACCCAAGGGCTTCAGACAGTCCAAAGAACCGTCAAACGTATCGGCCCCGACGGAATCCATAACCACATCGACACCTTTGCCGCCAGTCAGTTCGGCGACGCGTTCGGCAAAGTTCTCGGTCCGGTAGTTGATGCAATGGGCCGCGCCGTTGAATTGCGCGAGGCTGCATTTCTCATCCGTTCCAGCGGTTCCGATCAGCTTGATGCCCTCGGATTTCGCCCATTGGCAGGCGATCAGGCCGACACCGCCTGCAGCGGCGTGAAACAGAACCGTGTCGCCGCGTTTCAAAGGGGTGGTGCGATGGAACAGGTATTCGACCGTCAGACCTTTCAACATCATCCCGGCGGCTATCTCGAAGGGGATGCCATCCGGCAGCGGGCATACCTGCGCTGCGGGCATCACCCGCGCCTCGCAATAGGCGCCGGACGGGGCGCAGGCATATGCCGCGCGTTGGCCCGGCTGCAAATGCGTCACGCCTTCGCCGACCGCCTCGATCACACCTGCAGCCTCCATCCCCAATGCATGCGGCAATTCAAGAGGATAGAGGCCCGTTCGTTGATAGACATCAATGAAGTTCAACCCGCACGCCTCATGGCGAATTCGAACCTCGCCGGGGCCGGGATCGCCCAAAGGCTGGTCCTTGATCTGTAGGACCTCGGGCCCGCCGAATTCCTCAATGACAACTGTACGCGCAGTTTGCTGCATTCTGACCTCCTCTTGCCTAAAGCGTTTCGAGTTTTACCTGAAACATCACGTGACACGAATGTCCCGAGAGCGCTGAAAGCGTGGCAGGGTATTCGTGTCTCAGGATGAACCCGAAACGCTCTAAGCTCAAGCTAACACGCCTGCGCGGCAAGACAATCCGGGCGATGCGGCGGCGGCAATTCGGGAATTTCCAAAACTGTGCTATACTGCATGCAGGCGTTGCCGGCTGGTCCGGCCACGAGCAACCCTCAGCCGGATCCATCCCGCGGCGCACCACTCGCCAAGGAAGGGAACAAAATGGCAAAAACTATCGGTAATCCGATCAGCTGGGCGGCCCAAAGCCTTGGAGCAACCAGCGATCACGTCTCGGAAAGCGTCTCGCACCTGGGCAGCTCGGACGTGCGCCACCTGCCCATGGTGCAGCCACTCACATTCGACGACCTGAAATACTGCCTGAGAGCCGGATACACGGACTTTCTGGAAACCCGCGCGGATGCGATCTTTATCGTGCTGATCTACCCTATTGCCGGGCTGTTGATGGTGGGCTTTGCAATGAACATGGACTTGGTGCCGTTGCTGGCCCCCCTGATCGCGGGCTTTGCTCTGATCGGCCCAATCGCAGCCGTTGGTCTTTATGAAATCAGCCGTAAGCGCGAACAAGGCGGAGAGGTCCATTGGCTGGACGCGTTCGGCGTATTCCGCTCGCCCTCCTTCGGGGCCATTCTCGCGCTCGGGTTCTATTTAGTCCTGCTGCTGCTTGTCTGGCTGATGGTCGCTCAAAGCGTCTATGCGCAGACGCTCGGCCCTGAACCGCCTGCCTCTCTGGGCGCGTTTGCGACCGAGGTTCTGACCACCGGCGCGGGGTGGACAATGGTCATCTTCGGCACCGCTGCGGGGTTCTTTTTCGCGCTGATTGCGCTGGCGGTCAGTGTCGTCAGCTTCCCGCTGCTGCTGGACCGTAAGGTAGGGCTGCCCGTGGCCGTTGTGACATCCGTTCGCGTGTTGCGCCACAATCCGGGTGTCATCATGGGCTGGGGTTTCATCGTCGCGACCCTGCTGGTGTTGGGTGCGATCCCGATGCTGCTGGGGCTGATCGTCGTGATGCCCGTTCTGGGCCACGCAACATGGCACCTCTACCGGCGCGCCGTTGCGTGACCCAAAACGCGTTTAGCCCGCGACGTTCAGAACGATCTTGCCAATATGCTGCGAGCTTTCCATGAGCGCGTGCGCCGCAGCAGCCTCGGCCAGAGGGAATTCGCTGTGCATCACCGGCGCGACCTTGCCTGCAGAGAGCAGCGGCCAGACGGCCTCGTGCAAGTCCTGAGCGATCTTTGCCTTGGCCAGATCGCTTTGCGGACGCAGGGTGCTGCCGGTCAGCGTCAGGCGTTTCACCATCATCAGGGCAAAGTTCAACTCGGTCACGGGTCCTTGCAAAAAGGCGATCTGAACCAGACGTCCATCCTCGGCCAGCGCTTTCACGTTGCGCGGGATATAGTCGCCGCCAACCATATCGAGGATCAGGTTCGCGCCCCCTTCGGCCCGCATGACGCCAACGAAGTCTTCATCCCGGTAGTTGATCGCTTTTTCGGCCCCCAATTTCAAACAGGCCTCGCATTTCTCAGCCGAGCCCGCAGTCGCAAAGACGCGCGCGCCAAACGCGTTCGCCAATTGGATCGCCGTCGTCCCGATACCGCTGGAGCCGCCATGGACAAGGAACCGCTCACCCGCTTTCAGACCTCCGCGTGTGAAGACATTCGACCAGACGGTGAAAAACGTCTCGGGCAGGCAGGCGGCTTGCTTTAGGTCCATGCCATCGGGGACAGGCAAACAATGCGCGGCGGGCGTGGCGACATATTCGGCATATCCGCCGCCCGGAAGCAGCGCGCAGACTTTGTCACCGATCGAGAGCCCCTCAACACCCACGCCAAGGGCAACCACTTCGCCCGAGGCCTCAAGCCCCGGCAGATCGCTTGCACCAGGAGGCGGATCATAGGCCCCGGCGCGCTGCAGCGCGTCCGGTCGGTTCACGCCAGCATAGGCCACTTTCAAAACAACCTGCCCGGCCGCCGGCTCGGGAATCGGTCGTTCGGTCAGCTGCAGGACATCAGGGCCGCCGGGTTCGGTGATTTCGACGGCACGCATTGTCTGGGTCTCAGGCGAAGTCATGGGCAAATCTCCTTTGCCCAATGCCTAGCAGGCCAAAAAGCAAAGGCCCAGATACTTACTTGCGCGGGTTCAACATCCCCGGCAAATCAGCCCGCATCTTCATCGGTGGTTTCACCTGAGCTGCAAACCAATTGGGAACGGCCAGCAAGGGCTTGAGCAGCGGGTTTCCGTTCACCTGCGCCTTGAGCTTTTCGAACTGCATCACGTTTTCGATCCGGCGGTCCAGAAACGCCCAACTGTTCTGGTGATCCGGCGAATCATCCCCCAGCCAGAATAGCAGCGTCGATGAATAGACCCCCGACAGGGTTGCGCGCTTGGTGTACCAGTTCACATCATCCGACGTATCGCCCAGTGCATCCCAGATCAGATCGCAAGTGCCCCAGACCGCCTTGGCCCCGTCTGCCGCGTGGCTGGGCAGTGAAAACAGGGTCATGCCCCGGCGCACCAGTTCCTTGTCCTCAACCGCCTCAAGCCGGAACCGAACGGCAGCGGCGACCTTTTCGCGGAACTTCAACTCGCTCATGTCAGTGGACTTGATTCTGTCCAGCATGACCTGATCGCCCCGCGCGTGGTAGGCCAGCGCCAGATCGACCGCGCCGCGCGGGCAGATCGCACGGGCCAGACCGTCATCCAGATCGCAATCGACAACGGCCGCGCGAAAACTGGCCTCGGACCAGCCATCGAACGGAACATGCATCAAGATCGCGTCCAGCAGCTGTTGTTTGGTGTCTTCGTAAGTTACGGTCATGGTGGGCCTCCGGTGCTTGGGCACAGTACTAGACAAGATAGAGCGGCTTTGCTATACGGCCAACTCCTGCAATTTCCTTGCAACTCTATCTAGAAAGGTGGTGACAACCACATGCAGGTTAGTGTTCGCGACAACAACGTCGATCAGGCGCTTCGTGCCCTGAAGAAAAAGCTGCAGCGCGAAGGCGTGTTCCGTGAAATGAAGCTGAAGCAACATTTCGAGAAACCGTCCGAGAAAAAAGCGCGCGAGAAGGCTGAAGCGATCCGTCGTGCCCGTAAACTGGCACGTAAGAAAGCACAGCGCGAAGGTTTGCTCTAAGCACCTGACGCTCGTCCAGCTTTGGATGACACTATTTGACGACCCCCGAGGCATCGCCCGGGGGTTTGTCGTTTCTAAGTGCGTTTTTGCCCGCGCCCCTGCACAACCAGTGCGATAACTCGCCGAGCCTTGGTCTCGCCTCTTTCTCGGCGTTTTCCAGCGCAGCGAATCTGCGTCCGGCTGCATCGTCTCGCCGAAAAGCGCCGATTTTCATCGCCTCTCTGTTCATGTCTTTGGTGGCCCCGATAACTGGGCTCGTCCACTCAGACAAAACATAAAACGGAGGCAAAAATGTCTACAGCAAGTGAAGTAGAACGAGAGATGCTGGCGCTCATCAACCAAGAGCGCACATCCCGCGGTCTGGACCCCCTGCAACTTGAAAGACAGCTTAACGAGTCATCAGAAGACCACAGCGCATGGATGCTGAATACGGACCGGTTCAGCCACACCGGATCGGGCGGATCCAGCGCAACCCAGCGCATGCAGTCGGCCGGTTTCGATCTGGAAGGCAGCTGGCGCACGGGCGAGAATATCGCCTGGCAATCCGAGCGCGGCGCCCCAGGCATCAGCGATGATGTCGCGCAACTTCATCAGAACCTGATGAACAGCCCCGGCCACAGGGCCAACATTCTGAACCCCGAATTCAAATATATCGGGATCGGCGTTGAGACGGGCGACATGCAGGGCTTTGACGCGGTCATGGTGACGCAGAACTTTGCCACCACTGACGCAGAGGTCATGCTGGACAGCGAAGACACCGCGATGACCCCGCCCCCGGCTGAAGATCCTGTTCCCGAGGAACCGGAAACAGATGTGACCGAAACCGAAGACCCAACTCCGGAACAACCGGTGACTGATGTGACCGAGACGGAAGATCCGGAACCGGAACAGCCTGAGACTGATGTCACAGAGACAGAGGACCCGGAACCCGAGCAGCCCGAAACTGACGTCACCGAGACCGAAGACCCGGAGCCCGAGCAGCCCGAAACCGATGTCACCGAGACCGAGGACCCGGAACCTGAGCAGCCGGAAACAGATGTCACCGAGACCGAAGATCCGGAACCGGAACAGCCCGAAACAGACGTCACCGAGACCGAAGATCCGGAACCGGAACAGCCCGAAACAGACGTCACCGAGACCGAGGACCCTGATAGCGGTTGTTTCGACGTCGCAGCTTTCCTCGCCGAAATTGAGGCGTTCATTCAACAGCTACAGACGCAGTTGGATCAATTCGCCTGGAATGACGACGCCATGACACCAGACGAGTCCGAGGATGACTTGGATCTGGTGATGGTCGACGATATGGCCCCATCCCCGGATGACACGTCGTGCCCAGACATGGCATCGGACGATTCCGGAGACGTCGTCTTCGTCAACTTCTTCAATTTCGATTGTATGATGGACGTCGCCTGACCGCCTATCCTGATGCGAGGCAGTCTGCTGCCTCGCATCTACACAACACGATCAGTAGATCTTGGGCACGTGCAGCTCGTCCGGCAGAACACGGCGTTCGTAGTCCGGATTGTAGCGGCGGTCGGGCAGATTGACCCGCTCATGCGGAACATCCGTATAGGGGATCTTGGTCAGAAGATGCTCGATACAGTTCAAACGCTCGCGTTTCTTGTCATTGCCTTCGACAATGTACCACGGCGCCTCGGGGATATTGGTGCGGAAGAACATGTCTTCCTTGGCCTTAGTGTAGGATTCCCAGCGGATGCGGGATTCCAGGTCCATCGGCGACAGCTTCCACTGTTTCATCGGATCATGGATGCGCATGAGGAATCGCAGTTGCTGTTCTTCGTCCGTGATCGAGAACCAGTATTTCAGCAAGATGATCCCCGATCGCACCAACATACGCTCAAATTCCGGAACGTCCTGAAAGAACTGTTCGACCTGATCCTCGGTCGCAAAGCCCATCACCCGTTCCACGCCTGCACGGTTGTACCAGGAGCGGTCGAACAGAACGATCTCACCCGCCGCAGGCAGATGCGGCACGTAGCGCTGGAAATACCACTGGCTTTGCTCCCGGCGGCTGGGGGCCGGCAGGGCAACCACCCGCGCCACCCGCGGATTGAGGCGCTGGGTGATCCGCTTGATCACGCCCCCCTTGCCCGCACTATCGCGGCCTTCAAACAGGATACAGACCTTGGCACCGGTGTGCTGCACCCAGTCCTGCACCTTGATCAACTCGGCCTGAAGGCGCAGCAAGTTTCGGAAATAGACCTTTCGGTCCAGCATATCCGGATGCTGTTCCCGATAGATCTTGCGAACTTCCATCGACAGCATCGGCTCGCTGAATTCGATCTCGAAGTCCTCATCCAGCGTATCTTCCAGCTCAGCCTCCAACCAGTCTTTGGGGGCGCCATCGTTTTCGTAGGCCAAGGTCAACTCCTTATTATTCTTCGGGTTCCCACCCTGGCAGGTTTGTGTAACCGCCTGATGTCATCAGATGAATTGATGACATCGCACTGCCGGGATCAGGGGGAGGCGCAGCGCGAGGGTCTCGTCGTCTCAATTTTGGACGCCCCGCTCCGGGGATACAAGCCGTAGAATTGACGCAAGGCGGCCCTTTGCCTTTCTGCGCGCAGAAAATAGGCGCCGTTCACACCGGTAGGGCGGTTGTCTTGAACACCGTGCGCAAAGCGAACGAACTTTGCATCTGCGCAACCTTGGGCAGCCGAGACAGATATTGACGGTGGATCCGGGCGAAATCCTCGGTATCTTCGGCCACCACTTTCAGGATGTAGTCTGCGGTTCCGGCCATCAGGTGGCATTCCAGAACGTCCGGGATGCGCGAAACCGCCTTTTCGAACGCGTCCAGAACTTCTTCGGCCTGGCCTTGCAATGTGATCTCGACAAAGACAGTCGTCGGTACATTCATCTTGCGCGCATCCAGCAAAGCCACGTAGTTGCGGATATAGCCATCAGCCTCAAGCCGTTGTACCCGGCGATGGCAGGCCGAGGGGGACAGGTTCGCCTGCTCCGACAGCTCGGCATTCGACATTCGACCATTGCGCTGCAGTGCAGAAAGTATCTTCCGATCAGTCGTGTCTAGGCTCATTGCTGCAAATCCTTTGCGAGATTTCTATAGTTTACGCGAAAATCTTCTGACAAAAAACACAAAGCCCCGTCTTGTTTCACAAAAATTGCGCCTTGAATTGCACATAATTTAGGCAGTTTATGAACGGAGACGGTGCAGATGAAAATCGGTTGCCCCAAGGAAATCAAACCCCAGGAATTTCGCGTCGGCATGACGCCCAATGCCGCACAGGAAGCGGTTGCGCGTGGACACGACGTGCTGATCGAATCTGGCGCCGGGATTGGCGCTGGATTTGACGATGCCGCCTATGTCGCTGCTGGCGCGGGCATCGTGGACACCGCAGAAGAGGTTTTTGCCACGGCCGACATGATCGTGAAGGTCAAGGAACCTCAGGCCGGTGAGCGCAAGATGCTGCGCGAAGGCCAGTTGCTGTTCACCTACCTGCACCTTGCCCCGGACCCGGATCAGACCCACGACCTGCTGGCCTCGGGCTGCACCGCAATCGCCTATGAGACCGTCACGGACGCAAGCGGCGGTCTTCCTCTGCTGGCGCCCATGTCTGAGGTTGCGGGCCGCCTGGCGCCTCAGGTCGGGTCGTGGACCCTGCAGAAGGCCAATGGTGGCCGAGGCGTTCTGATGGGCGGCGTTCCCGGCGTTGGTCCGGCAAAGGTCGTGGTGATTGGCGGGGGGGTCGTCGGTACCCACGCGGCCAAGATCGCAGCAGGTATGGGCGCAGATGTGACAGTTCTTGACCGCTCACTGCCTCGGCTGCGCTATCTGGATGACGTATTCGGCGGGCAGTTCAAGAACCAATACTCGACGGCTGGCGCAACGGCTGAGCTGATCCAAGACGCCGATATGGTTATCGGAGCCGTTCTGATCCCGGGCGCTGCCGCTCCGAAACTGATCAGCCGCGAGCAGCTGTCGACAATGAAGCCCGGTGCGGTGCTTGTCGACGTGGCTATTGACCAGGGTGGCTGCTTCGAAACCTCGCGTGCAACGACCCATGCCGACCCGATCTACGAGGTCGATGGTGTGATGCACTATTGCGTGGCCAACATGCCGGGCGCGGTGGCCCGGACCTCGACCATCGCTTTGGGCAACGCGACGATGCCGTTCATGCTGGCACTGGCGGACAAAGGCTGGAAACAGGCGTGTCAGGACGACCCGCACCTGCTGGCGGGTCTGAACGTTCACGCCGGGCAACTGACCTATTATGCGGTTGGTAAAGCCCTCGGCATTGATGTCGTTTCCCCCAATGTGGTGATCAAGTCGTAAACACTCCCGCACCTGAAATCGCCTTTTTGCCAAAAGGCGATTTACAGCGTTGGGCATGGCGCCGCGCCTATCGGCGAGGCGTGGTTGGTCTTGAATGATACCCTATCCGCAAAACGAAAGCGCCGCACGAATGTGCGGCGCTTGGCCCAACCGGAGGAGGGCAATTCCAATGCCCGCGCGACGGGCGGGAGCGTTCAGCCCTCTTTGTGGATCTCCACCGAATGCGGATAGGGGATCGAAACACCCTTCGCATCGAAGGCTTCTTTCACAGCCTTGGTAAGTTCGAATTTCACATCCCAATAATCTGCCGCTGCGCACCACAGACGTGCGGTCAGATCGACCGAGCTATCGCCCAGATTGGTCACACGCACCCAAGGTTCCGGATCTTTGTGAATACGCGCGTCCGCGTTCGCCACGTCCAGAATGATCTTCATCGCCTCATCCGCACTGTCGCCATAGTCGATCCCGAACACAAGATCCACGCGGCGCGTGTCATGCGCCGAGTAGTTGGTAATGATCGACCCCCAGGATTGCCCGTTTGGCACGATGATCTGCACGTTGTCCGGCGTCACCAGTTCGGTCGTGAACAGATTGAGATCCTTCACCGTCCCCGCTGTCCCGCCGATGTCGACAAACTGGCCCAGTTTATACGGACGGAACACGACCAGCATCACACCAGCTGCCAGGTCGCTGAGTGTCCCTTGCAGCGCCAGACCAATCGCCAGAGACGCGGCACCCAGAATGGCCACGATGCTTGTTGCCTGGATCCCGAAAATCCCGAGAACGGCAACCAGAACCATCGCCAGGATCGCCCATTTGACAAGGCTGGCCATGAAGTTCCCTAGTGTCGGGTCGATCTGCGGCGTTGCGTTGATGCGCCGCCGCACCATGCCAGCGATTGCTCCAGCAACGATCCAGCCCAAAATCAGTACGATCAGCGCCTTGACCGCGCTCATGATCAAAGGCGCAAAAGCACCCACCTGTGTTGCAACTTCATCCACGCGCATTTCCTTTCTCAAACATCAATCCCGCGGCTTTCGCGCGGGACTCGCTGAATTGTGAGTGAAAAACGCAAATCGGTCTAGGTGCGAGTTGCTGCCGTTTTCCCCATTGTTCGCCAGCAAACAACGGGTGACCTACACTGCACAGCTTGGGGGGCTGACAAATACACGACTCCATGCCTAACTCGAACGAAACCGCCCGAACAGGAGCTTTCGCATGTTGGACACCACCTCTTTCCCGATCATGGCCAAATGGCCGCCGCAACACCCCGATCGCCTTCAGCTTTATTCCTTCCCGACGCCAAACGGGGTCAAAGCCTCGATCATGTTGGAAGAAACCGGCCTGCCTTATGAGGCACACAAGGTCACCCTAGCCGATGCAGATGTCAAAAGCCCCGAGTTTCTGTCGCTGAACCCCAACAACAAGATCCCTGCGATCATTGACCCTAATGGCCCGGATGGCACCCCCATCGGCGTGTTCGAGAGCGGCGCGATCCTGCTCTATCTGGCCGAGAAAACCGGGCAATTCATTGGCCAATCCGCCACCGACAAGCATCGCATCACGCAATGGCTGATGTTCCAGATGGGTGGCCTTGGGCCGATGCTCGGACAATTGGGCTTTTTCTACAAATTCGCAGGCAGCGAGATCGAAGACCCCCGCCCGCGCGAGCGCTATATCAATGAAGCCAAACGCCTGCTCAACGTCCTGAACCAGGAACTTGAAGGTCAGGACTGGATCGCCGGAGACTACTCGATCGCCGATATGGCCATCGCGCCCTGGCTGCGCGGGCTGGATTTCTATGGCGCCAGAGAGGTCGTTGGGTGGGACGACCACGCCAATCTCACCGCCTATCTGGATCGGTTCCTTGACCGCCCCGCCGTACAAAAAGGTCTGGTGACACCCGCCCGCGACTGACTTCAAAGGGGCTTGCGACCATCCCGGCGCGCAAGCCCTTTTCGCAGCCTAGCCCGGCAATGCGCCGGTCAGAACATAGCGCAAGATTTCCACAACCTGGCGCGGTTCCTCCGCAACTGCCAGCGCGGCAGCATCAACCTCTTTCAACGCGTGCTGATGATCGGCGCCGTGCAGCACAATGATCGACTTTCCCAACGCAGCCGCATAGCCCGCGTCAAAGGCCGCGTTCCACTGCTTATATTTGTCACCGAACCGGACAACCACAACATCCGCATCCGAGATTCCCTTGCGCGTCCGGATCGCGTTCACCATCGCGCCCTTGTGGTCGTGCCAATACTTGTTCGGCTCGGCGCCCAAAACGGCCACACCACAATCATCACTGGCCGCGTGATCGGTCACCGGGCTGCTGAACGTGACATCTAACCCCTCGGCACCCGAAATAATCTGCTCACGCCAATCGGTGTGAATCTCGCCAGACAGATAAACCTTCAACTTCGTTCCTCTCCTCCCGTGAAAAAGGGGCGCACCCGCCCCTTCATCCTTTCAAAAATACTCCCGCCGGAGGCGGACAAACCCTAGCCGCGCAGAACGCCGCCTGTGGCTTTCGACACCTTGGCAATGATCTTCTCAGCCACGGCCTCGATATCCTTTTCCTTCAGCGTCTCGTCTTTCGGCTGCAACCGCACGGTGATTGCCAGAGATTTCTTGCCCTCACCGAGGCTCCCGCCGATGAACTCATCAAAAACGCGAACGTCTTCGATCAAGGCCTTGTCGGCCCCCGCCGCAGCATTCACCAAAGTCAGAGCTTCGACAGTATCATCGACCACAAAGGCAAAGTCACGCTCAACCGCTTGAAGGTCGCGCAGTTCCAGCGCGGCGCGGGTTGCGCCGGATTTGCGCGGCAGCGGCACCTCATCCGGCCAGATGGTGAAGGCCATTGCCGGACCTTTGATATCCATCGCCTGAAGGATGCGCGGATGCAACTCACCAAACACGCCCAGAACCTTTTTCGGGCCGAGGTAGATCTTGCCGTGACGACCCGGATGCCACCAGGCGTCTCCGTCGCGCAGGATCTGAACCTTGGCGGGTGCGCCGATTGCGGCCAGAACCGCCTCGGCATCCGCTTTGGCATCAAAAAGATCAACCGGGCGGGACGCGCCGTGGACGTCTTTGGGACCGTTACGGCCAACCAGCAGACCGGCTATCTGTGTCTTCTGATCGCCCGGCTCGCCGTCATGGAAGACCGGGCCGACCTCGAACAAGGCCACGTCAGCATAGCCGCGCGCCTGATTGCGCGCTGCGGCTTGCAGCAGGCTGGGTAGCAGATCGGGGCGCATATGGCTCATCTCGGACGAGATCGGGTTCTCCAGACGCGTCGCGTCATCTCCGCCGCCAAACAGCGCGGCCGAAGCCTGATCAATGAAGGTATACGAGACGCATTCGTTATACCCCAACGCGGCACAGGTACGTCGCGCCATCGACTGACGACGCTGTGTCGGGGTCATCACGGGTTTTGGAATGCCATCGGTCACGCGCGGCAAGGGCTTGCCCTGCAACTTGGTCAGAGACGCAATCCGCGCGACCTCTTCAACCAGGTCGGCCTCGCCCATCACATCGGGACGCCAGCTGGGCACATGCGCCATCTCGCCTTCCAGACGGAAGCCCAGACGGGTCAGAGTCTGGCGCTGCTCGCTTTCGGCAATATCCATCCCGACCAAAGACTGCACACGCGCCGCATCCAACTTGTAGGCGCGCGCATGGTTCGGAGCCCTGCCGGCCTCAACCACCTTGGAGACCTCACCGCCGCAGATATCCAGGATCATCTGCGTCGCCTGCTCCAACCCTTCCAGCGTGTATTCCGGGTCGATCCCACGCTCGAACCGATAGCGCGCGTCCGAGTTGATCTTGAGAGCACGACCGGTCAGCGCGATTTGCACGTGATCCCAGAACGCGCTTTCGAGGAAGACATTCACGGTTTCATCAGTACAACCGGTTTCCTCACCACCCATGATACCGGCGATGGACTCAGGCCCATTGTCGTCTGAGATCACCATCATGCCGGGCTGCAGTGTGTATTCTTTCTCATCCAGCGCCACCAGTTTCTCGCCACCTTTGGCACGGTGAACACGCAGGTTGCCCTGCACCTTGTCCGCGTCAAAGACGTGCAGCGGGCGGTTCTGGTCGTAGGTCATGTAATTGGTGATATCGACCAGGGCCGAGATCGGACGCAGACCGATTGCCTTCAACTGATCCTGCAACCACTGCGGGCTGGGGCTATTCTTCACGCCACGGATCAGACGGCCGGTGAAATGAGGCGCGCCGTCCAGCGTATCCTCGTCGATCGTTACCTTGATCGGGCTGTCGAAATCACCCGGCACCGGCGCATAGGCGCGCTCTTTCAGCGTGCCAACGCCGCGCGCAGCCAGATCGCGTGCAATACCTGCAACGCCCAACGCGTCCGGGCGGTTGGGGGTGATCGCAATCTCGATCATCGGGTCGATCTTGGAGGGGTCATTCTCGGCCAGCCAATCGACAAATGTGTCGCCGACCTCGCCTGACGGCAGTTCAATGATACCGTCATGCTCATCCGACAGCTCCAGCTCACGCTCCGAGGCCATCATGCCAAAGCTCTCAACGCCCCGGATCTTTCCGACACTGATGGTGATATCCAGACCGGGGATATACATGCCTGGCTTGCAGACAACGACGGTGATGCCTTCGCGCGCGTTTGGGGCGCCGCAGATGATTTGCAGATCGCCCTCATCCGTCGCCACAGTGCAGACACGCAGCTTGTCGGCGTCGGGGTGTTTCTCGGCATGTTTCACATGGCCCAAGGTAAAGCCCGCCAGACGGTCCGCCGGGTTCACGACCTCTTCGACCTCAAGGCCAAGATCGGTCAGCGCCTCAGTGATCTCTTCAACCGACGCATCGGTGTCGAGGTGGTCTTTCAGCCAGGACAGAGTGAATTTCATTGCTCGGGGCCTTTTTTGGCAGATATCCAGTCGGCACAGGCAATGGCAAAGATTGCGCCAAGGTGCAAGCGCTGCGGGCTACGGATAGGTAGGGGTGCGGCCCAAAAGCTCGTCCAATTGCCGCCCGATCCAGCCATGGGGGATGAAATGGCCACCTGGATGGGTATCCAGCACCACCTGCCCCTGCGCGCAATCGGTCCATTCCACCCGGCTGAGGGTCAGGATCGGCACCACGCTCCAATCGCCACGCGGGGTCGCGTCGTGGCAGTCGTATTTCGCGCGCCACAGGGCCACCGGATAGGTCGTGTCACCATTCGCGCCATAGGGAAAATCCATCACCGTATCGCTGAGGCCGTGGACATGGCGCGCCTCAAGCGGGGCTTCGGGGCAATCCTCGGTCTGGCGAATACTGCCTGCAACGGCCAGCAAGGCGGCAATATCATTGCCCGACTGGCACACATAGCGCCACGCCATCGCGCCGCCGAAGGAATAGCCCGAAACATATATACGCTCCGGATCAACCGGATAGCGCTTGGCGACATCCTCCAACACGCGGTCGGCAAAGGGCACATCGCCCGTGCCCGAGGTCCAGAAATCCCAGCTTTTGCCCAGCCCGTTCGGGGCCACCAGCAACACGCCCCGCAGCTTGGTCGCCCCGGCAATGCGTTCATGGTTCACCACCACAGTGCCCTGCCGCGCCCAGCCGTGGAAATGCAGCAACACCGGCAGAGGCGATTCACCATCCCAGCCATCTGGTTCAAGTACGTGATACGAGCGATCGCCGAGTTCGCAGGCGGAATCGCCGTGGCAGGTGTCCACAGCAGCGGCTTGGGTGGCGAGGAGCAGAAGCGGACAAAGTAGTCGATAGATCATAGGCCGGAGCCTAGCCAGCCTGAGCGCCAAGTCACGTCACAAACCTGTGGGAACCTGTAACAAGCCGCGCTATCGCCATTGGTCATATCAGATCACGAGCCGCGCTGTCGCCAGACTGCGGGATGGCGATCCTTGGTCTGTATTCGGCACTTTATGCCAGCCAAATCCGAGCCCTGTTCGAGCGTTGCGCGGGTGGAGACAAATCGCCAGCCCGTCCGGGCGGTCTGGAGATGGCGCGGCAGCCTATCGGCCTTTGCTCTGCGCCTAAAATTGAAAACTAAAAATAACCCATACACCGATTATTCTTTGACAAAATCAAAAGCTCAGTGACGAAAATCGGTTAGCGTTTTCCAATTATCAATGATGCAGACATTGCATCAACCAATGCTTTCGCAAACTTGTCAGTTACTTCAGTATCGCCAAAGCTATCACGTCTCATTTCGATCAGAGTTTTTTCATAAGCGTCAAAAAAATCACGCTCGGCGCTGGCGGTATCGTCATCATCAAAAGGAGTGCCACTATTACTTGTGAACGTTACCCTCATTAGGTTTTTCATCGCTGCATCAGTTGATTTCAACGGCGCAATAACCTTGTCAGGTGCAGTGACTAATAGCTCAGCTATCAGAAGCTTAAACTCTAAAAAATGCTCAACTGCTTTATCAGCCTTGTCCATTTGTTTATCCAAAAGCAGTTGCTGAACTTTGCCCATAAAGTTCCGATACAGAGTTCTCCGTTCTTGCAGAATCTGGTTTTTACGATCTATTGATTTTTGCCAATTGTATACTATCCCGCCGCCAGTCAGCGTCAGCAGTGCAACCAATACTGGCAGCAGCGATTTCAGAATTTCTAGATGTTCTGAACTCACCGCGATAAACCACCATGCAGGTTCGGCATATCCAGCGCGGCAAACCCATAATGCCGCAGCCAGCGCAGATCGCTGTCAAAGAACGCCCGCAAATCCGGAATGCCGTATTTCAACATCGCCAGACGGTCGATGCCGATGCCGAAGGCAAAGCCCTGATAGACCTCGGGGTCGATGCCACCGGCGGCGATCACCTTGGGGTGGACCATGCCCGAGCCCAGAATCTCCATCCAGTCGTCGCCCTCGCCGATCTTCAGCTGGCCATTGTCCCAGGAACAGCGGATATCGACCTCGGCCGACGGCTCGGTGAAGGGGAAGTGCGAGGCGCGAAAGCGCAGTTCGACGTCGTCGACCTCGAAGAACGCCTTCACGAACTCTTCCAGAACCCATTTCAGGTTCGCCATCGAGATGTCCTTGTCGATGGCCAGACCCTCGACCTGATGGAACATCGGCGTGTGGGTCTGGTCATAATCGGCACGGTACACACCACCCGGACAGATCACGCGGATCGGCGCGCCTTGCTTCTCCATCGAGCGGATTTGCACCGGAGACGTATGGGTCCGCAGCACATGGGGCGGGCGATCATCGCCCTCGCCGCGATGCATGTAGAACGTGTCCATCTCGGCCCGCGCGGGGTGGTGACCGGGGATGTTCAGCGCGTCAAAATTATACCAGTCGTCCTCGATCCGAGGACCTTCAGCCACGGCAAAGCCCAGTTCGGCAAAAATCGCGGTCAGTTCCTCGGTCGCCTGGCTGATCGGGTGGATCGAGCCCTCACGGCGCGCGCGGGTCGGCAGGGTGACGTCCAGCCATTCTGTGCGCAGACGCTCATCCAGCGCGGCATCGGCCAGAGCGGCCTTCTTCGCGGAGAGCGCCGAGTTGATCTCGTCCTTCAGGGCGTTCAGCGCCGGGCCTGCGACCTGACGTTCCTCGGGCGTCATCTTGCCCAGCTCGCGCATCTTCAGCGCGACCTCGCCTTTTTTGCCCACGGCAGCGACGCGGATCGCTTCAAGCGCGTTCTCGTCGCCTGCTTCGGCGATTTGGCCCAGATATTTTGCCTTAAGATCGTCCATGACGCCCTCTGAATTTGGTCGCCAACCTGCTATCGGGCCAGCCCCGCGAATGCAAGCGGGACCGGGCGGATCAATAGCTGTATTCGGGGAAAATCCGGGTCAGGTCGCCGTTCCAGTCGCCATTGTAGTGTTCCAGCAACTCATCGGCGGGCACCTTGCCGGTGTCGATGCTTTCCTTCAGCGCGTTCAGGAAATGCGTCTCATCCGGGACCAGACCGCCAGCACCGGGGAAAGCACGGGCTTTCAGACCAGCCTCAGAGATCGCCACGACCTCACGCGCCAGATCATGCATGTTGATGTCCCCGACCTGGGCCTGCAAGCCCTTGACTGCGGCCTGAACACGCAGTTCCTCGCGGGTTTCAGCATCCCAGGTTTTGACCAGATCCCACGCCTCATCCAGCGCGGTTTGGTCATAGGTCAGGCCGACCCAGAAGGCCGGCAGCGCGCACAGGCGACGCCACGGACCACCATCGGCACCGCGCATCTCCATGAATTTCTTGATCCGTGCTTCGGGGAAGGCCGTGGTCAGATGGTCGGCCCAATCGGAAAGTGTGGGAGTCTCACCTGGAAGAGCAGGCAGTTCGCCCTTCAGGAAATCTCGGAAGGACATGCCCAGAGCGTTGATATACTGGCCGTCGCGATAGACGAAATACATCGGCACATCGAGCGCGTATTGCACGTAACGCTCGAACCCGAAGCCCTCTTCGAAGACGAAAGGCAGCATGCCGGTGCGCGCATCGTCCAGATGCCGCCAGATATGGCTGCGCCAGCTTTTCTGGCCGTTCACCTTGCCCTCAAAGAACGGAGAGTTCGCGAACAGCGCCGTTGCCACCGGTTGCAGCGCCAGCGCCACGCGCAGTTTCTGCACCATGTCGGCCTCAGACCCAAAGTCGATATTAACCTGAACGGTGCAGGTCCGGCGCATCATGGCACGGCCCATGGTGCCAACCTCTTCCATGTAGTCGTTCATCAGCCGATAGCGCCCCTTGGGCATCAGCGGCATCTCTTCGTGGGTCCAGATCGGAGCCGCGCCCAGACCGATGAAGCCTACGCCGATCTCATCGGCGATATCCTTCACTTCGCGCAGGTGCGTGTTCACCTCATCGCAGGTCTCGTGGATCGTCTCGAGAGGGGCACCCGACAATTCCAGCGCACCGCCGGGTTCCAGGCTGACATTTGCGCCGTCTTTTTCAAGACCGATAAGGTGGCCCGCTTCGCGCACTTCTGCCCAGCCATGGCGGTCGCGCAGCCCTTCAAGCACCGCAACGATGGACCGTTTGCCTTCAAAAGGCAGCGGTTTGAGGGTGTCTTTGCAATAGCCGAACTTCTCATGCTCGGTCCCGATACGCCAATCGGCCTTGGGCTTGCAGCCCGATTCCAGATATTCGGCCAATTGCTCGTGGCGCTCGATCGGACCGCCGCCGGACTGAGGGATGGACATGAACCGATCTCCGATCCTGATGTGTCTGTCTTATCGGTCAGTCCTGAGCGCAAACCGCGCCAGTGTCAATGCAGCCGAAGGTGGGCCGGGCGCGAGGAGGTTTTTTCCCAGATCACCACCGGATGGCGCGACCCGCCGTGGAGTTCGGCCAGCATCTGTTGCGTTTTCAATCCCGGCAACGCCGAGAACACATCGAACAGCGCCTCGGCACCTTCGGCATTCACAGGAATGTGAAGCGTCGGTTGACCCGGTTGGTCCAACACCCAATGCGCCGGGCTTGAGGTCGGATCAAGCGCGAGTCGCTCGATCTCGCGCGTTGCCACCATGCCGCCATCCAGCGGGCCGAGATAGGTGATCTGCCCCTCATCGACGCTGACGACGCCCTGCCCGCCTGCGCCAGTGCGAAACCGGGCACGCTGCACGCCGATCACTGTCAGAGCGACCGCGACTGCCACCAGCACCCAACCAAGAACGCCCAGCAGACCGCCGGGTCCACTGACCCAGCTGAGGCCCAGAACCAGCACAAAACCGGCCGCGACGACCTCGCGCCAGCGCCACAGGACCATTTTGGCTTCGGGTCGAATGAAACTCATATCAGTGTTCCTGTCTCAGCGCTTGGACGTGATAGGCGATCCCCAACCCCCTCAAAATCGGGCCGAGAGGCGCAGAGTTCAAGAGGGGGTTTCGTATCTCGGACTAGTCCCGGAAAGCGCGTTCTTTGACGCGGATCACCGGTTTGGTCAGATACTCAAGCACGGTCTTCGGCTCGGAGAGCATATCGACCTGCGCAACCATGCCGGGGATCACGTCCAGTTTCTGCCCATCCGCATCGGTCAGCGAGCCGTCCAGCTGAATCTCGACCACATAGACCGAGGTTTCCCCATCCGGGGCCAGAATCGTATCCGCCCCGATCCGCGTCACCCGCCCATCCAGCGCACCATAGCGCGAGGCATCATAGGCGGTGATGCGCACTTTCACGTCCTGATCGGGCCGGATGAAGGCAATGTCATCGGGAGCCACATAGGCCTCGACCGTGACGGTGTCACCGAAAGGCACGATCTCGGCCACTGTCTGGCCCTGCTGCGCCACGCCGCCCAGCGTCGAGATCAGCACCTGATTGACCACCCCGCGCGCCGGGGCACGGATTTCCGCCCGCGCCAATCTGGCCTGAAGGGCGGGAATACGCGTTTCAAGCGCGGCGAGCCCGGCCTGTGTTTCGGTCAATTCCCTATTCGCGATGGAGCGAAACTCCCGCTTGCGGGCAACGATCTGGCTGTCGATCTCGGTCAGGGCAGCCTGCGCCATCAGGATGCGGTTTCCGGCGTCACTCAACTGCCCGTTCTGACGGCTGAGTTCCCGGCGCAGGTCAATCATTGCGATGGGGCTTTCGATCCGACGCTCGACCAGAGGCTGGATCACGCCGATCTCTTCCTCCAACAGGCCGATGGTCTCATTGTTCACATCCTTGCTGATCCGGGCGGCCTCGATCTCGGCCAGCTTGATCTCGCGCCGGGCGTCCAGAACCTCAAGATCGGCGGTCAGATGGGCTGCCATGGCCAGGAACAGATCCCGTTCCGCGTCGAGCAGTTTCCCCTCGACGCCCTCACGATCAGGCATGTCGAATGGCTCTCCGGCAATTTGCGCCTCAAGCCGTGCGCGGCGCAGGCGCAGGGCGGTGGCCTCGGACACGGCGGTGTCCAGCTCGGCCCGCAGCAGCGCGGGGTCAAAGCGCATCAGGACGTCCCCGGCCTCAACCGTGTCGCCAACGCGGATGTTGATCTCGGTTATGGTGCCGGTTTCTGCCGCCTGAACCACCTGCACAAGCTGCGAGGGCACCACACGCGCCTCGGCTCGCGTCACGTCGTCGATCTCGGTGAAATAGGCCCATGTCAGCACGACGGCCAGCAAAGTCACGACCGACAGCAGGATCAGGCCACCGGCGGCACCACGCCTGCCGCGCAGCTCGCGTGCTGTTGCGGTGAAATCTGCCCCGGCCATCCTTACGCCTCCTTCACGGCGCGTGCCGCCGGGCGGTTGCGGACCAGCATATCGTCCTTGCTGCCGTCATAAGTGACTTTGCCGCCATTCAGGACAATCACCCGATCCACCAATTGCAACAGGCTGGTTCTGTGCGTCACCAGCACCAGCGTCCGATCCTCCGACAGCCAACCTTTCAGGTTCTCGATCACCTGCGATTCCGTCTGCACATCCATGCCCGAGGTCGGCTCGTCCATCACAAGCGTCGGCGGATCACCAATCAGCGCCCGTGCAATGGCCACCGCCTGACGCTGCCCGCCAGATACACCTGCGCCGCCCTCATGCACCTGCATGTCATAGCCATGCGGATGCGCCGCCGCGATCCTGTCGGCCAGAGAGATGGCGGCCTTGCTGTGAACCTCATCATCCGTCACGCCAAAGCGTCCTGCGATGATGTTTTCGCGCAGCGTTCCCGAGAACAGCCAGCAATCCTGCAACACCGCCCCGATATTGCGCGTCTTGTCCGCGGGATCCACGGCGCGCGCATCCAGACCGTCCAGCAAAACCGCTCCGTCGTCTGGTTCGTAGAGGCCCAGAATGAGGCGCGCCAGAGTGCTTTTACCCGATCCGACAGGGCCGAGAATAGCGACCTTCTCACCGGGTTTGATCGACAGGTCGATATCCTTGAGGATCGAGCCCAACGCCTCATCATAGGCAAAGCTGACGCCTTTGAACTCGATCTGTCCCGCAATCGTGCGGCGCGAAAGATAGCGGCGACCGGCCTCACGCTCGACCTCCTGCTGCATCAGCGCGTCGATCTGGCCATAGGCGACCCGCGCCTGATTCAGCCGCGTCAGCACCTGCGCCAATTGCGACAGAGGGGCCAGCGTCTTGCCCGTCAGGATCACGCAGGCGATCAGCGCGCCCATCGAGATCACGCCGTCCCGGATCAGGAATACGCCGTAGAATACAATGGCAACCTGCGCGATCTGCTGCAC
This sequence comes from Ruegeria sp. R13_0, assembly GCF_017743995.1. Lineage (GTDB taxonomy): Bacteria > Pseudomonadota > Alphaproteobacteria > Rhodobacterales > Rhodobacteraceae > Ruegeria. The sequence goes on along the minus strand of NZ_JAGHRB010000005.1, from coordinate 50,158 downwards.
CAGAAGCGTCAGGTTCACCGTGCCCTGAGACACCAGCCGCGTCTTGCCGGAACTATCCGCCTGCGCCCGCACCGTATCGTCCCAGCGCGCGCGCATGACCGGTTCCGCCCCGGTGGTCTTGAGCGTCTCCATCCCCGTCAGGGTTTCCATCAGAACCGATTGTTTGGTCTGCCCATCAACACTGGATTCGCGCGCATAGCGGCTGAGGAACGGCTGCGCCAGCAGGCCGGACAGCAGAGTAATCGGCACTGCAATCGCCGGGACCAGCGCCAGCGGGCCACCGATGGCCCAGATCACCCCGATGAACACCAGCAGGAACGGCAGATCGACCAGCGCCACCAACGAGGCCGAGGTGAAGAAATCCCGCACCACCTCAAAATCCCGCAGGATCGAAGCCATCCGCCCGTTCTGCCCGCCCCGCGCCTTCATCTTCAGCGCCATGAGTTGGTTGAACAGACGCTCGGCAATCTTCATATCCGCGCGCTTGCCCGCCGTGTCGATAAAACGCGACCGCAGGTTCTTTATCAGAAAGTCGAACAGCAGCGCGAACCCGACCCCGGCGACCAGCGCCAACAGGCTGTCCACGGCCTCATTCGGCAGGATGCGGTCATAGACCACCATGGTGAACAACGACGTCGCCAGCCCCAGAATACTGGTCACCATCGCCGCGAGGATGATCTGAACATACACGCCACGCAGATCGCTGAACGCCGACCAGAACCAATGGCCTTGCGGTGTGGTGCGATCCTCGACCGAGCGGCGGGCGCGTGAGGCGCGCAGGATCCAGCGCGCTTTCGCAATACGCTGGTCCTTGCGTCGCCAGATCTGAGGCTCCGACGATCCGCTACTGGCGTCAACGACCAGAAAACGGCCCTTGTCTTCACGGTCGAGAACCACAAACGGCACCCCATCCGCGTCGAAGGCCAGAACCGGGAACAGGATCGGGTCCAGCTTGGTCAACCGCGCCTTGCCGAAATCGGCCTTGTACCCTGCGGCCTCAAGCGCGCTGACCGCGTCCTTGACCGCGTAAGCCTCACTGCTGCCTTTGAAAACGCGAAACAAATCCGCCTCGGACAGCCCGTGGCCCAACCGCTCTGTCAAAAGCTGAAGATGTGTGATCAGCGGGTCTGTGGCGGTTGGGGTCATGGGGATATCACAAGGTTGGGTCAGTCGGCTGCGCGACGCCCAGCGCATCCAGAATATCGCCTGTCACCGCAAGCACCGCATATTCAGCCCGGCGCGCCTGCGCCTCCAACTGGATGACCCGGACCTGCGCCAGATTCAGCTCTCGCAGAGCGTCCAGAATCTGCACGATGGTCGACCGTCCGATGTCGAACTGCCCCCGCGCCGCATCGAGCGCCTGTTCGTTAATCTCAACCGCCCGCCGGGCCGTCGCAAGGCGCCGCTGGATCGAGTTCGTTTCCTCCAGAGCCTGAGACAGGCTGCGCTGCAACTCGCGGCGCAGCTCTTCTGCATCAGCCTCACTTTGCTGGAGGTTGGCCCTTGCCGTTTCCACGTTGGCGCGGGCCGAGCCACCCTGATAGATCGGAACATTCACGCCCAGACGCGCCTGCGCCCCATTGTCGATACTGCCTTCGTTGAAATCGGTCTCAAGGATCGCGGACAGGGTTGGGCGCGTCGCACGCTGGGCCACGACAACCTCTTGCTGTCGTACCTGACTGACAGCAACCTGTGTGCGCAAACGCGGGCTGCGTTCGACCATAGCCTGCGAGGTTGTACCCGCCAGAACCGGAGCCGGAGGGATGGTTGGAATGGCACCTGGGCGGCTGCCGAACACTTCGATCCAGGTGGCTGTCGCCAGTTCGACATCCGTTTCGGCCTGCGCCAACTCGGTCTCGGCATTGGACTGGCGGCCCTGACCGGCGAGCAAATCCGCCACCGATCCGGCACCGGCATCGAACCGGGATTGCAGATCGTTGACCAGCGCCTCGGTGCGTTCAAGGTTCTGCCGGGCCTGATCTTCAAGACGACGATTGCGGTCAAGGTCGATGATGGCCTCAATCGCCTCGAAGCTTTGGGCGCTCAACTCGGACAGCTCGCTTAGCCAGGTCTGACGCGCCTCGATCTGACGCAGCCCGACACGGCCAGAGACCTTACCACCATCATAGATGATCTGACTCAGCCGCAGGATCGGAACCGTATCCCCGTCAGACGTCAGTGAGGTTTCGGCGTTCAACTGGGGTCGGAACGCGCCCCTTTCAGCCTCGATCCGGGATTGCGAGGCCAGAACATTGGCGGTTCCCGCCGCAGTCGTCGGCGACGTGGCAACCGATCTGCGCACCAGCTCGGCGAATTCCGTGCGCGCAACACTACCCTTCAGGTTGCTTTGCGCCGCCGCAGGCTGCGCGGCGGGTTCTGCCGCAGGATCGAACGACTGCGTGCCCTGCAAATCCTCACTGCACCCCGCCAAAACGATTGAGGTCATCACAACCGACAACCAAGTCTTCATGGTGCCAACGCTCCTGGTTTTAGTTCTGCGCCGTCCAGAAGATCATCGGTCAATGCATCCAGAAAGGCGCGGTCTTCCTCTCGCGTTACAGGAGTATTTTGCGGTTGGGAAGCAACCTTGGGCCTTGCCGTTCTTTTTAAATGATTGCGTGACAATAACTGCGCATATGCCGCCCCCAGCGCACCTGATTTCGCAAGCTCAGACAGGGTATCTGCTGGCAGAGCGCGTAGTGCGTCCTCATCCGTTTGGAACAGCTGGCCCGTGTCACGGGCTTGCCGCGGAGTCGGTTGCAGAATACCCGCCTCATGCAAAGCCGAACCGATTTTATGCAGCGCGTCCAAGCCTTTGACAAAACGAGAGAACGCGTTGGCAACCGGCTCCAACCTCGGGTGCAATTGCGCGCCGTCATAGATCGGATGCCCGGTTTCGCCAATACAGTCAGGGTCTTGCCAGATGCCAAGCACAAAACTGCCCGCGTCCGGCAGAAGGGTGAACGGATACATGCGTAGCAAGAACGGCACATGGTTGAATTTCAGTCCGGCGTCCGAACGCAAGGGCGCAAGCGCGTGCCACTTGCCGTTGGCCTGCGCAAAATACCAGGGCATCTCAAGCGTTACCGATGACAGTTCCGACGCCCCGACCAGAACCGAGGGCACATGATCGGTAAAACCGAAATCGGAAGGACTGCGCCAGTGTAAACCGGCGCAGTCCTTGTGTGTCAGAGGTCGCGGCGTGATCGCGACGGGTGAAATCATGGGCACCCTCCGGAGCGTTAAACCAACTCGGACGCGGGCGGCAGGTCGATCTCGGAATATTGCAGGAAGCCGTCGATATTGTACCCGCCAAGGTTGCTACCCGAAAGCCCGCTGACATCCGCATTCGTGAAGCTCGCGATTGTGCCGCCCAGGGTATAGTTGACCCCCGGTGCGCCACTTTCGATCAGATCCTGCAGCACGGCGTTGCCGCTTTGATCGAAGAACAGTGCGTATTCGCCCGGTCCAATCGGATCAAAGGTTGCCGCGATCGAGTCCAGATCCCCCTGATTGGTCGCATCGGTGACCTCCCAAGCGATCGAGAACACCGCCAGATCTTCTTCGACCACAATGCGGTCACCGGAATCTTCGCTATCAGTGAAGCGGAAGCCGTTGATCACATTGGTGCCCGAGTCGGCTGGGTCGATATAGATGAACGCACGATCCTCTGCCGGGGTACTTTCTGCGATATCAACCGTATCGGCTCCGCCCCCGACGATGATGGCCGCATTGCCGCCGCCGTTGAAGGTCACGGCATCATCGCCGCCACCCGCTTCGATCCAGTGGTCGACGCCCTCGATACGGATATCCTGCGCGGCATCATCAGCTACAACGATCAGATCGCGGTCCGCAAGGCCGAGCGAATAGTCGATCGCCCCTTCATTCGTGGCGCTGTCCAGCATCGCAGCAAAGTCGGCAAACGGAATTCCAAGATCCGTCAGTGACCAGACCGGGTTGCCATCCAAGGTCAGCGTGGCCGCTTCGACCGTGCCATTCAACTCCTCGCCCGTTGGGCCAACCGAAAGGGACAAACCAGTGCCGGTGATTGAAAAGGCATAGTTTTCCGCAGCTCCATCTTCGAAGAAGGTGAACTCGGTCGACGATTGCGTCTGCAGGAACTCGGTGATGTCCGACGCGATCAGGGCAAGGTTCCCCGCGCCGGTGATCGTCAGCGTGGCCGGATTGTTCATCCGCCCCGGTGTCAGCGACAGAAGCTCCTCTGCGATGGAATTCTCAAGGTCCCGACCGCTCCAACCGACCAAAGTGACCGAGTCATCAGGGCTGAAGTTGAAACGCAGCGACGGCTGACCGTCAAAGGTGACATCCTCGTAAGCCGGAAGCCCGAAGTCAAAGGCTCCGTCACGGGTTTGCAGCTGATCCACGTCGATGTCGAAGTCATAGACGACGTCATGACCTTCACCCACGATGAAGATGTCCTCGGACGCACCACCCGTATAGGTGTCGACACCGCCGCGCCCCTCAAGGACCGAACCGGTATCCGCCGCCGTCAGCGTGTCATTGCCGGTGCGCGAGCCACGAACCTCTTCGACATTCGACAGGGTGTGGGTAAAGGCTTGGCCGTCCCACGTACCCGTTGCGACGCCTGTTGCAAGGTTGACCGTGACGCCATCTGTCACGTCGCTGCGATCATAGCGCACAACGTCATACCCGCCGCCCGCATTCAGAACATCGGTACCTGCGCCCAAAATGAAACGCTCATCCCGGTCCGAGCCGGTTACGTTGTCATCCTCGTCAAAGGTCCGCAGCTCAATCCGACCACCCGAGCCGGTCACGTTCAGGTCAATCGACCCACCTGCAAAGGCGATGCTGCCGGTATCGAGGTTGGCAGTCGTTGCACCGCTGCCCGCGTCGATGCGGATGATGCCCGAGTTCAGGTTGGCGTTGATCGTGTCATCACCGCCCGCATAAAACGCGCCGAACCACGAGAAGCCGCTGCCCTGGGTGATGTTGATCGTGTCATCCCCAGAGGTCCCTGTGATCCCCAGACCAAAGGCTTCGCCGGGTGTCAGCGGGCTGATGATGTTATCGAACCCATCGCCGAATTTGTTTACGGAACCCTGATTGCTGGCATAGTCAACAAAGGCCTCGATCGGGCCGGTCAGGTTGCTATAACGCAGCTCGACAAAGCTCTCACTATCTGCGTTTGACAGATCGAACTCATCGTCGCCAAGCGAGCCGTTGATGACGTCATCGCCATCGCCGCTGGACAGCGGGTCGATAAAGTCGTTGCCATCTGTCCCGTCAATCACATCCGGGCCGTCTGTTCCGATGATATCGTTGACTGCATAGCGATCTTCGTATTCCTGCTGGAAGTTCGCAACCGTCCAGTCTTCGAACAGGATCGTCGCGCCATCTGGCAGGGTAATCCGGACATCATCGCCGATCTGCTCCGCATTTTGCACCGCCAGAGCGATCTCTTCATCCGTGGCACCGTTGTCCAGTTCGATGTCGTCGATCCCGGCCTCAAAGTCGCGAATGATGTCATTGCCGCGTCCGACGATAAACAAGTCTTCGCCAGCGTTGCCCTGCAGCGTGTCATCGCCAGCCTCACCGATCAGGGTGTCGTTGCCGGCACCACCAATAAGCGTGTCATTGCCACCGCGGCCATTCAGGACAGAGCCCGTATCCGCCGCCGTCAGGCTGTCGTCTCCGTTCCGGGAACCGCGCACCTCTTCGACATTGGACAGGTTGTGCAAGAAGGCCTGACCATCCCACGTACCGGTTGCGGTCCCATCCTGTAGGTTCACCGTCACGCCGGTCGTCACGTCGCCACGGTCATAACGCACGGTATCAAAGCCACCGCCCGCATTCAGGGTGTCGGTCCCTGCACCCAAAATGAAGCGCTCATCCGCGTCTGAACCGACAATTGAGTCGTCTTCGTCAAATGTCCGAAGCTCGATCCGACCGCCAGAGCCTGTCGCATTCACCTGGATGCTTCCGCTGGCAAAGCTGATCAGGCCGCTCGAAAGATCGGCCGTGGTCGCCTCACCGCTTGTATCAACCCGGACGATACCCTCGTTCAGGCTGGCATTGATCACATCATTGCCACCGGCATAGACAATCCCGGCCCACGAGAAGCCAGTGCCCTGCGTGATGTTATAGGTGTCATTGCCAGCGGTGCCGACAAGCCCGATACCCAGCGATTCCCCGGTCGTGTTGGGGTCGGTGAGCGAGTCGAACCCGTCCGCCCCCTTGTCGACAAAGCCCGTATTGTTGGCATAGTCGATCGAGGCCGTGATCGGCCCTCCCAGACCCGAATAGTTCAGCTCGACAAAGCTTTCGCCACCGGAGTTCGAGAAATCGATCTCATCATCTCCGGTCGAGCCGTTGATGAGGTCAAACCCATCGTCATTGCCCTGTGGGTCGATGAAGTCGTCCCCATCGGTGCCGTTCAGAACATCATCACCAAACGTGCCGATGATGTCGGAACCGCTGCTGGCGTTTTCAGCCTGCAGCTCGGCAACCGTCCAACCCTCCAGCCGGAGCGTCGCACCCGTGGACACGAATGTGACCACCACCGCGTCTCCGTCCTGCACCGCATCTGCAACCGCCTGGTCGATCTCGGCTTCGGTATAAGCAGGGTCCAGCTCGATCGTGTCGATGTCTTCGCCCTGATAGTCCTGAATAGTGTCGTTGCCACGTCCGACAACGAACGTATCAGCGCCGCTGCCACCGACCAGCACGTCATCTCCGGCACCGCCGGTCAGCGTGTCGTCGCCACCGCGACCGTCAAGGAACGATCCACTATCCGCTGCAGTCAGATTGTCACCGCCAGTCCGCGAGCCGCGTACCTGCTCGACACCCGACAAGCTGTGCGAGAAGGCCTGACCGCCCCATGTCCCGGTTGCAGTGCCAGCCTCGAGGTTGACGGTCACGCCATCCGAGACGGCGGAACGGTCATAACGCACGAGGTCAATTCCGTCGCCTGCATTAAGCGTGTCGGTTCCGGCCCCAAGGATGAACCGCTCATCTAAGGCCGAGCCAGTTACAGTGTCATCACCATTGCCGGTCACCAGCTCAACCCGGCCACCAGAACCGGTGACATTGAGGTCAATCGAACCGCCAAGGAATGTAATGTCGCCTGTGGTAAGATCCGCTGTGACATCTTCAGAATCCGAAGACGTGACACGTACAACACCCGTGTCGAGTTCCAGATTGACGGTGTCATCACCACCGGCATATACGATCGCCGTAAAGGTTCCCGCATCGTTTTGAGTGATGGTGAAGGTATCATCTTCAGCAGTGCCAAAGATATCAATCCCGTTGGCCTCGCCAGTTGTGTTCGGGCTGATCAACGTATCCGTTCCATCAACTCCGCCGACGCCTTTGACTACCCGCCCCTCATTGAGCGCGTAGTCCAGCGTCACATCGATTGGACCCCCCAAACCACCATATTCCAACGTAACAAAGCTATCGGCACCAGTATTGGTCAGGTCGATCGTATCGTCGCCCAGAGACCCAATAACCCGATCCGGGTCATTCCCGTCGTTGCCTTGCGGATCAATTGTGTCGTCGCCGTCCGTGCCAACAAGCAAGTCATTGCCAGATGTCCCCACGATATCCCCACCGGCGTTTTCGGCCTGTAGCTCGGCAACCGTCCAGCCCTCCAGCCGGAGCGTCGCGCCGGTTGACACGAAGGTGACCACCACTGCGTCGCCGTCCTGAACCGCATCTGCAACCGCTTGGTCGATTTCAGCCTCGGTATAGGCAGGGTCCAGTTCGATCGTGTCGATGGAGTCGCCCTGATAGTCCTGAATGGTGTCGTTGCCACGTCCGACAAAGAACGTATCCGCACCATCGCCACCGATCAGAAGGTCGTCTCCGGCACCACCGATCAGCGTATCGTCGCCGCCTCGACCCTCCAGCCGCGAGCCAGAGTTGGCCGCTGTCAGCGTGTCGTCTCCGGTGCGTGATCCGCGCACGCGTTCGACGTTGGACAAGTTGTGCAAGAAGGCCTGACCGTCCCATGTACCGGTCGCAATCCCGGTCTGAAGGTTCACCGTCACGCCGGTCGTCACATCGCCTCGGTCATAGCGCACGGTGTCAAAGCCGCCGCCCGCATTCAGCGTATCGGTGCCGGCGCCCAGAATGAAGCGCTCATCCGCGTCAGAGCCGGTCACACTATCATCACCGTCGCCGGTTTCCAGCTCGATCTGACCACCAGAGCCGGATACGTTCAGGTCAATCGAGCCGCTGGCGAAGGTGATGTCGCCCGTGGTCAGATCCGCTGTGACATCTTCATCCACGGCGCCGGGGGTCACTGCATTCACACGCACGATGCCGGTGTTCAGCGTCACGTTGACCGTGTCATCGCCGCCTTCGTAGAAGATGCCCGCCCATGTCTCGACACCGTCCTGAACGACGGTAAACGTGTCATCGCCCTGCGTACCGACAAGGCCGATCCCGAACGCCTCGCCCGTGGTTTCAGGGCTGGTCAGCGTGTCGGTACCATCGGCACCCTTATCTACCGAACCCGTGTTGCTGGCATAGTCCAGTGTCACATCGATCGGGCCATCCAGCGCGGCGTAGTTCAGTTCCACAAAGCTGGTGCCACCGGATGTGCTCAGGTCGATCTCGTCATCCCCCTGAGAGCCGTTGATGATGTCGAGGCCATCATCATTGCCTTCGGGGTTGATCGTGTCGTCACCGGGCGTGCCCGACAGCTCATCATCGCCGCTGGTGCCGGTGATGACCTGGCCGACCGCACCCACCAGAACCGAGCGATCTGTCGTCGCGCTGGTATTTCCCAGCGCATCTACGGCGACCGCAGTCACCTGGAAGTTTTCGGTCGGCACATCTGCTGCCGCGAAAGTGACCGAGAAATCACCATTCACGTCAGCCGTTGCTTGCTGGGATTCTACGCCGATCGTGACGGTGACGGTGCTGAACGCCTCGGCCGTGCCCGAGATGACAAGATCATCGGCTTGCTCGGACGGGTCTATGAAGTTGTCACCGGCGACCGCATCCAGAAGCGGCGCGTCAGGCGCAGTTACATCGACAGAGAATCCTCCACCATCAACCGATCCGCTGGACAGAGAGGTCGGCGGCAGGGTCGCCACGGCAGACACCGAATAGTCACCGCTGGCGTCCGGCAGGTCTGCCTCAGCGAAGGTGACGCTCCAGCTGCCATCGGGGGCAACGACGGCCTCCTGTTCCTGACCATCAATCGTCACAGTAACCGTGCTGCCCAAACGGCCCATGCCGGATACCACCAGCCCGGCGGCCAGTTCGGTCGGGCCAAACGTGCCCGAGACCGGGGTGATTGTGGGCGTCAGGGTCGAAATCGGCTCAACCGTCACGGCCTGAGTGGCCTCGTCACCGGTATTGCCTGCCGCGTCCGTGGCCGTTGCGCTGACTGAGAAATCCGCGTCCGGTACATCCGCCGCTGCAAAGGTTACCGAGAACACGCCACCATCATCGGCGACGGTGGTTTCCACGACCCCATTGATCTCCACTTCAACGGAGGCGAAGGCCTCGGCGGAACCGGTGATGGTCAGGTCTGCGCCCTGCTCTTCCAGGTCCAGAGCGTTGTCGCCCGCGACGCTGTCAATCACCGGCGCATCGGGCGCGGTCACATCGACCGAGAACCCACCGCCATCAACCGAACCGCTGGTGAACGCGGTTGGAGGCAAGGTTGCCACGGCAGACACCGCGTAGTCGCCGGTCGTCGCAGGCAGGTCTGCCTCAGCGAAGGTCACGCTCCAGTTGCCGTCGCCGTCCACGACGGCCTGTTGATCCTCGCCATCAATCGTCACGGTAACCGTGCTGCCGGTGCGGCCGGTGCCAGTGACCGTCAGGCCAGCCGCCAAATCGTCCGCACCCAGGACGCCCGAGACCGGATCAACGGTCGGGGTCAAGGCTGAGACCGGCTCGACCGAGATCGCCTGCGTTGCCGAAGCGCTGGTATTGCCCAGATCATCCGACGCCACAGCGCTGATGGAGAAGTCCGAGGTCGGAACGTCAGCGGCATCGAATGTGACGCTGAACACGCCTCCAACACCGGCCACGTCTGTCAGGGTGACGCTGCCGATTGTGACCTCAACCGTCGCGCCTTCATCGGTGGTGCCAGTCACGGTCAGGTCCGAGCCGCTTTCCTCCAGTTCAATGGCGTTATTGCCTGCGACCGCATCCAGAACAGGCGCGGCTGCGGCGTCCAGATCGACCGAGAACCCTCCGCCCGAGACTGAACCGCTGGAGACGGACGTGCCCGCCAATGTCGCCGAGGCAGAGACCGTGTAGTCCCCCGTCGCGTCCGGCAAATCGGCCTCTGCAAAGGTGGCTATCCAGTTGCCGTCGCCATCGACGGTTGCGTCCTGCGTGACGCCGTCAATATCCACGGTCACGGTGCTGCCCGCGCGGCCCGTACCGGACACCACCAGCCCTGCGGCCAGTTCGCTTGGGCCAAACGTACCCGAAACCGGCGTGATTGTGGGCGTCAGGGCCGAGACCGGCTCGACCGTGACAGGCTGTGTGGCCGCGCTGCTTTCATTGCCCAGCGCGTCCGTGGCCGTGGCGCTAACCGAGAAGTCATCTCCGGGCACATCCGCCGCATCAAAAGTGACCGAGAACGCGCCACCCGCATCCGCAACAACCGTTTCAACCACGCCGTTGAGGGTGACCTCAACCGTCGCGCCCGCCTCGGCGGTGCCGGTGATGGTCAGGTCAGCGCCCTGCTCCTCAAGCTCCAGCGCGTTGTTGCCTGCGATGGTGTCGAGCGACGGTGCATCGGGAGCGGTCAGGTCAACCGAGAACCCGCCGCCATCAACCGAACCGCTGGTGAAAGCGGTGCTTGGCAAGGTCGCTACCGCAGAAACCGAATAGTCACCGCTCGCGTCAGGCAGATCATCTTCGGCAAAGGTCACGCTCCACGTGCCGTCGCCTCCGACGACCGCATTCTGATCCGCGCCATCGATGGAGACGGTGATGGTGCTGCCCGCGCGACCCGTGCCAGTGACGGTCAGGCCCGCTGCCAATTCCGCGGACCCCAGCGTGCCCGAGACCGGATCAACAGTCGGAGTCAGAGCCGATTCCGGCTCGACCGAGATCGCCTGTGTCGCCGAGCCGCTAGCATTGCCCAGATCATCCGACGCAACAGCGCTGATGGAGAAACCCGAGGTCGGAATGTCAGCCTCATCGAACGTGACACTGAACGCGCCATCTGCGGCAGCAGTATCCGTCAGAGTCACACTACCGATTGTGACAGCGACAGTGGCGCCCGCCTCGGCGGTGCCGGATACCGTCAACTCCGACTCTCGCTCTTCCAACGTCAAGGTGCCGTCGCTGGACACGGAATCCAGAACAGGTGCCGCCGGTGGCGTCAGGTCAACATCAAAGCTGCCGCCCGAGACGGCCGGAACGGTGAACACAGACGAACCCGAGGGCGCGGCTGCGACCTCAACCGTATAAGCCCCGCTTGCTGTGGGGAAATCGGCGGCGTCAAAGGTGATTCGCCAATTACCACTGCCATCAACGATGGTGGTCTGGCTGGTATCGGTCGTCGCGTCGTCGGCATCGCTGAAAGTCACGCGGACGATACTACCCGGACGACCGGTGCCCGACATGACCGGAGCGCTATCCAGGTTTGACGGACCGTAAGTGTCCGCAAAGTTTTCAGACAGAACGACTGGTCTGAGCGAAACAATAGTGCTGGCTTCTCCCGCGACGTCAACGGTGCCAGCCTCATCGTCCTGAATCGACTCTACAACGCTGCCCTGAAACACTTCTTGCGCAGCTTCGATATCCCGCTGAATTTCTTCGGCCGAGCCATCTGCGTCCGCGATAAGCGTGTTTGTTTCCTGAACATCCGATGCAATAGCGCTTGCTTCGGCCGCGTCTACATTCGCGCTTTCCAGCGCTTCGGCAATCGCATCCGGATCGCTCAGCACATCCGATGGAGAGCTCGCGTCCAGCAATTGTTGCGCAAGCGACGCCGCCGCGGCTTCGGACGCTTCTGATCCGGCTTCGGCAGTATCCTGCGCCGCGGCTGCTGCAGAAATAACGGACGCAACCTGCGCGGCGGCTGCAAAAGCCGCAGGATCACTTGCACTTGTGATGGCCTCGACCGGGTCAAGCTCCAACAGGTTGGTACCGCTGCCCAGACCCAGCGCGGCGGCCAGTTGTTCATTTGCTTCGGCTGCGGTCAGCGGCGTGTCGCTATCGGCGCTGGCTTCGACAAGGCTCTGAACAAGTGTGGTCAGAGGAGTGATGACGGTCGACCCTGCCGGAGCGGTCAGGGTGCCGGTAAACGCCTGACCCGTCGAAGAGTCCGTGCCGCCAATCGACACGATCTTGGCTGTCGGGTTGGACGGGTCCAGAGCGATCGAATAGTTGCCCTGCGCGTCGGTGGTCGTATTCGGCTCCCCCGCGTCAAAAATCGCGTTGCCGTTCAAATCCTGAAATACGGTGGCGTTGACCAGATAGCCATCTACAACCGTCCCCGTGGTAGGGGCGGTCGTCGATCCCGAGCCACCTCCGTCGCTGCCGCCACCTCCGCCGCCACCGGCGGCTCCGGCCAAGGCAAGCCCGCCACCCACGGCGGCCAGCGTTCCCCCGGACACACCTCCGCCCGCGGCTGCGGCCTCTGTCATCTGCAGCGCGACCGCCTCCGAGACCAGAACCTCGCTGCCTGACACGGTGAAGCTGCCCGCAGGCAGGCGCATGACGGCTCCGTTCTCCAGCGTGACCTCGGCGGTACCATCGGGCAGAACCTCAATGGACTTCACCCCGTCCAATGTGCGCAAGGACACGTCTGATGACTGAGCCTGAGCGGTCTCGGCGCTTAGCAGTACAAGGATCAGCGCGGTACCACCTGCGGCCAGCTTGGCCGCAGATTTCGCCGCCAATTGCTTGAGGAAATCCCCCCGCCCCTTGGTATCGGTGGGAACGCGCACGGGTTGCGCCAGCGACGGAGGCAGTGCTTTGATGGACTGATCGAATTCGGCGGAGACACCGCGCAGCTCAACGGTAGATAGGGAGAACGAAGGCGTGCGGGCCAGGCGGCCTTTCAGTTGCGACTGCATATTCATGTGAGAGGTGGCTCCATCGAAAATACTGGTAAAGCGGGGCCAAAAACGGACCCCGACTATTCGTCGGCGAAAATTTGCTACTGCACCTTAGGAAACAGGCGGGCTTCGCCCAAGGTAGAGATATTTATACCTTCACAGGTTAATTAAGTTGTCTTTCAAGGCGATGGCGAGCGCCTGCTCCCGGGTCGACGCGCCCAACGCCTTGCGCGCCAGTGAGAAATGCTTGTTCACCGCCGCTTCGCTGATGTTGAGACGTTCGGCGATGCGGGCCGTCTGACACCCGTTGGCCAGCAACTCCAATACTTCTTGCTGACGTTGTGAAAGGACCTGGGTCATTGCTTTCAACTTCAGATTTGCTTGGGAATGAATGGGGTCGGTAATAGACGTGGCCAACAAGGCCGCCAGCATCGTCAAATCGACGTCGCTGTTGTTGTGTGCGGCCTGCATTGTGTCGCCGGAACACAGCGTCACATAGACCCCACGCCGCCCGGGCTCGCCAAATCGAGACCCGATCAATGAGGCCAGCCCGGCGGATTTCAACCCGTGATCCAGCGCATATTCCTTGTCGGATCGCGCATCCACGCGTTTCATCTGGCCGGATTCGACAATGTGGTATTCGTTTTGCCAGGCCAATGTCTCGAGCATGGCATCCACCGACATGTAGTCTTCTTCGAGATACTCGGTGATCCAGTCATCCGGCATGTTGGTGTTCATCCAGAAGATCTGCTTTTTGATCCCGTCAGCCTCACCAACCAGGATCGCCTCAATACCCTGCTTTTGAGATTGCGCGACTGCTTCATTCCATCGGTCTTCTGCGGAGGTAAGTCCGGCCAAAGCATCAACAAAGTCAATCAGCGCGTTTTTCATGACGGCCAGCGGCGTCCACTTCACTTGTTAAATTCACGTTTGATCAACAAATAGAGAAATTAAAATTTAGTCAACATTTTGGTGCTTTTCAGATCGGGAAGAGGCAGTTTATTTTCAAAGACTTGACCAGAAATGCAGGCTTGCAAACATTCATATAATTTGTATCGTTTTGAGAGAAGCTGCCAATTTCTCGAAATATGCCACGACAAATAATTTTGATCACGTGGTCGATGTTTTTCTCGGACTGTATTTGCTTGCGATACAGACTCGTCAAATTACCCTCACTGTCCGCGAGCAGCCAGGGCCTGCCTAAATTGAACTCACACTAAAACCAATCCCCCAAGGCCTGCTGCCACATGGTCAGCGCGGCTACCGCCGCCGTATCCGCACGCAGAATTCGCGGGCCGAGGCTGACCACGTGCGAAAAAGGCAGTGCGGTCAAACGGGCGCGCTCTTGGTCCGAGAACCCGCCTTCGGGGCCAATCAGAATGGCCCAGGGCTGGCCTTTTTCCTGCGCGGCCAATCGTAGGGCTGAACCGACCTCAGCCTCATTGCAGAACATCAATTGCCGATCCTGAGGCCAACTATCCAGCACGCGGTCCAGCTTTTGCAGCTCCGCGACCTCGGGCACAAAAGTACCGCCGCATTGTTCCGCGGCCTCGACCGCATGCGCCTGAAGCCGGTCCTGCCGGATACGCTCGGAGTTTGTGTACTCCGTCTGCATAGGCAAAATGCGCGCGGCCCCCATTTCTGCGGCTTTCTCGACAATAAAATCCGTCCGCGCTTTCTTGATCGGGGCAAACAGGAACCACAAATCCGGCGGAAGTTGCAAAGGCTTGGTCTGCTGCAAGCAGGACAGAACGCCGCCGCGCTTGCCCGCCTCAGAGACTTCGGCCAGCCATTCGCCATCCCGACCATTGAACAGGGCAATCTGCGCGCCGACGGATTGCCGCATCACTCCAAACAGGTAATGCGCCTGCTCACGCGTCAAAGGAACCGATTGCCCCTGACCCAAGGGCTGCTCTACATACAGTCTGATCTTCGCACTCATGAGACCCTACATATGCAAGGCAATGCTCCAACACCAGACGGTCAGGTCGCTGATGCTGTCACCGGCAATTGGGTGGACACCCGCGCGCCCGCCTTCACCCGCCCCTACCTGCGGCTGAGCCGGGCGGACCGGCCAATCGGAACGTGGCTGTTGCTGATCCCCTGCTGGTGGGGGCTGGCGCTGGCAATCCTCAGCGATGGCACGCCACGGCTGGAGGATGCATGGATTGCGATCGGCTGTGCTATTGGAGCATTTTTGATGCGCGGCGCGGGATGCACGTGGAATGACATCACCGACCGCCATTTCGACGCGCAGGTCGAACGCACAAAATCCCGTCCGCTCCCCTCGGGTCAGGTCAGCGTGCGGCAAGCCGTGATCTGGATGGGTCTGCAGGCTCTTATATCGCTGGGCATTCTGCTCAGCTTCAATACTGCAGCTATCCTCATGGGCGTTCTGTCGCTGGTGCCAGTTGCCCTCTATCCCTTTGCCAAACGCTTTACGTGGTGGCCGCAGGTGTTTCTGGGGCTGGCCTTCAACTGGGGGGCGTTGCTGGCCTGGGTGGCCCATACCGGATCGCTGGGCTGGCCTGCGGTGACGCTGTATCTGGCGGGCATCGCGTGGACGCTGTTCTACGACACGATCTATGCGCATCAGGATACCGAGGACGACGCGCTGATCGGTGTCAAATCCACCGCGCGGTTGTTCGGGGCGGATACGGCCAGATGGCTAAAGTACTTTCTGATCGCCACAATCTCTCTGATGGGGCTGGCGATCATTGACGCAGGCGTGCCGGAGTCGCCGTTCTGGATTGTCACGATTGCGTTGGGCGGACCATGGGCCATGGGCTGGCATATGCTATGGCAGCTGCGCAATCTGAACATCGAGGACAATGCCAAATTGCTGATGCTTTTCCGGTCGAACCGGGATACCGGCCTAATTCCGCTGATCTTCCTCTGCGTCGCGCTGCTGCTCTGATTGCACCTGCGCGCCGGGGCCTGTACAACCCCGCCCAAACGCCCGAGGAGTCTGAAGCCCGCATATGCGTCTGCCCTATTTTGTAGCTGTTTGCCTGATCTTTCTCGTCTCTGCCGGTCTGTCCCTTTTGGCTGCGGGCTTTGCCGTGACAAAGGTCGAGGACGCCTCGGAATTCGCCGTCCGGCGCGCGCTGGACCTGAAAGGTCACAACTGGGCCGAGGTCGAATCCGACGGCCTGCGCGTTATCCTCACTGGCACAGCGCCGGATGAGGCGATCCGCTTCAATGCCCTGACCGCCGCCGGAACCGAGGTCGACACCTCCAGGGTCATTGATGAAATGGATGTGGCCGCCACATCGGCGCTGGCCGCCCCCAGGTTTTCCGTGGAAATCCTGCGCAATGACAGCGGTGTCTCGGTGATCGGCCTGATCCCGGCCAGCGAGGACCGCGAGTCCCTTATGGACGGGTTGCAGGCGCTGGACAGCCGCCATTCCGTCTCGGATCTGGTCGAGACCGCCGACTATCCGAAACCCGACGGCTGGGATGATGCGCTGGCCTATGCCGTGCTGGCCCTGTCCGACCTGCCGCGCGCCAAGATCTCGGCCAGCCCCGGCCTTGTCCGGATCACCGCGATTGCCAACAGCCAGCAGGAAAAAGAGCGGCTGGAGCAAGATCTGACGCGCGCCGCGCCGCCAAGCGTGCGGATTGGTCTATCCATATCAGCCCCGCGTCCGGTGATCACGCCCTTTACCCTACGCTACCTGATTGACGAGGCCGGAGGGCAGTTCGACGCCTGTTCTGCCCAGGATGAAGACGCCCGCGATCAGATCATCGCAGCGGCGGAGGAGGCCGGTCTTGCCGGACCCTCCTTCTGCACCATTGGTCTGGGTGTGCCCTCACCCCGCTGGGCGGAAGCCGCAGAACAGAGCATCAACGCGCTTGCCGAAATCGGGCAAGGATCGGTGACGATGTCGGATGCGGATATCACTCTGGTCGCAGCTCAAGGCACGAACCCGGCGCTGTTCGACCGCGTCGTGGGTGAGCTGGAAAACGCCCTACCCGAGGTGTTCGCCCTGCATGCCGTTCTGCCCGAACCCGAAGTAGCGGATGAGACCGGACCCATCGAGTTCTCTGCCACCCGCAGCCCCGAGGGCCTGATCCAATTACGCGGCCGCGTTGGTGACGACGTCCTGCGCGACATGGTCGACAGCTACGCCCGCGCGGCGTTTGGGTCCGACAATGTTTATACCGCGACCCGCATCACGTCGGACCTTCCTATGGATTGGCCCGTGCGCGTTCTGGCCGGGCTTGAGGCCCTGTCACAACTGCATAACGGCGCACTGACCGTAACGCCTGAGCTGGTAGACCTGAACGGCATCAGCCATGATGAAGAGACCAAGGCCCGGATCGCGGGTCTGTTGTCAGACAAGCTGGGTGATGCGCAGAACTTCACCCTGTCGATCACCTATGTCGCCCCGCCCGAACCCGAAGACGCGCTGCCCGATCCTGAACTCTGTGAAGAAGGTATCGCCGAAATTCAGGCCGCCAGCAAAATCGCATTCGAGCCGGGCTCGGCCACCATCGCTGCGGAATCGCGCGATACGGTCAATCAGATCGCCGATATCTTGCGTGATTGCGGCCCGATCCGGATGGAGATTCAGGGGCATACCGACAGTCAGGGCCGGGAAGAGATGAACCAGCAACTCAGCCAGGCGCGGGCGCAGTCAATCCTGAACGAGCTGCGCGGACGGCGCATTCCGACCTCAAGCTATACGGCCGTCGGTTATGGCGAAACACAGCCCATCGCCGACAATGACACCGAAGAGGGCCGCGAAGAAAACCGGAGGATTGAGTTCCGCCTGATCCGGCCGGAACCCACCGAGGCCTCGGAAACCGGCCTCGAGGCGCTTGAGGCCGGGGCGGAAGACCAGACCGAGACGACCGCGCCGGATGCGGAAGCAGAGGACCAGTAAGTTGAACAGAGTAGAATTCATCATCGCCACCGCCGTCATCCTGTTCGCGGCTTTCTGTATGGGATGGTTTGCCAATTGGCTGGCCCATCGCCTGTCCCGCGTGCGCCAAAGCGACGTGGCCGATCTGGACCGTATGAGCCAGGAACTGCACGAGGCCGAGGAAACCCGCGACCAGGCCATCACCTATCTGCAGCAGCGCGAGGCTGAGCTGACCAACCAGCTGACCCAGACCGAGGCAGAACTGGCCGCCGCCATGGACGGCCTCCGCGCCGCCCGGCAAGAAGCCGAAGAACTACGCGGACGCATCAACAACGCGGACTAGAAATTCCACTCGGTTGAGATCTTCGCGCTGACCGGTTGTTGAATGTCATACGAATCTCACCCAACCTTCATAGATGGATCAGCAACTAGGTGATCTCTCGACATCGCAACGCGCGCCAGTCAAACACCTTTGGAGCACGAACTAGACGCAGAGGTGCCGATCAGTCCGAAGCACTTTAGAGAATGTCGACTAAGGCCGCTTGCCGGCAATTCCGCAAGGGCAAAACTGCATGTCCCTGCTCGCGGCGTCAGACTGCCTTTAAAGACTATTCCGATGTCAGTTCGCCCGCCTGCATCGTCTCAGGTTGCTTTCGTCTCGTTATTTTGTACATCCAGAATGGGGTATTTTTTTGACGCTGGAGGCAGCTTTGAAGAGAGTCAAACGTCGCCTGTTGCCGTGTTTGGGGGCTAGCCAGATATTCACTCTGTGTTTTGCGTTGCTGGCAAACAACGCGAATGCGGTTGAACTACTGAGTCCGCGTGAATGTGAAATAATTGATAACTATCAGAAAAGCGAAGACATGACGTTCGCCGATAGATTCTCAATGATGGTGCATCAGCGCGAATTTTGTTTTTCGGAAGGGGGAGTGTGCAGTGCTAAGTTGCACAAAAGAACGGAAGACTATTTTTTGGTCGTAAGGGGTGAGAAGCGATTTCCGTCAACGGAAATAGCCTTTGTCGCGGAAGACGCTTTGTTGAAGACGCTGGAAGAAATAAGTTCCGTGACCGGTGTCCGTGCCATTTTTGAAAAGCCGAAGAACGCTGATAACTTTATCTTCTTGGTCTTTGTTGACAAAGATTTTGCATCCCGTCGGTTTCAAGAACATCTAAATGCGTGGATAGCTCCACCGAGTGTGGCGGCAAACTCGGAAGAAAAAGGTCAGCTAGAGGCACTTTTTAGGGAGTTTCTCAAAACAGATCAAAGTTGCGTCGCAATAAATCATCTTACGACGCACGGTCGCATTGAAAGAGCTCAAATATGGATCCGGACAGACATTGACGAAGTGACAATGAGGCGGTGCATATCTGAGGAATTCTACAATACTTTTGGGATTTCTGAAGGTGTGGAGGTCGGCAGCATCTTTGACTACGAGTTTTCGCATAGTCAGGGAGATGTTGAATTGTCGGATTTTGACTTACTACTACTAAAAATTCTATATCGGGATGAATTTGGCGTTGGCACTTTGATTGAGGAAACTAAGAGTAGCGTCGAAGAGCTTATAGGTAGCAGTTGTCCGGAAAAATCTTAGTATGCCGTTTGCATCCTTGAGATGCCAACTACTCCGGGGCTTAGGTCAATTCTTCTAAAGTAGCTTTGTCCCGCACAGCCGGTATTGGGCTAGAAATACTTGACGCTTGGGTCGATGGTGCGTGTTGGGGTAAGATGCTTTTGTTCAGAAAAACCGCATCAAGAAGCCTAGAATTGCGATTTTCCATCCCACCGCGTCAGGGCGTCTTCGTCTTCGTCCTTCGCGGCCACCCATTCGGCACCCGATTTGGTGATCTCTTTCTTCCAGAACGGAGCGCGGGATTTCAGGTAGTCCATCAGATATTCTGCCGCCTCGAACGCGTCCTTGCGATGCGGTGCGGCTGTCGCGACCATCATGATCCGATCGCCCGGAGCCAGCCTGCCGTGGCGGTGGATCACCAGAACATCACCCAACGACCAACGCTCCTGCGCCTCCTGCGCGATCTTGGTCAGCGCGCGTTCGGTCATGCCGGGATAGTGCTCGATCTCCATCACATCCAGATCGCCGGAGGCCAGATCGCGCACGACACCCGTGAAGGTCACGATCGCCCCGTTGGCGTCGTCGCCCGCTGCAAAGGCGTTGGCCTCGGCCCCCAGATCAAACGCCTCTTCCTGAACCGCGATCCGCATCTCAGCCGCCCGTCATCGGTGGAAAGAACGCAACCTCACGCACTCCGGCCAAGGGGGCATCAAAATCCGACAGCTCCTGATCCAAGGCCACTCGAAGCGCAGAGAGATCGGCAAAGGCCGCAGCATAGCGGTCCTCACGCGCGCTGAGTTCGGCCACCAGATCAGACACGGTCGCAGCTTGTGTTTCGACCTTTTCTTTCGGCAGGCCGATGCGTTCGCGGACCCAGGCGAAATACAGCACGTCCATCGGTTAGCTCTCCTTCAGATGCGGCATGGCTTTACGTAGGTAGTCATAGCCGCTGATCAATGTCAGCGTGGCGGCAATCCACAGCAGCCACAGGCCAATGCGCCCTGACCAGAACATCCCTTCAAGGTGCCAGCGGATGTTGTTGATATCTTCAGCCTCTCCGGTCAGGACCTGATCTATGATCGTAGGGTCCATGCCGAAGGTGGCCATGACGAAGTTATGCTCAAAAATCCCCTGCGAGAACAGGATGGCGATGGCAAACATCTGGGCCGTCGTCTTCCACTTGGCCAGTTTGGTCACTTTGAGCGTTCCGGCGACATCAC
This sequence comes from Ruegeria sp. R13_0, assembly GCF_017743995.1. GTDB lineage: Bacteria > Pseudomonadota > Alphaproteobacteria > Rhodobacterales > Rhodobacteraceae > Ruegeria. The sequence goes on along the minus strand of NZ_JAGHRB010000005.1, from coordinate 29,474 downwards.
CCAGATATTCACGCAGGCCCGAGACGAACACTTCGCGAAACAGGATCACGGTGGCCGGCAGCACTAGCCACGGGGTCCAATGCTCGGTCGAATAGCCAACAAGGATCATCAGCGCGATCACCACCATGGCTTTGTCGGCAATCGGATCCAGCATCGCGCCCATCTTGGTTTCCTGCTTCCACGCCCGCGCCAGATAGCCATCGAACCAGTCAGTGATCGCGGCGGACATGAACAGGATGAGGGCAAACCAGTCGGCATAAGGGCGGGTGAAATACAAAAACATCACAGCCAGACCGGGCGCGGCCAGCAGGCGGAGCAAGGTCAGAATATTGGGCAAGTTCCACTTCATGAAACGACCCTACATCGCCACCCAAGGACAGAAAAGACAGACAAATGAAAAACTGACCGGTTCACAGAGGGTTGTGGGGCAAAAAGTCAAAGGGTCGCAACCAGGAACTCTCGGCCAGTTACAGCTTGGCCCGCGGCGGCTTTGCGGTCAGATTGGCGCACGGCTCAGCAGCGACGGAAGACCATGACCGCACATATTCGAACCGACCCCCGATCGAACCTGATCGGAAGCGCGTGGATGATCGCGGGCATGGCACTGTTCGCGCTCGAGGATGCGCTGTTGAAAGGCGCCTCGGCGCATTTGCCGATCTGGCAGATCCTGATCCTGTTCGGTTCCGGTGGCGCGATCATCTTTGCCGCCGTCGCCCTGCTGCGTGGCGCCAGCTTGTTGCATCGGGATGTGCTGTCACGGCCCATGAAAGTGCGTGTTCTGTTCGAGATTCTGGGACGGATGTTCTATGTGCTGGCGATCACGCTGACGCCTTTGTCAGCGGCAACCGTGATCCTGCAGGCGACCCCTCTGGTCGTGGTGGCAGGTGCCGCGCTGTTCTTCGGCGAAACCGTCGGTTGGCGACGGTGGAGCGCCATTCTGGTCGGTCTGATCGGCGTGGTGGTCATCATTCAACCGACCGGAGACAGCTTCTCGGCCCTGTCGATCCTGGCTGTTCTGGGTATGCTTGGCTTCGCCGGGCGTGATCTGGCCAGCCGCGCCGCACCCGCGACACTGGGGACCGAGGTCTTGGGCTTTTACGGCTTCCTCTGCATCATCGTGGCTGGTCTGGCCTATCAGTTCTGGGAAGGGGTGCCGATGGCTCCGCTGGACCTGAACACGAGCCTGCACGTAGGCGGAGCGATCCTGATGGGCACTGCCGCCTATGCCTCGCTCATGAAAGCCATGCGAACGGGTGAGGTCTCGGCCGTTACACCGTTCCGCTATTCTCGCCTGCTGTTTGGCGTCGGGCTGGGCGTAGTGATGTTTGGCGAAACACTGGATCAGACCATGTGGATCGGCAGCGCACTGATCGTGGCCTCGGGGCTGTATATCCTGTGGCGCGGCCGAAAGGCCTAGCCCTTGTCGTGGAAGAAATCATAGACCTTCTGCGCCAACCCGGCCGAGATCCCCTCGACCGCTTTCAGATCCGCCAGATTGGCCCGGCTGACCGCCTTGGCACTGCCGAAATGAGTGAGCAGCGCACGTTTGCGAGCGGCCCCTACACCGGGGATTTCATCCAGTGGTGTCGCGCCCACGGCCTTAGCCCGTTTTGCACGGTGGGTTCCGATGGCAAATCGGTGCGCCTCATCCCTCAAGCGCTGGATGAAATACAGCACGGGGTCGTTGCGCTTCAGGGCAAAAGCACGCTGACCGATCCGGTGGAATTCCTCTTTGCCGTGATCCCGATCAACGCCCTTGGCGACGCCGACCATTGGGATGTCTTCAACGCCATGCTCGACCATGATCTCATGCACGGCACTCACCTGCCCGGCCCCGCCGTCGATCAGCAGGAGATCGGGCCACATGCCCTTTTCGCGATCCGGATCTTCCTTTTGCAGACGGGTGAAGCGGCGGGTCAGCACCTCTTTCATCATCCCGAAGTCATCGCCGGGCGTGAGGTCATCGCCGCGAATATTGAACTTGCGATAGGCGTTTTTCATGAACCCCTCGGGGCCAGCGACAATCATGCCGCCAACCGCATTGGTGCCCTGAATATGCGAGTTGTCGTAGACCTCAATTCGACCCGGCGGGTTATCCAGATCAAATGCCTCAGCCACACCGCGCAGCAGTTTGGCCTGTGTGGCACTTTCCGACATGCGGCGGGCAAGCGACTCGCGCGCGTTGCGTAGGGCTCCAGCGACCAGTTCCTGTTTCTCACCGCGCTGCGGGATGAGGATTTCCACCTTGCGTCCGGCTTTTTCAGTCAGCGCTTGTTCCATCAGGTCGGCGTTTTCGATTCCGTCCGACAGGATCAGCTGACGCGGTGGTTCCTTGTTGTCGTAGAACTGGCCGAGGAACGCCTCCATCACCTCAGCCGGGGACACATCCGCGCCGACACGAGGGTAGAAATCCTTGTTCCCCCAGTTCTGGTTCGCGCGGATGAAGAACACCTGCACACAGGCCTGCCCGCTATCCATATAGAGGCCAATCACATCCGCCTCAGTCACGCCGCGCGGGTTAATGCCTTGGCTGGTCTGCACCTGCGTCAGCGCACGAATACGATCCCGCAGACCGGCGGCGCGTTCGAACTCCATTGCCTCGGAGGCGGCCATCATCTGTTCGGCCAACTCCTCTTGCACCTTAGTGGACCGGCCCGAAAGGAAGCGTTCGGCATCCTTGACGCTTTCGCGGTAGTCGGCTTCCGAGATCAGCCCGACGCATGGCCCCGAACACCGCTTGATCTGATAGAGCAAGCAGGGGCGCGTGCGGCTGTCGAACATAGAGTCCGAGCAGTTGCGCAGAAGGAATGCCTTCTGCAGTTGGTTCAACGTCCGGTTCACTGCACCCGCGCTGGCAAACGGGCCGAAATATGCGCCCTTCTCTTTCTTGGCGCCACGATGCTTTTTGATCTGAGGATAAGCATGATCCTTGGCGACCAGAATGTTCGGGAAACTCTTATCGTCGCGCAGAAGCACGTTGTACTTGGGCTTGAGCTGCTTGATCAGGTTCTGCTCCAGCAGCAGCGCCTCGGTCTCAGTCCGCGTGGTCAGGAACATCATTGAGGCGGTCGAGGCGATCATCTTCTCGATCCGTCCCGAGTGCCCAGGCCGCGTATAGTTCGACACCCGCGCCTTAAGGTTCCGCGCCTTGCCAACGTACAGAACCCGACTGTCCGCATCCAACATCCGATACACACCGGGCGAGCTGTCCAGCGTTTTCACATAGCGCTGAATGCAGGCATAGCCGGTGGGCTGAAGCTCGGGTGTCGATTCGTCCTGGGTTGTCATGGGCCTGAGATATGATTCTCTGTCTATGGCTGCAATCTTGGGCGCTTCAGTTCAAGAGAAAACAAATCCACGGTTTCTGTGGATAAGTATGAAGATAAGTTTCCGTGAGCGCGGATTCTTCCTTGTTTCCTTGCTTGTTCGTTAATTTGCACAAAAAACAGGCACATGTTTAAGTGTTTGTTTTTTATATTTATTTTTTTATGCACTTAGCAAGTGTATGAAAAATAAGACGTTTTTGTAACGACTAAGTAACGCAAATGAGAGCGGTGCAAAACTTGCAGCAGATTTACTTATTCTACGCCCAGCACGTCAGGCGTTTGCCACCCCAGATGCTGCCCGCCATCCACACACAAAAGCTGCCCCGTGACGGCATGCGCGTCCAGAAAATAACCCAAAGCTGCGGTGATATCTGAAGGGTTCGAGCCCCGCTCCAGCACTGTATTAGCGCGTTGCGCTTTGAAGTGCTGTTCGCTCTGACGATGGCCCTGCATGGTCGGTCCGGGGCCGATGGCGTTGACGCGGATAGCGGGTGTCAGCGCCTGAGCAGCCGTGCGCGTCAGCGCCCACAGGCCCATCTTGGCGATGGTGTAGCTCATGAATTCAGGCGTCAGTTTCCGCACTCGCATATCGACCATGTTGACGATCAAGCCAGAGGCCTGCGGCTCTCCCTGCGCATCCGTCTCGGGCTGTAAACCCTGCTCGGCCATGGCCTGTGTCAGAACGAAAGGCGCGCGCAGGTTGCTGTCGAGATGCCGGTCCCAACTTTTGCGCGTGGCCGTGTGGATATTGTCATACTCAAAAACCGACGCATTGTTGACCAGACAAGTGATCGGCCCACCCAGAGCCTCAGCCGCGCGAGGCAGCAGGGCGGTCACCTGTTCCTCATCCAGCAGGTCGGCCTGTAGCGCCACAGCTTTGCGGCCCAGCGCCCGAACTTCTGCAACCGTCTCAGCCGCAGGTTGTTCCGAGGTCGCATAATGTACGGCTACATCATACCCGCGCCCTGCCAGATAAAGGGCCATGGCTCGGCCCAAGCGGATGCCGGCTCCGGTTACTAGCGCTCGGGACATGGATACCTCTTTCCGTCAGATCACATCAGCAATGTGGTGACATAAAGCGCATAAAGGAAAGTCAACACCAGACCCCAGATCCGCGAAATATCCTGTTTGAAGAACACAAACGGGATCAGCAGAAGCGATGCGCCCAGCATGACCCACAGGTCGAATTCAAGGAATTCCGGATCGACCGGGATGTTGCCGAACCACGTGGCAATACCGACGATGGCCAGCAGATTGAACATGTTCGATCCGATCACATTGCCAAGCGCCACATCCGCCTGACGCCGTAGCGCCGCCATAACGGTCGTTGCCAATTCGGGCAGAGAGGTCCCGACCGCCACAAGTGTCAAACCGATCACCGTCTCGGTGATCCCGTACATCAGGGCGATTTCAGTGGCGTTTTCGACCAGCAGATGCGCGCCCATGGGCAGGCCAATCAGGCCAAGGATCACGTAGATCGAGATCTTCCAATAGGGCATGTTCGGATCGGCCTCTTCCAGACCGTCCAGCTCTTCGTCGTCGGCACATGCCCCGGCTGCATCAGCGCAGGCTTTGCGATGCGCCTTGGCTTCGCGAAACGCGTTCCACAACACCAGCCCAAGGGCGGCCAGCAAAATGGCGCCGCTGATCAGATTGAACACCCCGCAGAAGGCCAATCCGATGAAAAGAACCGTTGCCAGCAGCATGAAGACATAGTTCTTGCGACTATCACATTCGCTGGTGTGCAGGGTCGCCAACAAGGCAGGCAGGCCAAGAACCAGAAGGATATTCGCCGTGTTCGATCCGACAACGTTGCCCAGCGCAATGCCCGGCGCGTTTTCCTGCAGCGCGCTGATCGCAATCAGCAGCTCGGGTGCCGATGTGCCAAACGCCACAATGGTCAGGCTGACGATCAGGGCGGGCACACCCAGCCGCAGGCTCAGGTTCACCGCGCCGCGCACCAGCGCATCACCTGCCAGCAGCAAGATCAGCAATCCAAGGCCGGAGAGCAGCCATGCCGTCATGTCCGGCCTCCTTTTTCACAGGCGCAGGGGCCTTTGCCGATCCTGAACCGCCCGCAACGCGGACATTTGGCAGAACTCAGCCGGTTTTGCCCCGGAAAGCGCAGCTTGCCGAACATCGCCAAAACACCCATGGCGACCAGAAACAGAGTGACGATCTTGATGATCACGCTACAGACCGAAACGCGCGAAGGCCGCCCGCTCCTCTAGCCCCGCTACGGCGTCCTGCGCCAGCGCGGCCCCGAAACGTGACCAAAGTGGTTTACGCACGCCGTAACGGCGGAACTTCACCTTGTCGCCGAAACGCTCCTGCATCTTGGGTTTCAGATGGGCGATGCCTTCGATCAAGCCCAGCTCCTGCGCGCGTCGCGCCAGCCAGATTTCACCAGTGAACAGATCAGCATCTGCGTCCAGCTTGTCCCCACGACGGGTTTTGACATGGGTGATGAAATTCTCGTGGATGTCTTCGAGCAGGCGTTCCAGCCGCGCGACATCCTCTTCCTTTTCCGGACGGAACGGGTCGAGCATGGATTTAGATTTCCCGGCCGTATGAACGCGCCGCTCAAAACCCTGTTTCACCAGAAACTCATGTGCGCCGAACCCGGCCGAGATCACCCCGATCGACCCAAGGACCGAGCTGTCATCAGCCCAGATCTCATCCGCTGCCGCCGCCAGCCAATACCCGCCCGAGGCCGCAACGTCTTCGACAAAGGCCACGACCGGTATCTCAAGCTCTTCCGACAGCCGCCGGATACGCGCGCCGATCAGAGAGCTTTGCACAGGCGACCCGCCGGGCGAGTTGACCTCGAGCGCGACGGCCGCAGGCTTGCCTTTGCGAAAGGCCTTTTCCAGCACAGGTGCCAGCGAAGTATCATTCAACGCGCCACGCCCGGCCATACCGATGGCACCGGACAGGCGAACGACGGCCACAACGGGCGGTTTTTTGATAAAAGGCAGGCTGAGTTTCATGGGTGCCGATGTAGAGTGCCCCCATCGGCTAAACAAGGGACTCGCCGAATGCAAAACGCGGCGTTAGACAATTTCCTCACACCGATGGGCAAAAATGCAACGCACTAGCTGCGGATGCGCCAGCCTGTTTTGAAGATCCACCAGATGATCGCAAGGCACAGTGCGGTGAAGGCCACGATGGCCAAAAGGCTGAACACGATCGGTACATCTGCCAGCCCATAAAACGACCAGCGGAAGCCCGAAATCAGGTAAACCACCGGGTTGAACAAGGTGATCGTCTGCCATAGCGGCGGCAGCATCGAGATCGAATAGAACGTGCCCCCTAGAAAGATCAGCGGTGTGACAACCAACTGCGGCACCAACGACATCTGCTCAAAGTTACTGGCCCATATCCCGATTATGAACCCCAACAGCGAGAAGCTTAGGCAGGACAGCACCAGAAACGCGGCCATCGCCAGCGGATGCTCGATCCGGATGTCGACGAAGAATGTCGCGGTCGCAAGGATCACCAGACCGACGAACAGCGCCTTGGTGGCGGCCGCGCCTACGTAACCTATGACAATCTCGATGAAATTGACTGGGGCGGAGAGCAACTCATAGATCGTGCCCAGAAACTTGGGAAAATAGATCCCGAACGAGGCGTTCGAGATCGCCAGCGTGACTACCGACAACATGATCAGCCCTGGTACGATGAACGCCCCGTATGAGACGCCCTCAACCTCTTGAATACGGCTGCCGATGGCCGTGCCAAAGACCACGAAATACAGCGAGGTCGACAGGACCGGCGACAGAAAGCTCTGCGCCAAGGTGCGGAAGAACCGGGCCATCTCAAACCGGTAGATGGCGGCAATGGCGGTCCAGTTCATGCAGCCTCTCCCGATACCAGATTGACGAAGATCTCTTCCAGACTGGATTGCTTCGTCTGCACATCCCGCAGGACCAACCCCGATTGGGCCACGTCATTCAGCAGCGTTGTGATCCCGGTCCGATCCGCATTGGTGTCATAGGTATAGATCAGCGCATCGCCATTTCCGTTCAGCACCAGATTATGCGCGGCCAAACCGTCCGGGATGGCCGAGATTGGCTCGGTCAGCATGACCTCGATCTGTTTCTTACCCATCTGCGCCATCAGGGTATCCTTGTCCTGAACCAGCAGCAGCTCACCCTTGTCGATGACGCCCACACGGTCAGCGATGGCTTCGGCTTCTTCGATGTAATGCGTGGTCAAAATGATGGTGACGCCCGCCTGCTTCAGCTCGGCGACGATCTCCCACATATCCTTGCGCAGCTCGACATCGACACCGGCGGTGGGCTCATCCAGAAACAGAATGCGCGGTTCATGAGCCAAGGCTTTGGCGATCAGAACGCGACGCTTCATGCCCCCGGACAGTTCCTTGATCGCGTTCTTGCGTTTATCCCACAACGACAGTTTGCGCAGGATCTCTTCGATCCGCGCGCTGTCATTGCCATAGCCAAACAACCCTCGGGAAAAACGGACCGTGTTATAGACCTTCTCGAACGGCTCCAGCGCAATCTCCTGCGGCACCAGCCCGATCATTTTGCGGGCGGCGCGGAACTCGGCCTGGATATCGTGCCCACCGACCGAAACACTGCCCGAGGTCGGCGTGGTGATCCCGCAAATGGTCGAGATCAGCGTCGTCTTCCCCGCCCCGTTCGGCCCGAGCAGAGCAAGGATTTCGCCTTCCTCGATGTCCAGCGACACGCCTTTCAGCGCCTCGAACCCGTCAGCATAGGATTTGCGCAAGTCCTTGATCGACAAAATGGTAGCCATGCCTGTTTCCCCGTTCTGGCAGAGACCCTATCGTTTCGCCTCCCGGTGGAACAGGCCAATTTCGCACAGAGCTCTGCGCGGAATTGCTGTAGGGTCCGGGGAACGCTGCACTTACCGGAGATATCCATGCTGAACGGAATACGCATTATCGAGATCGAAGGCTTGGGCCCCGGCCCTTTCGCGGCCATGCTGCTGGCTGATCTCGGCGCGGATGTGATCACCATCCACCGCAAGGGCGGCAGTGTGACACCCGGCATGCCGGAACGCTCGGTGCTGGACCGCGGCAAACGGTCAATTGCGCTTGATCTCAAGGATGCAACCGACTTGAACACCGCCAAGGACCTCATCACCACCGCCGACGCACTGATCGAAGGCTTCCGCCCCGGCGTGATGGAGAAACTGGGACTAGGGCCTGACATCTGCCACGCAATGAACCCCAAACTGGTCTACGGCCGCATGACCGGCTGGGGACAGGAGAGCCCTTTGTCCAAAACCGCCGGGCATGACCTGAACTACATCGCCCTTTCGGGCGCGCTCTGGTACGCGGCACAACCTGAAACACCTCCGCAAACCCCAGCAACCCTCGTCGGAGACATTGGCGGAGGCGCGATGTATCTGGTCACCGGCCTCCTCGCCGGTTTGCTCAACGCCCAGCGCACCGGTCAGGGCACCGTCGTCGACGCGGCCATCTACGATGGTTCGGCGCATATGATGAACCTGCTGATGAGCATGCGCCAAACCGGCAACCTGTCCGAGACCCGCGGCCAAAGCCTGCTCGACGGCCCACATTGGAGCCGCACCTACCGCTGCGCCGATGATGGCTTTGTCACAGTCCAATGCCTTGAGCCAAAATTCTACGCCGAACTCCTGAACATTCTGGGCCTGTCACAAAACCCCGACTTGCAGGAGCAATTCAACCCCAAGCTCTGGCCGGACCAAACGAAGAAACTGACAGACCTATTTCTGAGCAAACCTCGAGACCACTGGGCCGCGCTGTTTCACGAAACCAATGCCTGCGTCGCCCCAGTCCTTGATCCGGTCGAGGCACAAAACCACCCCATGAACACCGCCCGCCAAACCTGGCAAACCGTGGATGGCACCTTGCAAGCCGCCGCAGCGCCCCGTTTCTCGACCACGCACTGGAGCGCCAAACCCAGCCCGGCCCGAGGCGAACACACCCAAGACATTCTGGACGAACTCTCCGGCCAAGACCGATCCGCCCCTTCATCTGGCTAAAAATATCCCGGGGGATGAATTGGCCAAAGGCCAAGAAGGGGGCTGGCCCCCTTCCTTTACCGCCCGCGCACCGTGTCGATCATCAACTGCACGTTCTCAGGATCCGCATCCGGCGTAATGCCGTGGCCGAGGTTGAAGATATGCGGCCCTTTCGAGAACGCCTCAACAATCCGCCGCGTCTCATCCACCAGCGCCTGACCGCCCGTCACCATATGGGACGAGGCCAAATTCCCCTGCACACAGCCATCCACCTGCACATGCGCCGCCGCCCAGTCAGGCGCGACCGAGTTGTCCAGCGCCACACAATCCACACCGGTTGCCTTGGCAAACCCGACATAGCCCTCGCCCGCCTCGCGCGGGAAACCAATGACTGGAATACCGGGATGACGCGCCTTAATGGCCTGCGTGATCACGCGACATGGCTCAACCGCGTATTTCTGGAACGCGTCGCCTTTCAGCGACCCGGCCCAGCTGTCAAATATCTTGACCACCTCAGCCCCGGCTTCGATCTGAGCCGAAAGATACTCGATCGTCGCCAATGTAATCCGCTCCAACAGAGCCTCGAACAGAACGTTATTCTCCTCGCGCAGCGCATGCGCAGGACCCTGATCAGGCGTGCCGCGCCCTGCGATCATATAGGTCGCGACAGTCCACGGCGCGCCTGCGAATCCGATCAACGTCGTCTCGGCGGGCAATTCCTTCGACAGGATACGCACAGTTTCATAGACCGGGGACAGGGTCTCATGAATGTCCTCAACCGGCTTCAACACGTCAAAATCGGATTGCTGCGTGATCGTCGAAAGGCGCGGGCCTTCGCCTGTGACAAACCACAAATCCGCCCCGAGCGCTTGGGGAACCAGAAGGATGTCAGCAAACAGGATCGCGGCGTCAAACCCATAGCGGCGAATGGGCTGCAACGTGACCTCGGCCGCCAGTTCGGGATTGTAGCACAGCGACAGGAAATCCCCGGCCTGCGCGCGGGTTGCGCGGTATTCCGGCAGATACCGCCCGGCCTGACGCATCATCCAGATCGGCGGAATCTCCTGAACCTCTCCGGCCAGTTCCCGCAGCAATTTCTTCGTCTCAGCCATCATCGCCCTCAATCTTGCGTTTCGCCCACGGGTCGGCGCTCAGTGGCAATTTGTCAAGCACTGCCCCCATTGTCAGGGCAATGTGACGCGACTAAAGCTGTGCCCATGACACTGACTCTGCCCACCCCCGCATCGCCGCTGAAAATTGGCACCCGAGGCTCTCCGCTGGCTTTGGCACAAGCCTATGAGACCCGCCAAAGGCTGCGCGATGCGTTCGGGCTGAGCGATGAGGCGTTTGAGATCGTGGTGATCAAAACCACCGGCGACAACCGCGCCATGATCGACGCGGATCGCCCGTTGAAAGAGATCGGCAACAAAGGCCTCTTCACCAAGGAAATCGAAGAGGCAATGCTGCGCAGCGATATCGACATCGCCGTCCATTCGACCAAGGATATGCCGGTCGAACAACCCGCTGGGCTGGTGCTGGATACGTTCCTGCCGCGCGAGGATGTGCGCGATGCGTTCATTTCCCCGCACTTCACCTCGATCCACGACCTGCCTGAAGGCGCCGTCGTCGGCACCTCTTCCCTGCGCCGTCGGGCGCAATTGCTGAACCGCCGTCCTGACCTGAATGTGGTCGAATTTCGCGGCAACGTTCAGACCCGCCTGAAGAAACTGGCGGACGGTGTGGCCGATTGCACCTTTCTCGCCATGGCCGGCATCCGCAGACTGGGGATGGAGGACGTCCCTGCCACCGCGATTTCAACCGACGATATGCTGCCCGCCATCGCACAAGGCGCGATCGGCATTGAGCGCCGCGAAACAGACAGCCGGGCCGCCGAACTGCTTGAGGCGATTCACCATTCGGAAACAGGCCAACGTCTGGCGGCGGAACGTGCGCTGCTGGCCGGTCTGGACGGGTCTTGCGAGACCCCTATCGCCGGGCTTTGCGAAATCGAGAACGGCCAAATGCGGCTGCGGGGTGAGGTTCTGCGCCCCGACGGGTCCGAGTCCATCGCGGAAAACACCACAGGCGCAATCGAAGACGCCACCGAGATGGGCCGGGCAATGGCCGACACTCTGCTGCGCCAGGCAGGCCCCGGTTTCTTCGATTGGAAAAAAATATGATAAATTTACCTTAAGTGAACTTCTTCACTGTGGCCTTTGCAAAGATGTGGCAGTAATAGGCCATACCGGTTGCAAGACTGGACAGCCTCGAAAGTATCGAAAGTTTTCAGATTGTTGGTGTTTTAATCAGTATTCGAGGGGGCGAGGCTACGCCCGGACTGCAATAGGTGAACGGGTCGCTGTTAGAAATGACAGCGGCCCGTTTTCTTTTGTGCAACACTGTTTTGATCAGCCCAGTGCCGCGACCGCTTGTTTCACGGCGTCTCGCGTTTGCTCCAGATCGGCCTCAGTCACCGCCAGAGACGGGTAGAGTTTGCCCGGAGATTTGAAAATCCCGTTCGCCCGCAGGACATCATTGTAAAGTGCATTCCGTTTGGGGTCGTCATGCCGCGCGCTGCGGTAATCGCGGCAGGGGTTTGCCGTGAAATAGACATCAAACAGCGTTTCATCGCCGCAGATCTGATGGGGAATGCCCGCCTTGGTCAGCTCATCCACCTGCATCTGCTGCAAGGCCGCGCCGGTCGCGCGCAGCTGGTCATATGTCCCCTCGCGTCGCAGAATCTCCATCGTTTTCAACCCGGCGACCGAGGCCACTGGGTTACCTGACAGAGTGCCCAGTTGCATCAGCCATCCGGCCTCACCCACCTGCGATTTGTCGAAATGTTTCATGATCTCAGCGCTTGCGCCCAGCGCGGCCAGAGGGAAGCCCCCACCGGTGATTTTGCCCAACGTGCAGATATCGGGCGTCACGCCGTACCGTTCCTGTGCTCCGCCATAGGCCAGACGGAACCCTGTGACGATCTCATCAAAGATTAGCAGCACATTGTATTTGTCACACAGCGCGCGCAGGCCCTGCAGATATCCCGGCAGCGGAGGGATGATGCGCTGCAACGGCTCGGCCATGATAGCCGCGATTTCGTCATGTTCGTTCAGCAGCGTCTCAACGGCCTCAAGGTCATTGAAAGGCGCGATCAGCATCTGGTCGGCGACGCCTGAGGGGATGCCCGCACTGTCCGGCACGGCTTGCGGGAAATTCACCTCACGGCTTGGAGCGAGACTCATCTGCGCCTCGGCGCTCATGCCGTGATAGCCGCCTTCAAATTTCAGGATCTTATCCCGACCGGTATAGGCGCGCGCCAGACGGATCGCGTACATATCCGCTTCGCCACCCGAGGCGACAAAGCGCACCTGTTCACAGCAGGGCACGGCGTCGATGATCGCCTCGGCCAGTTCGACACCTTTGCTGTTATTGGCAAAGAAGGTCATGCCCTTGGGCAGTTGCTCCAGAACGGCCTCAAGCACTTCGGGGTGGCCATGACCCAAAAGCATCGGGCCGGAGCCGATCAGGTAGTCGATGTATTCGTTGCCATCCTCATCCCAGACGCGGCTGCCTTCGCCGCGTGAGATCATGATGCCGGGGTCGAAATTGCCGAAGCCACCCGCAGGCAGAGCCGCCTTGGCGCGGTCGATCCATTCGGATTGAGTGTTGATCTTGAGCATATCACGCGATCTCCATCGTCAAGAAAATCAGAGTCTGTAAACGGCCGCCGGGGCGCCCAGAGCGTCTTCGTCGGGATGCACACCAAGGCCGGGCGTGTCGGGCAGATGCAGATGGCCGTCCACGTTGCGCGGGCCGCGCCCGCCTGCGATGTCGACGGTGATCATGTCCTGACAGGCCCAGACGGCGTGGCAATTGTCATCGGGTATGGTGGCGGCCAGATGCAGCGCTTCGGTATCGGCCAGCACGGACCCTCCTGTCGCCATGACAAACATGTCGATCCCATGAGCCAACGCAATGTCCCGCATCCGCGCAGCCTTGGTCAGCCCACCGACCCGGTTCAGCTTGATCCCGAATATTTCGGCCAAACCATCCCGCGCGATCCGGGCCGCGTCCTGCAATGTGACAAGCGATTCATCCACCGAGACGGGCGAGGCATGTTTCGCCGATATCGCTGCGATGTCGTCCAGCGTCTCTCCCGGCTGCTCGAACATGACGTTCAGGTCCTCACATGCGCTCATCACCCGCAGGGCCTGTTGCCGGGTCCAGCCCCGGTTAACGTCATAGAGGACAATCTCACCTGGTCGGCGGAGGCTTTCCACATCCCGAACACGAGCGATGTCTCTCTCCACATCGCCGCCGATCTTAACCGAATGCGCGATGTAACCCCGGCTACGATAGCGTTCGATGACTTCGCGGGTTTCTTCAACGGTCTTCGCCCCGACGGACGAGGCAATCGGGCGCGGCGTTCGGGAGCCTCCGCCCATCAGATCGGCGATGGGCAGGCCCGCCGCCTGACCGGCGATATCCCAGCAAGCCATATCGATCGGGCTTTTGGCATATAGGTGACCGGGCAGCGCGAGGTCCATCGCGCGCTCAACCTCCAGCACCTTGCGGGGGTCAAGACCCAGAATGAACGGAGCCATGGTTTCGATCCCGGCCCGGATACCCGGCCCATGTGCCGGCACATAAGTATGGCCCCAAGGGGTACCTTCGCCCCATCCCGTAACGCCCGCATCCGTTTCAACCTTCACAATCGTTGCGTCGAGGTTTTCGAACTTCAGCCGCCCACCAGACAGCCAGTAGGGATGCTCCAGCGGCAGATCGACCTGAAAGACCGTTAGTCGAGTGATCTTCATTTCAGTTCCACTTCCACGAAAGACATGGGGTGGTCCCCTGCATTGATCACATTGTGCTCGACCCCTTGGTCCCGGCGATATGATGTTCCGGCAGGCACTGTCACCTCATTGACGGTTCCATCAGGCAATTCCAAACGCATGTGGCAATCGGTGACGGCGGTGATCACATAGTCCATCGCGTGGCGGTGCCAGCCGGTTTCGGCACCCGGGGCAAAGTTAAACCGCGTCACTCGTACGCGCGCGTCGTCAATCATCTGGGTTGCTTTGGCTTGGTCTCTCACAGGCGGAACTCCTCTACCGGCGCCCCGAGGCTTTCGAAATCTGGCACGACCCCCAACCCGGGCGCATCCGAGGCATAAAGCTTGCCATTCCGCGACACCGGGCCGCCGATTCCGGTCGACCGGGTGTTGTAGTTCATCAGATCGGTTGTGTTCTGAAGATACTCGGGCGGAGTCGAGGCTGCAAAATGCGCCACGACCGAACTAGTGATTTCACCTCCCCAGGTGTCTTCACTGACCACGGGAATGCGGTTTTCCACCAGATAGTCCCGCACGCGCCGCGCCTTGCTGAGCCCACCGAGGTTCGAGATTTTCAGACAGCAGATCTCGGCCCCACGATCCGCGACAATGCGTTGCGCCATGTGGATGCCCGTCACGCACTCGTCCAGCTTCATCGGCTGTTCTGCTACACGGCGAACTTGCTGGCATTCCTCATAGGTGCGGCAGGGCTGTTCGAGGATGAAATCCAGATCTCGCGTGGCCCTCGCCACCCGGATCGCATTGTCGACCCGCCAACCCTGATTGGCATCCGCCATCGCCTTTTCGCCCGGCTGCAGCAAGGGAACCGTGCTGCGGATACGGTCAATATCGGTGGCCCAGTCACCACCAACCTTGATCTGAAACTGCCGGTAGCCTTGATCGCGATAGGCGTTCATCTCGGCCACGGTCTCATCTACCGCCTTTTGCGGCGCGACCCGGTACATGGGCGCGCCATCGGTCAGCTTTCCACCCAGCAGCATCCAGACTGGCTGATCACAGGCCTGCCCCAAGATATCCCAGCAGGCCGCATCAAACGGAGCCTTCGCGTAGCCGTGACCCTGCACCAAATGGTCCATCAACTGCTCGATCCGGCTAACCTGACGCGGGTCTTCTCCCAGCAAGTGTGGCGCGACCAGCCGCGCCAGCGCGACGACGCCTTCGGAATGTGCGACCATGTAGTTCTCGCCACAGGGTGTGAACTCGCCACAACCTTGTAAGCCTGCATCCGTGTCTAGGACCACGACCGAGGCTGTGGCCGTTTCGATGGCGTTCCCCGCGCCCCAGACATAGGCGCCACCAACATAGGGCAGCCCGGTCTGATATACACGGATCCGAGTGATCTTCATGCCGCGTCCATTCTGGGCAGATCGCCCATCCCTTCGCCACGCCAAAGCACAAATGTCAGGATCGGCTGATCCGTTGTCGTCATCGCATGACTTTGCCAACTTTCATGACTGCGTGTCTGGCCTTGACCGACAAACGCCTCCTCTCCGTCGACCTTGAACAGAGCCCCCCCGGCCAGCGTCAGGTAAAGCTCCTCCGCCTGATGGCTGTGCCAGTCATAGGCCAGACCCGGCCCCCAATAGCCGACATAACCACGCAGCTGGGTCGAATGAAAATGACCGGTCGGGACGAATAGTTCGTAATAGCCATAGCGGCTGAGGAACTCGGCACCGACCTCCTCTTCCGTGTAGGTGTGTTTCCACTGGGCCAAATGCGTGGTCGCCTTGATCGCCTCGACCAAGGCCTGCGTCCCGGCACTTCCTGAGAGGGTCAACTCGCGCACCTGATCCGCAGCAGGGATATGGTTCGGTTCCAGTTCTACCGCCGACAGGTCCGACGGCCATTCGCCAAAGGCGGACAGATCGTGGTGCGTTTGATGCACCAACTGTGCGGCCCGCAGCACATCATCCAAGGTCATGGGATCACCACGATATTGCCGGTGTGTTGTTTGGCAATGAACGCAGCTTGCGCTTCCCGAAGCTCCTCAAGCGGATAGGTGGCTGCAAGTGCGGGTTTGATCTCACCCGCTTCAATGTACTTCACGAGGTTCTGCATGACCTGCGGGTCAATCACAGTCGAGCCTGTGAAGGTCAGATCGCGCAGGTAGAAGGTTCGCAGGTCAAACTCGACCATGGGGCCAGCGATGGCACCTGAACAGGTATAACGCCCGCCCCGTTCCAGAATGTCGATCAGCTTCGCCCAGTAGGGCCCACCGACCACGTCGGCCACCACAGTGATCTTCTCATCGCCCAGCGCAGCACGCAAGTTTTCTGGCGCGCGCGGCAGGATCATGTCTGGACCCAGAGCGGCAACATCGGCGTGTTTGGCCTCGGACGCCAAAGCGATCACCCGCGCACCACGCCGCTTGGCCAACTGCACAAGCGCGCCACCAACACCACCCGAGGCCCCCGGCACCAGAACCGTGTCTTTGTCCGTGACATTTGCGCGGGTCAGCATGCCTTCGGCCGTGGAATAGGAGCACGAGAAGGTCGCCAGTTCGGCATCCGACAGGTTCGATGTGATCGGCACCGCGTTGACGGCCAGCGTCGTTGCGTATTCAGCAAAACCGCCATCCCGTTCGGACCCGTAGTAACCCGTTTTGTCCATGTTTTCGGGATCGTCCGGGTCGCGCAGCCAGCCATCGGTGATCACCCTTTGGCCAATCCGCGCTGCATCCACGCCTGCACCGACGGCAACGATTTCACCGCAGATATCGGCACCCTGAATGCGAGGAAAGGTAATCGGCGCGCCGCCCCAGGTCGGGTCATCCTCACCCACCTCTTCAAACGCACCGCCCGTGGTCGCATCTGTGACGGTCTTGGAGTACCAGCCCGAGCGCGTGTTCACGTCCGTGTTGTTCAACCCGCAAGCGGCAACCTTGATCAACACTTCACCCGCAGCAGGCTCGGGGCGGGGCCAGTTTTCATGCAGCACCATTTGCTCCAACCCGCCGTGACCCATGGTCACCATCGCCTTCATTGTGTCAGGCAAACTCATCCAGTAGTCTCCTCAAATGCGCCGCAGGTCGGCAGAGGTGTTTCGGGGGCCACATACCGGCGTTTTCGATCAGCTTGCTGCTCCCAGTGTGCGAATCTGCTCGACAGGCTAATTTCACAAGTGTACCACGGTCAACAATGAATGACACAAATGTATCATCAATCGTTCTCGACCGTCTGGCCGAGGAGTGGGAGGCTCTGACGCCCGAGGCCCAAAAGGCCGCGCGCTATGTGTTGGAGAACCCCACTGATGTCGGCGTTTCGACCGTGCGTGAAATTGCCGAAGCTGCCAATGTCAAACCAAACACCTTTGTCCGCATGGCCCGACAAGTCGGCTTTGAAGGCTACGAGGATTTTCGCGCCCCGTTCCGACAGGCGATCCGACAGGGATCGGTCTCATTTCCTGACCGCGCCCGGTGGCTTCAGGATATCGGCAAGTCCGGTGAGCTGGGCGGGCTTTATGCCGATATGATCGGCGCGGCGATCCGCAATATCGAAGAGACCTTTGCCAGGATCGACGCCAAACAACTGCAGGCCGCCGCCGAGGATATCTGGAACTGCCGCCAGATCTTTACTCTTGGTGTCGGGGTGAACAATTCGAACGCCCGCAACTTCACCTATCTCGCCTCGACCGGCATGAAGCAGTTTCACGCCATCCCCCGGTCCGGCTCGACCCCTGTGGACGATCTGGCCTGGGCGGACGAACAGGACGTCCTGATCGCAATCACCTGCCATCCCTATCGGACCGAAGTGATCGAGGCGATCAAGCTGGCGCGCCAGCAAGGTATGACGGTCGTTGGCATCTCGGACAGCCCGGCCAGTCCGGTGATCCTGAACGCGCAGCACGGGTTTGTTCTGTCTGCGGACACGCCGCAGTTCTTCCCTTCGTCAGTATCGACCATTGCATTGCTTGAGACGCTTTTGTCCTTCGTGATCGCTGTTTCCAGCGATGAGATTGTCGATCGCGTCGCGCGGTTCCACCAGCGCAGGCATGAGCTTGGCCTCTATGCGGAAGAGCCCGAATAGTCACACCCGACCCCGCTCTAAAAACCTGTCATGAAATCGCCACATGGGCGCGACAAACACGGGTCGCGTGCCCGCCATGGTCAATCCATGCGCGAAGCGCATTCTGCCGATTGCATGCATGACGAGAGTGAACTAACGATAGCCCAATGCGTTTTTTGACGGCCTTATTTCTATCGTTTCTTTTCTGCGCTCCCATAATGGTGACAGCGCAAGAAAAAGCGCTTTCGCCGACTGAACTTAGCCCTTCGGGACAGGACTATCTAAAGGCCGTTCGCTATCGCGGGATCGACACGGATGTGGTGTATTTCGATCCCACCCAACCGGCCCCTCCGCTGGACACCAAATTCTCACCCACACCTGACGAAGAGTCTCAGACCGTCTCGCTTGATACCAACTGGACGATGGGGATTGTCTCGGCGCTGGTTCTGGCCCTGTTGGCCTGGATCCTGTACCTCAGCGTTGGCCGCACGTCGGTTTCTTTCGGGTCGGGGGCAGGCAACGCAAAGCGCGCCGGAAAGCCGTCAGTGGACACACCCGAGACGTATGAGGAATTGCCCGATCTGGACGCCATCCTGAGGCAGGAGGATCGCAACCAGGCCGTCGTCGGGCTGGCGCAACTGGTCCTGACCCGCTGCCTGACGGCCAATGAGGTTCTGTTCAAGCGAAGCTGGACCCATCGCGAGGCGCTGCGCAGCCTGCCGCAGAGCCTCTGGTACATCGCCGACTTGCGCGCGCTGGTGCTGGAAAGTGAACGGGTGCATTTCGGCCATCGCTCCATCAGCGACCCCGACTTCAACGCGCTGCTGGCGCGCATCCGCCCCATCCTGCGCGAGGTTCGCGCATGAGCGATACGGCCAATATTGCAGCAACCGAGCGGGTCCGGGTCGACTGGATCATCTTTGGCATCATCGGCGCACTGTGCATCGGCATATTCCTTTATGTGATGGCCGGTCGACAATATGCGCTGCGCGACTCCTCGACTGGGTTCGACGGGCTAGAGCTGTGGCTGCGCGATCAAGGCCACACCGCGCAAACCTTTACCGGAGGCTGGCCGCTGGACCGCAGCACCATCGGCCTTTTGATCCAGCCCATCTATGACACTCAGCCGGGCAAAGATCGGGCGCGCGCGCAGACCAAAGACGAACTGCTACTGCAACCGGATGAGTTCGATCAGACTCTGGATGTGATCCGCGAAAAGGCGCTCTCGACCCCCAGCCTTGTGATCTTGCCCAAATGGCGCTCGGGCCTGAGGTTGACCGGGTTGGGGCATCCCATCCTGTTGTCCCCCGAAGAGGGGATCGAGGGCGTGTTGCATGGGATCGTTGGCTCGGATGTCGGCAAAATCCGCTCGGCCCGCGTTCCGTTCACCGATTTTGACGTGGCCTCTGACGATGCGCTGACCGCCCGCCTCTACGCGGCGCAGGTCTTTGACGGGCAAGGCTGCGAGCCGCTGGTGGGCCGTCAGGGCGCTATGGTTCTCGGTCTTTGCCCGCTGCCCGGCGATGGTGAGCAGCAGAAGGTCCATGTTCTGTCCGACCCGGATTTGATGAACAACCATGGGCTGGTTCTGGGCGACAACGCCCGGATCGCGGCGCAGGTGCTGCCCGAGATCGCAGGCGAGAAGCGGATCATCATCGACTATAGCGATCGCAACTGGCTGACCGACCCGCAACAGCATGTCGCGCGCGAACGCACCTGGGACGATCTGAAACGCCTGTTCGAACCGCCCTTCCTGACGCTCTGGATCGGCGCGGGGCTTCTGCTGGCCCTCGCGATCTGGCGCGGCGGGGTGCGCAGCGGGCCGGTTGCGGATCTGTCGTTGGGTCTCGGGTCAGGCAAACGAACCGCCAATCGGGTCCGTGCGCGGCTGATGCGGATGACCGACCAGGACGGCGCGCTGCTTTCGGACTTCATCGACACCCGCCTGCGCGCCCGCGCGGCATCGGTCTTTGGCACCTCGCACGCCCTGCGCGGCACACCGGGGGAGGCGTACCTCACCTATATTCGCGCCCGAAAACCGGACCTGACCGCAAAACTGGAAGATCTGATCGCATCCATCCGCGCCCTCCCCCCGTATCTGGGGCCGGAACATGCCATTCCCTATGTGGACCAATTTGAGTTGATACTGGAGCAACTTGCCGATGACGCTTGATGAATTGTTTTCCCATGCCGAAAGCCTCAGGGCTGAGATCGGCAAAGTTGTGCAAGGCCAGGAAGAGGCGGTTGATCTGCTGCTGACGGCGCTGTTTGCGCGCGGTCACGTGCTGCTTGAAGGGCCTCCGGGTACCGCCAAGACGCTGCTGGCGCGCAGCTTTGCAGGGGCACTGAACCTTGAGTTCGGGCGCATTCAGTTCACGCCTGACCTTATGCCCGGCGACGTTCTGGGCACCTCGATCTACAATTTCCAAACCAGCGAGTTTGTTCTGACCAAAGGCCCCGTCTTCAGCCAGATCCTGCTGGCCGATGAGATCAACCGCGCGCCGCCCAAGACCCAAGCCGCCTTGCTGCAGGCGATGAACGAACGCATGGTGACCATCGACGGCACCGACCATTCGCTAGGGTCCGAGTTCATCGTTGTCGCCACCCAAAACCCGATTGAACAACAAGGCACCTACCCGCTGCCCGAGGCGCAGCTGGACCGTTTCCTGTTCAAGGTGAACCTGACTTTCCCGCCCGAGGATGTTGAACTGTCGATCCTGCGCCAGCACGCCAATGCGCCTCTGGACCCCTTGAGTGCGACGCAAACTGTGCGCCCTCTGCTGGATGCCCCAACGATGGCAGCGGCCCGGAAGTTGATTGATGAGATCGTGCTGGATGACGATATTCTGGCCTATATCCTGCGTCTGGTGCGCGCCACACGGGAAAGCGCGGATATCGCCTTTGGCGCCTCGACCCGCGCTGCGGATGCCATCGCCGGGGCGACCCGCGCAACGGCAGCCTTGAACGGGCGCGATTTTGCCATTCCTGATGACGTCAAAACCCTGATCATCCACGCACTGCAACATCGCATCGTTCTGTCTCCCGCCGCCGAAATCGAAGGGCGCGGGCCACAGCAGGTGTTGGAGAACATCCTCAACCAGATCGAGGCCCCCCGCTGATCCGTCCCTCGCGCATATTGCTGGTGGCGGCCTGCGTGGCGCTTGGACTGTCACTGGTCGCCGTTGTCATGGGCGATGCAACCCGCACCGTGGCCGGAGTGCCATGGGTGGTTCTGTGCGTGCTTGCCATAGGTGACCTGCTGCTGTCCTGGCCGCGCCGCCGTTCTGTCTCGGTAGAGCCGCTGGGTGATATCTTCGTTGGCGAACAGGATGAGGTCGCCTTGACCGTCACTCCTGCGACCTCGGGCATGACCGGGCAGGTACACTGGCCCGAAGGGATAGAAGGGCCAGCGAAATTCGACCTGTCCAGCGGTCAGGTGCGCGTTCCGTTTCGCGCCATTCGCCGGGGGACATGGAGTCTCTCGCATCTATGGCTCAGCTGGTCGTCCCGGTTCAAACTATTCGAATTCGTCCCGAAAATCGCTTTTGGTCTTGAGATAGCGGTCGTACCCAACATCCGCCGCGTGCAATCAGGTGAGATTTCGACAACGGTTCAATCTCGCCTTTTCGGCGTAAAGGAAAACCGCGCCATTGGCGAGGGTACCGAGTTTCACCAATTGCGGGATTTCGTCCCCGGCATGGATGCGAACTCGATCGACTGGAAGCGGTCAGCGCGGCATCGGTCTTTGGTCGCCAAAGAGGTCCGGGCCGAGCGCAATCACCATGTCATCATCGCCTTGGACAATGGCTACCAAATGCGCGAGGAGATTGCGGGCCTGCCCAAGATCGACCACGCGATTACCGCCGCGCTGGCTACCGCCTGGGCCGCCGCCATCGGTGGCGATCTGGTCGGGCTCTACGCCTATGATGCCAAGCCACGCATGTTTCTGCCCCCCGAACCGGGCCGCGCGGCGTTCACACGTCTACGCAGTCGCACCGCCGAGCTGCAATATGAAAGCGTCGAGACCAACCACACCCTCGCCATGACCGAGCTGAACGGGCGCACCCCGAAACGCAGCCTGATCATCGTGTTCTCGGATTTCGTCGATACCACCTCGGCCGAGTTGATGGTCGAGAACATCAACGCGCTGGCCAAGCGGCACCTTATCGTTTTCGTCACCCTGCGTGATCCGATCCTCGAAGCACAGGTCAACACGGCCCCGCAGGACATGAATGAGGTGGCCGAGACCGTCTCGACCGGGCAGCTTCTGCGCGAACGTCACCTCGTGCTGGAACGGCTGCAACAGATCGGCGTGACCGTGATTGACGCCGAACCGGGCGAGATCACGGCGCGGCTGATCTCGACCTATTTGGAAATCAAAGCGCGAGAGATGATCTGATGTCTGACGCTGATCTGATCCGCTCGGCCCGGTTCCGGCAGGAACGCGAAAGCGACTGGAGACGCTTGTCCGATCTGGTCGACAAGGCCGAAGGTCAGGGCCTGCACCGCATGAGCTTTCAAGAGGCGCGCGATCTGGCCGACCTCTACCGGCAGGCCACAACGTCCCTGTCCATCGCGCGCGAAATCTCATTGGACCGCGGGTTGCTGGAATATCTCGAAGCGCTGACAAGCCGCGCCTATCTGAGTGTCTATGCTCCGCAACAACGGCTGGGCGGGATCATCCGTAAGTTCCTGACCAGCGGTGGGCCGCAAGCGATGCGGTCCTCCTGGCGCGTCACCCTTCTGGGGTTTCTGTGCATGGCGGCTGGCGCTATCGCCGGGTATTTCTTCTACTTCGACAATCCCGAATGGTTCTTTGTCTTCATGCCCACCGAACTGGCCGGAGGGCGCGGGCCGGACGCCAGTACGGACTATCTGCGCTCGGTCATCTACGGAGAGGAGGACGGGTCCGGGCTGGGGGCTTTTGCCACCTACCTGTTCTCGCACAACACACGCATCGCGATCTTTGTGTTCGGATTAGGGGCGTTCCTCTGCGCGCCAACGGTTCTTTTGCTGTTCTATAACGGCCTCATTTTGGGCGTGTTTTACGCGCTGCACATTGATCGGGGCTTGGGCTGGGACCTGTTCGGCTGGCTGTCGATCCACGGCGTGACCGAGCTGTCCGCGATCTGCATCGCAGGCGCGGGCGGGTTGAAACTGGGCCTTGCCGTACTGTTCCCCGGCCAGCTCACACGCCGCGCGGCATTGCGGGACGCCGGGCATGATGCCGTCAAACTTGCACTGATCGCCGCGATGATGCTGGTGGTTGCCGCGCTGCTGGAAGGCTTCGGCCGGCAGTTGGTACAGGACCGCACCACGCGCATCGCCATCGGCTGGGGGATCGGCGCGCTGTGGTTGCTGTGGTTCTGCATGGGCGGAAGGAAACGGTCATGACGCAACCCAAGCTCGACCGTCTGCTGCCACCCGAGGGTGTGCCACTCTATTTCCGGGTTGCGGGTGTGGGCGTGCGCATGGCCGCCCAATTCGCCGACATCCTGATCACCGGGGTGGGTGCCATTGCGCTCTTCCTGCTTTTGCTGGCCATCGACGTTGTCCCGCCCGAGGCGCTTGTGGCCGTTGCTGCGATGTTGTTCTTCATCATCCGCATCCCCTACTACGCTGCGTCCGAGTTGGTGTGGAACGGCCAGACCATCGGCAAGCGCATGATGAAGATCAAGGTGGTCTCAGCCGATGGTCAAGCGCTGACAACGCAATCCCTCGTCGTGCGCAACCTGATGAAAGAGGCCGAGATTTTTCTGCCCGGTACGCTGGTTCTGACCCTGACTGCCGATGCTCTGATCCCGTCTCTGATCTCGCTGGCCTGGATACTGGGCGTGATTGCGGTGCCGGTGTTCAACAAGCGCAGCCAACGGCTGGGGGACATTATCGCTGGCACCTATGTGATCCACCTTCCCAAACCGATCCTGCTCCCGGATATGTCCAAAGCGATCAAACCCGCCACCGCCACCCAGCCCCGGTTCCAGTTTCTGACCCATCAACTAGAACACTACGGCGCGTTCGAATTGCAGACCCTCGAAGGGTTTCTGCGCGGCGCAGCGCGTTCGACCGGGCCCGAGGCACACAAGCGGAAAAAGGAAACCATGGCCGCAATTGTCGAGCAGGTCCGGCGCAAGATCGACTATGCCGATGCGGTCCGCCCCGAAGACCAGCTTGCCTTTCTCAAGGCCTTCTACAAAGCACAACGCGCTTTTCTGGAACAGCGCCAGTTGTTCGGCGACAAACGCGCCGATAAATTCCACGCCGAGGCAGACAAGCAAGGCTAACCACGCCTGTTGCAGATTTACCCAAGCGAGAAGCAGAAAACTGAAACTCGTCTTGAGGATGAACCCGTTCTCAAGGCTCTATCAGAGACAGAACATTAGAATGGTTTGGATAAAAAGATGACAGATACAGGCAACCCCGAATACCCCGAGGCTCACATGCCTCTTGGCGTCGGCGCCATTGTCGGCGAGACGTTTTCGATCTTTTTCAAAAAGATCCACCTTGTGCTTCTGCTGGGATTCATTCCGGCGCTGATCGAGGTCATTGTGAACAACTATACGGTGGGGCAATCTTTCGATGACATTGGCACCGCCGGTTTTGACAATACCGCCTTCTATTCTGGCGTGATCGTGTCGGCTCTGATCACATTGCTCGCATATGCCGTCACCACGGCCGTGATAATACAGTTCGCCTATGACGCAAAATTGGCGCGCGCTGCGCGCATTGGAAGCTATTTCTCGGCGGCTGTCGTCAACCTGCCCGCCATTGCAGTTTTGTCGATCGTGACTACGATCTTGTATTTTATCGGCCTTGTATTTCTGGTCGTGCCGGGTATCTGGATCTACGCCGTGTTTTCCGTCATCGTACCGGCCATTGTGATCGACAGGGCCGGGTTCGGCGCGATGGGACGCAGCGCGACTCTGACCAAGAACTACCGTTGGCCCATCATCGGCGCGCTGATCCTGATGGGTCTATGTATTGTGCTGGTCGTCATGGTAGTCACATTTGTTTTCGCGGCTGCGTTCGGGTTCTCCGGAATTGCTGATCCAACGGCATCTTTGGGTCCATGGGCCTTCTTCGAGGCCGCACTCAACGCGATTGCCTATGGTTGGCTCAGCATCACCATCGCGCTGATCTTTGCCCGCTTGAAAGAGATCAAAGAAGGCGTCAGCGTTTCGGATTTGGTGGACGTGTTCAAGTAAGCCCACGACCCGCAGCCCAACTACGGGGCTGCGGGCATCCGCACGTCTCTGCGTGACATTTTCGCGTACATTTGACAGGCCAATCGCGCCAACATGTCCGCAACGGCTGGCGGCGCACGCTTTGCTGCTGTATCACTCCGGTGGTAATGCAGGACGGCGGGGTCATATCTACACAAGAACAAGGCGATCTGGGGCAGCGGCGTCAGGTCTCGGTCCTGTTTGCGGATATGGTGGGCTATACGTCGATCGTCTCGAAACTGGACGAAGAACAAGCGCTGGAGTTTGTGCGTCTGGTCTACGACACCCTCTCGGGTGCGGTATCACAGCATGGCGGCACGGTCCGCGATTTTGCCGGGGACAGCATCATGGCGCTGTTCGGCATCCCCGACGCGCTTGAAGATCCGGCCGAGCGCGCCTGCCGCGCCGCCGACGCTATCCATCACGCGTTCCACGCCTCCGCCCAAAAGATCGAGGCCCGCTTTGGCGTGCGCCCTCAGATGCGGGTCGGCATCAGTTCCGGCACCGTTCTGATGGCCGCCGTGCAGGGCGCGGACGGGCCTGCCACGGCGGTGGGCAGCACGGTCAACATGGCTTCACGGATCGAAAATCTGGCCCCCTCGGGGGGGACGCTGATCTGCGACAAGACCCGCAGCCTGGTCGAATGGGTGAGTGAGCTGCGCTTTGCCGGAGAGCATCAGCTCAAAGGTCTCGCCGCCCCTCAGAAACTGTGGCAACTGCAATCCGTACGCGCCGGAGCGTCTCGGTTCGATGCCTCGGTCGCGCGCGGCCTCAGCACTTATGTCGGACGTGATAGCGAACTGACCCAATTGGCAGATGCGCTGGCGCAGGCGCGCAACGGTGTTGCCGTGGTGGATCTGGTGGCCGAGCCGGGCTTGGGCAAAACCCGGCTTGTGTTCGAATTCCTCAACCGCCTGCCGCGCGATCAGATTGACGTCCTGACCGGCTATTGTTTTGCGGATCGGCAGCAGGTTCCTTTCCTGCCGATCCTCGAGATTGTTCGAACCGCGTTCCGCATCAAGGATCAGGACAACCCGACCCGCATCGCCTACAAGATCGAGACCGGCCTGAAGGCTTGGGAGTGCTTTTCTCAGCAGAATCTGGGCCTGCTGATGAACCTGCTTGGCCTGACGCCCCCTCCGGACGCATTGGACGGGCTTGACGGTGTTCTGATCGGCCTGCGCACCCGTGAATTGCTGCCGGAATTGCTGAAAGCGCGATGCGCCAAGCAGCCTGTGATCCTGTTCATCGAAGACAGCCACTGGATCGATAGCGCCTCGGAAGAGCTGCTGCAGGGCATCGTCAACCGGTCGGACCTGACCAACCTGCTGCTGATCCAGACGCACCGCCCGGAATACACACCTGCGTGGCGCGACGACGACAAGGTTCGGACCATCGCACTGAAACCACTGGTGACCGAGGATTTCGCCAACCTGGCGCGCAACCGGCTGGGCGTAACCACTCTGCCTGTGGGGCTGGACAGGCAACTGGCCGAACGTGCCGGTGGCAATCCGCTGTTTGGCGAAGAAATCCTGACCTACTTGTTGGAACAAGGCAGCCTTCGGGTCGACGCGGCCGAAGCGCATCTGGATATCGACATGGCGCAGGCCGATCTGCCGGCCAGCATGCTGAACCTGCTGACCGCCCGCGTTGATCGCCTGTCGACCGAGGATCGGGACCTGCTGCAAGCCGCCGCCGTCATTGGGCGGCGGTTTGATCCGGGTCTGCTCTCACAACTGGCCAAAGACCCTGCTGAAACCGGTGACGCCCTACAGCGACTTCAGGCTCAGGACGTGTTGTATCGCGACGAAAACTCCTCGGACTACGTGTTCAAGCACGTTCTATTGCGCGATGCGGTGTATCAGAGTCTTGTGGCCACCCGCCGCGCGGGTCTGCATCTAGAAGTCGCCGAGTGTCTGGTCCAGCGCAACGCGAACCGCCTGCAGGAAGTGGCCGAAATGTTGGCGTATCACTACGGCCAAACGGACCAGACCGACAAAGCGTTCCGGTATACGGCGATGGCCGGGGACAAGTCTCTGGGTGTCTATTCGCTGGATGAGGCCAACAATTACTACACGGCGGCCTATGCTCTATACGAAAGCGACCCGGACTGCGCTTCAAAGACCGAGTTCGCCGCGTTTCTGGCCAGCTTTGCGCTGTGTTCGAACATATCACTCAGAGTCAAAACGATCATTGACCTTGCCGGGTCCGTGCGTCCCATTCTGGAGCAGGTGGGCGACAGCTCTCATCACGCTCTGTTCCTGCACCACTACGTGTCCTGCCTTGTCTGTAATGGCAAATACCGTGAGGCCCACTGGGTGCAACAGGATCTGACAGCCATGGCCGAACGTCTGGGCGACCCGGCCTCTCGCGCCTATGCCATGGTGAATGAGCTTTCGGTGTCGATCTATTTCTCGCCGATTTCAAACGCCGAATTCGAAGCCAAAGCGCGCGTGATCGAGGCCGAACTGGAAAAGATCGACGACGCCTATATCCAGAACTTCTACCTCGCCACCATCGGTTGGAACGAACTGACTCGCGGCCGCGTCGCTCGCGCGCACGCCACCGCAGACAAGATGATAGCACTGGGCAAAAAGACCAACGACCCAAGGGCTTTGGGCTATGGCACGGCGATGAAAGCCCTGATCGCCATGGTCGCCGATGACCACGAAAAGGCGCTGGCCATCGCGGAAGAGGCGCACAAGGCTTCAAAAGTCGAGTTCGAGCGCGCCATCGCCGAGGCCGCCCGCGTATCAGCCATGGTGCCCACGGAAACACCAGGCGCGATCGAGATCATCGAGGCCCATATCGACAATTGCAACGAACACGGCTGGACCCTGTTCACCATGGGCCCGGCAACGATGCTGGGGGTTGCCTATGCCCTCAAGGGACGCATCGCAGACGGGCTGCGGCAGATCGAGCGCGCCGTTCAAAAGCGCACGGACGAAGGCACCAAAGTGTCAGCCGATTGGGCGCGTCTGTTCCTATGCGAAATGTATCTTGCCATCCTGACCGGTGAGGGCGGAGCGTCGGCTGGCGTCTTTCTTCGGAACTTCCGCTCGATCCTTTGGGTGCTGTTCTTTGGCGAAAGGAAACTGGTTGCGATGCTGGACGAGGTCCGCAGCAACCCCCAATTCGACGAGAAAGGGCACTATATCGCCCGCTGCGACATGATCCTTGGGTTGCTCTACAAAGCGCGCAAGAAGAAGCAATTGGCCGTGCAACACCTGAGCAAAGCCCGCGTCATCGTTGAAACCGCGGGCCAATCCCCGATGCTATCGCGGATCGACACGGCACTGGCTGAGCTGGCCTAGCAATCTGGTCGAAAAGCGCCAGAATTTGAGGTAATGGCGGAGACGAAGGGATTCGAACCCTCGAGACGGTTTCCCGCCTACTCCCTTAGCAGGGGAGCGCCTTCGACCACTCGGCCACGTCTCCGCCGACGGGTATATCCGTGCAAGCGATGGAAGTACAAGGCCATTTCTTCAGGGATTGAAATTTTTTGCAGGCCCACGTGAAACCATTGAAAAAGCGTTGTTTGGCTACGAGCACGGACACATTCAACCTGCGCAGTACTGTTCACGATCATGACGAAACAACAATAGGATTGAAGCTTTTGGGCGAAACGGTTGCATGTAGCACAGCTCTAAGACTATGGGTCACGCGGCGGTGGTAGCATGCAGCCAGAATAGCGAAGCTATCTTAAGCGTTGCCACTGGCCCAATTGGACTCCGATTGCTTCCACGGTGCTTTCAGAGGGGATGGCGCAAATAGGAACACCGCCCGGAGGCGGCGTTTAAGCTATTTGGTATTGTGTTTGGTTTCGGGGTTAGGAATTGAACGTCCGACCTTGAGGTTGTGAGCCTGACGAGGTGGCAATGTTTAGCGATTGATCCAGTGGATCAATTGAAGTCTGAGCGGGCTGTTTGGATTTTCTAGCACTGGTTGCGGGAGTAGGATTTGAACCTACGACCTTCAGGTTATGAGCCTGACGAGCTACCGGGCTGCTCCATCCCGCGACACTTTGGTTTGGTCTACCGCCTATTCGGCTACTTGAGACCGATTGTTG
>NZ_JAGHRB010000056.1 GCF_017743995.1 Ruegeria sp. R13_0 | reverse complement strand
CTCCACGCGGTTCAACTCGCGCTTGCTCATAATCACCCATCCCATGTCCGCTCACCCTCATGTTCTTTTGAGGGTAGAGTGACATTCCTGAATTGCTCATGGGTGACATTATCGCTTTGCGGCTACACATCGACAGTCGCGCTATCACTCTTATGTTAATTTTCTCCGTGTTCGTTGTTTAGCGTCCTTTTTGAAAGCTGCCGTTCAATAAAGACTCAGCGAAAGCCAGGAACGAGTCCAATGTTACTTGGTGCTGCAGACCGCGCCAACGATGAGAATGCACAGAAAACAGACATTACAGTGTCTCAAGGCGACACATTTGAGTCATCGACTTAGGTGTTATGTGTCTGGAACAGTGGGCGTTAAAACAACGAGTTCCAATTTTAAGGAATTCTTGGTTTACGGGTTTCATTATATAGACGGCCGAGTTCCTGCAACTGGACTGCACGCATTTCGCTACATTGCTTGCGCCAACGCCAATGGGTTTGCTTCACAACATAGATCTATCTGATCGCAT
>NZ_JAGHRB010000055.1 GCF_017743995.1 Ruegeria sp. R13_0 | reverse complement strand
GGTTCTGTCGCAAACTTATTGGATGGCAGAGCATCAATGGGGTTGGTGGGCAGTTTAGCCTGCCAGTTGAACAAACTGCTGAAACGGGCGGAGTCCGGGCGTGAATTGATCTTTGCGGATCATATTGACCAATTCTATTCCAGCCAGGACAGATGCGGCTGAAGCGAAGGATTTGAAGCCCAGCATGTGCCTGATCCGTCGTTTGATGAATCGGTGGTCTTGTTCAATGATATTATTGAGGTACTTTCGCCTCACCATCTCAATCGGTATTGGGCAACCAAAGCCTTTCAGCATCTTGTTTATAGCTTTGATGCCGGCCGTGTTGGCCCCGCTTTTATCGATGACGATCTTACACGGCAGCCCGTTTGCTTCGAGCGCGCGGGCAAAAAACTTCGTTGCTGCAGCTTTGTTTCTGCGTTTGGACAGCATGAAATCAAGCGTTTTGCCGAACTTATCGATCGCGCGATAGAGATACACCCACTCACCTTTCACTTTCACATATGTCTCATCCATACGCCAAGAACGATCCACAGCGCGCTTTCGATATCGCGCTGCTTCCGCTACGAGCCCGGCATATTTTCCTACCCATCGGTTCAGCGTCGCATGATCCAGATCGACGCCTCGTTCGGCCATGATTTCTTCCAGATCCCTGTAGGAGACACCGTAGCGCAGGTAGAAGAAGACCGCGTGTAAGATAACGTCCTTCGGAAAATGCGCGCCTTTAAATGAGATTGTCACGGTTTGCTCCTGTCATAGCCGAGCGCGCGCTATCAGAACTGCAGCCGGAATGACAGTTGGGAGCAGAATTTGCGACAGAACCCGG
>NZ_JAGHRB010000054.1 GCF_017743995.1 Ruegeria sp. R13_0 | reverse complement strand
CCTAGGGTCAGGATTCATAACCAGTAGATAACGAGAGCAGCGAGGGCGATTGCTGAGAGGAACACCTTCGGGCATCGATCATAGCGGGTCGCGACGCGCCTCCAGTCCTTGAGCCTGCCGAACATGATCTCGATGCGGTTGCGTCGCTTGTATCTCCTCTTGTCGTATTTGACTGGCGTCTTTCGTTTCTTTCGGCCTGGGATGCAGGCGCGTATCCCCTTGTCCTGCAACGCTTCTCTGAACCAATCAGCGTCATAGCCACGATCCCCGAGTAGCCATTTGACGTTTGGCAGGCCACTGAGCAACGCACGTGCGCCGACATAATCGCTGACCTGTCCGGCGGTGACGAACAGGTCGATTGGTCGCCCCTGACTGTCGCAGATGGCATGCAGCTTGGTGTTCATACCGCCTTTGGTTCGACCAATCAGGCGACCACGCCCCCCTTTTTGGCGGCCATGCTGGTCGCCGTTCGGTGGGCCTTGAGGTATGTCGCGTCGATCATCACGGTGGTCTTCTCGCCGTGTTCCGCCGCCAGCCCGGCCATCATCCGCGCGAAGATGCCTTTCTCGCTCCAGCGCTTCCAGCGGCTGTAGAGCGTCTTGTGCGGGCCGTATTCCGCAGGTGCGTCGCGCCAACGCAACCCATTGCGATTGATAAAGATAATCCCACTCAGCACGCGCCGATCATCGACGCGGGGCATACCGTGGGACTTTGGAAAGAAGGGCTCAAGACGCGCCATCTGCGCATCGCTCAACCAGAAAAGATCGCTCATGTTACCGCTCCGTTTTCGGAGCCGTGAATCATGCAGCGCGGCGAAAATCAATGCATCCTGACCCTA
>NZ_JAGHRB010000053.1 GCF_017743995.1 Ruegeria sp. R13_0 | reverse complement strand
AATAGGTTGGAGACGTTTTTTTCGTCTCTATCCAACAAACTACAATCATGGGATATGCCTTGATATTTGATACGATCCCTTACCGACCCAAAGAAGCCGAATATTGGGACACTCTTGGTCGTGAAGTAGAAGAACACTATGGACCGCTAGACGACATCTCTGACTTATTGGTCCCAGGAACAAGCAACGCGCACGTAAGCGATGTCCTGCTGGCTGCGGAAGGCATCAACCAATTTATGTCAGGGCATGGATGCGACGCGACCTGCTTGTTGCCAATGGCCGACCTTGCCGAACGTCTGGGGGGTGTCGTTTTGGCAAACAAGGCCAGATCGGCACATGCGTCGATTGGAGCGCGCTCGGATTGGACCGCTCAAGAGATTGATGATTTCATTTACGACGCCCTTTTAGTTTTGACTGATGAAGAGCTTACCAAACAACCCGAGGTTCAAGGACAAACGCATCAGCCTTTTGAAATAGCTTTTTCAAAATGGCTGAGTTCACACTTCCCACGCATGGAAGTCGCAGACGTCGACGCATATATGCGGGAAAGATGGAAACAAGTAGGACAAACACACCCCGAGATATGGAGCGCTCATCAGACTAGCAAACTTGGACCAAGGATCGATGGAGAAACCGCGTTCGCGCTTCTCAAGCAGTGCGGTTTCGATGGGGCCTTCAAAGTTAGGAAGGCAAAACCAGAAATTGATGCAGTGGCACCGGTCCACTTCCTCTGGATCGAAACATTAGAAGGTAGCGAAGTCGTTGTTGTAGGCTTTGCTGACGCTACCAGTTTGTTGGATGTAGCGAGTTGGAGTGAGCTAGCGCGCACCCCTTCAAATCCGCCGCTCAACAGCAAGACGCAGTGGCTCGCAAGTCAAAACAA
>NZ_JAGHRB010000052.1 GCF_017743995.1 Ruegeria sp. R13_0 | reverse complement strand
GCCATCACGGGTCTGGAACCGCATTCCGCAGCTGATGCGTGAGAAGATCAAGGACCTGGCTCTGAAGGAAAGCGATCTGTCGCCGCGTGAGTTGGCCGTGCAGTTCACCGACACAGAAAAGTACTTTGTCTCAGAGGCTTCGGTCTATCGCATCCTGAAATCCTACGACCTGATCACCAGCCCGGCCTATGTGGTTCTGTCGGCGGCCGACGAGTTCCACGATAAAACCACTCGGCCGAACCAACTCTGGCAGACCGACTTCACTTACCTGAAGGTCATCGGCTGGGGCTGGTTCTACCTGTCGACCATCCTCGATGATTACAGCTGCTACATCATCGCTTGGAAGCTTTGCACGACGATGCAGTCGGGCGATGTGACCGACACGCTGGACCTGGCGCTGCAAGCCTCAGGTTGTGATCAGGCGACGGTTCTGCACAAGCCACGGCTGCTCAGCGACAACGGGTCTAGTTACATCTCCAGCGAGTTGGCCGATTGGCTGGAGGACCGGCAGATGGATCATATTCGAGGTGCTCCGTATCACCCGCAAACTCAGGGGAAGATCGAGCGATGGCACCAGACCTTGAAGAACCGCATCCTGCTGGAAAACTACTATCTGCCCGGCGATCTCAGGCAACAGATCGATGCCTTTGTCGATCATTACAACCATCGACGCTATCACGAGAGTCTACAAAACCTCACCCCGGCCGATGTCTACTTCGGACGCGAACAGACCATCCTGCAACAACGAGAAAGGATCAAACTAAAGACCATCGAAACGCGACGCTTGCTTCACCGCAAATCCGCCGCATAATCACATGAACCAGATGCGCCAGACCCTCTCTTAGCTCACGCCGTCACCTGTCCCAAAATCCCTGACGACGGACAG
>NZ_JAGHRB010000051.1 GCF_017743995.1 Ruegeria sp. R13_0 | reverse complement strand
AAAGCGCGCGGCA
Organism: Ruegeria sp. R13_0; assembly: GCF_017743995.1. Taxonomy (GTDB): domain Bacteria; phylum Pseudomonadota; class Alphaproteobacteria; order Rhodobacterales; family Rhodobacteraceae; genus Ruegeria. The sequence goes on along the minus strand of NZ_JAGHRB010000051.1, from coordinate 997 downwards.
TCACCATCTCGACCGCCCACGTGGAATACGAGACCGAGAACCGCCACTACGCGCACGTTGACTGCCCCGGTCACGCCGACTACGTCAAGAACATGATCACCGGTGCTGCCCAGATGGACGGCGCGATCCTGGTTGTGAACGCTGCTGACGGCCCGATGCCGCAGACCCGCGAGCACATCCTGCTGGGCCGCCAGGTTGGCATCCCGAAGATGGTCGTGTTCCTGAACAAAGTTGACCAGGTTGACGACGAAGAGCTGCTGGAACTGGTTGAGATGGAAGTTCGCGAACTGCTGTCCAGCTACGAATACCCCGGCGACGATATTCCGATCGTTGCAGGTTCGGCTCTGGCCGCGATGGAAGGCGACAAGCCTGAGATCGGTGAAGAGAAGATCAAGGAACTGATGGCGGCTGTTGACGACTATATCGACACCCCTGAGCGTGCTGTTGACCAGCCGTTCCTGATGCCGATCGAAGACGTGTTCTCGATCTCGGGTCGTGGTACCGTTGTGACCGGCCGTGTTGAGCGTGGTGTGATCAACGTTGGTGACGAGATTGAAATCGTCGGCATCCGCGACACTTCGAAAACCACCTGCACCGGCGTTGAAATGTTCCGCAAGCTGCTGGACCGCGGTGAAGCAGGCGACAACATCGGCGCGCTGCTGCGTGGTGTTGACCGTGACGGCGTTGAGCGTGGCCAGGTTCTGTGTAAGCCGGGTTCGGTTACACCGCACACCAAGTTCGAAGCCGAAGCCTACATCCTGACCAAGGAAGAAGGCGGTCGTCACACTCCGTTCTTCGCGAACTACCGTCCTCAGTTCTACTTCCGTACAACTGACGTGACCGGCACCGTGACCCTTGCGGAAGGCACCGAGATGGTCATGCCTGGCGACAACGTGTCGTTCGGCGTTGAGCTGATCGCGCCGATCGCGATGGAGCAGGGCCTGCGTTTCGCGATCCGCGAAGGCGGCCGTACCGTCGGCGCCGGCGTTGTGTCGAA
>NZ_JAGHRB010000050.1 GCF_017743995.1 Ruegeria sp. R13_0 | reverse complement strand
CATAGTGCAGTTGTCTAAGACTGCTTATGAGAGGAGCCACCCCATGCAAGTTACCACAATCGGCGTTGATCTGGCCAAGAACGTTTTCCAGGTCCATGGGATCACCGCCACTGAGGAAGTTGTGTTCAACAAGCCCCTGCGGCGGGCGCAGTTTCTGGCCTTCTTTGCGAAGTTGGAGCCCTGCCTGATCGGTATGGAATCTTGCAGTAGCGCGCATCATTGGGCGCGCGAACTGACGGAGTTGGGCCACGAGGTTCGTTTGATCCCACCGATGTATGTGAAGCCATACGTCAAACGCGGGAAGTCAGACGCCATTGATGCTGAAGCAATCTGCGAAGCCGTAACCAGACCGACCATGCGCTTTGTCGCGATCAAAACGGTAGAGCAGCAGTCCTTGCTGTCGCTGCATCGGGCGCGTGATCTTCTGGTGCGCCAGAGAACGCAACTCATCAACAATCTGCGTGGTCTGGTCGCCGAGTTTGGCATCTTCATCCCACGAGGCCTCGCCCGTGTGATTGGGTTTGCTGAGAACATCACCCTCGGTGAAGTGCTGGACTTGCCAGACATTGCCAATGAAGTGATCCACAACCTGTGCGAGCAGCTCATGGCTCTGCACAAACGCGTCCGCTGGTACGAAGATCGTGTCAAACAAGTTGCTAAAGAGGACGCGCGTGTTCGCCTTCTTCGCACGATCCCCGGTGTTGGTGCTGTGACGGCCTCTGCAATCATCGCCAGCATTGGAGATGGGCATCAGTTCAGGAATGGCCGGGAGTTCGCTGCTTGGCTGGGTCTGACGCCGGCGAATAAATCCAGCGGCGGCAAGGAAAAACTGGGGAGGATCACCAAGATGGGCGACCAGTATCTGCGGTCGTTGCTTGTGGTCGGCATGACATCACTGGTCCGACAAACCCGGTCCCACCCCGAACGCGCCAGCAAGTGGCTGACCTCATTGCTCGAACGCAAAGCCGCCCGCGTCGCAACTGTCGCGATGGCCAACAAGACCGCCCGTATCGTCTGGGCAGTGCTCACCCGCAACGAGCCCTACAGCCCACGTGCTGACGTCTGAGACGAAAGGAACAATGAGTTAGCAAGACCCGCGAGATGATGGTGCATAAGTCAGCCGCCAAAACCAGGACACTCCGCCGAATGGCGCGGGCGTAAGAGCCCGCAAAGCTGATAGGAACTTGGTTTGCGGAACCCATCAG
>NZ_JAGHRB010000004.1 GCF_017743995.1 Ruegeria sp. R13_0 | reverse complement strand
TGGCCAGATCAACGCCGATTGTGGTAACTTGCATGGGGTGGCTCCTCTCATAAGCAGTCTTAGACAACTGCACTATGGCGCATTGCGACGCCCGTTGGAGCAGGAGCCATCCACACCATCAGGTTTGGGCCGGAAGTGACGACTTTCTGATTATCTGAAAGATGGGACCAAATTCGAGCTCCAGAGAACTGTCTGCAGCTTTGCATCTCAATTCGTTTCTGAAACGAAATTTGACTTGGGGTGCCCTCTATTGTCGAGAGCTCACCGCTTTTCTGGTGCAACTACGACGGCTGGGTCGGGTTCGTGTGACGTTCCACAAGGGTGTCGGGCGACACATAGTTTTGCCATTCATCGACATCTAAGCCTTTGATTTTAAATTCCCCTAGAATAGCACGAGGCACGAGTCTTGCCATTTGCGACTCAAAGGTTTTCCATCAAGCTTAAGCCATCGCATAGCGGCAATTGCCCTTCTGTTAAACAGTTACAGGCAAAAGCCGTATGCACAGGCGGATCGCACACTCTAAGTTGCTTTAGGTGGCAACGTGCGAAACATCCCTGTCTGGCGAATAGATGTCGAGGATGTTCCAATGTCCGGTTGTTGGTGTCGGGTTGTTGATCATTGGGACGTCGAGAACTGTTGGTTTGCCGCTGGCGATCGCCGCTTCCAATGCGGGCAACAATTCATCAGCAGCGCTGAGCCTATGCCCTTCTGCACCATAAGCTCGTGCGATGTCTGCATATCCCGGTCCGTTTGCTGGAGCTGCGGCTGATCCAGGGAACGTAGTCCCGTAGGTCAGACCATAATGCGCCTTTTGCAGACCTGCGATCGTTCCGAAGGCGTTGTTGTTCATAACCAGCCAGATGATGCCCAGATCAAGTTCGACAGCCGTTGCCAGCATTGACGGGTTTTGACCGAAACCACCATCGCCAACCAGGCTGATCACCACGCGATCTGGCGCTGCCAGTTTCGCACCGATCGCTCCTGGCGGACCAAAACCCATCGTCGCGAACCCGCCCGGGGTGAGGATTGAACCCGGCGTCAAAATGTCGAACTGTTGCCCGACACCGTTCTTGTTCCACCCAACGTCCGTGGTGATGATGGCATCCTCGGGCAGTGCCTTGCGGGTGTCTGCCAGAATACGCTCGGGCATCATTGGAAAGGCCGATGAAGTCGCCATTTCCACGTTGCGCTCTTTGAAGTTGGTCCGGAATCCAGCAATCTTCTGTTCAAGCGCGGGGCGTTTGAAACGGTCCGGATACATCTCGCGGGCAACCCGGTTGAGGACGCGCAACGCGGCCTTGGCGTCAGCAACGACTCCGATCTCGGTGGGATAGTTCCGACCGATCTCCTGTGGTTCAATGTCGATATGAATGACCTTGGACCCGGGGATGTTGAACGTATAGCCAGGATACCAGCTGGAACAATCTGCCTCTTTGAACCGTGTTCCCACGGCAAAGATGTAGTCCGCATTCAGACAGGACTGGTTGACCAATTCGGTGCCCCAAAACCCAGTCATTCCCAGCACAAGTGGATGGTCGTCCCGCAACGCGCCTTTCCCCATCAGGGAATGCGCGACTGGCAGGCCCATATGTTCAACGAATTCTCGCAACTCCTCGCTGGCTTGTGCCAGAAGAATACCACCTCCGACATAAACGACTGGGTTTTCAGCTTTAGCCAACGCTTCGACAATCTCTCCCGCTGTCTCGTCGTCAATCGACGGTTTCTTGAGCGCACGCGTGTTGTCGCGGATACGGTCGAAGCTGTCCGATGGGATCACCTCTGAGAAAATGTCCATGGGGACATTGACCAGCACCGGCCCGGGCTGACCACTTTCGGCGAGATGGAACGCCTTTTCCAGAATCTCGGCCATCAGGTCTGCCCTGTCCACCCGCCAAGCGCGTTTTACGAAGGGTCGATAGATCTCCCACTGGGCGGCGTCTGCATGCAGGTTCACTTCCTGATGCGGATGCTTGCCGTAGTAGTGCGTAGGAATATCGCCCGCGATCACGACCATCGGGATACAGTCCAGTGCGGCGTTGGCGACCCCGGTGGCGCAATTGGTCAGCCCCGGGGAGAGATGGGACAACACCACCGAGGCCTTGCCCGTCACGCGGGCATAAGCGTCCGCCGCGTGACTGGCTATTTGTTCGTGCCGCACGGTGACGAAATCGATGGGACTTTCCGCCAGCGCAGCCAGAACCGCGATGTTCGTGTGCCCACAAAGGCCAAATACATGCTTGACCTCACGGCGTTCGAGAAAGTCAACGATATGTTCGGCAACGGTTTTGCCGTCCAGTTTCGCTCCGTCCATCACGCGACCTCCTGTCCGTAGAACTCACCGAACAGGTCCGGCTCCGAGGGGCGATCCTCAGGGATCGGGCGGCTGACCCAAGTGTAGTTCATCATATGTTTCATAGTGACGTTTTCGTTGGTGATGTTGCCGCCCCAGATGCCGCAGCCCAGGCTGCTGGTCATGGGCATGCCATTGGTCCAGGCACCTGCATTGGCCTTGGACTGAGGCTGTCGCACCATCATACGGCTGACCGGAGCCAGACGCGCCAGCCGATCGATGTGATCGTCACTATGGCTATAAATCCCGCAGGAATGACCCTTACCTCCAGTGTTGTAGATCTGGCTGACCGTTTCCAGCGCGTCATCAAATGTTTCGAAGTGATAAAGCGCCATCAGCGTGGTCAGTTTCTCCTTGGAAAACTTGTGCTGCGGCCCGATTTGACCCTGATTTTCAACCATCAGAAACTTGCGATCTTCGGGGATGCTAAAACCGGCGACCTTGGCCGTTTGCTGCGGCGGACAGGCGATGGTCGGAAACGTACGGTTTCCCTTTTCGTCCCACATGGCCGCTTCGAGCATGGCCTTCTCTTCGTCCGAACACAGGTACCCACCTTCGGCCTCAAGCGCCTTGATCATATTGTCGTAGACCGAACGCTGGATAATGATGTTGCCGTCCGCCGAACAGCCTGACCCAAAGTCGGACGTCTTCGAAATGCGTGTGTTCTGAGCGGCGATATCCAAGTCGGCGGTCTCATCGATGACAATGGATGAATTGCCCGCGCCGACGCCATAGGCCGGACGCCCTGAGCTGTACGCCGCTTTGACCATGGGCTTACCGCCCGTCGCCAAAGTCAGGTCGCAGATCTCCATCAGATGTTGCGTCAATGGGATCGACGGTTTGCGAATGGATTGAAACAAATCCTCGGGGGCACCGGCGGCACGGCAGGCCGCGCGCATGACCTCGACCATCTCGAAGGTGGTATGGGCGGTTCGCGGATGCGGGCTGAAGATAACAGCATTCCGGGCGTTGGCGGCGGAAACACCGGTCACCGGTGGTGTCATCGCTGGATTGGTCATCGGAATCAGGGATGCGATCACACCGGCAGGCTTGGCATATTTTACCAGACCCTTTTCATCGTCTACTTCGACGATCCCGGTCGATGGTGTCCGCAAGACATCACGCAGCACCATGTGAATCTTGAATCGCTTCGCAGGGCGCCCTTCGCGATCTCCGATACCGCTTTCGTCCACGCCTTGCTGGGCCAGACGCGTGAAGGTCTTCTCGTTCCCAGCATACCACGCAATTGCCTGAGACAGGCGGTCCAGCCTGTCCTGATCCCAATCCTCAATTTCGGCCATGGCAGCGCGGGCGCGTGCCAGCATTTCGGCCGCCATGTTGCGGTCGTTTTCAGTGAGCTCTTTGCCCATGATGATCCTCTTGGTGTTTTGGAAATGCTGCATCGGGCATACGACGCTGTGACCGCGCCTCGCCGAATGTTCGCTTTGCGTGGCTGAGACAGCGACGCGCGTGTTCTTCATATCCCAACTCGGCAACGCGGCTTTGGTTGGGCAGTTCGATGGAATAGTCGACGGGCGGCATCCGTTCGATGATGCCGGTGAAGTCAATCCAGCCTTCGCCGGGATAGAGCCGCGCATCGCGGGCAAGTTGGATCATGCCCTCACGCGTATCAGCGATGCCAGGCAGGCAATCAGAGATATGCAGGAAGTGAAACAGGTCCGAAGGGACGTGCAAAAGCTCTCCAAGATCCACTCGGCTGAGGTGCAGATAAAGCGTATCGACCAGAATACCGCCATTCGGCTGATCAGAGGCGCGGACAATATCCAGCGCCTCATCCAGAGTTCGCAAGCGAGAGAAGCTCGGGAACTCCAGGTCCACCGTTAACCCGTAGGGCGCTGCCAACTCGCAAGTCTCGGAATAGACGTCGATCAGAAAGTCACGATCATCGCGGGTGTTGGTCCACGCGCTCATGATCATGCGCTTGGCCCCCAGTTCTCCGCCGATCTCAAGAGAAGGCTCAAAACTGCGCGGATCGACATCTTCGGTTATGCGCGCAAGCTCGACATCAAGGACTTTCAAGCCGGTGGTAGTGAGAGCAGTTTTGGTAGCCTGCACCTGTGCCTTGTCGATCGGTGACTGGGTGAATTCACCGGGCACATGCATCGGAATGAACCGAGGACTGACAGCATCGTAACCGGCCCGCGCGGCGATATAGACCAGCTCGGGCGGCGTACAGCCAATCAGCGTCAGATGCGCCAAGGAATAGAGAGAGGGGCTTGCGCCAGCCTCTTCGGGTTTCGCCATGAACGACAGCTCCGGGTGTCTGCGAATCTTATTTTCACCACATGTAGTAAAAAATATCTGATATTTTTTAAAATATCAACTTTTAATGCTGAGCAGAAAATAGAAACGCCCGAGCAATAGCCCGGGCGTGTTTAACCTTTGTGCTGGCAGAGCATTAGATGGTGACCCAGTCACCTCCGGACTGGTGAGAGCGCACAGAGGCATCAATGAATCGGACACCGTCTGCGCCTTGTTCGACACTGGGGTAAGCAAGCCAATCGGCCGGAACGGTAACGCCATCCCAACGCGCGGCCACGGCCATGGCAAATTCCGTATAGAGGTTGGCCCAGGCTTCGATAATCCCTTCGGGGAAGCCACGCGCGGTACGGATCAGACGTTCCGCACCGCGGCCGATGCCGTGCCCGTGACCTCGGCTGATGATACGATCCGGCTCACCAAACCGATTGAACTTCAGCTGTTCCGAGTTCTCCAGATCCCACTCCAAGCCCCCTTCGCTGCCGAAGACCCGCAACCGCAACCCGCCCCGGTTTCCGGGGGCAAGGCGCGTTGCCATCAGGGTGCCCGGAACCTCGTTTTGATAGCGGGTGAACATGAATACCGTGTCTTCCAAAGGCTTTGGCGCGCCGCAGACATGGAATTCGGCCCTCAGGTCGGTCATCGGCAGGCCCGAGACAAAGCTGGCAAGATGCGCGGCATGGGTGCCGATATCGCCGACACAGCTGGTTGGACCTGAAATCTTGGGGTCCAGCCGCCATTTCACATGGGGCGCATCGGCCACATCATCGGGCGTCATCCAGTCTTGCATGAACTCAACATGGATCTGGTTGATCTTGCCGATACCGCCTTCGGACACGATTTGCTTGGCCTGCCGGATGACCGGAAAACACGACATCGAATAACCGACGGCAAAAACCTGCCCCGTGCGCGCGGTGATCTCCTCAAGCCCCCCTGCTTCGGCGACTTCGTTGGTCAGGGGCTTGTCGCACATCACGTCAATGCCCGCCTCCAGAAACGCTTTGGCCGCTTCGAAATGAACGTGGTTCGGGGTAGTGATCATCACGGCATCCACGCCATCCGGGCGCTCCGCCTCGGCCTTAGCCATCTCGTCGAAGGACGCATAGCACCTGTCTGCTGGCAGGAACCACTCAGCCCCGCGTGCCTTGCTGCGCGCAGCGTCTGAACTGAGCGCACCTGCGACGACCTCCCACCGGTCGGTCATCCGCGCAGCCGTTGCCTGCGTGACAGAGATACGTCCGCCGCCAACAACGCCCAGTCGCAAACGGCGAGACAACCTGGGGAAAGGTCCGTCAAAGTTCAGGTCTTCGGGTAAAAGTCTCTCAGCCATTCTGAATCTCCATGTCCGGGACCCGCGCGCCTTCCGGCAGCATTTCCACCGCCATGAAAATGCTGGGGGTAATCGTCTCGTACTGATGCCAGGGATAGTTGCCTTCAGCGTCATACATCGGTTTGTGCGTCGTGCCGGGGGCCAGGAATTCTTCGAGGTAAAGGGTTTCAACGTCCCGTTCGCGGCATTGCTGCATTTTGCCAAAGCCTACAATTTGCGTATGCACTTCGCGAAACCCCGGTACCGGGCAGAACGGATGATCCTTGTGCAATCCGACATTCAGCGGCACCGAGCCGGAATGGTACATGGTCAGCCCAACGTTAGCCACAAAGACCTTTGGCGACATGTAGTGGCTGACACCGCGTAAACGCTCCTCTTGGCGAACATCAAAAGCAGATGGCCATGTATCTTTCACCCATGCGAACAACTCGTTGTCATCGGCATGGGCGTCGAAATCGTGGACAATGACTGCACGTTCCACGCCGCTAAGCGTGCTGTCTTGCACGATCACAGAGGAAAGCGGTGCAATGGTCTGATCCTCGACAGAGAGATTTCGCCCCCCAAGGTTAAGGACGATGGCGCGACCCTCGATAGAAATTCTGCGCTCGTCAGTTATGTGCTGGACGCGAAAGAATGGCTGAGCAAAGTCGAGTGTCTCAATCGGCATGAACCAATTCCTTCCTCTCATCGTTAAGGAAATCGACCGGCAAAGGCTCCGGAGCCGCGCAACGGCTTTCTATCGTCTGATAGGCGCCAAATTTTGGTGCCCGTTCGATCGCGTCCATAACCTCGAAAACGTGGTAGGCGAGCGCTCCACTTGCACGGGGTTGGCGTCCTTCTTGCGCCGCCAGGGCCAGATCCAAAAGGCCGAGACCACGGCTGTCCTCATTGAACCCGTGTTTGTTGACGACCACCTGCCAGCCTTCGCGACCGGATGGGCGCGGCTGATGAGACCAGCGCGAGGTCTCCCGCGTTTTCAGCCAGACATCCCCCTGAAAGATGTTGGCACCATGTACCGGGTCAGGGTCTGGGATGCTGATGGTGCCTTTTTCACCGTAGATCTCGAACCGCGGCGTTTCGCTATCCCAGACGTCAAAGCTCATGGTCATCGACCCTATAGCCCCGGAAGAGAACTGCAGCAGGCTTAGGGAATGCGTGTCGACCTCGACATCCATCCATTCACCGTTGCGAGGGCCGTTTTCGATCATCCTTTTGTCGAACGTGCGCCGAGCCATTCCGGCGACCCGGTCAACCGGACCAAGGCAGCAAACCATGGCGGTCAGGTAATATGGCCCAAGGTCCAGCAAGGGCCCGCCACCGGCCTGGTAGTAGAAATCCGGGTTGGGATGGTGGCGTTCCGTCCCGTGGGTACCGACATGGGCAAAAACCCCTGTCGGTTTGCCAATGGCACCCTCATCGATCAAGCGCCGAACGGTTTGCCAACGACCGCCCAGAAATGTGTCGGGTGCGCAACCGACCAGTAGCCCCTTTTCAGAGGCCATGTGCAGAATCGTCTTACCATCCGTTCGATCCATAACCAGCGGCTTCTCGGAATAGACGTGCTTGCCCGCCTCCAACGCACGCAGGCTGATTTCGGCATGCGCCGCCGGAATTGTCAGATTCAGAACGCAGTCAATCGTCGGATCGTCAAACACCCCATCTGGCGCACAGGCCTTGGCGATACCGTATTGATCTGCCTTGGTGCGGCTTTCCGAAGGGTCAAGGCTTGCGCAAGCCACGACCTCAACGTTTGAGAATTTGGATAGTGTTTTTAGATAAATATCGCTGATACGACCACAGCCGATAAGGCCGACCCGGAAGGATTTCGATGTCTCACGTGTCATCATTCCTGTCTTCGTAGAGGGGTAAGTAATTAGCGGGCATCGGCCCTTTGTTGCGGCCACCCTGGTTCATCTGTTCCCAAGCGTGGGCAAGTATTCCGACCGAGCGGGACAGGCAGAACAGCCCTCGCGACAAGGGCGCAGGAAAGCCCAGTTCGCAGAAGATCACAGCTGTCGCGCCGTCAATATTCATGGCAATTGGCAGACCGCCTCGTTGACGACCGAGTTCGGCTTGAACCTCTTCTCCGATATCGGCAAACCGGCCAGAAACTGTGCCTTCTGCCGCCGCATCTCTAACAAGTTGCATCAATCGGGGTGCGCGTGGATCGACAGGTTTGTGAAACCTGTGACCAAAGCCCGATACGATCTTGCCGTAGGTCTCGCGCCAACTGTCCAAGCCATCCCGAACAGCGTCATTCAGCGAACCTCCCGCATCCATGCGGACTGCGATATCATAGTACAGCTCTGCACACTGCTCTCCTGCCCCGCCGTGCACGTCGCCCAGCATGTTCACCGCAGTCGCCATCGCATTATTGAGACCTACCCCGCAGGTGGCGGCCATACGCGCAGCCGCGATTGAGGGAGCCTGTGGGCCGTGATCCACGCCAGCGACCAAAGCGGCCTGGAACAGACGCGCTTGGGCGTCGCTGGGTAGATCGCCCCGCACCATAAGCCAGATCATCTGCGGGAAAGATACGTTTCCGATCAGGTCCTCTATGGCGTTGCCACGAAAAGAGATCTGTCCGGGTTTCATGTCGATGATGGAGGTACGCCACCATTGGCGAACGGCGCGCTCATCGTCTGTCGTCTGCGCGGTCATTGCGTCTGCACCTCTTTCACCGGCTGGGTTTTGCTTTGCGCAGCAAGGCGAATGGGTGCATTGCGCGCGCCATAACCGGCATAGGCCATACGGCGTTCAACAATTTCGAAGAAGAAGCCGTTAAAGATGGGGCGGCTGTATATCTGAAAATACTCAGCACCCGCCGCCCGATCGTAGAGAATGTTCCCCCTGCGCAATTGGGCGACCAAATCGTCATCCAATCCGAATGTCGCTTGCAGATCAGCGTAGTAGTTCTCCGGGACGGACAGGCTGGGAAAGCCAGACTTGAGCAACTGGGCTGAAGTTTCAAAAATATCATCCGACTGGAAGGCAATGTGCTGAACACCAGCCCCAAAGCCATCTTCAAGGAATGACGCCGCCAGTGTTCGACGCCCAACTGCCCCATTCAGGTTTAAGCGCACTTCGCCTTCGGGACTTTCGATAGCCTGGCTTTGCACGACACCAGACGGGTCGGCGACGTTCACGATAGGGGATTTTGCCATCTCGAAAGTCGAAATGTAGTAGAGTAGCCAGCTTTGCATCTCATCGTGACGCATCGTCTGTGCCAAATGATCGATACGGCGCAGACCGGCAGGCTGGGTCGCTTTGGTTTTCGCAACCGGCTCGAACTCGATGTCCCACACCCGATGCAGATCGGATTTCTCATCGATGAAATGAACAACATTGCCGCCAACACCACGAATGGCCGGGATATCCAGCTCTCCTGTTCCCACTGGCTGCGAGAAATTCGGAGTGCCCAACGCGGTCGCCCGCTGAACCGTCTGATCCGCATCCCTGACACGCAACCCCATGTCACAAACGGAGGGGCCGTGACCCAGGAACGCCGAATGGGCAAACCCTTCCTTTTCGGTATTCACAACGATGTTGATCGCGCCCTGCCGCCACAGCTCGACGGACTTGGTGACGTGTTTTCGCTCCATTCGAAAACACATTGCTGACAGCATATCTGCCAGCTGCGCGCCGCTTACTTCATCAACTGTAAATTCGACGAACTCAAAGCCTGACGCATAGACACGTTCCGGCAGGTCCGGGATGCCGAAATCACTTCCCGGCTCGGTCCGCGATACCTCATCCAGAAGGTTCACCAGCGACCTGTAGCTGTCTCGGGCCAGTGTTCGGCCACCGGGTTGAGGAGCTGCTTCGTTGACGCGCGCAATGGACCAAGGCCCCTTGTAACCGACGCGGGACAAAACCCGTACGAAGCCCGCAAGATTCAGCGACCCAAGCCCCGGCAGAAGCCCAAAGTGCCGCTTGAGCCGACGTATATCCATCTCAAGGCGGGGCGCATCAGACAGTTGCACATGGAACAGCCGATCGCCGGGAATGTCCCGAAGGCGGGCGGGTTTGGACCCGTCAGCGAGCGAGAAGAATGAGTTCAAAGCCAACCCCAGATGAGGGCTGTCGATGGCTTCAACGACGTCTAACGCCTGTTCATCCGAGTGAATAAGATCCGACCATGGCAAGCCCATATAGGCCAGACGCAACCCCATCTCTTTCGCGATCTCAGCCGCCTCGCCAAGATCTGCGATTACCTGTTCTTCGATCGCGGCGACATCGACCTCGAAGGCAGACCCGATTAGCAGTAATTCCGTTCCCAACTCGGTCATCAGGTCGAGTTTGCGCTTCAGTCGATCAAAGGCGCGCTTCCGTTCGGCATTGGGCTGGCCCTCAAGGTTATGGAAGGGTTGTAGCAGGCAAATCTTCAGGCCGAGATCTGATGCAATTTTCCGAATTTGCGATGGCGGCCCGTTAAAAGCGGTCAAATCCGGTTCGTGTAATTCGACGCCACCGAATCCCGCGTCAGCGATAGCACTTAGTTTTTCGGCCAGATCACCGGGGATCGACGTTGTCGAAACCGAGAGGCACATTATCCCTGATACCCAAACATACGCGGCAACCACAGGACCAGATCCGGCATCAGCATCATGACAATCAGGGCGGAGATAAGCACCGCAAGGAAGGCCCAGATTTCGGAGATGATTTCGCGCAGCGGAATGTCCGTCACGGCGTTGATCACAAAGAGTAGAATGCCATAGGGCGGCGTGATCAAACCGATCATTGAGTTCACGACGACCAGCACTCCGAAATGCACCAGATCAATCCCGAGCGCTTCGCAGGTTGGAATGAACAGGGGCACGATCACCAGGATGATCGTTGTTGCGTCTAACACGCATCCCAGCGCGAGGATCAGCAGGTTTACGAGGATCAGGAATACAATCGGGCTGACATCGGAACCCTCCAGCAGTGCCGAGATCGACTGTGGAATCTGTTCCTGAATGACGATGAAGTTCAGAATGAACGCGCCACCAATGACCACCCCGACGGCGGCGGAGGAGCGCGCGCTGTCGACGAACACTTGATAAAGGCCACGGAAGGTCAGCGCGCGGTAGAACAACGCTGCCAGTAGCAAAGCGTAGAATGCAGCAACTGCGGCGGCTTCGGTCGGAGTGGTAACGCCGCCATATATGCCGTACAGCAGGATTGCGGGCATCAGCAGTGCCGGGAATGCGTTGGCGGTTTTTGCAGGCAATTCGCGCAGTGGAACAGGTTCTTCCAAAGCAAAGTTCCGCTTTCCGGCCAGATAATAGTTCATCGCCATAAGAACGACGCCCATGATCAGGCCAGGCAGAATGCCAGCCAGGAACAAGGACCCAATAGAGGCTTTCGACACCAGCGCGTAAAGGACCATTGGAATCGAGGGCGGAATGATCGGGCCGATCGTCGCCGACGCCGCGGTAATAGCAGCAGCATAGCCCCGGCTGTATCGACCATCCTTGGTCATCATCTCAATGATGATCTTGCCGATCCCCGCAGCATCCGCGACAGCCGACCCGGACATACCCGAAAAGATCAAAGATGCCACCACGTTGACATGCCCGAGGCCGCCCTTGAAACGCCCGACCGCAGCGACGCAGAAGTTCAGCAAGCGGTCTGTGATCGACCCCGCGTTCATTATATTCGCGGCAACGATGAACAAAGGCACGGCAAGCAGGATCGTGCTCTTGTAGAAGCCTTGCAGGATTTTCTCGCCCGCGAGGGCGACGTCCAATCCGGCCGTGCCCAGATACACCAATGAGGCCAAGAGGATGGAATAGCCGATAGGTGTCCCGATGCCTGCCAGAAGAAAGAGAGCGAGCAGGCAGGAAAGAAGTTCAAAACTCATTTGTCTGCTTCCTCGTCGTCTTCACCGTCGACGCGGGGATGATCGTCAACCACGTTGTACCCAACGACCAGTTCCAGCTCGGTTTTAGGTGGGCCATTACGCAAGATGTCAAAGAACAGCCATCCATACCGCGCGGCCACGACCAGCATGAACACCGCATAAATTGAGAACACGGTGCGCAGCGGTATCTTTTCACCCGAGAACGGATTGCGCACAGTCGAGGTTTTGCGGATTTTCATCCAGTCGATGTAGTCCCACGTCGGCAGGAAACTGTAGAGCATCCCGACCACAATCGCTGCGGCCGCCAGCATCGCAAAGACCTGCCGCACGCGCATCGGCACCGAAAGATAGATGATGTCGAACTTCACGTGATCCCGTTCGCGCACGATGAAAGCGCAGCTGAAGAAAATCACCCAGACCCAAAGAATGCCGATCAATTCCAGCGTCCAGCCTGCTGGGGTGAAAAAGTACCGTAGTAGTATTTGGAGAAGGAAGATCAAGAAGATTGCCGCCAGCATCCCGCCGGCAATCGCTTCGGTCAGTCGGGAGAACCCCTTCACAAAGGCTTTCATTATGGTTCTCCCTCCCTTGTCTTGCTGGGCTCAGTTGCCCAGAGCGTTGATCTGATCCAGAACGCCCTCGGGCCATGAGCCCGCGAACTCGCTTTCCAGATACATAGACTGTACCTGATCGCGGAACGCCGCGAGATCGGGTTCGTAGATCTCCATGCCTTGCTCTTTCAGGAAACTGACAAGATCCTCTTCTTTCTGAAGCTGCTTTTGGCGACCGGATTCAGCCGCTGCATCCGCAGCTTCCTGAACCTTGGCTTGCTGTTCCGGCGTCAACCCGTCCCAAACCTCTTTGCCGATGGCGATGTAGTTCAGGTCGACCAAGTGCGATGTCAGGATGATCTGATTGGTCACTTCGTAGAACTTGGCATCAACCACGGTCGGCAACGGGTTGTCCTGCCCGTCAACCGCACCGGTCGACAGAGCGGTATAGACCTCTGAGAACGCCATTGGTGTCGGTGCGGCACCCAGCGCTTTGCCAAGGAACTGCCACGCATCTGTGCCCGGCATCCGCAGGTTCACGCCTTCCAGATCGGCCGGAGTTGTAACCGTTAGCTCATCCTTGGGCTGGCGTAGGTTGACCTGACGACGTCCCAAATACATGACCGATAGGAGTTTAACGCCCAGCTCTTCTTCGGCCTTTTGTTTGAAGGCATCCATCAAGGGATCGTTGAAGACAGCCACCTGATGTGCGGCGTCCTGGTGGACGTAGCCGGCGGTAAAGATCGAAAACTCGGGGAAGAACTGCGCCAGTTCCTGCGCCGAGGTGATCGACATTTCCAGGTTACCCCGGCTAATGGCGTCCAACTCGGTGCCTTGGGCGAAGATGGTTCCATTATAGCTGGGCTCATAATTTGCGAAATCAGCGACCATGGGCGCGAAAACCTCGGCCATGGCGACCGAGCGCTGGTCGGTCTCCGATCCTGATGTTGCGAGGCGAAGTTGCACTTTGTCTTCCGCCAGCGCACCACTTGTTGCGCTAAACAGAACACCGGTTGCAACCAGGGCTGATACGGCAGCCCGGCGGGTAAGTTTGGTAATCACTTTGCTCCTCCCTGAGACATCATGATGCTTCTTTTTGCGATTCAGAGTTTTGACCTATTTTGGACATTTTGCAAGATGTTTTACAAAATATCAGATATTTTTCATTACCTGCAATCTCTGTTGCTGCGCTTCCTGAAGGGTTCTTATCCTGACAGTCTCGCCAGTTCTGCAAGAATTCTGAATAGCTTCAATAACTTGAAGCGTTCTGAAACCTTCCCATCCAGACACAATCGGCTCTGCTCCGTTCCGAGCTACTTCAACAAAGTGCCTGAGTTGATTGACCAGAGGGTCAGACGCGCCCTTCTTCAGCGCGGTTGATGAGATTGGCGTCCACCAATCCCTTTGCTCTCTCTGGTAACTCCACAGGCGAAGATCGGGAACGGACAACGACCCATGAGAGCCACCTACCATGTAGCTACTCTCAGTAGTTGAAGGATAGATTGGATATTCCTGAGACGTCATCTCCCAGCTCCATGGAGCAACGATGCTGTCGGACACACTTATGGTCCCTATCGCCCCGCTTTCGAACGTCAATAGCGCACCGGCAACATCTTCGTTGTCGTAACCCCGCTGCGATGCAGCCGACTGAGCTTGTACGGTCATGACTTCTCCGGCCAGGTACCGCAGCAGATCCACATCGTGGACAAGATTGACCGAGATGGGCCCTGCACCGGGTTTCTTTCTCCACGGCGCAGCATCAAAATACTCGTCTGGCTTATAGAACCAGCAATTCGCATGGACAGCGCGCACATCTCCAATCTTCCCATCGACAATGGCTTCCTTAGCCGACCGGATCAAAGGATTGTGTCGACGATGATGTCCGACCATCAGTGGTACATTGGCCTTCTCCGCTGCTTGAACAAGCTCAAGTGCAGCAGTGGCTTCTACGGCGATCGGTTTTTCGACAAGAACGGGACAACCACGTCGGACACACTTGAGGCCTTGTTCGACATGAAGCGTGGTCGGGGTCGCAAGCACAGCTCCGTCCGGCGTTTGATTTGCAAACATTTCCTCTAGGGTCTCGTAACATGCGACCCCGTGCTCAACGGCGTAAGCACGACCTTCATCACTGGGGTCGACCACCGCGACGAGATCAACATGGCGCAACGCTCGGATAGCGTCTGCGTGGCGGCGTCCAACAAGGCCAATGCCGACAATGGCAATGCGAAAGTTCTTAGACACTTTGCTTCCTTCCGGAGGGTCCGGACAATCCCGAAACCGATGATTTCGACCGGGCTGCTTTGCCCAACTTGGCCACGACCGTATTGGGGTTTTTGCGATTCCGCAATAATGTATGATATTTTTATTTTTACCATACATCAGTTTGGATTGCTGATGTCTCTGAAAAATGCTAATTGAACGAGGAAACTGATAATATCGGGTGAAACGCATGGCGAAACAGCCTTCTACGATAGGTGCAAGCACCTATCAGCGCATCAAGCGGGATATCATCTTCGGGGAGCTGCAGCCCGGCTCTAAACTGAAGCTGGACGCCTTGAAGGAACGCTACTCGGCAAGCCTTTCGACACTTCGTGAAACGCTGAACAGGCTCGCCAGCGACGGATTTGTCGAAGCTCCCGAGCAACGAGGATTCCTGGTCACGCCGGTTTCACGAGAAGACCTGACCGAGATATCAGAGCTGCGCGTTCTGTTGGAATGCCACGCGTTGGAATTGTCCATTGCGAACGGCGACACGGACTGGGAGGGCAACTTGGTTGCGGCACACCACAAACTGCACCTGATGGAACAACAGCTTCTCAAGGGCGACGAGTCCGAGAAAGAAACCTGGAAACGATATGATTGGGAGTTTCACCAAGCGATGATCGCGGCCTGCAACTCCAAGAACCTTCTGTCACTGCACTCGATCATCTACGACAAGTACCTGCGGTATCAGATGCTCGTGCTGACCTATCGCGGCGAAGAGGCCGTCAAGGAGCACAAGGGCATGTTCGATGCCGCATTGGCAAGAGACGCGAGCACCGCAAAGAAGCTGTTGGAAGATCACATCCGAAACGGCCTCTCACATACGCTTGAGGCTATGTAGCTCGCTGTTTTTGCTGCCTATCACCATCACTTGGATCAGCGCCGCGGGGCCTGATAGGCAAGTTTAATTTCTGTGCTTACCAGATGAATTTCGTAAGTTCACTATTCAACTTCCTAACCCCGCTGCATCAGGCAGCCGTTTGAACAGGGACGAGAACGCCAAGCTTCTGCAGCCAAGGGTTGCCCTGCACCACCATACCCAACCACCAACATCTCTGAAAGCGGTTTTATGTGAAGCGATCTCTGGTTGAGTGGTCAACTGACCTGTGTCTCCAACACACTTTCATTTAGTTCTGTCTGGCAGCAGAAGTTGACCCTACCTGCAGAGAACTGCCGCAATGAGCCCATCCTTGCCATTGATGCATTATGTGGTGGCGAAGTCTGTAGTGCGCCACATTGCGAAGCTCAAAGCATAGCAGTAGCATTGCACTAAACTGTCGTACAACCTATTGAGTGGCAATGATTTAGGATATTTTGATTGGACAATCTGTGGGCTCTATCCCTGAACCGCACCCGTTAGATTTTGATTGGCGATTTGACTCAAAGACTGTCGCTGATTTGTCGGACATTGTCTACAAAGGCGAACCAGTATTGGCTATTGGATGTCCTTCGCTAGCCCAACATTTCAACAGGACTGGTCGTGAAGCGGTACTGATAGATCGTCAGCCATTTCAACGTAACAAAACCCAAATAGTCCGAGATGTGAACCTTGGGGGAAGCCGTGTCCCTGGATTCCTCACTGCGATCGTGGATCCTCCTTGGTATCCGGAACAAGTTTCGACTTGGATAGCTTGGGCCGCCAACTGCGTTGGTCCAAGTGGGACTGTATATGCTTCGATTTGGCCGAATGAAACACGTCCTTCGGGTGAAAAGGAATATCAAGAGGCACTAAGATGGATGGAATGCTGGTCCTCAGTAGTTCAGCTTGATTATCAGCCCACGTACGAAAAACCACTATTCGAATCGATCGCACAGAAGACTTCGCAATCAGATGACATGGCGAAGAGTCCGCGAGTGGGGAGGCTGCTTGAGATCAAGGTTCTAGTTGCGCCTTCGCTTCCTATGGCTCCTTCAAGCAATGAGAAGTGGTTGAGGTTCGTCATAAACGACTATCAGATCGCGGTACGAATGCGCGACGAGGAAATTACGTCACCATCATACCATTCCACACTAAAACCGTTCGATCTCAGCCCGGAATTGACAAATTCGGCAGTCTTTTTGTCGTCTTCTGCGACGAGTATTTTCATTTTAAGACCTCCGACTTTACCGTTGGATCCGTTTATCGCAGTTACCAATGCGGGGTTAACTGAACTCAGCCATAACGTGATGGCTAAGTCCATTTGGCATTTCGTTGCGGACTAGAGGCTGAGCGTTTCTTCGACAGCTTTTACTTGTAGTCGGGCGAGACCCAGATTGGCGGTCTTCTTGTCTAGCGCGACATACACAAAAATGTTTGGGTTATTGTCCAGTGGACGAACCAGATGAAACTGTTTGCCAAGCGTAATCAGAATGTCTTCGATGGTATCGTTAAGTTTCAAAGCTTCAATTGCCTGAAGTTTGGCACGGACGACTTCAACATTCGCTGCCCCGGCGGTATCAAGATCAAACTTGGAACCGCCTTCTGTGCCTAAAGTAAGGCCTGTATCGCTGTCGACGAGGCATGCCCCCAGAAGACCTTTGATTTCACTTAGTTTAGAAATGTCTAACGACATGTTTGGCTCCTTTTTAGCCTTGGAATGGTTGATCTGACCCGCACCGCGCGTGTGATTGATTGGACGAGTCCTGTTGTTTGCAGGCGGGATGGTAATGACGAGCTTTTGAACCAAGCCAAACCTTTCGCCAAATCTGGCCAGCACAGAGGTGGCATCACCTTTATGTCTCGACATTTGCTATCCAGTTCTCGCTGTGATCGTGGAAGTAGAATGTCGAACTAGGTGCCTGTTGCTTCGAACTGCTTGGGCGTGAAGAAACAGCTGATCAACCAATCTGTCATCCAAACAAGGGAGATCGCTTATCCCTTGACGGGGAAGACACTTGGGTCCTGATGTCACGTTCAAAACTGTTGCGCTTGGGTCTCGCGAGCTATTCTGACCTTTGTGCAAAAATTTCAACGCGACAACGCAGGCAGGGGCCAAGTATTGGGCAGTGTTGGTTGAAAGAGGCAATACACTTTCCGGACCCATAAGGAATGCGGGCCACAAATGTCCGAGTTCGAAAAGAACGCAAGCTAAAACGGGTAAAACAGAATTCAGCATCAGACCTTCGCCTCGTTACCAAACGAATAAGTGGTCCGTAGAGTATCCAGAGTTTTAACCGACCTTTCAGAAAGCTTAAAACTTTGTAAGAATTGATTTTTAATGCTGGCGAAAAATGGAAGCTTCGGCGCAAGTGGTTCATCAACTGACCTTGCGAGTATTCAGACACCGGCTGTGGCTTAACGTTGAAACACTTGCTATGCCTTCTAACGATGAGCGCAAGCAAGTTGTTGGCCTATTGAAGAAAGTCGCTAAACTCCCTGACGAATTTTGCGATGGCACAACCAGTTAAGAACCTGTCACGATCTCGTCAAGCTCCACAAAACGGTTGAGAAGCCCCTACATTTTTTCGGGTAGAAGTACTTAAAACGAAATCATTAAATTATCTCAGACGGGAAGTGAACTGACTCAAGGTCTGTTACAATCTGACCAAAAGTAAACATGTCGGACCCGACCACTCACGCCGCTGCAAAGTATAATCAATTGATCATCTGATGAGTTTAGCCAGTGAACACGCTAATTTAGATTCCACGCCAAACAATCTGCAAAACACTCCATAACGTCGCCAAAATTCATCTCACGTTCATCATCAGAATATCAGCGCTTCATCCGAGCGCGCTACCTTGTCCTACTGAGATAGAAAAACTTGAATCTCAAGGAACAAACGTCGGTTAAAGGGATATCTTTGTTGTTAGATCGACGCGAGGCGACGAAGTGCAGAAAAAAGACATCCGGCAATACGTTCTATTCGTTCATTTTCGCCCTTATCCTGATGATCGGGATTGGTCTATCGGGCAATGCCACTGCACAGACAGCGAGCTTTCGCTCTGTCGATACAAACTCTGACGGCGTTCTTAGTTTCAATGAACTTGTGGCTGCATTCGGAGAAGCAGGTGCGCGCAGATTGATTGACGATATCGACCGAAATGGTGACAGCCGCATTTCGATCAGGGAATTACGGCAAAGCTCGGACAGGAAGAATGATGATCGAGACGAGCGCGAAGATCGGAGAAATGGGAACGGAGGAGACCGAGACGACGATCGTGATGACGACGGAGGAGATGATAACGGCGACGACAACGGTGATGACAATGGTGGGGATGATGACGGCGATGATGATTGATCGTCGACGAGCCATCGCAGAACGTTTGACTCATCCCGTCCATCAACGCCAACACGGGTTCAAACTTGGGTGGGGCTAGCATCAAGCTAAGCTTGTGCCCAACACTCCCAGCAGCGCGGCACGTTCATCTACTATTCATTCAATCGCACCATGCCCCTTCATGCGCCTTTTCAACCTTTCTCACATGGTGCTGACAAAATGAAACCATGGACACGTCAGCCACGGAGCAAAGCATGAAACAGTTTTCCCCAATCCCCCTCAGTGCTTGTGAAATCGCAAAATGGGCATTCACAACCCGCCGCGTTGATCGGTCGGATGTACACGGCCTCAGCGCTCAGATGAGCAATGCAAAAGCAGGTGATCTGATCCTCTGCGAGATCGTCGAGATCGGGCACCACAAAAAAATACAGCTAGCCGAGCGGCGTGTTTCGACCAGCTATCCGGGCGATTTTGTTGTTTTGTGCCTGGGTGATCGCTATGCGCCAGACCAGTTTCTTGCCAGCGCCGTTGTCGAAGATGATCTCATCGATCTGGTTGCGGGCGGCGGTGTAGCGGGCCGGGTGGATGCCGCGCATATCCGTATGGAGGACCCCACAAGGTTGAAACCCCTAGGCCTTCTCATCGACGCCAAAGACCGGGTGATCAATATCGCGGATTACGCTCTGCCCCAATTGCCTGCCAATGACCGGGTAACTGTCATCGGCGTTTTTGGGGCATCGATGAACTCCGGCAAGACAACCGCTGCGTCAAGCCTGGGCCATGGCCTGACGCGAGCGGGGTATTCCGTGTCAGGTATCAAAGCCACAGGCACCGGTGCATTTGGCGATTTCAACAGTTTCGAGGATGCAGGCGCGTCCGCGCTAGATTTTACGGATGTTGGAATGGCGACAACCTATCGGATGCCTCTGGAGAAGATCGAAACCGGCTTTGACACTCTGGTCGCGACAGCCGCATCGCGAGGGGCCGAGGTGGTGGTTGTAGAAATCGCAGATGGCGTATTCCAACAAGAAACCCGCGCAATACTCCGATCCTCACGCATTCGGGATCGTCTGGACGGTATCCTGTTTGCAGCACCTGACGCGCTGAGCGCATTAGGCGCAGTTACCGTTCTGAAACGGGTTGGGCTGAGCCCGTTTGCGATTTCCGGGAAGGTAAGTTGCTCACCACTCGCCTCAGCCGAAGCGCTTGAGGTCACCGGGTGCCCGATCCTGTCGCGTGAAGACCTTTGGTCGTCTGCAATGATCGCCCAGCATGTTGCACCCCTGATGCGGCATGAACCAGAGAACGTGGCCGCATGCCCCCCCTCCCCAGATTGGCCACACGGGATCGCATCACCGATGCGGTCCTCGTGGTATCAAGCAGCGTCTTTCAAGCGATTGCACTAGCCTTTGCTGCTTTCGCGACACGGGACGCGTTTGGGGCGATACACGCGGGACATGCGCTTGCCATAGAGACAGTAATGCAATTGGCCATC
Organism: Ruegeria sp. R13_0; assembly: GCF_017743995.1. Lineage (GTDB taxonomy): Bacteria > Pseudomonadota > Alphaproteobacteria > Rhodobacterales > Rhodobacteraceae > Ruegeria. Next base: position 304,692 of record NZ_JAGHRB010000004.1, on the reverse strand, counting down.
TCCGGAGTGGTCGGCGCCGCGTGTATGTTTCTGTCCCGATATCGCGCGGAAGCGCTTGGCCAAAGCTATGCGATCTCTTTGCGGCGTGTGTTGTATCAGCAAATCGCGCAGCTTCCCAAATCACGCCATGAGAAGCGCCGAGTTGGTGCGCTATCCCTCAGGTTTGTTGGTGATTTGTCAGCTGCCCGGCTGTGGTTTGGACGCGGTTTACCAAGCGTCTGTTCTGCGGCAGTTGTGATCCCGGGCGCGGCATTCATCCTTTATAGTCTCAATCCCGCGCTTGCGGTTAGTGGCGCGGCAGCGCTTGGTTTGTCGCTCCTGCTGGCAGCTGCTTTGGCCTGGCATCTTGAGCATAAGCACCAAAGACTGCGCCGGCGCCGGGCCAACATTGCGATCTCCATGATCGAGCGGATTGCGATCGCCCCCGAACTCGATCTGATGGGTCGCACAGACCGCGAGTTGAAAAAGCTGGACACGCAAGGTGCGTCACTGCGCAATGATGCGCTGGTGCGCCGCAGTCGAGTGGTCAGCCTTCAGGCGTTTCTGCAATTAGGTGTGGCTTTTGCGGGTCTCTTCGTGCTTTGGCAAGCTGGCCAAACAGACATTGCACCAGCGATCGTTGCGGCCTGTCTTTCGGTGTTGGCGCTGATCGCTCTGCCACTGCAGAACCTCGCCAGTGCATGGGATTATCACTGCGCCTGGCGCGTCGCGCGCGAGAAAGCTCAACGGCTTCTTTCAGAGCCAACGGTCAAACGAAGCATCGCAAAACAGACCAATACCATAGGTATTGACGTCACTGGAGAGCTTGACGGAACGCCTGTTACTTTTGTTGCCCGACCGAACAGCATCTCGGAGCTGAGGGGGCCATATGCCAGCAGGCTTGCGCGATGTATCGCGGGCTTTGACACTGATGAGGGCATCGCAGTTCACTATGGTGATCAGCAAACCCCACCAAAACTCGCTTTCATCGGAGACGCCCATATCGGGCTTCAGGGCAGTTTGCGCAGATCCGCAACCTTGATGTGCCGGAAACGTCCCAGTGATCGCAGGATCGCGAAAGTGTTGGGGCAATTTGGTCTAACAGACCTACTTATGGCCACAGAAGGACTCAACCAGCGCATCGCGGAAAACGGTCACGGGTTGACCTCTGATCAGACTTTGCGGCTGGATCTTGCGCGCGCTGTTCTGGGCAAGGCCGAAGTTGTCGTGATCGCCTCAATCAGATGGACGGCCTGCCGACATCACAAGGCTGAACTGCTCGCGACGTTTCAAGAGCTTTCCTCTGCAACGATAATATTGGCCGAAGACTCCGTCCCTTCTAATATGCGTGAGAACTCAAGGGTCATTTGATATGCGCTCATCCACCCTGTTTGGAATATACGCTGCTGTACTCGTCGGGTTTCTGGGCGGGCTTGCGGGGCTGACTCTCTACAGTCTGGAAAAAACCCGCTGGTGGGATGCCCGGATATTGCTGGCCCAAGAGTCTTATGGACTCCATCTCCGGCTTGAGGCGGACCTTTATCGCCTGTTCAAACAACATGGCGACGCGCTTTTGATCGGGGATCGGGATGACGGCGCCCGGGAAGTAGAGCTACAAGTTAAAATCGCGAAAACTCTCGAAGACATTCGAAATGTCATTGCGCGCGAAATCCAAATGGTTGGTGACGAGGAAATCGAAGAACTGGAACTGCTCGATCAGATTGAAGACGATATTGAATCCGTGAACGCAGCCATTGCCAGCCTCACAGCAGAAGGCAGCCCGGTTGAAACCTTTGTTCGCATCGAACGTCTGGCAGCCCTTCTGGACGGAGACATCGATGACGAACTGGACCGAAAAATCAAATCCGCGCTCGATGAAGAGATCGAGGAAGTCGAAGACGTTCTGACAGAGGCCACGGCTTTCCGGGAATGGAACAAACGATTGGTCTACATGATTGTGGCAGCTGCCATTGGAGTGCTACTGGTGGCCCTCGTGTCATTCAATCGTCAGATCAGGAAGCCTTTGATCCGACTTGCCGAAGGTATCGGCCATCTGCGCAGGGCTGATTACTCTGAGCCTGTGAGGCTTGGTGGCAGTCGCGAGTTCAGGGAACTCGGTACCGTTCTGAATAGCATGGCCGAAGGTTTGGCCGCACGTGAAGCCAGCCGCGCGGAACAAAAAAGACAACTTGAACAAACCGTCGCGGCAAGAACGTCCGAGCTCCAGCAACTCATCGACAAACTTGAGACCGGGGAAGAAAACCGCAAAACGCTGATGGCCGACATAAGCCACGAATTGCGCACGCCATTGGCGATCATACTTGGAGAGGCCGATGTCACATTAAGGACATCTGACAAGCTGTCCGAAGAAGTCTCAGATTCCCTGGCCCGTATCCGGGATTCTGCCAAGCACACCAATCAGATCGTCGACGATATGTTGACGGTGGCACGGTTCGAGGCGGGTCAGCTTCGGCTTGATCGCAGGAAGACCGACTTGCGAAAGATATTGCACGATGCCATCGCCATGTTCCCTGAGCCAGTTCAAGTCGAAACACCTAAGGACAAAGTTCTCGCATCCGTTGACGAAGTCCGCCTGCGCCAGTCCCTTCTCGCATTGCTGCAGAACGCCCGGCGCTATGGCGGCCCAACGATCGAGGCCAAGCTGGAAGAGGGCCTCGCCTCTAGCTCAATTACAATCGAAGACAACGGGCCCGGTTTAAGCGCTGCAGAAAAGTCCCAGGCGTTCAACCGTTTCTATAGAGGTTCGAACGCTTCGGGTCAGGGGATCGAGGGCAGCGGTCTTGGCCTTCCTGTCGTCAAATCGATTGTCGAGGCCCATGGTGGAACCGTTGACCTTCAGGACCGTCGAAAGGGTGGTTTGAAAATTGTCTTAACACTGCCCAAGGGCCCACGGATGAAAGTTGTGCAATCTGATACGTGGCGAGAGACGGGCTGATGTTCTTTTGTATATCTGAATATCTGTTTCCAGAACCGAAGCGGCCATACTCCTTTTGGCATTGTGATGGATTGAAGCACCGAGTGAATTGAGGCTGACATGAATATTCTACTTGTGGAAGACGAGGTACGCGTTGCCGATTTCATCCGTCGTGGTTTGTCCGCGGAAGGCTGGACCGTCGATCATGCCTCAAGCGGGGAAGAAGCGCTAGAGCACGTGACCACAGGCGAATACGATGTCATCCTTTTGGATCTGATGCTGCCGGGAATTCAAGGGCAGGATGTCTGCCGCAAGTTGCGCGCCCGTAAATCCAAAATCCCCATCCTGATGCTAACCGCATTGGACAGCCCCGAAGAACGGGTCGAAGGATTGAAAATTGGCGCTGACGACTATCTTCCGAAACCATTTGACTTCGACGAACTCATAGCGCGCGTTGAAGCTCTGCACCGGCGCGCCAACAATTACGCCAGCGATCTTGGGGTGTCCGTCATCACGTGCGGAACCCTAAGCTTCGACCGGCGGTCTCTCCACGTGTCCGTAGCTGGTGAAGAGGTGCAGCTGTCCAAAAAAGAACGCGATCTTCTTTTGCTGTTTCTGACCAATGTAGGTCGTGTCCTGTCACGAGAGCGTATCCTAAACTCCGTATGGGGCATGAACGAAGATCCATTAACCAACGTCGTCGATGTTTACGTTGGCCGCCTAAGGCGCAAAATTGGAAGCGAGGGTCAGCGGATCGTTACGCTTAGAAATGTTGGGTATAGGATGAGTTGACTAGCACACAGAAAACTTAGTCTGTAGGTTAGTTGGCCGCGACAAATTCAGTATTTTAGAAGATGGTCACTTTCTGTTTTTAGCCGACATTTCCGGCATTCTGACGGGTTAAGACATTGCCCTCCCACGATTGGACCCATCGCCGCCTTGCCAGATGAAAGCGCAAAATGTGGCGGGTCAGACTACTTTCGTTGGCGCTACTCAATACTCTTCTGCCCTCCCCAAAGGCTGCCGTGACAGCTCTGTTCAGGCATCAGTACCTGATGCAGCGTTTCTTGACCGATCTCACCATCTTCCGCCAGCAGACCGTTCATTTGGATGACATACGTGACGGCATAGAGAATTTTTGTAAAGCGATCTCCGGTTGAGTGGTCAGCTAATCATCGAGCCCAACGCCCATTGCTTCAATTCACCTGCTAGCGGCCATTGATCCTGCAGGCAGAGAAGGTTGGAAAAGGACTAGAACGGCCCATCATGCTCTGGACAAGAATGCCGTTCGAATAGCAGCTTTCATTGCGTCCTGCGGCCCACGCCCTTTCGGTCTGCCTGAAGCCATCACAAGTTTGGAGGCAGGTGTGCTCCCAAATCCAAATGTCTCGTTGACCACGGATAGCCCGATGTGAAGCGACGACCGGCCCAGCAATCCAACCGCGATCCCTGCCTCTACCGCTGCGATCACGCCAGAAACGCTTTGGCTTGAATAGACGATACGGTAGGGCTTTTTACGGGCTTGTAAGGAACTGATTGCTGCGTCGCGCCACCAACACGCTTCATCGAAAAGGGCCACCGGTAGGACTTCTTCGACTGAAAAATCCCGATGTGCCGAAGACACCCAACAAGTCGGGTCTTCATAGAGGAGTTCCTCAAAACCAGATGGAGTTTCGACCTCGTAGACCGCAAGGTCCAACAGATCTTTGTCGAGCGCATCAGGAAAATGTGCGCTCAAGGCGCAGGTGACCTCCAGTTCGACTTTAGGATGATGACTGGTAAACGCCGCAATAATCTTCGCGAGTTTGGCGCGCCCGTGATCGTCGGGTATGCCCAAGCGTAGTTTTCCGCTCACAGAATTGTGGGAAATCTCCCGCTGTATCGCGTCAAGGCGGGCCGTCACGTCTTTCGCAACGAACAGCAACGTCTGCCCCGCATCGCTCAACACAACCCCGCGACCATGCCGATCAAAAACAGGGCGGCCCAGAATGGACTCCAGGCGTTTGATCTGAAGGCTCGTTGCAGATTGGGACCGGTGGATACGAGCTGCTCCATCCGTGACGCTACCGGCCTCAGCAACGGCGACGAAGGTTCGCAAAAGATCGCTATCCAGCTTTTCCATCTATTTTTCCAATATCTGAAATTGAAACTATTCGTTTCAAAGATGACTCGTGCCACTCTAGTTTTCAAGTTCAAAGGAGTAGGCAATGTCCGATCAAACCGCTGCCCATCGACCATCTACCCGGAAAAACCTGATGTGGGGCGTTTCTCTGGTGCTGTTGTCGGGTGTCTGTCTTGTTTGGCCGGAACACGCGGCAAACGCTGTAAAGTTTGTCGTTTTGGGCTTGATTGTCGTCGCCCCAATCGTCATTCCGGGTATCATCCTTGCGGCCTGGATCATTGCCAGCAGCGCGGACACTCATATTGCTGCTGCCTTTGAGGGCAGGACATTTCGATCGGTGTTGGCCGCGTCGCTGATCGGAGCTGTTACGCCCGTCTGCGGTGTTACAGTGTTGCCGTTAATGGCTGGGTTGCTGGCTGCAGGTGTACCGCTTGCACCGATCATGGCATTCTGGCTGTCCTCTCCGATAACGGACCCGGCGATGCTCGCGACCACCGCCGCAACATTGGGTCTGAGCTTTGCGATTGGCAAAACTCTTGCAGCTTTCGGATTGGGTGTATTCGGGGGGGCGATTACCGGGCTATTTTCCAGGGCGCCTTGGGCAATGAATGCGCTTCGCGATAATGATCTCGCTCGCCAACTAAGTGCTGCGCGATGCGGCGAAGGTCAGCCTTTTGATCCCTGGGTATGGAGGTCCGAGGCGAGACGACGTTCCTTTGGCAAACAGTTCTCGGCAACCAGTCGGCTTATCCTAATTTGCCTGATACCGGCGTTTGCAGCCGAGTACGCCCTAAACACGGCACTGACGCCTGGATCGCTGGCAGTATATGTCGGGGAAGACAAATGGTGGGCCATACCCGCCGCTGTCTTCATTGGTGCCCCAGCTTATATCGACGGGTACGCGGCACTCCCACTGACGCGAGGGCTGATCGACAGCGGCATGTCCGAAGGCGCAGCGATGGCTTTCCTTGTATCGGGTGGCGTAGTCAGCATCTGGGGTGCAATGGCCATCGCACCGGTGCTTAAACTGAAGCCATTCATGTTATATCTGTTGCTTGCTGTCTTCGGGTCGATTGGAGCGGGGTATGCCTTTGAGTGGATCGTCTAAGAGACAACGCCAACTGAAAGCAAGCAGTCAACGAATGGCTAATCTGCCCACCAACACAGAAATCTCAAGACTCGAGTTGAACGTCCGGTGTGGGTCGTTCTTATCGTAACTAAACGCCTCTATCTGTAGGTAACTGCCTGCTCCCAATGGTCGCGAGAGGCGCAAAACCGCCCAATTCAGCATGTTGAAAAGTGCCCACAACCTCAAACCCTACCGCCAAGATGGCAGTAGGGTCATCACGTACAACGCACCGTGGCTAAGGGTCACTGGCCTCAGAAATCCTTCCGACGGAAACCGCCTATGATAGCACCACCCATCAGGCATGTTAGGTTTCGCCAGGATGGCTCAACCGCATAATTGGCCATTTCCGTAGCCAGCGTGTCAAAGGCACCCTTGTTGGTTTTTATCATGTGACCGGGCGACATGAAGCCAGCAGTCAAGATAGATTTCTCGACATTCTCGAAGCACATGGCGTTGCCGAAGTTGCCTACTCCCGAGACGAACTCCTTGCCTTCTTCGTTGCCGCCCCATGTCAGCCAGGGCGAAAGAAAGATGAAGGGTGGCATGGCGTTTACGGCAATTGCACCATACTCCATTTCAGTCACCGCTCGGTCCAGAGCAGCCTGATGCGTCTTCTTGGTGTCTTCGTCGATCAGGATTGCGCTGCCCAATGTGCCAAGCAGCTTTTCATTGCAGAAGGCAACTGCAGCGGGCAGGAATTCAGCAGCGTTGGCAGGCACGTCCAACGGCACCTCACCTGTGATCTGGCAGAAGGCCTCGTTGCGCGTGCCATAACTGTCCACTTCGATCCCGGTGATCAGCAGGTTTTCAGCCGCCTTGAACTGACCGCCCTCCGGCGAAAGCCGCTCAGCTTGCGGATAGGCGGTGAGGAACCCGTCTTTCACCTCGCCAGCCCCCGGATAATAGGTGCCCTCGGCGGGCGTGTCTTCGACGATCGCCTTGCGAATGGCATCCAGGAACTGATCCCGCTGGGCCCAGTGTTTCGAGGTTACCAATGTTTGAACTCGACCGCAGACTGCACCACCGTTGAGTTTGTTGATTGTGACGATCTGGTGCGCCTGATGAGCGATTTCCTTATCGGTCCACGGGCGGTCGCCCGGCACGATGATCACCGGGTTGTTGCCTCCGCATTCGGAGATCAATTCGGCTTGGGTGGCGCTTTGAATTGCTTTGGCGGTATCCGCACCGCCCGTGAAGTAGATCTTGTCGATCCTGGTATCGGTCGTCAGCACACGGCCCTGGTCGTGATCGGCGAAAGCCAGGGCCTGATGATCGATCAGCGGGGCCATGACTTTTTCCCAAACCTTATCGCTTTCGGCATTCAGGTGGTGTGGTTTGTGCACAACAACTTTGTTGTCGAAAAAGAGTGCCTTGAGCATCTCCAAAGACGACGAATAGTTCCCTGCGCCCAATACGGCGGTGATACCGGCAGATTTGTCCATCGGATTCACTTGCTTCGGCTCGCCCTTGACCCGAATGACATCCTTCCGGTCGCCGTTCATCAGCTTGTCCTTGGTGTCGATTGGGAAGACCGCAATGTCATAGCGATCATTACCAACTTTGGTGATGCTGATCGGCTCTGGCATCTTTCCATGCACGATGCCTTCATAAACGTCGATGGCAGCAGAAACGGTATTGGCCATCGGAACAATCGTGGCGATCTTTGATAACGGGTCGGTATAAATCTCTTCGCCCATCTGACCATTCTTCATGGCGGTGTCCGAGGCGGCGAGTTCACCTCCAAATTTCTTTAGGTTTTCGCGTACAGCTTCCAGTAGGGCTAACCGCTCGGCGGGAGAGGTGTCGGCCCATTTCTGAGGGCTCAGGTGAGCAATGGCGTCGTCGGTTTTCATCTAATTGTCCTTAAGTGTTCGGTCGGAGCGAGTTGGGAAAAATTGGATCAGCGGGCGATCGACATGACCATGCGGTCGAAAGCACGGTCGCCCAACCATTTGCGGACGCCCATCATCAAGCTTGCGTATTTTCCGGCGGCGTAGCGGGTCTTGGGTCTGCGGGCCTTCACCGCCCGGGACACAACATCGGCAATCACCTGTGGGGACGAGCCGCCACCATCCTTGTAGTTTTCGGCGGTTGCTTTGGCGACGGTTTTGGCCATCGGTCCATAGGCCGTATTGCCCGAGAACTTCATCATCGGGCCTTCGACGACATTGCCGAAAGAGGTCTGAATGATGCCGGGTTGGACCACGACCACATCAATGCCAAACTGTTTCAGCTCAAGGCGCAGGCAGTCAGACAAACCTTCGAGAGCGTGTTTCGAGGCATGATACCAAGCACCCAAGGGCGTATAGATCTTGCCACCCATCGACGTTATGTTGATGATCTTGCCCGCACGTTTCTCGCGCATGTAGGGAAGTAGTTCCTGTATCAATGCGGCTGCTCCGAACAGGTTCACCTCCATCTGATAACGTGCTTCGTCGATCGGTACGTCCTCGACCGCGCCATAAAGTCCAAATCCCGCATTGTTCACCAGCACATCCACGCCGCCGAACTTGTTGGTGATTTCGGCAACGGCGGATTTGCGACTGGCCTCATCCGAGACATCCATGGCAACAGGATGCGCGCCGAGCGCTTTCAGATCGTCCATTTGCTCCACCCGTCGGGCGGCAACGACGACAGTCAATCCATCCTTGATCAGTTGCTGAGCGATCACTTTACCCATGCCCGACGACGCACCGGTAACGAGCGCAACTTGCTGTGTGTTTGCCATTATTTACTCCAATAGTTTTGGATAACTTGTCTTGTTCCGGATAATTTGCTTCGTTTGGCCCAAGTCGATGCGTTCGGAACCTCCGGATACAAACGCAGATCGGAGCGTACGATAGCGCGGCAGTTCACTTGTGTTGTGGGCGCCGATTAAGTTCCGACATATCCCTCGCCTCGGCCGGGGTCATGCCCGTCCAGCCTTGGAACGCGCGATAGAATGAGTTCGGCTCGCGGTATGCTAGCAAATAAGAGATTTCCTCGACGTTCAGCCCCTCCTCACTCAGATAGTGCATCGCCAGTTCCAAACGGGTTGATTCCAGCACTGTCTGGAAGGTCTCGCCTTGCTCCTTCAGTTGACGTTGCAACGTGCGCTTGGACATGGCCATCCTTTTGCACATCGCCTCAATATTTGCCTCACCCGAAGGCAACATGTCATGTAGGACCCGCTTGGCGCGCATCACGATGGGCGTGTCTGTTTCATGTGTCTCCATCTTGCGACGAAGTTGTTTCTCAAATTCCGGCCAAGCTTCCTCGTTTTCGGTGATTAGGGGGAGGTCCGCGTCTTCGCGACGCAGGGAAATGCTTGCGCCAGGCGTTGGGTGGCATCCCAGATAAGAAAGTACTTCCTCGCCCGGATACTCAATGACTGGAAGTTGCACGTGTACTGGCACGATATGCTCGGCAGTGTGGCAACGGGCGCACTCCAGCAGGTAAAGTGCTTCGAACCAGAGCATTCGCGGTGGAACTGGAATGGTGGGATCTACTGAGCCGATGGCAACATGCAGGCAATCGTCGTCCTCGGAGAGGTCCAGAGTGATCGGTGCCATCAGCGGTTTGAACACCGACAGTCGTTGAAGCCCGGTACGTACATCGGGTGAGCAGGAGAAAGAGAACATCGCGGGCGTGAATGGCGCGTGAGCAAAGAGTTTACTCAAGATGAGCGGCAAATCTGGGCGTTTAGCTTCTGTTTCAACCGATTGCCACAGATCGAACACCTGCGCAGGCGTGACCCCCTTGCCTTCGTTGTGCAGGAAATCACGCGGTAGCCCCGCCCGGAGAAAAACCTGCTCGGGTGAGATTTTCAACAACTTGGCCAACTGAGTGATAGATTTGGCCATTGGGTAAAGACGGTTTGGCGATTTCGCCTCCTGAAGCGAGTGTATTAGCGCATCCTATATTCGCATGTGATTTCCACCGCGCCAGAGGCTGGAAAGCCTTTGGCATGTTCTGATGGTCCTTTGGCGCAATATGATAGAGCAACAGTGAGGACCTAGCATCGTGTTTACTCTCGAACCCGACGTTGATCTTTCAACTCACGCTATGTTGCTGCTCTGGCTGCTAGGTCCGTGAAGAGCCCATTTCTTCTAGTTACAAATGTGCTAGTTTTTCGAAATGAAACATGCGGAACCATTCACTTTTCGCAGTGCTACAGTTGCCGATCTTGAACTGCTACTAGACTGGCAATCGCGTCCTCATGTCCGCGAATGGTGGGATTCTACTGAGCCCAGTGAACCCAAGGATTTCGACGACACGCGGGTTGCTAGGTGGATTGTTGGTTTTTCCGATCAACCCTTTGCATATATGCAAGACTACACCGTTCATGGTTGGGATGATCATCATTTCTTTGATCTGCCTAACGGATCGCGCGGCATTGACCAGTTCATTGGCGAATTTGACATGGCTGGAAAGGGGTACGGACCGAACTTCATAACACAAAGGGTCAAAAAACTTTTTGAGGAGGGCGCACCGGTGATCGCCACCGACCCGCACCCAGGAAACGTTCGCGCGATTGCTGCATACAGGAAAGCTGGCTTCAAGGAATTGCGACCTGCTGAGGAATCTCCTTGGGGCCTTGTCCTTCCTATGGCCACTTACCCTTAGACGTTATAGTCCCGACGTCGGTTTCGTCCGAATTGCGGTCGTGGCGGTTTGGCACCACAAATGGCTGGTTTCGCAACCGTTGGGTGACTTGCCGCGCCATACCCAACCACCAACATCTCTGAAAGCGGTTTTATGTGAAGCGATCTCTGGTTGAGTGGCGGCCATTCAGTGGGACGAGTACAAAAGGCTGCCTCGCGGGACTTTTCCGTCATTGACTTAGAAACAAGGAAGGACCGGTCTTAGCCCAAAGCGGACCTAAGAATTTAATCTTTGCAAACCTCTCTGAAGTCGGTTTTCACCTGTCTATTTCTTTGCACGTTGGATGGAACAACTTACTGGGGTTCGGCCCGCTAAAACCCGTGCATTCGTTTGGCCCATTGGTATCCAACAATCAGACCCTTCATGACCGGCAGCAGTGCCAAGGCACCTACAACTGCAATCACAGACATGCTGAGTGCCAAGACCCAGGGTTCTGGCCTCCATGTCACCCATGAGATGTGCAACGCGAACCCCATAAGGTGGCCTACAATCAGGATCGTAAGATAAGCCGGACCATCATCAGCCCGCTGATGGCTAAGATCCAAACCGCAATTCGAGCACTCATCGTTCACTTTGATGTAGCTATGCAGCAGTTTTCCTTCCCCGCATCTGGGGCACTTAAGGCGCATCCCATTCATGATCGCGGGCTTGATGGGGCGCTCTTCGCTGTCGCCGTGGGCGTCAATTACAAGTTCGGACATCTTCGATCTCCTTCTGTGGCGCCTCAGATAATTCATCTTCAAACAAAATGCAATCAATATCCAATTATTATGACTACAGGTTCGACAACATGTTGAAATACGCCTTTAGCATGGGTAAAGTTGATAGACACAATCTCCTATATTGAATGGAATAATGCCTTGAAGTCATGGACACCGAATCTGCGCAGCGACGGGAAACCACTCTATGTCCAGATCGCGGAAGCGATCAGACATGATGTAGAGACAGGTGTGCTAGATGCAGGTGATAGACTTCCGCCTCAACGCAGCGTCGCCAAGCTTGTTGGCTTGGATTTCACAACCGTGTCACGCGGGTATTCTGAGGCTGCGAAGCGTGGGTATATCAACACCTTTGTCGGCCGGGGCTCGTTTATCCGGAAACCAGAAGAAACATTAGAAAAAGCAGACCCGCGCCGCGCACTGGAAGAAGACCCGAATATGAACATGCCCCCGGAGCCGGACGATCCGGCTATGGTGGCCCGTATGGAGCAAGGCCTCACACATGTTGCCGCGAACCTTGTTCCTCTGCTTCGCTATCAGTCCATAATCGGCAGCCGGCAGGACCGGGAGACTGCGGCGCGCTGGATGAACATCAATGGTATCGACGTTACCGCAGACCATTTGGCAATCACGCCTGGCGCACATGCCAGTTTGCTGTCGATCCTGACATTGCTCGCCAAGCCCGGAGACACCGTGATCTGTGAGCGCGTGACCTATCCCGGTATTCGTGCCATAGGCGCTCAACTTGGCATCCGGCTAATTGGCGTGAGATCAGACGACAGCGGTATTCTTCCTGATGATCTGGATGCCGCTATCCAAGAGCACACACCTTCTGCTCTTTATCTGAACCCGACGCTGCAAAATCCCCTGACGCTTACAATTCCGATGGAGAGACGTCGGCAGATCGCGTCCGTTTTGGACAAGTATGGTTTGCCTTTGATTGAAGATGACGCTTGTCGTTTTGTGTCGTCGGATGCTCCACCGCCTATCTCACAGCAGATTCCCGAATTGGGGTGGTACATCGCGGGTCTTTCGAAATGTCTGGGCGCTGGTTTGAGGCTTGCGCTTACGGTGGTTCCGTCCGGGCTGTCGAAAACCCACTTCACGCGGGCCTTGCAGGCGTCAAATGTCATGGCGTCACCAATCACAACAGCTTTGATGGCGCGATGGATCGAGAATGGTACAGCCGCGGCGGTGCAAAAGTTCGTGCGCAAGGAGGCGAACCGCAGACAGAACTTGGCGGCCAAGATTATGCAGGACCAAAACTTCGTCGGCAGCAACGAAGCATTCAATATCTGGCTCAAGCTGCCCGAAGGGTCGAGCCGAGCTGATGTGATGAGCCATATGGCCAATCGTCAAGTCGGAGTTATGCCGAGCAATGCCTTTACCGTAACAGGTGCATCCGACGAAGCGGTCAGGGTGTGCCTCGGAGGGCCAATCTCATACAGCCAGCTGACTGAAGATCTCGAAGCGTTGAATTATGCGGTTACCCATCAAAATTGGGTTCCCTAGGCTGTTAGGCGGTGACAAAAATCCGAAGCGATCTTCGTCTCAGTTCTTCAATTTGCATTATGGCTACTATTTATTTCTATACGCTTAGTACCAGATTGGTAAATCGTTGTATGTCTGCTGATCTGACAAGTCGATGCTGAACAATGACGTGCCAGTAGAGCGGTGCGATAAACATATCCAGGATCATTTGCCGATCTGTGTCTTTTGTCAGCTCCCCACGCTCAATAGCTCTGTCCAGCAAGACCGTTGCCTGTGCCCGACGATCTCTCGTCACACTCTCCAGCAATTCTGCCAATTCATCAGAACGGGCGTGCTCAGCATGTAGGTCCGGTAGAATCCGCTTCACAAGCGGATGACGCAGAGTTGCAGCCATTCTGCGCATAAGCTTGGCAACGTCCTTCTCAAAGGATCCTGTGTCCGGAATTGGAGTGATACTAGTGGCCTTTGATTTCACCGCTTCGGTCACCAGTTCGAACTTGGATTTGCTCCGTCGATAGAGAGCCGCCTTTCCGACGCCTGCACGTGCCGCAATGCGCTCCATTCGAAGAGCCGAGTAACCTCTTTCCGCCCATTCCTCGAACAAGGCGCGTTGGATTGCTTCCGTCACCGTGTCTTGCAAAACGGCGGCCCCGGCCGGCTTCCGACGCGGCCGATCGGAGTTTTTTTCGTCGGAACTCTTGCGTTCCATCGTGATTCCCCTTTATGTAGGACGTAACGATACCGTTCCGTTGTATCTTGAGGCAAACTTGTCTATACCGCAACCCGTTTTGGCGGCTGATGAAAGGACGCGAAGATGGACCCGAAAATCGCACTTCTGTGGTTTGCACCTCTGCTTTGCGGAGCGTTGATACCCATCCACGCCGGAATGAACGCAGAACTCAGTCGCGCGGCTGGTCACCCACTCTGGGCAACCCTGTTGTCGTTTGGAATTTCTTTCGTCTGCCTGATGGTCGGGGTCGCTTGGCTCCGTCCAACATTACCAAGCTTATCTTCGCTATATGCGGCTCCTCCCTGGGCGTGGGTCGGAGGAGTGATCGGTGTCATTTACGTGATGGCGACCATGGTTCTGGTCCCACGCTTTGGGGCCGCTGCTTTTATTGCCGCGGTTGTCGCCGGGCAAATGACGATGGCACTCATTCTGGACCAGAACGGGCTTCTTGGGAACGCTCCTCGACAAGCAGACTTCCATCGCATCACTGGTGCTGCGCTGTCGATCTCGGGTGTCCTTTTTATGCAGTTCGGGAAAACAACATAGAGCAAGCCACCACTCAAACCACTCACATTGACCCCCTCATTAAAGAACAACACGACGTTAGGAGAGATCATGTCTGACACTAACACCATACCAAGCTTTGGCGCGATGCTGCGCGGTGCTCTTGGAGATGCAATCATCGCAGACGCAGGCGAGAACTTCCTGGACATGTGTGATGAAAACATAGCTTTTGAGTTCCCGTTTTCTCCAGAAGGCTCAGTGCGAGAACTCAGTGGTCGAGATACTTTAGCCGCCTATCTACCTAAAGTCGGGGCTCTCATCAGCTTTGAATCCATGAGCCCCGCAGTCACCCATGTTGCGAAAGACGGTGAAACCTTTGTTTTGGAGTTCTCTTGCAAAGGTAAAGGCGAGGCTGGGCGCTACGACCAAAATTACATCTCGGTCATCGAGGTCCAAAACGGACGTATCACGCGCTATCGCGACTACTGGAACCCTCTGGTTCTGCTGAAGGCTGTCGGCGGCGTCGAAGTTCTTAAGTCCAAGCTGGGAGACTTTATCGATGACTAACACCATTTTTGTCACCGGCGGCACCGGGAAGACAGGCAGCCGCGTCGTCAAACAGCTACGTGCAAAGGGGCTGACCCCCCGCGTGGGAACACGCAGTCCTCGGAGCGAAGGTGAGGTACGCTTCGATTGGAGCGATCCGTCTACGTTCACGGATGCTTTCGAAGGCGTCGGGGCTGTCTACCTCGTAGCGCCCACAGACACCGTGGATTCACTGGGAGCAATGCAGCCCGGTCTTGAGGCGGCACTCTCCGCGGGCGTCCAACGCTTCGTGCTACTCAGCGCCTCTTCTTTGGAAGAAGGCGGACCCATGATGGGCGCTGTCCACGCCTGGCTTCGCTCCAACGCTCCAGAATGGGCCGTTCTGCGACCAACCTGGTTTATGCAGAACTTCTCAGAGCTTCATCACCGAGATCCCATTCGCGATGAGTCCGCCATCTACACAGCGACAGATGGCGGCCGAGTTGGCTTTATCGATGCTGGAGATATAGCAGCCTGTGCAACGGCGCTGCTGGTTACTTCATTAGTCAAAAACACTGAATATATACTCACCGGCCCGGAAGCGATTTCTTATGATGTCGTTGCCGAAACACTGAGCAATCAATTGGGGCGGAAGATCACCCATCATCGCCTAACCGTCGAAGAACTGGCGGAGCGTCATCAGAGCCTCGGGCTGCCGGAAGAGTATGCAAAGACATTGGCTGCCATGGACGGCGCAATCGCTGGCGGATCCGAGGATCGTGTCACAAACAATGTGATGATAATGACGGCACGCGCTCCGATTTCGATCTCAGAATTCGTGCGGAGTAACATTGAAGCCTGGTCTGTTTGATGGAGTTCCCTGATCGGCAGGAAAATCGGGCAAACCATTGCGACGTTCTAAAAGCCTTGCAGGTTAGGAGTGGGGCTCTTTCTGGCTCCACTCCTTCTTTTTAAACCGCATTCAACTTGATGGTTAGCTGTCAGTCTTTTGCTTTCCGATAGAACACGTATCCGGCATGATAGAGAATGCCGTCACGGAACTGACCATCGGCGTAGAAACCTGTATCGTCCCAGTATTGAATTATGTCACCAGTGACGCGATAGCGGCCCCTGTAAGCGCTTGAACGTGTTCCACGAGCCTCGTCATAGCGACCGTTTGGCAATAATTCATGCCTGATGTGGCCGTCTTCGGTGACCCACATACCCACAAAGTGGTGATCCTGGGGGCTCGTGTCTTCGACCGGGCGCGGAGAGCGGGGAAAGTCAGTTGTGACTAACTGTGCCTGAACAGGAAGCGTTGTCATCGCAGCGACCACGCTGACAAGTATGAAGAGCGTTGTGACATTTAGCATACTCCGTTTGTGAGGTGGTTGGCTTTGCATTAGAATGTTCCTCGTGCGTTGATGTCTTGATAAACCTCGGGCACGCCACTGCTTGCAACCTAACAAGAAACAACCGCCTGAAGATGACCTATTTGGATGCATGGGTGAGCAACTCTTTGTCAGGGGACCTTACCTAAGAACACGTGAAAGTCACTTGCAGCGCGCAGCAGACGAGGTGCTCACGCTGCTAGAAGAGAATCCAGGTGGACTGAAATTTGATCTACTATCTGCTCTCGCACAACAGGGCCTCTACTTGCGGCGAACCGAACTCAAGGACATACTGGTCGAATTGACATCTCAAGGTAGAGTCTCCGCCGATTGGAAGATTGGCCAAAAGCGCAAGCCAAGTGACAAGGATCTAATCAAAATTAATCAATAAGTTATTGAATGGTGGCGTTCGATTTAACCTGTTTTTACTTTGTAAACGCAGCTAAACCTCGCGTTCCTCGAGATTTGACCGGTAGCAGGACCGATCACGATACCCGGTGTTGAAGGCCGCTTCGGCTGGTTCTGAAGATTCTCGCTGCAGAGCGGCGAATTCACACTTTCCGCCGTTCATTAGAATAACAACGCGTTCTGGCGCAAATAGTAAAGGTGCAGCCTGCTCCGCCGCACTTGTTTGGGGCCAGTTAGATTTGGACAAGCCAAACGCCTCTGGCCATCAGGGGTAAGGCGCTGCCTTCCCCCTCGGGCAACCCTATTAGACAACACCGTGTCCTCGGCTACGCCTGCGGGCCGCACCACTATTGTCGAATAGCATTGCCTCGCCCCCATCCGCGTTCGCCACGTGGCAGATCAGCAGGAACAGGCGCCTTCGGCGTCTGATCTGCAAATCAGCCCTGATTTTCCCAATGGAGAAGTCAGGATCATTGAAACCGGTCTAGGTGCTGGATGAAGGATGTGAGGCGAAAATGGAAAGGTTCTGTCGCTGGTGGCAGAACTATGTGTCGCCTGACAAAGGGGTGTGGAACGTCACTGATTCCTGACTCAATCGACTTCCAAAACCTCAACAAATGGATAAATCGCGTCATTCAATTCTGACCCAAACGTCAAGCATTTATGACCCAATACCGGTAGCCGCCATTCATTGAAGTTGCGGCTAAGGTTTGGAATGAGCCCAAAGCAGACATAACTGGAAAGCCAGAACTAACTTATTTGCGAGCCTCTTTGCAGTACAGTCTAGTTACGTGACAAGCCGATAAACTTCGACCGGAGCACGAATTCCCTTCAACTCCACTTCGCCGGTGAGTTCGCATGTGTGATCTTCTTCAACAGCAGTGTAGGCACGAGGGCTCAGTAGAATCTCACCATCCTTGGCCTTGTCGCAGAGCCTCGCAGCTAAGTTTACTGCTGTGCCGGAAGCTGTGTAATCGTAGCGACCTTCATAACCCACCATTCCAACAGTTGCGTAGCCAAGTGAAATCCCCACACCAAATCCGAGCCGATGCCCAAAACGTTTCCATTTCTCGCAAATCTCAGCCATATGATCACGCATAGCTATGGCCAATTTAACTGCATCGCCAGCCGGATCATCGCAGGGCAACGGGTCATTAAACAATACCATAATGCCGTCGCCCATTCGGTGATCAACCCCTGCTCCGTGGTCACTGATAAGTCTTCCCATTTCCTCGTGATAAGTCTGGAGAACTTCGATCGTTTCCTCTGGTTCAGCTGTCTCGCAAAACGCTGTGAAACCCCGAATATCACAGAACAATACACTTAGCAGCGCGCGATGGCTGTTTAGGAGCTTTTCAGACCCGCGGGACACAACCGTATTTGCAACCGCCGCTGGTAGAAAGCGTTTAAGCCTCCCCATTCTTTCAATTTCGCCGACTTGGTCCTGTACCCGTTGCTCAAGCGAGGTGTTTAAGGCTTGGACTTCTCGTGTTCTTTCTTCAAGCGCATTTAGTTGTTGGGCGTTTTCAATGGCGATTACCGCCTGCGCTGCGAAAGTTCGTACGAGTTCAATTTCATCATCATCAAAAGGGGCAACCTCTAATTTATAAAGGCAGATCACACCGACTGCTTCTTTATTCTGAATGAGCGGCAAAACCAGGACAGTACGCATCCCCTCCACCTCTGACGCCACTTTGAGTTGGGGCGATGGCGCTTGCATCCGCTCATCAGATTGAATGTCCGGCACATGGATATCCCGCATTTCACGGAAAGCCTGCACTGCGATTGAGTTTTTGTCTTCCAGCCGATGAGGTGATTTCCGAATTGACTCAACGAACGCGGACTTTGCTGAATTCGATGCTTCAAGTCGCAGATGAACCTCTGCTTCATCCCGCATCAAAAGCAATGCACGTGGCGCAGAACACAGGCGAGCAGCATTTTCCAATATCACTTCGAATACAGGCTGTGCATTCGATCTACTTTGGCTAATAGCTTGAAGGATTTGACGTGACGCGGCTTCGCGATCTAAACGGATTTGCATTGCGCGGTACTGCCGAACGTTTTCAATGGCAATGACGGCATGTTCCGCAAAGTTTTGCGCCAACATCACATCCTCATCGCCAAACGGTCGGACTTTTCTTCTGTATAGCACAATACCGCCGATACCCTTGCCATCCTTGACGAGTGGAACAACAAGGATCGACCGCACACCTTCAACCTCAACCATTTGAACCCGGCGAGGATCTCGTGTCCGATATAAATCATCATCGGAAATATCATCCATTCGGAAAACTTGAGGATCAGTAACCGGACGTACGGCCACCAATTCATTTCGCTCAATGGACTCTTTGAAGTCCTCCAGAATCTTTGCAAACTCTGGTTTGGAACCACGTTGTGCCGGTATGGTAACTTCAGTTCGGCGCTCATTTACAACAGATAAGAACGCGAGCGGAGCACTGCAAAGCAACTGAGCATGCTTCAAAATAGCATCGAATACAGGCCTCTCATCATCACGGCTGCTGCTTATAACTTGCAGTATTTCCAGCATTGCCTGTCCGGCCTGATCATTGGGTTTGGAGATATTGTCTTCCTTTTTTGCCACCGATTCAGCCACCAGCGTAACTCATTTATGCCACCCTAACAGGGCCGAATTCATAATAATTCAAATGAAAACAATTGCAAAAAGCACAAATCCGAACAGCCCTTAAAGAGATTGCAATTCTGGATTCGAAAAGTAGGTCAAAGTCTTGCGTGAAGTACTGACTAAGTTCTGGAGCGAAACTTGTCGACAGGCAGAATAATGAACGGCTGCAAAGTCCCGCACTGCGGTCGTATTCGAACCGCGTCTCGAATGGCAGCTTTCTGCAACCACCGGATTTTCCGCGCCGCCATAACAAACTGCGAACGTCTCTGAACGGGTGTTATGTGAACCGCCTTCTGGTTGAGCGTACTGCTAATCACCGCGTGTCGTGATCCGCCTCGTAAGTCCCCTCCCCATTGCTTTTGAGGACGCAATCCAATATCCAGGTTGGCTGCGGTTTTGGCCGACCAAGCCGAGTGCGGCTTGAAACGAACGAACCAATGGAGGGTGCCATGTAGCAACGAAACTACATGAAAGGCCGCTACAATGGCCCATTACAAACGCAAACGGGCGCGCACTGTATCTCGGATCGGCTACTCAGCACGGGGGCTCGAGCATCGACTGTCGGAAGGTCCGGACACCATACACTGGCTGGAGAACTGGCCCCGCTGGCACGACAAACTGTTTCATACGAGACCAGCACGGCGAAAAACCAAGTCCTTGGAGAGGCACGTTGTCAAAGGTGCTGATCCCGACAACATCAATTGGCCAGATGGACGCAAACCACACAAGTATTACTGGTAGACAGATCGGGCGGCACAAATGCGCCGCCCAACTTCAACCCGCATCAATAGGGTGCGGACAGCCGGTCATACTCTTCTGTCAGCATGATCACATAGGCAAGTTCATTCTCAGCTCGGATGTAAACAGGACCGCGATTAACCGCATCCAAGACAGCATCTACGTTTTGACGCAGAAACTCGGTTGAAACCTCCGGTTTTTGTACTCGTTTCCGGGATTCGAATTGTGCTTCGATGATATGCGCGGCTTGCTCCTCGACACTCACGCCAGCCTGATGTGCTAACTCGCGGAGTTCAGCAAATTCGGCCTCGGATAGCTCAATCGTCAGAATTTCAGACATTCTTACCAAACCATCCGTTTATTCCATCTTTCGAATAGACCCTGACATGCCCAGCAATACAGTTGATAGGCTCAAGGTTCTCATGTTCAAACTTACGCGCAAGATGGATAGGTCTCACATTTTGATCCTGCGCCAACTGACCGAGCGTCACGTACTGGCGTTCAAATTCCAGGATGCTGTGTTTGGTTACGTATTGCTTCAGATGATTGGTGTCAGGATTTCTGCGTGAAATTACCTCCAGGTATCCTGCATCCCTCAAACGCCTGATAGAAATCACACTGATCTGGAGATAGCTTGCTGCTTCCGTCAGTTCCAAATCGCGATCAAGCTGAACTGTTGTCTTTCCGCAGAGCGCATTCCAGTCCAACTCCAGCGCTTGCAACCCAGCACCGTCGCCCCGGCAAACCTTACCTGCCAATCCACCTCGGTCCCAAAGTTCTATCACGCGTGCCAGATGCACACCTTTGGCGCGGCAGAACTCCTTCAGTGGCACAGTGGATTTTCCTGGCAAGCTATGGGGCAGAGTTTCAGCTTTCTTCACGAGACCATCCACCTGCTTGCGTAGTAAGTATCGAAGAGACGAGGTGATTTTGATGGTATTAAGAACGCCGCGAATTTGCAGTCCTTTAACCTGCTGGGGCAGAATACCCAATCGCGATGCCGCATCTTTGAGGTTGAGCAAAGTATCTCGGTACGCCTTAGCTCTTTCGACCTCTTTCACACTTAACTCCGTTCGTTTAAGTGCCTCAGCCTTCGATATGCCGTCTAGATGGCCAAGCAACAGCTTAAGGAAAACAACACCCAGATTTGTACGCCTTCTCGCTTCTTCCATAGAGAGCCAAATCCGTTTTTTCGGTTGCTCTCCAAACACCCTCTTTCCCGTTGGGGTAGGATAGTTATCGAATACATGCTCGCGTGCGACGTCAATCATCGCTTTCATTGCTGGTTCCTTTTGAGCTTCGCGCAGCCAACTATAGTGAGGGCCGAAGTCCGTCGTGTAGTATGGCTTTTCCGCCCCGCTCTGACGATGAAGTTCAATGAGCGCCTCTCTGTACGCATCGGGTCCATCTACCAACCTCTCAAATCCAATCTGGCTGAAACTGCGCAGCTCCGTAGATGGGAGATTCTTGAGAAACTTTTCTTTGAACCCACTCATTGCTGCGCCAAGCGACAAGCTTCCGCGGTGGATTTGCGTAAGCTCAAGATCTTTCAGCCAATCATCCTCTGGCCCACGCCAGATCCTTCGCCGGACATAGGCTTCAAAGCTGATGTCAGGTAGGAGCACGCATGAATCGTTAGCCCTGGAAATTTTATCCCTGTGTTCCATCACGCGCGTAACGAAATCGTAAGTCGCATGAGAAAACGCCGCAGACGGGATCGTCATCAACTGGCAACCGTGATGCGCGCATCTTTCTATGCAAAGAATTGACCATTCAAGCATTTGAAATAAGCCATGTGATCCGACGTCCGAAAGTGCACTCTCCACACAACGCGGGCAAAGCCGTACTGCTGTGCGCCTCAACGTGCCCGTACTGGCAATCGCCCGACCCACCTCATAACGACCGATCCCGATTTTCCGGGTTCTCCACGTCTTTAACAGGGACGGCTGGACACCTAACAGCCACGCCAGTCGCTCGATTTGATGATCGCGGCCGCTGCATAGAAACGGCCAGCGCATCCCGAGATCGGAACAGAAATCTCTCGGGGTGGTTTCATGGAGCTTCGCGTTTCTGCTGACGTAGCCAGAAAGCGTCTCCCCTTCGATGAAGGGGAGAGCAAGTTTTAGAGGCGCAGTCATGCATCCTCTCCGTCGAATTCGAAGATCTGTCGCGGATCTATCCGCGTAAAGTCTTCCGCGACAAACGGATTTAGGGCATCGATAGCGGCACTTCGATCGAAGAACACATCCGCAAAGTGACGAAGCTGTAATTCGGCTTCAAACCCTTCGTTGAACAGAGCCTTTGAAAGGGCTTGAACCGTTATCTCTGTCATCAGGCCAAACTCATAATCCGCTGCATGCATGAGACGTTTCGCGAAGCTTTCCTTTCGCACACACGATTGTGCTTTAACCTTCGCCCTCGCGACGTATTTCTGGACGATGTCGAGTACAGGCTCCACATCTCGGACCGCATGCAATCTGCCGATCTCGACGGGATAAAGGCGGCGCGCCAATTGAGGGTCCTGGTTCACGATCTTCTTAAGATCCGGCATGCCGGACAGGATGAGCCCGGTTGGCCAGAGGGAGTTCTCCATTACGGATTTGAGGGTGTTAACGACAGACTGGCGCTCTTTATCTGTCTGATATCGAGCCAAATCCTGTGCTTCATCGAGATGCAGAAAACAGGTCTGCCTTAGCTTGAGCTGAACCTTGACCTGATCCCATATGGCCGGACCCTGCTTGTCCCCGGAATAGGGATAGCCAAGAGCGCGAAGCGTCGCTGCGCCAACAAATTTCATGGTTGCCGGGCTTGGAACCTGAAGGCTGAAGAACTCGCAGATATCCTGCGTGGAGTCCGTCTGGAGCAACGACTTGTTCTTACGGATCAACTCCCGAATGGCGGTGGTTTTCCCACTGCCGGATTGCCCGACCAGGACAATTCCCTCGGCTTTGTTCACAATGCCGTCTGCCATATCTGCACGCCGTTGCTCAAGCAGCTTGTGAAAATCCGCTTCCAGTTTGCGATATGACGGAGTGGGCACGTATACCGACCGCAGATCTTGAACAGTTTTGCGAGTTTCATTGTTGATCTCAGTCATTGTTTTCATCCTTGTCAGACGTGTGGGGCTGGTCTTCGTCTTCATCGCTGAATGACCAGAATTCGATGGGTGGGTTTTGCTTGTCGCGCAGAACGGGACGGTCGGCGCGGCTGGGAGTTGGATCGTGCGTGATCTCGTTCGACAGAAGACCCTGAGGCTCACCGCCACCACCCACGGATGGAGCTGGGCACAGCTCTGGATCGCCCCCCAATGAGAGCCCCCAGAAGGTTTCTTTCTGAGCCCTTTTGATCTGATCGTAGGTGTCGCCAATCGGACCAAGCTGTCGCAGAGAGCATTGCTCCGCATCTATCTCCTTGATCCTTTTGATGGCGCGATCCACCACGCCCTGCGTCAGCGATGCCGCATTGCGATTGTTCTGCCGAAGCTCAAACACGGATCGTTCCCAGGCGGCAAAGGACACACCTTCCAGCCCGTCTATCTGGGCTTTCAGAGTTGACCAGCCAGAGTCTTTCCCCTTCTCCAGCCAGACGGAAATATGCCCCATATCTTCGGGGTCGATGCTTATATCCACATGTTGTTTGCCACATTTCTGGAAGTGCTTCGCAAGACGGTCAGAGTGATAATTCACACCATTCACGAGAACACCGTGAGGACCGGTATCACGCGACATTGCGACCCCAAGGATATGCCGCAGGGTGTGATGGCTCATGGGCGGTGACCACCCAAATTCCTTGATGAGTCGATCCCAAACGATGTTGGGGGTTGCGTATTCCAATCCCCGATGTTTGCGGTTGTGGTACACATCGACAGTGAACCGAACCAAAAGTTCAATGATGCTTTCGGCGGTGTGCACCGCATATTTCTGGGATGGATAGTCACCACGTTCTTGAGGATTTGAGAACGTGCGTCCCGTCAGATGCGGCATCAAAAGAGTTATGATGGAACGAAACACCCGCTCGATGCGACCGCGCAGTTTCGGTACTCCCGCAGGAAGGACCGAGTAGTCAATGCATAGATCTGAGAGTGCCGCTTTGAATTCTGCATTGACGAATGCTGGGCCGTTGTCGACCACGACATGGCCAATATGACCATACTGTTTCCAGTCCGTTTCGCAGCCCAGTTGACGAGCCAGTTCAGTCTTGTCGCGCATTGCCATCCACAAGACAGCTTTAGCGTCTTCAGAAGTGGGACTTCGCGAAAGCTTCAGACCAAGGATACTGCGGCTGGCGGCATCAAACGCGACGCACACCCAGTATCGACCGGTTTCGAGATCCCGCACATTGTCTTGGCTGATATCGTATCCGCTCTTGTTGAGCAGAGCGATGAGATCAATCTCCCATTCGTCCATTTCAATGCGGTGAAGTGGGACATCCAGCTTCAATCCGCCACCATGAGACCCTAGCTTGCTCTTCGCAGCAGCTAGCCCTTTTCTGGCGGCAAGCACCTCGAACTTGTCGAGTTCCTTTATCCGGCGTTCGATGGTGCTTTTGGAGACCTCAGTTAAAGGCGGCTCACCGCTCGCGATACGGATTGCGTTGCGCCGTCGGATTTCCGCATTTACGTCATCATGGATGTGACCGGCGAGAAGCTGATTTGGATGCAGGTAGCTCTCGAGAATCCCTTGAATGATAGCTTCGCGCTCAGCGTCGATACGCCGAGCATTACTACCGTTGAAGATGGATTTCTTTACAAAGACCATTGGGTCTTTGGACGTTTCCCACTCCCGCAGCCAAGACATGACTGAGGTTCTGCAAGGTGTTCTGCGCAGCTCAATACTATCAAAGCTGGCCCCGGCAGTTGCCGCTTTCAGTCCTTTCTTCAGCTTTTCTGTGACACGGCGTTCCAGCTCCGGCAGGAACTCTTCCCATCGTTCCGCTGAGCGGTTGAGCTTATCTTCAGCCTCAATCTCCAGGAACGTTGTGCTCCAGCACTCTTTCCAAAAGGCATCGAGTTGAGATTTCGTCGACACACGCGACATCAAAGACCGGCCAGCTATTGCCCGACGTGCAACCTGACGGCTTTCAAAATACCCATACTGAATGGAGAACTGACCGGTGCTGATGAGCTCTGATAGCTCTGCGTGGGTCAAGGAGATTGGTTCGGTGTCCCCGCGCAGAGGTTTCATTTCGACAAACAGGTCAGTCACTTTGGTGATGGCTTGTATTGTCCCGTTGGCGACGATGGCATCACACGGTGTCACGCCAAGCCGGATAGGTTCATGTTTCATGCCCAGCCCTTTCCTGGTGCAACGATGGAGTTGATGGAGATGTGCTCTCGCGTATTCGCATTGAGCCTGCCCGCGTAGATCGCACGGAACGTCGCGCGAAACGCCCGGGCACCAAGGCCAGATTTCTCAACCAGATCACTGATCGGAACCTCGCCAAAGAGCCCGTTAATCAGATCGACAACGATGTTGTCAGCCTCTTCGTCAGAACATCGCCGAAAGAAATTCAGCAGCTCAGCATTGCGAACCTCGACCTTGTGCCGCTCTCGCTCTGTGACCAAGGCCACCTGCTCGGCAAAGCCAATGGGCAAGTCGCGCTTGATAGCTTGCAGCGTGGCTTTGAAGTTCAGTCGCTCAACGCGCTCCGAAGGTTTCACCGCAATGGCGACGCGGCGACCATTCTTGAACACGGCGAGGTAGTCGAACCTGTGGGTTCGCTGTCTGCCATCCACGTCCACAAAGCTCACCGGCTTTGGCTGATCGATGAGGTTCCAGAGATCTGGCATTGCCAGCGACAACAGGCAGGTTTCACGCTCCCCTTGGCTGGCACTGATAATCTGCCGCCAACGTTGCTCTGCAGGCGTCATAGCCAGTGTGAATCCACGTACGGTCTGTTTAGACCGCGCGGGAAACATCAGCCCCGCTACGGTTTGGGAAGGTGGACGATAGAAGTCGTCATCATCATCTTTTGTCATAGTGTTTGCCATGGCCACCGGTTCACACCAGCGCCGGGTGGCTCTCCTTTATGTTGGGATGAACGAAACCCGCCCGCAGAAACGCTCTGCGCGGTTGACGGGTTTCGAAATTTGGGTCATGAAGGAGGTGCAAAGGGCTTCAAACTTTTGCACCTCGGGCCTTGATGGAAGTCGCTAGCTTCTTTCGAGGCCTTTGGTTTTTATGGGCTCATTGTTTGTCCTCCTCCTCATTAGCTGCTCCGAACAACTCTTCGACGGGTTTACCGACGGCCGCCGCCAAGGCGCGTTCCACCCGCGGCACGTTCATTTTTCGTAAGCCGACGAGCGACACGGTCGTGCGTGAGACACCGACCTCCCGTGCTATAGCGGCCAGCGATGAGCCCCTCAGGCGCAGCTCCATTTTCAACGCTTCATGAGCTGCAAATACGTCCCGATCGACCTTAGTCATCGCCAGATACTCACGCTGTTTGTCCTGCTTTGGCCTCGCCAATTGCCGACAAGTTTGCGTGTAAACCTCCAGCAGGCAAGAGGCTGGTCAGCACCAAGGCTCCACATCATCTTGATCGCAAGTAGAAACGATCCACAATATTTTGCAGAATGTTGAAAATCACCGTTTGATTTCAACTGATGCATCTGGAGAGACAAAGGCTAGGTATTTTTTGGTGCTGCGTGAGGTTGTTGGCGCTCGTGTACCAAATTTTGGGGAAAGTCGGAGAATGAAGTCCAAGAAGATGAAGATTGCCGAATCAAAAGCGCATCAAAATGATGGAAGGCGGCTTTCTCTGATCAGGCGAAAAAACCGGAAGACTCAGGCTGAGTTTGCAGTTGAGTTCCAGGTTTCGGTCGGCACCATCGGCAACTACGAACGTGGACTTACCGAAATGCCACCCAGCTTCTGGCGCGCGGTCAATGAGGGATACGGTCTGAACCCAACACCCCTTAACCCCGAGGAAAGCCCAGAACGACTTTTACAGGTGCCAGAGGTGCCTCAGCCGAAGGAGGAAAGCTGTACGCCCCGAGCTGTGCCTTGGAAGCTGGCCCGCCTGCGCACGAGGTACAAAATCATCAGGAACCAGATTTATTCTCCGAAAAGGCGATTTGTCGAAGGTGCAGTGCACACGGTTTTCTTTGCAGCCACGTTTGTTTTCTTAGTCGAACAGGCGTTCCGAGCACTCCCGGTGATGCACGAAGATCCAAGCGTTTACCGAGACATTGTCTTCGTGACCGCCTTTATGGTGATGAGCGTACTTCTGATCCCAGTTTTCCAAAGCCTTCCATGGGGCCTGAAAGTGAACGATGACGGTGACTTTGGTGAAGTCTAAGGCGGATTCCGGTCATTCGCAGCAAGCGCGAAACCTTGTCGAGAGATTTTGGAAAGCTGCCATTGACAGCAGACTTACTACACTCGATCTATTGGTTCTGGCCTTGAGAATCTTCGTGCCGGTAGTTCGATTTTGCCCCCGGCACCACTTCATAAAGATAATCTATTATATATCAGTAATTTATGAAGTCCCCGCAATCCGAGAATGTACAGCTCTATAGACAGCTTTACCGCCGCCAAACTTAGCTACATGTTCGAAGCCTTTCTCTGGGTGCACCTGACAAAGCCTTTGCGCTAGAGAAAATTCGGACGTTGTTCGACTACTATCGTTTTTGCCTTGCTCTTCTGACAAGGCGGACGCTGGGCGCTGAGGGGTACGAGGATTTTGCAAGGGTCGCGTTATGCGTAGTGAGTTTGGCTTGTGATCAGGCATCTGTGGCACCATATGTAGACACAGTTGAATGAGAATATCTACATAAGGTTCCGTCGTGTCTAATTTGATCTCATGGTTTCAGAACAACTGGATGGAAGCAATTATGCTAACCGCCACGCTCATCGCAGTGGTATCGAGCATAATTGCTGTGCGTATTGCAATATTGGCTTTGGGTGTCGCAAGACAATCATTCCTATCCGCTGACAAAGCACATGAGCGGGACGTCAGGCTTCAAGCCCGGTCAGCGCTGGCTGACGTCCAAGGGAGCTATCAAAAGCTCGCATCGGACTGCGATTTGAATCTCGAAAAGTGGCGGCAGCACGAACTAGGTAAGGGCCTAATGATAGGCTCCAATCCATTTGAACCAACGAAGGAAGAGCAGGAAACCAGTGCGCTTCGTACTCAAGGAGCCAGATTGCTGCGCTCAGTTGATGAGAGGTTTCAATCTATTGATCTGATGAACCTCGATGATCTTGAAAGTGGTATTCCCGAAATCCGCCAGACAGCCGCGTCGATTGATGCCCTTGCTCGACGCCTTCGAGAACCCAATGAGGCATTCAATGGTGGTTGGCGCTAGACGCAAAAAAGTCCAGAAGATGTTCAGCGCTTCCCCCTACGGCTGATAAGCACTAGGATTAGCCACAACCAAGAATTGAACGAGAATTGATTTGTCTTTTCCATCTATCAAGGAACGCTTTCTTGCGCTTCTGCTGAACACACTTGTTGCGTACGTAGTTTTTTTCTGGGCGACTGGTCAAACGTTGCCGACTGGCGGGCTGGAGTCTGTTTGGCTGATAAGTGCGATCTCACTTTGGTTCCTAGCGCTATTATCTGCACCTTGGTTTGTCCCGCCAAGGGATGCAATCATCAGCGCTGTAGGGGCCATCTTGGTGCTTACAACGATGGACCTCACCAACGTTCAGTTGTTTTCAGCGCAACTCGAACATGTGAGATGGGGAACCGTCTTTTTCGCCTGTGCGGTTGTGTTTTCGGCCGTCACAGCGTTGATTTTACATGATAAGGATCAAAGGTCGCCAACGGGTCATTTTGCGTTCAAGCTGACCAGCGTGTTTGGGCGAGGCGAAATCCTGTTCTCTGCTCCAGCAATTGTTAGCATCATCGCGCACTATCAAGCCTCGTTTGAAAAAATGAGTTGGCTTATTCTCTATTGGATCCTGATTGTGGTTGGGAAACCCATAGAACGCCTGCTCTCTGCTGTTAGACAACTTTCGTCTGACGCCGATGAGCTACAAAAGCAGCCGACGGTTGGCTCTATCGCAAGAGTCGATCATCCAGACATAGTCCGCGTCAAACTAAACTCGGTGGGAGCATGGAAACCGAACCACTTGTTTACAGCTAGCCTACCCGATGGATCGCAGCGTTACGTGATCTCATTGTTTTCGCAGACGCAGGGTTCTGACGTGGTTGGAACAGGACTGTGCGTAGCGACTTTGGCTGAACCAGTTCCCTTACCTGTGGGCTCCGTCTGCGCCAGCCACGACGAAGCAAAGACGGTTGAATTCCTGGAGAACCTCAGCGGTGCGAAAGATGGCAAGCTGGTCGGCTTCGTTGTGGAAAATTCAACAATCGGTACTCTGCATTTTGAAGTTTCCAGCCGTTCGGGGCTACATGAAGGTGATGTGATTTTTGCGCACGTTGAAGGTCAAGACATCTTTTATCAGATCGTGGGCGCAGAGACGTACGAAGAAAACTTCGATCAAAATCCACGCGGAACTCACATAGTAAAGGCATCTCAACTTGGCGTTTATTCGCCCGACGACGGTTTCACCAAATACACTTGGCTGCCTTCCATGAATACCCCGCTGTTTTCCGCTGGCAGCAGGCAGTTTGACGATCCTGTCGTGGGCGACCGCGAATTCCCTATTGGTACGGTGCCATCCACTAATGTCCAAGCGGTTGCGAGAATTGATGAACTGGTTGAGTATCACACGGCCGTACTTGGTGTGACTGGTACAGGGAAAACTGAACTGGCTCTCGACGTAGTTCGGCAGGCAGTTGCGAGAGGCACAAAAGTCTTTTGCGTCGATTTCACCGGCGACTATCGGGCGCGGCTCGCGGAATTGGACCCAGCTTTTCCATCTCCTACGCCTACACAGGCCGCCGAATTGGAGGAAAAACTATTCGCGGTTGAGACTGGAAGCTACGGTGCACCAGCAGAAAAGAAAGCTCTGCAGGAGGGCGTAGACGCGCTTAAAGCGCACGCTGAAGCGCAAGTTGATGAGTTTCTGAGGTCCGAAGAAACCTACCTCGGGATTTTCGAGTTGGCAGAAATCGCCAACACAAAAGCCACACTCCGGCTGACCGAGTTGTACTTGTCGACGATTATGCGTTGGGCTCAAAGGAACCGTCGTGAAAGGCAAATCCTAATCGTCTTGGAAGAGGCCCACACAATCGTCCCCGAGGTGTTTGGGGCGGGTTTTGACGCAAATACGCAGTTTGTAGTTAGCCGCATCGGGCAAATTGCTTTGCAAGGCCGAAAATATGGCGTTGGACTTATGGTGATCAGCCAGCGCACTGCACTAGTCAGCAAGACTATTCTGTCACAGTGCAATACATTTTTGACCCATAGCTTGATCGACCAAACGAGCCTCAACTTCCTTGAGAGCGTTTATAGCGCCCAGCATACACGGCTTATTCCAAACCTTGGGCGGTTCGAGTTTTTGGCCTTTGGAAAGGCGATAAAAGCAGAAAGACCGATTGTCCTCAAACGAGAATTCGATCCGGCTTTGCAGGAGGCAAGTTTAGCAATCCAATCCAACTCTCGCCAAAGTGAGGAACCTGAGCCTGCAGCAGAGGAAGCTCTGTCAGTCGGCCCTCGAATTACCCAGTTCTGAAGTTCGTTTTACAAACCACCCAATATCAGGTGGTTTGTTGTCTTCATTGTTGTTGTTTCCAAATTGGGGCTGGGAAATCAACAATTACACTGTTCTTTGCTGAGGCGTCTTATCGACCATCGATCTTTTTGTGGGCCAGCGGGATTTGGACAAGCCAAACGCCACTGGCCGTCAGGGTGAGGGCGCTGCCCTCCCCCTCGGGCAACCCTATTAGACAGGGCCGTGTCCTCGGCTGTGCCTGCGGGCCGCACCACCCCTGTCGAATAGCATTGCCTCGCCCCCTCCCGCGTTCGCCACGTGGCAGATTAGCAGGAACAGGCGGCTTCGCCGTCTGATCTGCAAATCAGCCCTGATTTCCAGAAGGAAATTCAGATCAAACGAAGCAGTCTGCGGGAGTACGAAAAGGGGGTGTTGGGTCAGTTTGTGACGCAAAGGTCAAATTCGTCTGACGTCCAACAAGGGGGAAGTGGCGGACCGAGGAGGATTCGAACCCCCGACCCCTTGATTCGTAGTCAAGTACTCTATCCAGCTGAGCTATCGGTCCGCGTTGGTGAAGCGGTGTTTAGACCCGGTGCGGGGGACGTGCAAGCCGATTCTGCAAAAAATCTTCAAAAAGTTAGATCGCCGCGTGGGAGGCTTATTTCAAAGGTTGTACCGGTGGGTCCGGTCTCTTTCAGCACGAGATCCCCGCCATGTCCGCGCACCAGTTCCTGTGAAATCGCAAGTCCAAGGCCCGAGCCGCCCTTGCGCACGCCGCCTTGGAATGGCGTGAACAGATTCTCGCGGGCTTTGGGCGGCAGGCCGGGGCCGCTATCGCGAATTTCAATGCACCAGCTGGCCTCCATGGCGCAGCCGGTGACAGTGACGCGCCCGGGTTTGCCTGAAGAGACCAGAGCCTGCCGCGCGTTGCGCACAAGGTTCATGATCACGCGGAAAAGCTGCTCTGGGTCGGCGCGCACAACCAGATCCTCGGGCACTTCGTTGACGATTTCGACGCAGGCATCAGCAACGGCCAGTTGTTCGCTTGCGGCAACATCTTCGGCGATGTCGCGGGCGCGCACCATGGTCAGGGTCGGCGCTGGCTCTTCCGCGCGGCCAAAGGCAAGGGTACTTTCACATAGCGAAACCGCACGTGTAATCGAGTTGACCAGCTTGGGGGCCATGCGGCGGACAAGGGGGTCATCGCTCGCCTCGATCCGATCCGTAAACAGCTGTGCTGAAGTCAGGATATTGCGCAGGTCATGGCTGACCTTGGCCACCGCACCACCCAGTTGCGCCAGGCGCTCACGCTGTTTTAGCGCCTGCGTCAGGTCGGTCTGCAACATCTTCAGGGCCTCCTCCGCCTCACGCAGTTCGGTAACCTTGGAGTTGGGAGTGATAATGCCCCGCGCATCCTCGGGCGCGCTGGCATAGCGTTGCATATAGCCGACGACGCTTTTGATCGGACGCACCAGCACGACGCGCACCGCAAGGAACAGGAAGAAGGCCGTGATGATCGAAATAACGAAGGACAGACCCAGAATGCGCAGCCCGTAGTCGACCATCGCCATGCGCAAGGGCATGCTGTCTATGGTTACCTCGATCAGCAGACCGGCCCCTTTGACTGGCTCGCCGATCACGCGGATGACTTCATTCTCGGTGGTGAAAATGCGGGTCATCGCATCGCGGATCAGAATCCAGGGGCCCGCGTCGCGCAGGTCATAGGTGTTGGTGATCTGTTCCGGGATCGGCGAAGACAGCATCAGCTGCCGCACCTCATCGCGCCGCAGGACAACGTTGTAGACACCTGCATTTGCCAGCAACTCGGCCTCAAGATCGTCGGCGAGCATATCGTCGGCCAGCAGCGCCAAAGACGCGATCTGCGCGCGTTCCAAGCGGTTCAGCAGGAAGTCTTCCCGGAAACGCGCGATGGACGGCACAAAGATCAAGACCTCGGCCAACATCACGAAGACCGTCGTCAGGATCAGAAATCGGCCGGACAGCGAGTTCAATTGGCGCTCCTCTTCCGGTCAGGGGATCCAGCGTTGCACGAACCTGACCACGCGTTTAACCGTCTGATTCTCAAACAGCCTTGGCGAGAAATAAGCCCCCGCCACACGTTTGTTAAGCTCTCCGATCGTCGGATAGGGCGAAACCATCGCGGCGATCTGCCCCATCTTGAGGTTATTGGCCAGCGCAAGGGACCACAAGTTGATCAGCTCTCCGGCCTGATGGCCGACGATTGTCGCGCCCACCGGGCGTCCTTTCACCACCATCACCTTTATGAACCCTTTTGTCTTACGCTCGGATATGGCGCGGTCATTGTGGTGGTAGTCGAACCGAGCAACCTCCATCGTGTCACCATGCTGTTCACGGGCCTGCGCCTCGGTCAGGCCGACCTGAGCCAGTTCGGGGTCCGTATAGGTGGCCCAGGGGATATGAGCTGTCTTGGCCTTTGACGGCAGACCAAACAGGGCCGAGCGAATGATGATGCCCGCGTGATACCCCGCCACATGGGTGAATTGCAGACCACCCGCCACATCACCAATGGCGAAGACCTTGCGGTTGGTCGTGCGCAGGGCGTCATCGACCTTGATCCCGGTGCGCGTGCGATCGATGCCGGCGGCCTCAAGGTTCAGGCGTTCGACATTGGCCTTGCGGCCGGCCGCCATCAGAAGATGGGTCCCGGCAAAGATGTCTCCGTTCTGGGTGACAACCTCGACCGCGCCAGCCGAGCCTCGGATTTGCGCGACCATTGCTTGTTCCTGAATGTCGACGCCTTCGGCCCGCAGGGTTTCGAGAACAAGGGCTGCAGCTTCGGGGTCATCCTTGCCCAGCGCCTTTGCGCCTTCGATCACGGTCACCTTGCAGCCCAGCCGGATATGGGCCTGCGCCATCTCCATCCCGATGGGGCCGCCGCCAATAATCAACAGGTGGTCGGGCTTATCCTTCAGATCAAAGATGGTTTCATTCGTGTAGAACGGCACCGAGTCCAGCCCCGGGATGGGCGGCACAAGCGGCGATGAGCCGGTGGCGATGACAACCCGCCGGGCGGTGATAACGTTCTCACCGGCCTGCACCTGTGTCGGAGACAGGAAGGTGCCAAATTTGCGGATCACCTTGACGCCGAAGCCCTCGAACCGTTCCTGACTGTCCATCGGCTCGATCTGAGCGATGACACCATGCACGTGATCCTTGGCGGCGGCATAGTCCACCTGCGGCACAACATCGGCCACACCAAAGGGCGCGGAATGGGCCTGCCCATAGGCCATCTTGCCACTTGCGATCAGGGCCTTGGAGGGGACACAGCCAAAGTTCAGGCAATCCCCACCCATCTTGTGGCCTTCCAGCAAGATCACATCGGCCCCCATCTGCGCTGCCCCTGCCGCAACCGACAAACCGCCCGACCCGGCGCCGATGACCAGGATATCTGTTTTCAGCTCTTTCATGGAATTCAGGCGTCCTTTTTCACGCGCAGGGCTTTGATCAGAATGGGCAGAGCGGCCAATACGCACAAGCCTATGATCGGACCGATAACAAAAGGTTCCCAAAGCAGCGAAACATCAGGCGTCTCCCCGCGATCAAAGACACCGCCTAGGCCGACGCCGATCCAGGTGTAGACAATCCCGCCCGGAATGATGCCCAGCGCCGTCGTGAACAGGAAGTTGCGGAACTTCACGCCCACCAGTGCCGGGACCAGATTGGCCACAAAGAACGGAACCACGGGCACAAGACGCAGCAGGAACAGGACCGAAATCTCATTCTCGCGCAGGCCGTCCTTGAGTTTCTTGATGGTCCCTTCCGAGGATTCGAGCCGCGCCGTCAGCGACTCACCCAAGCCCCAACGCGCGGCCAGAAAGATAGCGGATGCGCCGATGGTTGCCGCGAACACGTTGAACGCGGTGCCTGCGAACAGGCCGAACAGGAAACCACCTGTCATCGAGGCGACGGCGGCCCCGGGCAGGGAAAACGCCACGATCACGATATAGATGCCAACAAAAGCTGCGGCCATAGCCCAGTAATACTCATCCCGCCAGGCCAACAGGGCCTCGCGATTGTCGCGCAGGGTTTCGAAACTCAGGTAGTCCCCAAGGGTGAAGAACCCCACCGCGGCAACGGTCAGTATCACAAGCAATGGAATATGCCGCGCAAACCCGCTGCGCGGTGCTTGGGTCGTTTCGCTCATCTGGCTGTCCGGCTTTGGTTGTTTCATTCTGACCCTAACATGCGCTTCCCTGTGGTCCTGCAACAGGCCCCTCACGCGGCCTTGAACTCTACGTTAGGGAATGTGAGGGTTCGGGGCGCAATAAACCGGATTCTGAAATCTTTTGACCGGCCAGGTTACAGAATTGTTGCAAAAGGCGCGAAAACCCGTGCCTTGGGGTTTGACTTACCCCCCGCTTGGCAGTAGAGGACGGGCTTCGAACACTCGGGCCAGGCGAATCCGCGCCGCACCCACCGCTATAGATTGGAGACGGAGCGATGAAACGCACCTATCAGCCTTCGAACCTGGTTCGCAAACGCCGCCACGGTTTCCGCGCGCGCATGGCCACCAAAGCCGGCCGCAAAATCCTGAACGCGCGCCGTGCACGCGGCCGCAAATCGCTGAGCGCGTAAACCGCCTCACCGATCAGGTTATGAACATGACGCCGCCGGAGGCCCCTGAGGATGGTATCAACCAACCGAGGGTCAAGCCCCCGGCGGCGTCCGTTTGCGCGCCCAAACCTCTGAGCGTTCTCAAGAATCGCTCCGACTTTCTGAAAGCGGCAAGGGCGCGTCGACAAGGCACATCCTCGATGATGGTGCAGGCGCGCAAGCGTGCCCCGGATGAGGGCGCAGGCATTCGCGTCGGGTTCACCTGTTCCAAGAAGGTCGGCAATGCGGTGGCCCGCAACCGGGCCAGGCGCCGTTTGCGCGAAGCCGCCCGCGCAGTCCTACCCACACAGGGGCATGAGGGCTGGGACTATGTCCTGATCGGCCGCGCCGAGGTCACCGCCGGGCGGGCGTTTGACGCCATGCTCGACGATCTGCACTATGCGCTGCGCAAAATCCACGCCCCTCGCAAATGACCCTGCTGGCGCGCATATTCGCCTTGCCCGTGCGCGCTTACCGGTTGGTATTCAGCCCCTGGGTCGGATTCAATTGTCGCTACCAGCCGACGTGTTCGGCCTATGCGCTGGAAGCGCTAGAGAAACACGGCGCGATCAAGGGCGCGTGGCTGGCCGCCCGTAGAATCGGGCGCTGCCACCCATTGGGCGGCACAGGGTATGACCCGGTGCCGGAGAAATCCAAAGACGACTAGACCAGCGCCAGATTCCCTCGGTCCGTGAAGCTTCGGGTCGGGATGACTTCACGATCCAACTTACCAAGCAGAGTGTGATGCAAATCCTCGTAGAACCGGGGCGAGTCGAAATACCAGCTGTGGCTGGCGGATGGCCCATCCGGGAAATCTGTGCGGTTGTCATTGAAGAACTTGCCGCAATACAGGTTGACTGCCTTTTCAGGATGGTCCGAGGGCATACCCACCCGCCCCAACCGGCGCGAAACGCCCACGCGCTTGACCTCAGAGATCGAAAGAACCTCATCAAACGGGCTGTAGTAGCAGGTCAGCCTCGTACACCGCCGCATCAGGGATGAGGTCTTGGCGCTACCCTCGCGGAAAGACTTGGCCGAAACATCCGCCGCGACAAAGGCGATCTGGCTTGTGGTCCAGCTGTGTTGGGCGATCTCATGGTCGTCGTCGGCATAGTCCATGGCCTCGCGCACCAGAAACGTCCCCATGGAATGCGCCAGAACGTGAACATTATGGGGGCAATCCGGGGTCTGCATTTTGGACAGGCGTCTGATCCCGTCATTGAACAACTTATCCGCCGAACGCCGGGCATCGGCCCTGTCCGAGCTATAGCCCAAGACCGACCCGTCGCTTGGCCAGTCAAAGCTGACGATCACACCTTTGAAACCATGGGCCTCAAGCCCTTTGCGGATCTTGCGGTGCCGCTCCAGCATCTCGAACTGCTCGGTGTTGAAGCCATGCACGAAAAAGACGATGTGGCCCTTCTCATGATCCGTCGCCCCGGCGGCATGCTGTACCTTGTCCAGCCAGTCAGAGATTCGGATTTCATGTTTACGTGCTGGTGTCTTTACGTTGGACGGTATTGCCAGATAGCGCGCCTTGCCCAGTTTGTTGGAATAGGTATTGCCGCTGCGTCCGCGAACGGTAAAGAAATAGTCCATATTAAACTCCGTCGGTAAATCCGCAGAGCATAGCACAGGCGGCGCTTTCCCCCAAAAACTGGCCCGGGTTCACGACACCTTGCCCGCGCGCATCCTGCGCTGTAATCACGGCCCATGTTTGATGAAGCCGACGATATCCATCCGCTGTTTGCTGGCGCGCCCTCGACGACCGAGTTCAAGAAGCTGCGCAAACGCATCGTGCGCCAGACCCGTGAGGCGATCGAGCAGTACGGGATGATCGACCCGTCTGCTCATGACAAGGACGGCAAGCCGCCACGCTGGCTGGTCTGCCTGTCGGGCGGCAAGGACAGCTACACCCTGCTTGCTGTTCTCCATGAGCTGAAATGGCGCGGGTTGCTGCCAGTCGAATTGCTGGCCTGCAATCTGGATCAGGGGCAACCCGGGTTTCCCGCCACCGTCCTGCCCGAGTTTCTGGAGCGGATGGGCGTTCCTCACCGGATTGAGTATCAGGACACCTATTCCGTTGTGATGGACAAGGTCCCGCAAGGCCGGACCTATTGCGCCCTGTGTTCGCGCCTGCGCCGGGGCAACCTGTATCGCATCGCGCGGGAAGAGGGTTGCTCGGCCGTGGTGCTGGGTCATCACCGCGATGACATTCTGGAAACCTTCTTCATGAACCTGTTCCACGGCGGGCGTCTGGCAACAATGCCCCCCAAACTGGTTAATGAGGAAGGCGACCTGTTTGTCTTTCGCCCGCTGGCCCATGTGGCCGAGGCCGATTGCGAGAAATTCGCCAAAGCGATGAATTACCCGATCATTCCCTGCGATCTTTGCGGCAGTCAGGACGGTTTGCAGCGCCAGCAGGTCAAACAGATTCTCGATCAGTGGGAAAAGAACAGCCCCGGCCGCCGTCAGGTCATGTTCCGCGCGCTGACCAACGCCCGCCCCTCCCATTTGCTGGACCCGAAATTGTTCGACTTTTCAGGGCTTTCCCTGGGTTTCAGCAAAAAAGGCGAAAATTCTGCTGAAATTCCGCAGTTGCGTTAACGTCTGACTCAGACTGGTTTCCTACCGTTCACCTTGAGCGTTTTATGCCCAAGGCCCGGAATAGACATGCGGAACCTTCCTGAATTTGACCGTTTTCTTCGTCCTGTGACCTCTGCCCTCAGTGGTCCATCTGCGCTGGCCTTTCTGCCAGCGCTCAGCCTTGGCGCATTTTGGCTGGGCGGCGAACGCGCGCTTGTCAGTGTGGCGCTTGGGGTGCCGTTGATGTTCGCGGTGGCAGGGATTGTGAACAGTCAGTCAAAAGCGCGCGCAGGGCAGGCAATCGGTGGTGTGCTGCCGAGTGATCAGTTCAATCTGGCCCTGTCAGAAAAGCTTGAGATCGCGCAAAGGCAAGAAGCTGGCACAGCCTGCATCGCCATTGCAATCGACGGCTTTTCCGAGGTTGTGGATATTCACGGCCAGGCCGCCGCCGATCACATCCACCAGCAGTTCTGTAGCCGCGTTCTGTCGATGATCCGCGACGATGACATTGCGATGTTGGTCGGGGATGACGGCCTGATGATCGGCTTGCATCCGTCGCAGCAACTGGATCTCGAGGCCTGCATTCAGATGTCCGGGCGCATCCAGTCTGCAGTAGAAGAGCCGATCATGCTCAATGGAATCGGCCTCTACCTGACCTGTTCGATTGGGTTCAGCATGAACAAAACAATTGCTGACGATACGGTCGCAGACTGGAAAGCCGCCAGCACCGATGCGCTGACCGAGGCGCAACGCAGTGGGCCTTCGACGATTCGGGCCTATTCCTCTGAAACCCGGCGCAGGTCACTGGTCCGCAGCAATCTGCGCAAGGAGTTCGAGGCGGCACTGGATCATGGCGATATCCGCCCGTGGTTCCAACCACAGGTGTCCACAGATACTGGCCGCGTCACGGGTTTTGAGGCGCTGGCCCGCTGGGAACATCCGCAAAAAGGCGTGCTAAGCCCACAAGTGTTCCTGCCCTTTGCCGAGCAAGCCGACCTGATGGAGCGTCTGGGTCAGGCCATCCGGCACCACGCCTTCACCGCCATGCGGGCGTGGGACAAGGCGGGCGTTATTGTGCCGCGTATGGGCGTCAACTTCTCCTCGGATGAGCTGCGCGCACCGGGCTTGATCGACCGCCTCAAATGGGAGCTTGATCAATTCGACCTGACCCCCGACCGGCTGACCGTCGAAGTGTTAGAGACCGTCTTTTCCCGCCGTCCCGACGACGTGATCACCCGTAATGTCACGGGCCTTGCGGCTTTGGGGTGCTGTATCGATCTGGATGATTTCGGCACCGGGCATGCCTCGATCGCGTCGATCAAGCGGTTCAATGTCACGCGGATCAAAATCGACCGCTCATTCGTTGCCAAGTCCGATCAGGACCCCAGTCAGCAACAGATGGCCAGCGCCATCCTGACCATGGCCGAACGCTTGAATCTCGAGACGCTGGCGGAAGGAGTCGAAACACCGGGGGAACATGCCGTGATGGCCCAACTTGGATGTGATCACGTGCAGGGCTTTGGTATCGGCAAGCCAATGCCGTTCGAAAAGACGCTGGACTGGATGGCCGCGCATAACGGCAAGATGAACGGGGTTCCGAAAATCGGACGCCAAACCCGCTGA
This sequence comes from Ruegeria sp. R13_0, assembly GCF_017743995.1. Classification (GTDB taxonomy): domain Bacteria; phylum Pseudomonadota; class Alphaproteobacteria; order Rhodobacterales; family Rhodobacteraceae; genus Ruegeria. The sequence goes on along the minus strand of NZ_JAGHRB010000004.1, from coordinate 265,324 downwards.
ATTCCGTGAAAGAGTGCCCCGGAATGCCACGGCGCGACGAATTTGCAGCCGATTCCGCTTGACCTTTGGGCCTGCACTCTGTTGAACCCTGCGGGTGTCTTTCACTGCTCAAGGTGGCTGTCCCAGATGGACGATCAGAACAAGAATCTCATCCTTGCAACCGCGCTCAGCTTTCTCGTGATCCTGGTCTGGTTCGTGTTGTTCCCTCCGCCGGAACCCACGCCCGGAACGGAACAGACCGAGATTGCAGCAACCGAAGGGTCCGAGATTCAAACGCCCAGCGCAAGCGGCACCGGAACGGTCGGCGAGGCAACCGCGACCGCGGAAGAAGCCCAGCCCGAAGAACAAGCGCCGCGCGTTTCGATTGATACGCCCCGTCTAAAAGGCAGCCTGTCGCTGTCGGGCGGCCGCATTGATGAGCTGTTCCTGAAGGACTACAAAGTCTCGCTTGAGGAAGACGCACCGATCGTCGAACTCCTGGCCCCTGTCGGGTCGGACTCGGCCTATTACGCCCTCTATGGTTGGGCCCCCGGATCCGGCGTGAGCGGCACGGACGTACCCGGCCCCAACACCCTTTGGACCCTTGAGCAGGGCGAGACATTGGGCGTGGACACCCCCATCACACTAGCGTGGGACAACGGCAACGGCCTGACCTTCCGCCGCACAGTCTCGGTGGACGAAAACTACATGTTCTCGGTGACCCAATCGGTCGAAAACGCCACTGGCGCCGAAGTCAGCATGGCCCCTTATGGCATTCTGGCCCGCCATGGCATCGGCGAAGGCGGCGATCTGCCGGGGCTCAAGAACTTCTTCATCCTGCATGAAGGCGTGATTGGCATGGCCGACGGAACCTTGACCGAGGTCGACTATGGAGATGTCCGCGACTTCGACATCGACCCGAACGAACGCGCTCAGGCCGAAGTCTATCAGGTCAAAGAGGACGGCTGGATCGGGTTCACCGATCACTACTGGATGACCACGCTGATCCCCGAGCCCGGATCGGCCTTCAAAGCAGCCGCAAAATACGACTCGCGCCGTAAAATCTATCAGACCGAAACCGTACTTCCGACCCTGACCGTGGCTCCGGGTGCAACGGAAGAGGTCAGCACCCGCCTGTTCGCGGGTGCGAAGGAATGGGAAGCCATTCGGGAATACCAATCCGAGGGCGTTCAGAAATTCATCGACAGCATCGACTGGGGTTGGTTCTTCTTCCTGACGAAACCGATCTTCTGGCTGCTGCACAACATCAACCTTCTGATCGGCAACATGGGGTGGTCCATCATCGGCCTGACGCTGATCATCAAGGCGATCCTGTTCCCGCTGGCGTTCAAATCCTACGTCTCGATGGCGAAGATGAAGGAGCTTCAGCCGCAGATGGAGGCCCTGAAAGAAGCCGCAGGCGACGACCGCCAGAAGATGCAGCAGGGCATGATGGAGCTGTACAAGAAGGAAAAGGTAAATCCCGCCGCAGGCTGTTTGCCGATCCTGATGCAAATCCCGATATTCTTCTCGCTGTACAAGGTGATTTTCGTCACCATCGAGCTGCGTCAGGCCCCGTGGTTTGGTCCGTTCCAGGACCTCAGCGCGCCGGACCCGACCTCGATCTACAACTTGTTTGGCTTGTTGCCCTGGGCCGCACCCGCGCCCGAAAGCTTCCTTGCGCTGATCTTTATCGGGATCCTGCCCCTGCTGCTGGGTATCTCGATGTGGCTGCAGCAAAAGCTGAACCCGGCACCAACCGATCCGACGCAGGCGATGATCTTTGCCTGGATGCCGTGGGTCTTCATGTTCATGCTGGGCGGGTTTGCCAGCGGTCTGGTGGTTTACTGGATTGCCAACAACACCATCACCTTCACCCAGCAATATCTGATCATGCGCAGCCAAGGCTATACGCCGGACGTGTTCGGCAACATCAAGTCCGGCTTCAAGAAAACGCCAAAGACGGACGGCAAATGAGCGGGCAGGTCTCAGCCATCTGGCGGCACCCGATCAAGAGCCATGGGCGCGAAGCCCTGACCGAGATCACTCTACTCCCCGGGCAAACCATGCCCGGGGATCGTGTTTGGGCCGTCGCGCATGAGGCTGCCAAAACCGACGGCTCGGAATGGGCACCTTGCACCAATTTCAGCCGCGGCGCGAAGGCGCCCAAGCTGATGGCGATCTCGGCCGAATCCCACGGCGACCGCGTGACCCTGCGCCACCCTGATCGTCCGGATCTGAGTTTTGCACCCGATACCCAGCAGGACGTGTTTTTGGAGTGGGTCAAACCACTGATGCCTGCGGATCGCGCCGCCTCCGCACGGATCGTGCGTGTGCCCGGTCGGGGCATGACCGACAGTGATTTCCCCTCGATCAGCCTGTGCAACATGGCCAGCCACCGCGCGGTCGAACAGAAGCTGGGCCAGGAGTTGTCGCCGATACGCTGGCGCGGCAATATCTGGTTCAATGGCCTGCCCCTGTGGGAGGAGTTCGACTGGCTTGGGCGTGACGTTCAGATTGGACGGGCCGTGTTCCACGTCCGCGAACGGATAACGCGCTGTCTGGCAACCACCGCCAACCCTGACACGGGCGAGCGGGATGCAGATACCCTTGGTGCCCTGAACAGTTGGGGCCATCAGGATTTCGGTGTTTATGCCGAGGTGATCCGAGGCGGTGAGATCCGCATCGACGATAAGGTTCAACTGCTATGACTGCCCTGCCCTTCCCTCTGGCCGAAGATCCTGACGCGTTCGCGCTGGAGCGTGGGCGCAAGCTGTTTGCAGGTGAATCCGAGTTCGTCAAAGGCGTCGTCGCAATGAACGGCCTGCCCGCCCCCGACCGGCTTGAGGTCTGTTTTGCCGGACGCTCGAACGTGGGCAAGTCCAGCCTGATCAACGCGCTGACCGGCACCAAGGGTCTGGCGCGCGCCTCAAACACACCCGGCCGCACGCAAGAGATCAACTTTTTCACCCAAGGGCCTGAGCTGTATCTGGTAGACCTGCCCGGCTATGGCTACGCCAATGCTCCAGTCAAGGTGGTTGAGAAATGGCAGCGACTGCTGAAACAGTATCTCAGCGGGCGGCAAACCCTGCGTCGGGCCTTTGTTCTGATCGACTCGCGCCACGGGGTGAAACCCGTGGATGACGAAATCATGAAGCTGCTGGACACCAGCGCCGTGACCTTTCAATGCGTCATGACCAAGGCCGACAAAGTGAAGGCCAACGACCGCGAGAAAGTGCTGAACCAAGTTCGTACAGCCCTGTCCAAACACCCCGCCGCCTACCCTGAGATCGTTCTGACATCCTCGGAAAAAGGGGATGGGGTGCCAACACTCCGCTCGATCATCGCCCATCTGGAATGACCCTGATCCTGCGCGTCTTTGGTGTCCTGACCCTGCTTGCACTGCTCACGACCAGTGCAATTCCGCAGGGCTGGATGCCGGCGCAGGGCAATGACGGCAAGATCCTACTGGTGCTTTGCACCGGCGAGGGGACGGTCGAGCAATGGGTCGATCTGGACCCGGACAACCCAATCCATGACGAGCACGACACGCGCTCCATGTGCCCTTTTGCGGGGCTCACTGCGGATGCCAATTTGCCCGGGTTTGAGTTGATCATTCCGGCAGATTTCCAGATGCAGCCGCGTTGGGATCAATCCGATTTTACCCATCGCAGTGCGGGGTTTTACGCCCGCTATGATGCGCGGGGACCACCCCGCTTCTCCTGAAACAGCGAAACCTTGTTTTGACCCTGCGCGTACCAACGCGCGAGGGCTGTCTGTAAATGGAGATTTCAAATGGCAATGGATAGCCAAACTTCGGGCACAGCCCCGATGCAGAATACAGCTGCGCAAAAATTCTACTTCGCCGCGTGGCGGTGGCACTTCTACGCCGGGATTTTCGTAATCCCGTTTCTGATCATCCTCGCCGTCACCGGTTTGATGATGATGTTTATCACTCAGTTTGACGGGCGCGATGGTGAGAAGATCGCCGTCACGGTCGAAGGCAAAGCCCTGCCCGTCTCGCAACAGGCCGAAGTCGCTTTGGCCGAGGTTCCCGGGCAGGTCGTCGAATGGATCGGCCCCAAGGCCGAGGATCTGGCCACCGTCTTCCGCATCAAAACCGATGAAGGCCAACGCTTGGTCGCGGTTGACCCCTACGCAGGTCAGGTTCTGGAAATCTGGGATCGCCGCGCCGGATGGTATGATCTGGCGGACAATATCCACTCGACCCTTCTGATCGGTACCACTGGGGACCGCATCCTTGAAATCGCGGCAGGATTGAGCCTCGTTCTGGTGTTCACCGGTCTCTATCTATGGTGGCCGCGCAGCAATGCGATGGCGGCATTTGTGCCCAACCTCAAGGCGCGAGGGCGCGCGTTGTGGAAGTCCCTGCACGCAGTGGTCGGCTTCTGGATGTCGCTCTTGCTGGTCGTCTTCCTTGTCTCAGGTCTGTCTTGGGCCGGGGTCTGGGGCGGTATGATCGTTCAACCCTGGAGCAGCTTCCCAGCCGAGAAGTGGGACAACGTACCCTTGTCGGATGAAACCCACGCCAGCATGAACCACGGTCATCAGAACGACGTCCCCTGGGCGCTAGAGCAAACACCCATGCCTGCCTCTGGCTCTGGCGCGGGCATTGAGGGCGTGCCAGAAGGGACTGTGATCGATATCGACGCCCTGGTCGCTTTGGGGACGGCATTAGAGATGAGCGGACGATTCCGAGTGGCCTATCCGGGCGGCGAGGATGGCGTCTGGACACTCAACCGCGACAGCATGAGCAGCGACTCGACCGATCCGGTGAACGACCGAACTGTCCATGTCGACCAGTACACCGGCAAAATCCTGGCCGATGTCCGGTATGAGGACTATTCGCTGATGGGCAAATCCATGGCAGTCGGAATCCCATTCCATATGGGGTTGATGGGCACGTGGAACTTCATTCTCAACGTGGTGTTCTGCCTGTCGGTCATCTTCGTCTGCGACTCAGGCGTGGTGATGTGGGTCAAGCGCCGCCCACAAAAGGCGCGTCGTCTGGCGGCGCCTCCGATGCCGGCGGAACTCCCAATGTGGAAAGGGGCGGTCCTGATCGGGCTGTTCACAGCTATGGCGTTCCCGCTGGTAGGGCTGACGTTGCTGGTTGTACTGGCCTTCGACTTGCTGATCCTAAGCAATATTCCCGCGATGAAACGCGCGATGAGCTGATCTGAACAGGGGCCGCGCCAACCCGGCGCGACCCCCATAGCCGCATTTGCGGCGGTATGGTCTTGGCAGCCCGGTCCAAACGCCCTAACAGGGTGGATCAGAGGACTGACAGCCATGAAGACACGAGACATGAACCGGGATTGGATCGCCACCGCCGCAACCCTGAACAGCGCGTTGCCCTATTTGCAGCGCTACGATGGCGCGATTGTCGTCATCAAACTGGGCGGCCATGCCATGGGCAGCGACGAGGCGATGGACAGCTTTGCCCGCGACGTCGTGCTGATGCGGCAGGTCGGTGTGAACCCAGTGATTGTGCATGGCGGTGGACCGATGATCAACGCGATGCTCAAACAGCTGGACATCCAGTCCGAGTTTGTGGGCGGCAAGCGCGTCACCGACAAAGCGACGGTCGAAGTGGTCGAGATGGTCCTCTCCGGCCTTGTGAACAAGCGGATCGTGCAGGCGATCAACCGTCAGGGCGGTACCGCTGTGGGCCTGTCAGGCAAGGACGCCAATCTGATGACCTGCGAACAGACCGATCCTTCACTGGGCTTTGTGGGGTCTCCGTCGAAGATGGACCCCAAGGTCCTGCACGACCTGTTCTCGCATGACGTCATCCCGGTCATCGCACCGCTTGGCGCGGGCACCGAGGGAGAGACCTTCAACATCAATGGCGACACGGCCGCCGGTGCCATCGCATCCGCGCTCAAGGCCGACCGGTTGCTGCTGCTGACGGACGTGTCGGGCGTCAAGAACGCCGCCGGAGAGGTGGTGACCGAGCTGAAGGCCGGTCAGATCCGTGAAATGACTCTGGAAGGGACGATTGCCGGTGGTATGATCCCCAAGACCGAAACCGCGCTGGATGCGCTGCATAGTGGAGTGCGCGCGGTGGTTATTCTGGACGGACGCGCGCCCAACGCGGTCCTGCTGGAGCTGTTCACCGAACACGGTGCCGGATCGCTGATACGCCCCGACTAGTGCCAAATCGGAGGAGATATGACCCAACAGCCCGCCTCCTCTCGCCACAGTTATGATCGTGTCGAACACGCAGCTCAGCGGGTTGGGCTGATTGTCATGGGCGCGCTGCACCCGCGTCAGGTTCAAGCGAAACAACTGGATGGCGGAACGCTGATCCTACTGGGCGCAGGGCCCGAGTTCTGGCCCCAGTTGAAAGCCGCGCCGGAATGGCAGGGCAAGGACCCGGTCGATCGCTGGTCCCTCCGTGTGGTTGGGCAATTGGCACAGGACTTGGGTGCCGAGGCACATTTCCCCTTTGGCGGCCCTCCCTACGCGCCGTTCATCGACTGGGCGTTGAAATCAGGGCGGACCTTCAGCAGCCCGGTGGGCGCGCTGGTACATGACCAGATGGGCATGATGATCTCGCTCCGCGGCGCGCTTCATTTCGCCGACGAATTCCCAATACCCCTGGCAACCGCCCCTTCGCCATGCACCTCATGCGCAGCGCCTTGCACACAAACCTGCCCTGTGGGGGCGCTGAATGATCAGAGCTTCTACAATGTCGAGGCCTGCCACGCTCACCTAGCCACGCCCGAGGGGCAGGTCTGCATGACCGGAGGATGCCTCGCGCGCCTCTCCTGCCCGGTCAGCGCCCGCGCAGGCCGAGACCCGGACCAATCCGCACATCATATGAGGGCCTTTCATCCGTCATGATACACACCCTGATCCTGACCCGCCATGCCAAGTCCAGCTGGGATGAACCCAACCTTAGCGATCATGAGAGGCCACTGAACAAACGCGGGCGCGCCTCAGCCCCAGCGATTGGGTCTTGGCTCAAGAAAAATGGTTGGGTCCCGGATGAGCTTCTGAGCTCGAACTCGGTCCGCACGCGCGAGACCTGGGACCACATGGGCCTGCATGCTGAAAACGCCTACTACGCCTATGACCTCTATCTGGCGGGGCCAGATGCGATGCTGGCAGAGTTGAAGACGGCAACGGGCCGAACCGTGATGATGCTAGGTCACAACCCCGGGATCGCCCAATTCGCAGCTCAGCTTGTCGAAACCGCGCCTGAGCACGCTCGGTTCCATGACTACCCGACCTGCGCCACAACGGTGATCCAGTTTGAGATCGACAAGTGGTCCGACATCCAGAAGCAAAGCGGCAAGGTCTTGGGCTTCGCGATCCCGCGCGAGCTTCTGAAATGAAAAAAGGCGGGGCAAAACCCCGCCTTTTCCTTTGATGTAATCTCGATCAGTGTCCGAGGATCTGGCTGAGGAACAGCTTGGTGCGTTCGCTCTTGGGGTTGTTGAAGAACTCTTCCGGTTCGTTCTGTTCCACGATCTGCCCGGCATCCATAAAGATCACGCGGTTGGCGACCTGACGGGCAAAGCCCATCTCGTGGGTCACACAGAGCATGGTCATGCCTTCTTCGGCCAGTTCGATCATGGTGTCGAGCACCTCTTTGATCATCTCGGGATCCAGCGCTGAGGTCGGTTCATCGAACAGCATGATCCGCGGCATCATGCAAAGCGAACGGGCAATCGCCACACGCTGCTGCTGACCACCGGACAGCTGCCCGGGATACTTCAGCGCCTGATCTGGGATCTTCACCTTCTCAAGGAAATGCATCGCGCGCTCTTCGGCCTCTTTCTTGGGCGTCTTGCGCACCCAGATCGGGGCCAGCGTGCAGTTCTCCAGAATGGTCAGATGCGGGAACAGGTTGAAGTGCTGAAACACCATACCAACCTCGGACCGGATCTTGTCGATGTTTTTCAGGTCATTCGACAGTTCAATCCCATCCACCACGATCTTGCCCTGCTGGTGTTCTTCCAGCGCATTCAGGCAGCGGATCAAGGTGGATTTGCCCGAGCCCGACGGGCCCGCGATAACAATCCGTTCGCCTTGGTTGACGGTCAGATTGATGTCGCGCAGCACGTGAAACGAGCCGTACCACTTGTTCATTCCGTTGATGTCGATGGCGACCTCGTCGCTCACCTGCATCTTCGAGCGGTCAATTTCGCGGTCAATTGCAAGTTCAGACATGTGTTGAACTCCTTAGTGATGATCGGTGGCAAGGCGACGCTCGAGCCACTGAGAATATTGAGAGATGCCGTAGCAGACGACGAAGAACAGAAGCGCGGCAAAGCCCAGAAGCTCCCAATAGACGCCGTTCCATTCGGTTGACGCCAGGATGGGGCCTCGGATCATGCCCACCAGATCGAACATCGAAATGACCGAAACCAATGTGGTGTCCTTGAACAGGCCAACAGCCACGTTCACGATACCAGGGATCGAGATCTTCAGAGCCTGCGGCAGGATGATCAGACGCATCGCCTGAGGGTAATCCAGACCAAGGCTGTCTGCTGCTTCGTACTGTCCACGTGGAAGCGCTGCCAGACCGCCGCGGATCACCTCGGCGATATAGGCGGCTGAGAACATGGTGATCATGATCACAACGCGCAGGAACAGATCGACCGTGCTGTCAGGCGGGAAGAAGTAGGCCAGCATCACCGAAGCCACAAACAGCAGCGTGATCAGAGGCACGCCACGGATGAATTCGATGAAGATGACGCTCACCCACTTGATCAGCGGCATGTCGGACTGGCGGCCCAGCGCCAGGGCAATGCCCAGCGGAACCGACAGCGACACACAGGTGACGCCCAGCATCATATTCAGCATGAAGCCACCCAGATCACGGCTGGGAACAGCGGACAGCCACGCGTTCTCTGACGCCCCTTCCGGGATCAGCGCTCCGCCAACATTCCAAACGACCAGCGCAACGATGATTGCCCCGAAGAAGCCGGCAGCAAAGCTGTTCTTGCCGAACTTCTGGAACACGGCACCGCCCGCGACGCAACCCACGAGGGCCACAAGCGGAACCAGAATGGTGCCGCCCCAGATCAGCCAGAACGCAATGAAAGGGTAAAGCGCTGTGAAGATCAGCAACTTGCGCGGCAAGTCGAAGAACAGCACCGGCGCAAAGGCCACCAGCATCAGCACAAAGGCCAGGTTGGGGCGCCAGTAAGCGTCAACCGGGTATTTGAAGCCGTAGATCAGCTGAGGCCAGCGTTCGGTCAGAACCGCGAAACACGCGCCTGTCTTGCCACCTAGAATCTCACGGCACTCGGCCAGCGAGTTCGCATTCCACACCCCGTTCAGAATCCACGGCAGAGTATTCTTCAGAAGGATGTAGATCAGGATCAGCGACAGAACCGTCAGGATGGTGTTGGCAACGCCCGAGAACAGGTTCTCGCGCAGCCATTTGACCACGCCCGTCTCATTCGCCGGAGGCGGTGAGGGAGGGATGGTGCCGTCGGCCACGAAGGCGATCGGATTGGTTGTTTGATCGGCCATGGCTCAGCGCTCCTTCAACTTGACGGATGCGTTGTAGACGTTCATCACCATCGAGATCACCAGCGAGGCGGTGAGGTAGAACAGCATCAGCAGCAGAACACATTCGATCGCACGACCGGTCTGGTTCAGGGTGATACCGCCCAGCGTCGCGGTGATATCCGCGTAGCCAACGGCAATCGCCAGAGACGAGTTTTTGGTGATGTTGAGGTACTGCGAAATCAGCGGCGGAATAATCACCCGCAGCGCTTGCGGCAGGATGACCAGATTCATGATCCGACCCTGACGCAAACCCAACGCGGCCGCAGCCTCGGTCTGACCTTTCGAGATCGCCTGAATACCGGCCCGCACGTTTTCCGCGATGAAGGCCCCGGTGTAGATCGACAACGCGAACCACAAAGCGATCAGCGGACCACCGACCTTGATACCTCCGCTGAAGTTAAAGCCCTTCAGCGCGGGAATGTCCCAGGTCAGGCCCATCAGAACCATCAGCAACGCAAACGGCACCAGCCAGACGCCCAGTTTCACCAGCAGCGTTCTGGGGCGTTCACCGGTCTCTTCCTGCTTCTTGGTCGCCCGCTTTTCGATCTCGCGCGAGGCGAACCATGATCCGACCAGACCGGCAATCACCAACAGCCAGTTCAGAATGGTTGCACTGAACAGACCATGTGCGAATTCCGGACGGGGGATATAGACCCCACGGTTGGTGAAAGCGAAGGCGTCAAACAGCATGCTCGACGTCGGGTTATCACCGCGGAACGCCCGCGGACCCGGCAGAACAGCCGTCATGATCGTGAAGATGATGATGATCCAGATCAGAACCGGAATGTTGCGGAAGATCTCGACATAGACCGCCATCAACTTTGAGACGAGCCAGTTGTTCGAGAGCCGCAGAACCCCGGCGATCACACCGAATATCGTTGCGGTGATACAGGCCAGAAACGCCACAAGCAGCGTGTTCAAAAGCCCCACAACCGCGGCCCGCCCATGCGAGGACTGGCTGTCATATTCGATCAGACGCTGGTTGATGTCGTACCCGGCGGAATCGCCGAGGAATGTGTAGGATATGTTCAGGCCGGCGGCCCGAAGGTTCTGGATCAGGTTGTTGCCCAGATACCAAATGGATAGCGCAATAGCGATAGCCGCGATCACCTGAAAGGTCAGCGATCTGTAGCGGGTATCGTTTATGAGCATCGACAGCCGAAAATCAGCTTTCGGCGGGTCAGTCATAGTCGACATATTTTGGAATCCCCGTAGCTAGCGGACTTTGTTTTTTTGGCGAGGTTGTCCCCGCTCTGCGTCCGTTCGCGTAAGTATTAGTGAAAAAGGGCGCAGGATGTCCTGCGCCCTTTTCCGTGGATGTCTTAGCGGAAAGGCGGCGAGTACAGCAGGCCGCCTTCGGTCCACTGAGCGTTCAGGCCGCGTGCCAGACCGATCGGAGTTTCTTCACCGATGTTCTTGGCAAACACTTCACCATAGTTGCCGTCCGCCTTGATGGCGCGCATGGCCCACTGTGCGTCCAGACCCAGCATCTCGCCCAGGGTACCTTCGGTGCCCAGCAGACGGTTGACTTCCGGGTTGTCGGTGCCAGCTGCCAGCTCGTCGATGTTCGCCGAGGTCACGCCCAGCTCTTCAGCCGAAACCAGTGCGTTCAAGGTCCAGCGGACAACATCGCCCCACTCGTGATCGCCGTGACGGACCAGCGGACCCAGCGGCTCTTTCGAGATGATTTCGGGCAGGAGGACGTGGTCACCGGGGTTTTCGAACGTGGCGCGGGTTGCGGCCAGGCCCGAAGCGTCGGTGGTGTAAACGTCACATGCGCCAGCCAGGTACTGCTGCTGCGCTTCGGCGTTGGTTTCGATCGGAACCGGCTCGTAGCTGATGTTGTTTGCACGGAAGAAATCGGCCAAGTTCAGCTCGGTGGTGGTGCCGGTCTGGATGCAGACAGTTGCGCCGTCCAGTTCCTTGGCCGAGCTTACGCCCAGTGCCTTGGGAACCATGAAGCCCTGACCGTCATAGTAGTTTATGCCGGTGAATTCGAACTTCAGGTCGACGTCACGGCTGAAGGTCCATGTGGTGTTACGGGCCAGCATGTCGATCTCGCCCGAGGCCAGAGCGGTGAAGCGCGTCTTGCCGGTGGTCGGAACGAATTCAACTGCGTTTGCGTCACCCAGTACAGCGGCGGCAACGGCACGGCACAGCGATACGTCGAAGCCTTTCCATTCGCCATTCGCGTCAGGTGCAGCAAAGCCAACCAGACCGGTGGTCACACCACAGTTCAGAGTGCCGCGCGCCTTGACGTCGTCTACAGTTCCCGCCGCGGCTGCACCTGCGGCCAGACCGGCCACTGTTGCCGCGCCCAAGATTACGGATTTTTTCATTTTTACCTCTTCCTGATTTTCCGCCCCGGTAAGGGCGGCTCTGCCCGGCATAGTGGATGCCGGAAAGGTTACCCCAAAGGTGTCTCCCCTTTAGTGGGCTTGAGTTTGGTCGCATTCATAAACAAACGTCAAGGGTCGGATCAGGGAAAACGATGGGTCACCGCCTCTGGATTAGGCAGATGCGTAAAAAAACCAACGTTGGAAGGATCAAACAGAGAGATCGAAGAAGGTCTTGGCGTGCAAAAACGCGGCTTTCTTTGTTTCCGCCACGGCGTGGGCCTCGTCATCATGGCCCCATTGTTCGATCTGCCAGGCCTCATCAAGTCGCGAAATGCGCCATATCTCGTCCGGTTCGCGCCAGTCCTGCGCTGCGGCAAACCCGAGAATCAACGACCCGGACAAGCTGACCAGATCGTGGAAGGCCGCCAGTTGAAACGCATCCAGCGCATGGACCTGCTGACGCAACTGCGCCAACGCCTCAGCCGATTGAGGCTGGTGCAGGACGCCCGCCACGGGAATCAGTCGGGCCTGCAGGGTCTCGGCGGCCCAGTCCAACGCGGGATCCCAGTCTGCGGCCTGACGCTCTTGCAGTTCCTGAGGATGGGTGGCGCGATAGCACAGCAGATCGGAGTCACCGTAGTCCGCCAACATATCCGCCACTTCGCTGTGCTGGATGCGCACCTTGTCGATCGCCGCATTGGCTGATCGGGTAAAGGGCATGGTGGTCGGGTCGACCTCTTTGTCTTGCGCATCCCATTCGGCAGCGACAGCTTCGGCCATCGCTTCGGTCGGCAGAATCAACGCGGCCTTGGCTGGCGTTTTGACCCGGCGGCCATCGAGTTCGACCGTATAGCCGTCCTCGGCCTCGACCGCGGTGCTGTTTGTCCAAAAGCGTTTCGGTTTCCAGTCGCTCATGTCTTCACTTCCAAAGAGTTGCCAGCGTATCCGGCAGCTGGTCGAATGTTTCAATCACACAAGAGGCCGCACTAAGCGCAGCCGTGTCATGGTACCCCCACGACACCCCGATCCCGGTCACGCCTGCAGCGGCGGCCATGTCCATGTCAAAGCTGGTATCCCCGATCATGACCGCATGCGCGGCCTCAACGCCGGTTTCCGCCAGCGCAGTCTGAACCATCGAGGGATGAGGTTTTGAGGGGTGATGATCCGCCACCTGCCGGGTGACGAAATAGCGCTCCAACCCATGCGCTTCGATCAGCGCATCCAGACCGCGTTGCGATTTGCCTGTGGCGACGCCCAGAAGAATCTCGGGCACCGCATGCAGGGCTTCAATCGCATCGCGCGCGCCGGGATAAAGGGGGGAACTCGCCGCGCCGAGATCCAGCCGGTGCGCGTGATAGGCCTGCTTGTACCCGTCAACCAATTGCGCCTGAACCGTCGTAGACTGCTGTGGCACAAGCTGTGCAATGGCCAAAGGCAAAGACAGGCCGACAATCGACAGGATGGCTTCGCGGCTTGGCACCTCGACCGAGGCGGCCTGAAAACTGGCCGTCATCGAATGGACGATGCTGCCCTGACTGTCGACCAGCGTGCCATCGACATCGAACAGGACCAAACGCAGAGGTGCGCTCATTGCAGCTCCTCGAAGGGGTCGTCGGCGGCAAGGTCTTCGGTCCAGCCAAATGTATCCCAGCTGTGCTTCATATGTTCGGGCAGAGGGGCCTCGACCGTGATCGGCTTGCGGGTCATCGGGTGCTGGAAAGACAAACGGCGTGCGTGCAGGTGCAGTTTCTTGCTGATTATCCCGCCCAGTTGCGCGCCCCAACCATCGCCAAGGTTTTCCTGGCCCGAGCCACCATATTTGCCGTCGCCTATGATCGGATGCCCGATCGCGGCCATATGCGCGCGCAGCTGATGGGTGCGGCCCGTAATCGGCTCCATCGCAACCCAAGCGGCGCGGCCCGCGACACGGTAGAGCGTCGCGTAATGGGTATGTGCCCGCTTCGCCCCCGGGGTGCTGTCGATGTCGCCCATATGGACGGGGATCATCTTTTCGCCCTCGCCCTGTTTGCCATGGCCCGAGGCCTTGACCAGACCGGTCTTGATCTCGCCCAGATAAGGCGTCGGTACACCGGCGACCAGCGCCCAATAGATCTTGCGTGTGTCGCGGTGGCGGAAGGCAGCCGTCAGCCCCTTCGCAGCCTCTCGCGTGCGAGCCAGAAGCAAAACGCCCGAGGTGTCCTTATCCAGCCGATGGACCAGCCGCGGGTTCTCATCATAGCCAAAGCGCAAAGCCTCTGACAGGCTGTCTACGTGGCGGGTCTGGCCGCTGCCGCCCTGCACCGGCAGGCCGTGCGGCTTGTTCAGCGCCAAGACGTGATCGTCGCGATAGATCACGCAGGACTGGATCATTTTCGCATCCGCCTCGGACACGCTGCGCTTTACCTCAGCCGGTTTGTGATCGGCATCCGGCAGAGGGGGCACGCGGACGACCTGCCCGACCTCCAGCCGGGTCGAGGCCTTGGCGCGGCTGCCATCTACGCGCAGCTCACCCTTGCGGCACATCTTTTCGATCCGCCCTTGGCTGACATGCGGAAACAGGCGGCGTAGCCAGCGATCCACACGCTGGTCTCCGTCACCTTCTGCGACCGTAATCATCTGCACGCCACTCATGCCATCGCCCCTTGTCCCGCACGGCCGATCCGCCCGGAGTATCCTGTTACCAACATCCTAGAAAACATGCGCGTCTGTGGCCTGCAACGGGTCGAGAGTCAAGCAATCGTAGGTGTTTCAGATATTCAAGAAATCTCCATGTCGCCCGGCCCCGTCTCGGAACCGCCCTGCGCCTGCGGTCCCCTCGCGCCGGATCGCCTCCAGACCGTTGGCCCATTCAACCTTTAGCCCGTCGCGCACTGACATCCCGCGCGTTTCGATGATCGAGCGTCGGTCGGCCCGCACAGCCTCCTGCGGGAAACGGGCGATGTCGCAGGCTATGGCCTCGGCAGCGGCCCGCGCTTCTCCGTGCGGCACGACTTTCTCTGCCAACCCGATCCGATGGCACTCCTTAGCCGCGACCTTGCGCCCGGTCAGAGCGATCTCAAGCGCTTTGCCCTGCCCAACCAAGCGCGGCAAGCGAACTGTGCCGCCGTCCATCAGAGTAATTCCCCAGCGGCGACAAAAAACCCCAAGGTAGGCCGTCTCAGCCATCACCCGTATGTCGCACCACAAGGCCAACTCCATCCCGCCGGCGACGGCTGCACCGTCGATTGCTCCGATGACTGGCTTTGACAATTCCAGCCGAGATGGCCCCATTGGCCCGAGCGTCGAGGTGGCGGATCCAATAGGAAAGCTGTGTTTCTCGCAATAGGCCTCACCCAATTCAGGGTCAGACAGACTGGCGGCGAGCTTCAAGTCCCACCCGGCGCAGAAATTGCCCCCCTTCCCCCAGAAAACGGCAACCTTTGCAGGGCCGTGTTCGAACTCGAGAAACGCATCCACCAGAGCCTTTGCATGATCCGGATCAACAGCGTTCCGCGCCTCGGGCCGGTCATGGATGATGGTCCAAACGTTTTCGGTTTTGTCTATGGAAACGGGCATGACATGTCCTCCCTCATGGTCATTGACCCAGGGGAAGCCGGACGGGCACCTCCTGTCGCCTGTGACGCCACGGCAGCGTGAAATTGACCCTGCGTTACCCGCTGTTGCGCTGCGTGCGCAGCTTGCCGAAATAGTCCAGCCGCTTCTTCAACTCTCGCTCGAACCCACGTTCGACCGGTTGATACAGCACAGGTCGCTTCATCGTCTCGGGGAAGTAGTTCTGACCCGAGAACCCATCTTCTGCATCGTGGTCATAGGCGTAACCGTCGCCGTAGCCCTGATCCTTCATCAACGAGGTGGGCGCGTTCAGGATGTGCTTGGGCGGCGGCTCACTGCCAGATTGCTTCGCCAGGCGCATCGCGGCCTTGTAGCCCACATAGGCCCCGTTCGATTTCGGGGCCAGCGCCAGATAGACCAGTGCCTGCGCCAGCGCCAGCTCTCCCTCGGGGGAGCCGAGCCGTTCATAGGTCTCCCACGATTGCAGACAGATCGCCTGCGCCTGAGGGTCGGCCAGACCGATATCCTCAACTGCCATGCGCGTAATGCGACGGGCCAGATAGCGTGGGTCCTCGCCCCCGGTCAGCATCCGCGCAAACCAATAGAGCGCTGCGTCCGGGTCGGACCCGCGCACCGATTTGTGTAGGGCCGAGATCAGGTTGTAATGCTCATCGCCGGATTTGTCGTATTTCGTCGCGCGGCGCATCAGCCGCGTCGACAGCGCATCCGGGTCCAGCGGTGCATCAACCTTCCATGCGGCAACCTGTTCGATGAGGTTCAGCAAAGCCCGCCCGTCGCCATCTGCCATCTCGTGCAGTGAATCGCGCGCCGCAGGTGTCAGGGGGAGCGCTTTGCCCAGTTCTTTCTCGGCCCGCTGGGTCAGACGTTCCAGATCGGCAAGGCTCAGGCGCTCCAGCACCAGAACCTGCGACCGGCTCAGAACCGCGGCGTTCAACTCAAACGACGGGTTTTCGGTCGTCGCCCCGACCAGCAGGATGGTCCCGTCTTCCATATGGGGTAGAAACCCGTCCTGCTGGGCCTTGTTGAAGCGGTGGATCTCATCCACGAACAGCAACGTCCCCTGTCCGTTCTGACGCCGGATTTTCGCGGCCTCGAATACCTTTTTCAGGTCCGGCACACCGGTAAAGATCGCGCTGATCTGAACGAAATGCAGATCGGTTTCCTGTGCCAGCAACCGCGCGATGGTCGTTTTGCCAACGCCCGGAGGCCCCCAGAAAATCAGGCTGGACAGGCTGCCCGAGGCCAACATGACCCCCAAAGGCGCGTCGGGGCCCAGAACCTGTTCTTGCCCGATCACCTCGGCCAGCGTTTGCGGGCGCAGGCGGTCTGCCAAAGGGCGGTGCGGGTTCGCGGCAGGCTCGGCCGCTCTGGTGTCGAACAGATCGCTCATACGCTACAGCCGGAATCGCAGGGACAGGCTGCGGCCGCCACGCTGGATCACCATGTTAAGCCTGCGCCCAGGATCGGTCAGTGCGCGCACCACGTCGTTGGGACGCGCGATGTCTGCGCCATTGATCGCCTCCAGAACGTCGCCTGCACGCAAACCCGCGCGGGCGCCATATGGGCCGGGGTCCACAACAACGACGCCGGATTGGGACAGTTTCAGCCCCAGATCAATGATCACCGCCGGGTTGACGCCCGAGACGGTCAGTTCGGGCAGTACGGTGCGTTCATCCAAGGTCGTCTTTTCGGCATCCGGCGTATTGGGCGCACGGATCAGCGCCACTTCTACGTCGTCGCTTTCCTCACCGCGCAGCCGAGTCAGCACCGATGTGCCTCCGACCCCCGCCACGGACATGCGGAATTTCATCTCAGCCGGAGAGTTCACCTCATCCCCGTCCACATGGGTAACCACATCGCCAACCCGCAATCCGGCCTCGGCCAGAGGGCTCAGGTCGTGCAAATCCGAGATCACCACGCCCATAGGGATCACCAAACCCAAAGACTCGGCAATGTCGGCGCTCATGTGCTGGCCGCTCATTCCCGCCCAGGGGCTGACAAACGTGTCATTGCCCTCTTGCGCCTGCCGCAAGAACTCGGCCACCAGATTGGCGGGGATGGCAAAGCCGATCCCGTTTGAACCACCGGACCGCGTCAGGATCGAGGTGTTGATCCCGATCAGATCGCCGTTGACGTCAATCAAGGCCCCGCCCGAGTTGCCCGGGTTGATCGCCGCATCGGTCTGAAGAAAATAGCCGCGCGCATTCCCGGTCGCCGTGCCTGTGCGCGCCAATCCCGAGACAATGCCCGAGGACACCGTCTGCCCGATCCCGAACGGGTTACCAATCGCCAAGGTCAACTCGCCCACCTCAACATGATCCGAATCGCGCATGTTCAGGAAGGGCAGGTCCTGAGCCTCTTCCAGCCGCAGGATCGCGATATCGCTTTCCTCATGGCCCAACACCACCTCGGCGGTGAATTCGCGCCGGTCGGTTGTGACTACGCGAATTTCAGTGGCCGAGCCGACCACGTGGTAATTCGACACCACATAGCCATCCTCGGACAGGATCACGCCGGACCCGAGCGAGTTCTGGACCCGCTGCTGAGGCTCTCCAAATCCGCGCCCAAAGAAATCCTGAAAGAACGGGTCCGAGAATAACGGCCGTGACCGCCCCTGCCGCACGATCTTGGCATAGATGTTTACAACTGCAGGCGCGGCCTCTTTCACCACGGGGGCAAAGCCAAGCGAGATTTCGGCCTGGGATTGAGGGACGCGCGTCTCGGCATGAGCGACCGATGCCATGGCGACCGAAACAGCGATGAAAATCCAGCGACGCATGAGGAACCTCAATCCAGTAAAGCCCTCTGGATATGCGCCGAGCGGATCGTCAATGCAAGAAGGCCAGTCGTCAGCCTTTTGCACCTTCGTCAAAAAACGGTGTCATCTGCGCGACAATGACCGCGTTCTCGTCCAGTGCCCGCTGCATCAGGGCGCGTTCATCAGGGTCGATGTCATGCCCCTGCGCCTCGCGCTCGGCCAATGTGCCATAGCCTGTCACGTCCAGAGGGGCCGTGTCGGCCTGTTTCAGGATCGCAACCGTTTCACGCACCGCTTCGGCCTCATCCACGCCGCTGGCAAAGCACATCAGGGCCGCTCCGGTCGCGCCATCTGGCAGGCCATCGCCCTCCTTACGGCCGATCTGCACGAGCAGGGTGTAGACTTGCTGACGAGAGGGTTTCTTTTGCTTTTCCATGTCACGGGCCTTAGCGCCGCGCCAGAGATTGGTCAAGCACGGCCCAGACTAACGCTCAGCCGTGGCCAGCTTGAGGGCAAGGGCCACGAAAATCATGCCCGACACGCGGTTCAGCCACAGCTGAACCGACGCCGACCCCCTCAGCAGCGCCCCCAGAGTGCCCGCCGCAAGCGCAACCCCACCGAACACGATCAGCGTGGCCAAAAACATCAAGGCCCCCAGCTGATAGAATTGCGGGATCAGAGGGCCATTGGCCGGATCCACGAATTGCGGCAGGAACGCCAGAATGAAGATCGTCACCTTCGGGTTTGCGATATTCATGATCAACCCGCGCAGGTACAGCTTGCGGGTCGGGATGCGTGGGGCATCTTCGGCATTCAGCTTTGATCCGGACGCCGTGAACGCCTGATATGCCAGATAGACAAGGTAGGCCGCCCCTGCGTATTTCAGGATGGCAAAGGCGGTTTGCGAGGTCTGAAAGATCACTGCAACGCCGAGCGCGGCCGCCGTGGTGTGCACGATCAGCCCCGAGGCTAGGCCCAGCGTCACGATCACCCCCGACACGCGCCCATACAGCGCCGATTGCGTCATCACGAAAATATTGTCAGGCCCCGGTACGGCGGCCAGCGCGATGGCGGCACCCATGAACAGAAGGGCGACATCTATGGGGATCATGGCGTCTCTTTCTTGCGGTTCGTGCTGGCCGGTATAACAACAGGACCCGGCCATAAAAAAGGCCGTGGTGCGATGCCACGGCCTTTTGTCAATCTCGCGTGTCGCGGATCAATCGCGCAGCAGCTCGTTGATCCCGGTTTTCGAGCGGGTCTTTTCATCCACCCGTTTCACGATCACCGCGCAATAGAGGCTGATGTTGTTCTTCGATGGCATCGAGCCTGCAACGACCACCGAATAGGGCGGAACCTCACCATAGGTGACCTCGCCGGTCTCACGGTCGACGATCTTGGTCGATTTGCCGATGAACACGCCCATGCCCAGAACCGAGCCTTCGCGCACGATACAGCCTTCGACCACCTCAGAGCGCGCGCCGATAAAGCAATTGTCTTCGATAATGGTGGGGCCAGCCTGCATCGGCTCCAGCACGCCGCCGATCCCGACGCCGCCCGACAGGTGCACGTTCTTGCCGATCTGCGCGCAGGACCCGACGGTCGCCCATGTATCCACCATGGTGCCTTCGTCGACATAGGCGCCGAGGTTCACGAAGGACGGCATCAGCACTGCGCCTGGCGCGATATAGGCAGATTTGCGGACAACGCAGTTGGGCACGGCACGGAAACCGGCGGCCTTCCAGTTGTCTTCGCTCCAACCGGCGAACTTACTGTCCACCTTGTCCCACCAGCCACCGGCCTGAGGGCCGCCGGTCTGAATTTCCATGTCCTTGATACGGAAGCCCAGCAGAACCGCTTTCTTGGCCCACTGGTTTACATGCCAGTCACCGCTGTCCAGCTTTTCGGCAACGCGCAATGCGCCGCTATCCAGCGCGTTCAGCGTGTCTTCGATGGCTTCGCGTTGCTCGCCTGTGGTTGCGGGGGTGATTGTATCGCGCGCCTCCCATGCGGCTTCGATGGCGGCTTCCAGTTGCGCATTGGACATTGGGCGTCTCCCTACAGAATCTGTTCGTGTCGGTGTGGCCTATACGAAAGCCAAGCCCACGGCGCAATGCGACGAACAGGGGCTCTTTTGCGGCGGAATCGTGCGGCCCTCAGCTGGCACGGCGGATATGCCGGATTAGGATGGTCGTTGCCGCGGCAAGATCCTTGTGTTTCAGCGCCTGAACAATCGCCAGATGATCCTTGTCGACACGCTGTTTCCACTTGGGTCGCCAATGGGCGAACAGATGACGCGCGCTGGCGATATGAAGGTCATCAATCGTATGCAGCAGGCGCGGCATACCGCAGGGCGTCAGAAGCGCCCGGTGAAAGACCCGGTTGCGCGTTTCCCAGTCGGGCATGGTCTGCGCCTCGTCGCAAGCGATCCGCGCCTCATCCACGCGCTTCACATCGCCGGGTGTCATGTTCTGCACGGAATGCTGCAGGGCCAAAGGCTCAAGCACCACGCGCATTTCGACCACTTCGCGCACCTCCGCCGGGTCGAGAACGGCGACCCGCATACCGCGCCGCGGTTCGCTTTTGGCAAGGCCATGCCCTTCGAGCCGCAGCAGAGCCTCGCGCACAGGGACGTGGCTGGTCTCAAAGGCCTTGGCGATGTGATCCTGGCGCAGCTTCTCACCGGCGTTCAGATCACCGGTGATGATCTGCTGCCTGAGATTTTCGTAGATTGTATCGGCAATCGTGGCGCTCATGAATTATAGATAAAATCCTCAACCTGTTTTCACAAGGCGATAATTCAGCCTGCAAACGGGTCCGGTGCAATGTTCCCGCCACAGACCAGAACGGCGACGCGTTCGCCCGGCTCTGGCGTGTAGGCCCCCGACATCAACGCCGCCAAGGCGGCGGCTCCGGCGGGTTCGACAAGGATGCGATGCGCTTGCCACAGCGCGCGCTGCGCCTCAGATATGGCCTGATCGGACACCAGCACCGACTCCATCCCTTGCGCCAGTTCAAAACAGATCGACCCGATCCGCCGCGCGCCCAGCGCATTGGCCGCAACGCCGGAAACCGAAACATCGACCGGCTCACCGGCTTGCAAGGCGGCGTTCAACGCGCATGAGGTCTCAGGCTCGACCGCCACGACCTTACGCGCGCCTTGAAACCAGGCCAGAGCGCCTGCGATCAGCCCGCCGCCGCCCACGGCAATCAGGACGGTATCGGCCAGCAAGCCCTGCGACTCCCATTCGGCGAAGCATGTGCCCTGCCCGGCGACCGTGGCGGGCGCATCATAGGCGTGGATCTGCATTGCGCCGGTCTTGTCCTCATGCGCCTGCGCCATCGCCAGCGCGTTGGCATATTCGCCGGGCACCACGCTGAGATCCGCGCCGATCTGTTCGATCAGGGCAATCTTGGACGGGCCCGCAATCTCTGGCACAAAAATCTTGGCCGGATGTCCCAACGCGCGCGCTGCATAGGCGGCTGCCGCCCCGTGATTGCCGCCCGAGGCCGCCACAACACCCGCCTGCGGCACCTCCATGCTCAGCAACGTGTTGAACGCCCCACGCGCCTTGAAGCTGCCGGTGTGCTGCATATGCTCAAGCTTCAGCTCGATCGGATAGCCGGGAATATGGCTCTCCATCACCGGGGTTATCTGCGCGTGACCGGCAATGCGTTCTGCTGCCGCCTGAATTTCCGTTTTCCAATCCATTCTTGTCTTTCCGTGACTGGCACTCTGCCCGCGAACCCTATAGCTGTTTGTCAAACACGCAAGCAGGGATCGTTCACCAATGAGAGAAGACCGCCACAGCCCTTTCCGCGACGCGCAGACCGACCGCTCGACCGCGAGCGAGGTGCCGGACACGCCCCAAACGCGGTCTCCGGCCTATCGTCTGGCCTTCGCCGATGACGAATTCCTCTGCCGTGATGAGCTGCGCCCGGTGCGTCTGCAGCTGGAACTGCTGAAGCCCGAGATGATCATGAGCGAGCGCGAGATCACCTCGACCATCGTCATGTTCGGCGGTGCGCGCATTCCGGAACCGTCGCAGAAACACACCGCGCGCACCGAAACGCTGGCCGGTCTATCGCAATATTATGACGAGGCGCGCGAGTTCGCGCGGCTTATGACCGAGAAGTCGAATGAGACCGGCTGCCGCGAAAACGTCATCGTCACGGGTGGTGGCCCCGGCGTTATGGAGGCCGGAAACCGCGGCGCGCAGGATGCGGGTGGTTGCTCCATCGGTCTGAACATTGTTCTGCCGCATGAACAAGCGCCGAACCTCTATGTCACGCCGGACCTCAGCTTCAACTTCCACTATTTCGCCATCCGCAAGATGCACTTCCTGATGCGCGCCCGCGCCATCACCATCTTCCCCGGCGGGTTTGGCACGATGGATGAACTGTTCGAGTCCCTCACCCTGATCCAAACGGGACGGATGGAGCGTGTGCCCTTCCTGCTGTTTGGTCGCGAATTCTGGGAAAAGGTCATCAATTGGTCAGCGCTGGCCGATGCGGGCACGATCTCGGACGAAGACCTCGACCTGTTCCGCTTCGTCGACACCGCGCAAGAAGCGGTTGAGATCATCGAAAACTGGGAACCCGCCCCGCCTCGCGACGCCATTCCGGGACGCTGAGCCATGGCCAACAAACCCGGAGAAATGCTTCACCTGCGTGGCAACGCGTTGGAAAAGGGCGAACCCGTCGCCCTGCCACTGACCCAAAGCAGCATGTACCACCTGCCCGGCCTGCCGGATGGGCATGCCACCTATGGCCGCGTCGACAACCCGACCTGGGTGCATCTGGAACATGTCTTGTCCCATCTTGAGGACGCGCCCTGCCTCAGCTTCCCGTCGGGCATGGCGGCCATCTCGGCCGCTTTGTTTGCAACCGTTCAGGCCGGTTCGCGCCTGTTGATCCCATCGGATGGCTACTACGTGACGCGCCTGCTGGCGGACAGGTTCTTGTCCCGAATGGGCGTTGCGGTCGAAGAACGGCCGACCACAAGCTTTGCAGACGGAGGGTTTGAGGGCTTCGACGTGGTCTTCGTAGAAAGCCCTTCGAACCCCGGCCTCGACATGATTGACCTTGCGGATGTGGCCAAACAGGTTCGCGCTGCCGGAGGCATCACCATTGCCGACAACACCACCCTGACACCGCTGGGCCAGCGGCCGTTGGATCTGGGTATCGACGTGGTCGTGTCCTCGGACACCAAGGCCATGGGCGGGCACTCGGACATGCTGATGGGCCACGTCGCCAGCCGCGACGCGCAGATCATGGAGCGAGTTGAGGAATGGCGCCGCGTCTCAGGCTCAATCCCCGGACCGCACGAAGCATGGCTTCTGCATCGCGGGCTCGAGACTCTGGACGTGCGTTTTGACCGCATGTGCGCCTCGGCCCAGGTGCTAGCCGAGCGTCTGGCAGCGCATCCGGCAGTCAAGCACATCCGCTATCCCGGCTTGTCGAACGATCCCTCCCACGCGCTGGCGCAGGCCCAGACCACGCGGTTCGGGTTCCTGCTATCCCTGACGCTGGAAAGCGAAGACAAGGCCGAGGCCTTTATCAACACCTGCCCTCTGCTGCGGCCCGCCACGTCATTCGGCGGCGTTCACAGCTCAGCCGAGCGCCGCGCGCGCTGGGGAGACGCTGTCGACCCCGCCTTCATCCGCCTTTCGGTCGGGTGTGAGCCGGTTGATGAGCTTTGGCAGGCGTTCGAGGCCAGCCTGAACGCGCTCTGACTATTTCTTGGCTTCGCGCAGTTCCTTAAACACGTAGATCGGCAGCACCACGCTGGCGATCAACGCCCCCAGCCAGACCAACAGCGTTGCGGCCAGCAGGTTGGAAACACCCCCAACCGTCAGCCCCGAGGCAATCAGGTCGGTGACCAGCAGACCCACAAAGGTCACGATCAACGCGATCCCACCCTTGAGCGCCGGCGCCTTCTTTTCCCCAAGCTTCAGGATCAGCGGCTCGGCAATCACCTGAACGACGGTGAACACAAGCACCACAACGATGAATGAGATCGGCTTGATGGCAAAGCCGTTCAAAATGAGCGACGCCAGCAACAGGCCGATGGCATTCCCGGCCAGCAGGGCCAGAGCGGATTTGATTCTGCGCGACATTCAGGCTCTCCGTGTATGAACAGGTACAGACATGCAGATATTATCAAGCCTGTAGGATTTTTCGAGCCAATTCAATTGCCTCTTCCTTTTGGTCGGTTGAAATCGCATGATAAAACACATTCATAAAGATCAGACCGACCCACATCCGCGAGAGGTGAGATGAGCGACGATCCCTATTCCATCCTCGGCGTCGCCAAAGACGCCAGTGCAGCCCAGATCAAGAAAGCCTATCGGCGCATCGCCAAGGAATGCCACCCGGACCTCAAACCCGGTGATGCCGAGGCCGAGGCCAAGTTCAAAGACGCCGCCGCTGCTTACGATCTGCTGAAAGACCCCGAAACCCGTGCCCGCTATGACAATGGCGAGATTGACGCTTCGGGTCAGGAGCGCCCTCAACAGCAATATTATCGCGACTATGCCGAGGCCGCCGGAAACCCCTATCGCGGACGGCAGGCGGACCCGGATGACATGTCAGACATCTTCGCCGAATTCATGCGTGGACGCGGTGGCTTTGGCGGCCAGCGCACACAGGAATTCCATGCGCCGGGTCACAATCTGAATTACTCGCTACAGATCAGCTTTCTGGATGCCGTGTTTGGGGCCAGCCAGAAACTGACTCTGCCCGATGGCAACCGGATCGAGGTTAAAATCCCGGCGGGTATCACCACAGGCCAGACGATCCGGCTGCGAGGCAAGGGCGCTCCGGGCTATGGTGAGGGGCCTCCGGGGGATGCGTTGGTCACCATTTCGGTCGCGGACCATCCGGTGTTTGACCGGCAGGGGGATGACATCCACATCAAATTGCCGATCACCATTGATGAGGCTGTACTGGGCGGCAAAGTCCCTGCCCCCACAATCGACGGTGGCGTCAACGTCACCGTCCCGGCAGGCACCAGCAGCGGCAAAACCCTGCGCCTGCGGGGCAAGGGAGTCAAAAAACGCGGCTCATCCGAGCGGGGGGATCAACTGATCGAACTCACCGTCGCCCTGCCCGACCAGATCGACGACGACCTCAAGCAATTCATGGAGACATGGCGCGACGCCCATCGCTATGATCCTCGGAAAGGAATGCCGTCATGACCCTGACCGAAGAGGAACTGATCGAAACCATCACTCGCCTGACCTCGGACCGCCTGACCGAATACCTGGCCGCCGAGATCGTGATCCCTGAGCAATCAGATCAAGGCGTGGTCTACCACAGCATCGACGTCGCCCGGCTGGAACTGGCCTGCGAATTGCACGAGCAATACGATATGGAGGCTGATGCTTTGTCGATGATGATCTCTCTGATCGACCAGATGCACGGGCTACGCGCTGAACTGCGTGAAGTTCTGAACGCGGTCGAGGCGCAACCCGATCCCGTGCGGCAGCAACTGATTGAGGTTATCGGAACCGCCCGCTTTCGTCGCGGGTAGGTCTAGTTACCTTTGATCTGGTAGTCTTCGGGAACGTAAAAGGTGTAGTCCCTGTCGGCCACCTGCACGTGGCAGTCATGGCAATAGGCCACGGCCCCGGCCCGATCGCCCAAAGTGTCGCCAAACAAAGACCCATCGGGCAGTACCATGATGTAGCGCCAGTCTGCCGTCTCGGGGTTGGCACCTTGTGCAAGTTTCTCCATCACGAACATCGCACCGGGGTAAATCTTGCCCTCATCGGTCACCGTCATGCTGTCCTTGGCCAGAACCGAGCCCATGGGCAAAAGCTCACCCGGTTGCAGGGTCGCGTAGTTCAGCGCCATGCGGTTAGCGTAGCTGTTCACGAACCGCTGCCCGTGTGTTGCCGAGATATAGGGCGCATCATTGAACAGCGGCCAGCTTTGGTAATTCAAAATGAGATCCAGCTGCGACGTCGCATAGCCACGGGCCATACGTTTCGACAGCGCGCGATAATGCGCGCTAGCTTCGTCCTTGCTCAGCTGGGCCGGGTTTTCGATGGCCAGATGCGCATCGGGGTCTTCCGCAAAAGCGCCCGCCGCAGATAGCGGTACAAATAGGACTGCAAATGCAATGGTTTTCAATTTACTTCGAGGTCGTTCAATCATTTTGGGCTCACCTGAAAAATCAGTTTGCCTGCACGCTGCGCGTTGCGAGAAAATAAGCTCGCGGCGAAAAAGCCCCGGCGTTTCAAGGGAAAGCCGAGCGTCCGAAACAGGAACGGACGCCCCAACACATAGCAAATATTGAAGACAAAATCAGCACCGGAAACATTAAGTTTACCGCCGCAACCATTGGCAGAAGTGGCTCAGTTGCCGCTCAACCCGGCCTCAGCTTCGATCTGCTTACGCGATTTGCGCGCACGCTCGGTTGCCGATTTCAACTGACCGCAGGCCGCCATGATATCCTCGCCGCGTGTTTTGCGGATGGGTGAGGCATAGCCGGCCTGATAGATGATATTCGCAAAGGCCCGGATACGATTGTTCGAGCTGCGTTTGTACGGCGCACCAGGCCATTCGTTGAACGGAATCAGGTTGATCTTGGCCGGGATCTTATGACGTTTGATGTGGTCGATCAGACGATGCGCGTCCTCGTCGCTGTCATTCACACCATCCAGCATCACGTATTCGAACGTGATCCGCTCGGAATTCGAGACATTGGGATAGCTGGCCAGCGCCTGCAGCAACTCCTCGATGTTCCAGCGCTTGTTGATCGGCACCAGCACGTCGCGGGTCTCATCTGTAGTGGCGTGGAACGAGATCGCCAATAGGCAGCCAATCTCTTCGGCCGTGCGCGCGATTTCCGGCACCACGCCGCTCGTCGACAGAGTGATCCGCCGACGCGACAGGGAAATCCCTTCGGGGTCCATGGCGATCTTCATCGCGTCGCGGACGTTTTCGAAATTGTAAAGCGGCTCACCCATGCCCATCAGAACGATGTTCGACAGTAGGCGCGTCTCATCCTTGGGCGCGCCGGGGGTGGGCCATTCCTCAAGATCATCGCGGGCCATCATCACCTGGCCGACAATCTCGGCCGCGGTCAGGTTGCGCACCAGTTTCTGCGTTCCGGTATGGCAGAAAGAGCAGGTCAGCGTGCACCCCACCTGAGACGAGATACACAGCGTGCCGCGATCCTCTTCGGGGATATAAACGACCTCGACCTCATGCCCGCCCGCAATACGACACAGGTATTTGCGCGTGCCGTCCCCTGACACCTGACGGGTGACCACTTCGGGAATTTCGATCACAAAGCTCTCGGCCAGTTGCGCGCGATAGGCTTTGGCCAGGTTGGTCATCAGTGCGAAATCACGCACGCCCCATTGGTAGATCCACTGCCAGATTTGACCGGTCCGCATCTTGGCCTGCTTTTCCGGCGTGCCATGTTCGATCAAAGCCGCGCGGAGCTGATCGCGAGTCAGACCGACAAGGTTCACCTTCCCCTCAGGCAGTTTGCGGGGGATGGTCATGACGTCTTGAGTGATCGGCGCTTTGGGCGACATTTGGGTACCTACTGGGCGTATCTCAGGTGGATTCCGGATTGGGATGCGCCTCTATATAGGATCACGCGCAAAGATCAAAAGGAATCGTACCGCTCAATTTGCGAGGCCCAGCAATTCCTCTACTCGCGCCCTGCCCAGTTCGACCCTGCATGAGGATATCCCAATTCCTGTACCCGACCCTCCGCCAAACAACGCCCCCACGGCCTCGCATTGCGCGTCGCGATAGGTGGTCCAAGCCGTTTGAGCGGCCTCTAGCGCGGGTTTCGCCGCGGCACGACCAGTCACCTCATCAAGCTCTTGAGCGGCATCAGAGGCGAACCCATAGGCGGCCTTCAATGCTAGATCCACGCGCTGCTCCATGTCGGATACGCAAGCACCAATCTCGACCTGCGACGCGGCATCGGCGCATTCCAGCGCCGGGTCGGCCAAAACGGCACAAGGAAAAAGGTAAAAAAGCAAGGTATAGCGCATGTCAGGGCCTCCTATTGCGGATGCCCCACGTTAGCACATCATTGCCGTGCCCGTATCACTTCGTGCAGCGTGTTTCCGCATCCTCGATTGCGGCGGTGAACCCCAGCAGAGAGAACGTGTCCTTGGTCTGTGTTCCGCGTTCCGAGCGCGCGGTCAACACCGCCTCGGTCCCGCGCTTCATGGCGGTGACGATTTTGGCATCATCGGCGGCCGTCGCCGGCCAGGCCCACTCGCCCTCGGTAAACAATTCGAATTCAGCCCCGTCTACAACCAGGTTCACGGTCGAACCCGATGCAAACGGGTAGCCGCCGGTAAAGGTCACTTGCCCTTTGACCTCGGCATTGGGGCGATAGAAGACGAACAGCAAAATGTCGCTGCGGCGCACGGAAACGACACGTCCACCACGTGTATTGACGGTTTCCTTGGGGGCCGAAACGCTCCAGCATTCGGTGGGATCATCTTCGACAAAAACGCTCCAATCCGTTTTTGCCGCGACGCGGTTCGTACTTGTCCCCTGCTGTGCGATTGCAGTTGTGGCCATACCCGCCACACACAGACCCGCAAGCACGCGGGTTAGCATTGATCCCATTTGTCCAGCCTCCTAGCTCGACCTTCTACCTCATACCCATCGGAAAGGCCTGCGAACCCTGCCAGTTCGTCTTGGAAACGTTGCGCATTCCGATGATTGTCGACATACACACACTAACGCAGGTTTCGCCACAGGCGAAAGGGCGATTGGCAGAATTTTGCGCATAAATCCGGAGGTCCAGATGACGCAGCCCATCCCGATGACAGAACTATGGCGCGGCGATCTGTTGGAAAGCCTGCATCTGGGCCATGCAGTGGTCTGCGACGACACCGGGCAGATCGTGCAAAGCTGGGGCGATCCGAACGCAGTGATCTATCCGCGATCCTCAGCCAAGATGATCCAGGCTTTGCCTTTGGTTACGTCTGGCGCTGCGGCCAAATACGGGCTGAACTCGGAACATCTTGCGCTGGCCTGCGCCTCGCATAACGGGGCCGCCATTCACACGGATCGCGTTTCGGCCTGGCTGGATCATCTGGGTCTCACCGAGCATGATCTGCGCTGCGGCCCGCAAGAGCCCGCCGACATCGCCGCGCGCGACCGGCTTATTCTGGCCGACGATACGCCGTGCCAGATCCACAACAATTGCTCGGGCAAGCATTGCGGGTTTCTGACCCTGTCTCAGCATATGGGGGCCGGGCCGGAATACCTTGAGATCGACCACCCCGTTCAACAAGCGTGCTTGTCTGCCATTGAGGAAACAACCGGCGAGACCAGCCCTGGCTACGGCATCGACGGATGCTCGGCCCCGAATTTCGCGACCTCGCTGGTCGGGCTTGCGCGGTCCATGGCGTGGTTCGCCTCGGCCGCTGATCGGTCGGACCGGTCGAGCGATGCGGCGCAGCAGCTGACCGCCGCGATGATCAAGCACCCAGAGCTTGTCGCGGGCGAAACCCGCGCCTGTACCGAGTTGATGCGCGCAATGAACGGGCGCGCTGCGATCAAAACCGGGGCCGAGGCCGTCTTTGTGGCTATCTTGCCGGAAAAACGCATGGGTGTCGCGCTGAAGATCACCGATGGCACCACCCGCGCTAGTGAATGCGCCATTGCCGCCATTCTGGTCAGTCTTGGGGTGATGGAGGCCGATCACCCGGCCACGCGCAAATTCATGAATGCCACGCAATACAGCCGCCGAGGGCTGGAATGCGGCGTGATCCGACCCGCGCCGGGCTTTCCGAACTAAAGCAGCTACATTTCGATTTCGTGGATTTCCGCCACTTCGACCGAGCCTGATCCGTTGACGACCATCGGGCAACCTTTGGCCATCTCAGTCGCGGCATCCATGCTGTCGGCATTGATCACCGTGAAGCCAGAGGCCGGGTTAGCCCCGCCATTGTCGACGACGCCGCCGTTGCTGACGGTATAGGACTGGCCTACCGGATTTCCCGGGATATCCAAAGCCTCGCCCATGTTCTGAAACCATGCGCCCCATGCGGCCATGGTTGCTTCGACCTCAGCGGGGTCAGTTGGGGTGTGGCCCCCGTGATAAACAAATAGATATTGGGGCATTTCGGTCCTCCCTGAATGAAATCTATTGGCACTGCGCTTCGAGTTTACGCAGCGAGGATGTCCAGCCTGTGTTGTGGTTCTCAGCCGCTTCGGCGTCTGCGAGTTCACGGTGATCGATAACAAGTCGGGCACCGGTTTCGGTTGCCGCTATTGAAAAAGTCACATGGCTTTCCGGGCCGCGTTGATCCTGATCGTCATGCCACCCCCACGTGAAGCCGACCGAGTTCGGTGGATCAACATGCGTGACATGTCCCGAAACCTTGAATTGCTGCCCATCGCTGTTTTCCATCACCGAAAACCATGGGCCGGTTCTTGAAAAATCCAGATTGTGATCCGGCACATGCATGCCTTCCGGCCCCCACCACTGCAGCAGTTTCGCGCCATCTGTCACCCAAACAAAAAGGTCTTCTGGGCTGACGGGAAAGTCCCGCTCCAATTTCAGGTCGGCCATGAATTTTCCCTTTCCAAGATGTCACCCAAACGATCCAGACTGCTTTCCCAGAACTGTCGTTTCGAGATCGTCCACTCGGCAATTGCACGAAGGCCTTCGGAGTGGACAGAATACAGCCTCTGGGTACCCAGCACGCGTTGTTGCACCAATCCGGCCTCGCGCAGCACCTTCAGGTGGCGCGAGATTGCGGCACCGGACATGCCTTTGCCTTCGATCAGGTCTCCGGCGGGCAGTTCGCCACCGTCCATCAGCTGCTCAACGATGGCAAACCGAGTGCGGTCAGATAGGGCAGAAAAGGCTGAAACAAGATCGGTCATGCCACTTTATTTAACATAAAAGTTAAATAAAGGAAAGCCTACCTTTTGTCAGCGCCACTTCGGAAAATTGGCCGCGCGCCTTCTTTTGGTGTATGTGTGAAAAGGTTCATAGACCTGCTCCAAAGACACAAGGCATGGTGTTATGTGTGAGTTTAGTAAGTTGTTTTATTTTAGGAGGCTTGAGATGCGCTTCGCGTCCACTTCATTGTTTATCGCCTGTACCCTTGTTGTCGCAGGCTGTTCTTCGACCCCTTGGTCACAGACAGAGACTGTCACCCCAGCGGAAACCGCCCCTCAACCCACCCCTGCGGCGGCGGCGGTAGCGGCAACTCCCGCGCCTGCGACCACAACTGCGGCGGCAGCCCCTGAAAGCAAACCCGAACCGGCCCCGAAAAAAGCTTATGAGCGTGAAAGCGACGGCGGCGGTGGTGGCGGCGGCGGCGGTGGAGCCGGCGGCGGCGGTGGCGGTGGCTGGAGCGGCGGTTAAGCCGGGAAAGACACCAGATGCTAAATCTTGGGTTTGAAACAGGTCGACGGCATCTACTGGCAGCAGCTTCTATCTTGACGATTTGCGCCAGCGGCCTCAGCGCGCAGTCCACGTCGGCAACCAGCGCCAACAGCAGGGTTGCAATCGTCATCGGCAATCAGGACTACACGAGCGTTGGCGACCTGACCAATGCCAGAAAAGACGCCGAAGACATCGCGGACATGCTGCGGGACTTCGATTTCCAAGTTTTCGACGGCTATGACCTGACCAAACGCGAGTTTGAAGAGCTGATCCGCACAGCGGTTCTGAACATCCCGGATTCCGCAGATGTTCTGTTCTACTATGCGGGTCACGGCATTCAGATCGGGCGGCGAAACTATTTGCTTCCCGTGGATGCCAAGTTTGAAAGCGTCTATGATGTGCCACTGGCAACGATGACGCTGGATCGCGTGATTGACACCCTGTCCGCCCGTAGCGCGGCCCATGTGGCCATTCTGGACTCGTGCAGGGACAATCCGTTTCAAGACCTCAGATTAGCGGCGGATCTGGACGCGAACCTTTTTGAAACCCGCGAAGGGTTTGACGTGTTCAAGACGCCACTGAACTCTTTGATCGCGTATTCTACCTCGCCAGGTGCGGTGGCCAGTGATGGCGAAATCGGCCACAACAGCCCATATACGGCGGCCGTTCTGGAAACCGCCCAATCCTCTCCGTTTGAGAATATCCAACAGCTCTTTCCAGTCATTCGCGAGAGGGTTCACACCAAGACTTCGGGGCAGCAGATCCCTTGGGAAAGCTCGACACTGGTGCGCCCGTTCTATCTGGCGCAGCAAAAGGTCGAGGTTGAACCCGAGGCGCTGCAGGATGGTGCCCCCCAATCCCTCTCGCTCAGCTATCAGTTCGATAAATCCGTCCCGCTCTCCCAAAGCTTGAGCCAAGCGCTGGGGCGGGATATCGTAGATGTGCGGGTGACGGAAACCCCTGACCGGGGTGCTGTCAGCGCCAGCGACACATCTCTAACCTATACGCCCGAGATCACGGACACGCGTGCCGTCGACCTGCCTAAAACCGATTTCGCCGACACCTTTGCGGTCGAAGTTGTAACCGCTGATCAGACGCGACAGACGGTTGAGGTCTCTCTGGAATTGGGGATGAACGCCTGCGATCTCGAAGCGGGGGACGCGCTGGATCTTAATGGCGTTGGCGTGTTCCGCCTGCCGAATGAACTGGATATCACCAATGGCCTGGCCGCCTGTTCACAAGCGGTCGAGGACTATCCGGGAAACGCGCGGTTCCAGTATCAACTGGGCCGTTTGCAACAAGCTGCAGGCAATGTGCCAAGCGCCTTTGAAAGTTTCACGAGTGCTGTTGACGGCGGGCATATTCGCGCCAAATACGCACTGGCAACCTTGCTTGAGACAAAACGCATCGACCGCGCGGTCACCAAGACCCCCTTTGACCCGGAAAAAGCACGCGCCCTGCTGGAGGAAGCCACAGCCGAGCAAGACCCCTATGCCATGCACCGGCTGGGTCAACAGCTTCTACGCAACGGCGAAACAACCGAAGAGAAAAGGCGCGGTTTCGAGCTGTTGGAGCGCTCCGTCGAGCTTGGCCATACCTATTCAATGAATGAGCTGGGCCTGTATTTCCTGCTTGAAAGTTCGGACCACTATATCCCCGAACGTGGGTTGCGATATTTGCGCGCGTCCGAATTGCGGCAGGATATCTATGGATACGACAATCTGGCCTATGTCTCTCTGAATGGGCTGGGCGGCAATCCGGTCGATTTCGACAAAGCCGAAGCCTACTTTCTGGCGGCCGCCCAAGGCGGGCACCCTACTGCTCCGGCCAGTATCGCCCGCATGATCCTGCGGGATCAGTTGAAAGGCCGGCCCCGCACCGAAGCCTTGGCCTGGTACGATACATCTCTGGAACGCGGTGATGCCTGGGGCGGCGCGAACGGAGCCTATATCATCCTGGACGGCCAGGTACCGGGCAAAGGTCCGGCTGACGCAGCGCTCAGGGCAGCCAAAGCGGCCCTGCTGCCGAACGAGGAACCCGCCGCGCAGGCTCAATCGCAGCTCGACAGCCTCTCGCGTGGGGATCTGGATCGGGCTTTACAACTCGCGCTGAATGAACTTGGGGAAGACGTCACTGTCGACGGGCAGGTCGGCCCGGCGACCCTGACAGCGCTGGAAAATATCAGCGCCAAGTTCGGTGTTCCGGTTCCCTATGCCGCCGCCAGCGATCCAAAGGCCCGGTTGTTGCTGGCCGCGCGTGTGTACTGGGCGCAGAACCCGGTGCGCTTTGACTTGTTCTAGACGCTGAAGTCAGCCTTGCTGTAGCCTTGAATGTAAAGCAGGGCCGTCAGGTCTCCGTGGTTGATCCGCACGTCGCAACTAGCTGCGACCGAGGGCTTTGCGTGCAGTGCAACGCCGGTTCCGGCCCGCCCCAGCATGCCCAGATCGTTGGCTCCGTCGCCAACCGCGATCACGTCGCCCTCGGACAATCCAAGCGTTGCGGTGATCCGCTCCAGCGATTCAACCTTGGCCTGCCGCCCGAGGATCGGGCGCTGCACATCGCCCGTTAGCTGCCCATTCTCGGTCAACAGTGTGTTCGCCCGGTTCTCATCGAAACCTAACTGCGCCGCCACACGGGCTGTAAACGCTGTGAACCCGCCCGAGACCAAGGCCGCATAGCCGCCAGCCGTGCGCATGGTCGCCACCAACGCGCGCCCGCCGGGCATGAAGGTGATCCGCGTGTTCAGAACATGGTCAATGACCGCCTCGTCCAGACCTTTCAACAGGCCGACCCGTTCGATCAGCGCGCCTTCGAAGTCCAGTTCACCATTCATCGCGCGGGCGGTGATGTCTTTGACGCGCTCACCAACACCCGCCTCATCCGCCAACTCATCAATGCATTCCTGCTGGATCATGGTGCTGTCCATATCCGCCAGCAGCATTTTTTTGCGCCGCCCCTCGGATGGCTGAACGACCAGATCAACGCCCATCTCTTGCAGATCGGCCCAGACGTCCCAACGATTGTCTGGCATCTCGGGCAGCGTGAACTCGGCCGCCTCACCAGGGTTTAGCCACGTGACCTCGCCCCCGCCCCACGCATTTCGCAGCGCGTCCACCATCGGGACCTCAAGCGAGGGCGTGGTGGGATTTGTGAGCAAGGTGGCAACGTACATGGCAGGTCTCCGGCAATCTGCATAGCGCATATCGCAGGTGCAG
This sequence comes from Ruegeria sp. R13_0, assembly GCF_017743995.1. GTDB lineage: Bacteria > Pseudomonadota > Alphaproteobacteria > Rhodobacterales > Rhodobacteraceae > Ruegeria. The sequence continues at coordinate 230,515 of NZ_JAGHRB010000004.1, read as the reverse complement.
CATTTTCGCCAGAGTTGGTTGGAAATATCTGGCAAACGGGGCTTTACGGTCCCGGTTTTCCCAGCCAGATTCAGCCCGCGACGCACGGAAAGGAACACCGAATGGCCAACTCGCTTTATGATCGTCTGTTTGGCATTCACGCCGGGAAAGCCACGCCGTTCCTGCATCTGCCCGACGGTCAGGTTCTGACCCATGCCGCCTTTCTCGACATGGCCGCGCGGCTGGCCAACGCGCTGATGGGGCTGGAGCTTGAGCCCGGAGATCGCGTCGCGGTTCAGGTCGAAAAATCGCCCGAGACGCTTGCCCTCTACGCAGCATGCGCGCAGACCGGGCTTATCTTCTTGCCGCTCAACACCGCCTATACAACTACTGAGCTGCAGTATTTCATCGAAAACAGCGGCGCAAAGCTGGTGGTCTGCGATACCTCGAATGAGGCTGGCCTGACCCCGATAGCCCAAGCGCAGAACGCCCATCTTGCGACGCTGAACGCCGATGGCAGCGGCAGCCTGATGCGCCGAGCGTTGGGGATGCTGCCTGCGTTCGAACCTGTCAGCCGGTCCGAGGATGATCTGGCCGCGTTCCTTTATACCTCTGGCACCACGGGGCGGTCGAAAGGTGCGATGCTGACGCAGGCCAACCTGCTGTCCAATGCCGAAACGCTGGTGCAGGAATGGCGCTTCACCAAGGACGATGTACTGCTGCATGCGCTGCCGATCTTTCACACCCATGGCCTGTTTGTAGCGACCAATGTGGTGCTGGCCTCTAGCGGGTCGATGATCTTTCTGCCCAAGTTCGATCTTGACAATATCCTGCGTCTGATGCCGGAGGCCACCTCGATGATGGGTGTGCCAACCTTCTACACTCGCCTGCTGGGCGATGACCGGTTTACCGGTGATCTGGCGCGCCATATGCGGCTGTTCATTTCGGGCTCGGCGCCTCTGCTGGCGGAAACTCATGAGCAGTTCGTGGCCCGCACCGGGCATCGTATCCTCGAACGCTATGGCATGACAGAAACCAATATGAACACCTCAAACCCCTATGACGGCGAACGCCGCGCCGGGACCGTCGGGTTCCCGCTGCCGGATGTCGAGTTGAAGGTCACGGACCCCGAAACCGGTGCGCCTCTGCCCCAAGGCGAGATCGGCATGATCGAGGTGCGCGGTCCGAACGTCTTCAAGGGCTATTGGCAGATGCCCGAGAAAACCGCCGCCGAGCTACGCGAGGACGGGTTCTTTATCACCGGCGATCTGGGCCGGGTGGACGAGGATGGCTATGTCCATATCGTCGGCCGTGGCAAAGACCTGATCATCTCGGGCGGCTACAATATCTACCCAAAGGAAATCGAGCTTCTGCTGGATGACCAACCCGGCGTTCTGGAAAGCGCGGTCATCGGTGTGCCGCATCCGGATTTTGGCGAAACCGTGCTGGGCATTCTGGTGCCTCAGCCCGGACAGGCCCTTGATCTGGACGCCATTCTGGCGCGCGTTCAGGATCAACTGGCCCGGTTCAAACATCCGCGCAAACTGATCGTGCTGGATGAGCTACCGCGCAATACCATGGGCAAGGTGCAAAAGAACGCCCTGCGCGAGACCTATAAAGACAGCTTTACGCAAGGCTGACCCGTCCCTTTTCAGTCACTTCCCAGCAGGAACGGCCTTCGAAGACAACGGCACTGGCCGGGCGCCCATACCCCGCGCCGGTATCCAGGTTCACGCGATTGCCGCAATGCGTCACCCGGTCGACCGGAGTATGGCCGTGAACGATCAGCTTGGGATGCGGCGCGGTATGTTTCAAAAACTCCTGCCGGATCCAGACCAGATCGTTTTCGTCCTGTTGATCCAGCGCGATACCGGGGCGGATGCCCGCATGAACAAAAGCCAGATCGGGTGTCTGGTGCATCAAAACCAGCCCCTGCAGGAACGCACGATGATCCTCGGGCACCGCCTGCAACGCCATGGCGTGCAGATCCTCAAGCCGGGTTTGCCCCTCGAACACGACCCCGTAGCTGGCAAGTGTTTCCACCCCGCCCAGACGTTCATGCAACCAGTGGTAGCCGACCAGAAGATGCGGATCATGGCGGGGGAAATCCTCAAGAAACCATGCAAACATCCGGTCATGATTGCCCATCAAAGGGATCCAGTCCCGCCCTTCGGCGCATCCCGCGATCAAGCGGTCGAGAACACCCCGGCTATCTGGCCCCCGGTCTGTATAGTCGCCCAGAAACACCACCTGAGCCTCTGGCCCGCCGTCGCGGTCGATCAGAGAAAGGAGTCGGTCGAACTCGGCGCTCTGCCCGTGCAGGTCGCCGATGGCGTAGATCGGTTTGGTCATGAAAAGGTCTCGGCTGCTGTCACGGCAGTTTAGCGACGAAAGTGCTGATAGCGCAATCAGGAACACCCGCGCCGGTCCTTGGCGCGGGTGTCAAATTGTCTGAAATGTCACAGGGCGCCCATCAGGCGACGTCGAATTCCAGCGGTTTGATCTGCGTGAATAGGCCCGTTTCCGCCAGCTTGGCGCGCGCCTCGGCCGGCACAGGTTCGTCCACATACAGAAGCGCAATCGCCTCACCCCCCGCCTCGGACCGGCCGAGGGTAAAGTTCGCGATATTGACGTCGTTCTCGCCCATGGTCTGACCCAGCGCACCGATGATGCCCGGCACATCCTCGTTGGTGGTGTAGAGCATATGCGCCCCGATCTCGGCGTCGATATTGATGCCTTTGATCTGGATGAAGCGAGGCTTGCCGTCGCTGAACACTGTGCCACCGATCGAGCGTTCGCGCTTGGTGGTCACCACAGTGACCTTGATATAGCCCTCAAACGCACCGGATTTGTCCTGATTGGTGGTCGAGATCTTGATGCCACGCTCTTTGGCGACAACCGGGGCCGAGACCATGTTCACCTCGGGATTGAACTTCTTCATGATGCCCGCAACGACAGCACAGTTCAGCGCGGCAAGGTTCATTTCAGCCGCCACACCATCGTAGAGGATGTTGATCGCCTGAACCGGCTCATCGGTCATCTGGCCGATGAAACTGCCCAGATGGCCCGCCAGTTTGATCCACGGCCCCATGACCTTGGCCTCTTCCGCCGTCACGCTGGGCATGTTCAGCGCGTTTTCCACTGCGCCGGTCAGCAAGTAGTTCGAGATCTGCTCGGCCACCTGCAGAGCCACGTTCTCCTGCGCCTCGGTCGTTGCCGCGCCAAGGTGCGGCGTGCAGACCACGTTGGGCAGGTTGAACAGAGCGTTTTCTTTCGCCGGCTCTTCGCTGAACACGTCAAACGCTGCGCCTGCGACATGACCCGATTGCAGCGCCTCGGCCAGCGCGTCTTCGTCGACCAGACCACCACGGGCACAGTTGATGATCCGTACGCCCTTCTTGGTTTTCGCCAGGTTTTCTCGGCTCAGGATGTTGCGTGTCTGATCGGTCAGAGGCACATGCAGAGTGATAAAGTCAGCGCGGGCCAGCAGCTCGTCCAGCTCGACCTTTTCAACACCCATCTGCGCGGCTTTCTCTTCACCCAGATAGGGGTCATAGGCCACAACCTTCATCTTCAGGCCAAGCGCGCGTTCGCAAACGATACCGCCGATATTGCCTGCCCCGATCACGCCGAGGGTCTTGTTGGTCAGTTCGATGCCCATGAACTTGGACTTTTCCCATTTACCCGCATGGGTCGAGGTGCTGGCCTCGGGGATCTGCCGCGCCACGGCGAACATCATCGCGATCGCATGCTCAGCGGTAGTGATCATGTTGCCGAAGGGCGTGTTCATCACGATCACACCCTTTTTCGAGGCCGCATCCTTGTCGATATTGTCAGTACCAATCCCGGCACGACCGATCACTTTCAGTTTGTCGGCCTTCTCCAGAATGGTCGGTGTGACCTTGGTGGCCGAACGAATGGCAAGACCGTCATACTGACCGATCACCTCGGCCAGTTTGTCTTTGTCCTTGCCCAGATCGGGCATGAAATCCACGTCGATGCCGCGATCGCGGAAGATTTGCACGGCGGTTTCGCTGAGCTTGTCAGATACGAGTACTTTGGGGGCCATATTCTCTGGTCCTTGAATTGTATGGAAGGTCCGGGCCTTGGACGGCCCGGTGAAAAATCAGGCAGCCTCAGACTGCGCCGCGATCTCGGCCTCGAAGGCCCATGCGAGCCATGGCAGCATCGCCTCTATATCCGAGGTCTCGACCGTACCACCGCACCAGATGCGCAGGCCCGCAGGCGCGTCACGATAGGCACCGATGTCCAAGGCGATGTTCTCGGCCTCAAGCCGTTTGGCCACGGCTTTCGCGAATGCTGCACCGTCCTGAATGCGCCCATCTGTGAATTTCAGGCAGACCGAGGTGTTCGACTGCGTCGCCGCATCCTCGGCCAGATTGGCGATCCAATCGTTCTGGTCGCAGAAGGCATGCACCGCCCCGGCATTGGCATCGGCACGCGCAATCAGCCCCTGCAGCCCGCCAACCGAGCGTGCCCAATCCAGAGCGAACAGGTAGTCCTCAACCGCCAGCATCGAGGGCGTGTTAATCGTGGCCCCAGTAAAGATACCCTCGATCAGCTTGCCACCCTTGGTCAGGCGGAAAATCTTCGGCAGGGGCCATGCGGGGGTATAGCTTTCCAGCCGCTCAACAGCGCGCGGGCTCAGGATCAGCATCCCGTGAGCCGCTTCTCCACCCAGCACTTTCTGCCAACTGAAGGTTGTCACATCCAGTTTGTCCCAGGGCAAGTCCATCGCAAAGGCCGCCGAGGTCGCATCACAAATCGTCAGACCCTGACGGTCATCCGCGATCCAGTCGCCATTGGGAACCCGCACGCCCGAAGTGGTACCGTTCCACGTAAACACAACGTCATTGGCAAAATCGACCGAGGCCAGACCGACCAGCTGCCCATAGTCAGCGGTCTTCACCTCAGCGTCGATCTTCAGCTGTTTGACCACATCGGTCACCCAGCCCGCGCCGAAGCTTTCCCAGGCCAGCATCTCAACCTTGCGTTCGCCCAGCAGAGACCAAAGCGCCATCTCGACCGCGCCGGTATCCGAGGCGGGAACGATGCCGATCTTGTAATCCGCTGGAATGCCTAGAATCTCACGCGTGCCTTCGATGGCCGCCTTCAGCTTGTCCTTGCCAACGGCCGCGCGGTGCGAACGACCAAGCGCGGCATCGGCCAGTTTGGACAGATCAAATGTGGGGGGTTTGGCACAGGGGCCCGAGGAAAAACGCGGATTCGCCGGCCGCGTCGCCGGTGTAGTATTGCTCATCTGTTTTACCCTTCCAGATACACGCCCCTCGTTGGGGAGGGGTGTCCCGCGGACAGAGCTATGGTGGCTTTGCAGATGCAGCAAGCGGAAAAGACGCTATTGCGACATAAAACGACATGCCTGAGGCGTACAAATCAGAACGCAGGTTTCCGATAAGCGAAAACCCCGCCGATTTCGCGGCGGGGTCTATTAGTTTTATTCGGCGGCTTCTTCGTATGCTTCCATTGGTGGGCATGTGCAGACGAGGTTTCGGTCTCCGTATGCGTTGTCGACGCGGTTGACGGGTGACCAGTATTTGTCGACGCCCATGGAACCCGGCGGGAAACAGGCCTGTTCGCGAGTGTAGGGGCGGTCCCAGTTGCCGACCAGATCACGCACCGTGTGGGGGGCGTTTTTCAGCGGGTTGTTTTCCGCGTCGATCTTGCCGTCGATGATGTCATGCGCCTCGGCCCGGATCGAGAGCATGGCGTCGCAGAAACGGTCCAGCTCGTCCTTGGGTTCGGACTCGGTGGGCTCCACCATCAGGGTGCCCGCCACCGGCCAGGACATGGTCGGCGCGTGGAAGCCGCTGTCGACCAGCCGTTTGGCGACGTCATCCACGGTCACATGCGCTGCCTCGTCCAGCGGACGGGTGTCGAGGATGCATTCATGCGCCACGCGTCCGGTCTCGGAGGTGTAGAGGATCGGATAGGCATCCTGCAGACGCGCCGCGATGTAGTTGGCGTTCAGGATCGCCACTTTGGTCGCCTGCGTCAGGCCCGCGCCGCCCATCAGCAGCACATAGGCCCAGCTGACCGGCAGAATGGACGGAGAGCCAAAGGGCGCCGCCGAGACCGGACCCACAGCGGTGCCGTATTCCGGGTGGCCGGGCAGATGCTCTTCCAGATGCGCCTTGACGCCGATCGGACCCATGCCGGGGCCACCACCGCCATGCGGGATGCAGAAGGTCTTGTGCAAGTTCAGGTGGCTGACGTCGCCGCCAATGTCACCGGGACGCGACAGGCCGACCATGGCGTTCATGTTGGCCCCGTCGATATAGACCTGACCGCCGTGATCATGGGTGATCTGGCAGACCTCCTGCACGGTGGTCTCGAACACGCCATGGGTCGAGGGGTAGGTGATCATGCAACCGGCCAGATGATCCGAGTGTTTCTCGGCCTTTTCGCGGAAATCGACAAGATCGATATTGCCGTTCTCGTCGGCCTTGATCGGGACCACCTGCCAGCCCACCATCTGCGCCGAGGCCGGGTTGGTCCCGTGCGCCGAGGTAGGGATCAGGCAGACATTGCGGTGCCCTTCGCCGCGGGCGAAGTGATAGTTACGGATGGTCAGCAGGCCTGCGTACTCGCCCTGCGCGCCCGAGTTGGGCTGCTGGGAGATCGCGTCATAGCCGGTGATCTGGCACAGCTTATCGTTCAGATCGGCAATCATCTCGTGATAGCCCTGCGCCTGATCTTCCGGGCAGAACGGGTGCAGATTGCCGAACTCGGGCCAGGTGACAGGGATCATCTCGATCGTGGCGTTCAGCTTCATGGTGCAGGACCCCAGCGGGATCATCGCCCGGTCCAGCGCCAGGTCGCGGTCGGCCAGACGGCGCATATAGCGGGTCATCTCGGCCTCGGCCCGGTTCTTGTGGAAGATCTCATGGGTCAGATAGGGCGTCTCGCGCAGCGCGTAATCCGGCAGGCGATAGGCGACGTTCGAACTGTCGTCTTGGCGGTCGATGCCGAAGGCTCCCCAGACCGCTTCGATCGTCTCAGCGCGAGTCTGTTCGTCCAGGCTGATGCCCACCTTCGTGTCGCCAACCTTGCGCAGGTTGACGCCTCGGGTCACGGCGGCCTCCATGACGGTCTTCTGCAGATGGCCGACCTCAACGGTGATGGTGTCGAAGAACACCTCGGGTTCGACCGAGAAGCCCGCCTCTTCCAGGCCAGCGGCCAGGCGCGAGGTCTTGCGGTGTACCGATTGCGCGATGGCCTTGATGCCGTCGGGGCCGTGATACACGGCATACATCGAGGCAATCACCGCCAGCAGCGCCTGCGCAGTACAGACGTTCGAGTTCGCTTTCTCGCGGCGAATATGCTGCTCGCGGGTTTGCAGCGCGAGGCGATACGCTTTGTTGCCGCGGCTGTCGATCGACACCCCGATGATCCGACCCGGCATGGAGCGCTTCAGCTTGTCGGTGGTCGCCATGTAGGCGGCGTGCGGGCCGCCATAACCCATCGGAACGCCAAAGCGCTGGGTCGAGCCGATGGCAATATCCGCGCCCATCTCACCCGGTGACTTCAGCAGGGCCAGCGACAGGATGTCGGCAGCAACGATGGCGATCGCCTTATGTTCGTGCAGCGCTGCGATTTCCTTGGTGAAGTCGCGCACATGGCCGTGGGTGCCGGGGTACTGGAAGATCGCGCCAAAGACGGCACCTGCGTCGAGGTTGTCAGGATCGGCGACTTGCACGTCGATCCCCAAAGGCTCAGCGCGGGTTTTGATGACTGCGATGGTCTGCGGGTGGCAGTTCTTGTCAACAAAGAAGGCCGCGTTGTTGGCTTTCGAACGCCCGCCGCGCTTGGCCATCGCCATGGCTTCGGCCGCCGCTGTGGCTTCGTCCAGCAAGGAGGCATTGGCCACGTCCAGCCCGGTCAGGTCGCTGACCATGGTCTGGAAGTTCAGCAGCGCCTCAAGACGGCCCTGGCTGATCTCGGGCTGATAAGGTGTGTAGGCGGTGTACCAGGCCGGGTTTTCCAGAATGTTGCGCAGGATCGGCGCGGGCGTGGTGGTGCCGTAATAGCCCTGACCGATCAGCGAGGTCAGAACGGTGTTCTTGCTGGCGACCTCTTTCATGTGAAAGAGCGCATCGCGTTCGGTCATCGCCGGACCCCAGTCCAGCGGCTCTTTCTGCCGGATCGCGGGCGGGACGGTGGCGTCGATCAGTTGGTCCAGCGTCTTGAAGCCGATCACCTTGAGCATGTCGCGCATCTCGGTCGGGCTGGGACCGATATGGCGACGGTTGGCAAAGTCGTAGGCTTCGTAGTCGGTCAGTTTGAAAGCCATTGGTGCGCTCCTCACGGATAGGTCAGGCCCGGCGTCGACTGCGGGAGCCTCCGGCGGGGATATTTTTAGCCAGATGAAGGGCGGATCCGTGCAAAGATCCGCCGTGGGTTTAGCCGATGAAGTCCTTGTAACCGGCCTCATCCATCAGATCTTCCAGCTGCGAGGCGTCGGTGATCTTGATCTTGTAGATCCATGCCTCACCTTCGGGGTCTTCGTTCAGCGCGCCAGGATTGTCGGCCAGCGCCTCGTTGACCTCGACGATCTCGCCATCAACCGGGGCATAGAGCTCGGACGCCGCCTTGACGGATTCGATCACGCCGATCTCGCCGTCTTTCTCAAACGCGTCACCCACTTCCTGCTGTTCCACGAAGACCACATCGCCCAGCTGCTCGGCGGCATGTTTGGTGATGCCCAGAGTGGCTGTATCGCCGTTCACGTCGATCCACTCGTGCTCTTCAGAATAATAGGTTGCCATGCTTCTCTCTCCTGACTTCAACGCTTGTAATTCTGGGTGACGAAGGGCAGCGCCACGATCTGCGCTGGTTGCGGCTTGCCCCGAATGATCAGATTGACGGTCTCGCCCGGCTCTGCGTGCCCTGCGGACACATAGCCCATCGCAACGGGGCCACCGACCGTCGGGCCAAACCCGCCCGAGGTGATCTGGCCAATGGTGTTGCCTTCCGTACACTGGATCTCAACGCCCTGACGCGCAGGTGCGCGGCCCTCGGGCTTGATGCCCACCAGCTTGCGGGATGCGCCCTCGGCCAGTTCTCTCTGGATGCGCTCGGCCCCCGGGAACCCGCCCTCTTCCTTGCGGCGCTTCTGGATCGCCCAGCTGAGCGAGGCTTCGATGGGCGAGGTGCTCTGGTCGATGTCATTGCCATAGAGGCACAGCCCCGCCTCCAGCCGCAGGCTGTCGCGCGCGCCCAGACCGGCCGTTTCGCAATCCTCATGCGCCAGGAAGGCGCGGGTGATCTCGATGGCCTTGTCCTCGGGGATCGAGATCTCGTAGCCGTCCTCACCGGTATAGCCCATGCGCGAGATACGGCATTCGACGCCGTTGATATCGGCCACGGTGGTTTCCATGAACTTCAGATCGCGGGCGGGCGGGCAAAGCTCACCCACAACGTTCTCCGCTGCGGGGCCTTGCACCGCAACCAGCGCGCGGTCGAAGATCTCGGTCACTTCGACGCCTTCGAGGTGCTCGCGCATATGCGGAATGTCCTGATGGCGCAGCGCCGCGTTCACCACCACAAAGTAGTGATCCCCCGCATTCGACACGATCAGGTCATCCATGATCCCGCCGTCTTCATTCGTAAAGAACCCGTACCGCGCCTTGCCTTCCTTCAGCGTCGCATAGGCCTGCGGGCAGAGCGCCTCGAGCTTCTCGCCCACATTCTCACCGCGCAGGATCACCTGACCCATATGGCTCACATCAAACACCGCCGCCTTCTCACGACATTGCTTGTGCTCCCCCATGATCCCCAACGGATACTGAACAGGCATCTCCCAGCCCGCAAAATCAACCATCTTTCCACCCAACTCAACATGAAGAGAGTAAAGTGGGGTGCGTTTTGGCGCGTCGGTCATGGCAGATACCTTTTCGTATCGAGTGTTCTGAACGCATACCCGTAAGTTCGCCCCAAGCTGGAACTAATGCAACGATTCAGCCTTGGTGTTTCGGCGAAGAACCGCAGCCAGAGCGAGCATGTATACGAGCGCATGCATCGATAATGTTCCTATAGGAAACTTTTTTCCGTTAGGCAACAGACGATATTCCCAGCGCTGGAAACTGGCACATTCGCGAAGCTGCGCGTTCAACTCGGATTGCGGCTATGGTCATGCTTACGATTGAGAATTTGCGGATTCGCTACGGTTTTGGCTGCAGCCTTTGAACAGCGTGATCCAGCACGTGAAGCCCGGCGATCAGGTCACTTTCGGCGGTATCCTCGGCGAAATCGTGACTGATTCCGTTGATAGACGGCACAAACAGCATGGCAACCGGCATCAGGCGCGAGACGTTGGTGGCATCATGAAGCGCGCCCGAGGGCATCCTGCGCCATTTACCGGACGCGACCTGTTCGGCCCCATGCTCCAACGCTGCTCTCAGCGAAGGGTCCATGGCCACGGGCTCCAATCCCAGCATCGGGCCGTAGCTCAGGCCCATGCCCATCTCTGCCGCGATCTCGGCGGCTGTAACGCGAATGATCTCCTCCATCCTTGCCAAACGGTCGGCATCCCCGTCACGCCATTGCACCGAAAACCGCACCCGTCCCGGTACAATGGACGAGGCGTTGGGGTGCAGATCTACATGCCCAATGGTCCAGACGGTTTGCGGCGTAACCACGTTTCGGAACCGGTCGTTCAAACGGGTGTTGAACGCAGACAGAGCCTGAAACGCGTCGCGGCGCAGATGCATCGGGGTGGTTCCGGCATGGTTCTGCTGACCCTCGAACTGAACCACCATATCGCGTATGCCAACGATGTCGGTGACAACGCCGATTTGCTCTTTCTGGGTATCAAGCGTCGGGCCTTGTTCGATATGCATCTCGATGAAGCCGGTGAAGCGGGTGGGATCGACAAAGCCCTCGGTCAAATCTCCCATCGCGCCCCGAGCTGTAGCGAAAGGTATACCCGTATGGTCGGTCAGCTCGTCCGCCTGATCCAAAGGCAAACCGCCCGACCAGATGGCCGAACCTGTGGTGACGCCAAACCGTCCCTCTTCATCCTGAAAGCTGACGACCGAGACAGGCTGATCACTGCTGCGCGCAATCTCCAGCGCGGCGATCACGCCCAAAGCACCGTCGAGCCAACCGCCCTCGGGCTGGCTGTCGCTATGTGACCCCATCAGCAGGGACGGCCCGTCCGCCAAACCAAACAGATTCCCGACCGGATCGAAATGCGGGGTCAGGCCTGCATCAGCCATCCGGTTTGCAAGCCATGTCCGGGCGGCAATGTCGGCCTCGGAATAGGCCGGACGGATGACGCCTTTGCCAACGCCCGAGGCTCCGAATTCGCGCAGCTTGTGCAGATCGGCCACAAAGCGGTTTTCGTTGATTGCCATGAACTCCCCCCAACGTATTGCGCGGCCCACCATAGCGCCAGGGTGGCAACCTGCAATCACACTTCGATTTTTGCCGAACCCCTCTGGCCCCGGCCCGGAACCTGCCCTAAGACTTGCCAGCAAGAGGGACCGCCATGTCACATATCACACTGGTTCGTCACGGTCAGGCCAACACGGCAGCGCGGGACGAGGTTAACTATGACAAGCTCAGCGATCTGGGCCACCAGCAGGCGCGCTGGCTGGGCGCGCATCTGCGCGACACGCGCGCGCATTATCCTCGCGTCTATTGCGGCACGCTGACCCGGCATGTTGAAACCGCCTCCAGCATGGGGCTGCCCGAGCCGGTTCGCGATGCACGCCTGAATGAGATCGAGTATTTCACCTTGGCGCAGCTGTTTCACGAACAGCACGGTGTGGCGATCCCGACAGATCGCGAAGGGTTTGTTGATCACCTGCCCCGTACATTCGCCGCCTGGGCCGCTGGCGACATCCAGGATGCGCCCGAAAGTTTCGAACAGTTCGAAACCCGCGTCAGCGACGCCCTGCATGAGATCGGAACCGAGGGCGGGCCGGCCATTGTCGTCACTTCGGGCGGGCTGATCTCGATGGTGGTTCGGCAGGCAATGGGTCTGGATATCCCGTCGATGGCGCGGGTGGCACTTGCCATCATGAACACCTCGCTGCACCGCCTCCACCCGATTGGAGCGCAGCTCAGCCCGGTTCTTTTCAACGCGACCCCGCATCTGGAAGCGCCAGACCGGCAATTCGCCCAGACCCATCTGTAAGGAGGTCCCGATGCAGCTTTACTACGCTCCCCGCACCATCTCGGTCGCTGTTGCCATCGCGCTTGAGGAGGCCGGTCTGGACTATGAGGCGATCCGGCTGGACTTTGCCGATGGCGAACAGACCAAGCCCGCCTACAAGCAGATCAACCCCAAGGGCCGGGTTCCGGCGCTGGCGGTGGATGGCGGTATCCTGACCGAAACCGGCGCGTTGCTCGACTATATCGCAACCATCGCCCCGCAGGCTGGGCTGGTCCCCGAAAACCCGGTCATGGCTGCGCGGATGCGCGAGGTGATGTATTACCTCGCCTCGACCATGCATGTGAATCACGCCCACAAGATGCGCGCGCACCGCTGGGCCGACAAGAAATCCAGCTGGAAAGACATGAAGGACAAGGTCGCGCAGACCATGACCGCGTCCTGCAAATACATCTCGTCGAACGGGCTGCGCGGGCCGTTTGTTCTGGGTGAGGCCTTCTCGCTCGCCGATGCCTATCTCTATGTGGTGTGCAGTTGGCTGGAGGGCGACGGCGTTGACGTCTCGGCCTTCCACAAAATCCTCGCCTTCCGCGAAGCGATGGAGGCACGCCCTTCCGTTCAGGCGGTCCATGCCGCCGGAATGCTCTGACAAAAGGAATTACGATGACACATCTCTGGGTCCGGGCAGAACAGCGCCCGAACGAGGATCGGGTCGGGATGACCCCGGAAGGCGCCGCCGCACTGATCGCGGCAGGCGTTCGTGTGACGGTCGAGGAAAGCTCTGTCCGTGCCATCCCGCTGGACGGATACAAAGACGCAGGCTGCGAGATCGCGGCTGAAAACAGCTGGCCCGAGGCCCCAAAGGACGCAATCATCTTCGGCCTGAAAGAGCTGCCCGAGGACGGCACACCCCTGCCTCATCGCCACATCATGTTTGGCCATGCCTACAAGGGCCAGCACTCTGGTCGGGCTTTGCTAGAGCGGTTCAAGGCGGGTGGCGGCACGCTTTATGATCTGGAATATCTGGTCGACGAAAACGGCCGCCGCGTCGCTGCCTTTGGCTATTGGGCTGGCTATGCCGGTGCCGCGGTCACACTGAAAACATGGGCCGCACAGCAATGCGGACAGGAATGCCCGCCCGTTGGCGTCTATGCCAACAAAGACGCCCTGAATGCCGAATTGCTGGCCGAGCTGAACGCCATTGGCACCCGCCCCCGTGCCATCGTCATCGGCGCGTTGGGCAGAGTGGGCACGGGTGCCGCAGATATGTGCGAAGCGATGGGCGTCGCCGTTACCAAATGGGACATGGCCGAGACCGCCAGCGGCGGGCCATTCCCGGACATCCTGAACCACAACCTGTTCCTGAACTGCATCTTCGCCCGCCCCGGCACGCCGGTCTTTGTCCCGCGTGACGCTCTGACCGCCCCGCGCACCCTGACCGCCATCGGCGACGTGGCCTGCGACCCGGACAGCGACTACAACCCGGTACCGGTCTACGACCGCGCCACCACATGGGAGGCGCCCGCCCTGCGCGTGGCCACCGACCCGGTGATGGATGTGATGGCCATCGACAACCTGCCCTCGATGCTGCCAGTCGAAAGCTCGCAAGACTACGCGGCGCAACTGCTGCCGTCCCTGCTGACGCTCACCGATCTGGGCAGCGGCGTCTGGGGTCGGGCAGAAGCAACCTATAAAACTCATATCGAAGGGATCTGAGCGATGACGATTCACTGGTGTGGCACCGGCCTGTCGGCCATCCCCGGCCTGCGCCGCCTGATCGAAGGCAGGCACAAGGTCACCGTCTGGAACCGAACCATCGAAAAGGCCAAAGCCGAGGTCGGAGACCTGACCGACGACATCCGCGCCTTTGACATCGACGCTCTGGGTGCGGTGCTGGAGAAGGGCGACGTGATCGTCTCGATGCTGCCGGGCGACTGGCACGTGCCGCTGGCGGAACTGGCGATCTCCAAGGAAGCGAACTTTGTCTCGTCCTCCTACATTGCCCCCGAAATGCGTGCGTTGGACGACAAGGCACGCGAGGCTGGTGTGGCTTTGGTCAATGAGGTTGGTCTGGACCCGGGCATCGACCACCTGATGGCGCATGCTTTGATGGCCGACTACCGCGCCTCGGAGGCGTTCGATGCGCAAAACCATCTGAGTTTTATTTCTTATTGTGGCGGCATCCCTAAGAACCCGAACCCGTTCCGCTACAAGTTCAGCTGGTCGCCACTGGGCGTACTCAAGGCGCTTCGCTCACCGTCAAAATCGATCCGCGACTATGCCCCGCTGGACGTCGCCCGCCCTTGGGACGCGATCAGCAGCTATATCGCGCCACTGCCGACCCCGGAAAGCTTCGAGGTCTACCCAAACCGCGACTCGCTGCCCTTCATGGCCGAATACCAGTTTGAGGATCACTGGCCGGTCAAAGAGTTCGTCCGCGGCACCCTGCGCCTGAATGGCTGGACCGATGCCTGGGCCGACGTGTTTACCGAAATCGAAACCCTCTCAGGCCCCGAAGGCGACGCGCGTCTGAAGGAGATGTCCGACCAGTTCTGGGCCGAAAACGCCTATGACGAAGGCGAGCCCGACCGCGTGGTGCTTTGCGTCGGCCTGAAAGCCGAGAATGACGGCGCCCCGGTTTGGAACAAAACCTACGTCATGGATGCCTGGGGCGATGAACGCGGCACCGCGATGGCACGTCTGGTGTCGATCCCGGTTTCACTGGCCGTTGAGGCCGTCCTGAACCGCGCCATCCCTGCCGGCGTTCACGCCGCCCCCAGCGACCCGAAACTGGTGCAAAGCTGGATGGGTGAAATCGACACGCTCGCGCAGCATCTGCAAATCGTGGATCACCTGGGTTAACCAGCCGGCAAAAGAAAAAGGCCATCCCAGCATGTCTGGAATGGCCTTCAATCTCGTATTTTTCCATCTCTTAGTCTGGCTTTCCTTACGACGCCCGAGCGTCAGATATATCGATTGATCGTGTCCTCGATATCGCTGCGGTTTATGCCCAACTCGGCCAACTGATTGTCGCTCAGGCCATCCAGATACTGCGCAGCACGCACAATTTCCGGACTTATGGCCCTGATACGCATGGCGCGATCAAACAACAGCAGAGCCGTAGCGGATGGCGTTGGCTGATCTACGGGCGGGATGACATCAAACATATTCGTTACCTCACTCATTTTGAAAACGGCGCTCGCGAACGGTCGCGGGCCCTGTTTCAATGTCGAAGCGGGGCACCGTTGAAAACGCTCTCATAGGCGCGCTGTTTGATCTCGCTCCGATCAATCCCGATATCCGCGAGTTGGCGATCCGAAAGTCTTTCCAGATTGCGCACCGTGTTCGAGAAAATGCGTCTGCGAAAATACTCGACCTTTGCGTCCGCGTAGTTCGAGAACAAACCGTCAAAGAGGCCAGTCCGGGCTTCTGCAGTATGTGTATATGCCATTTCTTTTCCTCCTAAATTTGATTTTCAGTGCAGTACTGACATCAAATAAAGGAACGCTGCGTTAACCAAAAAGCAGCGTTCCATTAAAGTTT
Organism: Ruegeria sp. R13_0; assembly: GCF_017743995.1. Lineage (GTDB taxonomy): Bacteria > Pseudomonadota > Alphaproteobacteria > Rhodobacterales > Rhodobacteraceae > Ruegeria. The sequence goes on along the minus strand of NZ_JAGHRB010000004.1, from coordinate 214,836 downwards.
CTTTAGGAAGATGGGGCGCGATGGCACGCGCTATCCGGAGCCTTCGGCTACATCAGATCGTTCTCGATATCCTCAGCCGATATGCCCAACGCATCCAAGCCGTTCTCAAGATGGTCCGACATATGCGGCGTGCCGATCAGATAATCGGCGCAGGGGGTTGAGGCCTCGGATTTGGCGGTGGCAATGGCCTCGGCCAGATCCTCGGCGAAAAAGCTTTCGCGCCCGATCCACATGATGGCGACCAACTCGGCCTGCTCATCCTCGCTCATCCGGTCGACAAAGGCGCGCAACTCACCTTCGGCCCGTCCCAGCTCACGCCCCATCATAGCAACCTGAGCCACTTTCCTTGCCGAAATTTCCAACATGCCTTCAGCTCCTCTTGTTCGCGGTTTCGACACATCAGACCCCGACACGCACCCCGAGTCTTTGATCTTACGCAAACAGAGGGGCAACTATCGCCGAACCCGCGACACAGGCTGCTCCGGAACAGGCGCGGTGCGGAACGGACGAAACCGGGCTTTCTTGATCCACAGCTTGATTGCCTGCCACACGATCAGCGCAAAGGTGCGTCGCGCGCCAAACGGACGGCGCAACAACGACCACAGAATAGAGCGGTTGGTCAGAGGCTGACGCGGACCCGTCAGCGTGGCGATCAGCCCGCCTCCTTCCCGTCCATAGTCGATCCAAACCCCAACACGGTCGGGGCGATAGTCGAAGCGGAACGTGTAATTCCCCTCAATCTTCTGGAAGGGCGACACATGCATCAGCTTGTCCGCCACCACCCGGTCCGAAGGGTCGATGACCGCAAAACCCGGCTTGTGGCAAACATAGCTGTGGCGCGTCCCGTAAGTATTCGTGACCTCAGCGACCACAGCGTAAAGCTGTCCATCCCGATCGAAACAGAACCAGAAACTGACAGGGTTGAAAACATGGCCCAGAACCCTCGGCTGCGTCAGCAACATGATCTGCGCCGGCTGGGGCACCTCCAGTTCCTCAAACCGGGCGCGCAACCATGGGGTTCCGATCCCCTGCCCCGGTTCACCGCCGTGATCTGACCTGCGCCAATTGGTGATGTTCACGCGGTCGACCGAAAAAAGCAGCGGCGTGGACAGATCGGCCTCGGGGTCCAGCAGGATGTAATCGACCGAATAGCGAAAGGCGTTTTCAATCGCCCCTTTGCGACCGTGAAAGGTGTAACCTGCTATGTGGTCGATATTTTTCATTCCGCCGCGCGTCCTGCTTTGCCTGTTAATTGTTCGACTTGCGCCCTTTTCAGAAAAGAGACGTCATTTGAAATACGGAATCCACCCCGGTTTGGACTTTTTTTGTGACATGAAAGTGATCCGCCTTGGTGCCCCCCGCGTAATCCGGTTATGTTTACCGAGATCAATACCGTGACCTTGGACGAACCTGCGGCTGAACAGGCCGCCCCTCAGCCTTGGCGCGCAAAGAAACGCATCAAGGGTAGACAGGTGAACGGAACGAACGGCAGTTGCGACACCAGGACCGAGTGGGTGGACCAAGTCAGGCGCATCCGAGACGCGCAGGACCAGGCGGCCTTTGCCGAGCTGTTCCAGCATTTCGCTCCGCGCATCAAGGCGTTCCTGATGAAGTCAGGATCCGACGCCGCGCTGGCCGAAGAATGCGCGCAAGAGGTGATGGCGACCTTGTGGCACAAGGCCCATCTGTTCGATCCGTCACGGGCCACGGTGGCCACTTGGGTGTTCACCATCGCTCGGAACAAGCGCATTGACGTCCTGCGCAAGCAACGTCGCCCTGAACCCGAGGAACTGGGATGGGGGCCCGAGGCTGAGCCGGAACAAGACGATGTCCTTGCGCTGCAACAGGAAACCGCGCAGCTGCGCACCGCCATGCTGGCGTTGCCCGAGGCGCAGAGAGAACTGATCGAGAAGGCGTATTTCGGGGACCTGAGTCACCGAGAGATTGCGTCTCAGACCGGGTTGCCCTTGGGAACGATCAAATCACGTATCAGGTTGGCGCTGGACCGCTTGCGCCACGCGATGAACTGAGATGAGCAAGATGAGCCAGTCGATTAAACATCACCTGACAGATGAGCTGCTGATGGCCTATGCCGCCGGCTCGCTGCCCGAGGCGTTCGACCTGATGGTCGCAACCCATCTGTCACTGTGCGACCACTGCCGTGCCCGCGCCGAAAGCTATGAGGCCGTGGGCGGACATGTTCTGGACGCGCAACCAGATGCTGTCAGCATGAGCGACTCATCCCTAGCCGCGACGATGGCCCTGATTTCTCAAGGCGCACCGACCCCCAAGCCCGCCCGTCCGGGCTGCGCCATCCTGCCGACCCCCCTGCAAGACTATGTCGGTGGGACAGTTGATGACATTCAGTGGAAACCGATTGGCATGGGCGTGAAACAGGCGATCCTGCCGACCAGCAAAGAGGCCACCGCCCGCTTGCTGTTCATCCCTGCAGGTGTCGCTGTTCCGGATCACAGTCACAATGGTACGGAACTGACGATGGTTCTTCAGGGCGCCTTTTCGGATGAGGTTGATCGCTTCGCGCGCGGCGATGTCGAGATTGCAGATGAAGACCTGCATCACACGCCAACGGCGGACATCACCGAGGATTGCATCTGCTTGGCTGTCACAGATGCACCGCTGAAGTTTAGCAAACTGATGCCGCGTCTTTTCCAGCCCTTCCTGCGGATCTGATCGTGTATGGTTCGGATCAGAACTGCCTCTGACAGGAGATATGTTATGAACCGAATTTATATGATCGCGCTTGGCGTTGCGTGCGTTGCCTCGATTGCGTCTGCCCAAATGAAGGCCGATGTGAAATTCGAGCCAGGCAACTTTGGCACAATGGTCAACGGTACCGTAACCGGAGACGAGTATTTTGACTACTCGCTTGGCGCGAAAGCCGGGCAAGAGATGTTTGCCGATCTCAAGGTCAGCGACACCAACGGCAATGGTGTGATTTATTTCAACATCCTGCCTCCCGGCAGCGATGGCGTCGCGATCTATAACGGCTCGATTGACGGCAACACTGCCCGGATCGATCTGCCCGAAGACGGAGACTATACGATCCGTGTCTATCTGATGGGAAATGACCGGGATATGGGCAAAACCGTGGGCTACAATCTGGATCTGTCGATCCAGTAAGGTGCTACTTGCCCTCGCTGGGGTCTTCGGCGTTTTCAGACCGGATAGGAACCCCCAACAACTCCAACGCACCGCTGCGGCCTTTGACCTCGATCGGGGAGATGCTGACCAGCCCGTCCAAGAGGTCCGGCCCTCCAGCCGCTGTCACAAGGTCGTTCGAGACGATCAGGTCCATTTCCAGATCGCGGGTCAGGCTTTCAAGCCTTGCGGCTGTGTTCACCGCATCTCCGAACACTGAAAACTCCAGCCTGTCCTGATCGCCTATCACTCCGAGAAAAACCTCACCCCAATGCAAGCCGATTCCGGTGCCAAGTGAAGGAAGGCCCGCCGATTTGCGCTCGGCGGTCCATCGGGCCATTTCTTTCAACAGTCCCGCGCCGCAGTTCAGGCACCGTTTTGCGGCCTGTTCTCCGTCAAACACGATCATGACAGCGTCTCCGATGAACTTGTCGATGATCCCGTTTTCCCGACGCACAACGGCCGAGACCCGGCGTCTGTAGTCTGAGATCAGCTCAGAGACCTCATCCGGCTCCAGCTGTTGCGACAGTGTCGTGAAACCGCGCAGATCGATGAAAATCAAACCGGCCTTCTGGCGGCGTCCGTTTTTCAAAGCCGCCAATCCGCTGTCGCCGAGGTCCTGAACGACCTGCGAGGGCAGGTAGCGCGTCAGGTTCGCGCGACGCTGCGCCTCAGTTATGGATTGGAACAGCAACTTGTGAACCCGCCTTGCGGCGACGATCAGAACCACCCCGGCCAGAGCGATCATGAAGACGCGGATCAGGTTGGGAGGGGGTGCCAGAAACAGCCAGATGGGGCTGTCTGTGTGACCCCGCGCAGATCCTGCATCTATCCCGATCAGGAACAGAAACCCAAGCGACAGCAAGACAACCTGCATCAACATGACCTTGGGGTTGCCGCGCAATACTCCGAAAGCCAGGACTACAGGGGCCAGCCAGACGGCGGGCAAAACGAAGACCTCGTCCCCGACAAGACCGGTATTGAGTAAGCCCAACCAAACCGAAACAATCAGGAACACAGAATCTGCGCCTGACACAGGCCACGCCATCCAACCCGAAAAGCGCCCCCTGCTAGCCGCCATCCAAGTCACGAAGCCAAGCAGGAAATAGGCAAAGAGGGTTCCGAACGCGAACGCCCATTGGCGCTCCAGAACCGCATGTCCACTGTTCGAAACCGGTTGGATCGTGACGAGGAAGAAGACGCCAAGACCTGCTGCCACCCCCATTCGCAACAGGCCAACGATCTGCTCCGCGTCCTGTTCGGCCGTTCTCAGCAGTTGGTCAATTTCTGGCGGGTGCGCCGCATTTTTCATTCAGCAACCTGTCTGTCAGGATGCGCACTCAGCCCTCGTGCCGCGTTAAAGGGACGACCTCCGAGGGGGCCTCTGGCGCCAGTTCCTCAAAATCAAAGTTATCAAGCCGTTGCGCCCTGCGGCCAGCTTTTTCCGCGCTGATCTTGATGTCCGAGATATCCTTGGCCGCCTGCCCGAAATGGCGATCCAAATTGGCAACGCGGTCGCCCAAACGCTCGACATCCTTGTGTAGCATCCCAAGTTCTTTGCGGATGGCGCCTGCATGTTCTCGCATCCGCGCGTCCTTGAGGATCGCGCGCATCGTATTCAGCGTCGCCATGCAGGTGGTCGGTGACACGATCCAAACGCGTTTGGTAAAACTCTCCTGCACCAATTCGGGGAACTTGGCGTGCAACTCGGCGTAGACCGCCTCGGACGGCAGGAACATCAGCGCGCCATCGGCGGTTTCGCCATCCAGAATGTATTTCTCAGCGATATCGTTGATGTGTTTGCGCACCGTGCTGCGGAACATCTGCACCGCCGCCTTCAGCTCGGCGTCATTGGTCGATCCGATCAGCGCCTCATAGGCCTCCAAAGGGAATTTGCTGTCGATCACAATCGGCCCCGGTGGGTTCGGAAGATGGATCAGACAATCCGCCCTGCGGCCGTTCGAGAGTGTCGCCTGCAACTGGAAACTGTCATGCGGCAGCGCCTTGGAGACGATGTCGTTCAACTGAATCTCACCAAACGCACCCCGCGTCTGCTTGTTCGATAGGATATCCTGCAGCGACAACACATCGCCGGACAGCTTGGTGATGTTATCCTGCGCCTTGTCGATGGCGGCCAACCGCTCCTGCAACTGAGTCAGCGAGGTCGCGGTCTGTTTCGAGGACCCGTGCAGCGATTCCTTCATCCTCTCTTGCATCTCCGCCAGCGCGCGGGCCGATTTCATAGCATTGTCGGCCAGCCGGTCATTCATCTGCTGCTGCACCGAGGACAGGCGGGTTTCGACCGTCTGGATCACCTGCACCTGCGCATTGGCCTGGGTGTCCGAGACGTGCTGCAACCCGCCACGCAATTGCTCCTGCCCCTGCCCCAAAGCCTGCACATGTTGCCCCAGATGCGCCATCTGACGCGCCAGAGGCTCTGCCATCCGGGCGGAACGCTGCGACGCCCGCAGCGACAGGAACAGCAACAAAAGGATCAGCGCCAGAACGCCACCCGCAACGAGGATTACGGGGTCATTCAGTGCATATTGGGTGCCTGCAATCTCAATCATATGAACCTGTATGTTCTCGTTTTGTTTCTATCTTCTTAAACACTTCGCGAGACCCGATCAACTGCGCCCGAACAGACGCTCGATATCGCTGAGTTTCAGTTCAACATAAGTGGGTCGCCCGTGGTTGCATTGGCCGGAATGCGGGGTGGCCTCCATCTCGCGCAGCAGGGCGTTCATTTCCTCGGCCCGCATCCGGCGGCCAGAGCGGATCGAACCATGGCAGGCAACGCGGCTGAGGATCGCCTCGATCCGCGCTTGCACCATCTGACTGTCGCCCTGATCGGCCAGCTCATCGAGGATATCCAGGATCATCGCGCGGGCATCGACCTCGCCCAGAATGGCAGGGGTTTCGCGCACGGCAATGGCACCGCCGCCAAAAGGCTCGAGCGTCAGGCCAAGGCGTGAGAGGTCATCGGCCACTGCCATCAACCGCGCGCAATCGCCTTCGGACAGTTCGACGATCTCGGGGATCAGCAAAGCCTGCGCGGCGACGCCATTTTCGGCCATCTGCGTTTTGAGTTTTTCATAGACCAACCGCTCATGCGCCGCGTGCTGGTCGACGATGACCATCCCGTCGGCTGTTTGCGCGATGATGTAATTCTCATGCACCTGACCGCGTGCAGCGCCCAAGGGAAGGTCCTGCGGCACAGGTTCTTCAGTGGTCACCGGGGTCACAACCGGGGTCGGTTCAACGATGCTGCCGCTATAGTCCCTTGCCAATTCAGCAAAGCCGGGGGATTGCGCCCGATACGCTGCTTGCCGAGCCGCCTGCGACGGGCGGTCCATCTGGTAGACCCGCGCGGGGGCGGATTGAGGCGCCTCGGGACGCATCGCGCCCAAAGTCGCATTGGCAACGGTCGAGGACGCGCGATGCCCGGCCTCGGCCAGCGCGTGGCGCAGGGCGGATACGATCAAACCGCGCGCAACGCCGGGATCGCCGAACCGAACCTCCGACTTGGCGGGATGCACGTTCACGTCCACCAGCGTCGGATCGCAGTCGATAAACAGCGCCGCAGCCGGGTGGCGGTCACGGCTGAGGAAGTCGAAATATGCGGCCCGAAGCGCGCCAGTCAGCATCTTATCACGGACTGGACGGCCATTGACGAACAGGTATTGCGCAACCGCAGCCCCGCGCGAATAGGTCGGAAGGGCAGCATAGCCGTACAACCGAATACCTTCGCGCGTCGCATCGATCTGCAGGGCGTTTTCGGCGAACTCGCGACCGATCACGCGGGCCAAACGGGCGTGGAGGGCATCGAAAAGATCGCCATTCTCGCGGTCGGCGCGGAAGGTCACGCGGCCCTCACCTCCGCCCGAAACATCGCGCAAGGTGAACGTGACGGAAGGCTCGGCCATGGCCAGGCGTTTGACCGTATCGCCTATGGCCTGCGCCTCGGCCCGGTCGGTGCGCATGAACTTGAGCCGCGCCGGCGTAGCGAAAAACAGATCGCGCAGCTCGACCACTGTGCCTGCCCGAAGTGCGGCGGGCTTCACCGCCTCCATCCGGCCGCCCGACACAGTGATTGACGCCGCATCCGCCCCCGAAACGCGGCTGGTGATCGACAAACGACCTACCGCGCCGAGCGAGGGCAAAGCTTCACCCCGAAAGCCGAAGGTGTGAATGTTCAAAAGGTCCGACCCGTCGATTTTCGAGGTCGCATGACGCGACAAGGCCAGCGGCAAGTCCTCGGGCGCGATACCACAGCCATCGTCGGTGACACGAATCAAGGTCTTGCCCCCGTCCGCGATATCTATGGCAATACGGGTGGCTCCGGCGTCGATGGCATTCTCGACCAGTTCCTTGACGGCCGAGGCCGGACGTTCGACAACCTCACCGGCGGCGATGCGGTTGATCGCAGCATCGTCGAGCTGCCGGATAACGGGTCGTGTTTCGCTGATATTGGGGGTCGTCTGCGCCATACCACCAGACCTAGCACATCACGGCCCGATTCTGCCACCGGATTGAACCGTAATATCGGCCGATCTATCAGATCAACAAGGGAGGGGGGCCGGACAGTGTTCGGGGGCTGGCTGTGCCGCCCTCACCAAACCCTGCCCGGACTTACCGAAGTGAGTGGTAGGTGTTAGCCGGTAATGCAATTGACCTAACACGCAATTAGTTAAATTGCTTATTAAGAGTCATCTTTGTTTACTCTGGGCAAAGTTCAGCCGATGACCTGCGGGAACCGGTGGCAGGAAAGTGCCGCTTCACGCAGGCGTGTGCGCACCCACTCGGGTGCGGCACGGGCCGAAGAGGGCGGTCAGGGCCAGAATCACGCCGGACATTGTGGCGATCATCCCTGCCGCGCTGACGGCGTCCGCTGCACCCAGCCAAAGCGGGCCATACCCGGCCAGCACATATCCCGAAACAGCTGAGAGGATGGCGAATCCCACGCTCCAGGCAATTTGCGTCTCCAGCCGGTTGGTCATCATGCGTGCCGCAGCAGGAGGGCAGATGAACATGGCGATCACGATGATCGAGCCGACCGCATCAAAGGCGGCAACGGCGGCGATCGCGGCGACGATGACCAACGCCAGCCCTAGCGCGCCCGTGCGGATGCCTATGGTACGCGCGAACCCCTCATCGAAGGTCGAGATTTTCAGCGGCCGCCAGAAAAGCCATGTGAACAGCAGAACACCCAGCATCGTCACCGCGATCCGAGGCAGTTCCGGTGGCAGCCCGGCCAAGGCCTGCAGATCCCAAAGCGAAGACCAGCCCGTCGCATCCAGCCAGATCAGGCTTTCCAGATTGCCATACAGCGCATGTTCCACATCCAGATGCACTGTCGAGGTATCTGTCTGCTCCAACAGCAGCACACCTGCCGCGAACATGGTCGTAAAGACCACACCCATCGCCGCACCCGGCTCGATTTGACCCAGCCTCCGGATCGCCTCGATCAGAACAACGGCCACGATCGCCGCGCCCGCCGCGCCCAGCATCATGGGCCAGGTCGAGATCGCTCCGGTCAGCAGAAAGGCCACAACGATACCGGGCAGCACCACATGGCTGATCGCATCCCCGATCAGCGCCTGTTTGCGCAGCACGAGGAAGTTGCCGGGCAAGGCGCAGGCGATCGCCGCAAAGGTGCCGATCAGCAGCGGCGTCAACGACAGGGGTACGAATTCCTCACCACTCATGTCGGAACCCCCTGTGGTCCGCCGATGCGGTGGTCTATTTCGGCAATCTGATCCTTGGTCAGTACGGTTTCGATATCGCGCAGGCCATCATACAGCGCGGCAGTCGCCTCATGCGCCTGATCCGCGCGCACGACCTCCCACCGTTTTTCATCGCGCAAGGCTTTGGCGGCGCGGGCTTTTCCGGCTTCGGTCGCCACGCCATCGGCGCGCACAAGATCGGCGCGTCGCAACAGGCGCAGGGTCAAAGGCTCGTAGATCTTCTGGCCTTGCGCCAAAGCCAACAGCCCTTGCCGGATATGCACCCGACGTTGGAACCTCAGATGGCGCAGAACGGCGGCCAGAACGCCTCGAACCGGGGCGAGGAACAGGGACAAGACGAAGAAGGCGAAGCTGACCAGAACGATGATTGGCCCAGTCGGCAGATTCGGCGCAGTGGCCGACAGGGCGGCGCCGATATAGCCCGCCAAACCACCCGCGAGACCGGCCAGCAAGACGACGCGATCCGACCGCTCGGACCAGAACCGCGCGGTGACTGGAGGGATGATCAGCAAAGCCACGATCAGGATCAGACCAACGATCTTCAGACCCACCACAGTGACCGCCATCACCAGACCCATCATGGCAAGGTCAATGCGATGCACGGGCAAGCCCCGGGCGGCGGCATATTCGGGGTCAAACGCCACCAAAGTCATAGGGCGACGCAGGATCATCACCAGCACCAGGGTCGCCGCGCCTCCGATCGCGATGATCAAGGCATCCGCCCACAGCATCCCGGCGGTTGAGCCCAGAAGGAACCCCTCCAACCCCGCTTGCCGCCCAACGCCCATGGTCTGAATGACGGTCAGCAGAACGATGCCAAAACCGAAAAACACCGATAGAACCGCGCCTATGGCGGCATCCTCGGCCAGTCGCGTGTGGCGGGTTAGCCAGTTCAGGCAAAGCAGACCCACCCAGGCCGACGCTGCCGATCCGGCCAGCAGCCCTAGAAGGTTGCGCCCGTCCCCACCCAAAGCCACAAGCAACATAAAGGCCAGACAGACCCCCGGCAAAGTCGCATGGCTGATCGCGTCACTGACCAGCGCGCGTTTGCGCAAAAACAGAAAGGTGCCGGTCACACCGGCCGCGACTCCCAGCAAACTCGCACCGATAGCGACCAGCGTGGCGTTGTAACCAAGCTGCAGGCTGAGCGCATCCCAGAGCATTCTCTACCCCAGCGCGCGCGAAATCTGGTCGATTTGGGCGGTGGCCAAGCGGCCTCCGTATGCGGATTGAAGGGTCTCGGCGGTAAAGGCCTGCGCCACCGAACCCTCGGCGATCTTGCGTGTGTTGATCAAGAAGACATGATCGAAATAATCCGAGACCGTGGCCAGATCGTGATGGACGACCACGACGGTCTTGCCCCCCTCTTTCAGCGATTTCAGCACCGCGATGATGGCTTTTTCGGTGGCCGCATCGACGCCGGCGAACGGCTCGTCCAGCAGGTAAAGATCGGCGTCCTGCGCCAAGGCACGGGCTAAGAACACCCGCTGTTGCTGGCCGCCGGACAGCTGACCGATCTGACGATCCGCAAAGTCGCGCATACCAACGCGGTTCAGGCAATCCATCGCAGCCGCTTTGTGCCGCGCGCGGGCACGGCCCAACAGGCCCAGTTGACGCGACAGGCCCATGAGAACCACATCAATTACGCGGGTCGGGAAATCCCAGTCGACACTGGCGCGCTGCGGGACATAGGCAATCCGGGCACGTTGTTCCTCGAGTGGTTGACCAAATACAGTCACCTGCCCGGACAAGGGCGCCACGATCCCAAGCGCCGCTTTCAGGAGTGTCGATTTCCCTGCCCCGTTGGGGCCAATAATCGCGGTCATCGCCCCCGGCTGAACGGTCATATCCACAGAGAATACAGCAGGCTTCTGACCGTATGAGACTGTCAGGCCACGCACAGCCAGTGGGCTGGCCTCAATCCCTTGGTCTTCGACGGACACACCCTGAACCGCTGCAAGCTCCAGCATCACTCAAAACCCCGCGGACAGTTTGCCGTTCAGACCCTGATCGGGAACATCCGCCCCCAAGGCCCCTGCGATCACGGTGATATTGTGATCCAGCATGCCGACATAAGTGCCCTCATATGTGCCATCCTCGCCCATTGCGTCCGAGAACAGCTCACCCCCGACCGAGACCTTGTGGCCCTTGGCCGCAGCCCCTTCGATCAGCGCACGCATCGAGCGATCCGAGACCGAGCTTTCTACAAACACAGCGGTCAACTGGCGGTCGACCAAAGTGTCGACCAATTCTCCGATCCGGTTCAGACCGGCCTCGGACTGGGTCGAGATGCCCTGAACGCCCATTACCTCATAGCCATAGGCCGCACCGAAATAGCCAAAGGCGTCATGGGCGGTCAGTAGAACGCGGCTGTCTTCGGGCACTGCTGTCAGGGCCCTTTCGGCATAGGCTGTCAGGGCGTCCAGCTCGGCCAGATGCGCCTGTGCGTTTGCGGCAAAAATCTCGGCAGCTTCGGGGCGGGCCTCGGTTAATGTCTCTTGGACCATGGTGACCACATCGGCCCACAGGGTTGGGCTCATCCAGATGTGCGGGTCATATTTGTCGGCATAGTCGTCATGCGCGCGCAATTTGGATTTATCTACGCCTTCAGCCACGGCTACCACGGTCTGCTTACGGCTGAGATCTTCAAAGAAATCTTCCATCTGCGCTTCGAGATAGAGACCGTGCCACAGCACCAGATCTGCGCGGGTCATGGCGACGATATCGCTGCGGGTCTGACGGTAGGCATGCGGATCAACGCCGGGACCCATGAGGCCCTTTACCTCGACCTGATCGCCACCGACCTGTCGCACGGCGTCGGCAATCATGCCGGTCGTCGCCACGACTTTCAGCGGCGCCTGCGCCCATGCAGCAAGCGGCATGGCGCTAGCGATAGCTATAGCAGCAAGGAAACTGCGACGAATCATAGTTGATCTCCGGAATTCGGACCCTGTTGCGTTTAAATATGAGAACGACTCGCAACTAAGTCAATGCTATTGCGAATTAGTCGCAACAAAATCCTAGTTTATTTGTCCAAATGGTCAAAAAAATACCACAAGGCCGCTCTGCTGCCTTCCATTTATTGCCAAGCCGTGCGATTTTGGCGCAAACCTCCCAAAGGATGTGAGAATGGAACCGCAGCGCTCAGACAGCCCCGTGCGCACCGCGCATCTGCCGCAAGTCACTGAACCCAGAAACCCTGGAATGGACCTTGATCTGGATTGGGTTCGGGCCGTTCAGGCCAATACCTCGGCCATTGAGCGCCGCGCGGCAACTCTGCCCGGTCGGCGCTCGGTGAAGAAGGACTATCAGGCCGCGTGGCTGCTGAAGGCAGTCACGATGATCGACCTCACCACCCTATCGGGTGACGACACGGTAGGACGCGTGCGCCGTTTGTGCGCCAAAGCGCGCCAGCCGGTTGCGCCAGCAACGTTGCAAGCGCTGGATATGCCTGCGATCACGACTGGGGCCGTCTGCGTCTATCACGACATGATCGAAACTGCCGTTGCCGCTTTGAAGGGCACTGGGATACCGGTGGCTGCCGTCTCCACCGGGTTTCCGGCGGGCCTGTCGCCATTCCATCTGCGCGTGGCCGAGATCGAAGAAAGCGTGAAAGCCGGAGCGGAAGAGATCGACATCGTCATCTCGCGCCGTCACGCGCTGTCTGGGGACTGGCAGGCTTTGTACGATGAGATGAAGGCCTTCCGCGCCGCCTGCGGCGATGCCCATGTCAAAGCCATCCTGGCGACCGGAGAGCTGGGCAGCCTGCGCAATGTCGCCCGCGCCTCATTGGTGTGCATGATGGCGGGGGCGGATTTCATCAAGACCTCGACCGGGAAGGAAAGCGTCAACGCCACCCTGCCCGTTTCTCTGGTGATGATCCGCGCGATCCGCGACTACTGTGACCGCACCGGGTATCGTGTGGGGTACAAGCCTGCGGGTGGTATCTCCAAGGCCAAGGATGCCTTGGTGTACCTGTCGCTGATCAAGGATGAGCTGGGCGACCGCTGGCTGGAGCCGGACCTGTTCCGCTTTGGCGCCTCGTCACTGCTGGGCGATATCGAACGGCAGTTGGAACACTATGTCACCGGGGCGTACTCGGCTGGTTATCGTCATTCACTCGGCTGAGCCTGTGGCTGATGTCAGGACAGTGAGTATTTGGGAAAAGATGAAGTCATGAGCGTGAAAGAGATTTTTGAGACCATGGACTATGGCCCGGCCCCTGAAAGCGCGGCTGAGGCGCTGGCCTGGCTGGTCGATCAGGGTGACGCGTTCGGTCACTATATCGACGGGAGTTTCACCAAACCGGGCAAGGGGTTCGAAAGCCGCAACCCCGCGACCGGAGAGGTGCTGGCCAAGCTGACCCAGGCCAAGCAGGCTGATGTGGACGCCGCCGTCGCCGCTGCCCGCAAGGCACAGCCAAAATGGGAGAAGCTGGGCGGCGCAGGCCGGGCGCGGTATCTCTATGCCATTGCGCGGCTTTTGCAAAAACACGCGCGCCTGTTCGCCGTGCTGGAGAGCATGGATAACGGCAAGCCAATCCGGGAATCGCGTGACATCGACATCCCTCTGGCGCAGCGGCACTTCTACTATCACGCCGGTATGGCGCAATTGATGGAGAGTGAGTTGCCCGATGCCGAGGCCTTGGGCGTGTGCGGGCAGATCATCCCGTGGAACTTCCCCTTGCTGATGCTGGCCTGGAAAATCGCGCCCGCGCTGGCGATGGGGAATACGGTGGTTCTGAAACCGGCCGAGTATACCTCGCTGACCGCGCTGCTGTTCGCTGATATCTGCTCGCAGGCTGGGCTGCCCAAGGGCGTCGTCAATATCGTGACCGGAGACGGCGCTGTGGGCGAGATGATCGTAAACGCGGACGTGGACAAGATCGCGTTTACCGGCTCGACCGTTGTGGGGCGGCGTATTCGCGAGGCGACGGCTGGATCGGGCAAGGAACTGACCTTGGAGCTGGGCGGAAAGTCCGCCTATATCGTGTTCGACGACGCTGATATCGATTCAGCCATCGAAGGTCTGGTCGATGCGATCTGGTTCAATCAGGGGCAGGTCTGCTGTGCAGGGTCCCGCCTGCTGGTGCAAGAGGGCATTGCCGACCGCTTTCACAACAAGCTGCGCGCCCGGATGGACGGCTTGCGCATCGGTGATCCGCTGGACAAATGCATCGACGTCGGCGCGGTTGTGGACCCGGTTCAGTTGCAGACGATCAAAGCCATGGTCGACAGCAACACCGCAGGCCATGTTCACCACGCGGCCTGCGAGCTGCCGGAAAACGGCTGCTACTACCCGCCCACGCTGATCTCGGGGCTCGAGACCTCGGACCCGCTGATGCAGGAGGAGATCTTTGGCCCGGTTCTGGTCTCCTCGACCTTCCGCACCCCGGCTGAGGCCGTGGAATTGGCCAACAACACCCGCTACGGACTGGCCGCGACGGTCTGGACCGAGAATGTGAACCTCGCGCTGGATATCGCGCCCAAGCTGGTTGCGGGCGTAGTCTGGGTCAACGCCACCAATCTGTTCGACGCCGCCGCGGGGTTCGGCGGTATGCGCGAAAGCGGCTTTGGCCGCGAAGGCGGTTGGGAAGGGCTGGCGGCCTATACCAAGCCCAAGGGTAAGGCGAAGGCGCTGACAAAGGTCGAGGCGACCATGGGCGAAGGTGCCTCGGTCGACCCCATCGACCGCACCGCCAAGATGTATGTGGGCGGCAAGCAGGCGCGGCCGGATGGCGGGTATTCCAAGCCTGTCTGGGGCAAGGCAGGTCTGTTGGGTCACGTGGGTTTGGCCAACCGCAAGGACGTCCGCAACGCGGTTGAGGCCGCCGCTGGCGCGAAAGGCTGGTCCAAGACCACCGGTCATCTGCGGGCACAGATCCTATACTATATCGGCGAAAACCTCTCGGCCCGCGCGGGTGAATTCGCTGCCCGTATCGACGCCATGACCGGCAAGAAAGACGGCGTGAAAGAGGTCGAAGCCTCGATCCAGCGCCTTTTCACCGCAGCCGCCTGGGCCGACAAATATGACGGTCAGGTGCATGGCGTTCCGATCCGGGGCGTGGCAATCGCCATGAAAGAACCCGTCGGCGTGATCGGCGCACTCTGCGCGGATGAGGCACCTCTGCTGGGTCTGGTCTCGGCGATGGCGCCTGCGATTGCGATGGGGAATCGGGTGGTCCTGGCCGCATCCGAGCCGTATCCGCTGGCCGCCACCGATTTCTATCAGATCCTCGAGACCTCGGACGTGCCCGCCGGTGTGGTCAATATCCTAACCGGCAGCCATGCGGAATTGGCGAAACCACTGGCCTCACACCTGAACGTGGATGCGGTCTGGTCCTTCTCTTCGACGGATCTCTCGAAAGAGATCGAGGTTGTCTCAGCCGGGAACCTGAAACGAACCTGGGTCAATAACGCGACGGCATTTGACTGGAGCATGGACCATTCCCGCCGCTTCCTGCAGGCTGCGACCGAAGTGAAAAACATCTGGGTGCCCTACGGCGAGTAGGGCTCCCGCATCACGGGAGGCCCACATGGACTTTGCAAACAAAACCGTCATCGTCATTGGCGGCACCAGCGGTATTAACCGGGGGATTGCCGAGGCCTTTGCGGCCTCGGGCGCCAAACTTGCCGTTGCCAGCCGTTCACAAGAGAAAGTGGATGACACGGTCGCTGCGCTGAAAGCGGCAGGCGCGGCAGAGGCCATCGGTGCGGCGTTTGACGTGCGCGATCCGGACGCAGTGGCGGCGGGGTTGAAACAGTTCCATGACGCGTTTGGCGATTTCGACGTTTTGGTATCCGGCGCGGCAGGGAATTTCCCGGCGCTGATGTCCGAGATGTCGGTCAATGCGTTCAAAACCGTTGTCGACATCGATCTGATGGGCACCGTTCATGTTTTGAAAGGGGCTTATCCTTACCTCAAACGGCCCGGTGGCAGCATCATCAACATCTCGGCCCCGCAATCCTATCTGCCTTACGAAGGGCAGGCGCATGTCTGCGCGGCCAAGGCGGGCGTTGATCAGATCACCCGAACCTTGTCCATGGAATGGGGCGTCGAAGGCATCCGTGTGAACTCGGTCGTGCCTGGTTTTATCGAAGGTACTGAAGGGGCCAAGCGCCTTGCGCCAACCCCCGATGCGGGCGAAGCGCTGCGCAAGGACGTTCCATTGGGCCGTTGGGGCCAACCGCAAGACGTGGCCAACGCCTGTCTGTTCCTCAGCTCTGATATGGCCAGCTATATCAGCGGCACAGTCATGGCGGTTGATGGAGCCTTGTATCAGCGCGGCTCGGGCAAGTTTGGCCAGATGATGGGTCAGATGCTGCGGGCGGCGAAAAAGGGCTAAAGCTTGAAGGCTGAATGCTCAGCCGTAGGGTTTTGTTTCGGCTACAGCTAGCTCAAGAGCTTCTGAAATAAATCCCTGCGGCAACCAGCAGCGAGGTCAGCACGCCGGCCACTACGTAAAGTGCAAAGGCGCTGAGCAGGGATTGGCCAAGAATCAGAGCGGCAGCAAAGGTCAGCAACCCCGCAACTGTTCCCAATCCCATAATCGCAACTACCATAGCGTCACTATCCATCCCAAGCTGTGACAAGAGATGAGGACCAAAGGAATCCCCTCTCTCATCCCGATTACCACAGAATTCTCGACATTTCTGGCTAAAGTATGGCCAAGACGCGTTAACGGTTGGTTAAGGCGGAGAGTTGCCGATCCGGTAAGCGGCGCATCGCTTGCTATCAATGGGTCTACTGCAAGCCAAGCGCAGGGGGGACGGCGTCAGCCATCCACCCCTTCGGGTTTTCCGACGATGGTGAAGTGTAGGCCTTCCGGGTCCAGCAGTTCGGACGCCACGCGATTGATCTCTTCCAGCGTCACCGCATTCACCTTGTCGTTGCGCGTCGCGATATAGTCGATCGGCAAACCCTGCATTTGCATCCCGACCATGATCCCGGCAATACGGCCGTTGCCATCAAACCGAAGCGGATACGCGCCGGTCAGATAGGTCTTGGCGTCGTCCAACTCCTTCTGGGTCACGCCCTCGGACGCTGCTCGGGCCCATTCGTCGCGGATTACCTCGATGGCTTCGGCGATGCGATCATTGGAGGACGAAACTGAACCCAAATAGACTGAGGCCAGGTCCTTGGGCGCCAGATAGGAATAGACACCGTAGGTCAGGCCGCGCTTTTCGCGCACCTCTTGCATCAGGCGGCTTTCGAAACCGCCGCCGCCAAGGATGTGATTCAGGACAAAAGCAGCGAAGAAATCAGGATCGTCACGGTCGATCCCTTTCTGCGAGAACAGCGCCACGGATTGCGGCGTGTCGAATTCGACCACGCTTACGCCACCCTCGATTTGAACCTCGGCTTTGTCCGGGATCGGTTTGCCGGTCTCGGGTAGGTCCAACAGCAACGTATCCAGCAGCACGCCCAGTTCCTCGGCTGTAATATCGCCGACAGCGCCCACATAGAGGCGATCCTTGGCAAATACGCTCTCATAAGCGGTGACTACATCATCGCGCGTCAGGGCCGCTACGGTTTCAAGCGTGCCTTTGCCCTCGGACCCGTAGGGATGATCGCCATAGGCCATAGCGGCAAAGCTGCGACCGGCGATATCGTTCGGGTCGGTCTGGTCCGAGCGCAGGCCGGACAGGATCTGCGCCTTCACACGTTCCACCGCGTCCTCGTCAAAGCGCGGCTCAAGCAGTGTTGTGCGCAGCAGATCAATCACCTCGTCCCGGTTTTCGGTCAGGAAACGGGCCGAGATCGAAACCGAGTCGTCTCCGGCATTGTAGGTGAATGAGGCGGCCAGCGACTCCAGCTCGCGCGCATAAGTGCGGGCATCCATGTCGCCCGCGCCTTCTTCGATCAGGCCGCTCATCAGGTAAACCGCGCCGCGCTTGTCAGGGTCATCCAGCGAGGTGCCACCGCGAAAGCGCAGCTCGAGCGCCGCGAAGGGGATCGAATGATCCTCGACCAGCCATGCGGTGATGCCGCCGGGCGAGGTGACCTCCTCAATCTTGATCTCGGCCCATGCGGGAAGCGCGATGACAAAGGCGATCAGGGTTGCGAAGATGCGTTTCATTGGGTCACCTCATCATCCTTCATCAGCCAGCCGGTGACCGAGCTTTCCAGTTGCAGAACCTCGCGGGCGGCGGCGATGATTTCATCCCCGGTCACGGCCTGCAGGACGTCGGGCCAGGCCTGTACATCCTCAACCGTCAATCCGCTGGTCAGGGCACGGCCATAGCGGTTGCCGATGCCGTCCACATTGTCACGGGCATAGGTCTGCGAGGCGCGCAGCTGCATCTTGATCCGATCAAGATCTTCTTCGTTCACCCCCTCGGCGATGAACTCGGCCACAACACGATCCATGGCATCCTCGGCCTCTTGCAGCGAGACACCTTCGGCGGGAACAACCAACAGGTCAAAGGTGGTGTCATCCAGTGAGACCCCCCGGTAGAAGGCGCCTGCATAGGTAACGACCTGATCTTCGAATTGCAGTTTCTCGTTCAGATAAGAGGTCGTGCCGCCCCCGAGCAGTTCAGCCAATAGAAACAGGGCTGCCGCTTTCTCCTGTGCGCCCGGATCGCGTTCCGGGGCGAGGTAGCTGCGCTGCACATAGGGCTGCGACACACGTGGGTCTTTGTAGGTCAGGCGACGTTCCGCCGTTTGCGGGGGCTCCTGCGAGCGGATGCGTTCCGGCAGGTCCGGGTTGGCCGGGATCACGCCGTAATACTGATCCGCAAGGCTGCGCACCTCGTCCGGGTCGACGTCTCCGGTCACGACAAGGATGGCGTTATTGGGGGCATAGTGGGTCTGGTAGAAGGACAGCGCGTCCTCCATGTCCAGCGTCTCCATCTCATGCCGCCAGCCGATGATCGGGACGCCGTAGCGGTGGTTGAGGTACTGCGCCGCGTTCATCTGCTCGCCAAACAGCGCGCGCGGGTTGTTGTCCGTGCGTTGGTTCCGCTCTTCCAGAATCACGTCGCGTTCGGTGGCAATATCGTCTTCAGACAGGCGAATATTCCGCATCCGGTCCGATTCCATCTGCATCATCAGCTCCAGCCGGTCGGCCGCGACGCGCTGGAAATAGGCCGTGTAGTCGTAGGAGGTAAAAGCGTTGTCATTGCCCCCATTGGCCGCAACCGTGGCCGAGAACTCGCCCGGAGCCAAAGTATCGGTGCCCTTGAACAGCAAATGTTCGAGGAAATGCGCCACGCCGGATGACCCGATCGGCTCATCTGCCGATCCGGCGCGATACCAGACCATGTGCTGCACAACCGGCGCGCGGTGATCCTCGACCACAACGACATCCATGCTGTTGTCCAAAGTGAAGGTTGTGACCGCCTCTTTCCCGTCCTCGGCCAGGACCGGGGTGGCTGCCATCAGGGCGGCAGATAGTGCCAAAGCCCGAACCATGGGGCATCCTCCGTTTCGTTTCTAGACTTCAAACTACGGTGGTGCCCGGCGGGATCAAGGGAGATGACAGAAAGTTAAAGAATTATTCATTCGGAGGTGAAGACGGAGTCTCAACCCCCGCGCGGCGGGCAGCGTCGGTCTCGGCGTAAGGATCGATCGACTGACGTTCGTAAACCTGCTGGTAGCGGTCGACCGGGAACAGGCGCAGACCGGTCCAGCGACCACGGCGCTTGCGGAAAGCTTCGTCGTCAGCCTCGACCACGGCGCGCGCGTTTTCAGGCACGCCGTAGCGGCTTGAAGCGGTCACCAATGCAGCATCCGACGATGGGATCGCCGCATTCGGGTTCAGCGCCGACGCGTTGCCCCCAAGGGCCACCACGGCGTCTGCGTTCGGGTTCGGATCCGTCAGGTTGCCACCGCCCGGTGTGGGGGCCGGTAGAAACGCATAGTCCTTGGGCTGGGTCAGCGGTTTGACCGGCAGCACGGAGAACTCATCCGGACCGTCCCCCGGAGGCTGAAGGTCGCGCAGGCCGGGGTTGTTGCAACCTGCAATGGCTGCACCAAGGATCATGGCAAGTAAGGCGCGCGACAACCGCATCAGAGTCTCCAACCTGTTTCAGGTGCTTTTAACGCATCTCATCGGGCGCGTCACGAGGCCTTTTTACTGTCGAACAACACAAGCCCGATGGCACCGGCAAAGATGAACACATCGGCCAGATTGAACACGAAGGGATTGTCGATACCACAACAGGACATGTTCAGGAAATCCAAAACATAGCCATAGAGCACCCGGTCAACCACATTGCCAAGCGCCCCGCCGATCAGCAGCCCGCCGCTTAGCAGCATCACCTTGGTCGGGGCCGACCGCCACAGCCAGATCGCAACCGCGATACATACGGCCACGGAAATGCCAATCAGAACCCACCGCGCGGCGTCGGAATTGCCTTGAAACAGGCCAAAATTGATACCGCGATTCTCGCCGTATTTGAAAACCAGCAGCGGCGGCAGCACCTCGATATTGCCCTCGGCCACGCGCATCACGTGTACGACCAGATATTTGCTGATCTGGTCGATCAGAAACGCCGTCAGCGCGGCCCAGAGCAGAAGACGGCTGCGCATCAGTGGCGGAAGTGGCGCATGCCGGTGAAGACCATGGCCAAACCGGCCTCATCCGCCGCCGCGATCACTTCGTCATCGCGCATCGAGCCACCGGGTTGAATTACGCAGGTGGCACCGGCCTCGGCGGCTTCCATCAGACCATCAGGGAAGGGGAAGAACGCATCCGAGGCCACGGCGGAGCCGATGGTCAGCGGCTGCGGCAGTCCCAGCACATCAGCCATGCGCTCGGCTTTCTTGGCCGCAATCAGCGCCGAGTCGACGCGGCTCATTTGGCCCGCACCAACCCCGACGGTCGCGCCGTCCTTGACGTAGACGATAGCGTTGGATTTGACGTGTTTGGCGACTTTCCACGCAAACAGAAGGTCTCGCATCTGTTCGTCGGTCGGCGCTTTCTTGGTGACCACTTTCAGGTCATCCATGCCGACAAAGCCGTTATCCTTGTCTTGGACCAGAAGGCCACCGGCCACCTGACGCACGGTTTTCCCTCCTGCGGTCACGTCCGGCAGACCCTCAGTCGTCAACAGGCGCAGGTTCTTCTTGGCGGCAAAGATCTCCTTGGCCTCATCCGAGGCACCGGGGGCAATGACGACCTCGGTGAAGATACCGGTGATCTCCTGCGCTGTCTCCGCGTCCAGAGGCTGGTTCAACGCGACGATCCCACCAAAGGCCGAGGTCCGGTCGCAATCGAACGCCGATTTATACGCGTCCAGAAGTGTCGCTCCGGTGGCGACACCGCAGGGGTTGGCGTGTTTGATAATCGCGCAGGCGGCAGTGTCGGCAGGGTTGAACTCGGCAACCAGTTCAAAAGCTGCGTCGGTGTCGTTGATGTTGTTGTAGCTCAGTTCCTTGCCCTGATGCTGCACGGCGGTCGCCACGCCGGGGCGGTCGGTGCCATCGGTGTAGAACGCCGCCTGCTGGTGGCTGTTCTCGCCATAGCGCAGGGTCTGTTTCAGCTCACCGGCAAAGGCACGGCGGCGCGGAGCGTCAGTGGCCAGCGCATCAGCCATCCAGTTCGAAACAGCTGTGTCATAGGCTGCAGTGCGGGCATAGGCCGTCTGCGCCAGACCCTGACGGAACGCGTAAGAGGTCTGACCATCGTTTGCCGCTAGTTCAGCCAGCAGCGCGTCATAATCCTGCACATCCACAACCACGTTCACAAAAGCATGGTTCTTGGACGCCGCGCGGATCATCGCCGGACCGCCGATATCAATATTCTCGATGCAGGTGTCATAATCGGCCCCTTTGGCCACCGTCGCCTCGAATGGGTAAAGGTTCACGACCAGCAGGTCGATCGCACCAATGCCATGTTCTTCCATGGCCGCCACGTGGCTGTCATTGTCGCGCAGCGCCAGAAGGCCGCCATGCACCATCGGGTGCAAGGTCTTGACCCGGCCATCCATCATCTCGGGGAAGCCCGTGATCTCGCTGACGTCCCGAACCTCAAGCCCCGCATCACGCAGGGCCTTGGCGGTCCCCCCGGTGGACAGCAGCTCAACCCCACGCTCGGCCAGCGCCTTTCCCAGCTCGATCAGCCCGGTCTTGTCGGAAACGGAAAGCAACGCGCGGCGCACGGGGTGAAGGTCGGTCATGGGTCCAAAGGTCCTTTTGGCGTCAGTCGAATTCGGGTTCGTCCCGGTGCATGTCGCGCACGGCATAGGCTGTATCCTGCGCCTTGCTCAACGTCCACTGGATGCGCGTCGCATACTCCATTGCGCGGCCAGATAGAACGATCTGTTTTGTCGCGCGCGGCTTTAAACGCCCTTTTTCAAGGTAAACGCTTGGCTCGACGGACAATTTTCCCACGCCATCATGGCGGAAAACCCAGATCTCACCGCTTTTGAGGGCCATCGACACCGCCGAACCTCCGAGATCCACGGCCGCATCCACATCCGGGTGCAGGTGGAACCGGATGTCGAACCCGACACCTGCAAGGCCCGAGGCATCCATCGCCTTGTCAAACTGCCGCTTGGACTTGTCGCTTGTGGTCAGCAGGATGTCCTCGCCGGTCAGCTCACGCCCGTCAAAGCGCAGCTCGAACGTGCGGGCGTGGGTCAAGCCGAAAACCTTGGTATAGCCGTCTTGGCCGACCATGAAGCGGATGCCCTCGAACGCGTCCTCGAAATCCACAGGGACGTCTTGCGGCGCATCCACCAGCGCCTGCCGCTCGCTGCCCGTCACAGGTTTGGCGAGACGCGCGCTGGAATACCCATCCAGACAGAGCGTGGAATGAGACGGGGTGGCCCGTCCCGCCCGGCGCCAATCCAGTCCAAAACTGGCGCCGGAGCCACAATTCACGATCAGCGGACGCCGGCCCGAGGTCAGCTCAAACGCCGTGGTCGAGGCATGCGCGTTCAACGAGGCCGCGCCAACGGGCGGTGGGCTGGCATCCACAATCACCGTCGTGCGGGCGGCAGAGAGCCGGGCAAAACCCATGGGCAATTCCGTTGCCGCCTTGTGTTTGACTCCGCTTTGGGCCAACGCCTGTTCCAACCGGCCTTCGACCCCGCGCCCGCCGCCATGGAACCGGGCCAGAGCGCCATCCGCATGGCGCAAACTGCGCAGGGTGGGCGCAATCCGCTTGATCGCTGCGGCCTGCGCCACCGGTGTGCCACGACCAAGATCGCTGAGGGCGGCAGAGGTCCAGCCGAGTAGCGTAAACACCTCAAGCAGCTCTTCGGGGTTGCGCGTCGGGATGCCGCCCTGTTTGTCGACCTGCCGTTCGCATTCGCGCGCCAACGCACGCAGGGCGGGATCGGCCATCCCCTCCAGCCCCTGCAAGGCCAATCCAGCCTGAACCAGACCAGCCAGTGCCTCGAACCTTGGCAAACCCGGCGTTGCGGCATGGGCCCGTTTCGACAGAAACCATGTTTGTTGCGCGAGAGACCGGAAAAACAGTTTGCTCTGCGCCTCATCTGCGCCGCGCAGCAAGAAGGACGCATGATTTATCCAGCGCATGACGCGCCGTCCGGTCAGATCGGGAACCCATCCCGGCCCTTGCCCGCGCCCATGCGCCTCGATCCAGCCCCAGACCCAGCGCTGCGCCTTGTCTCGCGCCCGCATATCCCCGACAGCCGCCAGATCATCCAGCCAGGCAAAGCCGTGCCTTTCATCGTCAAAACCCAGACTGGGGGCCGTGACCTCCCACAGGCCAGTATCTTGCGCCTCGACGAGATATCCGGAGAACAGCAGGTTGCCCGCCACCAGCTGACGACCACGGGCAAAAGACCCAACCGTGCGCGGTTCGGGCTGCGTGACAAACCCCGTGACCGCCTTTTGCCTTTGGCTCAGGCGCGCATAGAGACGGTTCTGGAACCGCATCCACCGGCTGGTCATGGTGTCCGTATCTGACATGACGCTCGTTACTCTGCCTCTTGCGCTCTGCTGGCGCTTGAGACCCAACGATAGACCGCGCCGATCGTCAAGTCATCGAAAAGCATGCGCTCAGGCGGATTTGTTCAGACAGGCGATGTAGAATCCATCCATCCCGCCGCGATCGGGCCAATAATCGGGCCGCAGACGCAGGCCGCCTTCCTCGGTGATCCAGTCCGGTTCAACCCCGTCGCGCTTCAACGCGTCGCGATCCACGGACATGTCCAGGTACATCTCCAGCGACTCTTCGACCTGCACCTCGCCCTCGTCAGGCAGCAAAGAGCAGGTGCAATAGACCAGCCGCCCGCCCGGCTTGAGCAGGCTCCAGGCATGGGCCAGCATCTGGGTCTGCAGCTCGATCAGACCGCCGAATTCCGAGCCGTCCTTGGCAAAGGGCAGATCCGGGTGGCGGCGGATCGTACCGGTCGCCGAACAGGGCGCGTCCAGCAGGATCGCATCATACTGACCCTGATGTTCCAGTGCGTCGCCTGCGATGACAGTTGCCTCCAACCCGGTGCGAATGAGGTTTTCCCGCACCCGCTCCAACCGTTGCTCCGATATATCCAACGCCGTCACCTCGGCCCCAGTAGCCGCCAGTTGCAGCGTCTTGCCCCCCGGTGCGGCGCAAAGGTCGAGGATTTTCTCACCGGCTTGTGGGGCCAGCACGCGCACCGGCATCGCCGCTGCCGCATCCTGCACCCACCAATCGCCCGATTTGTAGCCCGGCAAACCCGAAACCTGCCCCGCATCCTGCACGCGCATTGACCCGGTCGGCAGCACCTGACCCGGCGCATCCGAGCCCGGCTTGACCGTCAGATCCAGTGGGGCGGCTGCGAAATGCGCCTGCTCCATGCCTGCAACGGCCTCTGTCCCCCAAGCCATGACCAGCGGATCACGCAGCCAGTCCGGCAGACGCGGCACGCGCATCTTGGGCCAAGCGTCTGGCCCTTCGGCGGCTACCTTGCGCAGCACCGCATTCACCAATCCCTTGAGACGCCCATGCTTGCGTGAGCGGCCAACAATTTCGACCATGGAATTCACCACACCATGGGCGGCCTCGCCGTGGCACAGCTCGACCGCGCCAAGACGCAAAGCGTTGTAGACGGTCAGCGCCGGGGTACGGTTGAGGTGATTGTCGAGCAGCCGGTCCGCGCGCTCGAGCCCGCGCAGGGTTTCCAGCGTCAGGCGTTGCGCCCGCGCCCGGTCTTCGGGGGCCAGACGGTCCAGCGCGCCTGCGGCCAGACATTCGGACAAAAGCCGCCCTTCGCCCAAAATCTGATCCAGCAGATAGATCGCGCTGCGTCGCGCCGCTGTTGCATTGTCGGACATGGAACCGCCTTTTGATGTGCTTGTGGTCCGCATTGCCTTTGGCGGACGGTGGCGTATATCAAGACCGTGACCGGAAAGGAACCCGATGTCATGAGTGACGACACCAAAGATCTGCCGCCCGCAGCCCAGCGCGCACTGGCCGAGGCCGCCGAGCGCCGCCGCAAGGCCGAAGCCGAAGCAAAAGACATGCCGAAAGAGCTGGGCGGGCGTGATGGCCCGGACCCGGCGCGTTATGGCGATTGGGAGAAGAAGGGCATCGCCATCGACTTCTGATGGCTCATGCCCGCAGCGCTTGCAGGAAATCGTCCAACAACGCGCGCTGCTTTTTCGATTTGGCCCGATCCTCGGGCCATGTCAGCCAATAGCCATCCTTGGTCTTCAGCTCTGGCAGGTCGAGCCTGCGCAATCGCCCCGACTGCAAGCTTTCAGCAGCGAGGGGCACTGATCCCAGAACAACCCCTAGTCCCTGCCGCGCGGCCTTCATAGCGTGCCCGACGGAATCAAAGCTGATCCGGCCCTGCGGCAGGTCCTTGATCCCTGAACCCTGCGCCCAATCCTGCCAGCCGGGCCGCTCGCCCCGCAGATCAATCAACGGCGCACCCCATGATACATCCGGCGCAGCCATCGGGGCCAGCACCTCGGGCGCGATCAGCTTGGCCTTGCGCCCCGGCCAGACACCGCGACCGTAGCGGATTTGCAGCCATGTCCGCTCCTCCTCCAGCGACGTTCTGCGTGTCACCGAATCCGTCATCACCCGCACCTTGGGCCGCATGTTCAGAAAGGCAGGCAAGGCTGGCAGAACCAGTGCGTGGATATGTGAGGAAAGCCCCGCGACCCGAAGCTCTCGTGGGGATTTGCCGAACAGATCTTCGGTGTTCCGTTCCAGCGCCTGCAGGCTGTCTTGCACCAGCGGCAGATAGCTTTCGCCTTCGATGGTTAGCGACACGCCCCGCGCCTCACGCACAAAAAGCATGCGCCCGAGCCATGCCTCAAGGTTGCCGATCCGCTGGCTGACCGCCGCCTGAGTCAAACCGAACTCACGCGCAGCGGCCGAGAAACCGCCGAGTCGACCAGCCGCCTCGAACACCCGCAGCCAGTCCAGAGGCGGCAAACCGATCTTTTCCTTAGTCATTAGAAAAACCAACCCTCAGACGAAATAAGCATTAATTGTGATAATGTCATAAGGCGCGTATCCCCTTCAAGCAACGCCCGCGCTGAACAGGAGAGACCCCATGCTGCGCACCGCCACCTTTGACCCTTCGGTTGTGACTGTTGAATTCACCGACGGAACCTCGGCCCGATTTCATGCCATCTGGCTGCGCGACAACGCGCTTGACCCGGACACCCGCGCGCCAGGCAACGGGCAGCGCCTGATCACCATTGGCGACATCCCCGAAAACACCTCAGTCACCGCGGCCGAGGTGATCGACGGCGATCTGAGCGTCACCTTCCAGCCAGAGGGTAAAACCGTCACCTTCCCCGCCGAATGGCTGGCCGATCATGTTTACGATCGCGATCAAAGCGCCCCGTTCGGGCGCATCGCCCCCGGCATCACCACATGGGAAAGCGGCATCGCAGCCCCCAGCGGCGACTGGAACGCGGTTCACGCCGACCCGAGCGCCAAACGCAACTGGCTGGCGGCTGTGGCCGAATTCGGCTTTGCCAAACTGACCGGTGGTCCGACCGAGCCCGAGTCTCTACTGAAGGTGGCCGACCTGTTTGGCTATGTGCGTGAGACCAACTACGGCCCTTATTTTGAGGTTCGGACAGAGGTGAACCCGACCAACCTCGCCTATACCGGACTGGGATTGCAGGCCCACACCGACAATCCCTACCGCGATCCGGTGCCGACGCTACAAATCCTCTACTGCCTTGAAAACAGCGCCGAGGGCGGCGACTCGATCGTCGTTGACGGGTTCCGCGCCGCCGAAAAACTGCGCGACCAGAATCCCGAGGGCTTTGCTCTGCTGGCCGGCTATCCTGCGCGGTTCGAATACAAAGGCTCGGACGGGGTTTGCCTGCGCTCACGCCGCCCGATGATCGAACTGTCACCCGATGGCGAAGTCATTGGCATCCGGTTCAATAACCGCTCCTCCGCGCCCTTTGTGGATGTGCCCTTCGACAAAATGGAGGCCTATTACGCCGCCTATCGCCAGTTGGGGGACATCATCGACGACCCTGCGATGGGCGTGTCGTTCAAGCTTGAACCGGGCGAGAGCTTCATCGTCGACAACACCCGCGTGCTGCATGCGCGACTTGGCTATTCGGGCGCAGGGTCGCGGTGGCTGCAAGGCTGCTACGCCGACAAGGACGGGTTGCTGTCCACTCTGGCCGCTATGGACATGGCACAACCGGAGGCGGCGGAATGAAACCCGACTACACGACTCTGAACCGCGACAATATCGTGGCCTTCATCGGCGATATCTTCGACCGCCGTGGTGGCGAGGAATATCTGGGCGAACCCGTGACCATGGCCGAGCACATGCTGCAAGGGGCCACCATCGCCGAACAGAACGGCATGCCCGAAGAGATCATCGTGGGTGCCCTCCTGCATGACATCGGCCACTTCACCTCGGAATTCGGAACCTATCACCCGGATGACACCGAGGATCGCCATCATGAAGACGCAGGTGCGGAAGTGCTGGAGCAGTTCTTTCCGTCCGTCATCACCGATTGCTGTCGCTACCATGTAGCCGCCAAACGGTATCTTTGCGCCACGAAGCCCGAGTATTTCAACCGGCTGTCCGCCGCCTCGGTCCACACGCTGGAGCTGCAAGGCGGCCCGATGAGCTCCGAGGAAGTGACCGCGTTCGAGGCCAACCCGAACCTAAAGGAGATCATTCAGGTGCGATATCTCGATGAGGCCGGAAAGCGCGCGGATATGGAGACCCCTGATTTTGCACATTTCGCCCCGATGGTGCAGCGTATGGTCGACAAGCACATGGGTACGCCATGAACGCCCCGGAATATATCTTTGAAGCCAGCACCAAACCCTCGCTGCCGTGGCACGAGGTTCCCCTGATCCGCGCCACGGACGCTTCGGTCAAAGGCTATGGCTGTCTGGTCGATGACCCCGAAGGGTTCGAGATCGAGATCACTCGCTGGCCGCAGCAAGGCTGGCGGCCCATCGACGAAGGCACCGGCGATGAAGGCGGCTGGGTCGAAGGCACGTTCCATGGGCAGTGGAAAGGCGATGTCCTCTATGGCCGAAACGAAGCCGTGGGCGGCCACTACGTTCTGGGCTGGTCAACTGATCCTCAGCAGGCACAGGTCGAGCGGCAGAGCGCACCGCGCGATCAAGTCCTTTTGTGGCACATGAACTACCACCCGGATGGCGGGCAAATGTTCTGGCCGCTGGACAACAAGCCCTTCATCGTTCCCGTTGCCCTGCCGGGCGACAATCTGACACCGGAAAAGGTGGTGGCCTTCTGGTGCGATGGCTCACGCGGCTTCTATATCCATCCCGGCATTTGGCATGAGGGGATTTTCCCGGTCGAAGACAACCAGCGCTTTCTCGACCGGCAAGGCGCGGTTCACGCCCGCGTCAGCGCAGATATCGGCAAGGAATTCGGCGTCTATCTTGCTTGCCCGTTGCGCGCGGAGAAAATCAAAGACCTGTAGTCCATGCAGCCTGATGCGCAGAACGCTTTCGCAAGATCCAAATCTGCACCATCAACAGATAGGGAACAAAGAACGCGAAGTTCTGCACCAGATCGAAAGGGCCCGAGAAATCGGGCTCTGACCCGACACCTCCGGTCAAAAGGTACCAAAGGGTGTAATGAACACGGTAGAGCCACGACCCAAGCGCCAGCCAAAACAGCCGCAACCCCCAAGCCCAATGCCCTGCTCGGTTCCTAACACGGGCCATCCGCGCCAGCATCAAGGCCGAAGTGAACAGGCACAATCCATAGAGGAAAAACGCAGCAGACATCACCGGCCCGCCGATCGTTCCGCGCAGGGGAATATAGGTCATACCGGCTAGCCCTGTGACTAGTGCCAGCGCGATCAGCACCGCGCCCAACATACGATGAAATCGGTTGAACCTCAGACGAACAGCGCGGATCAATTGCAACGGCACGAGAGCCACCAAGACTGTTCCAGCACCGATATGCAGCATCATGGCGGCGTTGCCGACGCGGGCGTCATCGGCGAACAAATAGCTCTGCCGGGACGCGTTCTCGGACAATCCGATACCAATCATCCCGAACCCATGCACTACAAACGGCAGCAGCGTCAGGTAGAACAGTACCAGCACCAACCCGGCTACCAAACGAGATTTCAGGGTCCTCATAACCAGACCTTAGCGTCGTCAGGCGATCCGTCTATGACTTACAGCCCCAGCACATCCACCATGTCATACTGACCCGGTGCCTTGCCCTGCCCCCAAAGCGCCGCCTTCAGCGCGCCGCGGGCAAATATGGCGCGGTCCGTGGCCAGATGGCGCAGGACGATGCGCTCTCCCGGCGCGGCGAACAGGACGTCATGTTCGCCCACGATGTCTCCGCCGCGAATGGCGTGGAAGCCTATGTCTCCGCGCTTTCGCGCGCCGGTGATGCCATCGCGGCCCCGGTCGGCCACATCCGACAGCTTGACACCACGCCCTTCAGCGGCGGCGTCGCCCAGCATCAGCGCTGTGCCCGAGGGCGCATCGACCTTGTGGTGGTGATGGCCTTCGATGACCTCGATGTCGAAATCTTCGTCCAGAGCAGCGGCGACTTTTTTGGTCAGTTGCACCAGCAAATTGACCCCAAGGCTCATATTGCCCGCCCGCACGATCACTGCATGGCGCGAGGCAGGCTCGAGCGCGGCGATCTGTTCCTCGGTCATGCCAGTGGTACCGATCACATGCACACACCGCGCCTGCGCGGCCAAAGCAGCAAACTCCAGCGTCGCCTCGGGCGCGGTGAAATCAATGACGGCCTGCGCCTGCGCGAACGCCTCCAACGGATCGTCTGTCACGGTCACGCCCAGCGCCTGCCCGCCTATCGCGGTGCCCACGTCCTGACCGATCCAGTCATGGCCCGCGCGCTCGACTACACCAACAAGACGGGCCTGATCGCTGTCAGTCACGGTCTTGATCAGCATCTGCCCCATACGGCCCGAAGCCCCTGTGATGACGATCCCCGGAATATGGGTCATTGCTTTCTTCCCCTAGATATAGTCGGCTCAAAGCCTCCTACCCGGTTCGCGCCCGCTTGGCAAAGGCTCGGTTAGGGCTTAGATCGTCGGTATGGCAAAGAACAAATTCCACGATGGCCCCGGCCCGTCCCAACGGCAACTGCGTGTCGGCGAACTGATCCGCCGCACCCTGTCCGAAGTTCTGGCGCGCGGAGATGTCCACGACCCCGACCTGAACCGTATGTCGATCACCGTAGGTGAGGTCCGCACCTCGCCCGATCTCAAGATCGCCACCGCCTATGTGCTGCCGCTAGGCGGCAAAGGCCAAGAGGATGTGATCGACCTGCTCGCCCGTAACAAGGGTGAGCTGCGGCGCATGATCGGCAAGAAGTTGAACCTGAAATTCTCGCCCGATCTGCGGTTCCGTCTGGATGATACGTTTGACCGGCTGGACGACACCCGCCGCATGTTCGAACAGGACGCGGTGCGCCGCGATCTGGACGAGTGATCCGGGCATTCGCAACACTTGGCGCGGCTCTCTGGGCCGCGCAGGCCCATGCGGTCACTTGTGAAAAGCTGACCCATGAGGACAAGCGGTATACGGTCTGCGAGGTCGATGCCTCGGAAGACCTGCGCCTGTTTCTGAACGATGACGAAGGCGATCTGCTTGGGCATTTCTCATCGGTGAACGACTCGCTCGCGCCCGAAGGCAAACGGCTTGTCTTTGCGATGAATGCGGGCATGTACCACGACGACCGCTCACCCGTTGGCCACTATGTCGAAAACGGGCAAGAGAAGATGCGTGTGATCCCGAATGCCGGGCCCGGTAATTTCGGATTGTTGCCCAACGGGGTGTTCTGCATTCGCGAGCGCCGCGCTGACGTGTTCGAAACGCTCACTTTCGTGGATCAGGCCCCAAAGTGCCGATTTGCAACCCAATCCGGCCCGATGCTGGTGATCGACGGCGAGTTGCACCCCCGGTTCCTGCCCGATTCGACCTCACGCTACATTCGCAATGGTGTGGGGACCAGTGCCGATGGCACGCGCACGGTCTTTGCGATTTCCGAGGATTACGTGACCTTCCATGAGTTCGGCAGGCTGTTCCGCGACGTGCTGGAAACGCCGAATGCGCTGTTCCTCGATGGAAATATCTCGCGCATGTATGAGCGCGCCAGCAACCGGTCGGATATCGGGTTCTCACTAGGGCCAATCGTAGGCGTCGTCGAAGACGCGCCCTGAGTTTGACAGCGGCAAAACGATCCGCTAACCCGCGCGCCTTAGCAAAAGGCAAGGTGCAAGATGGGACGCAAACGCAAGGGCCGCGACATTTCCGGTTGGCTGGTGGTGGACAAGCCCGCGGGCATGACCTCGACCGCAGTGGTCAACAAGGTGCGTTGGGCGATGGACGCCAAGAAAGCGGGCCATGCGGGTACTCTGGACCCTGAGGCGACCGGCGTTCTGGCCGTGGCTTTGGGTGAGGCGACCAAAACCGTTCCCTACATCACCGATGCTTTGAAAGCCTACACTTTCACCGTACGTCTTGGACAAGCCACCAACACCGACGATGCCGAAGGCGAAGTGATTGCGCAAAGCGATGCGCGCCCTACAGATGACGATATCAAACAGGCCCTCGCTCCGTTTCTGGGGGATATTATGCAGGTGCCGCCCAAGTTCTCGGCCGTGAAGATCGACGGGCAACGCGCCTATAAGCTGGCCCGCGACGGCGAAGAGGTAGAGCTGTCCGCCCGCCCCCTCTGGGTCGAAGAACTGATCCTCGTTGACCGTCCCGACGAAGACCATGTGGTGCTGGAGATGACCTGCGGCAAAGGCGGCTATGTCCGCTCGATCGCGCGGGATCTGGGTGAGGCTTTGGGCTGCCACGGACACGTGAAGGCACTCCGCCGCATCTGGTCCGGCCCTTTTGAGGCCGAAGATGGGTTGTCCATCGAACAGATCGACGAGATGGCCAAGACCGAGGCGCTGGACGACTACCTGCATCCGCTGGAAACCGGCCTCTCTGACCTGCCCGAACTGAAATGTACACACGAAGGCGCCACCCGTCTGCGCAACGGAAATCCGGGCATGGTTCTGGCCTCGGACGTGGAATATGGCGATGAGGCCTGGGCCTCGCTGGACGGCAAGGCCGTGGCGGTGGGCATCTACAAATCCGGCGAGCTGCACCCAAGCCGGGTGTTCGTTACCTGAGCCCTGTGTTAGGCGAAGGGCATGATTACCCGAACGCATACCAAGGGCGATGCGCCCTCGACCGCCGTCTACTCGGATTGCGAGAAATACCGCTATAGCCTGACCCGTGTTTGGGATCCGGCAGGGCGTAAGGCGCTGTTTGTGATGCTGAACCCGTCAACCGCGACCGAGGTGCAGAACGACCCGACGGTCGAGCGTTGCG
Organism: Ruegeria sp. R13_0; assembly: GCF_017743995.1. Lineage (GTDB taxonomy): Bacteria > Pseudomonadota > Alphaproteobacteria > Rhodobacterales > Rhodobacteraceae > Ruegeria. The sequence goes on along the minus strand of NZ_JAGHRB010000004.1, from coordinate 182,172 downwards.
AACGCCGCGCACGGGCGCTGGGGTTCGGGGCGTTTCAAGTCACCAACATCTTTGCCTGGCGCGATACCGATCCGCGCAAGATGCGCGCCGCAGCTGATCCGGTCGGTCCGGCGAACGACGCGGCCATTCTGGATGGCGCCCAATGGGCCGATCAGGTCATTGCCGCCTGGGGCACCCACGGCGCACATCTGGACCGCGGCCCAGCGGTTGAGGCGCTGCTACGCGGCACCGGGCAGCCTCTGTTTCATCTGGGCCTGTCCAAAGCGGGACACCCGAAACATCCGCTTTACATCGCCTATACCCAGCAGCCCGAACTCTGGTGACAAAGGGTTAACCACTCGGCCAGCTATGCTTTGACCGATGAACCGTTCGGATGGGACAGTGCCGCCAAGGCGTCTCATTTCTTTCGGAGGGTTCGATATGTTTCTGGCCGGGTTGATCGGATTGGCCGCCGTCGGCGGCGCGGCATACGCCATTGGGGATGTGTTCATCGAAGAAGAAGATGAGCAAGACGAAGGCGCGGAGGACGAAAGCCAGACCGAGATCGGCGAAGGTGAGTTCCTTGACGTGGGCGAGAGCATCGAGCCGGCGCAGGACAGCGACGACACCGGCGGCACGGTGATCTCGGAACATGAAGGCGATCTGGTGATCGCCGGAAGCGACAACGCCGATGTCATAACCGGGCAGGACGGCACGGACCAGATCAACGGCTATGGCGGTGATGACCACATCATGGGCGGCGATGGCGACGACGTGATGCACGGAGCCGAAGGTGAGGACACCCTGTCCGGCGGTCAGGGCGATGACCTTCTGCATGGCGAGGCCGACGATGACGCCCTGTTCGGGGATGAGGGCGATGACAGGCTCTACGGTCATTTCGGCGACGATCATATGCAGGGCGGCGAAGGCAGTGACGCGCTGTATGGTGGTCAGGGCGACGATGATCTGAACGGCGGAGAAGGCAATGATGCCCTGCAGGGCGGCTATGGTGATGACACTCTGACCGGCGGTACGGGCGAGGATACCCTCTTCGGCGGCGATGGCGACGACCTGTTGCTGGGCGATGAAGATAACGGCGAGACGGACTATCTGAACGGCGGCGCAGGTGAGGACACGATACTGGCCAAAGATGGCGACGTTGCGACCGGAGGCGCAGGCGCGGATGACATCATCGCCGACACGGAGAATTCCGAAGTCACCGTGATGGGCTTTCAATCCGGTGAGGACCGCCTGCTGATCACCTGGGAAGATCAGGACCCACCCGAGATCGAAATCGAACAGGACCCCGAGAATGAGAACCTGACCCGCGTCAGCCTCAACGGTCATGAGGTCGCGCATCTGTTCGGGGCCGACGGGTTGACGGTGGACGACATCCATCTCCTGACCGAGGCCGAATTGGCGGAATACCTGCCTGCTGGTTGAGCCGTCAGAATCCCTTTGCCATTCGCGCCAAAAGCGCCTATACGCGCCCATCCGCATCGGAATCGGTGCGGTTTTCTCCATGGGCCTGTGCTGGACGACATCCCGGCCTGCGCCATTAACTCTAACCTTTAAAGGAGACCCCGATGTCGATTACTGCCGCTGAAAAAGCACGCGTCATGAAAGAATTCGGCACCAAAGAGGGCGACACCGGTTCGCCTGAAGTCCAGGTTGCCATCCTGACCTCGCGCATCACCACCCTGACCGAGCACTTCAAGACCCACAAAAAAGACAACCACGGTCGTCGCGGTCTGCTCAAAATGGTCGCCCAGCGCCGTAAGCTGCTGGACTACCTGAAGGGTAAGGAAGAAGCACGCTATCAGGACCTGATCAAAAAGCTGGGCATCCGCCGCTAAGATCAGAGCTGATCAAGCTGATATCAAAACGCCCGCCGAAACAGCGGGCGTTTTTTTTGGCATGGCCATGTGGGCAGGGCTGGAAAGCCCTGCATACAAGGTACGTCGCTACATCTTGGCCCGTTCCGATTTCAATGCCAGCCATAGGCAGTAGCACATCATCAGAACCACCAACGTGAACGGGATGCCCGTCGACACAGCCGCGCCTTGCAGAGCCGCAAGACCGCCGCCCAAGAGCAGGGCGATTGCCACCAGACCCTCGAGCGTGCACCAGAACACCCGTTGGATCACCGGAGCATCCATCTTACCTCCGGCAGTAATCGTATCAATCACCAACGAGCCTGAATCCGACGAGGTCACAAAGAACACGACGATCAATATCAGGGCGATCGGCGCGATGATGCCATAGAGCGGCAGTTCCTTAAGGAAGCCGAACAGGGCGCCCTCGGGGGCATAGCTGTCGATCACGGTTGCGCGCACGCCTTCTGCTCCGCCTGCGTTCAGCATGTCGATAGCGGCACCGCCGAAGGTCGACATCCACAGGGCGCAGACCGCCGTGGGGGCCAGAAGCGCGCAGAGGATGAACTCACGCACCGTACGGCCCTTGGAAATGCGGGCGATGAACATGCCCACAAAAGGCGACCACGCGATCCACCAAGCCCAGTAGAAGGTCGTCCAGCCATGGAAATAGCTGGTGTCTTCTCGCCCAAATGGATTGGACAGTGCCGGTAGATGGGTCACGTAATCCACCATCACGTTGAAATACCGCGAAATGGCTGTACCCACTCCGGTGACAATGATGACGAAAAGGAACAGACCAACGGCCATGATCATGTTGATCTCGCTCAGCCGTTTCACGCCCGCATCCATACCCAGCAGCACCGAGCCAAGCGCGATCAGCGTGATGCCGATGATCAGCAGGACAGTGACGGTCGGGCTAGGCTCGATACCGAACACCTCGTACAACCCGGCGGCAACTTGCTGCGCCCCAAGACCCAGAGAGGTGGTCAAACCGAACAGCGTGGCAAACACCGCCAGAGTGTCGATCAGGTGACCCCACCAACCCCAGACACGCTCACCCAGAAGCGGATAGAAAGCCGAGCGTAAAGTCAGGGGCAGGTTCAGGTTATATGCAAAGATCGCAAGACTTAAACCAACGGCGGCATACACCGCCCAACCTTCAAGGCCCCAATGGTGGATCGTACCAACGATACCCGCGTATTCATTCCCAGGAACAGCGATATCAATACCAAGAGGCACCGCATTCCCGTCTTCGGCGAAGTTATAATAAACTGGCTCCATCACGCCGAAGAACAGCAGACCGATACCAATACCGGCGGCGAACATCATCGCGATCCATCCGGCATAGGAATAGTCAGGCTTGGCGTCCTTGCCACCGATCCTGACTTTGCCAACAGGCAGTACGATCAGAACCAGACAGAACAGGGTGATGGCGTTCACGGACAGGACGAGAAACCAGTCAAACGTACTGGTGAGCCATGGTCTGAGCCAGCCAAAAAAGGCGGCCGCGGCCTCTTGGTTGGCCAATGCGATCAAAACGAACGCAAAGATCAAAATACTCGAGATCAGGAAGACCGGATTGTGGATATCCAAACCGAATGGCCGGACGTTGTCCTGACCCAGTTCATACTCGGTTTCGAAATCGTAGATCCGCGGATCCGGATCCAGCATTTTCTTGGTTTGAGACATACTTCGCCCCTTTGCTCACAAGCTGCAAACGCCAAGGTAGTCGGCCGGCTGACGGTTATGAGTATGTTACCCCCTTGGCGTATTCCCGTCTCTTCGACCGTGGGTTCAGTGGTAACAGTCTACACTGCATACAGTTTTTTCAAAACGCATTCATTTATTTGAATCTTAAGCCCCGTGGGAACTGACGTTTCGCAGCCTCAAAAATGGCGCTGCGCAGGGTGCTCAAATACCAGTCTGCGCGATTCTGCCAATCGCAGCCGTTCCCCTTTCCTTCCCCCCCAAACTCATGTATGCGCGCGGGTATCTGAGACGTTGTGCCCTGACCCCGGCACTCGAATGGAAGATAAAGTGGGGTCGGCGGCAATGGGGCCGCCATGCAAACCGGAGACCCGCAGGGGCGGGAGTGCTCCGTTCTAGGATACGCATATGTTTGATGTAACTAAGAAATCTATGCAGTGGGGCGAAGAGACGCTCACACTGGAAACAGGCAAGGTTGCCCGTCAGGCGGACGGCACCGTGATTGCCACGCTGGGCGAAACCAGCGTCATGGCCAACGTGACCTTTGCCAAGCAACAAAAGCCCGGTCAGGATTTTTTCCCGCTGACCGTCCACTACCAAGAGAAATACTATGCCGCCGGTAAAGTTCCGGGTGGCTTCTTCAAGCGCGAGGCGCGCCCGACCGAGAAAGAGACGCTGACCGCGCGTCTGATCGACCGTCCGATCCGCCCGCTGTTCGTTGACGGCTTCAAAAACGAAGTTCTGGTGATGTGCACCGTACTGAGCCACGATCTGGTCAACGACCCCGACATCGTTGCGATGATCGCGGCATCCGCTGCTCTGACCATTTCCGGCGCGCCGTTCATGGGCCCGATCGCCGGTGCCCGCGTTGGTTTCGTGGATGGCGAATACGTCCTGAACCCGACCGTGGACGACATGCAGGACCTGCGCCTGAACCCCGAACAGCGTCTGGACCTGGTTGTTGCCGGTACCAAAAACGCCGTGATGATGGTGGAATCGGAAGCTTACGAGCTGTCCGAGGCCGAAATGCTGGGTGCCGTGAACTTCGCGCATGAGCAAATCCAGCCGGTTCTGGACCTGATCATCGATCTGGCCGAAGAAACCGCAAAAGAGCCGTTTGAGTTCGCAGCACCCGACTATTCGAGCCTCTACGCCGCTGTTTCCGAAGCCGGTGAAGAGCAGATGCGCGCCGCATTCGCGATCACCGACAAGCAAGAGCGCACCGCCGCTGTTGCCGCGGCCCGTGAAGCGATCAAAGAAGCGCTGACCGAGGAACAGCTGGAAGACGCGAACCTCGGCGCGGCAATGAAAAAGCTGGAAGCTGGCATCCTGCGCGGTGACGTCGTCAAGGGCGGCAAGCGCATCGACGGTCGCTCGACCACCGACGTGCGTGCCATCGAAGCCGAAACCTCGATGCTGCCCCGGACCCACGGTTCCGCCCTGTTCACCCGTGGTGAAACTCAGGCGCTGGCCGTAACCACGCTGGGCACCGGTGACGATGAGCAGTTCATCGACGCACTGCACGGCAACTTCAAATCGAACTTCCTGCTGCACTATAACTTCCCCCCCTATTCGGTTGGTGAAGTGGGCCGCGTTGGCTCGCCCGGCCGTCGTGAGATCGGTCACGGCAAGCTGGCATGGCGCGCGCTGCAGGCGGTTCTGCCTGCGCCGACCGACTTCCCCTACACCGTTCGCGTGGTGTCGGAGATCACTGAATCCAACGGCTCGTCCTCGATGGCTTCCGTCTGCGGCGGTTCGCTGTCGATGATGGACGCGGGTGTTCCGCTGAAAGCACCGGTTGCCGGTGTGGCCATGGGTCTGATCCTGGAAGATGACGGTGACTACGCTGTTCTGACCGACATTCTGGGTGACGAAGACCACCTGGGCGACATGGACTTCAAGGTGGCGGGGACCGAAAACGGCATCACCTCGCTGCAGATGGACATCAAGGTTGCGGGCATCACGCCCGAGATCATGGAGACCGCTCTGGCACAGGCCAAAGATGGCCGTATGCACATCCTGAGCGAGATGGGCAAAGCCCTGTCCGAGACCAACGAATTCTCGGTCCACGCTCCGCGCATCGAGACCATGAACATCCCGACTGACAAGATCCGCGAAGTGATCGGCTCGGGTGGTAAGGTCATCCGTGAGATCGTCGAGGTTTCGGGTGCCAAGGTCGACATCAACGACGACGGCGTCATCAAGATCGCCTCGCCGGATGGTGAGTCGATCCAGAAGGCCTATGACATGATCTATTCGATCGTGGCCGAGCCGGAAGAAGGTCAGATCTACACCGGTAAAGTGGTCAAGATCGTCGACTTCGGTGCCTTCGTGAACTTCTTTGGCAAGCGCGACGGCCTTGTCCACGTGTCCCAGATCGAAAACCGCCGCCTGAACCATCCGTCGGATGTTCTGAAAGAAGGTCAGGAAGTTAAGGTCAAACTGCTGGGCTTCGACGATCGCGGCAAGGTCCGCCTATCGATGAAAGTCGTCGATCAGGAAACCGGCGAAGAGATCGTTCCTGAGAAGAAAGAAAAGAAGGAAGACGCAGAGTAATCTGCCCCTTTCCAAAGCAGAAAGACCCCGGCCTTGTCCGGGGTCTTTTTTTCAATTGGGATGCCGCGGGCGCTCCCGACAAGGCCAAACAACTAATAACTATCAAAACTCTCCTATAGCGTGTATCCTTCAGCGTAACTTCGAATTTTCTTCATTTATTTAGGGCACGCCCAACATGAAGTTTATTACGATTTACGAAATAGACGTTGACCCGCTCGGTAGTTCAGATGTCGTCGTTCTGGCCGCATTTCAGGTTGCCATCGTCGACAATGACGACGAACTGGAAGACCCAGACGCGGATGGTGGACTGCAGCTAGATGTCAGCGCAGTACCGGGTTTCATTGGAAACTCGACAAACTTCCAGGTCTTTGAAACCTATAGCGGCGACGTTGGTGGAGAACCTGTTACCTTTACTCTGCTGCAGTTTTTCAACCCACAGTACATTGTCGTCACTTCAGGCGAGGTAGAGGTCGGCGACACGATTGAAAACACCAACAACTCGATCATAACAGCACCACCTTCAGAATACGAAACACTGCCCTCGTTCGTCTGTTTCACCGAAGGGGCGCTGATCAAGACCCCAGAGGGGGACCGCCGGATCGAGACACTTAAGCCTGGCGATATGGTTCTGACGGCCCAGGGTCGCGCCGCGCCCGTCAGGTGGATTGGGTTCCGTCGCTTGTCCTTGGACGACCTGGTCAAAGCGCCACATTTACGTCCGGTCTGTATTCCAATGAACCACTTCGCAAATGGGCTTCCGTCGCGCGACTTGAAGGTATCGCCGCAACACAGAATAGTCGTGACATCCGACCTGATGGAGGTTCACTTCTTCAACTCCATGATGCTCGCCCCAGCCAAAGCCCTTGTAGACGGCACACGCATTCGCCACATGTCGCCAGAGAACGAAGTTGTGTATATCCATCTGCTTTTCGACCAACACGAATTGGTGAATGTCGAAGGCGTTTGGTCCGAGTCCTTTTTCCCCGGTGACACAACAATGGACGCTCTGGCCCCTGCAGTGAAACGCGAGTTGTGTGAACTGTTTCCAGAGTTGTTTGTGGATGCGGCATATTACGGGAACACCGCCCTTCCGGTCATGAAAGCTTTTGAAGCCCGTATGCTGCAGGCAGATTTGACCGTACCGCGAGCTCTGCCCGAAATGGGAACAGTTTCGGCCTGAACCGACGGGAAGAACAACGTTTTACAAGCCGTAACTGCTGCAACAAAACACAGCCGTCCATTGCAAAATTATTCGGTCACGCCCCTCCAAATTGCTGTGATCCGAAGTGAAAGCCCGTGGGCTTCCCTTTGGCCACGTTCTGCCCACATCTGCGCCATACGCAATGTGGAACAAAGGACACGAACATGGCTACGCGACTTATTCTTGCCTCGGCGGCACTGACACTCGGGGCATCCGCTGTAGCAGCGCAGAGCTTGACCGACGGTGCTTATATCCAGGGCTTCGTTGGTTACAGCCAACTGCAGGACACAGATTTCTCGGGCACAATCGGCGGCAACTCTCAAACCGTCGATACGGATTTCGACGCCGGGTACGGGCTGGGTATCGCATTCGGCAAAGAGATCCCCCAATGGTCAAACGACAGCATCGGCACCCGGATCGAGCTGGAGCTGTCCTACCGCGACAATGACGTGGATGGCGTGAACTTCTCGGGCAATGGCCCTGCGGCCGAGGCCAATGTTTCGGGCGACATCACACAGACCTCGCTTTTTGCCAACATCCTGTTTGACTTCAAACAATCCGGTCCGCTGACCCCATATGCGGGCTTTGGTCTGGGGGCCACCTATTCGGATATCAACTTCGCCTACGGGCCGGGGGTCGAGCTGGACGACAGCGACACCAACTTTGCCGCCCAACTGATCGCCGGGGTCGCCTATGATATCAACGCCAACACTGCCTTCACCGTCGACGCGCGCTATTCCCGCGCGTTTGACGTCTCGTCCGAGCGTCTGGCCCCGAACGGTGCCCTGACCGGCACGGTCGAGGACGATCTGGACACGTTCAGCCTGAACTTCGGCCTGCGCTACAGTTTCTAAACCCGTTTGGGGGAGGCGTTTTTCTCCGGTTTCGCTTCCCCCGCATGCCCGCGTGTTCTATGCACGGGGGCATGCGATCTTTCATCATCCATATGTCCTCCAGTACGGCCCGCCGCGCCAACGCAGACCAGCTGTGCAAGGACTTGCCGAATGCCGAACTGTTTGAGGCGACCAACGGGCGCGACCCGGACCAGATCGCAGATGTCAGCCTGCATCCCGGCACCCTGCACAAACCGCACTACCCGTTCGACCTGCGCCCCGCGGAGATCGGCGTATTCCAAAGCCACCGTCGCCTCTGGCAGAAACTGGTGGATGAAGAGATCGACCTGGCCATCATCACCGAAGATGACCTGCGCGTCGATCCTGACAAAATAGCCCAAGCCATCAAAATGCTGCGCGCCATCGCCACCCCGGATCACTATATCCGCATCCCCGTCAAACAACGCGAAGTCGCGGCCCACACACTGGCCGAGCAAGATGGCCTAAGCGTGATCCTGCCCAAAGTGATCGGCCTGCAATGCGTCTGCCAGATGGTCGGCCGCAACGCCGCCAAACGGCTCCTGAAGGCGACCGATCAAATCGACCGCCCTGTGGATACCTTCCTGCAAATGCACTGGATCACCGGTCAGCCCATCCATGCCGTTCTGGGCAGCGGCAACCGCGAAGTGGCCCGCGATATCGGCGGCTCGACCATCCAGACGAAACCGCCCTTCTCAGACAAACTGACCCGCGAAGTCAAACGCGCCGCTTACCGAGCACAGCTCCACCTGCACCCGCAGCGCCCGCCTGCTTCATCTGGCTGAAAATATCCTCGGGGGGAATGGCGCCTCAGGCGCGATGGGGGGCAGACAGCCCCCCTGACCCGACCTAAATCAGGACGGAGCCTTGGTCTTGCGCAGATAAGGGAAGATCGTCTCGAACTCACCAAACTTCGCTTTGGCGTCTTCGTTCGAAACGGTGGGCGGGATGATCACATCCTCACCCGGCACCCAGTTCGCAGGTGTCGCAACACCCTTGGACGACATCTGCAACCCGTCCAGTGCCCGCAGGATCTCGGCAAAGTTCCGGCCAACGGTCATCGGATAGGTCATCGACAGTTTCAACTGCTTGTCGGGTCCGATGATGAAAACCGAACGTACGGTGGCGCTATCCGCAGGAGTGCGGCCATCGGGCAGATAGGCCTCGGCGGGCAGCATGTCAAAGGCCTTGGACACCGCCAGCCCATCATCTGCGATGATCGGGAAACCGGGGTTGGCCTTGCCATAGGCTTCGATGTCTTTCTTCCACTTCTTGTGGTCCTCGACCCCGTCGACCGAAACACCGATCACCTTGGTATTGCGCGCCGCCCATTCGTCGTTCAACTGGGCCACAGCCGAAAACTCGGTGGTGCAGACCGGGGTGAAGTCCTTGGGATGCGAGAACAGGATCGCCCAGCTGTCACCAATCCAATCGTGAAACTGAATGGTGCCCTGATCCGTCTCTGCGGTGAAATTCGGGACCGTGTCGTTGATACGCAAACCCATGGTGCAACTCCTTCTTTGGTTACTGACCGAGTCGAATGCTGTGAACCTAACCACTTTGCGCCAGAGTTAAACCTTCCGCAAAAGTCTTTTTCCGGGAGGTCGCCAAACAAATTTGATCAAATTACCCCCTTGCCGCGCCTCAGAGCGAATGACAGACTGTGCGGCAAAACCAGTCTTTGACATCACGGCCCGGAGGATACGCCATGATCGAAAAACGCGATTTCTACATTAACGGTCAATGGGTTGCTCCATCTGAGGCGAATGATTTCGAGGTAATCAACCCCTCGACCGAGGAACCCTGCGCGGTGATCTCCCTCGGCGCTCAGGCCGACACTGACGCCGCCGTTGCCGCGGCCAAGGCGGCCTTGCTCGGCTGGATGGCTACGCCGGTCCAAGAGCGTATCGCCCTGGTTGAAAAGCTGGCCGACCTCTACATGACCCGGTCCGAGGACCTGGCGCAGGCCATGTCGCTTGAGATGGGCGCGCCGATCGACATGTCGCGCACGGCTCAATCCGGTGCCGGGATCTATCACCTGAAGAACTTCATCCGCGCTGCCAAGGCGTTTGAATTCGAGCGCCCACTGGGCGATCACGCCCCCAATGATCGCATCATTTATGAAGCCGTGGGTGTCGCAGGTCTGATCACCCCGTGGAACTGGCCAATGAACCAGATCACCCTCAAGGTAGGCGCGGCGGCCATCGCGGGCTGTACGATGGTTCTGAAACCATCCGAGCAAAGCCCCCTGAACGCGATGATCTTTGCCGAACTGATGGACGAGGCCGGTTTCCCACCAGGAGTATTCAATCTGGTGAACGGCGATGGCGTGGGTGTCGGTTCGCAACTCTCTGCGCATCCGGATGTGGACATGATCAGCTTCACCGGCTCGACCCGCGCGGGCACTGCGATCTCGAAAAGCGCTGCCGATACGCTAAAGAAAGTGCATCTGGAGCTGGGCGGTAAAGGCGCCAACGTGATCTTTGAGGACGCGGATGAAAAGGCCGTGAAACGCGGCGTTCTGCACATGATGAACAACACCGGCCAAAGCTGTAACGCCCCCAGCCGTATGCTGGTGCAGCGCCCGATTTATGACAAGGCCGTTGAGACCGCAGCCGAAGTGGCCAATGCTGTCACGGTCGGTCCTGCAACGGAGGAAGGCCGCCATATCGGCCCCGTTGTGAATGAGCTTCAGTGGACCAAAATTCAGGACCTCATCCAAGCCGGTATTGATGAAGGCGCGCGGCTAGTTGCGGGTGGTACCGGACGGCCCGAGGGGTTGAACAAAGGCTACTACGTGCGCCCGACGGTGTTTGCAGATGCCAACAACCAGATGACCATTGCGCGTCAGGAGATCTTCGGCCCAGTTCTGACCATGATCCCCTTCGACACCGAGGAAGAAGCCGTCGAGATCGCCAATGACACGCCCTATGGCCTGACCAACTATGTCCAGACACAGAACGGCGCGCGCGCCAACCGTATGGCGCGGGTGTTGCGGTCCGGGATGGTGGAGATGAACGGCCAGTCGCGCAGCGCCGGTTCTCCGTTCGGTGGCATGAAGCAATCCGGCAACGGCCGCGAGGGTGGTGTATTCGGCCTGGAAGACTTCCTTGAGGTCAAAGCCGTCGGCGGCTGGGTGCCCGAGTAAACACTCTTGGGGATCCAGCGGTGAGGCACCTCGCGGTGCCTCGCTCTATTTCAGGCATCCGCCTGCGCGGCCTCATAGGCCAGCATCGCGCGCTTCACCGGCAGACCCCAGTGGTATCCGCCCAGACCTCCCGACTTGCGCAAGGCTCGGTGGCAGGGGATTAACCAGCTGACCGGATTGCGGCCAACCGCCGTCCCCACCGCGCGCACCGCCTGAGGCGACCCCACCCGCTGTGCGATCTCTGAATAAGTTGTGACCTGACCCGAAGGGATATGCATTAGCGCCTCCCAAACCTTGATCTGCAGGGGTGAGCCGATCAGATGCAATGGTGTTTCGGACCGGTCCGCGCCAAAAGAGGCCTCGACCCAAGGACGCAGCTTTTCGGCTTCCTCGACGAAATTGGCTTTGGGCCAGCGCGCGGTCATGTCCTCCATCGCGGCGGCCTCACCGGTTTCTGCACCGAACGCCATGCCACAGATACCCTTGTCGGTCCCCATGACCAGCGCCGGACCAAAGGGGCAATCGAACCACCCCCAGTAGACCGTCAGCCCCGCGCCTTTGCGGGCGTACTCACCGGGGCTCATCGATTCCCATTTCAGGAAAAGATCATGCAGGCGACCGCTGCCGGACAGGCCGACATTGTGGGCGGTCTCCAACGTAGTGAACCGTTCCCGCAGCAGCGCCTTGGCATGGCCCAAAGTCAGATATTGCTGGTACCGCTTCGGCGACACCCCGGTCCAGCGCGAGAACAGGCGCTGGAAATGGGCGGGGCTCATGCCCATCTGACTGGCCAGTTCTTCAAGGCTGAGGGTTTCGCCGCCCTGATCGATCAACTCAATCGCGCGGCGCATGACGTTGTAGTGGTATCCGCTTTCGTGCGTCTGGACGTTCATGGCTTTCACCTCATCTGTTGATCTGAACCATAACGCGCAGCTCACGCTCCCGCGACCCGGAACTTGCGCATTGGCTTTGGGCTTGTGTCATTGGCCCTTGGGCGGCATTAAGGCGCGGATGGCAAAGCAACTCGATTATCACACGATCCGCGAGATCTTTACGCGCTTTCAAGAGGCCGACCCGGAACCCAAGGGCGAGCTGGAGCATGTGAACGTCTACACTCTGGTCGTGGCAGTGGCGCTGTCGGCGCAGGCGACCGATGCGGGCGTCAACAAAGCCACGCGTGAGCTGTTCAAGATCGCAGACACTCCGCAAAAGATGCTGGATCTGGGCGAAGAGGGCCTGACCCAGCACATCAAAACCATCGGACTGTTCCGCCAGAAGGCGAAGAACGTCATCAAGCTCAGCCGTATACTGGTCGAAGACTACGACGGTGAGGTTCCCAATTCCCGCGCTGCGTTACAATCCCTGCCCGGTGTCGGGCGCAAGACGGCCAATGTGGTTTTGAACATGTGGTGGCGGCAACCAGCGCAAGCAGTGGACACGCATATTTTCCGTGTCGGCAACCGCACTGGTATTTGCCCCGGTAAGGACGTAGACGCCGTCGAACGCGCCATCGAGGACAATATTCCAGCCGACTTTCAACTCCATGCACATCACTGGCTGATCCTGCACGGGCGCTATCACTGCAAAGCGCGCAAGCCGCAATGCCCGACCTGTATCATCCGTGATCTCTGTCAATTCGAGGACAAGACCCTATGAAAACCTACCAACTGACCGGCATCGGAAATGCCGTTGTGGATGTCATTTCCCAGGCCGATGACAGTTTCCTGGAACTGATGGGCATTGAAAAAGGCATCATGCAACTGATCGAGCAGGAGCGCGGCGAAGTGCTCTATGCCTCGATGGAAGGCCGAGTGCAGACGCCGGGCGGCTCGGTCGCGAATACGATCGCGGGCGCGGGTGCGCTGGGTCTGGATGCCGCCTTTATTGGCCGTGTGCATGATGACGCGTTGGGTCGCTTCTATGCCGATGCGATGAACGAAGACGGTGTGGATTTCGTGAACCCGCCTGTGCCGGGTGGCGAGCTGCCGACCTCGCGCTCAATGATCTTTGTCTCGCCTGATGGCGAGCGGTCGATGAACACCTATCTGGGGATTTCCTCGGAACTGTCGTCTCAGGACGTCTCGGACGAGGTTGCCGGGAACAGCCAGATCATGTTCCTCGAGGGGTATCTGTTCGACAAGGAAAAGGGCAAAGCCGCGTTTCTTGAGGCCGCGCGCGCCTGCCACAAGGGCGGCGGCAAGGCCGGTATCGCCATTTCCGATCCTTTCTGCGTCGAGCGTCACCGGGTCGATTTCCTGCTGCTGATCGAGAACGAACTGGACTTCGTGATCGGTAATGAGGCCGAGATCAAATCCCTGTTCGAAACCGACGATCTTGAGGACGCACTGGCCAAAACCGCCGCGATCTGCCCTCTGGTCGTCTGCACCCGTTCGGGCGATGGCGTGACGGTTCTGAACGGCGATGCGCGGTATGACGTGCCGGTCGAAAAAGTAGTGCCCGTGGATGCGACCGGCGCAGGCGATCAGTTCGCCGCCGGTTTCCTGTTCGGCATGGCCACCGGCCGCGACTATGAGACCTGCGCCAAGATCGGCAATGTCTGCGCGCGCGAAGTGATCAGCCATATCGGCCCGCGCCCCGAGGCGAACATGCAAGAATTGCTGCGCGAAGAAGGGTTGTTATAGGGCGCCAAGCCGCGCGATTGCCAGACCGCGGGATGGCGATCAAACGGTGGAACGGTGTGCTTTATGCCAGCCAAGTACCGCCGACGAGGTTTCTGTTTGTGAGGCTTCAAAATCGCCAGCCCGTGCGGGCGGTCTGGCGATCGCGCGGCGGCCTGAAGGCCTTGACTCCGCGCCTTCAAGACCCGGCGGCGGCGTCGTTCAAAGCCCAATCATACTCATAAGCATTCACACGTCGGGCTTGTTTGAGGCGCTGTTGCAACTCCGGGTCGGCTGCTGTTCCAAGATAGGCGATCACGGCCTGTTCATTCGGCCCGAAATCCTCGCGGAACCAGATGTAAATCTTCGACAGGATCAACCGCCCCTGATCATCAAACCGCACCCCGCGCGGGTCGTTGACATAGGCGTGCTCGGCTGCGGCGAGGTCGCGCTCCAGCGTTTTGGCCTCCCAAGCGCGGGCCATCAGGTTCGGGCACCCGACCGCTGCGCAATTCAGCGCGTAGTGGATGCGCGGCTCATTGAAAGTCGGTCGGATGATGCGGTGCTCAATGTCGTTGAGGGTCAGGCCCTGACCCGACACCACGGCCAGCGGGCGACCCCACGGGCCGATCGACAAGGGCCCATCTTTGATGTCCCGGATCGACGGGACCGGGTAGGCCTCAAGCACCACATCCACCGTCAGCGCGTTATAGAGGTTAATCCAATAGGCCAATTGTTGATCGCGGGTCAGATTGGCCGGATCAACGGTCTGCAGCTCGGTCAGATAATCATCCAGCAGAGCGCCATCTGCCGCGCTTACCTGCCCATAGGCCACTCGGTTCACACCTCGCGCATCGGGGGCCACATAGCGGGTCAGAAAGCGGGTCCAATCGCCATGATCCACCCTCTCACCCGGAGGGGGGGCGTCGCGGGTCAGGGCCGTGTCGGGCAAGGGCGTCGCGGCGGGTAAAGCCAACCTCTCGACGCTGGCGCAGGCGGCCAGAAGCGGCAGCAGCATCAGGATCAAAAACTGTCTCATGAAGCGTCCTTTCGGCTTTGACGGGCAGCGCGCAACTGCCCTTTTAGGCGTTTCAGCGGGGCCGCCTCGGGGTCTTTCAGCACGGGCAGATTCGGGCGCGCAGACAGACCGCGCGTCGCCGCGTTCCACCAATAGGTGCCCATCGGGCTGTCCACCCGATCCGGAGCAGCCAGATGCTGATCCCGCTGTGCGTTGTGGACGCACATGGAGAGCGGTCCGTTGGCTGTCGCCACCATGAACACGCAGGAGGCGCAGCGGTCTTCCTCTAACGCATCCGCGGCCATGAAATTATGGATGAACACGGCCTGCCGCCGCACCGGCCCGCGGAGCAACCCCGACCCCAGCCGCAGAAGGCATCCGGCCAGATGGCCAAGCGCCCAAAGGGCCAGCAAAGGATGGCGGCGGATCAGGCGTCCCACGCTGGGGCGAATGCGGATATGAGCGTCTTGGCCTGTATCCACCTCCTCAAGCGCCGCAATCACTCGCTGCACCAGGCGCTGGTTCGACAGCAAAGACACGGCCTTGCCACCCGCCGAAACTACGCTGCTGTACCGGTTGCAACTGGAATGCCCGACGGCCGCCGAGTCAAAATGCAAAGACGTGCCATAGCCCTGCTCGACCGCGCGGATGACGCTGTCTTGCGTGATTGCATCGGGTCGCGCCCGCAACACACCGCGCCCGGTATCCGCCTGCATCTGGAACGAGACAAAACCAACCTCGGGCTGGTCCCGCAGGAACCGGGCCAAAGCCGGGATTTCAGCAAAGTTGCCGCCAAAAACGGTCGTATTGAAGAGAATACGCAGCCCCAAACCGCGCGCCCGGTCGATATAGGCTTTGCGCACGCGGTTGAGCTCCATTTCGGAGGCGAACCCGTTGCGCTCTTGCGTCATATCCACGTGAAAGGCCACGTCATCCAGCCCCGCTGCGGCCAATCGCGTCAGCATCGCCCGGCTGGCGCGGATACCGTTGGTCATCAGGCAGGAGCGCATGCCCAGCCGCTTGATCTCGCGGCAAAGCGCCTCAAGGTCGTCAACCTTGCGCAAGGTCGGATCGCCGCCGGTCAATTGAACGGAAACACCCCGGCCGTAGTGGCTGCGGATCGTGGTAATCCGCGCAAACAGGACCGAAAGCGGGGGATCGTAGGTCATCTCGGCCCGGTCCGAGAGGTAGCAGAGCGTGCAGTCCAGATTGCAGCGCTGCGTTACCTCAAGCGCGACGCAGGCCATCGGGTAGAAACGCCCCGCGGTCTGAGACGGGCCGAACTCTCCGCATCCCCGCAATCCCTCACGCAGAGGCGCGCGCTGGTCCGAGCCCTGAAATCGCCGTCCGGCGGGTTTGATGGTGATGGGGTCTGGCAGGGTGTCTTTCATGCCCCCAAGCTAGAGGCACGCCTTGACCCGAACCACGCCCCCTCACGGCAACGTGCGGGGAGGTGATTGACCTCAAACCCCCGCGTGAGCTGCTAAATAGTCAGGTCTTTTATGCGCTGCGGTGTCAAAAACTGATCGCGCCGATCCTGAAAGGCCCGCAGAGCATTTTGTTCAAGGCGGCGTAGTTCAGAGTCCTGCAGCCATTCGGAAACAAGCGCGTCCACAGCGTCGACATGATCCAACATTCCAACGTCCTTAGTCGCGTTGCGGTTGTGGCGACGGTAGAAATTTGATCCCAGGAAGTATTTTCTGTGACCGCGCGCCATTCCGTCGCCCCGGTCGTTTTTCATTAGAAACACATCCTGAGACCTGACCGCGTAGTGGTGAATACAGGCGACGTCCCAAGTCAAATGCTCAGACGGAAGCCGATAGCGGGACCGCGTTGGGTGGTTGACGGCTGCCCCCTTGATTTTTGTTCCGGTGGAATTGACGGATAGAACCCCTGCTTCAAATGGGCTTTTGGGCATATGGTCGGTCGCATAGGCAAACTTGTTGGGACGAAACATGGATTTGTGCCCAGCATTTGCGCTACGAGGATGCCTTTGGCAGCATAAAAACGCACGTAAAACACTCCCCCCTCGCCAAAACGAATGCCCAGCACTGCCGAAAGGACGCCACAGCAGAGCGATGTTGTCTGCGTGACTGCAGATTTTCAACAGGTCCTGCACATGACCTTTGCCAACCGAGACTCTCAGGAATTCGTCCGCATCAATGTGCAGCAACCAGTTCGTTTGTGCCATTTGGGGAAGCCCCATGACAGTCTTGATACCCTTCAGTTGTGGCTTTTCATCAGGGCTCAGGGTCTGGTCGAGATGATGCACAACACCATATTGGTGTAGCCGCTGCAAAATCAGGTCCGTCCCGTCCGTACAGTCATTTGTGACCACATAGATATCACTGAAACCGATGGCTTTATGGTATGCGATCCATTCTAGGACGAAAGGTCCTTCGTTCTTCATGCACGAGACCACGGCGACTCTCAACAAACCCGCTCCCGTTGCTGCCTTCTCATGGTCCGCGCGCTCATGTTCTCACCCGCCCCAAGGGTCTTGCCAGTGATTTCACAATCAAACTACCCCAGCTCCGATCGAAACGCTGCAATCACCTGCTCGTAGACCGCGCGTTTGAACGGCACGATTTCTTCGACCAGTTGATCCGGGGCCTGCCATTTCCAGCTGGTGAATTCGGGATGATCCGTTGCAATATTGATCTGGTCGTCCTGGCCGGTGAAGCGCAGCAGAAACCATTTCTGCTCTTGCCCGCGATAGCGGCCTTTCCAGATTTTCGGAACGATGTCGTGGGGCAGATCATAGGGCAGCCAGCCGTCAGTCTCGGCCACGACCTCGACCAGATCAGCGGTCACGCCGGTTTCTTCCCACAATTCGCGCAGGGCAGCGTCGCGGGGGTCCTCGCCCTTGTCCACCCCGCCCTGAGGCATCTGCCAGGCGTCCTTGTGGCGGTCATTGCGCTGCCCGACGAAAATCTTGCCCTCGGCATTCATCAGCATCAGCCCGACACAGGGGCGATAGGGCAGTTTGGCGATCTCTTCCGGGGTCATGCGGGGCCTCTTGGATAGGGTTCGCGACCTCTCTATCAAGCCGCGCGACAGGCGCAAAGGGGATGACGTTAGGTTTCGCGTGACAATGTTTACGCGAACGTCAATCTATTCCTCAACTTCGGAAGGGAGAGTTCGCCATGACTGCATACCCAAACATGCTGGCCCCGCTGGACCTGGGCTTTACCACGTTGAAGAACCGCGTGCTGATGGGCTCGATGCATACCGGGTTGGAAGAGACCGGCGACTGGAACCGCGTGGCCGAGTTCTATGCCGATCGCGCACGCGGGGGCGTGGCGCTGATGGTGACGGGCGGGATTGGCCCGAACCTCGAAGGGTCCGTGCTGCCGGGCGCGGCGATGATGACCACCGATAAGGACGTGGCGAACCACTCGGTCGTGACTGACCGCGTGCATGAGGCGGGCGGCAAGATTGCGATGCAAATTCTGCACGCCGGACGTTATGCCTATGGTCCCAAATGCGTAGCGCCCAGCCCGGTGAAATCCCCGATTTCTCCGTTCCCACCCAACGAGTTGGACGAAGACGGGATCGAGAAGCAGATCAGCGACATCGTGAACGCGGCTGTTCTTGCCCAGAAGGCGGGCTATGACGGGGTCGAGATCATGGGCTCCGAGGGGTATTTCCTGAACCAGTTCCTCGTGACCCATACAAACAAACGCGAGGATCGCTGGGGCGGCTCCTATGAAAACCGGATGCGCCTGCCGATCGAGGTTGTGCGGCGCACGCGTGAGGCTGTGGGTAGGGATTTCATCATCATCTATCGCCTGTCGATGATCGATCTGGTCCCGAATGGGTCAACCCATGAAGAGGTGGTAGAACTTGCACAGCGGATCGAACAAGCCGGCGCTACGATCATCAACACAGGCATCGGCTGGCACGAGGCACGGATTCCCACCATCGCAACCAGCGTTCCGCGCGCGGCTTTTGCCTGGGTGACCAAAAAGCTGATGGGCAAGGTTGGTATCCCGGTGATCACCTCGAACCGGATCAACACGCCCGAGGTCGCAGAAGAGGTTCTGTCGACCGGCTGCGCCGACATGGTCTCGCTGGCGCGTCCGATGCTGGCGGATGCGGATTTCGTCAACAAGGCGGTTGCCGGTCAGTCCGCGCAGATCGCGCCGTGTATCGCCTGCAACCAGGCCTGTCTGGACCACACGTTCGGCGGCAAGCTGACCTCTTGCTTGGTCAATCCCCGTGCCTGCCATGAGACCGAACTGGTCATTGGCAAGGCCGAGACGCGCAAGACCGTTGCCATTGTGGGCGCTGGCCCGGCCGGTCTGTCTACCGCCATGACCGCCGCCCAGCGCGGCCATGACGTCACGCTGTTCGACCGCGCGTCGGAGATCGGTGGGCAGTTGAACATGGCGAAACAGGTGCCGGGGAAAGAGGAATTCTGGGGGCTGGTCGACTGGTACCGCACCATGATGGAAGATCTGGGCGTGAAAGTGGAACTGAACCGCGAAGTCAGCGCCGACGACCTGACCAGCTTTGACGAGGTTGTCATCGCCACCGGCGTCATCCCGCGTGATCCGGAAATCCCCGGTCAGGACCGCGACAACGTCATCAGTTACATCGACGTGCTGCGCGAGAAAGCAGAGGTCGGCAAATCCGTCGCCGTGATCGGCGCGGGCGGAATCGGCTTTGACGTGTCCGAGTTCCTGCTGGAAGACGGCCACAGCATCACCACCGACCTGCCAGCTTGGATGAAGGAATGGGGCGTAACCGACCCGGAGCAGCATCGCTCGGGTCTGGCACCGGAAGGCCCTCAGCCTGCAGCCCCAGCACGTCGGATCACGTTGCTGCAGCGCAAGAAGCAGGCGCATGGCAAAGGCTTGGGTAAGACCACCGGTTGGATTCACCGCGCGACGTTGAAGATGAAAAACGTCAACTTCGTCGGCGGAGTGAACTATGAGCATATCGACGACGACGGCCTGCATATCAGCTTTGGTGAAGAACGCGCCGACCCGACGGTGATTGCTGTGGACACCATCGTTCTGTGTTCCGGTCAACTGTCCGAGCGCAGCCTTGCAGACGCCCTGATCGAGCGCGGGATCACCCCGCATGTGATTGGTGGCGCAGATGTCGCGGCGGAATTGGATGCGAAACGGGCGATCAATCAGGGCACACGTCTGGCCGCAGCCATGTAGAGGCACTGAGGCCTACATGGTGAAGGTCAGACCCGTCTCTTTCTCGAAACGGGCCATGTAGGTTTCGTAGTCGCGATAGGCGCGATGGAACAGCAGTCGCGCCATTCGCGTCGCCCGCCACGGTTTTTTGCCGCCGACATAGTGCCAGATTTTTGGAGTTCTGTTTGCATCACTCAGATTCTGGCGGAACGCCTTGGACATTTTGCGGTATTTCGGACTGTGCGCGTCAAACCAGATCTGAGGCCGCGTGTTCCACTGAATAGGAAGGTGAAACCAGCGCCCCTGAAACAGTTGGTTCATTCTGTCCTGCTCGGGCAAGTAGGGAATGTGCGGCACCAGCTTCTCGAAATCGCTAATCTCGCGCAATTCGCGATCACCGTGAATGGCTGAACAGTCCATCACCATGATACCGGCATTGAAATACCCTTCGCCGGGTATGAACCCCAGCCGAATACTCTTGCTCACGCGGCTGAGTGACTTTTTGTGCTCGCGCCCCGGTCTGAAAATCTGCTGCAGGGAGGGACGCAGAAAATCCCCTCCGCCAAGCGTCACCAATCCCATATCCACACAAGCGGCAAAGGGCTGCCCTTCAAGGTCCATCTCCAGCAATTCCCAAACATCCGAAACAACCAGAGTGTCCGCGTCCACAAAAATGCAGCGCTTTTCGCAAAGCTGGGGCAGGAACAGCGGCAGCATCGTGATCGCTGGGTATTTCGATTTGTACTCGGAAAAGCCTTGCAGCTGATCCAGATCGAATTTCCGGTACGAAATCGTCCCTCCCGTGAGGGATTGATTGGCCTGTTCAATGATCGCGATGTCTTCGCCTGTGAAATCTTGCCCGAAGATCGTCACACCCAAGGACTTTCTGGCATTTTTGACAGCGGAGTATGCCGACAGCAAAGCCGGAAACAGAAAAGACCTGTTCACGCCGTACACAACCTGCATTGCGACCCCCATGATCACGCAAACGTGATCACAGAAATAGCATCTTAGAGCATGTGCTTCAAACCTTTAGACCCCCCCAACACTCTTGGTCGTGGGGGTGTCCGGTGGTCGCTCTACTCAACCGAAATCGTAATCACTTCGGACACAACCGGAGGGCTATGCGGCACGTGACCCGCATCGCCCAGAACCAGTTGCAGTGTGTGCTGACCTGCGGGCAGATCCAGAGTGACCTCGGTCTGGCCACCGCCGAAATGCATGTGGTTGTCGTCTGCGGGCAGACCATAAAGCATCTCATCCGCACCGTCTTCGCCCTGACCTAATGGCGGGCGGTTGATCAGCAGGTGGTGGTGGCCGGTATTGTCCGCTTCGGTCCCTGCAGGCGCGACGCCCATGCCGCTGAGGCCAAAGACCACCGTGACCGGCGATTGCACTGTGTCGCCGTCGGCAAGGTTCGCGAAATAGACCTGCGCGCCCGGCGCGGATGGCGTTTGGTCCTGCGCCCAAGCAGCTGTGGCAAACAGAGCCACTGAAATGGTTGTCAAAATGGCTTTCATGATCTCCTCCCTCGTCACAAAAATGCCATTCTCAACCTAGCACATCTGAAAGATTTTCCAGAAAACACACCGTTACAGGGCGATCACCATCCCGCGAAACGACTGTTTCCGCGTTTCTGATACGCAAACGATCCGATTCAAAACCCCGATATTATCCCATGTCTGCCCCGATTCCGCCCAGATTGCAGGCGAAAGTCACATCAAGTAGCAAGACCTGGGGAACGAGAATGGATCGACTGACGGAAATGGAAGCCTTTGCCAATGTGGTGGACCAAGGTGGCTTCACCGATGCGGCCAAGAAGATGGGTATCTCCAAATCAGCCGTTTCCAAGCACGTGTCCAGCCTCGAGTCGCGGCTGGGTGCACGACTGCTCAACCGGACCACACGCCGCGTTTCTCCGACCGAGATTGGTTTGGCCTATTACGACCGCGCCCGCCGGGTGCTGAACGACGCGGGTGAGGCGGATTCGCTGGTCACCGCGATGCAATCGGCCCCTTCTGGCCTGCTGCGGATCAGCGTGGCGACAGACTTTGGCGTCAATCATCTGTCGCCTGTCCTGTCGGATTTTCTGGCCACCTATCCCGACATCACCGTGAACATGGTGCTGAACAACCGCTACGTGGAACTGATTTCTGAAGGCTTTGACGTCGCCGTTCGCATCGGAGAGCTGGAAGACAGCACTTTGCGCGCCCGTAAGCTGACGGAAACCGTCAAGCGCATGGTCGCAGCCCCCAGCTACATTGAGAAATACGGACGGCCGCAGAAGATCGACGATCTGAACGAACACAAGCTGCTGCACTATTCCAGCCAATCTTCGGGCAATGTCTGGCGCCTGACGGCCCCATCGGGTGAGAAACGTCAGGTGCGCACGGCCGGTTGGCTTAGCGTGAACGACGGGCAATCGCTGTTGAACGCGGCGGTCTCGGGCCTCGGGATCGCCTATCTGCCCAGTTACCTCTATGCCGATGCGCTCAAATCAGGTGAGGTTGTGGATGCAATGCCATCCCTGCCGGATGAGGTGCAAGGCATCTACGCGGTCTATCCTCCAGGCCGTTTCACTCAGCCCAAGGTACGGGCCTTCATAGACTTCCTCGTTGACGCTTATTCCGAAAAAGGCGCGATGGACTGGTAATTCTCCCGGTGAACTGGATCGGCCCGTGCGTTCTTCGTGCGGGTCTTTTTTTGTGCAAGCGTCAGTTGACCAGCAAAACCGCCTCAACCCTGCGATTCAGGTCGCGCCCTTCCGGCGTCGAGTTCGAGGTTAACGGCGCAAGATATCCCACACCCTGTGCCTCGATCCGATCCGCCGCGACGCCATGCGTTTCGATCAGGCGGGCGCGCACGGCCTGCGCCCGTTCGGTACTGACCTTTGTATTGGCCTGCAACGTGCCGGTATCATCAGTATGCCCGACCAACGCCAACCGGGTCGACGGGTTGTCGGCCAGGAACTGCGCCAGCAACGACAAGGAGGCGAATGGGCCGTCGCCCAGTGCCACCTCACCGGTGCGGAAATGCAAATCGTCCAGAATCACATGGCCCGACTGTTGCAACGCGTCCAAAAGGCCTTCGGTTCCGCTGGCGGATTGCTCAACGACCACAGGCGTTGGAGCCGGAGCATCAACGGGCGCAACGCGGATCAGTTGCACATAGCCATCCGGCGGGTTGCGGCTGACCAGGAGGCTAAGCGCCTCTTCGCCTTTGGTGGCAGACAGAAAACGATAGTCGCGAATGGCGACATACATGTCCGGTGTTGGAACCACTTCGGTTCCGAAGCGGAAATCGAACCCGCCACAGGTCCGGGCCTCACATTCAAACAGAATATCAAAGCCTTGCGCCACGAGCTGATCCCGCAGCGGAGCCAGCAATTGCAGCGTCGTGCTAGAGCCCGCCTGCAAGCGCCATGTCAGCCGCTCGACCCGACCCTCGACGGTGCGAGACGGGACTATGCCATCTGCAACGGGCCCTGTGGGCAGCTCATAGCTGTCCCGCGGTGAGGTTCTCTCACTGATCTGACGGGCGCTGGCGGGCAGGGTCAGATCTTGCGCCAGAACCGGCCCGGACATCAGACAAAAGGCAAGGGCGAGGCGTCGGATCATCGGGCTTGCGCGTGATATTCTGGGTTGGGGGCCATGGCGGTTGCACTGGCCACCCGGTTGGACATATTGAAGAACCCGGTGACGTTGGCGATGTCCCAGATATCCCGGTCGCTAAAGCCCTGATCGCGCAAATGCTGGCGGTCGGCCTCTTCAATCTCGGCGCTTGAGGTGGTCATCTTGGCCGCAAAATCCAACATCGCACGCTGGCGCGTTTCCAGAGGGGCGGTGCGGTAGTTCATCACCAGCATCTCGCCCAATTGCGGATCACCGGACATCTGCCGCACGGCCGCACCATGAGCGACCAGACAATAGAAACACTTGTTGATCGAGGAGACGACGACCGCGATCATCTCACGTTCGAGCTTGGACAGCCCGCTATCTGCCAGCATCAGGTCGTTATACATAGCCGTGAAGGCGTTCAGCTTGTCGATGTCGAACGCGTAGGCCTTCAGCACATTCGGCACCATGCCCAGCTTTTCGAGGCAGACATCAAAGTATTTCTGCGTCTCGGGCGGCAAAGGGTCAGCCATGGGCAGGTTCAGCGCGGTGGGTAGATCAGTCTGGGTCACGGGCTTTCTTAACTCCTTAGACGCGTTGACGATAATGGTATTCCCCGACAATCTCCATCCCGAGCGCACGGTAGAGGCCATTCGCCCCGTCGTTGGTCTTTGTACAGATCACGCTGAGCGTTTTCGCCCCATTGTCCCGCGCCCAGAAGGCTGCTGCCCGCATGGCCCATTGGCCCAGACCCTGACGGCGGTGATCGGGCAGGATTTCAAGCGCATGCACCATGGCCACATCGCCCTGCATCGCCATGAACACCGTTCCTGCCGGGCGATCAGAATGCCGCAATAGGAACGCGGTCTTGGGGCCCGCAGCACGCTCCATCACTGCCAGACGTTCAGGGCCAATACCGCCCTTGGCCCAGATCTCCTCCATGACTGCAAGCGGGGGCCAGATGCCGAACGCGGTCACGCGGGGCAGAGGCTGATCGGTGAGGTGTTCCGGCGGACAGGCGTAGATGTTGACCGGATCCAGAACCTCGTAGCCGCGCGCTTCCAGTTGGGCGTCGAGCTTGTGGTCATCGGGCCATAGGCAAAAGATGCGTTTCTGGCCCATGGCCTGCATGGCGCCCTCGGCCGCGATGATATCGGCCTCGGTCGCGTCACCCAGCGCATTAGAGGCGGATACGCGTGATCCACCCCCCTGCCCTTCGCGCAGGCGGAAGGGGCCAAGGGCCTCATAGCGCGCAGCGGGCCATGTTCCGTCAACGATGTCGGGCCAGTTGATGCTCACAACTCCAGCTCTTTTGCCAATTGGGTCATGGCCGCGTCGATGCGCGCACCCTCTGTCCCCCGGATCACCACGTTGGCCCCAAAGACCCCGTTGATCTGAAACGGATAGCAGCCGATGGACAGGTCCGAGAACGCCTCAGCCAGTGCAGACAACGTGGCAGCAATGTCGCCTTCGCCCCGATCCACCCGCAAGGTCTGCGACAACAGCGGGCTACCGCCCGTCAGGCCCGGCAACACGCTCGCGACCATGGCTTGAAAGACCGAGGGCACCCCGGCCATCACATGCACGTTTTCGATGGTAAATCCAGGCGCAGTTGAGACCGGATTGTCGATCAGCGCGGCCCCATCAGGAATGCGGGCCATACGCAGGCGGGCCTCGTTCAACTCCAGCCCCGACTTGTCGTAATGCGCCTGCAACAGCGCCCGCGCATCGTCGCGCACGTCAATCGGAGTGTCGAAAGCACGGGCGATGCAGTCTGCGGTGATATCGTCATGTGTCGGCCCGATGCCGCCGCTGGTGAAGACATTGTCGTAGGACAACGACAGCGCCTTGACCGCCGCCTCGATCGCCGGGGCGTCATCGCTGACAATAC
Source organism: Ruegeria sp. R13_0 (assembly GCF_017743995.1). Taxonomy (GTDB): domain Bacteria; phylum Pseudomonadota; class Alphaproteobacteria; order Rhodobacterales; family Rhodobacteraceae; genus Ruegeria. Next base: position 156,538 of record NZ_JAGHRB010000004.1, on the reverse strand, counting down.
GCACTTCTTTCAGGTCGATGCCATGCTTGGTCAACTCACCCGCAAGGTAGTGCATGTTCGCATCGCGCGTCCGGCCCGAGAGGATCTCATCCCCGATGACAAGCATTGCAGCGGTTGGATTGGCCATGGCGCGCGCCCCCTCTTGATCGGCTGTTGGGGCAGGTATAGGCCGTGGGGCATGAGATTTGAAACCCCCCTTGTCCCCGCCCGCCTGATCCGCCGCTACAAACGCTTTCTAGCCGATTGCACGCTAGAGGATGGGCGTGAGGTGACAGCCCACTGCGCCAATCCGGGCTCGATGATGGGGCTGGCTGAACCGGGTGAGAAAATCTGGTTGGAGCCCAATGATGACCCGAAGAAAAAGCTGAAATTTGGCTGGCGGCTGGTCGATCATGAGAATGGTCATTTCACCGGCGTTGATACTTCGGTCCCGAACCGGGCACTGCGTACGGCATTGGAGAGTGGCGAGATCCCCGAACTGGCCGCCTATGAAACCCTCCGGGCCGAGGTGAAATACGGCCAGAACAGCCGCATTGATTTCCTGCTGACCCAACCCGGCCTGCCGGATGCCTATGTCGAGGTCAAAAGCGTCACGCTCTCCCGCCAGCCCGGTCTGGCCGAGTTCCCCGACAGCGTCACCGCTCGCGGCACCAAACATCTGGGCGAGCTGGCCGCCATGGCCGAGCAGGGCCACCGCGCGATCATGCTGTATCTGGTGCAACGCACCGACTGCGACCGCTTCGCGCTGGCCGCCGATATCGACCCGACCTATGCGGTGGCCTTTGAGGCAGCGCAAGCGCAGGGGGTTGAGCGGTTGGTGGTCGGCACGCGGATTTCGCCACAGGGGATCGAGGTTGATGCGGCGAAGCGGTGGGCAATCGGTTAAGGCAGGAGAGTGAACTCTCCGAGATAAGAACCTCGCCCCGGTGTGTAGCCGCGATACGTGCCATCCTCAACCTGCCCCACCACGGCGCAGAGGTTCTGATCTTTGCGGAACGTCTTCCAGCGGCTGCAGATCCTGTCGCCCTCCTGCCACCAGATGCCGGTGTCCCGACCCAACCGAGGAACCTCAACGAAAAAGCTCTGGTCGGCGTTCACGTGTGCCGTGCCGGTGACGCCGGCGCGGTTCAAGGTTATCTGGCGATCCTGCTCCAACAGCGCCGCAAGCTGATCCTGCGTCAGCATCGTCACCTCTTGGCGGCAACCGCAGGTTAGCATGATCATAAACGCAGCAATCGCTCTGACCATCTCGCCCTCTGTTTCCACCCACGAACTTGTCTTGGCACCGTGGCGCAAACCCGCGCGGATGACCACGCGCAGGCAGCATGTTCAACGGAATTTGAACCCGGCGGGTGAAGCTCAGGCCTGATCAGTGAAGACTTCGGGCCAAAGATCGGCGTCCAACCCTTTTACAAACGGTGCAAAGTGATCGGCCACAGCCTGCCCCCCCCGACCGAGGCGGTGTTGACCGGTTTGCGGGCCTGAAGGTTGCTTGCCGTTCTGATCGCATCCGAGGATTTGTCGGGCGACAGCATCGCCTGTTCAAAAGACAGGTCACAGAGCTGGGCCAGTTTCTTTGCGCCGTCCTCCAGATTATTCACCAGATGTTCGTAGCTGATGTCATGGACGCGTCCCGGAAGTACGGCATGCCAGTGCTGCATATAGCGGCGATAGCGGTTCGCCTCGGCTGCCATCCAGCTCAGATCATGCGTATAGTACAGGCCGCCCGCTCCGAAATGCGTCCGCCACATCGACAGCGCCACATCGCGCGGATCGCGCATGACATTCACGATCACAGCATTCGGGAAGGCCTGCGCAATCGCCCCCAGAAACGCGTAGTTCCCCGGCGCCTTGTCGACAAAGGCGCGCGTTCCTTCGGCCGTCTGAGGCAAGTTATCCGCATAGTAGTCGGCCAGCTCCTGCGCGTCACTTCCAGCCCCCGGTTGGTTTTCAACCTTGCGGGCCCAGTAATGCACGCCCGCCAACTCTCCCAACCCCTGAACGGCAGAGTGTGAGGCCAGAATACGCTCGATCAGAGTGGTGCCGGAGCGTGGCAGGCCGACCACGAACACTGGGCGCGGTGCTGATGGGCCTTGGCACAACTTTATTCATCAGGGTCAGCGCCTTGCCAGCATCGCCGCCCTAAACAAGGCTCAACCTGAAATTCTGGATCAGGTCGGGGTTCTCCGGCTCCATCCTCCAGGCGCGCTCAAGAAGGGTCTGCACCTGTTTGAAATTCCCCTAGGGAATTCGCGCAAACCTGCGATCTGCGACAACGCGGGCATCTTGGGCCACTTGCAGCCCGCCTTGACCGCACGCTTCAGCGCCCGGTTTTGAGCATTTCACCAATGGTGGCAGTTTCGGCCCTCAGCTGGTCGGCTTTCTGCGTCTGACTGCCCTTCTTCCAATTTAACACCCGAGAACTATCTCTTCAGTGCTAGTTTTTTTCGCTGTACGCGTCCATCTTTGATCGGATCGTCAACCATCCTAGATACAGCACTGCGACGCTGCACCCTCTGGAACTTTCTGCACAAGCAGCGTAAATAGAGCACTGCGCGAAACATTTGGAGCCTTGCATCCATGAAAGAACACCGTGGCCGTCTGACCAAGGATGGTATCCGCATCTATGAACAAGGTGACTTTGCCGGCATGCATGCGGCAGGGGCTTTGGCTGCGCAGATACTGGATGACATCGCGCAACATGTCTTTCCCGGCCAAACCACCGGTGCGATCGACGGGATCATCACCCAGATGGTCGAGGACGCGGGCGCGACCTCAGCCACGATTGGCTACAAGGGCTATCAACACGCCAGCTGTATCAGCGTTAACCACGTGGTTTGCCACGGCATTCCCGGTGACAAAAAGCTCAAGGACGGGGATATCCTGAACATCGACGTCACCGTCATCGTGGACGGCTGGTTCGGTGACACCTCGCGGATGTATGTCGCAGGCAAACTGCCGCGCAAGGCCGAGCGTCTGATTCAGGTCACCCATGACGCGCTTTTCAAGGGCATCGAGATGGTCAAGCCGGGCAACACGTTCGGCGATATCGGCCATGCGATCCAGTCCTATGTCGAAGCGCACCGCATGAGCGTTGTCCGCGATTTCTGTGGTCACGGGCTGGGTCGGGTGTTCCACGCGCCGCCAAACGTGCTTCACTATGGCCGGCCCGGAACCGGTTCCGTACTGGAAGAAGGGATGTTCTTTACCATCGAACCAATGGTCAATCTGGGCCGCCCTGAGACCAAAACGCTGGCCGATGACTGGACGGCTGTGACCCGCGACAAGTCGCTCTCGGCACAGTTCGAACATTCGGTCGGTGTAACCGCAAATGGGGTCGAGATCTTTACCCTGTCACCCGGCGGTAAGTTCCATCCGACCTATTCTTCGTGATCGGCAGCCTGATCCCGCAACAGTTTCAACAGCATCGTCTCAGCCCCCCACGGCGTGATCGCGTCGTGGATGAACACCGGCGCGCGTGCAGGTTTGCGCGGCGGGCCGGTTTCTGTGTCAGTGTCCTGAGCCAAACCCCAGAACAAGGGCGGTAGGGCGCGGTCCATGCCAGAAGCCTAGCACAAACCGGCCCGCGCCTCAAAACCGGATCACGATGGCGTACAGCTGCCTCTGTCAAAACGCTGCGAAGTGCCTTTGATCATCATGTCATATTCGAGACTTACAAGATCAACGGCAAAGTTGACGACCTGACCATCCTGAATCAGCAAAAACGTCAGGTTGTCCAAACCCGGCAGGATGTCCGCCTCACCCTGCAGATCTCCGACAGTGATGTGCCCTTTGTTGGACCCTCCCGAACGGGCCAACGTCACGCTTGATTGATCCACAGACGAGGTGCAATTGGCCATAAAATCATTCGCATCGAGTTTAGTTTGCCCTGCAACAACAGGGGAGGAGCTCAGCACGAAGGCCGAGGTCAGGGCAGCTCTGAGAAGCATAGAGTTTCCTTTGAGGGTTGTTCCGCGTTTCTACGGCGCGTAGAGGCGAAATTGGCCGCAATTTTGGCGGAGATACGTCAAATTGCTGGCCGCCCAAATTCAATTTTAAAACGAATTGGGGCAGTCAGGATCAACCCTCATGATCAAGTGATTGAAGCATCAACGAGATATGCGTGTCGCCGTATTTTCGACTGTCCAAAAACTGGAATCCATCCGGTGCCTGCATCGGGGCGTTTTCTTCCCACACGATAAGCGCCCCCTCGGCGATCCATCCAGCCTGAGCCGCCCTAGCCAGCGCTTTTTGGCCCAGAGATTTGCCGTAAGGCGGGTCCAGAAAGATCAGGTCGTAGGGCGCGTTCGGGTTTTCACCTAAGCGCGTCGCATCCCGGCGGATCAGATCGGTCCGGTCAGCGCTGCGGATGAGGTCGATATTTTTGCGGATCAGACCCTGCGCGACACGCCCGTCGTCGACAAAGGTGACGTGGTCAGCACCGCGCGACAGCGCCTCGAGCCCCACCGCGCCAGTGCCTGCGAACAGGTCCAAGACGCGCAGGCCCTCAAAGTCGATCTGATGGCTCAGGACGTTGAACAGGCTTTCGCGTACTCGGTCGGTGGTGGGACGCAGATGGGCACCTGCATCCCCTTTGCCGACCGAGGCCAAGGCACGGCCCCGAAACTCTCCGGCGATGATCCTCACGCTTTGAGCAGCGGTTTCAGATCCGCAGCCGGATCGGCCACCACAGCGGGATCCGCGGTTTTGCCCGAGTCGATGAGGCGTTTACCGACCATATAGGCGCGCGGGTCATTCATCGCATCAACCGCAATCAACTGGTCGCCCTTGTAGTACCAGAACGACACGGTCTGACCATCGCCCTGACGGGTCACAACCCGATCATAACCCGTGTTCAGGCCCGCGATTTGCAGTTTGACGTCATACTGATCCGACCAGAACCACGGCGTTGCAGTGTAGTCCTTAGCCGCACCCAGCATGTTCTGAGCCACAATCTCGGCCTGATCGATTGCGTTGGGCACGCTTTCCAAACGAATGCGCCCCTCTCCATGCGGGAAGGAGGCGCAATCCCCTGCCGCCCAGATCGACGGATCAGATGTACGGCCATGAGCGTCGGTTTTGATGCCGTTGTCCAGTTCAAGCCCAGCCATCTCTGCCAGTTGACTCGACGGCGCGATGCCGACGCCGACGACCACAAAATCGACCTCGATTTCGGTTCCGTCCGTCAGAACCGCGCCGACAACCTTGCCGTTTTCTCCGATCAGACGATCAAGGCCCACACCCTCGCGGATGTCCGCTCCATGGCCCGTATGCAGCGTGCGGAAATAGTCGCTGGTTTCCTTGGCGGCGACGCGTTGCAGGATACGCTCGGCCATTTCTACCAGCGTTACCTTAACCCCGCGCTTGGCGCAGACGGCTGCGGCCTCAAGCCCGATATAGCCGCCCCCGACGATCAGCGCGCGCGCGCTTTCGGTGACCCGAGGCTCCATCTCGTCGATATGAGCCAGATCACGCACCACATGAACACCCTGAAGATCGCCGCCGATAGAGGCAGGCAGATAGCGCGGGTCCGACCCGGTGGTCAGCGCCAGTTCGTCATAGGAGATGACCTCATCCCCCACGGTTACGGTCTTGGCCTTGGGGTCAATCGCAGTGACACGCTGCCCCAGACGCAGGGTGATGTTGTTGTCGGCGTAGAAGCTTTCGGGGCGCAAAAATAGACGCTCCAGCTCCATATCGCCCAGCAGATAGGCCTTGGACAAGGGCGGGCGCTGATAGGGCAGATGCGGCTCGGCCCCGATGAGGGTGATATCCCCTTCAAACCCATCCTTGCGCAGTTTCGCAACAAGCGACGATCCGGCCTGCCCGGCGCCGATCACGACAATATGGCTCATGTTCGTTACACCCTGTCGAATTCTCATGGTTACTTTTGTCCGACCACCTATATTGCGGCATAGCCCGACTCTGCAAATCCAAACGACAGGAGCTGATAAATGATTACGACAGGTGAGATGCTGCCCGACGCCACACTGACCCAAATGGGTGCGGAAGGCCCAGAAGAGGTTCGGATTTCGGACAAAACCGCGGGCCGCAAAGTGGTGATCTTTGCTGTTCCTGGCGCGTTCACGCCAACTTGTCATTCGGCCCATGTGCCCAGCTTCATGCGCACCAAGGATCAGTTCGAAGCCAAAGGTGTGGATGAGATCATCTGCATCTCCGTCAACGACCCCTTCGTGATGAAAGCCTGGGGCGAAGCGACCGGCGCAACCGAGGCCGGTCTGACCCTGCTGGGCGACGCCGCGTCCGAGTTCACAAAGGCCATCGGCATGGATTTCGACGCCCCACCTGCCGGGCTGCTGGCACGTTCACAGCGCTACGCAATGCTGGTCGAAGACGGCAAGGTCACTGCGCTGAACCTGGAAGAAAGCCCCGGCGCTTGCGAGATTTCGGCCGGTGAAGGCTTGCTCGAAGTCATCTGATGCTGTTCGGCCCCGGCTAAACCGGGGCCGCGCAAACCCAATTTAACTTGATGCAGCGCCCCGTTGTGCCAATATCCAAGGCATATAGCTGGGGAGCTTTTATGAATATCAAAGTCTTTTCACTTATTCTGGGCGGCGCCGGCCTTCTGGCGGCTTGCGGTCCGGCCCCGACACCGCAGCAACAAGCGGCACGGCAACATGAAATCGCCTGCCTGAGCGGCACCTTGGGTGGTGCGTTGATCGGAGGCGCAATTGGCAATCAGTTCGGAGGCGGTTCAGGCAAGTCCATTCTGACCGGCGCAGGTGCGGCTGCCGGTGGCATCAGCGGCGCAAGATTCGCATGTTGAGGGGGACAGCTATGAAACGAATAATCTGTATCGCCGCGCTTGTGATGGCCAGTGCCGCAGCTGCGGACGACGTGGCAGAGCTGAATGAAAAAGAGCTGGCGGCCATCGACTCGAACAACGATGGCTTCCTGTCCAAGGACGAATTCAATGCCTTTTCGGACTACGCCTTTCAGGCAATGGACGAAGACAAGAACGGCACGCTCGGCCTGTCCGAGGCCAAACCCTTCCTGGACATAAAGCAATTTCAGGACGTTGATCGAAACGGCGACAACTTTATCTCAAGGGCGGAATACGATGCGCAGATGAGCAACGATTTCGACTCTGCGGACAAGAATGGAAACGGACAGTTGGACTGACCCCGGAGGGTGAAGGGAACTGAGGAATGTGAATCGGTGCGCTGGCAGTATCGGCGGCTTGTGATGTACCACGGGCCCCGATTGTGACCGGCCCGAACGGGCAGATCCGCATTTGGATCAATACTAGTGGGTTGACCTGCTATGACACAAGCTGTCTTGAGATCAACCAAACGACCCGCATTCCGGGCAATATCGACGTTGGTAGTGGCACGGTCACGCCGGATGAGTTCCGCCAGATGGTGATCACGGCATCCTTGGCTGGCGGTATCGGGTCCGGACAAGATCGCGACTAGATCGCTTTGCGTTTGATTTGAATCGAAATACGCTGCCTATCCCTTCGGTCTCTCACACATCGCGGTCGCGATGTGTTGCCGACAGTCGCTCATGCGAGCGACGAGAGGCGAACGCGCATTTCGATGGCTTTGCCTCAGGTAAAACGCAAAACGCTTTAGACCAGGCCGTCCATCTTGCGGGCCAGTTTCGCGTCCAGCGAAGACAACCCGCCGACGTCATGGGTGGACAGCACCACTTCGACCGTGCGGTAGACGTTGGACCATTCGGGGTGGTGGTTCCATTTTTCGGCCCAGATCGCCACTTGAGTCATCCATCCAAAGGCCGCGACGAAATTGTCAAAGATGAACGTCTTGGTGATCGCATCCCGGCCCTCAACCATCGTCCAGCCATTGTTGAACAGCGGATCAAGAAGGGGGCCACGGGTCTCGGTCGACAAAAGCTCGGTCATTGCTGTTCCTCCGGGTTCGATTTTCTGAACGGGCCGTAATCCGTCAGAATCTCAATCTCTTCTCCCACCGCGCGGCCTTCGGCGTCCAGATATTTTTTGACGGCATCGGCGAATCCCGGATCGGCAATCCAATGAAGGCTGTGCGTGCGTGTTGGCAGGTAGCCACGTGCAAGCTTGTGTTCGCCTTGCGCTCCGGCTTCGACCCTTTGCATGCCATGCGCGATGGCAAAGTCGATGGCCCTATAATAGCACAGCTCGAAGTGCAGGCAGGCATGATGTTCCACACAGCCCCAATAGCGACCATAGAGCGTCTCACGCCCGATGAAATTCAGTGCCCCCGCAATGGGATACCCATCGCGTTCTGCCAGCACCAAAGCCATATCACCGGTCATCGTCTCCTGCGCGATATCAAAGAACTGGCGCGTCAGGTAAGGTGAGCCCCATTTGCGCGCGCCGGTGTCCTGATAGAACCGCCAGAAGGCATCCCAATGCTCGGGCCGCAGGTCATCGCCGGTCAGGGTGCGGATCTCACCACCGAATGCATTGGCCTGAGCACGCTCCTTGCGAATGTTCTTGCGCTTGCGTGAGGACAACGCTGCCAGAAAACCGCCGAACTCCGCGTAGTCGTCATTCAGCCAATGAAACTGTTGTGAGCTGCGCAGCATCAGGCCCATCTGCTCACCCGCCAGCGCCTCGTCCTCGGTGCAGAAGGTCGCGTGCAGCGACGAGACCTGATTGTCCGCCGCCAGTTGCACAGCGCCCTGCACCAGCGCGGACATCCCAATCCCTTCATATCCCGGACGCACCAGAAAGCGCCGTCCGGTGGCGGGCGTGAAAGGGGCCGCAATCTGTAGTTTGGGATAGTACCGCCCGCCCGCGCTTTCGTACGCATGGGCCCAGCTGTGGTCGAAGATATATTCTCCCTGACTGTGCGACTTGGCATACATCGGGGCCGCCGCGATCAGCATCCCATCCAGATAGGCCGTCAGGTATTGCGGCTGCCAGCCGGTGCCCCGCCCAACCGAGCCGCTGTTTTCCAAGGCCAGCAAAAACCGGTGCGTGGTAAAGGGATCCAGCGGACGCCCGCCATCCGCCGCCTCAGGGCAGGCGCAGGCATCCCACTCGGCCGCAGAGATTTGCGAGAGTGATCCAAGTACCTGAATTTCGATCTGCGCCTGATCCATGTGCCCTCCGCGTCTGGTCTTTATCTGTGACGAGGTGCGGCAGGTTCAACCCGGATGCTTGGCCAGATACCCCTCAAAGGTCACATTGTCGGCAACGGCGCGGGCCTCTGCCTCTTGTTCAGGCGACTTTACCGTCCAGCACAGGATCGGCACACCGCGCGCTTTCAACTCGGCCACGCGCGGACGGTCCAGATCATGAACCTCATGGCTGATGAAGCTCGCCCCAACCCGGTCGAAATCGGGGATATCGCGCAGGTGATCGCACACCGATTGCGGCAGCAGCTCGACACTCGGCTTGTAGGAACAAGTCACGATCCCGCGCGGCAGATGCGGGGCCAGACGGGCCAGCTCGGCCACGCTGTTGGGGTTGAACGACATCAAGGCCACGGGACCGTCATAGCCCTCTAGCGCCCGCACAGCGTCCGCCTCGAGCGGGCCGACATTGGTGCCCATGGCGCCATCCTGATCCTTGAACTCGATCAGCAGAGGGACTTTGCCCGCGACCATCTCAAGCACCTCGTCGAGGGTGGGAATACCATCCTCGGCATGCAACAGCTGCGTGGCCTGCGCCTGCGCGGCCGAGACCTGCTGGATCGGTCCAGACTGCCCGGTCAGACGCGCCATGTCGTAGTCATGAAACACCATCGCCCGGTTGTCCGAGGTCCGCTGCAGGTCAATCTCGATCCCGTAGCCGGCTTCGATCGCGGCGCGAATGGCCGCCCGGCTGTTTTCCGGGCGGTTATCTGTTTTGTCATGCAGCGCCCGGTGCGAGATCGGGGCCTCAAGAAACGCGGGCGGCAGAGCAGGTGTCATTGGACTTCGAAAATACCTTCGATTTCGACAGCAACACCCAGCGGCAGCGATGCAGCGCTAACCGCCGAGCGGGAATGACGACCTGCCTCGCCCAGCGCCTCAACCAGGAAATCGGACGCACCGTTGATAACCTGCGGCTGCGCGGTGAAATCAGCGGTCGAGTTCACAAAACCGGTCAGCTTGATCACCCGCACCAGCTTCTCGATATCCCCGTCACAGGCCGCTTTGACCTGAGCCAGCAAGTTGATCGCACAGACCTTGGCTGCAGCGGCACCCGCATCGACATCCATGTCATCGCCCAGTTTACCGGTGATCAGGTCGTCCGCTTTGGAAATCTGACCCGAGACATAGACGATATTGCCCACGCGCACGAAAGGCACATAGTTGGCGGCAGGGGCTGGTGCGTCTGGCAGCGATACGCCCAGGCTTTGCAGTTTTTCCGAGATGCTCATGTGATTGTCCTCACCCAAAATCGACTCGGGCGGACGCTAACCGGGATGATGCCGCTGGGAAAGCCGGAAACCGATTTTTCTGACCGTCGCGTCCAGTGGGCATATCCTGTCCTATTTCGAACTGTTGAAGTCGTATCACTTTACCTTCGTTGATTTACCGGGTTTAACGCTATGTGTTTCATTCATGCGCTGAAACCTCTATGTGACAACAACTTGTGTCTGTCGGACACGCAGGTATTGATTGATCGCCCAAGCGTCGAGCCGGGCCGTATTGGAGTAGCTAAGACCGTGTTGAGCAAATTTGGCTTCAAACATCTTGTTGTTCTGTCACTTATGGTCCTCTTGTCGGCCTGCGCGTCACAACCCCCGGAACAGGCTGCCCGGGGTGAGGTTTTCGACCCTTTCGAAAACGCTAACAGGGGCATTCACAAGTTCAACCTTGGCGTCGACCGCTTTTTGTTTCGTCCCGCCTCGAAAAGCTATGTGAGGATTGTACCAGATCCGGTCGTGACAAGCTTCAGTACCTTTGCTGAAAACATCACGCTGCCTGGGCAGGCGGTGGATTACCTGCTGCAAGGTAACCCCAAACAAACGGGCAACGCGCTACTGCGGTTCGTGATCAACATGACCGCAGGTGCTTTTGGCTTGTTTGACCCTGCGGCTGAACTGAACATGCCCCCCGTCGACACTGATTTCGGCGAAACTCTGCATGTGTGGGGTTTTGGAGAAGGGGCATATGTAGAGTTGCCTTTCTACGGCCCGTCAACCACCCGAGACGCTGTGGGTGTTGTATTCAATCTTTTCTCCAACCCGATCAACTTCACACCGGTGCGGCCTGCGGAAAATATAGGCGTCTATGCCGAGGTCGTACGTCGGATGGGGGATCGGGGACGTTTTTCTGATACAGTGGACTCGATTCTCTACGAGAGTGCCGATAGCTATGCGCAGGCCCGATTGATCTACCTGCAAAACCGCCGCTTCGAATTGGCACGCGACGACGAGGACGCCTTCCTGGATCTCTACAACGATCCATATGCCGACACCGGAACCGACCCTGTCAGGGACCCATTTCTCGACCCCTACGAGGACCCTTATGCTGAGTAACGCTTTAAACCGAAGACACTTCCTGAAAACCACTGTGGCCGGAGCAGCCATTGTTGCCCTGCCATTGCCCGCTCTGGCCCTGACCGAAGCGGGAGCCAAACAACTGGTCAACAGTGTTGTCGCGGATATCAACCGCGTGATCGCCTCGGGTAAGTCCGAAAAAGCCATGCTGCGCGACTTCGAGAAGATCTTCGTACAATACGCTGATGTTCCCATCATGGCGCGCTACGCGCTTGGGGCGGATGCCCGTTCTGCCTCTCCGGCGCAGCTGAGACAGTTTACCAAGGCGTTCCAAGGCTATATCTCGCGCAAATACGGACGCCGGTTCCGCGAATTCATTGGCGGCCAGGTGGATGTGCGAAACGCGCGCAGAATCAAAGCCGGGTATGAAGTGCGCACCTCGGTCAAGCTGCAGGGATCGTCGCCCTTTGACGTGACCTTCCTGGTTTCTGACAAATCCGGTCGCGACAAGTTTTACAACATGTTCATTGAGGGCGTGAACTTGCTGCTGACCGAACGCACCGAAATCGGGGCGATGCTGGATGCGCGCAAGGGAAACCTGAACCAGCTGATCAAAGACCTCAACAAAACCGGGTAACACTGCCTTTCTGTTTTACGAAGACGCCTCCGCGCTCTGTGCGTCGGAGGCGTCTTCGTTTCTACAGCCGCGAGAGGGTCATTTTACCTTGTGACCTCACACGCGCCGAAGTTGATACGCCGCTTTCCAAAGCTCTCATTCCACACAAGCTTTCGTCCGTTCAACGCCCAGCCTTGATCCCCTAAGGCATATAACTTCGGACCAACGCGCTGGCGATCAAAGCCCATCCATCTGCGATCACGAAAAACGCCAGCTTGAACGGCAGCGAGACGATTGCAGGCGGCACCATCATCATGCCCATCGACATCAAAACGGCAGCCACAACCAGGTCAATGATCAGAAAAGGTAGGAAAATCAGGAACCCGATCTGAAACGCCCGAGCGATTTCTGACAACATGAATGACGGCATCAGAACCGAAAGCGGAGCATCCGGAGACAGGAGCATCCCCTCGCCTCCAGGACGCAGAGCAGCCATGGATTGAAACGTCTCAACATCCAGTCGCGCGGCCATGAACTCTCGGAACGGGTTCAGGGCGCGTTCCAGAGCCGTTTCAACCTCAAGCGCTTCATTGATCAAAGGCTCAATACCAACGGTCCAGGCTTCGGTGAAAACCGGCTCCATGATGAAATAGGTCAGGAACAGCGCAAGGCTGACGATCAGCATGTTTGGCGGAGATTGCTGCAACCCGATGCCCTGCCGCAGGATCGCGAGAACCGTGATCAGGAAGGGAAAACAGGTGATCATGATCGCCAGCCCGGGCGCAAGGCTGAGAACGGTGATCAGCAAGATCAACTGGATCGTCCGGGCCGAGATGGACCCGCCCTCCCCAAGCGACAGGGTCACGTCTTGAGCCGCAGCCAGCGAGGGCAGCATTGCCACCACCGCCACAATCAGCCAAAGCCACAGGCGCATCAGCCGATCCCGTTCTTTAAATCCGCGATTTCCGTCAGACGTACGGCCAGTTGACCAGCCTGATCACCCTCCATCTCCTCCAGAAGGCCACGGGCAACCAGTTGGTCACCGACATAGAGGTCCACGGGGTCTTCGATCCGTTTGTCCAACGTCAGCACCGCGTTTTCACCCATATTCAGTAGGTCCCGGATCAACGGACGGGCGCGGCCGACGGACACTGTGACTTCGATCGGGACAGTATCAAAAGGGTTGGTTTTTGGGGATTGGGTATCAGTCATGGGTCAAAGCCTCTTTCGCCTCAAACACGTAGGAGTCAAATGCCTGCTGCACCGACGACAGCAGATCCATGCAATCCACCTCGCACCGCGAGATACCGACCTGCAGCCGCGCTTGTCCGGGTTGCAGCGAGGAATCTTCGATCACGCGCGGAGGCGGCGGCATGTCCGAGGACAGCAAATCTTCGACCTCGGCTGCGCGCCCTTCGGGTACAAGTATCTGTATGGGTTGGTCGATCTGAGTTCGCGCCATGTCTTGCAGCTGTTCCGACAGACGGTGAGCAAAGCTGCGGTCGATACAATCCGGCAGTACCAGGTTCACCAGGCTTTGGAACATCGGCTCCAGCGACAGGGTCATACGTGTCAGCGCTTCGTGATAGGTAAAGGACATATCTTCCAACGCCTTGGCCAGCTCTGCCGAGACCTGTCCCCGGTTCTGCTCCTGCGCTTGAACGGCGTCTTCCCATCCGGCCCCGTAACCTTGTTCGAAGGCAGCCAGGCGCTGTTCCTCCAGCGCGTCTTCGTCCAGAAGATGCAGCTTGCCGCCTTCGACCTGCGCGGTAAAATCCTCAAGAAGGTGAGCAATAGACATCAGACCCGCTCCTCGCCTTCTTCAAGCCAACTGCGCAGAATCTCGACCGTTTCTTCCTGCTTGTCACCGATCATCGCCCGCAACCGATCCACGGGATCTGCGCTACTGTCCGACCCAAGCGCAGGTACGCCGGCCGACTGAGCCTGTCCCGGCAGAGCCGTGAACTCAGCCGACTCATCTGGCGCGATCTCACCAACCAGAACCTGGGCATCCTGTGCGTCACCACCACCTGCAGGCAATAAGGCGGGGGCGGCAGCCGGTTTCATCAGGATCGGGCGAATGACGAACAAGGCCAGAACCAGCGAAACAAGTGCAAGCACCGCCATCTGGATCAGAGACATCGCGTCCAGATGAATATTCTGCCACAGGGAGGATGAAACCAGCGTTCCCTGCGGCTCTACCACCGGTAGATCAAGCGATTTCAACGTGATCACATCGCCCCGAGCTGCATCGAAGCCAACGGCTGAGGCCACAAGCTCCTCAAGCGCGTCAAGCTCGGTCTGAGGCAAGGGTTCAAAGCTCTCCGCCCCCGCTTCATCTACGGACCGGATACCATTGACCAGCACGGCAACGGTCAAGCGCTTGATGGCTCCGGGTGCGTTGTGAACCTCAAGCTCCGTTTCCGAGACCTCATAGTTCACGCGCTCGCGGGTCTGCGTCGCGTTTGAATTCGATTCGTCCCCGCCTGCACCGTCACCATCCGGCAGGTTGGAGGCGACCGTCACATCGCCGGACTGATTGCGCGCACTGTCCGAGCGTTCCTCGACATCCGTGCTGATCGCGACCCGGCCTTTGGGGTCAAAGCGGCGTTCGCGGATGGATTCGGTTTTGGTTACCGTGTCCACACTGACCTCAACCACCGCGTTGCCAGTACCCACGCGCGCCTCGACAAGGCGCAACACGCGTTCGCGTAACTGACGGGATTTGTCATCCGCTGTGTCAGCTGCAACCGCCGTGTCCTGACCGCCAATCACGGCGCCGTTCGAATCCACAACCGTTACGTTTTCCGGCGCTAGCCCGCTGACCGCCGAGGCGACCAGAAAGCGAATCGCCTTGGCCTGATCGCCAGTTATCTGCGCGCCCGATGGAACCAGATACACCGAAGCCGTGGGCGCAACGCTACGCTGAAACGGGTTGGCCGAGCCATTCGCGATATGCACCCGCGCCTGACTGACATGAGGACTTCCGACGATGGTGCGCGCCAGCTCACCTTCTTTTGCGCGCCAATAGGCGGCATCGAACATCTGCGATGTTGTGCCAAACCCGCTCAGCGAATCGAGCAGCTCGTAGCCGCGATTGCCATTAGCAGGCAGGCCTTCGCTGGCCAGGGTCATGCGCAGCTCATCCCGCTGCGAGCCGGGCACGTAAATCGAGCCGCCCCTGATCTCATACGTGACGCCGCGCTGATCGAGCGCACGCACGATATCGCCCGCAGCCCCGCTTTCCAGCCCTGCATAAAGAAGAGTCATAGAGGGTGCCGTCACAAGACGGGACATCCCGAGAACCCCCAGAAACACCAGCGCAACAGCGCCGACAACTATGATTTGCTTTCGCCTGTCCAAACTTGCCCAGACAGTTCCGATCTGCTGCACGGTCACCTCCGACTCGCCGACATTCTGCCCGGCGCATCCCTTGTTTGAACGATTGCCCTTAACAATCGGTTAGTCCCTGCCGGGTTATGAAAGCTTCAGATCGAATGAATGAGGACGTCATGACTGACGCTACAGCAGAAGAGGCAGAAGCCCCTAAGAAATCAGGGAAAATGGGTCTGATCGTCGGGGTGATTCTGGCGCTCGTCGGGGCGGGCGGAGGCTACTATGCGACTACGTCCGGACTGTTGCCCTTTGGGGCAAAACCCGAAAAGGCGGAATCTCTGGACGCAGACAAGGACAAGCCGGCCAAAGCCCTGCCGGATGTGGGATTCGTCGATCTTCCGCCCGTGATTCTGTCGGTGAATGCGGGTGAGTCGCGACATCTGAAATTCCACGCGCAGCTCGAAGTTAACTCGGCCTACATCAGTGATGTGGAAAAAATGCAGCCGCGAATCATGGATGTGCTGAACGGATATCTTCGCGCGCTGGAGGTTTCGGATCTTGAAGACTCCTTAGCGCTTGTCCGTATCCGGGGGCATCTGCTGCGGCGCATTGAAATCGTCGTCGGAGAGGGTCGTGTGCGCGACGTTCTGGTGATGGAATTTGTTTTGAATTAGGAGGCGAAATTGGAGCTTATTGCAGATATTTTGCTGGTCGCAGGCGCGCTGGGCGCCGGTCTGTATTGCTTTGTTCTGTCACGCCGCCTGAAACGGTTCACGGATCTGGAACAAGGCGTGGGTGGGGCTGTTGCTGTGCTGTCCACCCAGGCGGAAGAGTTGAAAAAGTCGCTGGATAGCGCGCGGGCTGCCTCGGACCAATCCGGGCATGAACTGAAAGAGCTGACAGAGCGCGCGCAATCGGTTGCGCAGCGGCTCGAACTGATGATGGCCTCAATGCATGACGTCATCCCAGAAGAAAAGGCCGCGCCTGAACCGCCCTCGCCGGACGTATCGTCAGAGCCGAATGAAGTGGCTGAGGGCAAGGCCGAGCCTGAGGAGACCTCTGACACTCAGGAATCGGATGTGGTCGACACACCCGCCGACGAGAGCAAGGCCGACCAACCAAACAAGGCACCTGAAGGTTTGATGTTCTTCCGGCACAATCGGCAGGGTGTGGAGGCCGCGGAATGAAACGCTCTGGCACGCAGAAAGGCAGGGCGCGACCCCGCGGCGGCGTGTTGGCGGTGATTGCTCTGCTGATGATCGGTTCCGCCGCGATTCGCCTTGGGCTGGAAGCCGGGCCTGCATTGGCCAAGACAGTTGAGCCAACAAAGGCTGAAGAGCCGCCAATGTCAAAACCCGCTCCGGATCTGCAGGTGCTTCTGACCGAACTTCTGCGCCGTGAAAAACGCCTGAAACAGCGGGAAGAAGCCTTGGAAGAACAGGCAAAGGCGGTTGAGATTGCCCGTACGGCCATCGAAACGCGCTTGGCTGCACTACAGCAAGCCGAGGAAGACCTGCGGGAAACGCTGGCGCTGGCGAACAAGGCCGCTGAAACGGATCTGACCCGGCTGACGGACGTCTACCAAAACATGAAACCCAAAGATGCCGCCGCCCTGTTTGAGACGATGGATCCCAGCTTTGCGGCCGGTTTCCTGTCCCGCATGCCCGCCGATGCCGCAGCGGGCGTGCTGGCCGGTCTAAGCCCTGAAGCCGCCTATACGATCAGTGTCGTCATGGCAGG
This sequence comes from Ruegeria sp. R13_0, assembly GCF_017743995.1. Lineage (GTDB taxonomy): Bacteria > Pseudomonadota > Alphaproteobacteria > Rhodobacterales > Rhodobacteraceae > Ruegeria. The sequence continues at coordinate 139,447 of NZ_JAGHRB010000004.1, read as the reverse complement.
TCGAAATGCCAATGCGCCACAGGAATAATCGCATGCTTTTCAAAGCTATTTGGACACTTGTCGGAGATCGCAAATGATTGGAATTGTTGGAATTGTCGTCATCTTTGTAATGGTGTTCGGTGGCTATCTGGCTGCGGGCGGCAAGATGACGATTATCATGAAATCCCTGCCGTTTGAGATGATGATGATCGGCGGTGCCGCTGTTGGTGCCTTTCTGATCAGCAACGATATGGGTGGGATCAAACACACGATCAAAGACATGGGTAAAGTCTTCAAGGGGGCAAAATGGAAACCCGAAGACTACCGTGACCTTCTGTGCCTTCTATTCTCTTTGATCCGCATCGCACGCGCAAACCCGGTCGAGGTTGAACAGCACATAGAAGACCCCGAAAACTCGAGCCTGTTTTCCGCCTACCCGAAAATCCAATCCGACAAGGAAGCTGTGGACCTTATCTGCGACACGATGCGCTCGGCCGCGATGAACTATGATGACCCCCATCAGGTCGAAGAAGTTCTGGAAAAGCGGATGGAGGCCAATTTTCATCACGCCATGCATTCCAGCCATGCACTGCAAACCGTCGCCGACGGCTTGCCCGCCCTCGGTATTGTCGCTGCCGTTCTCGGCGTGATCAAAACGATGGGATCAATTGACCAGCCGCCCGAGGTTCTGGGCAAGCTGATCGGGGGAGCTCTGGTCGGGACATTTCTAGGGGTGTTTCTGGCCTATGGTCTGGTGGGGCCCTTTGCGGGCAAGCTGAAAACCGTCGTGGAAGAAGACAATCACTTCTACCAGCTGATCAAAGAGGTTTTGGTCGCCAACCTGCACAACCACAATGCCGCAATGTGTATCGAGGTCGGCCGCCAGAACACACCAACCCACAACCGGCCTGGTTTCTCGGAACTTGAGGATGCTCTCAAGGAACTCAAACAGGCGGCGGCATGAAAGGCATAGCTCTCTTCACATCGATCCTGATCGCAGTGGCAACCTCGGCCACTGCTGAAACGCTGGTTGTCCGGTCAGGAGAACATGACAGCCATACCCGCCTCGTCGTAAAGGTTCCGCCGGGCACCAGGTGGGTTCTTGCGCGCCGAAAAAACGGGGCGAGGCTGACCGTTTCAATCGACGACGTCCTCTTTCAGACAGAAGGCGTGTTTGGAAGGCTGACATCCAACCGCCTCTCCGCCCTGTCTCAATCGGAACCGGGTGCCGCACTTGATTTGGAATTTGGCTGCGACTGCGTGGCCACGGCCTTTCTGTTTCAACAGTCGATGATCGTTGTGGACATTTCGCAGGGTACTTTGCCTCCGCCTTTGACGGCCAACATCCCTCTGCCACCGTCCCTGCCGCCGTTGGAAGTAGAAGACCCGCCTGAACCCTTGGCTTTGCCGCTTTTGACGCTGAACCAACAGGGATTCAAAGATCAACTCTCAGCCAGGCTGCTGCAAGGTGCGGACCGAGAGGTTCTCGACTTGGACCTAGCTGCTATTGGACCTCGCACGTCCACACCTCCGAACGACACGGACATGCTGCCGAATTTTGCAGCGAATTTGAACGTCTCAACGATTGTGGACGAGTTGGAAGGTCTTTTTGGCCCCGATATCCCCCAAATAGAAAAACGTCCTGCCTGTATCAGCAGCGCTCGGTTGGGGTTCGACACATGGACCGACGCTCGCCCGTTTGACGAACAGATCGCTGACCTGCGTTCTGGCCTGTTTCAGGAATTCGATCGCGTCGACGCCGACCAGGCCTTCAAGCTGGCAAAACTCTACGCGTATTTCGGTTTCGGTGCCGAAGCTGTCTCCGCGCTTGCTCTGGTTAAAGACCACTCCGAAGAGAAAAGCTGGGTTCAAGCCATAGCCGGGTTTGTGGATCACCGTGAGTCTTCAGAAGAAAACCCTTTTCGGGGTCTTCAGCGTTGCAGTAGCGATGCGGCTTTCTGGTCACTGCTCAGCGAGCAGTCGTTGAGGCCAGATGCCGATCTGGACGCGATAGAGCAGTCTTTCTCCAGCCTTCCAAAACATTTGCGCCGCAGTTTGGGCCCAAGACTGTCATCGATTCTGGTCGAAGCCGATCAGTTGGAGGCGGCGCGGCGGGTGATGCGTTCCGTTGATCGCGTTGAAACGGAGGAACAGCCCAGCGTTGCCAAAGCTCAGATCGCTCAGGCCGAAGGTGACGCTGAGATGGCCGACGCCATCTTGGAAGAGGTCATTTCTACGCCGGAAACCGCAACTGACGCCCCTCTGGCCTTGGCGCGATTGGTCGAAAAACGCTGGGCAGAACGGGGGGCCATATCCCCTCAGGACGTTGCCCTTGCTGCAGCCTACGCGCTGGAGTTTCGTGGATCCGAGACCGGCCCCATGATGCAACACGCGCATATCGTTGCGCTGAGTTTGAACAACGAGTTCCATACGGCCTATGATCTGATCCAAGCCCTGCCTGAGGGTGTTGATCGCGCGGATGTTCTAAACCACCATATACATCTGCTGGAAGAACGGTCAAACGATGTGACCTTCCTTAGACAGGTGCTGTCCATGTCCGATAGCGACTCGATGGCGTTGACCACGCAAGCCGCTATTGCTGTTTCTGACCGCTTGGGAACTTTGGGGTTTGCGGCTCAAAGTTCTGCCTTTGCAAATCGGACACACGACACGACGGACCGATCCCAACGCGCCCGATTGCGTGCGCGCGCGGCGCTGTTGGAGGAAAAACCGCACAAAGCGATGCTGGAACTGTCCGATGATACATCAAAGGCTGCCGATACCCTGCGCGCTCAGGCACTGGCGGCGACCGGCAATCTGGCTGCGACGGCTAAACTCTACCGAGACCTTGGCGAATCCGAGGTTGCAAATCGGTATTTCTGGTTGGCCGGATTGCCAGAAAATATTGAACCCGAAGGGCGATTTGCAGACCTGTCCGAGATCTCGGATAAGCTTGCCTTACCGCCTCGTCGTCTTCTTGAGACGCCACTGGCCGATGCCAATAGCCTACTGACCGACAGCGAGGAGCTCCGAACCAATATTGCGGGAATGTTCGCTCTTCTCCTCGATCCAGAGATCGCTTTCGATGAAGGAGCAGATCCCAACCAATAATACCAACCATCCAAGGCTTGATTCAAAAAGCTCATATCCATTCTGCTAGCGTGTTTAATTTCGCGCGGTGCTGAACAAAGACCTCAATAAAATCTATAGTGAGGCTTCGTGTGTTCGTTCGACCGTGTACCACTCACAATGGAACGACGCTCCGCCCCTCGTTCTAAACGGCGGGCAGAGCGCCAACAAGATGGTTGACTAGTAAGGCGCCTCGACGTCGTTCATCGAGACGTAGACGGTTTTCATCTCGCTGAAATGGTTGATAGCGAGCTTTGAGTTCTCGCGACCGACACCCGACATCTTGGAGCCGCCGAACGGCGCCTCAACCGGGGCGAGGTTGTAGGTGTTGATGTAGCAAGTCCCGGCCTCGAACCCGGCGACGATGCGATGGGCGCGGGTCAGGTCGTTGGTGAACACCCCGGCCGCGAGGCCGAATTCGGTGTCATTGGCGCGGGCCATGACTTCTTGTTCGGTGTCGAAGTCCAGAACGGACATGACCGGGCCAAAGATCTCTTCGCGGGCGATGGTCATGCCGTCGGTCACGTCCGCGAATACGGTGGGTTGCATGTAGAACCCTTCGCCCTCAATGCGCGCGCCGCCATAAACGAGACGCGCGCCTTCGGCCTTGCCCTTTTCCACGTAGTCCAGCGCGATGTTCATCTGATTTTCGCTGACCATGGGGCCAAAGTTGACCTCTTCATCCAGCGGATCGCCAATCTTGGCGGTCGCCAGACGTTCGGACAGGCGGGTCAGAAACGCCTCTTTGATCCCTTTCTGAACGAACACGCGGGTGCCGTTCGAACAGACCTGACCCGAGGAATAGAAATTGCCCAGAATTGCGCCCGAGACCGCGTTCTCGATATCTGCGTCATTGAACACGATCATGGGGGATTTGCCGCCCAGCTCCATGGTCACGTGTTTCATGCCATCGGCGGCCGCGGCATAGACCTTGCGGCCGGTCGGCACCGAGCCGGTCAGCGATACTTTGGCAACGCGCGCATCAGTCACCAGCGATGCGCCCACATCGCCATAGCCCTGAATCACGTTGTAAATGCCTTTGGGTGCGCCTGCCTCAATGAGAATCTCGGCCACTTTCAGCGCGGACAGAGGGGTCGTCTCGGACGGCTTGAACACCATCGTATTGCCGCAGGCCAACGCCGGCGCACCCTTCCAGCAGGCAATCTGGGTCGGGTAGTTCCATGCGCCGATCCCAACGCATACGCCCAGCGCCTCGCGGATAGTGTAAACAAAGTCTCCACCGCCCAGAGGGATGTGTTCTCCTGTCAGGGATGCGGCCAGACCTCCGAAATACTCCAGCGCATCCGCGCCCGAGGTCGCGTCGGCCACCAGCGTCTCTTGCAGGGGTTTGCCGGTGTCATGTGTTTCCAGCACCGAGAGGTCGCGATTGCGGTCGCGCATGATATCTGCGGCGCGGCGCAGCACGCGGCCCCTTTCGGTGCCCGACATCGCAGCCCACTCGGCTTGCGCTGCTTTCGCACTGTTCAGAGCCTGATCAACGATTTCGGGCGTGGCTGAATGCAGCCGGGCAATGACCTCACCCGTTGCAGGATAGATCACATCAATCGGCGCGCCGTTGGTGTCTTCGACATATGCGCCATTGATGAAATGGCTCGCCTTGGGCTGAAATTTCATGCCGGGTTCCTTTTCCGAAGCAATTTCCAAAGCGTGTATCTTTTGTTGATTGGCCAGTCAATAAAACTGAATCACGGCAAACTCCCGCTGATGTGAATCGCCGTGCCCTTGAAAAAAAGAGTTAATGTTCTACTTATGTTCCACATAGTCAGAGGAACAATCCGATGTCTTACCACGCCCGAAATCAGGCCCTAAACGGCCCTTCGAACGACTATCACCTGCTGCCCGTCACGGATCGGCAGATGCGCTATGCCCGCGCCATCGCTGAGCAGACCGCACTGGAAATCCCGGTTGAGGCGCAGCGGGACCGCAAGTCCATGTCTGCTTGGATCTCGGCTCACAAGCCCGAGGATCCATCGCCCTTTGCCAACTACCCGACCGGCAAACAGGTCGCCTTTGCTGAACGCATATCCCGCAGCAAACGTCGCCCCATTCCGTCCGAGTGCTTTCGAGACAAGCAGCTGATGTCGCGTTGGATTGACCAGAACAAATAGAGCCTAGTGCGCGTGGTTTCGCGAATAAAGCGACACGGCTGCCGCAACAAACATGCCCAAGAGGATATAGCCTGTGACAGCCTCGGACACGGCCAAGCCGCGGCACAGGCCTGTGGGGCTCATGTCGCCATACCCAACCGTGGTGAAGGTGACATATGAGAAATACAGGATATCGGCAGGGCCTTCCGCCCCGAGAACGCAATTGTCGTTGTAGCCAAAGGCACCGTAAACGGCCGCAAACAGGAACGGCACGACCTGAATGAAAGAAACACCCATCAGGAACAACAACCTGCGCGGCGACTTCACCTGGGTCATGTAGTACCACGACTGCGACACCAGCCAAATCAGCAACGCGACCGATGCAATCGTCCCGATCGTGTCCCCAGCGGTGGTCTCACTCAACCGCGACAGGCCGAACCATGCCAGAAAACTGGCCAGCACCAACCCGGCAGCGGCCAGAAAGGTCGATTTCCATTCCGCCAAAGTTGTCGGTTTGCGGGTCATTGAATCTCCATCACAGCAATCCGGCGATAATCATCGGGATTCCCCTCCGACCTGCAAGCGGAATTCAGACGCTGCCAAGATGCTCATCGCCGCGCGCGCGGGCTAGAAGGATCTGTTTCTGACGTTCGCGGAACCGCATCTTGTCGGCCTCCGACGTCTCATCCACGCAGAGATGGCAGGACACGCCATGTTCATATTCCAGGCGCTTCACATCTTCGGGCAGGATCGGGCGGCGGCATCCGTGGCACAGGTTATGCGGCCCCTCGACCAGACCGTGACCAACCGACACGCGATTGTCGAAGACGAAACACTCGCCCTGCCAGGTGCTGTCCTCGGCGGGCATTTCTTCGAGATAGCGCAGGATGCCACCTTTGAGGTGATAGACATCCTCGACCCCCTGCCCCAGCAGGAAATTGGTGGATTTCTCGCAGCGGATACCACCGGTGCAGAACATCGCGACACGTTTGTTGTGGAACCGCTCCTTGTTCTGCTCCCACCAATCGGGAAATTCGCGGAAGCTGGCGGTTTCAGGGTCTATTGCGCCCTCAAACGTGCCAATCGCCACTTCATAGTCGTTGCGCGTGTCGATCACGACCACATCGTCCGAGCGGATCAGATCATTCCATTCCTCGGGTTCGACATAGTTGCCAACGCGGGCGCGTGGATCGACATCCGGCTGACCCATGGTCACGATCTCTTTCTTCAGACGCACTTTCATCTTGCCAAAGGGCGGATGGTCGGCGGTGGCCTCTTTCCACTCTAGATCAGAACAGCCCGGCAGGGCCTTGATATGCGCCAGAACGGCGTCGATCCCGGAGCGCGGGCCAGCAATCGTGCCGTTGATCCCCTCTTGCGCCAGCAACAGGGTGCCCTTGACCGATTGCGCACGGCACAGGTCCAGCAACGGCGCGCGCAGGGCGGCGTGATCAGCGAAACGGGTGAAGTGGTAGAGGGCAGCGATCGTGTACATGCGCGCGGTCTAAACCTGACAGCGCAGAGTCGCAAGGGATCGGATTGACGCGTCCTGCACCGCGCCGTACCGATAGACCAAAGGAGAGATTGCCATGACCCATGCCCTGCTTGTCATCGACGTCCAGAACGATTTCTGCCCCGGCGGAGCGCTGGCCGTAGCCGGCGGGGATCAGATCGTCGCCCCGATCAACGCCATGATGGGCAGGTTTGATGCCGTCATCCTGACGCAGGACTGGCACCCAGCGGGGCATTCCTCATTCGCCAGTTCGCATCCGGACAAGGCCCCCTTTGAAATGACCGAGATGCCCTATGGCCCGCAGGTTCTGTGGCCCGACCATTGCGTGCAGGGCACTGATGGCGCGGGTTTTCACCCGGACTTGCGCACGGATGGGGACCTGATCATCCGCAAAGGGTTCCGCAGCGCCATCGACAGTTATTCGGCGTTTTTCGAGAATGATCGGGCGACGCCGACCGGATTGAAAGGGTACCTGGACACGCGCGGCATTTCGAAACTGACCCTCGTGGGGCTCGCGACCGATTTCTGTGTTCACTATTCAGCCGTTGATGCCGCGAAGCTGGGCTTTGACGTCACCGTTGTGCAAAGCGCCTGCCGTGCGATTGACATGGAGGGTTCACTGGCTGCGGCGCAACAGGCCATGCAGGCCGCCGGGGTTACTCTGGCCGACTAAGGTGTGGCACCCGCCTCTGCGAAATACTTAAGCACTGCGAACAGAATCACCGCCACTCCAAGACCAACGCCAATTCGCCCCTTTGCGGTCCTGCGTTTGGGCCTGTCAGGCTGTGGGGTCGGAGGGTGCTGAACAGGAATAATCCGGACAAGCCCATCAACCGCCTCGGCCCGGCGAATATGGCCGAGGAAGTGCCGTAGATCGAACTCACCACAATATTCCCCCCGCACACCGCGGGTTTTGATGTTGTCGAACAGGGTACGCAGTATCCGGGTACGGTCGGGTAGATCTTCGGTTGGAAACTTGTCCGGCACGATGCCACTGACGTGCGAGTCGAGATCGAACCCCGCATCCTGAAACATCATGCGAATCCCGGGCGATGCCCCCCGCAAAGCGTCAGAGGTCTTCACATCCCTGAACCGCGCACAGACCTGAGCCGGAACATCCCCTTCCGCCGGTCTTTCAACGATATCAAAATCGTACAACAGACTCATTAACAACCATCAATCTTGTCTTTCCATCCCACCCCATCACTAATCGGTGAAAACACCGGACAATAAGCCCGCATTGTGACGTCAAACGGGCATTGTCACCGAATCAGCGACTCTTGCCATTCGCCGTGCTGATTGATCTAACAACGGAAATTGCAGGAGTTCCCCATGGTCGACATCGCGACCCGTGTCTACAATCACAAATGGAAGATCGACCCGATTGTGCGGTCTTTGATCGACACGGATTTCTACAAACTGCTGATGTGCCAGTCAGTGTTTCGCAACAAGCCCCAAACAGATGTCGCGTTTTCCCTGATCAACCGCTCGAATCACGTGCCGCTGGCCCGTCTGATCGACGAAGGTGAGCTGCGAGAACAGCTGGATCACATCCGTTCGCTCAGCCTCAGCCGGGGGGAAAGCACGTGGCTGCGGGGCAATATGTTCTACGGCAAACGGCAGATGTTCCGCTCGGACTTCATGGAATGGTTCGAGAATATGCGCCTGCCGCCCTACCATCTGGAGCGCAAAGGCGACCAATACGAACTGACATTTGAGGGCAAATGGCATGAGGTCATGCTGTGGGAAATCCCGGCGCTCGCGGTGCTGATGGAGCTACGCTCGCGCGCGGTGTTGAACGAGATGCGCCGGTTCGAGCTTCAGGTGCTCTATGCCCGTGCGATGACGCGTGTGTGGGAAAAGATCGAACAGCTGGGTTCCATAGACGGGCTGGGGATCGCGGATTTCGGCACCCGTAGGCGGCATTCCTTCCTTTGGCAGGATTGGTGCGTGCAAGCCATGATCGAGGGGCTGGGCGAGTCGTTCACCGGCACCTCAAACTGTCTGATCGCCATGCGGCGCGAGGTTGAGGCCATCGGCACCAACGCGCATGAGCTGCCCATGGTCTATTCCGCGCTCGCAGACTCAGATGAGGCGCTAGCGCAGGCCCCCTACGACGTCCTCAGCGACTGGCATGACGAACATGAGGGCAATCTGCGCATCATCCTGCCCGACACCTATGGCACCAAAGGGTTTCTGGATCACGCCCCGGACTGGCTGGCCGGATGGACGGGCATTCGCATCGACAGCGGCGATCCCGCCGCCGGTGCCGAGGTCGCGATCGACTGGTGGACGTCGCGAGGCGAGGACCCTAAGCAGAAGCGGATCATCTTCTCGGACGGGCTGGACGTCGACAAGATCAAAGAACTGCACAGTCAGTTCGCAGGGCGCACCAATATCTCCTTCGGCTGGGGCACTTTGCTGACCAACGACTTTCGCGGCCTGGTGCCGGATGACGCGCTGGCGCCGTTCTCGCTGGTTTGCAAGGCGGTCTCGGCCAACGGGCGCCCGACGGTCAAACTGTCGGACAACCCGGAAAAGGCCATGGGACCTACCGAGGAAATCGAGCGCTACAAGCGCGTGTTCGGCGTTGGCGCGCAGAAGCCGATCGAGGTGATCGTTTAGATCGCTTTGCGTTTTATCCTAAAAAAAACCATCGAAATGCGCGTTCGACCGCAGGGAGAGGCAGCGCATTTCGATTCAAATTAAACGCAAACGCTCTAGCCGTGTAGGGCGGCCACCGTCTTGAGTTGTGAAAAACCATAGAGCGCCTCGAACCCTTTTTCGCGACCGTGGCCGGATTTCCCGACCCCTCCGAATGGAAGCTCTACGCCGCCGCCCGCGCCGAAATTGTTGATGAACACCTGCCCCGAACGCAGGCGCCTGGCCAATCGCATCTGCCGCGCCCCGTCACGCGTCCAGATACTGGCGACCAATCCATAGTCGGTGTTATTGGCTATGGTTAGAGCCTGTTTTTCGGTCTCAAACGGGATCAAGACCTGCACTGGGCCAAAGATCTCCTCCCGGGCCAGAGCGTGATCTGCGGGCACGTCGGCGAACAAGGTTGGGCGTACGTAGGCCCCCGCGTCTGGTGCCTTCGGAACGATCTGGCCCTGCCCGGCAATCGTCAAATCCGCGCCTTTGGACAAGAACTCTGAAACAATTGCCTTCTGCCGGTCCGAGATCAGCGGCCCAACGCGCAGGTCGTCCAACGCGGGCCCGACGGTCAGTTGCGCGTAGGCCTCAGCCATCCGCTCCTTGACCTGTTCATACAAACCGCGCTGCACCAGAATGCGCGACGAGGCCGAGCAGGTTTGTCCCGCGTTCTGAACGCCCGCATTGACCAGAAACGGAAGGGCCGCCTCCAGATCGGCGTCGTCGAACACCAATTGCGGAGACTTCCCGCCCAGTTCCAGCGTCACCGGAACCACATTTTTCCCAGCCGCTTGCTGCACCAAGGCCCCCGTCGCAACCGACCCGGTGAACGAGATATGGTCAACGCCCGCGTGCCCGGACAGCGCCGCGCCAGCCTCAGCCCCCAGACCGGGAACGACGTTCAGCGCCCCGGCCGGCAGTCCGGCCTCAACCGCCAGATGGGCGAAGGCGAGCGCGGTCAGGCAGGCCTCTTCGGCGGGCTTCAAGACGCAGGCATTGCCCATGGCCAGCGCCGCCCCGACCGAGCGTCCAATAATCTGCATCGGGTAGTTCCACGGCACGATATGCCCCGTGACCCCATGCGGCTCGCGCAGGGTGTAGACGGTATAGCCGTCGAGATAGGGAATGGTCTCACCCATCACCTTATCCGCCGCACCTCCGTAGAATTCGCAATACCGCGCCAAAGCGATGGCATCGGCGCGGGCCTGGGTCAGCGGTTTGCCGACATCCATGGCCTCAAGCCGGGCGAGGTCGTCCACCCGGTCCAGAACCAATTGCCCCAGTCTGCTCAGGATGCGCCCCCTCTCGAATGCGGGCATCCGGCCCCAGTCTCCATCCAACGCAGATCGCGCCGCAACAACAGCCGCATCGATATCGGCCTGCTGACCTCGGGCAATCTGGCAGAGTTCCGACCCGTCCGAAGGGTTCACAAGCGGCAAGTATTCCCCTGCTTCCGGTCTTTGCCATTCCCCGCCGATCAGGCATTGGCTGGGGTCGAACCAAATCGGATGGGTCATCGGGAACTCCTGTACATAGGCTCTAACATAGAGAATATCATGCGATTTTGCGCCCGATCTCGGGCAACTGGGGCGCGGCAGAGATCAGCTCGCGGGTATAAGGATGGCGGGGATTGGCAAAGACATCCTCGGTCTCGCCCTGTTCGACGATTTTCCCAGCCTGCATCACCATCACCCGATCCGTGATCGTACGCACGACGCTCAGATCGTGGCTAATGAACAGGTAGGTCAGATCGTAGGCCGCACAAAGCTCGGCCAGTAGATCGAGGATCTGCGCCCGGACCGACACATCAAGGGCCGAGACCGCCTCATCAAACAAGATCAGTTCTGGGCGGATGATCAATGCGCGGGCAATGGCGATACGTTGCCGCTGCCCGCCCGAGAATTCGTGGATGTATTTCCCGGCATCATCGGTGCTGAGGCCGACAGCGCGCAGCATTTCGGCGATCCTGTCCTGACGCTCGGACCCGGTCGGAGGTGTTTCCAGCAAGTGAAACGGTTCCGTGATCAACCGCGCGACGCGGTGGCGCGGGTTGAAGCTGCCATAGGGGTCTTGGAACACGACCTGCATCTTGCGGCGGACGTCGAGATTTGGCTTGTGGCCCGAGAAAACGGGCGCGCCATCCAGCCGGATTTCGCCGGATTGGACCTCCTCAAGGCCAAGAATAGCCCGAGTTAGGGTCGATTTTCCGCACCCTGACTCTCCGACCAGACCCAGACGCTCCCCACGGTTGAGGGTAAAGCTGACCGTGTCCACCGCCCGCATGTGGGCGGGCTTTGTGAACAGCCCCGTGCGCGGCAGGCGATAGTCACGGACCACGTCGGTGACCTCAAGCAAGGGCGTTTGCTCCTGCATCTCGGGCAGAGCAACTTGATGGTTCGAGGCGTCAAACAGCATCCGTGTATAGGGGTGCTGCATGTTCTTGAGCAGATGATCGGTTGCCCCGCTCTCGACCACTTCGCCCCGACGCATGACCACGATCTGATCCGCCATATCGGCCACGACAGCCAGATCATGAGTGATCATCAGCAGCCCCATGTCATATTCTCGCACCAGCCCCTTCAGAAGGTCCAGAATCTGGGCCTGAGTGGTTACATCCAGCGCTGTTGTCGGTTCATCCGCAATCAGCAACCTGGGCCTGAGTGCGATCGCCATCGCTATGACCACACGCTGACGCTGACCGCCCGACAGCTCATGCGGGTATCGGGACAGAGGGAAACGGTTAGGAGGCAGGCCAACACGGCTGAGAACCTCTTGCACGCGGGCCTCAGCTTGCGCGCGGGGCATCGCTTTGTGGATCAGGATGGTCTCCATCACCTGATCACCGATGGTTTTGACCGGGTTCAGGGCGGTCATCGGCTCCTGAAACACCATTCCAATCGACGCACCGCGCAGGGCGCACATTTCGGTCTCGGGTAGGTTTAGAACCTCCTGCCCGTCCAGATGTATCGACCCGTCGGTGCGCGTTCCGTTTGGCATCAGTTGCATGACGGCCAACGCAGTCATGGACTTGCCCGAGCCGCTCTCTCCCGTGACCGCCACGATCTGGCCGGGCGCGATGGACAGGCTGACTTGTTTCAGGATCTCGGCCCCGTGGATGGCCAGAGACAGGTTTTCGATCCGCAACAGGTTCATGCCCGCGCCACCCTGATACGTGGATCGAGCCAGTCGCGCAGACCGTCGCCCAGTAGGTTCAGACCCAGCACCGTCACAATGATTGCCAAACCCGGAATCAGAGCCAAATGCGGGGCAAAACTGACCATTGTCTGCGCATCAGCCAGCATTCGGCCCCAGCTTGGCGTGGGTGGTTGCGCGCCGAGACCGACGTAGCTCAGCCCCGCCTCGGCCAGAATGCCCAGCGAAAACTGGATGGTCCCCTGAACGATCAGCAGGTTGGCGACATTGGGCAGGATATGTTCCGCCGAAATCCGAGCCGCGCCTTTACCGGAAACGCGGGCGGCGAGGATGAACTCTCGCTCCCACAGGGACAGGGCCGCGCCGCGGGTGATACGGGCGAAGACGGGGATGTTGAAAATGCCGATGGCGATGATCGCGTTGATCGCACCCGCGCCGAAGACGGCGGTGATCAGGATGGCGATGACCAGAGAGGGGAAGGCAAAGACCAGATCATTGCCGCGCATGATGACCTCATCCAGCCAAGACCCCTTGCGCGCTGCCGCCGTCAGGCCCAGGGGCACGCCCAGCGCCATACCGATCCCGACCGCCACCAGCGCCACTGCAATGGACGTACGCGCGCCGACCATGATCATCGAGAACATGTCGCGCCCGAAGTGATCGGTGCCGAACCAATGCTGCGCATTGGGTGGCTGCAGTTTCGCGGGAATGTCCAGAGCGGCGTGGTCATAGGGCGTCCAGACAAACGAGATCAGCGCCGCCAGCAGAACCAGAGACGACAGCACTGCGCCGAGGATCAGGCTTCGGCTCATGTCCGGCTCCTCAGCCGTGGATCAACGGCGGCATAGGCCAGATCGACCAGAAAGTTTACGGCGATGACGGCGAAGACCAACAGCATCACCACGGATTCCACCACAATCAGATCGCGGGCCGAGATTGCCTGAAACACCAACCGCCCGAGGCCGGGCAGGTAGAAGACCTGCTCGATGATGATCGACCCGGCCAGAAGGAAGGAAAACTGCAGCCCGATGATCGTCAGCACCGGAATCAGCGCGTTGCGCACCCCGTGTCTCCACAGCGCCTGACGGCGGGAAAGCCCCTTAGCACGGGCTGTGCGCATGAAATCCTCACCAAGTATGTCGAGCAGCGACGACCGCATCACCCGCGCCAGAATGGCCGCTTGCGGCAGCGCCAAAGCGATGGCGGGCAGGGTCAGGGAATGCAGCCCGGTCCAGAACCCTTTGTCCCAACCGGCGAACCCTCCGGCGTTGAACCAGCGGAGGTTGATGGCGAAGATCAGCACCAGCATCATCGCGAACCAGAAATTCGGCACCGCAATGCCCAATTGCGTAGCCCCCATGACCGTCAGATCGCCCGGTTTACCGCGACGGGCGGCGGCGTAGATGCCCGCTGGAAAGGCGATCAGGGTGGACAGGGTCAGCGCATAGAGCGCCAGCGGCAATGACACCCATAGCCGATCCGCGATCATCTGCGACACCGGCGTGCGATAGGTGTAGGAGGTACCAAAATCGCCGCCCAGCATGCCACCAATCCAATTAAAGTACCGATCAAGTTTGGACATATCCAACCCCAACTCGGCCCTCAGAGCGGCCAGCGTATCGGGCTGCGCGTTGACGCCCAGCATGAATGAGGCCGGATCGCCCGGTGCGATCTCGATCACAGCGAAGATCACCACCGAGGCAACCGCCAGGCTGATCACCAGCGAAATCAGACGTTTGAAGGCATAGCGAAGCATCAGCGCCACGTTAGGCCGGGCCGCGCTTTGGGTCCAGCACCAGTTCCATTGTCGAGAATCAGCGTGGGTCTTATCGTGAGACCATTGTTTGAAAGGAAATTGATGATGAGAATACCTGTACTTGCGGCTATGTTATTAGCCGCAGCGGGCGCGGCGCCCGCTCAGCAACTGGATGTGGATTTCGTGATCACCGAAGACGGGCAAGCCGCGGGATGCGCGGCCAGTATCGTCTCGGGTCTGGATCCGAACGGTGATGGCTTTCTGGCTGTGCGCACGGGACCGGGGTCGAACTATTTCCAGGTCGACCAACTGCGCAACGGCGACACAGTCCGCACCTGTGCACAACAAGGGGAGTGGATCGGCGTCTACTATGGCCAACCCCGTCGCAAGGGCTGGGTTCATAGCAATTGGCTGATTGACGGGGCGGGTTAGCCCCGACAGTTATTCAGCCCAGCTGATCGCAGTCAGATCAATAGCGGCTGTTGGCGCATTCTGCCACAGCCCTTGCACGCCTGCCTTGGCCACGCCGAGCTTGGCCAATTGGAACAAGTATCCGTTGACATAGTCGCTGGAGATCAGCCGCTGTGCCTCACCCATCAGGCGGGTGCGCTCATCCGGGTCAGTTGTGGTGTTTAGAAGCTCCATAAGCGCCTGAAAATCCGAGCTTTCATACTGGAAATAGTAATCGGGCCGGGCGTAGATGCCGATATCCATGGGCTCGGTATGGCTGACGATGGTCAAGCCGAAATCCTTGCCTTTGAAGACCGATTCCAACCACTGCGCCCATTCGACATTGATGATCTCGGCCGTGATTCCGACCTCGGCCAATTGAGCGGCGATGATCTCGCCACCCCGGCGCGCATAGGACGGGGGCGGCAGATGCAGCGTGGTTTCGAACCCGTCTGCCAATCCGGCCTCGGCCAGCAGGGATTTGGCTTTTTCCGGATCATAGGCGGATTGCCCGGTCAGATCGACATAGGCCGGGTGATGCGGCGCGAAATGGGTGCCGATGGGGGTGCCATAGCCGAACATGGCTCCGTCAATGATCGCCTGACGGTCGATCGCGTGGGCCAGCGCCTGCCGAACGAGGATATCGTCAAAGGGCGCTTGCTTGTTGTTCGTGGACAGGATCGTCTCCCCCTCGGTGGAGCCGACAAGCACTTGAAAGCGTGGATCGGCCTCGAACTGAGGCAGGTTCTCGGGCGCGGGGAAGTTGTCGAACACATCCACATCCTCGGCCATCATGGCGGCAAAAGCGGCGGTCGGATCCGAGATAAACTTGAACGTCGCCGTCTCTAACGCGGGCTGATCGCCCCAATAGTCGGGATTGCGGTTCAGCGTGATGCTGTCGCCCTGCACCCATTCGCCAAAGGTGAACGCCCCGGTTCCGACCGGGTTGGTCTTGATGTCGTCGATGCTGTCTGAGGCCACGATCACGGCGTCGCCCCAGGCCATGTTGAACAGGAAGTTCCCGTTTGGCTCGGACAGGGTCACTTTGACGGTCGTCGGGTCCACCGCTACGACGCTTTCGATGCCAGCGAACAGCGCCTTTTGCGCATTCGCACTGTCCTCGGCCATAGCGCGATCCAGGCTGAACTTGACGTCCTCGGCATCCATCGTGGTGCCATCGTGGAAGGTCACGCCATCGCGCAGCTTGAACGTATAGACGGTGCCGTCGTCTGAGATCTCCCAGCTTTCCGCCAGCCCCGGCACGACCGAGCCGTCGCCCATGAAACGGGTCAGACCTTCGAAAACATTGGTGTAAACAACCGAATCAATGGCCTGCGCGGCGGCACTGGTCGGGTCCAGATGCGGTGGCTCCAGCTGCATGGCGATGGTGATGTCGGATTTCGCCAATGCCTGCGTCGCCAGCACACTGGCGCTTAGCGCCAATATGGAACCGAAGGTTCGAAACATCTGCTTTGTCATGAAAATCTCTCCCCGTTGATGTCAACGTAGCCGCGTGTTTTCGGGCCTATCGGAGGCCAGTGTTCCCTTAAACCTAGGGTCATTCAAGGAAATGTTCGCGCAACCGGGGTTTCGCGGGCCCGGTCCGATCTGTTATGCCGCGCTGCAACATGAACCGTGCCGGAGCCGAGCATGAGCGCCACAGCCCGCAAAAAAGCCCCCAACGCCGAGGATATCCGCGCGCGTAAAGGCGGCGATCCTTTGGTCAGTCTGACGGCCTACACCACACCGATGGCCCGACTGATGGACGCGCATTGCGACTTTGTCCTTGTTGGCGACAGCGTCGGAATGGTGCTGCACGGGTTGGAATCGACCCTTGGCGTGACGATGGAGATGATGATCCTGCACGGTCAGGCCGTCGCGCGCGGGCTGGACCGCGCGATGATGGTGATCGACATGCCGTTTGGCAGCTACGAGGAAAGCCCCGCGCAAGCCTTCCGCAACGCCGCCCGCCTGATGGCGGAAACCGGTGCAGGCGCGGTCAAACTGGAAGGTGGGGTCGAGATAACGGAGACCATCCGCTTTCTGGTCAAGCGCGGCATCCCGGTCATGGCTCATATAGGCCTGACGCCGCAATCCATCAACACGTTGGGTGGCTACAAGGTGCAAGGCCGGGACGAACAGGCCGAAGCGGTGCTGGCTGATGCCGCCGCCGTGGCACAGGCAGGTGCGTTTTCGGTCGTGTTAGAGAAGGTTCCGCAAGGTTTGGCCGATCGGATCACAGCTGAAGTGGCAATCCCAACCATCGGCATCGGGGCTTCGGCCGGCTGTGATGGACAGATCCTTGTGGTCGATGACATGGTTGGCTTTTTCACTGCGTTCAAACCGAAATTCGTCAAACGCTATGCCGAGCTTGGCCCCTTGGCCGAAGCCGCCATTGCCGAATACGCCGCCGAAGTACGCGCCCGCACCTTCCCGGCGGATGAGCATGTGTTTGCGGATCAGGCCCCCAAGGGCGCTAGCACATGACCGCGCCAATTCTGCGCCGATTGGCGGACCTGCGGGCCTTGACCACGCAATGGCACCGTGACGGAGAGGTCATCGGCGTTGTCCCCACAATGGGCGCGCTGCATCAGGGGCATTTGTCACTGGTCGAGGCGGCCAAGGCTGCATGCGACCGCGTGATTGTCACGATCTTTGTGAACCCCAAACAATTCAACAACCCCGAGGATCTGGCGAACTACCCGCGCACCGAACATGAGGATGCCGAAAAACTGGCTCCCTATGGCGTTGACGCGATCTATGTGCCGGACCCGGATCAGATTTATCCGGAGGGGTTTTCGACAACCGTAGCAGTCGCAGGCCTGACCGATGTGATGGAGGGGCCCTTCCGCCCCGGTCACTTCGAAGGCGTCGCCACCGTGGTCGCCAAGCTGTTCCTGCAAACCCAAGCGGATCGAGCCTATTTCGGCGAAAAAGACTATCAACAGCTGTTGGTCGTGCGGCGCATGGCCCGCGATTTGGATATCCCGATTGAGGTCGTCGGCTGCCCGACCGTGCGTGAGCCATCAGGCTTGGCGATGTCATCGCGCAATCTGCGCCTATCAGCGGGAGGGCTACATATCGCGGCGCAAAAGAACCAGATCATGCGCGGGATGGCAGAGGCGTTGTCACAGGGCGCGGATTTCGCACCGCTTTCGCAAGCTGCACGGGATTCTCTGATTGCGGCGGGCTTCACCGAGGTCGAATATATCGACCTCCGCTGTGCCGAAACCTTGCAGACCCTTTCCCGCGCAGACCGCCCGGCCCGCCTGTTCGTCACCGCCTGGGCGGATGGCGTTCGGCTGATCGACAATATCCCGGTCGCTGCGGCCTGATTTCTGCTCTGGCCCCTGCGCGAGTGTTTGCGCTAAAGTCCCGCAAAACACCACCGGGGGAGGAACGCGGGCATGACATATATTCTGGCTATTGATCAGGGCACGACATCATCGCGCGCCATTTTGTTTGACGCTCAGATGCAGCGTGTGGGCACGGCCCAACAGGAATTTCCCCAGCATTTCCCGCAGGAAGGCTGGGTCGAACATGATGTTGAGGATATCTGGAACAGCGTTCTGAGCGTTTGTCAGGAGGTGATGGAGACCACGGGCACAACGCACGCGCAGATCGCCGGGATTGGAATAACCAACCAGCGTGAAACCACCGTGGTCTGGGACAAGACCACCGGCAAAGCGATCCACAATGCCATTGTCTGGCAGGACCGCCGCACCGCCGATATCTGCGCCCGCTACAAACAAGCCGGGTGCGAGGATGATGTGACCCTGCAAACTGGGCTTCTGCTGGACCCGTATTTCTCGGGCACCAAGGTCAAATGGCTGCTGGATACCGTTCCCGGCGCGCGCGAAAAGGCCGAAGCGGGAGAGTTGCTATTCGGCACCATCGACAGTTTCCTGATCTGGCGGCTGACCGAAGGGCGCAACCACGTCACCGATGCCACCAACGCCGCCCGGACCCTGTTGTTCGACATCCACAAAGGCGCATGGAGCGCTGAGATCTGCGATCTGCTGGATGTCCCGATGGCGATGCTGCCAGAGGTGCTGGATTGCGCCGCCGATTTCGGCACAACCACGCTGCTCGGCGGCAACATCCCTATTCTGGGCGTGGCCGGGGACCAGCAGGCCGCCACTATAGGACAGGCTTGCTTCCAGCCCGGCATGATGAAATCGACCTATGGCACTGGCTGTTTCGCTCTGTTGAACACAGGCACGCAGCCTGTCGCCTCGAAGAACCGTCTACTCACCACGATCGGATTTCAGCTGGATGGGCAACGGACCTATGCGCTGGAAGGCTCGATCTTTATCGCCGGGGCCGCAGTTCAGTGGCTGCGCGACGCGCTCCAGATCATCGAATCGGCCCCGCAGAGCGGCGATCTGGCCAAGCAGGCCGATCCGAACCAGCACGTGGTGCTGGTGCCCGCCTTCACCGGCCTGGGTGCGCCCTATTGGAAGCCGGACTGCCGTGGCGCAATGTTCGGGCTGACCCGCAACTCGGGCCGGGCCGAAGTCACCCGTGCCACACTGGAAAGCATCGCCTTCCAGACCCGAGACCTGTGGCACGCCATGCAGGGCGACTGGGGGGCCGAGGCAGAGGTGATCCTGCGCGTCGATGGCGGGATGAGTGCATCTGACTGGGCCATGCAGGGCCTCTCGAACATTCTTGGCGCACCAGTCGATCGGCCCGTGATGCAGGAAACAACCGCCTTGGGCGCGGCTTGGCTGGCGGGCATGAAGGCCGGGATATATCCCGATCAGGATGGTTTCGCCGAGACATGGCAGTTGGATCAAAGATTCGAGCCTGACATGCCGCAAGAGGACCGCGACGCCGCCTATACCCGTTGGCAACGCGCCGTTCAGGCGGCCATGGCATTCTGATCGGTCTCCAAACCCCAAGTAGGCCGGGCTTCAGCCCGGCACCGCCCTCAACAACGTTTCGCGCTAACTGTGATCTTTCATCAGCCGCTGCTTCTGCCGCGACCAATCCCGCTTGGCCTGGGTTTCGCGCTTGTCATGCAGCTTTTTACCCTTGGCGATCCCGATCTTCAGCTTCGCCCGGCCCTTGTGGTTGAAATACAGCACCAGTGGCACCAGCGTCATGCCCTTGCGCTGGGTTGCATTCCAAAGGTTCGACAGCTCTTTGCGCGACACCAACAGCTTGCGGCGGCGGCGTTCTTCATGCTTGAAAACCTTGGCTTGCTCATAAGGGGCAATGTAGCTGTTGATCAGCCATAGCTCACCGTCGTCGACCGAGGCATAGCTTTCGGCGATGTTCGATCCGCCCGCCCGCAGGGATTTGACCTCAGAGCCCTCCAGCATGATGCCGCACTCGATATCCTCTTCGATTGCGTAATCGAAGCGGGCGCGCCGGTTCTCGGCGATGACTTTGTAATTCGGGTCTGTCTTCTGCTTGGCCATGACGCGATGATGTAGGCGGCTTGGGCCGTCCTTGCAAGGCGCAGTGCCTACCTCTTGGCCGAGATGATCAGATCTGGGCCAAAAATCGTGTCGGCATGGTTGGCGAGGTAGATCTTGAGCCACGGCGTGAAACGGGTGGGATGGCGACGCACTTCGGCCAGCAGATCGTGATAGTCGATCCAGCGGATATCCATCACTTCGTCCGGATTAGGCTCGATCTTCAACGGTCCGCGTACGTGGGCGAGGAAGACATCGACGACCTCATGTTCCACCATGCTGTTGCCGACATCAGCGTGATATTCCAGCCGGTGCCTGTATTCCGGGTAGAGGCCGGTGATCCCCAATTCCTCACGCAGGCGACGCACTGCGCAGGCCGAGGCGCTTTCGTTCCAGTCAGGATGCGTACAGCAGGTATTCGCCCAAAGACCCGGCGTGTGATATTTGCCCAAGGCACGGCGCTGCAGCAGAATTTCGGTGCCCCGCACGACAAAGACAGACACGGCCTTGTGCCTAAGGCCCTTTTCATGCGCCTCCAGCTTGTCGACGGGGGTCAATTGGCCATCAACCCAGGCCGGAATCATCAATCCCATCTGTCATCTCCTGATGCCGATCCGCCGGAACGGCGGGAATTTGGGGTTATGCAATGGCCAGATCGGCGTGGCGGTTCGGTGTCATAAGGCTAAGCACGGGCACCGCTTGGAACGAAGGTGGCAAGGATTGGTCAGGTTATCAATCGCACGAAAGGCCGCAGGTGTGCGGCCTTTCGTCATGTCCAACAGGATTTTCGGCCGGTTTTATTCGCCGGAAACGCTCACGATGTAAGCATAGACATCCTCGCCGCCTTTTTTCAGACGGAACGACATCTTGGATTTGGCCGAGGTCTCGCCCAGGTAATCCTTCAGGAACGCTTTGGGATCTTGCGAATAGGCAACAAAGGTCTCTTCGTCCCAGACCAGACCGTTCTCGCCAGCAGCAACGATGCTGTCGCCGTATTTGAACCCCTCATAGGTGCCTGCAGTCCGACCTGCGATGCCATAGAGGTTCGGCCCGGTCTTGCCGCCCTTGACGATCACTTCACCCTCGGGATCCGCGATCATGTGGCAGGATTTGCACTTGTTAAAGGCTTTCTTGCCTGCTTCGGCGTCGCCTTCCGCATAGGCTGGCAGGGCCAACAGGCCGATGATTGCTGTAGCTAGGATGCGATTCATATTTTGGCTCCGATACTTGGTGGCTTGCGCAGATGGTGCTTTTGAACGGCCCAGAGTCAACGCGCAGATTGCCGCGCATGCGCGCCTCTCAGCGCCTGTACGGGCGTTTCTAATCTGGTGCGTTTAGCGTGGACCAGCAAGGTAGCAAATCGTCGTAGACCGGTGTCGCAAGATAAATCGCCCGCGCAATCGCCCGCGCCAGGCAGAGAGAGGCCGCGTGGCCGATCTGCCCAAGCTCGGCCTCGGAGGTCATGAGCTTTGCCCCGGTGCTGACACCAAACACAAGATCGCCATCGCCCGGCGTATGCGCGGGAATGATTGCGCGCGCGATCCCATCATGGGCGGCGACCGCCAGTCTCTGACATTGAGGTTTGGACAAGGCCGCGTCGGTGGCAACGATTGCTATCGTCGTGTTGGCTTTTTGCGGATCGGCACGCATGGCCTGCGACTTGCGGCTGATTTGCGGCTGGCCCAGTCCGGCGCTGAGATCAGGCCCTAAACCGCCGAATTCATCGCCAATCTCGAACGGCGCGGCCCAGAAATGGCGATCACCTGGCGTTGTCGCACTTCCCAGCGGGTTCGCCGCCACCAAAGCGCCAACGGTCGCTCCGCTGTCCAAAACGAATGAGGCCGAACCCAGCCCGCCCTTGTGCATCGCCGCCAAGGCTCCGGTCCCTGCGCCGTGTGTGCCCAGGGTGAAATCCTCGCTGGCGGATTCGAAAGCCTTGCGTCCCAAAGCGCGGTAAGGGTTTTCGTCCCATGACTTGTCACCGCCGTTCAACAGGTCGAACAGGATTGCGCCGGGAACGATTGGGACCTTGATATCGCCGACAGAAAATCCCCGGTCTTGTGCCCGCAGCGCGTCCGAGACGCCCGAGCAGGCATCCAGACCAAAGGCCGATCCACCGGACAAAGCGATGGCATCGACATGGGTGACGGATTTGTCGGGGGCCAGCAGGTCGGTTTCGCGCGTGCCGGGGGCCCCGCCCATCACGTGGACCGAGGCGGTGAATGGCGTGTCGGCTGTCAGAACCGTTGTGCCGGACTTCAGCGCAGCGTCCTGCGCATTGCCTACTTTCAGGCCAGCGACATCGGTGATCAGGTTTCGGGGTCCGGGTGTCATTTTCGCCTATGATTTTGGGCCGAAAGCGCGCTGGCGCGCGCTGCCTCCGGCGGAGGTATTTTTGACCAGATGAAGAGCGGATCAGATGCAGCGGCCACCGTCGACCTCTAGCGCTGTGCCGGTGATCATGCTGGCCTCGTCCGAGCAGAGGAACAGGGCGGCGTTGGCCATGTCTTCCGGGGTGGAGAAGCGGCCAATGGGGATAGTTGAGAGGAACTTGGCGCGGATCTCAGGCGTGTCTTCGCCCATGAAGGATTTCAGCAGCGGCGTTTCCCCCGCAACCGGGCAGATGGCGTTGACCCGCACGCCGGAGGGGGCCAGTTCGACCGCCATAGTTTTCGTCGCGGTGATCATCCAGCCCTTGGAGGCGTTGTACCAGTTCAGATTGGGGCGCGGCGACAGCCCGGCGGTTGAGGCGACGTTGAGGATCGCCCCAGCACCGCGCGACTTCATCGCCGGGACAAAGGCGCGGGCGGTCAGGTAGACAGACTTCATGTTCACGTTGAAGACGCGATCAAAATCCTCTTCGCTGACGTCTTCCAGCGGGGTTGGCAGATGGGTGACGCCAGCGTTGTTGACCAGAATGTCGATTTGCCCAAAGGTGGCCTGAGCCGCGTCGGCCATCGCCTGAACCGACGCGCCATCACTGACATCCACCTGCTGCGCTATGGCTGCGGAGCTCAGTTGCGCCGCCAGGTCCTGCGCCGCGTCGCCGTTTATATCGGCGATCATCACACGCGCGCCCTCGGCCAGAAACGTCTGTACGATCCCTGCCCCGAATCCAGACGCCCCTCCGGTGACGATTGCCGTTTTCCCATCCAGCCTCATGTCGTTACCCTCCTGCCGCTTTTGCGGGTCAGAGTATCAACGGGTCGGCAAGATACCAGATCAATCTTCAGAGACTTTGCCGCGCAGCGCCTTGACGTCGCCACGGGCCTTTTTCGCGGCGAGGCGGCGTTTGACCGAGCCGTAGGTGGGCTTGGTAGCAATCCGCCGCTTGGGTTTGACCAGCGCTCGAGCGATCAGCTCAGCCAATCGGGTGCGCGCGATCTCGCGGTTGCGGGCCTGAGAGCGGGTTTCTTCGCATTGGATGATGATTGCGCCATCCTTGGTCCAGCGCCGCCCGGCCAGACGTTTCAGGCGGTTCTTCACCGGATCTGGCAGGGATGGCGAGCGTGCGGCCTCAAACCGAAGCTCGACAGCGGTCGAAACCTTGTTGACGTTCTGCCCACCGGGACCGGAGGAGCGGACAAAGCTCTCGGTCATCTCCCAATCCTGCAGAATGATATCGTCAGTGATGCGCAACATGGGTCAGACCTTACAAGGCGCCGGTGGAAACAGAAAGGGCCGCCCCGGTGGGACGGCCCTTCGAAAGTTCAGGAGGACGGGTCGGTTAGATCAATCGACCAGCCGGAGCGAGCGCTCCGCCAAGGGCTGCCCTAGCAGGCTTTCCCCCCGGTTGTTCCGACACCTCTCTCCAATCTCTTTCTTGACACTGGATCACCTCCTTTTCTATCTGTTGCGGTTAGTTTTGAGCCTGACACAAGATGCGCCATTCTCAAAGCACTTTTTTACGCAGGCTGTACGGCGGTCAGGCGCGCAACGATCACCTTGAACGGGATCAGGGCAATCAGGGCCAATGACAGCTTTACCAGCCAGTCGGCAAAGGCCAGCGTAACCCACAGCGGAGCCATCGGGCCGGACAGCATGAACGGCACAGGCTCCCACGCCCAGTTGATCGCAGCGTCAGCGTTTGCGCCGAAGAAGGTGACCGAGGCCGAGAAGGCCAGCGTAAAGAAAATCGCGGTGTCCAGCGCGGATCCGACAAAAGTCGAAACCAGCGGCGCGCGCCACCAGCGACCACCACGCATGGCGTTGAACACAGTGACATCGGTCAGCTGCGCGATCAGGAAGGCGGTGCCCGAGGCAACAGCGATCCGCAGCGGCACGGCGGCATAGGTGAAACCATCGCCCTGCAGCATGATCTGGCTACCGATCAGCGAGCAGATGATACCGGTGACAAACCCGGCGAACACGACCTTGCGGGCCGGACCCACGCCATAGACGCGGTTCATGATGTCAGTGACCAGAAAGGCCAGCGGATAGGTGAAAGCACCCCAGGTCAGCAATCCGTCAAGGATCAGGAACTGAACCAGAATGTTCGAGGCCACGACAATGGCGGCCATGGCAAGGATGCCGGGAATATAAGAGCGTTGCATTTTCTGATGCCCGTTTTGACAAGGTAGCGGCGACTTGGCCAAGGGCTCATCCCAAGGCAAGCCGTGCGTTTAGACCCTTGGTCTGGTTCTGTCAATCGGGCAGGAGGTATTCCACCAGTTCAGTCCGCTGCAGCGCCAGAAAGTTGTCGTCCGAAATCATCGTGGCGCGCAGGCGGTTCTGATCATCGCGCCAGACCGACAGACCTTCGAGGTTGTCATGTGTCCCGGTTTCAGTTTCCAGCAGAACCTCCTCGGCGCGTGGTGTGTCATTTGAGACGTCCCATCGGCGCAGGCGGGTCCGAAATCCGATGAATGCGACCGAACGCTCTAGCACATAGAAACGCCCATCTGGGCCGAAATCAGCGGCAACGGGCAGGAAGCGATCCCGCTGCGGCAGGTTAAAAGGGGTGGACCAGTTGGTCCCGTCCCAGCGAAAAACCGGAATATCGCCGCGCGCCGTGCGGGTTTTTTCCGGCAGGGTATAGAGGTGCCCGTGCCCGTCAATCGCCAACCCTTCGAACGAGCCATTGTGATCCAGCGCTCTGAAGGCGTGAGGGCGCGGCAGAACCTGCGCGTTGGCCTCCGGAGAGCTATAGTAAGCCACGCGATGAACACCTTCGAAGGACACGAAGAAACCGCCGCCCGGCGCAAGGGCGATGCCCTCGGAATCCCCCGCCCGACCGCTCAGCCTACGCCCCATGCTGGACAGAATTGGCCCACGGTTTTGCACTTCGACACCCGATATCGCATCTCCATCACGCGTGATCCGGGCCGTAGCCAGGGTTGCCCGGTCACTCAGGAAGGTGGCGTAGGTTCCGTCGTTGCTCAGGTGAATGGCCGAGAAGCCACCGAACCAATCGGTGGCCTCGATCCATGTGTAGCTGCCCAGATATGTGGCGCTCTTGACCTCAACCGCTGCGACCTGACCGGCCCACAAAGCAGCGGCAATCAGTTGGACGACAAGACGGCAGCGCATTGCTGGGGCAGATCGGCCAAAACATATTCGCGACGTTTCTTTGGCGCAGGTGCGTTCGGATCGGGTGGCGGAGGGTTGAGGATATTGTTCACCCATTCCTGTGCCTGCGCGCATCCATCACCCTTTGGCGGCGGGTCCTGATTGACGCAACCTTTCGACCCACGCGGACATTTCAGGCGCACGTGGAAGTGGTAGTGATGCCCCCACCAAGGCCGGATCTTGCGCAGATAAGCCCGGTTTCCTTTCTCATCCTTGCACATCTGAACCTTGGCACCGGGGAACACGAAAATCCGCGCGACGCGCTTGTCCTTTGCGGCCTCGCGCAGAACCGCATGGTGCTGTTTGGTCCAGTTTCCGTTGACGAAGGCTCCGTTCGCGCGACGCAGGGAAATGGACGAGATATTCTCACGCGCGTTACGCGACAGCCGCATGTTGTCTCCGGGCAGCATCCAGATGTCGATATCCAGCCCCAACTGGTGCGAGCGATGGCCCGAGGTCATCGGCCCGCCCCGCGGCTGGCTGATATCCCCGACATAGAGACCATTCCAGCCCGGCTGCTTGGCTGCAAATCGGCTGAGGTCTTGTACATAGTCGATCGCCTCAGGATGACCCCAGTTGCGGTTACGCGACAGGCGCATTGCCTGCCATGTCGGCCCGGTTTCGGGCAGTTGCACCGACCCGGCGGCGCATCCGCGCGAATAACTGCCGAAAGCGGCCGGTTTTTGTTGTGAGCTTTGCTTTTGCGCCCCGAACAATTGCTTGGCCAGAGGCTGCGCCCCCGCCGTGCCTGCCCATGTGATCGTGGCCAATAATGCCAAAAAACGTAGTAAAATCATCTGCTCTGATCCCCTTCCGGCTTTACCCAGCGCATCAGGAATAGACCCAGAATAAACAACAGAATGATTGGTGACACCCCTAGTCTTGCACTACCAGTCACAGTTGTTGCTACCCCGATCAAGAGCGGCGCGGCAAAGGCGGTCGCACGGCCGGACAAGCCATAAAGCCCGAAGCTTTCTACCGGAGCCGCGGGATCGGTATGGCGCACCATCATTGAGCGGCTGGCGGATTGCAAAACCCCTCCCATCCCGCCGATCAGGATGCCACAGCCGAAAAACACTATGTCGGGCAGTCCGGACCCTTCGGGCAGTGCAATGCCGTAGATCTGCGTCCGGTCCATCGAAACGACGGTGATACAGACAAAGATCAGCACCCAGATTGCAACCAGAATGACCGGTTTAGGGCCGTATTTCCGATCCAACTTGCCCCCAATCCACGCAAAAATGGCCGAGGCCAGAACGCTGACAATCCCAAAGACACCGATCTTGATCAGATCCCACTCCAGAACCAGCCGCGCGTAGACCCCGCCAAAGCTGTAAAGCCCGTTCAACGCGTCGCGGTAAAACATCGACGACCCGAGATAGGTCGCCAGACTGACCCGATGCCGCAGGTTCGAGATTGAGTGCCCCAGCAGGCGCAGCGCCTCGGCGAAACTGCCGGTTTTCTCGGCTTTTGGATCGTCACGCACCCACAGGAAATAGGGCACCATGAACAAAACGAACCACGCGGCGGTGAAAGGCCCAACAAAACGCGTGCCCTCACGCGTGGCGGCATCAAGGCCAAGCGCAGGCTCCATTCCGATCAATGTCTTGCCGTTGGGCTGCTCGACAAACAGCGCCAGCATGATCGCCAGAGAAATCAGACCGCCAAAATACCCGAAGGCAAAACCCGAGCCGGAGATTTCACCCACCTGATTATCGTCGCCCAGTTCAGGCAGCTGCGAGTTGATGAAGATCAGTGCATACTCTGCCCCGACAAAGCCCAGCCCGAAGGCCGACAGCATCAGCCACATGTTTGAACCGTCGGGCATCGTGTACCAAAGTGCGGCGGACCCCACCACATACATCACCGAAAACGCAAAAATCCACGGTATGCGGCGACCCGAAACATCTGCCATCGCCCCAAGCAGAGGCGCGCCAAAGGCGATGATCAGCCCGGTGATGGTCAGGCAATTGGCCCAGACCGTCTGCGCCCGCGCGGCGGCGGCTTGCGGGTCCAGCCCGGCATCGGTGAAATACCCTGCGGCGACCCCGGCGAAATAGGGGCCGAAAACAAAAGTGACCAGCAGCGTGTGATAAGGCTGCGACGCCCAATCAAAAAACCACCAGCCCCAGATGCGCTTGCGATTGGAAATCTCTGCCATGACTGCCCCAGTTATTCTTTTGTCCAATAA
This sequence comes from Ruegeria sp. R13_0, assembly GCF_017743995.1. Lineage (GTDB taxonomy): Bacteria > Pseudomonadota > Alphaproteobacteria > Rhodobacterales > Rhodobacteraceae > Ruegeria. The sequence goes on along the minus strand of NZ_JAGHRB010000004.1, from coordinate 111,522 downwards.
GACGGGTGTTTGGCCCATTTCGCAAGCTTTCAGTTGGCGCAGGCTTGCTCTTTCCGGCGTGTGTGCTTAGGTCTTTTTCGGTGAAAGATACGGAGTACCCATGCTGTCGCTGATCCAAATCCTGCTGCTGATCCTGGACATTGTCTGGTTCATCATCCTCGCCCACGTGATCATGAGCTGGCTGATCAATTTCCAGGTGCTGAATCTGCACCAACAGCTGGTCGCGCAGATCTGGTACGGCCTGAACCGTATTCTCGAACCGATTTACGGCCCGATCCGCCGTATCCTGCCCAATATGGGCGGGCTGGATCTGACCCCTCTGGTCGTGCTGATCGGGGTCTATGCGGCGCGGATCATCCTGATCAACAATGCGGGCTATTTCGTCTGACCTCTTGTTCACCGAATCTTAGTGTGTGATTGTCCTGTCTTAAGAGCAGATAAACCTTAAAACAGGGCAACCCCACACATGTTCGACGCCGCACCCCTGCTGCGAGATGTCTTTGGATTCGACGACTTCCGCCCCGGTCAGGAAGAGATCGTCGATGCCGTGACTGCAGGTGAAAACGTGTTGGCCATTATGCCAACGGGCGGCGGCAAATCCCTGTGTTATCAACTACCTGCACTGCTGCGTGACGGTGTGACGGTAGTAGTCTCCCCTTTGATCGCTTTGATGCGCGATCAGGTCCGAGGCCTGCAAGAGGCCGGGGTTGAAGCCGGTGCGCTGACCTCGGGCAACACGCCTGAGGAAACCGATGCGGTATGGGAGGCGCTCGAGGCCGGGCGGCTCAAGCTGCTGTACATGGCGCCCGAGCGTCTGGCCGCTGGATCCGCGCTGGGCATGTTGCGCCGGATCAATGTCAGCCTGATCGCCGTCGATGAGGCGCATTGCGTCAGCCAATGGGGTCATGATTTTCGCCCCGACTATCTGCGGATCGGAGAGCTGCGGCGTGCCCTGAACGTGCCTCTGGCCGCGTTCACCGCCACGGCGGATGCCGAAACGCAGGACGAGATCGTCGAGAAACTGTTCGACGGCACCGCCCCGCGCAAGTTTCTGCGGGGGTTTGATCGGCCCAACATCCATCTGGCCTTTGCCGCCAAGGATGGTCCGCGCAAACAGATCCTCGATTTCGCCGCCGCGCGCAAAACCCAATCCGGCATCGTCTATTGCGGTACCCGAAACAAGACCGAGGTGCTGGCCAAGGCTCTGCGCGACGAAGGGCATTCAGCCTGTCACTATCACGGCGGCATGGACCCCGAGGACCGGCGTATTGTCGAAACCCGTTTTGCGCGCGAGGACGGACTGATCGTCGTCGCCACTGTGGCTTTCGGGATGGGCATCGACAAACCCGATATCCGCTGGGTCGCCCATGCGGACCTGCCCAAATCCATCGAGGCCTATTACCAAGAGATCGGCCGCGCCGGGCGCGACGGCGGCCCGGCTGAAACCCTGACACTGTTTGGCCCTGATGACATTCGCTTGCGTCGATCGCAGGTGGATGAGGGCCTCGCCCCGCCCGAACGGCGCATGGCGGATCATGCACGCCTGAACGCTCTGCTGGGTCTGGCCGAGGCACTGGTGTGCCGTCGTCAGACTCTGCTGGGCTATTTCGGCGAAACGGCCGAACCCTGCGGGAAATGCGATCTCTGCGACACCCCACCCGAGGTATTTGATGGCACAACCCCCGTCCGTATGGCGCTGTCGGCGATCCTACGGACCGAGGAATGGTTTGGCAGCGGCCATCTGATCGACATCCTGCTGGCCAATGAAACCGACAAGATCCGCGCGCGCCGCCACGATACGCTGTCGACCTGGGGTATCGGTAAGGACTGGTCGCGCCCGCAATGGCAGGCGATCTTTCGGCAAATGATGGGCCATGATCTGGTCCGCCCCGACCCCGAACGCCACGGCGCCCTGCGCATGACCGAGGCCGCCAAACCGATCCTCAAAGGCGAGGCGCAGATCAACCTGCGCAAGGATACCATCCGCAAAGCCACGCGCCGCCCTGCGGTCAAGGCGATGGTGGCCGAAGAAGACGCTCCGCTGCTCTCTGCCCTCAAAGCCAAGCGCCGGGCGCTGGCCGAAGCCCAGCGCGTTCCGGCCTATGTCATCTTCCCCGACCGCACCCTGATCGAAATGGCCGAGAAGCGCCCGCAAACACTGGACGACATGGCCCGGATCGGAGGGGTCGGGGCCAAGAAGCTTGAACGTTATGGCGACACCTTCCTTGAGGTCATCGCCGGGGCCGTCGAAGCGGTCCACCCTGCGCGGCGCAAGCTGGCCGGGCGCGAGCAGGGCGAGATTTACGACCGCCTGCTTGAGGTGCAGTCACAATTGTCCCGCGGGCCAGAGGGGATCGACAAGCCGCTCAGCTGCACGGCCTCGCAACTGGCGAAGGTGGCGCAGATGCGACCCGATGATCTGCGCGGGGTCGAACAGGTGTTGGGCGATCGTCGTCACGAAAGGTTTGGAGCGGCCTTTCTGGACGTGCTGCGGCAAGAGGGCTAGGTCGTTTCGCGTTTGAAAGGCGTCAAAAGACGCTGCCTCTCTCTTCGGTCGAACGCGCCTTTCGACAAAAGCACTTTTGATGAAACGCAAAACGACCTAAATACGCCCTATCAGGCAAGGAACGAGGGCGGATATGCTGGTAGTGATTTCCCCGGCCAAGCGGCTGGACTGGGCAGAGCGGGATGTTGAGGCCACGCAGCCCGACTTTCAGGACGATGCGATCCGTCTGTCCAAGACCGCGCGCAACCTGACACTGGGCGACCTCAAGAAACTGATGGACCTCAGCGATGATCTGGCTCGGCTGAACCGCGACCGCTATCGCGCTTTCGCCGACGCGCCCGAGCTTGAGGCGACCCGCCCCGCCGCATTGGCCTTTGCCGGTGACACTTATCAGGGGTTAGAGGCAAGCTCACTGGACACTGATGAGATGGCATGGGCGCAGGACCATCTGCGAATCCTGTCCGGACTCTACGGTGTTCTGCGACCTCTGGACGCGATTCAGCCCTATCGGTTGGAAATGGGCAGCAAGCTGAAAACCCGGCGCGGCAAGAACCTGTATGAGTATTGGCGCGATCAGTTGAGCAAAGCACTGAACGCGCAAGGGGCCGAGGTTGGCAGCGAGGTCCTAGTGAACTGTGCCAGTCAAGAGTATTTCGGGGCAGTCGACCTGAAAGCGCTTAACCTGAAAGTCATCACTCCGGTCTTCATGGAGGACAAAGCAGGTACGCCGAAAATCGTCAGCTTTTTCGCCAAGAAAGCGCGCGGCGCGATGGCACGGTACATCATTCAGCATCGCCTGACCGATCTGGCCGGTTTGCTGGATTTTGACAGCGGCGGCTATGAATACCGCCCCGATCTGTCCGAGGACGACAAGCCCGTTTTCGTGCGTGCTTACTCAGCGTGAAGGGTAGGAAGCGAGGGGCCAGCCCGCCGCCATTTGGGCTTGAACCAATGGCGCACCAATGGCGGCTCCCCGAGGTATTTTTAGCCAGATGAAGTTGGGATCCCTTTTTTGGGTCTTTGCCGCCGATTAATCATGCTTGGGCGTGACAGGTTCAGCGTCCTCGGGGCAGTGGTCCCTGATCATTTGCTGGATGAGGGTCTTGTGCAACGGTTTGGTCAGGTAGTGATCCAGACCGGCCTCCAGAATGCCTTGATCATCCCCCGCCATGGCGTGCGCTGTCAGAGCGACGATTGGCACGTGACGACCGGTTTCGACCTCGCGGCGGCGGATTTCGGCAGTGGCTTGTTTGCCATCCATGCGGGGCATCGAAATGTCCATGAAGATCAAATCGGGTGAAAACTCCTGATAGAGATCAACAGCCTCTTGCCCGTTACCTGCGAAACACAGGTCGATGTTCAAATCCTTAACCATTTTCTTCAGGATCAGCTGGTTGGTCCGATTATCCTCGGCCGCCAGAACGCGCATCAGGCGGTTCCCGATTGGATGGGTCTCAGGCGTAGGTTGAGGCGAAGAATCCGGTTGGGACGCGGTATCCCCCAAGGCGATCAGTCGGCTGTAAAGCTCAGATCGGGGGATGGGTTTTTGCAAGACGCCTTCGATCAAATGCCGTGCAGGGCTGGCGTGAATGACCCCCGGATTGGTGGACATGATGACCACCGGCAATTCAGTCCAGCCGCGGTCGTGCAGGATGGTCGCAAGCTCCATCCCGTCCATGTCGGGCAGGTCATGATCGCATAGCAACAGATCAATCGAGGGGTCCAGTTTCGACAGCGCTTCGCCTCCGGAAGCGCAGAGGGTGACCTTTGCCCCAAGGCGCCCCAGCTGCTTGGCGAGAATGGCTCGGTTGGCGGCCATATCCTCGACCAGCATCACGTGTTTCAGGCACCCTTGCAGGTCGGGCGGAGAGGGTTGTGGCCCCTCGGCAGTGGGCAGAGTCACCCGGAAGCCAAAACACGACCCTTGCCCAATTTCGCTTTCGACCCAGACATTGCCCCCCATCATGGTGATCAGGCGTTTGGTGATGGCAAGGCCCAGACCGGTTCCTTCGAATTGACGGTTGCGTTCATCTTCGACCTGATTGAACTCACCAAAGATGTGGTTGCTCTTGTCGTCCTCAATCCCGATGCCGGTGTCTTCGATGGCGATGTGGACATCGCAATCCTGCCGGTCCGGATGGGGGACACCAGTCACCCGGATCAGCACATGACCTTCGCTGGTGAACTTGACGGCATTGCCCACTAGGTTGGTCAAAACCTGCCGCACGCGCCCCGGATCACCCACGAACAGCGTCGGCAGGAAGAGATCATAATCCACCAGCAGCGTCAGGCCCTTGTCGCGCACGCTGGGCTGCAGCAGCATCGCAACCTCAAGGATGCAACGTTCGAGATCGAATTGCTCGGGGTGCAGGATCAGCTTGTCCGCTTCGATTTTGGAATAATCCAGCACGTCGTTGATGATGACCAGCAAAGCCTCACCCGAGTTGCGGATCGTGTTGACATAAAGGCGCTGTTCTTCGTCCATCGGCGTTTCGGACAGTAACTCGGTCATGCCGACGATGCCGTTCATGGGCGTGCGGATTTCATGGCTCATATTCGCCAGAAAGGCCGATTTGGCGCGGTTCGCAGCCTCGGCGCGGTCGCGTGCGGCCTGCAATTCAGCCTCATGCCGGACGGAGGCTGTGATGTTCAGGGCAAGACTGACCACATCTCCGCCGCTGCCACGCTGGTCGATCAGGCGGATATATTGACCATTCCACAGTTGGATCACTTCGGGTGGCGGATTGGCCCGTGCCCAGCGTCTTTGCATGCGGGCCTGCCAGTCCCCGGCCTGCTCCGCGCCAGTGTCGACGATGCCTTCGTTGGTCAGAAGTTCGAGAATGCGCGTGTAAGGGATACCCGGCGCGACCTCATCCAGACCTTCGAACACGCTCAGATAGGCGGTATTGGCCCCGATCAGACAGCTGTCATCGTCGAAAAAGGCAAAGCCGTCCTGAATGGTCTGGATCGAATGCCACAGGCGACGCTCGGCCACTTCGACCTTGGCATGGGCCTCGGTCAGGTCGGATTTGACCTTTTCATTCTCGTCCCGGACGGTCTCAACCTCAGCCTGGGTTTCACCAATGCGTTTGGTAAGGGCCATCGCGTGGCGGCCCAGTTTGCGGTTGGCCGAGGACAACTCGGCCTGTTTCAACGCCAACATCCGTTCCGCCGCCAGGCGCGCGCGCCGTTCCTGTGCCAGTTTTTGTGCAAGGCTCATGATGCGTGATTCCGGTCTGCTCTGCCGTCAGCATCCGGGCAATCGGTGAAAAAGTGTTTAAGCCGTTGCCTGAGGGGCACCGCACGTGTCAAATTGACCCCAAACAGGAGGTCACAATGCACCGCTTTGTATTTTTTTCAATAACTTACATCCTTTCCACTTTCGCCCTGGCCTTGGGCGCTCTGGCCCAGACGACCGTGCCCGAGTTCCGCTATATCACGACCCGAGACGCGGATTTTTACGGCTCGGATCTGGATGCGCTGTTCGATACGGATCTGAAGTCCTGTATCCGCGCGTGTTCGGCCAATCAAAGCTGCACGGCCTTTACCTATAACACTCGGTCGGATGCCTGTTTTCCCAAAAGCGGTGTGAACCGGCAGGAGCCCTATCAGGGCGCGGTGTCGGCACAGAAAGTACTCACGTCAGAACAGACCCTAATATTGGGGAAAACGCGTGCAGAGGCCCTCACATTCCTTAGCCAGAAAGACCTGAGCGAAGCGTTTCAGCAGGCCCGCGATCTTGGGTTTCGTCACTCTGCCGGAGGGCGTGACCTACAGACTTTGCTGGAGTCAGCACTGAACGCAGATACGGACCGGCTTGCGATGTTGTGGACTGGGGCGGCCGTGACCCTCAGCGATGCACCCGACCTATGGGTTGAATACGCCCGCCTGCTGCTGCGCCTGAACCCGAACGGATATCAGGAGCGGCAGGACTTCCGCACCCGCGCGTTGAACGCCGCCATCAACGGATATCTGCGCGCGGACACACAGGGGGCGCAAATCGCGGCGCTGATGGTGATGTCGGACGCGCTGGAAGCGGTCGCACGCGGGCGAGATATGGTGTCGGCACTGCGGCTGGCCGAACAGGTCCAACCGCGTGAGGATGTCCTGGCGGCTTTGGACGAAGCTATCGGAAAATACGGCTTCCGCATCATCGACAGCACGGTGGAAAGCAACGCCGCCGCACCGCGTATCTGCGTTGAGTTCTCGGAACCCTTGGTCAAGGCGGGGGTCGACTATGACCCGTTTGTGCAACGCAGTGACGATGGGCTGGTGGTGCAGGTCGACGGCAAAAGCCTTTGTCTGGACGGTGTTGCGCATGGTCAACGCTATCGCTTTGCCCTGCGCGACGGGCTTCCGGCGGCCTCGGGTGAGGCCCTGAACCGCACTGTCGAGCTGACGCATTACGTCCGTGACCGTGCTCCGTTGGTCCGGTTTCCGGGGCGCAGCTATGTGCTGCCGAAATCGGCGGATGCGGCCCTGCCGGTCGAGACGGTCAATACCGGCTCTCTGGACCTGACCCTGCGACGCGTCAGCGACCGCAACCTGATCCGGGCCGTCCAGCAGGATTTCTTTGGCCGCCCCCTCAGCGAATGGCAGGAACGTGAGTTCTCCGACGAGATTGCCGAGGATGTCTGGACCGGCACCGCCGAGATCGCAAACGAATTGAACCAGAGCATGACCGCCCGTCTACCCATGGCCGAGGCGATTGCCGATCAACCCGCTGGGATCTACGCCCTAACTGCGCGCGTCCCCGGGGCAGATCCCTATGATGATCCGGGCGCGACACAGTGGTTTGTGCTGACCGATCTGGGGATCAGCACTGCTCTTGGCACCGACGGGCTGCATGTCACAGTACGCGGTCTGCACGACGCTACCCCGCGCGCGGGGATCGAGGTCTCGCTGGTTTCAAACGCCAACGCGGTGATTGCCAAGGCGCAGACAGATGCCAGCGGCTATGCGCAGTTCGAAGCGGGCCTGACCCGAGGCAAAGGGGCCAGCGCACCGGCTTTGGTGATGGTGGCTGACGGGGATTCCGATTTCAGCTTCCTCTCTCTGACCGACCCTGCTTTTGACCTGTCGGATCGCGGGGTCGAAGGGCGCGCGCCTGCGGGTCCTGTGGATGTGTTCCTGACCACCGACAGGGGTGCATATCGCGCCGGAGAGGTTATCCACGTCACAGCCCTGTCGCGCGACAACACATCTCAGGCCATCAAAGGCCTGCCCCTGACTGCCGTTCTCTATCGCCCCGATGGGGTGGAGTATCGCCGCGCGGTCTCGGATGGCGGTGTTGCGGGCGGCCATGTCTTCAGCCTGCCGGTCGCCCCGGATGTGCCGCGCGGGACATGGAAGATTGAGATCAAGTCCGACCCCAAAGCCGACGCTCTGGCCCGTCAAACCGTGCTGGTCGAGGATTTCCTGCCCGAGCGCATCGACTTTGACCTCAGCCTGCCGGACGCCCCTCTGCGCCCCGGCGATACGCCGCCCTTGCAGATCGACGCGCGATATCTGTTCGGCGCGCCGGGGTCGGATCTGAGCATTGACGGCCAGGTCATCGCCCGCCCGACCGGCGCCGTTCTGGGCTTTGAAACCTATCGTTTCGGCCGCTATGACGCCGAGACCTCAACTAAAAGCACCTATTTCGGCGATGCGCAGACAGATGCTTCTGGACAGGCCTCAATTGCCGTCGAAATCCCTGTGTTAGAGACGAATGGCAAACCTCTTGAAGCCGAAGTAATCGCCCGATTGACGGACGGATCAGGCCGCCCTGTCGAACGCCGCCTGACGGCTCCGGTCCGATCCGCACAGGCGATGATCGGTATCCGCCCCCTGTTCGAGGATGTGATACCCGAAGGCACTGAGGCCGCGTTCCAAATCATCGGCCTGTCCCCGGACCTGACCGCTGAACCCATGCGCCTGCGTTGGACGTTGAACAGGCTGGAAACCCGCTATCAATGGTATCAGCTCTATGGCGATTGGAATTGGGAGCCGACCACGCGACGTACCCGTATTGCCACAGGTGAGGTTGAGACAGGTGCAGACCCACTGAACCTGTCGCAGCCGGTTGACTGGGGACAATACGAACTGGTGGTCGAACGCCTCGATGGCACTTACGCGGAGACCGCCGTGGAGTTCAGCGCGGGCTGGTATCAGGCGGCAGACGCCTCAACCTCGCCCGACCGGCTGAAAATATCGCTGGACCGCAACAGCTATCGCCCGGGTGACACGGCGCAACTGCGGATCGTGCCGCGTATGGCAGGCGTTGCGCAGATCGAGGTCCTCTCGAACCGGCTGATCCACCGCCAGATGGTCGACGTGCCAGAAGGCGAAACCGTGATCCCGATCGACGTGACCGAGGATTGGGGTGCGGGGGCCTACGTCACCGCCACCGTGATCCGCCCCATGGATGTCGCAGCCGGCCAGAACCCGGCACGTTCAATGGGCGTGGCCCATGCAACAGTTGAGCCTGTCGGGCGCACACTGGATGTGAGCATTGATGTGCCGCAGGTGACCTCTCCAAGAGAGACGCACAAGACCTTAATTAGGGTCGAAAATATGCCGGAAGGAGAGCCTGTTTGGCTGACCCTGGCCGCCGTGGATGTCGGCATCCTGAATCTGACCGGTTTCGAAAGCCCCGACCCGCAGGGTTACTATTTCGGCCAGCGCCGTCTGGGTGTGGACCTGCGTGATGTCTATGGCCGCCTGATCGACGGCATGAACGGTGCAATGGGCACGGTCCGTTCCGGTGGAGACAATTCGGGAATGCAGAGGCAATCCCCTCCGCCCACACAAGACCTGATGGCCGTTTTCAGCGGCCCGGTTCAGGTGGATGCAATCGGAGAGGTCGAGGTCGACATCCCTCTGCCCGCCTTCAACGGAACCGTGCGGCTGATGGCGGTCGCCTGGTCGGCGGCCGCCGTCGGACAGGCCGAGGCCGAGATGATCGTGCGCGACCCCGTGGTCGTCACCGCCAGCCTGCCCCGTTTTCTGGCCCCCGACGACCAAAGCCGGATGTTGCTTGAGATCGTCCATGCCGATGGCCCATCAGGTGAGATGGGACTGGGGCTGACCGCCTCATCCGGGTTGGAATTGGGAACAGCGCCCGCCAGCTTTGTACTTGAAGACGGCGGTAAGGCGGTATTCGAAATCCCTCTTCGCGCGCTTGCCGTCGGAGACCCGGAAATCAGCGTGGCGATCACGACACCGGATGGCCGTGACTTGTCACAAACCCTCCGGATGCCAGTGCGCGCAAACGACCCTATCGTGGCTCAAACACGTCGGTTTTCGCTGGGTGCGGGCGACAATTTCCTGTTCACCCAGGACGTGTTCGATGGCTTCCAGCCCGGCACCGCAAAGGCGATCCTGTCTGCAGGCGCTTTGGCAAAATTCGACACGCCCGCCCTTCTGGATCAGTTGAACCGCTACCCCTACGGCTGCACCGAGCAGATCACCAGCAAGGCCCTGCCGCTGCTGTACCTGTCCTCCGTGGCCCAAGCGTCGGGGCTGGGTGACGGGCCGATTGTGGATCAACGCATCAGCGACTCGATCCGCAGCATCCTGACCCGACAGGCCCCGAACGGAGCGTTCGGCCTCTGGCGCGCAGAAAGCGGGGATTTCTGGTTGGACGCCTATGTCACCGACTTCCTCTCGCGCGCCCGAGCGCAAGGCCACCCGGTGTCGGACCGCGCTTTCGCGCAGGCCATGGATAACCTGCGAAACCGCGTGAACTATGCCCCGGATTTTGACGAAGGCGGTGAAGATATCGCCTATGCTCTGATGGTGCTTGCCCGCGAAGGCGCAGCCTCGATGGGCGATCTGCGCTATTACGCGGATACCAAGGGTGACGCTTTCGACACCCCTCTGGCCGCCGCGCAACTTGGGGCGGCCCTGGCGTCCTACGGAGATCAGACCCGCGCCGATGCCATGTTCGCCCGCGCGGCCCAGCTACTGCAGCGCCGACCCGCGCAGGAGCGATACCTGTGGCGGGTCGACTACGGCACAGACCTGCGGGATGCCGCCGGGCTGCTAACCCTTGCCGTCGATGCGGGCAGTCAGGCGGTGGATCGCGACGCGCTGATCCAGCGTGTCACCTCAAGCCGCGCGCATCTGTCGACGCAGGAGGCTTCGTGGTCCCTACTGGCCGCGCATGCGCTTGTATCCGACCCATCCGACTCGGGGTTGATGATGAACGGCGCGCCGGTCTCGGGCCCCTTCGTTCAATTGCGTGAGGCAGGGTTTACGGATGACCTGAACATCTCGGCTACCGCAGCCAACCCAACCGATATCACGCTGACAGTGACGGGCATCCCAACCACCCCACCCGAAGCCGGAGGCACCGGGTACGCAATAAACAGAGCCTATTATTCGCTGGAAGGCGACCCTCTGGACCCGTCCACCTTCACCGCCGGTGACCGCTTTGTAACCGTCCTGACCGTCACACCATTCGAGAGCGGCGGCGCGCGGTTGATGATCGATGACCCTCTGGCAGCGGGGATCGAGATCGACAACCCCAACCTGTTGCGATCAGGCGATGTGCGCGCGTTGGACTGGCTGGACCTGTCCGACGCGACGCATACCGAGTTCCGCTCGGACCGCTTCCTCGCGGCGGTCGATCTGTCCGGGGGCGAAACGGTGACGCTGGCCTATGTGGCCCGCGCGGTCACGCCCGGTACGTTCCACCATCCGGCCGCCTCGGTCGAGGATATGTATCGCCCACAAAACCGCGCGCGTACGGATACTGGGCGGGTTGAGGTGCAGTGATCCCGCGCCACCCATATCGGCGTAAGGGGGTCGCCCCGGCGCTGCTGGCGCTGGCCTCTGCGCTCTACCTGACCGCCTTTGCGCGGGACCGGTTGGATGCGTGGATAGATGCAACCGTCCTGCCACCTGTTCTGGCCGAAACCTCGGTCGAAATAAGGGACCGAGATGGAGCGCTTCTGCGGGCCTTCCCCGTCGAGGACGGCATCTGGCGCATGCACCCCGGCCCGGTGGATCCGGCGTTCATCGAAATGCTGGTGCGGTATGAGGATAAACGGTTCTGGTCACATTCCGGTGTCGACGCTCTCGCGTTCCTCCGCGCTGCTGGGCAAGCCTTATGGAATGGGCGCACCGTTTCGGGTGGGTCAACCCTGACCATGCAGGTCGCGCGGCTGATCGAAGACGGCTCAACCGGGCGCTGGAGGGGCAAAATTCGCCAAGTTAGGGTCTCATTGGCGCTGGAACGGCGGCTGAGCAAGCAGCAGATCCTTGACCTCTATCTGACCCACGCCCCGTATGGCGGCAATCTGGAAAGCCTCCGCGCAGGCAGCCGTGCGTGGTTTGGAAAAGACCCAGGCCGCCTGACCCCCGCACAGGCAGCCCTGCTGATTGCCCTTCCCCAATCGCCCGAAGTCCGACGCCCGGACCGTGCCCCCTTGGCCGCCCGAAACGCGCGTGACCGGGTTCTGAAGCGGATGCAGTCTTACGGGGTTCTGACCGCGTCCGAGACGCACAGCGCGCTGACCGAAGATATCCCGGATCAGATGCGGCCATTCCCCCGTTTAGCCCCTCACCTGACAGACCGAGCGCGGCGCGAAAACCCGGGATCAGAGGCTTTGGATCTGACACTGGATGCCGGACTGCAGGAACGGCTGGAACCTCTCGTGGCGCAGGCAGCGGCGCGAGCGGGGCCGCGTATTTCTGGGGCGCTTATCGTAGCTGATCACCGCAGCGGAGAGATCCTGGCCTCGGTCGGTTCTTCGGGCTACGCGGGGGCGCGGCAAGGGTTCGTGGATATGACGCGGGCGCTGCGCTCGCCGGGGTCGACGCTGAAACCTCTCGTCTATGGGCTGGCCTTCGATCAGGGATTGGCCCATCCCGAAACGTTGATCAGCGACAGCCCGGTGATGTTTGGCCGCTACGCGCCACGCAACTTCGATGGCCTCTTTCGTGGCGATGTACGGGTGCGGGACGCTTTGCAATTGTCGCTCAATATCCCGGTTGTTCGGCTGACGGATGAGCTTGGGCCTGCCCGCGTGATGGCCGCCCTGCAGCAAGCCGGCGCATCCCCACAATTGAACGGAGGCACCCCAGGCCTTGCCATCTCACTGGGGGGTGTCGGGCTGAGCCTGCACGATCTGGTGCAACTCTACGCCACGCTGGCCGCAGGTGGGCAAGGGCCAAGGTTGCGCCACGAGGCCTTGGCGGACCGCACGGAGACGCCTCGGGTTCTGTCCGATGTCGCGGCATGGCAGGTGAGCGATATTCTGGCCGGTCTTACCCCTCCACCAGGGGCCGCCGCATTTGGCTTGGCGTATAAGACCGGCACGTCTTACGGGCACCGGGATGCCTGGGCGATTGGCTTTGACGGTCAGCACGTGATCGGCGTCTGGCTGGGGCGCGCGGATGGCACTCCGGTCCCCGGTGCGTTCGGCGGAGAGCTGTCGGCCCCACTGCTGTTCGAAGCCTTCGGTCACCTGAAACCGACTGCCACGCCATTGCGCCCACCGCCTCCATCGACCTTGATTGTGGGGGCCGCCGAACTGCCGCAACCCTTGCAACGCTTTCAGCCCCGAGGGGCAGCGTTCGACGATGACCCAAGCGCCCCGGACCTGATCTTTCCGCCCAATAACTCTGTGTTAGAGACGGATGGAGGCCCTATGACCATAAAACTGCGCGGCGGTGTTGGACCATTCTCGCTTTTGGCGGATGGCGTTCCGGTGTTGACGGGGCAACGGCATCGCGAGTTCGAAATTCCGAACCCGGGTCGCGGTTATTCCGCACTCGTGGTGGTAGACGCCCGTGGCGCGTCGGATCGGGTGTCAGTTCGGATCGACTAAAGCGTGGCAGAGTATTCGTGTCGTAGGTTTAACCCGAGGCGATCTAGCGACGGCCTTCGCGCAGCCAACCGCCCAACAGGAAGCCACCAGCCAGCAACAGAACCAGCCATGGTGGCAGCAGCCCGGCTTGCGTAACGTCCCGCGTCTCATAAGCTTCGCGTGGGGTAAGACCAATCCAGCCGCGCCCTGCAGCCGGACGCCCAGCGCGGACGTTGCGGATTGAGGGCAAACCCTCTTCCAGCCGGATCACACCACCGCGCATGGCGGCGATCACAGGTTCCAGCACGTTCCCTGTTGCGATGGTACGCTCAAATTCTTTCGGGGCAGCGGGCCCCAGTCCGATCACTGCCATCAAATCACCTTCCTGCAGACGATAGAGGCCAATCTCGGGGCCGAAATACTGCGTCTCGAACCGTCCGGGCGAGACCTCCTCCAAAGTGATCTCAAACGTTTCGCCATTGGGTCGGGTGATCGTGACCGGTCCGACCTCTTCTTCGAGGGTCTGACGAATGATGCGCATCGACTGGCCGTTCGCCTCGGCCCAGAGCGCTTCTTCCTCAAGTTCGGGCTCTTTCATCATCCAATGGGCCAGTCGGCGCAGCAATTCCAACTGAGGCCCGCCGCCTTCAAAACCACGGCTCCACAGCCAGGCGTGGTCTGACGCCAACAGGGCGACCCGCCCTTCACCCACCCGGTCCAATACCAACAGCGGCCGGTCCTCAAGGCCGGTCATCAGCACCTGGCCCGAGCGCTCATTCACATCGATCTGGCGCAGCCACGCGCCCCAATCCTCGGAATCGCCAAGATTGGTGGTCACAGGGTGCCGATGCCCCAGATCGCTGACCATGGGAACATAGCGCTCTTCGATCACCCGTGCCGTCGGTTGCGCTGGCAGACTGCCCGCGAGCGGCGAGCGGAAGATGCTGTCAGCGGTGGCGAAATCAGGGCCTGCTGCAATCAGAACAGCGCCGCCGCTGTCGATATAGTCAGCCACGTTATCCAGATAGATCGCAGGCAGGATGCCCCGCCGTTTGTAACGGTCAAAGATGATCAGGTCGAAATCGTTGATCTTCTCCAGAAACAGCTCGCGCGTTGGGAAGGCGATCAGAGACAATTCATCCACCGGGACACCGTCCTGCTTCTCGGGAGGGCGCAAAATGGTGAAATGCACCAGATCGACCGAGCTGTCGGATTTCAGCAGGTTGCGCCAGGTGCGCCCGCCGGGATGCGGCTCGCCCGACACCAACAGAACGCGCAGACGGTCGCGTACGCCGTTCATCTGGATCAATGCGGTATTGTTGCGATCGGTCAGCTCACCTTCGGCCTCTGGGACCGTGAATTGGATGACATTCCGCCCCCCATGCGGCAGAGAAATCGGCAGTTCGACATCCACGCCAATGGGTATACGGAATTCCTCCGGCTCGCCCCCATCAACCGAGATCTCAAGCGGCGCGCTGGTGGCCCCGCCCGGAGCCGCGCCGCTGTCTTCAACGCGCAGAGTCAGGGTTACGGGTTCACCAATGATGGCAAAGGCAGGCGCGTTGCGGACGATGAGCCTGCGGTCCCAGTCGCTCTCACGACCGGTCTGCAAAAGGTGCAGCGGCGCGGGCAGGTCTGGCGCTTGGTCAACGTCATGCACGATCCCGTCCGAGACCACGAGGATACCGGCCACCCGCGCGCGCGGCTCCTCGGCCAGGGCCGCATTCACCGCGGCCATCACCTGTGTGCCTTCGTCGCCATCGCCGTCGCCCACGCGGATGCGGCGCAGTTCGGTATTGTCACGCGACTCGATCTCGGCCGCCAGGGCCTCGGCCGCTTGGGCGGTTTGATCGGCCCGGTCCGAGAGCGTCTGGCTGGCGCTTTCATCCTCGATCATCAGGACGATATCTGTCAGCGGCGCGCGGTCTTCGACCTGATAGACCGGACCTGCAAGCGCGGCGATCACGACCAAAGCGGCCAACCCACGCAACGCCCATCCCGACAATCCCCGCCAGACCGCCAAGACCACGCCCGCAACGGCGATCGAGGCGACCACGAGCAGAACAGGCCACGGGATCAGCGGATCAAAGATAACGGTTCCGGTCATTGTCCCAACCTGTCCAGCAGAGCAGGCACATGGACCTGATCGGATTTGTAGTTCCCGGTCAGCACATGCATCACCAGATTGACACCAAAGCGATTGGCCAACTCGCGCTGACGTTCCCCCGCATAGCCACGCCCGACGGGGAGGAGGGCCTGTCCGTTGCGATCCACCGCCCAGGCCCCAGCCCAGTCATTGCCACCGATCACCACCGGCGTCACGTTGTCGTTGAGGTTGCGGAAGGGCATCCCTTCGATCTGTTCCGCATCCAGCGGAGCGGCCTCAACCCAGACATCGGTTCCGGCGTAGCGGCCAGGGAAATCTTGCAGAAGATAGAAGGTCCGCGTCAGGACGTGATCGTTCGGAATCGGCTCTAACGCGGGGATATTTAGCGGCGCGGCCAGTTGCTGCAGCTTGCGCCCATTGGGGCTGGAGGCACCGAACCCTGCGATATCCGCATCGCGCGTGTCAAACAGGATCATACCGCCCGAGCGCAGATAGGCATTCAGCTTGGCATAGGCCTCATCCGAGGGGCGCGGCTGATCCTGCGTGATGGGCCAGTAGAGCAACGGGAAAAAGGCCAGCTCATCCCGTTCCAGATCGACGCCAATCGGCGCAGCGGGTTCGACCGAGGTGCGGTAGTTCAACGTCTGAGCCAATCCTCGCAACCCAGCCTGTGCGATGTCGTCCACCTGGCTGTCCCCGGTCAGCACATGCGCCAGAACCAGTTCATGGGTCGCGGCGAGGGCAAAGTCAGTCTCATCGGGCGACTGCGCCTGCGCCTCGGGCACGAGCAACACGGCCCCCATGGCAACCGCTGTCGCCTTTGCCAGACCCAAACGGCCCGACAAGGCCAGAGACGCGATTACATCCACGGTCAGCAGAATCAATGCGAAGCTCAGCAGTATTCCCCCGAGAGGTGTCTCGGTTGAGACCTCCTGCCCGCGGATCGGCACATCTGCGGGCCATGCAACAAGGCTGAGCGTTGTCTCCTCGGACAGCACATTACGCGCCAGCTTTTGCTTCCCACTTTCATAGAGGCCAGGACGAAGGTCGGGCCCAATCTGTCCTGACACCAGCTCAACCCCATCCACACCCGCCAGCGTACCGGCATCGGACAACGCGCCGAACCCATCCATGATCTGGACCGGCTCCCACGTGGTGCCCTCCAATTGCGCGACCTGACGCGATTTCGCGGCCGAGGCAACGGCCAGACGGTCCAGCATTTCCACGAACAGGCCAGACAGCGGCAGGCTAGACCATTCCGCATCTGCGGTCACGTGGAACAGGACAACCTGCCCCAAGCCCAGCGCCTTGCGCGTGACCAGAGGTGTACCGTCCGACAGCGACGCAATCACGCGATCAGCCAGGTTAGGGTCTGGTTGCGCCATGACCTGAGTGGATACGGTCACGTCCTTCGGTATCGGCAACCCATAGAAAGGTGAGTCCTCAGGGAACGGTGCCAGTGTCTTGGATTCCCCCCAACTCATCGCGCCGCCTACGGTGCGCCCGCCGCTGCGCAGGCGAACGGGCAGCAGCGTATCCTCTTCATCTCGCCCCAGATCGCTCGCCGCCATGCGGGGCCCTGCAAACCGCAGCAACAGACCGCCCTGTTCAACCCACTCGATCAGAGCAACCTCTTCCGGGCCCGAGATCTGGGCGACGTCCGACAGCACAATCACATCGGGATTGGCGGGCAGAACCTCGGGCAGGCCGCCCTCAACAAAATCGGCGGTCGGGATCAGAACCTGCGTCAGGTAGTGCAGCGGCGACAACAGCTCCAACCCCTCGCGGTTGAGGGTTCCCGCAATCAGCGCAACCTCGCGCCTCCGCAGGCTGTCATCAGTCAGCGTCACGGCTCCGGCCGAGCGCTGGCCCTGCAGCTCAAACCGTGTGATCCGGGCACGCAGCTCCGACGGCAGGGCGAGGTCGATTTGGGCCTGGGTCTCGCCAGCTGCGAACGTCATCTCGGCCGATTGCAATATCCGCGCCGTGCCCGCCGGGTCACGGCCATGCGCCAGAACGGTCACACTCTCCTCCGGGCCCGGTTCGGCCCGCAATGCGGTCAATTGAATGACGCCGTCCTGATAAACGGCAGGCAAAAGCGCCAGCGCAGCCGCGTTCGAGCGGTAGACGGTGACCTGCCCGCGGGACTGCAATTCAGACACTAACTCAGGGTGGTTTTCATAACCCAAGCGGTCGCTGAACCAATGCGTATCAAACCCACCTTCGACCTGATCCAGCGCGGCGATGACCTGATCAACCTGATCCTCGGTCGGCTGCCACGGGTTCGGAACAAGGCCCGGCAAACGGTTGCGCCACGCCTCTGCCGCCTGGAACACCGGCGGTTCCGGCTCGGTCAGGCGCAGGATCGAGACGGGGCGGCCCGCGCGTCCGGCTTCGGTCAATTGCGCATCGATCTGGTCCAACGTCGACGACCAGCGCGTCGCCCCGGCCCAGCTTGCATCCAGCACCAACATTAGGGGCCCCGTGCCCGCCTGATCACGCGACGGATTCAGCACTGGGCCGGCCAACCCGATGATGATCGCTGCTGCCGCCAGCATCCGCAGCAAAAGCAACCACCAAGGTGTCCGGTCCGATACGCTCTCATCATCTTTGAGGCCGAGTAGAAGTGTGACCGCCGGGAACATCCGACGGATCGGCGCGGGTGGGACCGCGCGCAGGATCAGCCACAGGATCGGCAGGGTCAGCAGACCCAACAACACCCATGGCGCGGTGAAACCGATGCCCGCCAAAACGGTCATTGAACACCCCCGTCCAGCGCACGATAGAGCCACAATAGAGCCGATGGCGCACTATCTCCGGTGTGGTGCAGACCCAACTGCCAGCCGGTCGCGCGACACAGATGCGTCAGCGCATCCTTGCGCGCGGCAAGGCGTTCCAGATACCGGTCGCGCAGCTCTCCGGCCTTCAGCGTTTCATGCCGAACAGTGCCACCAACGCTTTCAAAAATGGTGCGGCCCGCGAAGGGAAACGTCTCTTCCCCCGGATCGAGAACTTGCAACAAAACGCCCCGAACGCCGCGATCTGCGGCTTTGGTCAGGGCCAGCTCAACCTCATCCATCGGGCCAAGAAAATCCGAGATGAACACAGCGCGGGCATGAGGGATCATGGCGCGGTGTTCCGGCGGGGCGTAGTCGACCTCCGAGTCCTCGGACCACGCCTCGGCCAGACGAATGATCTGCGCATTCCCACGTCTGGGCGGCAGGGTTGTACCCGTCAGGCCAACGCGCTCGCCCCCGCGCACCAGAAGGATCGCAGTCGCCAGGCCCAGCAGTCGGGCGCGATCCGCCTTGGAGGGCAGCGCCTTATCCGACGCAAAGCGCATTGAGGCCCCCTGATCGACCCACAGCATGACCGACTGCGCGATCTGCCACTCGCGTTCACGCACAAATTGCTGATCCCCGCGAGCCGAGCGGCGGTGGTCGATCATCCGGCGGCTGTCTCCGATCTGAGCGGGGCGGTATTGCCAGAAGTCGTCCCCCATGCCGGATCGTCGCCGACCATGGTCACCCAACAGAACTGTGCCTGCCAGATGTTCGGCGCGCGCCAATAGAGGCGGCAGCCGGGACGCCTCGGCCTCGGAACGTTGACGAAGGGTCAGCGCAGCATTCACGCCGCAGCCTCAGTGCGGATCAGGCCAGCCGCTGTGCTATCGATCAGGTCGGCCAAGCTGTCGCCCCGTGCACGTGCCGCAAAGTTCAGCGCCATCCGGTGGCTGAGAACCGGGCGGGCCATATCCAGAACGTCCTCGGCATTCGGGGCCAGGCGCCCCTGCAGCATCGCACGCGCCCGAACAGTCATCATCAGCGCCTGCGCCGCACGCGGACCGGGACCCCAAGCAACGGTTTCAGCGACGCGATCCGAAACGCCCGCTTCCTCGGGACGGAACGCTCGGACAAGATCGAGGATCAGTTCCACAACCGAATCCCCCACAGGCATCCGGCGCAACAGGACCTGAGCGGCCAACAGCTCTTCTTTGCTAAAAATCTGATGCGCCTCGTCCTCGGCCACGCCGGTAGTGGCCAGCAGGATATCCCGCTCGGTCTGGCGATCAGGGTATTCCACGTCGATCTGCACAAGGAAACGGTCTAGCTGAGCTTCGGGCAGCGGATAGGTGCCCTCTTGCTCAATCGGGTTTTGCGTTGCCAACACGTGGAACGGCGTACCCAGCACGCGGTCTTCGCCCGCCACTGTCACTGTGCGCTCCTGCATCGCCTGCAGCAGTGCCGACTGCGTCCGAGGGCTGGCGCGGTTGATCTCATCCGCCATCAGCAGCTCGCAAAAGATCGGCCCCGAAATAAACCGGAAATGGCGCGTGCCGTCATCGGCTGTATCAAGAACCTCGGACCCCAGAATATCGGCGGGCATCAGGTCGGGCGTGAATTGAATACGGTTGCCATGCAGGCCCATCACGGTCGACAGCGTCTCAACCAGTCGGGTTTTACCCAGACCCGGCAGACCGATCAGCAGGGCATGCCCCCCGCACAGCAGCGCCGTCAGGGTCAGGTCCACGACCCTTTCCTGCCCGATGAAGCGGCGGGTGATCGAGGATTTCGCCTCTTGCAGCTTGTTTTCCAACGCTTCGATCTCGGACACGAGGTCGGCAGGTTCGGACATGACTTTCCCTTCCGTGGACTATTATAGATGAAGTCTATCGCGCTGAGAGGAAATGGCAAAAGCAATGAGCGGACAAAAACCTGTGAAACCTTCCCCTGACGGTCTTGCGGCTTCAATCAAAGCGACCAAAACCAAGGGTTTACCCCCCGTTCACCTCTGGAATCCCCCTTTTTGCGGTGATCTGGACATCCGGATCGCCAAAGATGGCACCTGGAGTTATTTAGGCTCGCCCATCACCCGTTTCGAGCTTGTGAAGCTTTTTTCCTCAATTCTTAAGCTGGAGGACGGGAAATACTACCTGGTGACCCCGGTCGAGAAGGTGGGAATCACCGTCGAAGATGCGCCGTTCATCGCGGTGGACGTTGATGCCTCGCGCGAGGGGCAGTCGCAGTCTCTGACTTTCACCACCAAAGTTGGCGATGTCGCGGTGGCCGGGCCGGATCATCCGATCCGCGTTGTCATGGACCCGCAGACCCAGGAACCCTCTCCATACATTCTGATCCGCGACGGTCTGGAGGCCCGGATTGACCGCAAGAGCTTTTACCGGTTGGTCGAGATGGGAACCCACCATGAGGGCTGGTTCGGAGTTTGGTCCGAAAAGTGTTTCTTTCCGTTGATCAAGTCAGAAGACCTGCCGGACTAGGCCGCTTTTACAACTTTGCGATCCTGCGCCAGCACGACGGCCACCGCAACGACACCTGCGCCCAAAGCGCGGGTCCAGTTCCACTCTTCCCCCAGCACCAGCATGATCAGCATCACGTAGAACGGTGCGATGTTGATGTGGAACGAAGCCAATGCAACGCCCAGTTTGCCAACGGATCCGACAAACAAAACCTGACTGAGGCCCATAGACACCAGAGCATAGATCCCAAGCATTCCAATCTGTTGAACATCAATCTGCGCCGTTGGCATGACGTCCATACCCACTTGGCGTGCCCCGAAGAACAGCAGCAAAGCGACAACCAAGCCGCCGAAGAAGGTGATGGTGCTGCGCCCAGTTTGGCTCAGCTCGGGGAAATCCCTCGCCGTTGCCATAGTCGCCCAGCAAAACAACCCGGTGGACACGATGGCGCAGATCGCGCCCAAACCCAATTGCGCGGGCGCCACTGCACTGGTCGCGATCAGACCGCCAATGATGGACACCACAACGCCCAGCGCGAAATTCCAGCGCAACCGTCGTGCCCCGGTTGCCAGTTCGATCAGAGTGGCAAACAATGGCGCGCAGGAGGCAATGATGGCGACGGTCACAGGATCTGTCAGTTTTTGCGCCACGATGATCAGGAACATACCGGCCCCGAGTGTCCCGCCAACAAGCATCGCATGACCCCAACGGGCGCGCAAAACCCGGCTTGGCCCGTCGATCAGGAACCACAGAGGCACCATGACTGCCACGGCGAGGGCCAGACGCGCCACGAACAGCGCGACCGGAGGCCAGGTCTGCAGCAACACTTCGGCCGCAGGAAACCCCGCTGCCCAGGTCAGCATGGACGCCACAGCCAAACCGTTTCCAGACAAGGCCGAGCTGCGGCCAGTGGACATAGGAAGAGTGTTCCCGCGCACAGGATCAGGGCTCATCGCCATGGGATCGGACCTTCTGTTGGAACGGCGCAGAAAAATGATTCGCCGTGTTAGCCCAAACATCTCTGGACTTCGGCCTGCCTTCTTGTCGATTTTCGACAATCTGTCGTTTTCAATCCCTTTCCTCGAAAATCGGTGGAGACTAAACTTGGGCGGATCACCGACCCAAAGGCCTCTCATGCCCAAATTTGCCGCCAATATCTCCCTGCTCTTTGCCGAACTCCCGTATCTGGAGCGGTTCCAGGCCGCGGCCGAGGCGGGCTTCAAAGCCGTTGAAATCCTTTTTCCTTATGAGCTGGCCGCGAAAGAGACCCGCCGTGCTCTTCTGGCCAACGGGCTGGAGCTTGTGCTGATCAACGCGCCTCCGCCAAACTACACAGGGGGTGAGCCGGGCTATGCCGCTGTTCCAGGCGGTGAGGCGCGGTTCCAATCCGATATCCGCCGCGTCTTGCGCTATGCCGATGTGCTCAAACCCGGCCTGATCCATATCATGTCCGGCTATGCATCGGGGCCTGAGGCGCTGGATTGCTTTGTTCGCAACCTGCAATGGGCCGCCGATACAGCCCCCAATCAGGCCTTCACCATCGAACCTTTGAACCCCGTGTCCCAACCCGGCTATTTCCTCAACGACTACGATTTGGCCGCGGAGGTTTTGGACCGCGTGGATCGCCCCAACCTGGGCCTGCAATATGACAGCTTTCACGCACAGATGATCCACTCGGATCCGCTGGAGATTTGGGACCGCTTTCACAATCGCGTCATCCACGCCCAGATCGGCGCAGCACCCCACAGGTCCGAACCGGGTAGCAGCGAACTGGATTTTCAGACCCTGTTCAAGGCGATGGAGGTCTCTGGCTATGAAGGATGGGTCAGCGCGGAATATACTCCCTCAACACCGTTGACGACCTCGTCCCTGGATTGGATGCATAAGGCAGTTCTTGCCAATGCAGATCTCTGATCCGCAAACAACGCCGTCCGTCGTACTATAGATATCAAGGAACCGCCTCATGATCCCTGCCCGCTATGCCCGCGCCGTGTTCAGCCTGATCATGTCTGGGCTGATGTCCTGCATCGTCACCGGGATCGCAACAGTCAAAGCCATCGGCTTTGGCCCCTCCACCCTTGGCGATTGGATGGCCTCGTGGGCCTTTTGTTGGCCCATCGCCTTCACCGTAATCCTGCTGTTTGGCCCCAGTGTGCAACGGTTCGTCAACCGCATGGTCAGGCCGCAGGACTGACCCGCTGCGAAGAGGGCCCGCCGGGCCTGATGAGCAGCGCCCTTTAGTGCGCTTCGGCCCAGTTCGCCCCCTGACCGGCATCCACAACCAGCTTCACGTCCAGCTTCACGGCAGGGTCCGAGGCGCCCTCCATCACGTCCCGCGCAACGCCGATCACCTCATCCACCGCATCTTCGGCGACTTCGAACAGCAATTCATCGTGAACCTGCAGCAGCATTTTGGCCGGCAACCCCTTGATCGCCTCCGGCATCCGCACCATTGCGCGTCTGATAACATCCGCCGCCGTTCCCTGAATCGGAGCATTGATCGCCGCCCGACGCGAGAACCCGGCATGAGGCCCCTTCGCGTTGATCTCAGGCGTATGGATCTTGCGTCCGAACAAGGTCTGCACATAGCCATTCTCTTTGGCGAAGGCGACCGTGTCGTCCATATAGGCTCTAATAGCCGGGAAACGCTCGAAATACCGGTCGATAAACCCTTGTGCCTCTGCGCGCGGAATGCGCAGATTGCGCGCCAGACCAAAGCCCGAGATGCCATAAATCACACCAAAGTTGATCGCCTTGGCCTGACGGCGGATATCCGGCGTCATCTCATCCAGCGGCACATCAAACATCTCGGAGGCGGTCATCGCGTGGATGTCCAGCCCGTCTGCAAAGGCCTGTTTCAACGCCGGTATTTCGGCGATATGGGCCAGAATCCGCAACTCGATCTGGCTGTAGTCGAGGCTCACCATCACATTGCCCGGCTCAGCGATGAACGCCTCACGAATGCGGCGGCCTTCCTCGGTCCGGACGGGAATGTTCTGCAGATTCGGATCGGTCGAGGCCAAACGGCCCGTGTTCGCCCCAGTGATCGAATAAGACGTATGCACGCGGCCCGTATCAGGGTTGATATGTGTCTGCAGCGCATCCGTGTAGGTCGATTTCAGCTTGGACAATTGCCGCCAGTCCAGCACCCGGCGCGGCAATTCATGCTCGGTCGCGAGGTCCTCAAGAATATCCGCTCCGGTCGAGTACTTCCCGGTTTTCCCCTTCTTGCCGCCTTCCAGGCCCATCTTGTCGAACAGGATCTCGCCCAACTGCGCGGGCGAACCGACGTTGAAGTTCTCACCGGCCAATTCGTGAATTTCAGCCTCTAAACCGGCCATTTTCTGCGCAAAGGCATTCGACATCCGGCTGAGGACATCGCGATCCACCTTGATGCCATGCATCTCCATTTCTTTGAGAACCGGCACCAGCGGGCGTTCGAGCGTTTCATAAACCGTCGTCACCTGAACCTGATGCAGCTGCGGCTTGAACAACTGCCATAGGCGCAGCGTGATATCCGCATCCTCAGCCGCATAGGCCGTGGCCTCATCAATTGCGACCTTGTCGAAGGTGATCGCCGACTTGCCCGACCCCAGCAACGGTTTGATCGGGATCGGCGTGTGGCTCAGATAGCGCTCGGACAGAGTATCCATTCCATGCCCATGCTCACCGCCATGCATGGCGTAGGACATCAGCATCGTGTCATCGATCGGAGCGATCTCGATGCCATAGCGCGCAAAGATCTTGGCATCGTATTTCATATTCTGCCCGATCTTGAGGATCGAGGGGTCCTCAAACAGCGGCTTCAGCAGTGTTAGAGCCTCATCCAGCGGCATCTGCCCCTCGGCCAGCGCATCGGAGCCAAACAGATCATCCGTCGATCCGTCGCGGTGGGTCAGCGGAATATAGCAGGCCTCTCCTGCTTCGATACAAAGCGAAATGCCGACCAGATCAGCGATCATTTCGTTCAGCCCCGTGGTCTCGGTATCTACCGCAACCCAACCACGCTCATAGGCCTGATCAATCCACTTCTGCAGTGCGCCCGCGTCCCGCAAGCATTCGTATTTCGACGCGTCAAACGGGATCGCCTCGACCTCTTCCGTCTCGACCGGAGCGGGCGCATCGGCGATGACCGGGGCCTCAGCCCCTAGCTTGTCAGCGATCCGCTTGGTGAGGGTGCGGAACTCCATATTCGCCAGAAAGCCCAGCAAGGTGTCGGGGTCAGGGTCCTGAACCTCAAGGTCGTCGAGAGTGAAATCCAGCGGCGTGTTCTCATCCAACTGCACCAGCTTCTTCGACAGCTCGATCTGGTCGCGCTTTTCGATCAGGGTCTGGCGGCGCTTAGGCTGTTTGATCTCTTCCGCGCGGTCCAGCAGCGTTTCCAGATCGCCATATTCGTTGATCAGTAAGGCCGCCGTCTTGATGCCAATCCCCGGAGCCCCCGGCACGTTATCAACGCTGTCTCCAGCCAAAGCCTGCACATCGACCACGCGATCTGGCCCGACGCCGAACTTCTCGACCACGCCATCCGTGTCGATGCGCTTGTTCTTCATCGCGTCCAGCATCTCAACGCCGCCGCCAACCAGCTGCATTAGGTCCTTGTCCGAGCTGACGATGGTCACGCGCCCACCCGCATCGCGCGCCTGCACGGCCAGCGTGGCAATGATGTCGTCGGCCTCATAGCCCTCAAGCTCTTTGCAGGCGATGTTGAAGGCCTTCGTCGCCTCACGGGTCAGCGGCATCTGCGGGCGCAAATCCTCGGGCATCGCCTCGCGGTTGGCTTTGTAGAGGTCATAGAGATCGTTGCGGAACGTATGCGAGCCCTTGTCGAAAATCACAGCGACATGGGTCGGCGCGTCCGGCCCAGCATTTCCTTCGACATATTTCTGCAGCATATTGCAGAAGCCCGAAACAGCGCCAATCGGCAGACCATCCGACTTGCGCGTCAGTGGAGGCAGCGCGTGATAGGCCCGAAAAATAAAGGCCGATCCGTCGATCAGATGCAGGTGACATCCTTTTCCGAAATTGCTCATGCGCGTGCTCCCTGTCGGTCAGGGACGGTTCTGCCACAGGGCCGCGCGACTGACCAGTGAGGAACGTCAGTTAACCGCCAAAGAGGCCGCCAAACACATCCGAGAAACTGTGAAGCAGCGCCATGATAATCAGCGCGCCGAGGAAGGCAAAGAAGGCCATCGCGAAGAACTGAAACAGGATTGCGCCGACGCCAATGGTCACCCCGGCGATAGCAGGCCGCATCCGTTCATGACGCAAGATGCCAATAACAGAAACAACAATGGCTAATCCGCCCAGCATGGCGACACCGATTTGCAGGAAGTCGTCCAGATCACGAGTTTGGGCGACGGGTTCGGGCTGCTCTAGCCCAGCAGCGGCGCGCAGGGTGGATTTACCAAGCTCGGCCGCCAGCTCCCCCAGTGACACGCCGGTGGATTGCTGCGGCGCGAAAGGCCCAGCCCAGAACACGAACAGCGCCGCGAACAGGGCCATCGCTGCAAGGCAAAATCCGATCCAGCCGAACACGGGATTGGCCGTCTCTGTTGCAGTCATGTCGGTCATCACACTCACCTGCGTTGGTCTCAGCGAGAGTTACCATGATAAACGCGGCGAGATTGGGGCGGCACCCGTTTGGGCTGGCAATCAGTTTTGCTCTGTGCCCTTCAGGACATATTTGCAATCGCAATAGGGGCACTCGACCCAACCGGTGTCTTCCGGAATCTGCAGCCACACCCGCGGGTGCCCCAACGCGCCTTCGCCGCCATCACAGGCAACACGAGAAGTTTCCACGATCTTCGTTTCCGGCGCTTCGATTGTCACGGCTGGCGATCCTTCACTGGTTGTCGGCCTCGCGGGCATGCATTAGGTGCGTTTATGAGCGATGAGCAAACCGGGGGCAAGAGCCACATGAGCGATGCGGCAATCAGGATCGAAGGGCTGCGTAAGACCTATCGCGGCGGCAAAGGCCAGCCCGAGAAACACGCTTTGAAGGGCGTCGACCTGACCGTGCCGCGCGGGTCGGTCTTTGGTTTGCTGGGTCCCAACGGGGCGGGGAAGTCGACCCTGATCAACATCCTTGCCGGGTTGGTGGTGAAATCCTCGGGCCATGTTTCGATCTGGGGATATGATCAGGACAAGAACCCCCGCTCATCCCGCGCCGCCATCGGTGTCATGCCGCAAGAGCTGAACCTTGATCCCTTTTTCTCCCCGCGTGGCGCGTTGGAGGTTCAGGCCGGTCTCTACGGTGTGCCAAAGGCTGAACGCCGCAGTGATGAGATTCTGGAACTGGTGGGCCTCAGCGACAAGGCCGAGGCCTATGCCCGCACGCTGTCCGGCGGAATGCGGCGTCGGCTGTTGCTGGCCAAGGCACTGGTGCATCACCCAAAGATCCTGGTGCTGGACGAACCCACCGCCGGCGTTGATATCGAGCTCCGCCAGATGCTCTGGGCCAATGTGCGCAAGCTGAACGAGCAAGGCATGACCATCATCCTCACCACGCATTACCTGGAAGAAGCGCAAGAGATGTGCGACGAGATCGCTATCATCAATCACGGCGAAAAAATCACCCAGGAAAGCACGGCCAACCTGCTGGGCCGCATGGACAGCCGGACGATGGTGATCGCCCCTGACAGCCCCGTCACCGATTTGCCCATGACGGATGGTGTCGAGGCCACTTTGCGGGACGATGGCAGCCTTGTGTTGCAGTACCGCAGCGCCCAGACCAGTGCCGAGCAGGTTCTGGAATCGGTACGCGCCGCCAATATCCGCATCCGCGACGTTCGAACCGAAGAAGCGGACCTCGAGGATGTGTTCCTTGCGCTGACTTCATCACGTGCGGATGATACCCCGGCCGAGGATCAGGATCAGCCGCGCCGGGGCATGCATCGCGTCAAGCTCTAGGCCCGGTCGATCCGCGCCTGATAGCAATTGTTCCGCGCTGATCGAACGTGAATATAAGCGATGTCCGGTCTGGCAAAGATATCAGCGATTTTGGCCCCAATCTGGTCCGTTGGCGTGATGGCACCCGTGCCGTAGACGATCCGATCATCCTCACCATAGCCCTTGATCAGGTAGTCGGGGGAAGAGGTCAGGATCTCAGGCAATGCATCGCCTTCGTACCGCTCGCATGGTTTGGCGCACAGGAAGATTGGGCCGGTTTCTGCATAGGGATGTGGCTCTAAAAAGGGTCTGTGCGCCAAAATCAGCATGTCCTGCCCCTCTGGGATGTTCTGCAAGCAGTGACGACAGGGATTGCCTGCGCCGGTGGAAACAGCCCGCTCAGGCGTGGCACCGTAGGCATCTGGCTCTCCCGACTGCAAGGCGCGGACTTCCTCAGTGGGGAGTGCGGTGATCTTGAACATTTCAGGTCTCCTTTTTTCCCGACCATGCCCGCCCAATCAGCCACAAGCGACCCGGTTCCTGCGCAAAGGACTCGAAAAAGAACAAAACGTGAATATAATGAGGAATCGCCATGTATGCCGAGCTGTCGATCACATCAAACTTCACCTTCCTCACCGGGGCCTCTCACCCCGAGGAGTATATGGAGCGTGCCGTGACCCTGGGCCTGCCCGCAATCGCGATTGCCGATGACAACTCGGTCGCCGGGATCGTTCGCGCCCATACCCAAGCGCGCGAGATCGCACGCAAGGTGCATGAACGGCTGGAGTGGGAGGCGCAGAACACGCGCCTGGGCCCGCCCTGCCCCGATCACATTCCCAAACCGCCGTCCTATCCGATCCACGCGGTGCCGCGCCTGATCCCGGCAGCGCGGCTGATCTTCACCGACGCGCCCACCGTCACCGCTCTGCCCCTGAACCGGCAGGGCTGGGCGAACCTGTGCCGCATTCTATCGGCAGGCCGCCTGCGTGCGGAAAAAGGCGATTGCATCCTGCACCTGTCCGACTTGCTTGAATTCTCCGACGGTCTCCATCTTCTGCTCTGGCCACAAGCAGACCGGTCAAAGGGCGGCGCGAGCGCGTGGCGGACACAGGCGCAACAGCTGACGCGCCGCTTTGGTGGGCGGATACATCTGCTAATGCACCCTCGCTATGATGGCGCAGATGGTACGTATTTCTCATTATTAGAGACTGAATCCAAGCAACTCGATATCCCCACCCTCGCCAGTGCCGCGCCTATGATCCACCACGGCGCGCGCCGCAAGTTGGCCGATGTGCTGACCGCCATCCGCCTGCGCCGCAAGGTGGATGAGCTGGGCCGCGACGCGCTGGCCAATGGCGAACAGCGGCTGCGCTCCGAGGGTGAGATGTTGCGGATCTTCAAGGGTCATGAAGGGGCCGTCACCCGCGCCCATGACCTCAGCGAACAGCTCACCTTCTCGCTGGATGAGCTGCGTTATGAATACCCCAGCGAAGGTAGCGAACAGGAAACCCCGACCCAACGCCTGCACCGCCTGGCGCATGAGGGGTTGAAATGGCGCTATCCTGCAGGTGCTTCGGACAAAGCCAAAAAGATGCTGGCCCATGAGCTGAGGCTGATCGGTAAGCTGAAATATGAACCTTATTTCCTGACCGTCCGAGATATCGTCCATTTCGCCCGCTCGCGCGACATCCTGTGTCAGGGGCGTGGCTCGGCGGCCAATTCGGTGGTCTGCTTCTGCCTCGGCATCACCGAGGTCAGCCCCGAGATGGGCACGATGGTTTTTGAGCGCTTCGTTTCCGAGGCCCGCGACGAGCCGCCCGATATCGACGTCGATTTCGAACACGAACGCCGCGAGGAGGTGATCCAGCATATCTATGACCGCTACAGCCGCGAACGCGCGGGCCTCTGCGCCACGGTTGTTCACTATCGCGGCAAGCGTGCCATTCGTGAGGTCGGCCGCGCCATGGGTCTGACCGAGGACACGATCTCGGCCCTGTCCTCACAGCTCTGGGGCTTCTTCTCGACCAAAGGGCTTGAGGCGCACCGGATGCGCGAAATCGGCCTCGATCCTGAAGATCGACGGCTAAAACAGACTCTAATGTTGGTCTATGAGATCGATGGCTTCCCCCGCCATCTGTCACAGCACGTGGGCGGCTTCATCATCACCGAGGGGCGGCTGGACGAGCTTGTCCCCATCGAAAACGCCACGATGGAGGGGCGCACGGTCATCTGCTGGGACAAGGATGACATCGACAGCCTTGGTATACTGAAGGTCGATGTCCTCAGCCTCGGGATGCTCACCTGTATTCGCAAGGCGTTCGACCTGATCGGACAGCATCATCAGACCGGCTATACCCTCGCCACCCTGCCGCCCGAGGATCCCGAGGTCTATGATATGCTGTGCAAAGCAGACTCTATTGGGGTATTTCAGGTGGAAAGCCGGGCGCAGATGAACTTCCTCCCCCGGATGCGGCCGCGCAATTTCTACGATCTGGTGATCGAGGTCGCCATCATCCGCCCCGGCCCGATTCAGGGTGATATGGTCCACCCTTACATCCGCCGCCGGAACGGAGAGGAGGAGGTCAGCTTCCCCTCGGACGCATTGGGGGATGTGCTGGGCAAGACACTGGGCGTACCGCTGTTTCAGGAGCAGGCGATGCAGATCGCCATTGTCGGCGCGGGCTTCACCCCGGAACAGGCGGACCGGCTGCGACGCTCCCTGGCGACCTTCAAAAAGCACGGCAATGTCAGCGAGTTCCGCGCTCTCTTTTTACGCGGGATGAAACGCAACGGTTACGAACAGGATTTCGCGGAGCGCTGTTTTTCCCAGATCGAAGGGTTCGGATCTTATGGTTTTCCCGAAAGCCACGCGGCCAGCTTTGCGCTGCTGGTCTATGCCTCGGCTTGGATCAAATGTCACCATCCGGGCATCTTCGCCTGCGCGCTGCTGAACTCGCAGCCGATGGGGTTCTATGCTCCGGCCCAGATCGTGCGGGATGCCCGCGAACACGGGGTTCAGGTGCGGCCAGTCTGCATCAATGCGAGTTTCTGGGACAATGTGATGGAACCTGATGGCCATGGTGGGCTGGCCCTACGGCTGGGGTTCCGCCAGATCAAGGGCCTCAGCGAGGAAGACGCCAGTTGGCTGACCGCCGCACGGGGCAACGGCTACACCCAAGTGGATGACGTCTGGCGTCGCGCAGGGTTGGGGCCATCGGTGATCGAACGTTTGGCCGAGGCCGATGCCTTCGCTGCCTGCGATCTGACCCGGCGCGAGGCTCTGTGGCAGGCCAAGGCGATTGCGACCGCGAAGCCTCTGCCGCTGTTTTCACAGGATCTGGAAGGCGAGACGTTGGATGAACCCGAAGCCTACCTGCCGCAGATGACATTGGGCGAACAAGTGGTCGAGGATTACGTCGCCACACGCCTCAGCCTGAAGGCGCATCCTGTGGCCCTGATCCGGCATCTGCTGACGCCCGAGCCGCGCGACAAAACCACACCTGTTGCCTGACCTCCGCCCTAGATATGTCCCGGGCTAGAGTCGAAATCCGAGACCGCCATGACCAGACCCATCTTGCCCCCGCGCTTTCCCGCGACGCCGGACCAGATCAACGCGCAGGTCCACGCTTTCTATGCCCGCGTGCGCGAGGATGCTGTTTTGGGACCCGTCTTCAACAAGCACGTCCACGACTGGCCCGCGCATGAGGACAAGATCGCCGCCTTCTGGCGCAACGCCATCCTTTATGAGCGCAGCTACAACGGCAATCCGCAGCGCGTCCACAGCGAAAGGCCCGACGTGCAGCCCGAGATGTTCGCGCACTGGCTGGACCTGTTCGAGGAGGTCGCCACCCAAACCCTACCCGCTGAGATCGCCACCCCTTGGGTCGCGCTGGCACGGCGGATCGGTGTGGGGATGAAAGCGGGCGTGCAATCCGCCCGACAGCCCAAGGACACGCCGCCGATCCTGCGTTGACCTCACAACATGGCGGCTTTGCCGTGTTAGCGGTAAAATAGGGGCTATACGGTCCGGGAAAATGCGTCTACTCAGGGAAAAGACAGCCCATTTGGCTGCGCCGGCTTAAAGCCACCACACCGACATCGCCTGAGGCCAGATCATGAGCACTCAAAACACCACCCTCAGGGGACTTGGTTTCGCGTTTCTGGGATTCGCGGTCTTTGCCAGCCATGACGCGCTGATCAAAGTGCTGGGCGGGACCTATTCGGTGATGCAGATCATCTTCTTCGCCACGTTGTTTTCCTTTGTACCCATGGCAGTGACGATCCTGACAGACCGCACAACCGGGAATTTCCTGCCACACCACCCATGGCTGGTCCTGCTCCGGTCCGCGCTGATGGTCACATCCATGGTCTGCGCTTTCTATGCCTTTTCGGTTCTGCCTCTGGCCGAGGTCTACTCGCTGCTGTTTGCCTTCCCCCTGTTCGTCACAGTGCTATCGATTCCGATTCTAGGAGAGGTCGTGCGTTTCCAACGTTGGGCCGCGGTCGGCGTTGGCTTGATCGGTGTTCTGATCGTTCTTCGCCCCGGCGCGACGGATATCACGCTCGGCCACATGGCCGCCCTGACAGCCGCGTTTTGCAGCGCGTTAGGCTCTGTTCTGGTGCGCAAGATCGGGAATGAGGAACGCTCGGCCGTGCTGATCCTATACCCGATGCTGCTGGCCATCGTGGTCATGAGCTTGATGCAACCGGCAGTCTATCAACCGCCATCACTGCTGCATCTGGCGATGATGGCGCTGGTCGGCGTGTTCTCGGTCATCGCACAACATCTGATCATTCTGGCCTATCGCGCGGCCCCGGCGGGTGTCGTGGCCCCGAGCCAATACAGCCAGATCATCTGGGCCACCTTGTTCGGCATGATCTTCTTTGGCGAACGACCCGACGGCTGGGTCGCGGTCGGCGCAAGCGTCATCATCGCCTCGGGCATCTTCGTCGTCTGGCGCGAAAGCCGGTCGAACACCACCTCGGTCAACACGCCGGTGCTGCGAGTGCGGTCACCACGATCGGATACGGGCGCATCGCGACCCGGCGAATGAAAAACGGCGCGCCATACAGCGCGCCGCTTAAGCGAATTCAATTGGTTTAGAGCCTTAGTAGACCACCACCGAGCGGATGCTCTCGCCTTTATGCATCAGATCGAAACCGTGGTTGATGTCGTCCAGACCCATGGTGTGGGTGATCATCGGGTCGATCTCGATTTTGCCTTCCATGTACCAGTCGACGATCTTGGGTACATCGGTCCGGCCCCGCGCGCCGCCAAAGGCGGTGCCGCGCCAGGAACGTCCGGTGACCAGCTGGAACGGACGGGTCGAGATCTCGGCGCCGGCAGGTGCAACGCCGATGATGATCGACTCACCCCAGCCCTTATGCGCTGATTCCAGTGCGTCGCGCATCACCCCGACATTGCCAGTCGCGTCAAACGTATAGTCCGCGCCGCCTTTGGTCAGGTTGACCAGATAGGGCACCAGATCGCCTTCAACCTCTTTCGGGTTCACGAAATCGGTCATCCCGAACTTAGTGGCCATTTCGACCTTCGATGGGTTCAGGTCGACACCAACGATCTGATCGGCTCCGGCAAGGCGCAGGCCCTGGATCACGTTCAGACCGATACCACCCAGACCGAACACGATGGCGCGGCTGCCGATTTCCACCTTGGCGGTGTTGATCACAGCGCCGATGCCGGTGGTGACGCCACAGCCGATGTAGCAGATCTTATCGAAGGGTGCGTCCTCACGCACTTTCGCCAGCGCGATCTCAGGCAGGACAGTGTGGTTGGCGAAGGTCGAGCAGCCCATGTAGTGCAGGATCGGGTCGCCATCCAAAGTCGAGAAGCGCGAGGTGCCATCGGGCATCAAGCCCTTGCCCTGTGTCTCACGGATCGCCTGACACAGATTGGTCTTTGGATGCAGACAGTACTCACACTCACGACATTCGGGTGTGTAGAGCGGGATCACATGGTCGCCCGGCTTCAGGCTGGTGACGCCCGGGCCGACCTCGACCACAACGCCTGCGCCTTCGTGGCCCAGAATGGCCGGGAACAGGCCTTCGGGATCTGCGCCGGATAGGGTGAATTCATCGGTATGGCAGATGCCGGTGGCCTTCACTTCGACCAAAACCTCGCCCGCCTTGGGGCCTTCGAGGTTCACCTCCATCACTTCCAAAGGTTTGCCAGCCTGAACGGCGACGGCTGCACGGGTGCGCATGGTGCTTGTCTCCCAGTCTTGTTTGACCCGACCCTGCGTCAAATGCAGGGTGTTTTCAACTGCACTTTCATGGCAGATTGGCTAAACATTTGATATTGCAGAAACGACATTGTCATACTGGGGAACGCCAATGCACCGATTTATCCCGATCCTGATCCTTCTGGCCGCCTGCGCCGAGACCCCTCCCCCGGAAGAGGCGCGCCTGTCGCCCGAGGCCGCGCCTGTCGATCTGGCCTTCTGCAAAGGCGATCCGTTTGCAGAGGCCATCGGCCAGCCGGTTTCGACCATTCAGGCCAGCCTGCCCGAGCGCGCGCGGGTATTGGGACCCAATGACATTGCGACTCAGGATTACCGCATCGACCGGCTGAATGTCTTCGTGAACGAGGCGGGCATCATTCAGCGCCTGACTTGCGGGTAGGGGTGGACTCGGGCGCTGATTCTCGGGCAAGAACAAAATGGGAACATTTTGATATCTGCCGATGCCAAAACGCCGAATACTCTCACTCTGGTTCCCCCGTCTGGGGGCTGAACGGCTGATCCGCGCCGCGCGGGGGCTGCATGTCGGGCCTTTGGCTGTAGTGGCCGAGCAGTCGAACATGCAGGTGATCACCTCTCTGAACGCTGAGGCTCAGGCCGCCGGGCTGCAGGTGGGTCAGCCAGTGCGCGATGCCCATGCCATGTGTGCGTCCTTGATCACGCGTCACCGCAATGCCCCGGCCGAGGCCGCGTTCCTGACCGCGTTGCGCCGCTGGGCAGGCAAGTTCAGCCCTTGGGTCGCCGAAGAGGCTCCGGACGGGCTGATCGTTGACCTCTCGGGTTGCGCGCATCTGTTTGGTGGGGAAGAGGCGTTGCTGCGCGTGCTTGAGGTCGACTGCTCCGATATGGGCCTGAGCGTGCAGATGGGCATTGCCGACACGTTGGGCGCGGCCTGGGCACTGGCGCGCTATGCCGGGCAAGAGGCCATATCAGACCGCAACGGCGACGCCATCAGTCAAGAGGCCCGCGCCACCCGTGCCCGGGCCAGCAAGCGACGACACTGGACCAAGGGCGGGGCCGCGCCGCAGGTGGTGGCCTTGGGTGGCGGGGCGCGGATCGCCGCGCCGGGGCAGTCTTATGGGGCGCTCAGCCCGCTGCCCATCGCGGCGCTGCGGCTAGAGGATCAGGTGGTCGCGCAGCTGAACCGTCTGGGCCTGCGCCGGATCGGGGATCTGCTGGGGCAGCCCCGCGCCTCCCTCGCCCGCAGGTTCGGACGTGGGCTGGTCTTGCGGCTGGATCAGGCGATGGGCAGCGCGCCCGAGCCGGTTTCTCCGGCCCGTCCGCCACATCACTTCGCGGTGCGGATGACTCTGCCCAATCCGATTGGGTTGGTCGAAGATGTGATGGCCGCCATCGACCGGGTTCTGCCGACGCTGTGTGCCAAGCTGGAAGAAAAGGGGCGCGGCGTCCGAACCCTGCGGCTTGAGGCTCATCGTGCCGATCAGGCGGCCGAGGTCATCGAGGTTGGGCTGGCCCGGCCAACTCATGACAAACACCGCATTCGCCCGTTGTTAGAGATGAAAATCGACAAGATCGACGCGGGCTATGGCATTGACATGCTGCGGCTGGAGGCGGTGCAGACGGAACCCATCCACGCCCGCACCATCGCCGGTCATGCCGAGGCCCGCCGTGTGGCCCGCAACCGGCTTGAGGGCAACACCGCTGTCGAAGACCTTATGGCCAAACTGGGCGCACGGGTGGGGCTAGAGGTCATCACTCGGCGTCACCCTGCGGCATCGCATATCCCCGAGAAAACCGCGCAGGTGCTCGCGGCGGCGTGGTCCGAACCGGCGCGAGACTGGCCTGCGCCGCCACGCCCGCGCCCCCTGCAGATGTGGCAGCCCGAGCCGGTGATGGCCCCGGAAACCCCGGATGTGCCCTCCGCCTTTCGCTGGCGCGGGCGGGATTGGCAATTGGCACAAGCCACCGGCCCCGAACGGATCGCGCCGGAATGGTGGCTGGATGACCCCAACTGGCGCAGCGGCGTGCGCGACTACTGGGTTGTGGTGACCGAACAGGGCGAGAGGCTCTGGCTGTTTTATGGCCACGGAGGCACCATGTCTGCAGGCTGGTTCTGCCAGGGGCAATTTGGCTAGAAGCCCTAATTAGGGTCTATTTTCCGCGATAAATCAGGATATCCGGCAGATAGTCCAGCAACCGGATCACCCAGGAAAACGGGGCCGGGAAATCAGTACGGAACCGGCGGCGCGACATCGCTTTGATCACGCGCTCTGCCGCGTCTTCAGCCGACATCAGCATGGGCATCTTGAAGTTGTTCTTCTCGGTAAGGCGGGTTTTGATAAAGCCGGGATTGACGATCCGAACCGTCACGCCCGTACCCGCCAGATCAAACCGCATGGTCTCGGCCAGCGAGACCAAGGCCGCCTTGCTGGCCGCATAGCCCACCGCCGCAGGCAAACCGCGATAGCCGGACAGAGAACCGATCAGAGTGATATCCCCACGTCCGGCACCAACGAAGCCAGGCACGGTTTCACCCAACACCCGAAGGGCACCGGTGTAGTTCACGTCGGTCATCGACAAGACCGCCTCGGTATCCCAATCACCGGTGCGCATCGGCTCATAGGCTCCGGCGTTGTAGACAAGACCATCAACCTCTCCAACTTCAGCCAGGGCGCGGCGCACGGCCTCAAGGTCGGTCACGTCAAAAGGTACCGCACGCGCATTGGGAAGGGTTGCGCAGATCTCGGCCAGCCGATCCGCATTGCGCGCCGACAGGACAAGATGCGCACCGCGCTCGCTTAGCCCTTGGGCCAAAGCGCGCCCGAGACCTTCGCTCGCGCCAACAATCCAATAAGTCTTTCCTTCGAAACCGGTCATGCCTGCCCTATCGTGGAACCATGGCACAACGCCCCATGCGCGGTTTCGGTTCTGCTTTTGCCATCATGTGTATTTTACGACCAAGCCAACCGGTCGGATCATCCCCAGCTGAGTGAATTTTGCCACGAAGTCACAATATAGTGCGTTGGGAAATATAATCTAACCTGATTGATCCGCGTCAGAACCTGCTACGTATCCCTAGATAAATGTCGCACTTAAGGGGATCACATGTTCGACGAAACGCGAGGCGAGCGCAAGAAAATCGCAGTCATAGGTGCAGGCATTTCAGGACTTTCCGCAGCTTACTACCTTTCAGAACAGCACGATATTACCGTTTACGAGGCTGAACCGCGCCTAGGCGGGCATGCCCGAACAGTGATGGCGGGTACGAACGGAGACCAACCGGTCGATACCGGCTTTATCGTCTTCAACTACGCGACCTACCCCCACCTGACCAAGCTGTTTGATGAGCTGAACGTCCCCGTTGAGAAAAGCGAGATGAGCTTTGGCGCGACCATCGATAATGGCCGCATTGAATACGGGTTGAACACGCTGCGCACCCTGACAGCTCAGAAACGCAACCTGCTGCGCCCGTCTTATTACAAGATGATCTCGGATATCCTGCGCTTTAGTAAAGAAGCCCCGGATGCGGCGAAGGATGACGACACAACCATCGGAGAACTGGTGGATCAAATGCGTCTTGGTCATTGGTTCCGCCACAACTACCTCATGCCGATGTGCGGCGCGATCTGGTCCACGCCGGTTGAGTTTGTGGATCAATTCCCAGCCCGCTCGCTGGTGCAGTTCTTCCGCAACCATGCCCTGCTGGCCAGCGGCCGCGCCAACCAGCATCAGTGGTACACGGTTAAAGGCGGCAGTATCGAGTATGTGCGCCGAATTGATGCCGCGCTGCGATCGCGCGGATGCGACATCCGTCTGGCGGCTCCGGTAGATCACGTACAGCGTCATGAGACCGGCGTCACGGTCACCAGCCAGGGCCATGCCGATCAGTTTGACGAGATCATTCTAGCGACCCACTCGGATCAGTCGCTGGCCATTCTGGGCGACAACGCCACGGCGGATGAGGCCGCGGCCCTTGGCGCGATCCGCTATCAGCCCAATCACGCGATCCTGCATTGTGACGAAAGCCAGATGCCAAAGCGGCGCGCCTGCTGGTCCAGCTGGACCTATCGCTCACAAGCCGGGGATGTCGGCGTGACCTATTGGATGAACCGCTTGCAGAACATCCCGGACAGCGATCCGCTTTTTGTATCGTTGAACGCGTCTTCGCAAATTGCCGAGGACAAGATCTACGATCAGGTCGAATTTGCCCACCCGGTTTTCGACAAGGCCGCGCTGAAAGCCCAGGGGCAAATCCGCGATATGCAGGGACAGAATCACACCTGGTACGCCGGAGCTTATAACCGGCACGGGTTTCACGAAGACGGGATCGCCAGCGCGATGCATGTCGTTGACCGCTTGCGCGGCGCCCCGCACATTACCGGAGCTGACAATGGCATTCTTGAAAAAGATCCGGCCATCCATGTGGCCGCCGAATAGAACAACCGTATCCGCAGCCCTGCTGTCCCTCGCCCTGCTGATGCCGGGCGGGGCCGAGGCCCTGCCGCAATCCGCCAGCCTGAGCGACCCTCAGCTGCGCGGCACCGCGACCTTCCGTTTTCTGGGGTTAGCGATGTATGACGCACGGCTTTATACACCCGGCGGTGCGCCCTTCAACTGGTCGCAGGATTTCGGTCTGGAACTCACCTACCGTCGCAATATCAAGAAAAAGGCCATCGTCGACTCGACGC
Source organism: Ruegeria sp. R13_0 (assembly GCF_017743995.1). GTDB lineage: Bacteria > Pseudomonadota > Alphaproteobacteria > Rhodobacterales > Rhodobacteraceae > Ruegeria. Next base: position 73,059 of record NZ_JAGHRB010000004.1, on the reverse strand, counting down.
TGGAGGAGATGTCGCGTCAGGGCAACCCGTTGCCCATTGGCCCCGAGCTGAACAAATGCTTCGAGGGCGTCGGCAATGGTGACAAATATCTGGCGATATCGCAGGGGCCGGATCAGGTCGCCTTTTGGCGCAACGGCCAGAAGGCCTGCACTATCAAGTATCCGGGCATCAAGCGGGCCTTCATGTCGGTCTTTCTGGGCGACAACACGCGATCAGCCAGCTTTACACGGCAGTTGAAGGGGCAGTGATGCTGTATCCCCGGGTCAGCCTCTATGCGCTGATGCTCGCTGCGGCGGGTATCCCGCTCTATATTCATCTGCCGCGCTTTGCGGCGGTGAATTTGGGCATTGGCCTTGGGGTGATCGGAACCGTGCTGCTGGTGATCCGGCTGGTCGATCTGGTGCAAGACCCGCTGATCGGCTGGGCCATCGACCGCTGGCCCGGCGCGCAGCTGATGTTTGCCGCTCTGGCGGCGCTTGGGCTGGCTGTTGGGTTTCCGCTGCTGTTCGGCCTGCCGGAGGGGGCCAGCGTCGGCGCGCTGGTCGCCATCCTAGTCCTGCTGTTTTCGGCCTACAGCCTGGGCACCATCCTGCTGTACGGCCGCAGCGCAACTTTGGCCAAACAGGCCGACCCGCAAGAGCTGATGCGCCTTGCCGCCTTCCGCGAAGGCGGGCAACTGACCGGAGTCGTTCTGGCTGCCAGTGCCCCGGCTCTGTTCGTTGCCTTCGGTGCGCAGGGACAGGGCTATCCCGCTTTTGGCCTGTTTCTGGGCGCGCTGGCGCTCCTAACCCTGATCGTCACCACCCCGATCTGGCGACGCACACCGATCACGGGCGAAGGCATCTCGTTCACCGCGCTCGGACAATCAGGCGCCCTCCGCCTTTTGGTTCTGGCGCTGATCAACAGCCTGCCGGTCGCCCTGACCGCCACGCTGTTTCTGTTCTTTGTCGAGGACAAACTGCAGCTTTCCGGCATGGCCGGCCCATTGCTGATCCTGTTCTTCCTCAGCGCCGGGGCCAGCGTGCCCCTCTGGGCGCGGCTCAGCAATCGGATCGGCCCGAAACAGACCCTGATGATCGCCATGCCGCTTGGCATCGCTTCCTTCATCGGCGCGGCCACCCTCTCGGCCGGAGAGCTGACCGCCTTTGCCCTGATCTGCCTGGCCTCGGGCGCAGCAGCAGGAGCCGATATCGTCATCCTGCCCGCCATGTTTTCCGTGGTTCTGACACGCGCGGGGCTGAATGCCTCGGCCGCGTTTGGCATCTGGTCTTTCGCTGGCAAACTGGGCCTCGCGCTCGCTGCCTTTTTCACCCTGCCCCTGCTGGAACGCAGCGGCTTTTCACCCGGTCAAGCCAACTCAGCACAGGCGCTAAACACGCTCACATTCGCCTATGCCCTGCTGCCCTGCATCCTAAAGCTGGGCGCATTCGGGATGGTCTTGACCCTGCCGACGGAGGTCCCAGCCAAATGAATACGCTTGTTGTGATTCTGCTCGCCATCCTCGTTATCGTGGCGATCAAAAGACGGTTCCTGAGCTTTCGCTCACAATCCCCGGCTGACTATTCGGGAACGGGGCCGGAGTTTTCCCTGACCAAACACCTGAACGGAGATATCCTGTCCGAGGGGCTGATCTATGGCCCCAACGGCAAGATGTCGAACAGCTTTGTTGCGCGCATGGTCGGTGAATGGGACGGCAACACCGGCACTCTGGCCGAGTATTTCACCTATTCCAACGGCAAACAAATGACCCGCAAATGGTATCTGACACTGGGCACCGGCAACACATTCACGGCCAAAGCAGACGATATCGTCGGTGAGGGCAAGGGCGTGATCTCGGGCTCGACCGTCAAGCTGACCTACCGGATCATCCTGCCCGAAGACGCCGGAGGGCACACGCTGGACGTGACCGACTGGATGTACCTGACCGAAAACGGAGCGATCATGAACCGCTCAGAGATGCGCAAATTCGGCCTCAAGGTGGCGGAACTGGTGGCAACCATGCGCCCAGCGCCTGAGGTGCAGACCGCTCATGTACCAGGCGCAAACGGGTATGATGCGGACGCTGAAAACAGGCCGCTGCAATGACCCGGTTGCGTTTTCTGATCTCACTGGTCGCAATCGCCAGCCTGACACTGCTTGCGGCCTGCTCGGCCAAGCCACGGGTGCCCAAGAGCTTTCTGTCCGACCGGCAACTGAACCTCGAGGAGTTCTTCGAAGGCAAGACCGTGGCCTATGGTCAATTCCAGGACATTCTGGGCAATGTGCCGCGCCGTTTCACGGTTGAGATTGACGGCACATGGGACGGCGAAACCCTGACCCTGGTCGAGGATTTCGTCTACGATGACGGCGCAACCGAACAGCGCATCTGGACCCTGACCAAAACCGGCGAAGACACCTGGACCGGCACCGCTCCGGGTGTTCTTGGTGTGGCCGAAGGGATCGAGCGCGGCGATACCTTCAACTGGAAATACAAGATCGACTTGCCGATCAAAGAGGGCACCATGCGTGTAAACTTCGACGATTGGATGTGGCTTCTGGAAGATGACCGCCTGCTGAACCGCGCCTATGTTTCGCGTTTTGGCGTCCGTATAGGCGAGGTCATCCTGTTCTTCGAAAAACTGTGACGGCCCGACGGGGCCTCGGCGCGCTGATCCGGCTGCTCTGCTCTGTCGCGTTCATAGAAGATAAACTCATCAACCCAACCGAACGTCTTGTTCGACTCGGGCTGACGCGCCTCAGAGGGCGGAGGCGCAGCTTTGGCTTTCACCTGCGCCCGCTCGACCTCGGCCCACAAGAAGAACAACCCACGCCGCGTGCCGTTGAGATCCTCGGGTATTTTGACCCACACCACCTGTGAGGATTTTCCGGATTTCTGCTCGATTTTAGCCCCCGGGTTTCTAACGCCCTTTAGCTAAACGATAGCAAATCTAGGTGAATCTGCCAATTTTTTCGAAGCGCGCAGGCGGAAATCCACTAGAAAGTCGCCAATTAACACGTTTGAATATAAGTGAAATTCTCGCAAGCAACCAAAGGTGGTGCTGCTGACGGGCACCGCCACCTAGGTGCTTTCCGTTTTAGAGGAGTAAATGCCGATCCACAAAAAACCGGCATGGACGCACAAAAGTTTCGCCTGGATACAAGCCTTCCGCGATAGGCGAAAAGCACTCTCATCCAGTCCTTCGATCTCTCTGAAAAAAGTGGTGAGCCGTGCAGGATTCGAACCTGCGACCCACTGATTAAAAGTCAGTTGCTCTACCAACTGAGCTAACGGCCCACTCTTTTGTCTGGATCCTTACGATCCGTGGCGCTCTTTAAGGCATTTTCCCGACCGGGTTCAAGACCTTATTTTGCACCTCGTTTCGCCAGAATAATCAGTGTTTCTGGCGACCCGATAGGCGGCCTAATTAGGCAGGTGGCGCAGGGGGGTCAAGCCCTTTTTTCAGGAATCGACGCCACAGGGTGGATTCATCGCAGGACCAACGTTATATGCCCGCCATGCAACAGAGACTCGATACCGGTTTGCCCTTCATGAAGATGCACGGGCTGGGCAATGACTTCGTTATTGTCGACGCGCGTGCGCAGGCGACGCCGATCAGCGCTGCATTGGCGAAGGGAATCGGACACCGGCAGTTTGGTGTGGGATTCGATCAGTTGGCCGTGATCGAAAACGGAGCGGCCGACGCGCATCTCGTGTTCTACAACGCGGACGGGTCGACCTCGGCAGCTTGCGGGAATGCCACACGGTGTATCGCCCATTTCCTGATGGAAGAGAGCGGCAAAACAAACCTGACCCTGACGACCGAACGCGGCACGTTATACGCGCAGGATGCAGGCAACGGCCTGACCTCGGTCAATATGGGGCAGCCCCAACTGGACTGGCAGGACGTACCGCTGGCTGAAGAGATGGACACGCTGGAACTGCCGATTGAGGGCGCGCCCTCGGCAACCGGCATGGGCAACCCCCATTGCACGTTTTTCGTGGAGGACGCCGAGGCGATTCCACTGGCCGAGTTCGGCGCGCGGTACGAACACCATCCCCTCTACCCCGAACGCACCAATGTGCAGGTGGCGCAGGTGATCGGGCCGGACCACATCCGTATGCGCGTCTGGGAGCGTGGCGTGGGTATCACGCTGGCCTCAGGGTCCTCGTCCTGCGCCACAGCCGTCGCTGCGGCCCGACGCGGCCTGACGGGGCGCAAAGTGCAGATCGAGCTGGACGGCGGCACAATCTGGATCGATTGGCGCGATGATGGCGTCTGGATGACCGGACCGACCTGCCATGTGTTCTCGGGCACTCTGACCCCGGAATTCCTGAGGTCACTGGGATGAGCGCCCCGAAATTTACCACTCTGGGCTGTCGCCTGAACGCCTATGAGACTGAGGCAATGAAAGAGCTGTCTCAGCAAGCGGGTCTGCAAGATGCGGTGATCGTGAACACCTGCGCCGTGACGGCAGAGGCGGTTCGCAAGGCCCGACAAGAGATTCGCAAGCTGCGCCGCGAAAACCCCAAAGCGCGCCTGATCGTTACAGGATGCGCTGCGCAGACGGAACCGCAGACCTTCACGGCCATGGACGAGGTTGATGCGGTGATCGGCAATACCGAGAAGATGCAGCCTGATACCTGGAAAGGCATGGCGGCGGACTTCATCGGCGAAACCGAAAGCGTTCAGGTCGATGACATCATGTCGGTCACTGAAACGGCAGGGCACCTGATCGACGGGTTCGGAACCCGCTCACGCGCCTATGTGCAGGTCCAGAATGGCTGTGATCACCGTTGTACCTTCTGCATCATCCCCTATGGCCGCGGGAACTCACGCAGCGTGCCCGCTGGTGTGGTCGTGGATCAGATCAAACGGCTGGTCGACAAAGGCTATAACGAGGTCGTCCTGACCGGCGTTGACCTGACCTCATGGGGCGCGGATCTGCCCGCACAGCCCAAGCTGGGCGATCTGGTCATGCGCATTCTGAAACTCGTGCCGGATCTGCCGCGCCTGCGCATCAGTTCGATCGATTCTATCGAGGTGGACGAAAACCTGATGCAGGCCATCGCGACCGAGCCGCGCCTGATGCCGCACCTGCACCTGTCCCTGCAGCATGGCGACGACCTGATCCTGAAACGGATGAAACGCCGCCACCTGCGCGATGACGCCATCCGTTTCACAGAAGAGGCGCGCAGCCTGCGCCCCGACATGACCTTTGGCGCCGACATCATCGCTGGCTTCCCCACGGAAACCGAGTCGCATTTCGAGAACTCCCTCAAACTGGTCACGGAGTGCAACCTGACCTGGCTGCACGTCTTCCCCTACTCCAAACGCGAAGGCACGCCAGCAGCGCGAATCCCACAGCAGGTCAACGGCAAGATCATCAAGGATCGCGCCGCCCGCCTGCGCACAGCCGGAGAGGCGCAGGTTGCCAAACACCTCTCAGCCCAGATCGGCCAAACCCATCACATCCTGATGGAAAACCCGCATATGGGCCGCACCGAACAATTCACTGAGGTCAGTTTCGACACCCCCCATCCCGAAGGCCAGATCGTCACCGCGACGATCACAGGGCAAACAGCAACCCTACTGCGAGCCTGATCCGCTCTTCATCTGGCCAAAAATATCTCGGGGTGAATTGGCCGCAGCCCAAGAGGGGCTGGCCCCTCTGCCCCTTCAAAAAGAAAAACCCCCGCATCCTGAAAGGCGCGGGGGTCTCCAATTTCAATAGCTCAAAAGCTTCACTGCTCGCGCAGCTTGCCCTTATGCGGCGCCCACAGACGCTTGTTGACCAGATACAGCAGCACCGACAGGACGATCAAGAAGATCACCCCAACAAAACCACCGTTCTTGCGGTCTGTCAGCTTGGGTTCAGCCGCCCACATCAGGAAGGCCGAAATGTCTTCGGACATATGCTCGACGCTGTTCGAGTGGCCATCGGCGAACTCGACCTGCTCATCCGCCAGAGGCGGCGCCATTGAGAGCCAGCCTCCGGGGAAAGCTGTGTTTTCGTACAGTGTCGCGCCGGCTTCGGTCTTTTCCTTACCGGTGTAGCCGTCCAGCAGAGAGGCGATGTATTCCGCGCCACCCATACCTTTGACCAGCTGGTTGATCCCCAGACCGTAAGGGCCGTGGAAACCCGCACGTGCCTTGGCCATCAGGCTCAGGTCAGGTGCGCCAACCCCGTTGTTTTCGGGGAAATGGTCGGTCGGGATCGCCGGGCGGAAGTCGTCAAGCTCGGGGTCGAAGACCTCGAAATTGTCGGCCGCGTAGGTGATGACCTGCTCTTCCGAATAGCCCAGCGCTTCGAGATCGCGCAGGGGGACGTATTTCAGGCCGTGACAGGCCGCGCAGACCTCGGTGTAGATCTGAAGGCCGCGCTGAAGCTGGTTCTGATCCCAGGTGCCAAACGGCCCTTCGAACGAGAACTGGAAGTCTTCGATGTGCTGCTCACCGCCACCTGCCGCAAAGGTCGAGGCGGGCGCAAGGGCCAGAGCAAACGCGGCACCGATTGCAAGTTTCTTGAACATGTTTCCGGTCCCTCTTCTTACTCGGCCGGCGTGGCGTCGGCGTCAGCCTTGCCATAATGCGCGTTGAAGTCGTCTTCGATCGTTTCGGGCGGGGTCAGAGGTTTCTCGATCACGCCAAGCAGCGGCAGGATCACGAAGAAATACGCAAACCAGTACGCAGATGCGATCAACGAGAAGGTCGCATAGGGCTCTTCCGCAGGCATCGCCCCCAGCCACATCAGGGCAAAGAAGTCGATGATCAGCAGGTAGAACCACCATTTGAACATCGGACGATACCGACCCGAACGTACAGTCGACGTGTCCAGCCAGGGCGCAAGCGCCATGGCAATGATCGCACCAAACATCGCCAGAACACCGAAGAACTTCGCGTCAACGATACCGCCGGTGATGAAGCTGGCGAACTGAACAACCCAGACCTCGCCGGTGAAGGCACGCAGGATCGCGTAGAACGGCAGGAAGTACCATTCGGGCACGATATGTGCAGGCGTCACAAGCGGGTTGGCCTCGATATAGTTATCGGGGTGACCCAGATAGTTCGGCATGAAGCCCACGATGGCCCAGAACACGACCAGGATGACCGCCAGAGCGAACAGATCCTTGATCACGAAATACGGCCAGAAGGGCAGCGTGTCTTTCTCAGCCTCGGCCTTTGAACCACGACGCACCTCAACACCCGTGGGGTTGTTGTTGCCGGTGGTGTGGAAGGCCCAGATATGCACGATAACCAGTGCCGCAATGATGAACGGCAGCAGATAGTGCAGCGAGAAGAAGCGGTTCAGCGTGGCGTTATCCACGGCGGGTCCGCCCAGCAGCCATGTCTGCAGCGCATCACCCACAAACGGGATCGCACCAAACAGGCCGGTGATCACGGTCGCACCCCAGAAGGACATCTGACCCCAAGGCAGAACATAGCCCATGAAGGCGGTGCCCATCATCATCAGGTAGATCAGCATACCGATGATCCACGTGATCTCACGCGGGGCCTTGTATGAGCCGTAGTAGAGACCACGGAACATGTGAATGTAGACCGCGACAAAGAACAGCGACGCGCCGTTCATGTGCAGGTAGCGGATGAAATAACCACCATTCACGTTACGCATGATGTGTTCGACGCTGGCGAAGGCCAGATCGACATGCGGCGTGTAGTGCATAACCAGCATAATGCCGGTGATGATTTGCAGCGCCAGGCAGAAGGCCAGAACGATGCCCCAGATCCACCACCAGTTCAGGTTCTTGGGGGTTGGGATCATCAGGGTGTCGTACAGAAGGCCGACAATGGGAAGGCGGCTGTGCAGCCACTTTTCGCCGTTTGACTTCGGCTCGTAGTGATCGTGGGGAATGCCGGACATAAGTTGGGTCTCCCTTAGCCGAGTTTGATGGTTGAAGCGTCGACCCACTCAACCGGTGGGATCGGCAGGTTCTCAGGCGCGGGGCCTTTACGGATCCGGCCTGCCAGATCGTAGTGCGAGCCGTGGCAGGGGCAGAACCAGCCGCCAAAGTCTCCTGCATCACCCAGAGGCACGCAGCCCAGGTGGGTACAAACGCCCATCTGAACGATCCACGCGCCTGCTGCCTCACCTTCGGGCGATGGCATGACGCGGTTGGCGTCGGTCGCGGGTGCATCTGCGTTGATGTTGAAGTTCCGGGCCAGCGGGTCAGGCAGGTTGCCCACCGCTTCTTCGTCCTGCTGCTGCGCTTCGGCGATTTCAGCGCCGGTGCGGTGACGGATGAAGACCGGTTTACCCAGCCACTTGACCGTCAGCTGTGTACCCGGCTCAACCCCGCTTACATCCGTACGGATCGAGGACAGAGCCTGCACATCCGCCGACGGGTTCATCTGATTGATCATAGGCCATACCGCAGCACCGGTCGCTACGACCCCTGCGCCGCCCGCGACGTAGTACAGGAAATCTCTGCGGGTGCCTTCGTGGTCTTCTACGTGGGACACGAGGTTTTCTCCGATTGTCTAGCGCCCGTGCGAACGGGCCAATAGCTGGAACCCGGCACGGATGCCGGGTCTTAGCGGAATTCTCTACCGAGCAGAATAGTATTCGTCCAGCGGTGTTGAATGCGCAATACGCCGCATCTGCGTAATTTATCATCGCGCGGGGCAGTCTTTTTGATGTTTCTCGCCCTCATGTTTCGATGACGCGTCGAATCAGCCCCGCTTGATTCGCACCCTGTGACCCCAATCTGACCGGGACCAGCGAACCCGGGCCGAAAGCACAAGCGGGTCTCATTGGTGCGAAAATCTGGAAAATCCGACATACAAAACCGGGTTTGTTCAGCAACAAATCATATGCCTGAAATAGACGATTTCTCGCGCCGCGAACGGGCCTGTTTCCTGTTGCACTTATTGCGCGAATACCTGATGCCCGGTTTCGCGCGAACGCCGATCAGGAGACCCCCATGTCAAAGACCCACTTGGCCGCCATTCTGTTAACGATTTCTGTGTCGACTCAAGCCGCCGCGGCCGGAGACCCCGCCAAAGGCGAAAAACTCTACAACCGCTGCTCGGCCTGCCACGCTATCATCAAGGATGGCGAGGTTCTGGTCAAAGGCGGCATCACAGGCCCCAACCTATACGGGGTCGTGGGCCGCACCGCCGGATCCGAGAACGACTATCGCAATGGCAGCGAACGCCTGCCCATCGGCATGTTCACCGACGACATGATCCGCGCCGGTGACGCAGGTCTGGTCTGGACCGAGGAAAACATCGCCGCATACTCCGAGGACCCGATCGGGTTCATCAAAGAGTTCCTGCAAGACGATACCGCCCGCCCGAATATGAGCGTGAAGCTCAAGAAAGGTGCGGACGACATCGCCGCCTATCTGGCGACGTTCAGCCAGTAAGGTTTACGTCACAGGGCGCGTGGCAACCATGCTCGGACGCGCGTCAAACTCGGCAAACCAGGTTGCGAGGGCATCATTGCCCTTGCGCCAGCCACGTGCGTCGTGGCGCAGATCCAGATAGCCCAGCGCGCAAGCCACGGCCACTTGTCCCATGTCCAGCGGACCCGACAGATGTGCCATCCAGCGCTGGTTTAACACGGCACAGGCGCGCTCAACCTTGACCCATTGCGAATCCACCCATTCATCCCATTGCTTGTCTTCGGGACGCAGCCGGCTTTCATAGGTCATCAACAGCGCGGCATCCAGAACGCCATCGGCCAGCGCTTCAAGCGTCAGAACATCCCAGCGCCGCGCACCTTCGGGGTAGAGCCGTCCCCCGGCACGGTCATCCAGAAAGGCGCAGATCACACGACTGTCGAACAGGGTCGGGCCATCGGGGCGCTCCAACGCAGGAACCTTGGTCAAAGGTGCCTTGCCGATCAAGGGCGCGGCTGGCGCCACTGGCGTACCCGCCACCGTTTCCAACTCAACATCCTCTAGCTGCTCTGTTTCATGCAACAAAACCATGACTTTACGGACATAGGGCGAAGTCAGACTGTGATAGAGTTTCATGCGCGCACTCCTTTGTTTGAGCCGACCTTACAGCAGGGTGCAGAAAACAAAAGCCGTCATTTGCCTGAGGGCTCCACAGCGCGCATCAGCGCCTGCAGGGCCTGCACCTCCGAGCCGATTCCAAACGTCCCGACCTGCTCCGCCGCCCGCATCCGAACGTCATCAGGTTTGTTCTGGTTCAGCTTCCACGTGCCCTGAATATCCTCAACCTGCATCCGGCAGGGCAGAATCATCCGCATCATCCGCTCAAGCGCGTCGCCCTCCATCTTGCTGCTGTGCCAGGGCGGCTTCGGGCGCAGCCTTTCTTCGAAAAACGCCGACTGCCGGTCCAACAGGTCCCGCATTTCCTCCGCCAGGCGCAGTTCCAGAACGCCGATCAGATGAACGGCGACATAGTTCCATGTCGGCACCTGATCGCTCACCTCATACCAATCGGGCGAGACATAACTGTCAGGCCCCAAAACCGCGATCCGGGCCGCCTGCGGCGCCTTCAGCAGCCGAACAATCGGATTCGACCGGACAAGATGCAACTCAGCCACCACGCCATCTTCAGACAGCAGAAACGGCACGTGGCTGATCAAAGGCGCGGCATCAGTCGACACGGCCAAAACGCCAAAACCGCGGTCGCGGGCAAAGGCGATATGTCGGCTGATCTCCTCAGCGCGGAAGGCGGGATTCGGGTGCATGAGATTCCTCCTGCCAAATCTCTTGCAGAGGAGGTCCATTCTATGCAAGGTCCGCCTCGTTCTCAGGGCGGGGTGAAATTCCCCACCGGCGGTATACGGGCGATGATCCGTAAGCCCGCGAGCGGCCTCGCCGTGTTCACGAAGGGGTGTCAGCAGATCTGGTGAGAGGCCAGAGCCGACGGTTAAAGTCCGGATGAAAGAGAACGTGCCAGATGCGTCGGTGATACGGCGTGTCTGCTCGTGATCGCCTTGGGTGAAGTGTCTGTTTTGCTAAGGAGATCACGATGACACACACCCGCTATGCTTTTATCAAAGCCAACTGGCATTCCGATATCGTCGACCGCGCGCTCGAAGGGTTTCTGGAACTCATCCCCGCCGATCAGGTTGACGTGTTCGACGTCCCCGGCGCGTTTGAAATGCCCCTGATCGCACGTGATCTGGCCCAAACCGGCCAATACGCAGCCGTCGCTTGTGCAGCCTTCGTGGTTGATGGAGGCATCTACCGGCACGATTTCGTAGCCCAGGCCGTGGTTGACGGCCTGATGCGCGCAAGCCTCGACACCGGCGTTCCGGTCCTGTCGATTTCGCTCACCCCGCATCAGTATCAGGAAACCGACCACCACAACGCCATCTACCGCGACCACTTCGTGCAAAAAGGGCGCGAGGCTGCCAACGCCGCCCTCAACATCACGAAAACCCGCCAAGCGATCAAGGCAACCTGATCCTTCTTCTGTTTGAAAATACCTCGGGGGAGGCGCGCTTGCGCGACGGGGGCAGAGCCCCCTTCCCCCATTTCAAACGCAAATCCACTTGAGGCCAAAGGCTCTCCCCGCTAATCACAACCCGCAAAGGAGCCCGCCCCATGTCGATGAACAGCTTTGGACACCTCTTCCGCGTCACCACCTGGGGCGAAAGCCACGGGCCCGCCTTGGGCGCGACGGTCGACGGCTGCCCTCCGGGCGTACAGATCGACGAGGCGATGATCCAGCACTGGCTGGACAAGCGCAAACCGGGGCAGAACAAGTTCACCACGCAGCGGCGCGAACCTGATCAGGTCAAAATCCTCTCGGGCGTGTTCGAAGGCCAGACCACCGGCACGCCGGTTCAGCTGATGATCGAGAACACCGATCAGCGCTCGAAAGACTACGGTGATATCATGGAGAAGTTCCGTCCGGGACATGCCGATATCACCTACTGGCAGAAATACGGCATCCGCGACTATCGCGGCGGAGGGCGTAGCTCGGCCCGTGAAACCGCGTCGCGCGTTGCGGCAGGAGGGCTGGCGCGTGAAGCGATCAAACAAATCGCATCCAATGTGCAGATCACCGGCTACATGACCCAGATCGGCCCGCACAAATTCGACCGCGCCAATTTCGACTGGTCGCAGATCGAACAGAACCCGTTCTGGACACCCGATGCCCAAGCCGCCGAGGACTGGGCCGCCTATTTGGATGACCTGCGCAAATCCGGCAACTCGGTCGGTGCGATCATTGAAGTCGTCGCGCGTGGCGTCCCCGCCGGGCTTGGCGCACCGATTTACGCCAAGTTAGATACTGATCTGGCCGCCGCGATGATGTCGATCAACGCGGTCAAAGGCGTCGAGATCGGCGAAGGCATGGCCGCCGCTGAACTGACCGGTGAAGCCAATGCGGATGAGATCTTCATGGGTCAGAACGGCCCGCAATACAGCTCGAACCACGCCGGTGGCATCCTTGGCGGGATCTCCACGGGGCAGGATGTCGTGGTGCGCTTTGCCGTCAAACCGACTTCGTCAATTCTGACCACGCGCAAGACGATCACCAAATCCGGCGAGGAAACTGAGATCATCACCAAAGGCCGCCACGACCCTTGCGTTGGTATCCGCGCGGTGCCGGTGGGCGAGGCGATGATGGCTTGCGTGATCCTTGACCATCTGCTGCTGCACCGGGGTCAGATCGGTGAAAACCGTGGACAAATTGGCTGATCTGCGCACACACCTGCGCGGCATCGTCGCGCAGCGTATGCAAACCGATCCCGCACATGATCTGGCCCATCTGGATCGGGTTTGGCGGAATGCTCAGGCGATTGCAGATGATCAGGCGGACATGGCTGTGTTGCTGGCTGCCAGCTATCTGCATGACCTGATCAACCTGCCAAAGAACGACCCGAACCGCCACTTGGCCTCACGCCGATCCGCGCAGGAATCAGAGCCTATTCTGGAGGAATTGGGCTTTTCTGACGGACAGATCCAAGCCACCCAACATGCGATCGAGGCCCACAGCTTCTCGGCCAACATCCCGCCCCGCACATCCGAAGCGCGCATCCTGCGAGATGCGGACCGGCTTGATGCATTGGGGGCCATCGGTATTGCGCGCACCTTTGCGGTCGCGGGTGCGTTGGGCCGGGATCTCTACGACCCCGAGGATCCCTTTGCCAAGGCGCGCGATCTGGACGACCTGAATTTTTCGATCGACCACTGGAAAGTAAAGCTGCTGAGCTTGCCCGACGATATGCTGACCGAAGCGGGCCATGCTCTGGCGCAAACACGCCGGGCGCAGATGCTCGAATTCCTCAGGGCCTTCGCGGATGAAATCGGCCACCCCGTGCCCGCGTCATGGGAAACCCCCTGATTGGTACAATCCCGTCGTTGATCTTTCCGCGCCAAAAGCGCAGGTTCCCGGCCAATGGCACAACCCTTGACATCGCACCGCCCCGCTCTTGCTGTGGGCCTGAAATTGACAGCCTTGATGCTGTTCACCTCGATGTCGGCCTTGGTCAAAGCGTTGTCCGAAGATTTTCCACCGGGTGAGCTGGTCTTTTTCCGGTCTCTCCTGGCGATTCCCGTCATCATCGCCTGGCTGATCTGGCGCGGAGAGCTGTCGCAGGGTTTTGTCGTCAAGAAACCCATGGGCCATTTCTGGCGCGGCGTTCTGGGCACCAGCGCAATGGGCCTGACCTTTACTGGCCTCAGCCTGCTGCCTTTGCCCGAGGTCACCGCCATAGGCTATGCGACCCCGATTTTCACCCTCGTCCTGGCCGCCCTGCTGTTGGGTGAGCGCATTCGCATGATCCGCATCGGTGCGGTGATGCTGGGGCTGGTGGGGGTTCTGATCATGCTCTGGCCCCGGCTCGGCAGCACTGAAATGGAGGTGGCGGCAACGATTGGAGCGTTGTGCGTTCTGGCTGCAACCATCGCGCGGGCCTTTGTGCAGATCCATATCCGGCAATTGGTCAAGGTCGACCACCCCGCCGCCATCGTGTTCTATTTCTCGATCACGGCAACGCTCCTGTCATCGCTGACCGTGTTTTGGGGTTGGACCATGCCAACACTGGATCAGGCTCTGTTATTGGTCGTTTTGGGTCTGATCGGTGGGGTTGCGCAGATCCTTGTCACCTCGTCCTATCGGTTTGGTCAGGCGTCGATGCTGGCGCCTTATGACTACACAACCATGCTGTTCGCCATTGCGATCAGCTATTTCTGGTTCGATGAGCTGCCGACGCTGGCAATCTTGCTGGGGGCTGCGCTGGTGATTGCAGGCAATGTGGTCGTGGTCTGGCGCGAACATCAGCTGGGGTTGGAGCGCGGCAAGGCGCGGTCTCTGACCGACCACAAACCGTGACTTTACCTTTCGCCAACTTCGCTTAGTTTGAGCGCAACAATCAATGAGGGCCCAACATGAGTGACGCACAAGACCACAAGGAAAAGATGCAAGAGGTGCAGGCCAAGCACCGCAAGAAAGTGTCCGAAGCGGTCGACCCTGATCGTGGCCTGGTGCTGATCAATACCGGCAAGGGTAAGGGCAAATCCTCTGCCGCTTTTGGTGTGGTCATCCGTGCGCTTGGCTGGGGCCAGAAGGTGGCCGTTGTACAGTTCATCAAGGGCAAGTGGAAAACCGGCGAGCGGCGCTTTTTCGAAGAACGCGACCTCGTGAGATGGCACACAATGGGTGAAGGCTTCACTTGGGACACTCAGGATCGGGAACGCGACATCGCCGCCGCAACCGCCGCGTTCGACAAGGCCTGCGACCTGATGGCCAGCGGGGACTACGATCTGGTTGTGCTTGATGAGATCAACATCGCGCTGCGCTACGAATACCTGTCGGTTGAGCGTGTGATCGAGGGGCTGAATGGCCGTTCGGACAAGACCAGCGTATTCCTGACGGGCCGCGATGCCCCGCAAGAGCTGCGGGATTATGCCGATCTGGTCACCGAGATGACCGAAGAAAAGCACCCGTTCCAAGCCGGGATCAAAGCCCAGCGCGGCGTGGACTACTGATCGCGCGCCCTTTTGGGTGTTTCTCTGACAACATCGTCCGAGGGCTGTTGGTTCAGCTCTCGGCATTTTTCTGCGTCGCAGGTTTTGCGATCTAGATAGGCCTCGACATCCGAGGCCAGCGCGTCGCAATCGCAGGACGCGCAACACGGGTCGGATAGCAGCTCTTCAAATCTGGTACGCATCGGTTCCCTCGGTCGTTCCCGGAACGGTGGCAGGCCATCACGACTGAACTTGCTGAGCCCACTGACCGCCCCGGAACCATGTGCTTGATCGGTTCATCTGGCGTTGCTATTTTCTGACTGTTTTTGTCGGTTTTTGCAAGGTAAAACGTCCGGGCAAGCCAGTGAGCCTGTTTTGCCCAACAAAACAGACCCTAATAAAGGAAAAGCCGCGCAGGACAGCGCGGCTTTCAGTAGCGAGGGATAGACAGAACTCAGGCTGCTGCGGTCTGTTCCGGCGCGCTGAGCGAGATCACGGCAACAACAGCGGCCCCGTTCAGCCAGTAGAACAACGCGTCGATTCCCGAAAAGCCGAGCAAGCTGGGGGCCAGCAGGAAGGTCACGCCAACGGCCAGATCCACCGCGAGGTGCAGTTTGTAAGGCAACACTTGCCAAATCCCCAGGTGATGGTCGGTGAGTACTGTCAGGACGAAAGCGGCAACGCCGGTGACAACGGACAGCCACAGCGCCAGCGGGTTGGATTGGCCCAGACCAAGCACAAAGGGCAGCACCATCAGCGCAATGGCAACGGGATAGTCGAGATAAGCGTGAATATTGCGGGTGACAAAACGGAGGGACATCTGGATTTCCTTTCCTCAATCAGAGACAGATCAAGAATAGGAACTGACTTGAGAACGCAGCAGCCCAGATCGTTTGCAAAATATTGCAGATCGTTCAGAAGTGTTGGCGGATCAGTGCATTTCTCGATAGGCGGCCGGCGATACTCCGACCTGTTTCTTGAACACCCGCGAAAACGCCGCCTCAGACGCATATCCGGCCTCGGCTGCGGCGTCGGCCACGTTCCAACGCCCCTCGGTCAGACCGTGGCAGGCGATCTGCATCCTCCAGTCCGTCAGATATTGCATCGGGGTGGTTCCCATCTTCTCGGCAAAAAGCTGGGCAAAGGCCGTGCGCGACATAGCTGCCTCATTGGCAAGGCTGGCCACGCTCCATTCCTGCGCGGGGGCTTGGTGGAACGCGGTCAAAGCGCGCGAGATCCGCGGGTCGGCAAATCCGGCCAGGGCGTCATCGTCAGGGCTTTGATGTTCCAGATAGGCCCGGATCGCCTGCGCAAACAGCACTTCGGACAGTTTCAGGGCAATCAGGTCGCCGCCAATCCGCGCTCCGGACACTTCTGAGCCGATCATGCGCAGGGTGGCCTCAATCCACGATCCGCCTTCTTCGCCGTAATTCTGGATCAGGATGTAGGGCGGCAATCGGTCAATCAGCATATGACCGGTGCCATTCCGGCCAGCCGGTCCCGTGAAGGAAAAATGCCCACAGATCAGTTGGGTATCGCGTTCCTCGTCCCCGCCGCCATAAACCAGAACGCCGTCACCGGTATAGCCCGCGATGTCGAGGACCTGTTCCAATGGCAAGGCGTCAAATGGCCTGACCTCATTGCACAGCAGCGCATGTTGCGCACCATGCGGGATCACGATCAGGTCGCCCTGTTTCAGACGCACGGTCTCACCGGATGCCGGGATGTGGACCTTCAGCTCTCCGCGTTGGACGAAATGAAACCGGGCCACGTTTTCAAAACCGGGCACCTGAATCCCAAAAGGCGGGGTGAAGGAGGTTCGGAAATAGAACGTACCGCGCAGGGACAGGCGGGTGAGGATATCGCTGAGTAGGTCCAACATAGGACAAAGATACAGCGCAGGGCGCCAAGGTCCATGCTGTTGAACGATCTGCAAGACACTCTGCACGATCTGCAACAAAAACCCCGCCGAAGCGGGGGTTCAAGGTCTTATCAGGCGCGAACGAGTTTCTCGTAATCTTCCGCGATTTCGCGGGTCAGATCGCCAACCTCAAAGGTGTAGTCGCCGATTTGCCCGACCGGAGTAACCTCGGCCGCCGTACCGGTCAGCCAGCATTGTTCAAAATCAGCCATTTCCTCGGGCTTGATGCGGCGCTCATGCACGGTAATGCCCTTGTCTTTCAGCATCTGGATGACGGTCTGGCGGGTGATGCCGTTCAGGAAGCAATCCGCCAGCGGAGTGTGGACCTCACCATCCTTGACGAAGAAGACGTTGGCCCCGGTGGCCTCGGCCACATAACCGCGCCAATCCATGAACAGCGCATCCGAGCAGCCCTTAGCCTCGGCCTTGTGCTTGGAGATGGTGCAGATCATGTAGAGGCCCGCCGCCTTGGCGTGAACCGGAATGGTCTCAGGGCTGGGGCGTTTCCATTCGGCGATGTCCAGCTTGGCACCTTGCATCTTGGCGTCGCCGTAGTAGGCCCCCCACGGCCAGACGGCGACAGCCATCCGCACGGGGTTCTTGGCCGAGGCCACGCCCATATCCTCGCCCGAACCACGCCAGACCAGCGCGCGGACATAGGCGTCCTTCAGGCCGCTGGCTTTCAGGGCCTCTTCCTTGGCGGCCTCGATCTGATCCACATCGTAGGGCATCGGCATGTCCAGCGCCTCGGCCGAGGCGATCAGACGTTCGGAATGTTCCCGGCTTTTGAAGATCTTGCCGTTATAGGCGCGCTCGCCTTCGAACACGGACGAGGCGTAGTGCATCGCATGTGTCAGGATGTGGACATTGGCCTCGCGCCATGGGACCAGCTTGCCATCCAACCAGATGGTGCCATCACGATCATCATACCCCGCCATGCGAAACCTCCTGAACCGGGTTGAATTTGCGAATGTTGCGCTAGTTAGGACCGGAGCGGACACAATCTTGCGCAAAAACTGCGATTCGATACCTGTCTGCCCTTGGAATGTCAATAAGGCTGACTTAAACTACAGATCGTGTAACACATGAGGCATGAAATGTCCGAAATCCGCCCCGCCCCGGTATTTGGGGGTGAAAGCCTGTTATTCCTAACCGATGAGCAGTTGCGGCAGGGGATTGAGGCGATGTTTTTCGCCTATCGGGGGTTCACGGCGGACCCGGATCGAATCCTGTCGGACATGTCTTACGGGCGGGCGCATCACCGGGCGATCCACTTCATCAACCGCGCCCCCGGCACAACGGTAAACAACCTGCTGGCCATTCTGGGGGTGACGAAACAATCCCTGAACCGGGTGCTAAGGACCCTGATCGAAGACGGCATGGTCGAAAGCCGGGTTGGGACCGTCGACAAGCGCGAGCGGCATCTGTTTCTGACGGGAAAAGGCCGCGCACTTGAGGCGACATTGTCCGACGCCCAGCGCGCGCGGATGCGGGCCGCCTACAAGGATGCGGGGCCCGAGGCCGTGGCCGGTTTTCGCAAAGTACTTGAAGCAATGATGGATGCTGATATGCGTCATGCTTACAAGAAGTTGCGGGATACGACCTCATGAGCGATATGGATGCCCACCTGCTGATCGTCGATGATGACGAGCGCATTCGCGACCTGCTGAAAAAATTCCTGATGCGGAACGGGTTTCTGGTGACCGCCGCGCGCGACGCGGCGCATGCGCGTCGTGTGCTGTCCGGGCTGGACTTCGACATGATCGTTCTGGATGTGATGATGCCCGGCGAGGATGGCGTGAGCCTGACCAAAGCGCTGCGCGAGACCCACAGCACTCCGATCCTTCTCCTGACGGCGCGTGGCGAGACCGAGCATCGGATCGCTGGGCTTGAGGCCGGGGCCGATGACTATCTGGCCAAACCGTTTGAGCCGAAAGAGCTGTTGCTGCGCATCAACGCCATTCTGCGGCGGATGCCCGAAGCTCCCGCTCAGGACGCGGCAGCGAAAATCCTGACCCTTGGCCCGATCCGCTACGACATCGAGCGTGGTGAAATGTGGCAGGGCGAGGACCCGGTGCGTCTGACCGCAACCGAAAGCCAGTTGATGAAGATCTTCTCGGCCAAGCCGGGTGAGCCGATCAGCCGGGCAAAACTGGTCGAGGATCTGGGACGCGACAAGGGGCAGGCGCAGGAGCGGGCCGTCGACGTGCAGATCACGCGGTTGCGCCGCAAGATCGAACAGGACCCCAAACAGCCCCGATACCTGCAAACCGTTCGCGGAGCAGGGTATATGCTGGCACCGGATTGACCCGGCCGCTGAGCGGCGATTTTATGCCTTCGGCGAGGATATTTTTAGCCAGATGAAGAGGGGATCCCGATGAAGACGGCCTTGTTGACCCATGCAGATTGTCTGGGCCATGTGACCCCGGATGGTCACCCTGAGCGGGTGGCGCGGCTGGAGCATATTCTGCACGCGCTGGAGGCTTTGGATCTGGACCGCAGGACCGCTCCGATGGTGGCGGATGACGATTTGCTGCGGGTTCACCCTGAGGATTATATCCGCGATATCCGGGCCGCGCAGCCTGCCGAAGGGTTTACGCAGATTGATGGGGATACCTTTATGTCTCCGGGCTCGGTCGATGCCGCGTATCGCGGCGCTGGGGCCGTTGTTCGGGCGGTGGATTTGGTGCTGTCTGGCGAGGTTCCGAATGCATTCTGCGCCATTCGGCCTCCGGGGCATCACGCAGAGACCGACAAGGCGATGGGGTTTTGCCTGTTCGGCAATGCCGCTTTGGGTGCCAAACATGCGCTGGATCATCACGGGCTGGCCCGTGTTGCGGTGGTGGATTTCGATGTGCATCACGGCAATGGCACGCAGGACCTGCTATGGGACGAGAAACGCGCGCTCGTGATCACCAGCCAGCAGATGCCCTTGTGGCCCGGCTCCGGTCGCCCCGATGAAACCGGGGCCTATGATACGGTTCTGAACATCCCCCTGCCACCCGCAAGCGGTGGGGCTGAGATGCGCGCAGCCTATGAGGCGCAGGCCTTCCCGCGCCTGAGAGCCTTTAAGCCCGAACTAATCATTATCTCGGCCGGGTTTGATGCCCATCAGGACGATCCACTGGCCAATCTCAACTGGTCCACACGAGATTTCGCCTGGATCACCGCCGAGCTTTGCAAGATCGCCGATGAAGTTTGTGAGGGCCGTATCGTCTCGACTCTGGAAGGCGGGTATGATCTGAACGCATTGGCCGAGGCGACACACGCCCATGTGGAAGAACTGATGAAGGCAGCACGATGACCGATACCCCCGTTGAGCAGATGACGTTTGAACAGGCAATGAAAGAGCTTGAGGCCGTAGTCGGCCAATTGGAACGCGGTGATGTGGCGCTGGATCAGTCGATTGCCCTCTATGAGCGCGGCGCGGCTTTGAAAAAGCGCTGTGAAGATGAGTTGAAGCGCGCTGAAGAGAAGGTCGCCGCCATCACACTGGACGCCAGCGGGCAGCCAACCGGGACGACTCCAGTCGAAGGTCAGTAAATGTTTCGCGACAGGCTGGCGCAGGATGCGGCGCGGGTTCAGAGCCATTTTGACCTGGTTCTGGGGGAACTTGACGATCTGGATGTGACGCGGGCCATGGCCTACGCCACCGAAGGCGGAAAGCGTCTGCGGGGGTTTCTGGTACTGGAAAGCGCGCGCCTGCATGGCGTTGAGGCTGCTCAGGCAATCTGGCCCGCGACAGCGATTGAGGCGTTGCACGCCTATTCCCTCGTCCATGATGACCTGCCCTGCATGGATGATGATGACCTGCGACGAGGGCGCCCGACGGTCCATGTAAAATGGGACGAAGGCACCGCCGTTCTGGCCGGGGATGCTTTGCAGACCCTGGCGTTTGAGCTTTGCACGCGGCCTGACGTCGGCAAGCCCGAGATTCGCGCCGAACTGGCGATGACTCTGGCCAAGGCAAGTGGGGCGCAGGGTATGGTTCTGGGTCAAGCGCTGGATATCGCGGCTGAAACGGCCTCTGCCCCGTTGTCGCTGGATGAAATCACACGGCTGCAAGCGGGCAAGACCGGGGCGTTGATCGACTGGTCCGCCTGTGCGGGCGCTCGGTTGGCGCAAGCCGATCCGACCCCGTTGCGCCAATATGCCCAAGCCCTTGGGCTTGCTTTTCAAATCGCCGATGACATCTTGGATATCGAGGGTGACGCCGAAAAGGCCGGAAAACGGCTGCAGAAAGACGCGGATGCGGGCAAAGCAACCTTTGTTTCGCTTCTGGGACTGGATGCAGCCAAGGCCCGTGCAGCTGAGCTGGTAGGCGAAGCCTGCGCCGCGCTGGATGGATATGGGGCAAAGGCTGAAACCTTGAAGGACGCTGCTCGCTTCGTTATTGCCCGGGACAGCTAAGCCAGGAACGCGCCAAATGTCTGACCGTCCGAATACGCCACTGCTGGACCTCGTGAACCGCCCTGCGGATCTGAAGCAGTTCTCGGACGCGCAACTGCATCAGGTGGCGCAGGAATTGCGGGCCGAGACGATCTCGGCCGTTTCGGTCACCGGCGGGCATCTGGGCGCAGGCCTTGGTGTGGTTGAGCTGACGACGGCGTTGCATGCGGTCTTCGACACACCGCGCGACAAGATCATCTGGGATGTGGGGCATCAGTGCTATCCGCACAAGATCCTGACCGAGCGCCGCGACCGTATCCGCACCTTGCGCATGAAAGATGGCCTCAGCGGCTTCACCAAGCGCAGTGAAAGCCCCTATGACCCGTTTGGCGCGGCGCATTCCAGCACCTCGATTAGTGCCGCATTGGGCTTTGCCGTCGCACGCGATCTGGGTGGCGTAACGCCCGAGGGGCTGGGTGATGCGATAGCGGTGATCGGCGATGGCTCGATGTCTGCGGGCATGGCGTTTGAGGCGATGAACAACGCAGGCCACCTGCGAAAGCGCCTGATCGTGATCCTGAACGACAATGAAATGAGCATCGCGCCACCCGTGGGGGCGCTGTCGACCTACCTGTCACGCATCTACGCCGAGGAACCGTTTCACGAGCTGAAGGCCGCCGCCAAAGGCGCGGTCTCTCTGCTGCCCGAGCCGTTCCGCGAAGGAGCCAAACGCGCGAAAGAGATGCTCAAAGGGATGGCCGTTGGCGGGACCTTGTTCGAAGAGCTCGGGTTCTCCTATCTCGGCCCGATTGACGGGCATGACATGGACCAGTTGCTGCCGGTTCTACGCACCGTCAAGGCACGGGCGACGGGGCCGATCCTGATCCATGTGTTGACCAAAAAGGGCAAAGGCTACGCCCCGGCCGAGCAGGCCCGCGACAAAGGCCACGCGACCGGCAAGTTCGATGTGGTCACGGGGGAACAGAAGAAAGCGCCCTCAAACGCGCCGTCCTATACCTCGGTCTTTGGCAAAACACTGGTGGAAGAGGCCGCACGGGATGACAAGATCGTAGCGGTCACTGCCGCCATGCCCGATGGTACCGGGCTGAACCTGTTTGCGGAACGCTACCCCTCGCGCTGTTTTGACGTAGCGATTGCAGAGCAGCATGGCGTGACCTTCTGCGCCGCGCTGGCTGCGGGTGGGATGAAGCCCTTCTGCGCGATGTATTCGACCTTCCTGCAGCGCGGCTATGATCAGGTTGTGCATGACGTGGCGATCCAGCGCTTACCGGTGCGCTTTGCCATCGACCGTGCCGGGCTTGTTGGCGCGGATGGGGCCACCCATGCCGGGTCTTTCGACATTGCCTATATGGCCAATCTGCCCGGCATGGTCGTCATGGCCGCCGCGGATGAGGCCGAGCTGATGCATATGGTGGCCACCGCCGCAGCCCATGATGACGGCCCGATTGCGTTCCGCTATCCCCGGGGAGAGGGCGTTGGCGTTGACCTGCCCGAACGGGGCGAGGTTCTGGAAATCGGCAAGGGCCGGCTGATTCAGAAAGGTGCGCGCGTGGCTTTGTTGTCCTTCGGCACCCGTCTGGCCGAGGTTCAAAAAGCGGCCGAGGCCTTGTCGGCGCGCGGCATCACTCCGACCATTGCGGACGCGCGCTTTGCCAAGCCGCTGGACCGTGATCTGATCCTCGATCTGGTCGAAAACCACGAGGCGATGATCACCATCGAAGAAGGCGCCATTGGCGGGTTCGGCAGCCATGTTGCGCAGCTTCTGGCAGACGAAGGCGTGTTTGATCGCGGGTTCAAATACCGCTCGATGGTCTTGCCCGACATCTTCATTGATCAGGCCAGTCCCGCGGACATGTACGCGGTGGCGGGCATGAATGCCGAACAGATCGAAGCCAAGGTTCTGGAGGTTCTTGGCGTTGCGACCATCGGCGAAAAACGCGCCTAGCGGCCTCGTTTAACCCAGTTCCTTCAACCCCAGCCGCACGGCCCGATTGGGGTTTTGTTTCAGAATATGCACGCCAAGGCGGCGGGCGAGGTCCTTGTGCCCTTTCTTGACCGCGCGATTGAAGAGCTCTCGCTGATAGCGCGGGAATTGTCTTCGGGCGCGCAGAAGGGTGTAGAACTCGGCCTCGGTCAGGGTTCCGTTCAACGCCCCCAGAATGATCGGGTGCAGGATACCCATCTGCAGCAGAGACGACCCCAACCGATGCCCCAGTAGCGGCGCGCGCAGATGCGAGACGTTGGTATTCGTGAACCGCGCCGCGTGACCGGCATCCAGCGGCTCATAAGGGTCATAAAGGATCGACACCCGTCGTGCGGCCTGACTGACCTGCGCGGCATCGCCATATGGGCCAGAGAAGTCCCGATCCCACACGGTTTTATAGCGCGTCTCCCACGGGACAACGGACTTATCGACCGTGCTTCGCGGTGAGATCGCAGCCTGGTGCTGCCGGAGAAGAACAGCTGTTCAAACCAACTGAGCGGGCCACCGATCTACAAAGTGCCGACCCCGCGCGTGCGTGCCATCTGCGTATCCTTGAGCCTACGTTTATTTTTGGCACACGCGTCGTTTTCTTGATCCTAAGGTCTTGCACCGCGCTTGGGTACCGCCAGATTACGCAGCAAGCGTGAATAGTTGGCCGGGCGTGACCTTGTTGCATCCTTCGCGCCGCACAGACAAGAACCAGGCGCCTAGGCGGGCAAGCGAGCAGACAGTCATGAGCAACGAGACTTATACAGTCGTCTCCACGATGAAAAACGAAGGCCCATACATCATCGATTGGGTGGCGCATTACAAGACGCTGGGCTTTGACCACATTCTGGTCTGCACGAATGACTGCACCGACCCTACCGTCGAAATCCTTCTGCGGCTGCAAGAGATGGGGCTGGTCACTCAGCATAACACGATCATTCGCGGCGGCGGCATTCACCGTTCGGCCCTGCGGCAGGCCTCGCGCCGCTATGACATCGTGATGGATGCCAAATGGGTCTTCGTCTGCGATGTGGATGAGTACCTGAATATCCATATGGGCGACGGCTCGGCCCGTGCGCTGGTCGAAGGATCCGGTGCGGATGCAGATGTGATTTCGGTCCCTTGGCGGGTCTTCGGCCCGGACCATATCGAGCGGTTCGACGACGCGCCCGTCACCCAACAATTCACCATGGGCGAGCTTGAATGGGACGCAGAGGAACGACCCAAAACTGGTAAGTTCGTCAAGTCCCTTTACACCAACCAGCATAAATTCAAGCGGATGGGCCTGCATGCGCCGGTGTCTTTGGATGAGCATGTCTCGGACACGAAACGTGTTCTGCCCGGCGGCGCGGACTACGTCGTAGATGGCGTCCGCACCGAGAACCCGCCCCTGTTTACCCACGCGCAGGTCAACCACTATGCGCTGCGCTCGATGGAGAGTTTTCTTATCAAACGCGCGCGCGGACGAGCGAACCACAGCCATCACGTGCTGGGCATGGAATACTGGGACAGGTTCAACCTCAACGACGAGAAAGACACCTCGATCGAGCGCTATGCACCCCAAAGCAACAAGCTGGCGGATGAGTTGAAATCGGACCCGGTGCTGGGCGATCTGCATGCGCGGGCGGTCGAATGGCACCGGCGCAAAGCAGCCTCAATGAAGCTGGATCCGGAAATGGATGAGCTGGTCAACGGGCTGAAAGCCGCGCTTTAGGCTCTAATGCTGGGTTTCCCCGTCATGATCGACGGTGAAGAACCAATCCTTGTCGGGGTCACGCTCCAGCACGTCATCCGGAATGGATGAGGGGCCTTTGAGGAACACGTTCGCCCCGAAATGCCGGTGCAGGCGCGAAAGCTTTTCAAGGCGCGCGCCTGTCAATTCCGCGTAGAAAGCGGCGTAGTTCGGCGTGGCTTTCAACTCCGCGATCTTGGCGCGGTGGCGGTCTACGGAATGGGCATGTGCGGCGGCGATCTCGGGATCGCTGAGCAGACGATCCAGCTCGGCCCGCATTGCAGGCACCATCCGCGCGATGGAATGATCCTCGGCGTAGTTGTTATTCATACGGAACCAGTAGGCGAGGCCCTGATCCCGCTCGACATGGTTCACCCGGCCCCGGTCGCGCTTGACCAGAAAGCTCTCGGCCGAGCGGACGGCATAGTGGTTCAGTTGCACCAGATCATAGCCATAGGTGTTGATCGTGGACCGCCAGCCATTGCGAAACATCGAGCGTGGCATCGGCGCGCCGGATCCGTTGACCCAGTTGATCTCCTCCCACAATTGCGGATTGAGGCCCTTGGGGCGATGCACGCCCAGCTTTCGGAACAGGCCGATATTGCGGAACAGCGTCTTGAACCCCCAGGCCTGATGCGGCTTGCGGGCATATTCGGGGGCGCAGCGCTGGAACTGTTCGATAATGGGCCGGTCCTCGAACCCGTGCAGATCGCCATTGCCGAACAACCGCCAGGTCATTGCGATCATGTTGGCGTCAGGTACAGCGGCAAACAGCGCATCCAGAGTACCGTCGCCGCATTTGATGTTCACGTATTCGTCCACATCAATGCAGGCGACCCACGTCGCGTCTTTTACGATCTGCTCATCATCCGCGGAATGCAGGGCCGCGTGCTGCGGACGCATATCCATCTGCCGGAACGGGTTGTCGCGATGCTGAACCAGGCTCTTGCTTTGCAGCATCTCCAGCATCGTATCGGTGCCGTCGGTGCAGTCATTGGTGTAGATCAGGAAATCATCGAACCCGATGGCCCGATGATAAGCGAGCCATTCCAGAATGAACGGGCCTTCGTTCTTCATCGTGGTCACGATGGCACATCGCCCGCGCCCTGTTTCCTTTGACGTGACCGCCAACTCAGGCATCCGCACCGGTTTGTGCCCCCAGGTCGTGGCGGACAATTGCAACAGCGGCTCATGTTCGATCAGAGAGGTCTTGGGCACGATTTTTGAGATCGAGCGTGTTGGGTGCCGCAACAGCATGTGACGGTAGAACCCCATAGTTAGGGTCGAATCCGGGCGCGCATTTCCGACCCTGACCAGCCGCCAGACCGCATCTGGAGCGGATTTGGCTGGCGCGATGCACCAGCGCTGCCGACCGCCCGTCGCATCGAATTGCACGCAGATATGATCGCCGAAATGCGCCTTTTGGCCCGCACGCACGCGCCACGGATAGCAATGCCGCCCGAACAGCGTGATCAACCCGCCCTCGGCTGTAGCGGCTGCGTCGAAGACGGATGTATCTGTTTCGACCATAAGGTCATGCACGTCGATATTTGCCACGGCGCGCGCCTGCGCCAGAAACCGTATGCGCATGATTTCATAGACCGAAAACGCGCCAAGCGGGCTGTTCCATGGGCTGGAGGGCGGGACCTTCATCCGGTCCTTGCCCGGAGACTCGCTAACGCAAAACGGGTGCGCTTCAGGCGGCAGGTCGGGTTTGCCCAGCGGCACAGGGCTTTGGACCATAACCACCTGACAGGGCAAGGCATGGCTCTCCAGACCCTCGCGAAGCGCGGCGGCAAACCCATCCTCGGCACCGGGAGGGGCGCGGTCGAGGACCACCGCCGCCTCAAGCCCCTGCGTTTCGATGTGGTAGGCCAGCCACTGCAACACGATCTCAGCGCTTTCGCCGTTGCGTTGGGCGATGAAGGCGTTCTGCCCCTCAAACAGCCCGCATTCGGAGGGCGCGCAGGTCAGATCAAAGGCCTCCCCGCAGATCGTAAATCGAGGGTGGGCATCCTGCGGCAAGCGATATCGCAGGATGCGCGCGTCGCCCACGGCGCCTGCCTCCTCAGCTACGCTGCCCTCAGGGGGGATGACTTCCTCAGCCGCGATCAAACGATCAAAGAACAACGTGACGACCTGCGCGCCACCATCCTGATGCACAACCGCATCGAGCAGGATCGCGACACCCAAATCTTGACCTGCAAGCCGCCGTTCGATCAGCCCCATCACTCAGCCGCCTTCGACAAAAGCGAGACCTGTCGGCAAACAAACGCAGCCCCCTCTTGAGCGGAGGGCGGGATGCTGTCGACGAGCCCTAGGCGGAACTCCAGCCGCACGGCCTCGATATCTTGCTGCAGGGCCGCATAGCTGGCACGGTGCCAGTTCAGGCAGACCTCATGCGCGGCGGCTACACCGGGCAGGTCCATCAGGTCGGCATAAACAGCCCGGGTCGCATTCATCATTGCGGAAATGCTTGTCTCTTCGACCGTATTCCAATTGCGTTCAGCCCAATAGGTCATCCCGATCTCGCGATCCATGTGGTTCGGCAAACCGCGGGCGCGTTTAACCATGAACTCTTCGCGCGAGCGCAGGGCATAGTGGTTCAACCAGACCTGACGCGCGCCCATAGCTAGACCATAGAGCGAAATCGCACCATCATTTCCCGCGAAACCCGCGGGCAGGTCTGCCCCATCCGGGCCGATCCAGCGCGCGGGTTTTGACGGTCTACTGCGGGGCCGATGCACCCCCAGCTTTTGAAACGCCGCCGGACGGTGGAGCGTTTTGAACAGGTGGCCGAGCGGAAAATGCAGGTCCTCGGGCGCGGCTTGCCTGAACCTCTCGGGCGTTAACCCGCTTTCACGCTTCAACTGACCACCTGCGCCAAAGAACCGCCATGGCAGGGCAAGAGCGTCAAAGGACCCTGATGCTGCCTCGAACCGGGTCAGTAGATCGAGCAGCGAAGCCTCCCGCAGACAAAGAAACTCATCACAGTCGAAAAACAGCGCCCAGTCGACCGAAGCGTAAGCCGGATGATCCGAGGCGTATTTCAACGCCTGCCATTGCACGGCCTTGTTGCCCTTAGGGGTGAAGGGAAGATGCTCAATCCGCGCGTCCTGGGCCAGCGCCTGCAACAACGCATCCGACCCATCCGAGCAATCGTGGCTCAGCACCAGAAACCGGTCGACGCCTGCCGCAAGGTGATGGGCCAGCCATTCCACTAGAAACGGCCCGTCATCCTTCTGACATGTGATGCCCAATAGGGTCATGCATGACCTCTGACTGCTCTTGGTCTTTTCATTCACTTATAGGCGGATCGGAACAGGAAAGCCACGTGGTTGATCAGGGAAGGGAGCCCTTGGGTAGCGCCAAAAAACAACGCCCCGCGTCTGGAGGAACGCGGGGCGGGTGTTGCGGCGGTCAGGGAGGAGGAGACCGCCGCAGGAACTTAAGGCGCGTCAGTTCACGGCCTTGGCATCAACCACATCTTTTTCGATGGCCTTGCCCGAGGAAATCTGGATCCGGCGCGGTTTCAGCGCTTCGGGCACTTCGCGTTTGAGGTCAATGTTCAGCATGCCGTTCTCATGGCTGGCACCTGTCACGCGGACGTGGTCGGCCAGAGCAAAGCGGCGCTCAAACGCGCGGGTGGCGATACCGCGGTGCAGATAGCTGCGGTCCTTGTCCTCGGCGGCTTTCTTGCCAGCCACGATCAGTGCGTTTTCCTTCACTTCGACGGACAGGTCTTCTTCGGAAAAACCGGCGACAGCAACGGAAATCCGATAGGTGTCGGCGTCGGTTTTTTCGATGTTATATGGGGGATAGCTGGGCTGTGCCACGTCGTTGGTCAGAACGCGGTCCATCATGTCGGCGATCTGGTCGAAACCAATGGTGGCGCGGTGCAGCGGTGCAAAATCAAATGTACGCATGTGTCGTTATCCTCATCTTTGAGCGATTTACGATGTTCAGCCCTCCATTCTGGACGGGCCTCGGGTGATACCGGACCCCGTTGTGGCGATCCGATACAAACCACATGGGTAGCGATATGGGTAAGTTCAACCCCCGCCCGAGCTGATGAATTTCGCGCCCGATCCGGACTTGCCCGAACCCACCTGCAATCTGCGGATCTTGGCTTCGGGCCGGGGTGCATCGCGCCGGATGATCGCCTTGAGTTCAGAGACGACCGGAGACAGTTCCATCCCGAAGCCGATCTTGCGTCCCCCCCTCTCGCCAATAGCGGAGACAACCGACAAAATCTGCCAGCGCGACCCGTTTTTGGTCAGAACGGCCGACCCTGATGAGCCAAAGGTGACGTCGCAATCAAAGGTGATTAGCCCGTCTCGCCGATCCAGGATTCGACAGGATTTTTCGCGCGTTATGGCCTCGGACCGGCCTCGCCCGTAAGAGGCGATACTGAGCTCCGATCCGATGACGGGCCCCTTATACAGGACGAACGGATCGGCAATCAAATAGGGGATCGGCTCATCCAGCCGCATCAGCGCCACGTCTTCGCGGACACCCTGAGACGACAGAGGGTCATTGGCCCCATAGCTTGGAAGCGTGGCAATCTGCACCACCTTGCGCTCGGCCAGAGCAACGCCATTGCTCAGCCCGGCGCGGAACGTCACTTCGCCCGGCTCATAGGCCTGTCTGGTGCGTTTATCCAAGGCGCAATGGGCGGCTGTCAGCACCATATCCTGCGCAATCAGCGTTCCTGTGCAGAAGGACCGTTTGCCCACATCAAGCCGGCCGATCGCCTCCCACCCGTAAAGGTCATCGCGATCCGTCAGCGTGCGTTTATTGCTCTGGGCCTGCGCCGCCGTGGCCACCAAAGAGACGCAAAGTAACAAACAGGCAAAGGCGCGCATCATGGTCGGATAAACCTTGCTCCGACATTCTTGCCAGACCCGGTGCTGCCCGAAGACAGGCCAAACCCATTTCCATTGGACAGTTCCGCCTGAAGCAGCTGCAGCGATCCATCCAGCGCGGTGCCCAGCGATACGTTTTCCCCGTTAAGCTCGGCTTTGGCCGACACCACAGACACGATACGCGGACGCTCACCGCTCAGCGAGAAAATCGGCGCGCCAGAGGCCCCGAAATCGACATCGCAGGACATTACCAAAACGCCCCGATGCCCGGCCATGACCGAGCAAACCTGCTGCAGCGACGGGGCCTCGGCCCGGTCATGCGCGTAAGACACCACACCCACCTGCTCGCCTTGGTCGGGGCGCGCGCCGGTCTCAAAAGGAATAACGGTGGTGTTTCGAACCGGCTGCCAGAGCTCAATCAACGCCAGATCATAGCGGACACGGTCGCTGGTGGCCCTGCCATTGTATACATATTTCGGATGAATCACGGCCTGCCGCGCAGGACGATAAGCCGAAGCGCTCCCACGTCGCCAACCCGCCAGAAACTCGATCCGCGATGGGTCGATTCGCGTCTTGGTGTGTTTTTCGAACAGGCAATGCGCAGCGGTCAGCACCAGCGTGGGCGAGATCAGCGCGCCGGTGCAAAACCCGGTGCCATCAATATCCAGCCGCCCCACGGCCATCCATTGCCGCCCGGAATCCGACGTCTCAAGGCTTTTCAGCCCGGTATCCTGCGCCGAGGCAGCCATAGGCAGCACACTCAGCACGATGGCCTTGATCCAGTTGCGCACGCGGTTCTCCGGCTATCCGTTCCGGTCAACTGTTCTACGGGCTGCGTTGGGCGAAAATAGGGCAGGTCGGATTGGCGGAAATTTCCCGTTCAACTGATGCCAAGGCGCATCATCGCTGCCTAGCGCAATATAGGTATCTCGGAATTCGCACCACCCGCCTGCAAACCGCTAGGCTTCGGACCTCCGGTGGCCCAATCCAGCAGCTCGACCGTATGGACGATCGGCAGCTCGGTTCCCGATCCGATCTGCATCATGCAGCCGATATTCCCCGCCGCAATCAGGTCGGGCTTTTTCGCCTCAAGCGTTCGCACCTTACGCTGCTTCAGCTGGCCCGAGATCTCGGGCTGCATAAGGTTATACGTGCCGGCACTGCCGCAACACAGATGGCTGTCAGCGGGTTCAACAACCTTGAAGCCAGCGCTTTTCAGCAGCTCCTTCGGGTAGGTCTTGATCTGCTGCCCATGCTGCAGGGAGCAAGCCGCGTGATAGGCCACGGTCAGCCCTTGATCCGACTGTTCGGGCAAGTCCAATTGCATCAAGACCTCACTGATATCCATTGCAAGGGCCGACACCCGTGCCGCGTCCTGCGCCAGAGGGTCATTTCGGAACATGTGCCCATAGTCCTTGACCGTCGTCCCACAGCCTGAGGTGTTGATGACGATGGCGTCCAGGCCGTCCCCATCCATCTCATGCACCCAAGCACGGATATTGCTTGCTGCCGCCGCGTGGCTCTGCTTGCTTTTGCCCATGTGATGGGTCAGCGCGCCGCAGCATCCGGCCCCTTCGGCCACCACCACCTCGCACCCCAACCGGGTCAGCAGGCGGATCGTGGCGTCGTTGATATCGGTGTTCAGAGCCTTTTGCGCACAGCCCGTCATCAAAGCCACACGCATTTTGCGCGGCGTTTTGGGCGCAAAGCTCTGCGGGTCGTCATTGCGACTGACCGGAGGGATATGTTTCGGCGCCATATCCAGCATCGCTCGCAGCCGGGCATCCGGCATCAAGAACCGGAACGGACGGCCCAGCTTGGCCCCGATCAAGGCCCAGCGAAATCGCATCGGATAGGGCAAGATCTGCGCCAGAACCCAGCGCAGAACACGATCCGACAATGGGCGCTTGTAGGTGTTCTCAATATACTCGCGCGCGTGATCGACCAGATGCATGTAGTGAACGCCCGACGGGCAGGTCGTCATGCAAGCCAGACAGGATAGGCACCGGTCGATATGCTTGACCGTCTTCTCGTCAGGTACACGCTCATTCTCGAGCATATCCTTGATCAGGTAGATACGGCCGCGTGGGCTGTCCAACTCATCGCCCAGCACTTGATAGGTGGGGCAAGTGGCGGTGCAAAACCCGCAATGAACACAGCTGCGCAGGATCTCGTTCGAGCGCTGGATCGCCGGGTCTTGCAGCTGTTCTTCGGTGAAAGTCGTCTGCATCGGCCTACCCCATCAATCCCGGATTAAACAGAGCTTTTGGGTCGAACCGCTGCCGCAAACCTTGGCTCAAGGCTGCAACCGGTGCGGGTTCCGGTTGGAACCGGCCCAGCGCCTGAACGGTCTCGGGTTTCGCCCGCACGATCGAGGCGTGGCCCTGAAAACCGCCAAGACGCGCGCGGACATCGGTGCCCTCATCGACCAACGCCCAGATCAAACCGCCGCCCCAATCGAGCAGGAGTTTATTGGCCTCAAGCCGCGCAGTGATTTCCGGCGCATCGCTGGGCTTGACCGAGATACGCCAGACATCGCCCTCTTTCCCCGCGAATGGGGTCACGTCCCGGATCGCGCGCCATGTGGCATCTGAGTCCTCAACAACGGCGACCTCGCCAAACCCGGACAGCACGTCCTGCAACCGTCCGACACGATACGCAACCGAGTCCGCAAACCCCTCAATCCGCAGCAAGGCCTGACCCGTTTCAGGGGCAAACGCAGCCCCGCTCACCTCATAAGGCGACCGCAATGCGGCAGACAGAACCTCAACCGCACCCGTGGCATGGGCAACCGGCACACCCAGGGTCACGACCGCTTCGGGTTTCGGCAACACTTTCAACGACACTTCGGTCAGCACTCCCAGCGTCCCCCAGGAGCCTGCCATCAGCTTGACCAGGTCATAGCCGGTGACATTCTTCATCACCCGCCCGCCATTCTTTACGACCTGCCCTTGCCCGTCGACGTAGCGCACGCCCAGCAGAAAATCCCGACACGCCCCGGCCTGAACCCGCCGTGGCCCAGAGATGTTGGCGGCAACAACCCCGCCAATCGTCGGCTCACCCGAGTTGCCCAGCAGCGCGCGGTAATCCACAGGCTCAAACGCCAGTTGCTGGCCTTCGGCCTCTAACGCGGCGTCAATCTCAGCCACCGGGGTTCCCGCTTGCGCAACCAAAGTCAACGCGCCGGGTTCATAGAGCGATATCCCACGCAACCCATCCACATTCAAAACCGCCCCCGGGCCATCCACCCCGCGCGTCCCGCCACCTGCAATACGCACCGGCCCCTGCAACCCGGCCACGATCTCGGCCAGTTCCGTTTCTGTCTCAGGTCTCATGACACTTCTTCTGTTCTAAAATACCTCGGAGGGATGGGGGCAGAGCCCCCTATTCCGCAGCCATCCGGCGCGCCTGTGACACGTCCAACGGAAACACCTTGGCCGGGTTCAGCAGCCACTGCGGGTCGAACACATCCTTCACCGCCATCTGCGCCTCAAGATCTGCCGCGCTATATTGATGCGACATCAGATCTCGCTTTTCGATGCCCACCCCGTGCTCTCCAGTCAGGCAGCCGCCCACATCCACGCACAGCTTCAGGATATCGGCACCAAACGCCTCACATTTCTCAAGATCACCGGGCTTGTTGGCATCAAACAGAATCAGCGGGTGCATATTGCCGTCGCCTGCGTGGAAAACGTTGCCGACGGGCAGGCCATAGTCCTCGCTCAACTCTCCGATGCAGCGCAGAACCTGTGGCAGTGCCGAGACGGGGATCGTGCCATCCAGACACATGTAATCGTTCATCTGCCCCATCGCACCAAAGGCCGATTTCCGACCCAGCCAGATCTTGGCGCTTTCCTCAGCCGACTGGCTTTCGCGCAGTTCCACCGGGTTGTGACGTTTCGCGATCTCGACGATCTTCGACAGCTGATAGTCGATCTCGGCATCCGAGCCTTCGACCTCGACAATCAGCAGCGCGTGGCAATCTGGGTAGCCGGCATGGGCGAAGTTCTCACACGCCTTGATGCAGAGCGTATCCATGAACTCGATCGCGACCGGCAAGATACCCGACTTGATGATGTCCGAGACACATTGACCGGCCACCTCGTTGTCATCGAACCCCATCAGAACAGGCCGCGCGCCTTCGGGTTTGCGCAGGATGCGCAGCGTCGCCTCGGTCACGACGCCAAGCTGACCTTCCGAGCCGCAGATGACACCCAACAGGTCCAACCCACCAGAATCCAGATGCGCACCGCCGATCTCGACAACACTACCATCCATCATCACCATGGTCACACCCAACAGGTTGTTGGTGGTTACCCCGTATTTCAGACAATGCGCTCCGCCTGAGTTCATCGCGATGTTTCCCGCAATTGCGCAAGCCAACTGAGAGGATGGGTCGGGCGCGTAGAAGAAATCCTCCTCTTCTACTGCGCCGGTCACGCTGAGATTGGTGCGGCCGGTCTGAACGCGGATGAAGCGGTTGTCATAGTCGGTCTCCAGCACGTCATTCATGCGCGCCACGCCAAGGATCACACAATCTGCCGTTGGCAGCGCCCCGCCGGCCAACGAAGTCCCCGAGCCGCGCGGGACCACCGGCACGCCCTCGTCATGGCAAATACGCAGCACGTCCGAGACCTCCTGCGTGGACGAAGGCAGCACCGCCAGCATGGGCGGGCAACGATACGCGGTCAGCGCGTCACACTCATAGGCCCGCGTTTCCGACGGGTCGTGAATCACCGCATCCTCAGGCAAAACCTGTAGCAATCGCGTCAGAACGGCCTGCTTTCGCGCAAGCACGTCAGGATTTGGCTGGGGCATTTCCATGGCTGATCCTCCAATTTGGTAAAATAATATTACCAATTTCTCTGTCTGGCAAGTTTTATGATCTGACCCTACTGTCGCGCCATGACCTGGATTGATCGCGCGCTTATGTTTTCGACGCTGGACTATGCCGCCGTTTTGCTTTTGCTGGCTGCATGGCAATGGATCGGCTGGAAGATCGAACACCCCTCGCCGGGCAAACTGTCTGTTGCGATGATGATGGATGATTTCCGCCG
Source organism: Ruegeria sp. R13_0 (assembly GCF_017743995.1). Classification (GTDB taxonomy): domain Bacteria; phylum Pseudomonadota; class Alphaproteobacteria; order Rhodobacterales; family Rhodobacteraceae; genus Ruegeria. The sequence goes on along the minus strand of NZ_JAGHRB010000004.1, from coordinate 38,206 downwards.
CGGTTGGATGCACGAGATGGTCACCCGCCAACCCCGCATGTTCGACGCACAGGTCGTTGCGGCCATGCGGCAGGGCAGCACCTTCTTCGCCTCAACCACAATGATCGCAATTGGCGGTGGGCTGGCCTTGTTGGGCAATACCGAGCAACTGGCAGGCGTTGCCAGCGATCTGGCCATCGGCAGCGCCCCTGCATTGGTATGGGAGATCAAGATCCTCGTTGTGATCCTGTTTCTGGCAAACGCGTTTCTGAAATACGTTTGGGCGCACCGCTTGTTCGGCTACTGCGCCGTCCTTATGGCCGCCGTGCCGAATGACCCAGACGACCCGCAAGCCTACCCGCGCGCCGCGCAAGCCGCCGAGATCTGTGTGACCGCCGCCCGCAGCTTCAACCGTGCCCTCAGGGCCACCTATTTCGCGCTTGCCTCGCTCGCGTGGTTCCTTGGCCCCATCGCGTTGATCATTGGCACCGTGATCACCTTTGGTGTCCTCTACCGGCGCGAGTTCGCCTCACATTCGAGAACGGTGCTTCTGACCTTGCCCCCTGACACCAAGACGTGATCCCTATTTCGCAACCAATTCCTTAGGATCTGCCCATGCGCCACCTGATTCTTACCGCTTTCTTTGCCACACCCGTTCTTGCCGATCCGCCGACTATCGAGAGTGTCTCGGCCAGCCGCAACGGAGATACCTGGCGTTTTGATGTGACGATCCGGCATCCGGATACCGGATGGGATGACTACGCCGATGGCTGGCGCGTGCTGGACATGGAGGGGGCCGAGCTTGGCATGCGCGTGTTGCATCATCCGCATGTGGACGAACAGCCCTTCACCCGCTCGCTGAGCGGCGTCTCGATTCCCGTAGGTACCACGCAGGTGCAAATTCAGGCCCGCGACACTGTCGGTGGTTGGAGTGATGCCACCACGGTCATCGACTTGAACTAAAGATCAAAACACCCCGAGGCTCAGCCCCGCGGCCATGGCCGCGCCGATCTCGCGGCATTGATCCAGCTGGTCTTCGGGGATTGTCTTCTCGGCTAGTATCGCCTCAGGCGACTGAGCATGGGTGCAAATGATCAAAGGCGGCCGCACTTCTTTCAACCGCCAGCCGGTGGCAATGCGGGCGGTTTGGCGGGCGGCGTTCTCTCCGTCAGACCCGGCACAGATCATCTGGGCGTAGGGGCGACCTTCGATCCGGCCCAGAACGGGATAGTAACTGCGATCAAAGAACTCCTTCATCAGGCCCGAAATCGCGGCGAGGTTTTCGGGAGCGCAGAAAATGTAGCCGTCAGCGGCCAGCAGGTCTTCGGGCCCGGCCTGATCTGCGGTTTTCAGGACGATATCTGCCTCATCCCTGCCCGCCTCGGCCGCCGCTTCGGCCATTTGCCGGGCCCCGCCGGTGCGCGAATGATAGACAATCAGAAGCTGCGCCATGTCAGACCCGGTGGTAAGGACCGCCCGACAAGATGGTTGCGGCCCGGTAGAGTTGTTCGGCCAGCATCACACGGACCAGCATGTGGGGCCAGACCATGGACCCGAATGAGATGGAAAAATCCGCCGCGGCGCGCAGTGTGGGGTCAATTCCGTCTGCTCCGCCGATGATCAGCGCCAGATCCTGCCGCCCGGCGTCGCGCCAATTCCCCAGCTTTTGGGCAAAATCCGGTGAGGACATCATCCGTCCACGCTCATCCAGCGTACAGATCACAGCGCCTTTGGGCAGCGCCTTGCGCAGCAACCCGGCCTCGGCGCCCATCCCTGCGTTTTTCTTGTCTTCAACCTCGATCACCCGCGCAGGACCAAGGCCCAGGCCACGGCCGGTGCGGTCAAAACGGATCAGGTAATCGTCAAGCAGGGTTTTCTCGGGTCCGGCGCGCAATCGCCCGACCGCAACTATGCTGATACGCATATCTCTCTCGCCTCCGGCCCTTCAATAAAGGCCGGGATGGCGCCTCAGTTGGCTGAGGCGCTGCCGCCCGCAGGCTGCCACATCTTTTCCAGCTGGTAGAATTCGCGCACTTCGGGGCGGAAGATATGGACGATCACGTCGCCCGTATCGATCAACACCCAGTCGCCGGCATCCTTGCCTTCGACCTTCGAAGTGAAACCGAATTCCTGCTTGATGCGATCCGTCAGCTTTTCCGCCATGGCTGCGACCTGACGGGTCGACCGACCCGAGGCAATCACCATATGATCCGCAACAGAAGACTTACCTTGCAGGTTGATCTGCACGACGTCTTCGGCCTTGTCGTCGGAAAGTGAGGAAAGGATACGCTCAAGCAGTTTGTCGCTGATTGACTGAGAGTGGGCCATTACACCGGCCCCGTCATCGGCGGGCAAACCCGCCTGGGTATGTAGAGACAGGACATAGTCCTCCTTTGCTGCGCGCCGTGACACCCGGCGCAGGGGTACTAATAAGGTAACAAGGGGATTGCAACATTTCAATGAAGGGCGGTTTCTGGCCGCCACATCCGCTCACTCTTTGGTGAGATGTTGCGCCTCTGCGTCGTCGGGCAACAAGCGCACCTCGCGCTGCGGGAAGGGGAGTGAGATGTTCTCAGCCTGAAACGCGTCCCACAGGGCCAGATAGACATTGCCCCGGATATTGGTCAGCCCCTTGGTCGGGTCGCTGATCCAATAGCGCAACACGTAGTCCACGCTGCTGTCGCCGAACCCGATGATATGGCAGACCGGTTCGTGCGACCCGCCGCTCAGCACGCGGCCAACGGTTTTCACCGCACGGATGGCCGTGGCGCGCACCTTGTGCGGGTCATCGCCATAGCTGGTGCCGAAATTCAGATCCAGCCGCACGAACTTGTCTGAATGCGACCAGTTCACCACCTGATTGGTGATCAGGTCCTCGTTCGGGATCAGATATTCCCGCCCATCCCGCGTCACCACCGAGACATAGCGGGCCCCCAGCGCATTGATCCAGCCGAACGTATCCCCCAATGAGATCACATCGCCCGGCTTGATCGACCGATCCATCAGGATGATAATGCCCGAGATCAGGTTCGAAACCACTTTCTGCAGCCCGAACCCGATCCCGACACCAATCGCACCGGACAACAGCGCGATCCCTGTCAGGTCAAAGCCAAGCGTCCGGATCGCGGCCAGGAACACCGCACCATAAAGCAGCACCTGTATGCCCTTCGCCAGCAGCACCTGCATCGATGGCGTGATGTCGTCATTGTTCTTCAGACCTCGCTCGGCGGCGCGGGTTCCCAGCCGCGCCAGCGTCAGCAGGATACCGATCAGCAAAACAGCTTTGATGATGCCCAGCGCCGAGATGTGCAGGTCCCCGATCGAGATCGCTACTCCGTCCAGGAATTCGGCCACGTCATCGGTCAATCCCAGGGCAATCAGCGTTGCATAGACCCACATGGACCATTTGAAGATCTGCCGCAGCGTCCGGTTGCGCACCAAACGCGAGACCAGCGCAATGGCCAGCCAGGCCACTGCAAGCGTAGCAAATACACCGATGATATAACTGCGCGAGGGCCATGTTGTCTGCTGCATGACCCAGTAGAGGCCCCAAGACAACAACACGAAATACACCAGCGTCAGACGCCGCATCATCTGAATCAGAATGCGCAACCGCCATTTCGGCCAGCCACTGCGTGCGCGGGCCCATGCCTCCCATCGGTTTTGGGTCAAGAGCCTCAGCAGGAAAGACAGCAGCCACAGGAGCAGGATGATGACCAGCTGGTATTGTCTCCAGCCCGGCGTGACGACCAGCTCAATCAGATTTGAGAATTGCGCTGAGAAAGCCGCCGTCATGTTGGCAAATAGCTCGGACAGCGTTTCCGGAAGCAGGTCTTGGTTCATGACCATCAGATTGACGGCCCACGCACGGGGATGCAAGACCGCGCCCCGATTGAACCTTGCCCGATTGAACCTTGATTGCCGCCAAAGCCCGATATATCTGAGGCGCATGAGACTCAATGTAGCCCAACAGCAGAATCTGGAAGACCGCGCGCGGTTGCGCGAACGGTTCTATGGGGCTGCCCGCACGGTTCTGGCCCGCCTATCGGCGGCCTAAGCCACCTCGCCAGCTATTTCTCATTACATACGGGAGAGGACCGATGTCCCCCAAAACACTCTATGACAAGATCTGGGATGCCCATGTCGCGCATGAAGCCGATGATGGCACCTGCCTGCTTTATATCGACCGCCATCTGGTTCACGAAGTGACCAGCCCGCAGGCGTTCGAAGGCCTGCGCATGGCAGGCCGCAAGGTACGCGCGCCGGAAAAGACGATTGCCGTGCCGGACCACAACGTTCCGACCACACCGGACCGCGTGAACGGGATCGAAAACCCCGAATCGCGCATTCAGGTCGAAGCGCTGGACAAGAACGCCAAGGATTTCGGCATTCACTACTATCCGGTGCATGACGTCCGCCAGGGCATCGTCCACATCGTCGGCCCCGAGCAAGGCTGGACCCTGCCCGGCATGACCGTCGTCTGCGGCGACAGCCACACCGCCACCCACGGCGCGTTTGGCGCTCTGGCCCACGGCATCGGGACGTCTGAGGTTGAGCACGTTCTGGCCACCCAGACCCTGATCCAGAAGAAGTCCAAGAATATGAAGGTCGAGATCACTGGCAAATTGCAGCCGGGCGTGACCGCCAAGGACATCACTCTGGCCGTGATCGGTGAGACCGGCACCGCTGGTGGCACCGGATATGTCATCGAATATTGCGGCGAAGCGATCCGTGATCTTTCGATGGAAGGCCGCATGACCGTCTGCAACATGGCGATCGAAGGCGGCGCGCGTGCCGGTCTGATCGCGCCGGACGAAACCACCTTTGAATATGTCAAAGGCCGCCCGCATGCCCCGAAAGGCGCTCAGTGGGAAGCGGCGCTGGATTGGTGGAAAACGCTCTACACCGATGAAGGCGCGCATTTCGACAAGGTCATCACGCTGCGCGGCGAAGATATCGCGCCGGTGGTCACATGGGGCACCAGCCCCGAGGACGTTCTGCCGATCACCGCAACCGTTCCGAACCCGGAAGATTTCGAAGGCGGCAAGGTCGAAGCAGCCCGCCGTTCGATCGAATATATGGGTCTGGAAGCCGGTCAGAAGCTGAGCGATGTCGAGGTCGACACCGTCTTTATCGGATCCTGCACCAATGGTCGTATCGAAGATCTGCGCGCCGCCGCGGAAATTCTGAAGGGCAAGAAGATCAAGGACGGCATGCGCGCCATGGTCGTGCCCGGTTCAGGTCTTGTACGCGCTCAGGCCGAAGAAGAAGGTCTGGCCGAGATTTTCAAAGAGGCCGGTTTCGAATGGCGTCTGGCGGGATGCTCGATGTGTCTGGCGATGAACCCCGACCAGCTGCAACCGGGCGAGCGCTGTGCCGCGACCTCGAACCGCAATTTCGAAGGCCGTCAGGGACGGGGTGGGCGAACTCACTTGCTGAGCCCGGCAATGGCTGCCGCTGCGGCGATCACGGGACGTCTTACAGACGTCCGTGAATTGATGTAAGGTCCCCTCATATCTAGATATTTGAGGGATTGAACAAATGAGTGACTGGATCAAATGGCTCCTGCTGGGGCTCCTATCCATCGCGTTCGGTATCTTTGTGCTGGGCGCACCTGTTGTGGCATCTGTCGCCGTGACGGTGGTAACCGGCGTGTTGCTGCTGATCTCGGGCGTGCTGCAGGTTGTTGGCGGCTTCACGGTTGAAGGCGTTGGCAACAAGATCCTGTCACTCATCATGGGTGCGGTCATGCTGTTTCTGGGCTGGTCCTTTCTGGATCACCCGCTGCAGGGCACGCTGACGCTGGCGACCGTTATGCTGATCCTGTTCATGGCAGGCGGCATCGCGCGGATCATTCTGTCGTTCCAAATGAAGGGAACGCAGTTTTTCTGGCCCACGATGATCTCGGGCATCTTGTCGATCATCCTCGCAGGCATCATCTGGAGCTATGTCGGGCAGCAACCGCAGGCCCTTCTGAGCATTCTGGGGATCTTCCTGGGCATCGAGATGCTGTTTAACGGGTTCGGATTGGTCTTCATGGCGTTCTTCGTCAAGAGCGCACCCAAAGACGAAACAACTGAAGCGAAAGAAGCTTAAACGCGAGGCACGGGCGCGGCCCTACCCCGCAGGAGTGTAGACATGGAAAAGTTTGACAAAGTCCACGGGGTGGCCGCCCCAATGCCGCTGATCAATATCGACACCGATATGATCATCCCCAAAGTTCACCTGAAGACCATTAAGCGGTCCGGCCTTGGCGTCGTTCTGTTTGACGAGATGCGCTATCACGATGATGGGCAGGAGAATGAAGAATTCGTTCTGAACAAACCCGCCTATCGCGAGGCCGAGATTCTGGTGGCCGGTGACAATTTCGGCTGCGGATCCTCGCGCGAACACGCACCTTGGGCGATCAAGGATTTCGGCATCAAGGTCGTGATCTCGACCAGCTTCGCCGACATCTTCTTCAACAACTGCTTCAAGAACGGCATCCTGCCCATCGTGGTCGAAGAAGAGCATCACGCGGTACTGATGGATGACGCACACAAAGGCGAAAACGCCCGCATGACCGTTCATCTGGAAGATCAGAAGATCACCACCTCGGACGGCGTTGAGATCACTTTCGACATAGACCCGCACCGCAAGCACTGCCTGCTGAACGGTCTGGACGATATCGGCCTGACGATGGAAAAAGACCATCACATCGACAAATTCGAGGGTCACGCCAGTCAGGCCCGCCCCTGGGTATGATTCTGGGGACGAATCTGTTGATACTCAACCTAACGGAGTCGCCAAGGGGGCTCCGTTCGCATTCTTGGGGTCGAAAATCCGACAAACACAACATGTAGGTCTCAAATTGAGATACACGTCGGATTTGCGTCGAAAATGATGCAATCCCGCACCAGTTGCGCCATCATTTTGCCCGAAATCACGTGTTATCTGCACCCTGGCTTGAGCGAATTACCGCTTATCGTCCATGTTTGGTCGAAAGAGGTATCCGTCAAAAAACGCAGGCGACGGGCACAAGTTGGAATGAAGCCGACACAGAATTGGCTGGTTCCGGTTTGAAAAAGGGTTCGGATAGTGATTGCACGCACGACAGGGGCGGCGATACGTGGGATTTTGGTTGCGGTCATGGTGTTGACCCCCGCGTTGTACCTGCCAGTTTCATCGACGAACGGGACCGAGGTCGTTGTCTTCCTCGCGATCCTCGCGTTCATCCTGACCTTTGCCGAATATAACTCGGCCTTCCCCAGCTTTATCGAATTCCGTGATGCGCCTCCGGTGAACCGTTTGCGCTTCGTAGGCCTGATGTCGATGGTCACGTTCCTGACGCTGATCTGCAAAAACGCCTATGCGCCGACCGAAATGACCCGCTTTTCCTACGCGATGGGCATGTCCGTCGCGAATGTGGTGGATTTTCCCTATTCCCCGGTTCGGTTGATCGTTTTGATGCTGCCCGCAGATGCCGCCCAGCCGCTGGTTGAGCTTGTGCGTGTCGCGGCCAGCATCGCCTACATGGCCGCGCTGGTAACCATCGCAAGCTTCGCCTATGCTGTGAAACTGCGCGGCTGGCCGACCGGAAACGGGGCGTTCAATGTGTGGACAAACCTGCCTCTGTTCGACCCGACCAAAGGCGGCGACGTGGTCACACGCCTGCAGCGCGACGGGCGCCTGAACATCTGCATCGGCATTCTATTGCCCTTCCTGATCCCGGCAGTGATGAAGCTGCTGACAAATTTCCTGCTCCCGATCTCGCTGAGCAACCCTCAGACCCTGATCTGGACCATGTGCGCCTGGGCCTTCCTGCCTGCAAGCATGATCATGCGTGGCATGGCGACCCTTCGGATTGCCGGGCTGATCGTTGAGAAACGCCGCGCCTATTCCACGACCGAGTCTACTCAGACCGCATGATCCGTGCCCTGATCCTGCTGATGCTGCCTCTGGTCGCACAGGCAGAGACTGTGCGCGTTGCCACCTATAATACCGAGCTCAGCCGCAAAGGCCCCGGGTTGCTGCTGCGCGATATTCAGCGCGATGACGCGCAGGTTCAGGCCGTTGTCGACGTCTTGGTGACCGTACAACCCGACATTCTGGCGTTGCAGGGGATCGACTGGGACATGGACGGTCTCGCGTTGACCGCTTTGGCTGATGCGCTGCGCGCTGCCGGTCTGGACTATCCCCACCTTTTTGCCGCGCAGCCCAATAACGGGATAGACAGCGGTCTGGATCTGGACGGAGACGGGCGCACCCAAGGGCCGGGCGACTCGCAGGGTTGGGGCTTGTTCACGGGTCATGGTGGGCTGGCCGTTCTGTCCCGATACGAGATCGCACAGGACGAGACGCAGGATTTTGCGCCTCTCTTGTGGTCCGAACTTCCGGGGGCTGAATTGCCAGTCGTGAATGGCGCACCCTACCCCTCAGCACAGGCGCAGGCGGCGCAGAGGCTGTCTTCCACTGGGCATTGGGTGGTTCCCGTCACCACGCCTTTTGGTCATCTTAATCTGATGACCTTTCACGCCACTCCGCCGGTCTTCGATGGGCCAGAGGACCGCAACGGCCTGCGCAATCGCGATGAAATCCGGTTCTGGTCCCTGCTGCTGGACGGGCGGCTTGGCCCCGCCCCGGAAGGCCCTTTTGTCATCGCAGGCGACGCCAATCTGGACCCCGGCAAGAGCGACGGACGCACCGAGACCATCGCCGCGCTTATCTCCGATCCGCGTCTGCAGGACCCACAGCCCAAGACCGCAGAGGGCGACGCCGCAACTGTGAACTGGAAAGCCGTCGGAGAACTGAGGGTGGACTATGTCCTGCCCTCAGCTGACCTGCAGGTTGTTAACTCGGGCGTGTTCTGGCCCAGCCCCGGGGACCAGATGCGCGAGACCGCGCAGCGCGCCAGCCGTCACCGGGTGGTGTGGGTAGATGTCGCTTTGCCATAAGGGGCCTAAAGCGGGCCGGTATAGGTACCACGCGAAGGATAGTTGTTTCCGAGGGTGAATTTCAGACCACCAACAATGTCTGCCATGGCCGGACGTCCAAATGGCGTTGTCTGCTGCCACGCGTAATACAGCGTCCGGTCCGTAGCGATGTAGAAATGCCCCGGCTCGGCAAAGAAGGCGGGCTCAGCGCTGCCCTCGCGCGCGGTTGAGATGTTCAGGCCCCAATCCTCACGCGCGGCGGCCAGCGGCAGGCTGTGCCCGACACGCAGACGGGACACACCGGCCTTTTCAGCGGTCTCGGCCGCGCGGTCGGCGGTATCTGTGGTGATCATGATGACCTCGACCCCCAGCGCGGCAAAACCATCCAGCGCCGCTTCGACCTCGGTCATCTGCTTGATGCAGATCGGGCAATGCAGGCCGCGATACTGGATCACCAACGTTCCGTTTTCGCCTTTGTCGGCCTCAAGATCGAATACCCCGTGCCCGACTGTTTCAATTTTCAGGCCTGGGACGGGATTTCCCGGTATCAACATGTGTTTTCCTCGTGATTCATCCGGATCGTCTCATTGACCCGGTGCGGCGCAGACGCTAGGCCCTTTGCGACAAAACGCAAGGAGACTGTCGATGTCCAACCCCTCGCTCCTCATCCTGCCCGGAGACGGAATTGGCCCGGAAGTTATGGCCGAAGTGCGCAGAATCATCTCTTGGTTCGACACCAATCGCGGCCTTCACTTTGACGTGAGCGAGGATCTGGTCGGCGGTGCGGCCTATGACGCCCATGGCAAACCCCTGTCGGATGAGACCATGGCCAAAGCCCAAGAGGTAGACGCGGTTCTGCTGGGCGCTGTTGGCGGCCCGAAATACGACGATCTGGACTTCAGCCTGAAGCCCGAACGCGGGCTGCTGCGCCTGCGCAAGGAAATGGACCTCTATTCCAACCTGCGCCCGGCGCAGTGCTTTGACGCGCTGGCGGATTTCTCGTCGCTGAAAACCGATGTCGTGGCCGGTCTGGATATCATGATCGTGCGCGAGCTGACCTCGGGCATCTATTTCGGCGAGCCGCGCGGCATCTTTGAGGAAGGCAATGAGCGTGTGGGCGTCAACACCCAGCGCTATACCGAATCTGAGATCGAACGCGCTGCGCGCTCGGCCTTTGAACTGGCGATGCGCCGGAACAAGAAGCTGTGCTCGATGGAAAAGGCCAATGTCATGGAATCGGGCATTCTGTGGCGCGAAGTGGTGAACGAGGTCGCCAAGGATTACCCCGAGGTCGAAGTCACCCACATGTATGCCGACAACGGCGCGATGCAGCTGGTGCGCGCGCCCAAACAGTTCGACGTGATCGTGACCGACAACCTGTTCGGCGACATCCTGTCGGATTGCGCTGCAATGCTGACCGGCTCGCTGGGCATGCTGCCTTCGGCGTCCTTGGGTGCCCCGATGGAGAATGGCCGCCCGAAGGCGATGTACGAGCCGGTCCACGGCTCGGCCCCGGATATCGCGGGCGAAGGCAAAGCCAACCCGATCGCATGTATCCTCAGCTTTGCCATGGCGCTGCGCTACAGCTTTGATCAGGGGGCCGAGGCCGACCGTCTGGAAGCCGCGATCGAGAAAGTGCTGGCCGACGGTGTTCGCACCGCAGACCTGTTGGCCGATGAAGGCGTGACCCCGGTTTCGACCTCGGAAATGGGCGATGCGATCCTGGAGGCGCTGGACGCCAGCGTCTGATCCTCGATCCGTTTGAATTGAAAAAGGCGGCACCTAGTGTGCCGCCTTTTTTTGTGTTTGGACCGCGACGCGTTAGTTCCCGCCGAAGATATCCCGGATCAGGTTGTTGATGGCGCGTTCAAACCCTCCGCCCTGTTTGCGGCGGGGCTGAGGTTGCGCGACCTGCAAAGGCGGTTCTGGCGCGATCATCGGCAGAGACGTGGGCGTCATCCCTTCGGTCACGCGCAGCATGGTCTCTTTCCAGATCTCAGCCGGCAGCCCACCTCCGGTGACGCCAGACAGCGGCGTGTTGTCGTCATAGCCCATCCAGACACCCGCCACGTAGTCGGCTGTGAACCCGATAAACCACGCATCCCGCGCCGCCTGTGTTGTTCCGGTCTTGCCTGCCACCTGCCATCCCGGCAGCTGGGCGCGGCCACCTGTGCCCTCGGACACGACGCGCTCCATCATCCAGATCAGTTCCTTGGCGGCTTTGTCATTGATCACCCGCTCGCCAATCCCTGTGGTCGTCACCATCACCGGGGTTTCATCGCCCAACAGCTTCAATTCGGTCAGGCCGTAGGGTTCAACCGACGAGCCGCCGTTCAGAATACCCGCATAAGCACCCGTCATCTCGATCAGCGTGCTCTCTGAGGCGCCCAGCGCCAGCGCGGGGCCTCGCGCCAGATCGCTGGCGATCCCGAAACCGGTGGCGACCGTGCGCACATTGTCGAGGCCCGAAATCTCGGCGACTTTCACCGCCGGGATGTTCAGAGAGTTCTTGAGCGCATCCGCCAGCGTGACCTGCCCGTAATATTTGTTGGTGTAGTTCTTGGGGCACCACTGCCCCGATCCGGGAATGTTCACGCAGTAGGGCTCATCCATCACCGTGTCATAGGGCGAATAGCCCAGTTCCAGCGCGGTGGCATAGACGAAAGGCTTGAACGACGATCCAGTCTGCCGCAGCGCCTGTGTCGCGCGGTTAAACGCGCCCGAGACGCGGGTTTTGCGGCCACCGACCATGGCGCGCACCGCCCCATCCGCCGACATCACGACAATTGCGGCCTGCGCTTTGGATCCTTCCCGGACTTTCTCCTGAAAGATGAACTGCAGCGCCTCTTCCGCCGAGGTCTGGATGCGCTGATCCAGTGTCGTGCGGATCACCACATCCTCGGTGGTGTTGCGGGTGAAGAACTCGGGCCCGCTGGCCATGACCCAATCGGCGAAATAGCCGCCTGCACGGGCAGCGGCGGCCTCAGACAGTTGCGCAGGACGGGCACGCGCTTCACTGGCCTGTGCACCCGACAGGTAGCCTTGCGCTTCCATCAGCCCAACCACAAGCCGCGCGCGATCCTGTGAGCGTTGCAGGTTGTTCGTCGGCGCATAGCGCGATGGGGCCACGAGAAGACCGGCCAGCATCGCGGCTTCTGCCGGAGAAACCTCGGCGGCGGATTTTCCAAAATAGCGCTGGCTGGCCGCCTCGAACCCACGCGCACCGGCACCCAGAAACGCGCGGTTCAGGTAGATCGTCAGGATTTCATCCTTGGAGTATTTCACTTCCATCGCCAGGGCATAAATCGCCTCTTTGCCTTTGCGCCAGAGCGAGCCCTGACGGCAATCCGCCTCATAGGCGGCCTCCGACTCCCACTCGGTGGGATCGTAAGGCACACCCAGACACAGCAGCTTGGCCGTCTGCTGCGTGATGGTCGAACCACCATGGCCCGAGAGCGGGCCGCGCCCTTCGCTCAGGTTGATGCGCACGGCGCTGGCCACACCGCGCGGGCTGACGCCGAAATGGCGGTAGAACCGTTTATCCTCGGTCGCGATCACCGCGTTTTTGAGGTGGGGCGAGACGGTATCGGCGGTGATCACCCCGCCGAACTGGTCCCCGCGCCAGGCAAAGACCTTGCCATCACGGTCCAACATCGTCACCGACCCGCGCGCGCGACCATCCAGCAAGGCATCGACATCCGGCAGCGAGGTATAGACCACGCCCACCGCCAGCGCGATCAGCGTGGCGACCACGGCCCCAACGCGCCATGTCACGCCCCAGACCAGCCGCCAGATCCAGCGGAACAGACGACGGAAAAACCCATCACCATTGCCGCCCGACCGCTTGCGCGTTTTCTTCCGTGTCGTCTTGCGGGTCGCGGTTTTTCGGGCGGTCGACTTCTTGCCCGCAGGCTTGGCAGCCCGCTTGGTCGTCGAAGGTTTGCGCGCCTTCGAAGGGTATCTTTTATCCGCGACCAGTGTCGGTTTGCGGCGCTTGGACTCAGACATGCTCAAACTCTGCCCGTTTATACTTTTACCTCACCATACCCTGACGTCCCGCCTATGTTGAGGTCCGATTTTCCGGAACTCCCCTTCCCATTATCGCCTATTTTTTAATCAACAAGCACTGTTTGTGCAAAAATTGTGCAATATTGCGTCATTTTCAGTCGGTTTCACGTCGGGGAATCGTTCCTTAACGCCCCGACACGCGCTCTTTTTCTGCACGTGCAAACAAGCCGGCCCGATCCGGAGTAGTAGAGGGGACAGACGTGAAACTGATCATTGCGACAATCAAGCCGTTCAAGCTCGAGGAGGTGCGCGAGGCACTGACCGAAGCGGGCGTACGCGGCATGATGGTGACCGAAATCAAGGGCTTCGGCTCGCAATCCGGTCACACCGAAATCTACCGTGGCGCGGAATACGCCGTGAACTTCGTACCCAAGATCAAGCTTGAGATCGTGGTACCTGCAACGATGGCCGATCAGATCGTTGAGACCATCACCAACACCGCCAAGACCGGCAAGATCGGTGACGGCAAGATTTTCGTCCTCGATGTCGAGCAAGCCATGCGCGTGCGGACTGGGGAAACGAACGAAGAGGCGCTGTAAGGCGCCCACACTCACTATCATTCGAGGACTGACTATGAACCTGATGAAATCTCTCATCCCTGCTGCCGTGATTGTCGCGCTGCCGCAGATGGGTCTGGCGCAAGAGGCTGCCGCTGAAGGCGAAGCCGCGCTGCACACTCAGTATATCTTCACCACCCTGCTGTTCCTGATGGCGGGCTTCCTGGTCTTCTTCATGGCGGCAGGCTTTGCCATGCTGGAAGGCGGTCTGGTGCGTTCAAAGAACGTGGCCATGCAGATGATCAAGAACGTGGCGCTGTTTTCCATTGCCGCAATCATGTACTGGCTGGTTGGCTTCAACACGATGTACCCCGGCGACTTCAACGGCTTCTTTGCCATTGGCGGCCCAACCGTGCTGGACCCGGTTGGCGTTGACCCTGCCGAGGCTGCTTTGGACTATGCCTCGATCGGGTCGGACTTCTTCTTCCAGCTGGTCTTTGTGGCTGCAACCGCGTCCATCGTGTCGGGTGCCGTGGCCGAGCGGATCAAGCTGTTCCCCTTCCTGATCTTCGTGGTCGTTCTGACCGGTATCCTGTACCCGATCTCGGGTTCCTGGCAGTGGGGCGGCGGCTGGTTGTCTGAAGCCGGCTTCTCGGATTTCGCTGGTTCGACCGTCGTACACTCGGTCGGTGGCTGGGCGGCTCTGGCAGGCGTGATCGTTCTGGGCCCGCGTATCGGCAAGTACAAGGACGGCAAAGTGCATCCGATGCCCGGTTCGAACCTGGCGCTGGCCACTTTGGGTACGTTCATCCTGTGGCTGGGTTGGTTCGGCTTCAACGGCGGTTCGCAGCTGGCGATGGGCACCGTGGGTGACGTAACAGACGTATCGCGCATCTTTGCCAACACCAACATGGCCGCCGCTTCGGGTGCTGTTACAGCCCTGATCCTGACCCAGCTTCTGTACAAAAAGCCTGACCTGACCATGGTGCTGAACGGCGCGCTGGCCGGTCTGGTTTCGATCACCGCTGAACCTCTGGCCCCGACCCTGTTCGGTGCGCTGTGGATCGGTGCAGTTGGCGGTATCATCGTGGTCTTCACTGTCCCGATGCTGGACAAGTTCAAGCTGGACGACGTTGTCGGCGCAATCCCGGTTCACCTGTTCGCAGGTATCTGGGGCACCATCGCCGTCATCTTCTACGGCGAGGCGTCTCTGGGCACCCAGCTGCTGGGTATCGCGGCCTACGGTGTGTTCACCTTTGTTGGCGCACTGATCCTGTGGACCATCCTGAAAGCCATCGTTGGCATCCGCGTCAGCGAAGAGGATGAGATCAACGGCCTCGACATGGCAGAGCTGGGTATGGAAGCTTACCCCGAGTTCTCGAAAGGGTAAGTGCCGCTTACAACACCTTTGAAATGGCTCGGCGCAATGCCGGGCCATTTTGCTTTTGTCCGATCCCTTGCACCCTCAACTCTGGTATATGGGTGAACACTGGACACAGCCGACCAACCAAGGGTCGCAAAGACGTACATCAGATCGGGAGAGAGTTATGTACAAGGTGCTGGACCAAAGCGAGGGCAATATCCTCGGTCTAGAAATTTCCGGCAAAATCGACATCACGCAGGAACGTGAGTTGATCGAAAAAGCCGAAGACATACTAAAAGATCACGCCAAGATCAGCGTGCTCTTGGTCGTTGACAAAGGGGTCTCTGCCACATTTGAGGCCGCAATGACTGATCTGAAATGGATCATCAAGAATATGAAGAAACTTGGTAAGCTGGCGATTGTCGCTGACAGCATGTTCTTGGGTCACCTGGTCGAGATCGACGCGAAATTTGCCGCCATGCTCGATATCGGTGAAAAGCACTTTACCACCGACGAACTTGATAAAGCCTGGGCTTGGATCAAGTCCTGACCGCCAAAACAAGAAAGCCGCGAATTTCGTGGCTTTCTTGTTTTCCAAAGGGTGGCTTAGCAGCCCACATCCACGATCGCTTTTGCCAGAATAGGCACTGTGTTTGCGTTCAGACCGGCGATGTTCAGGCGGCTGTCGCCGACCATGTAGATCCCGTGGTCCGCACGCAGTTTCTCAACCAGCTCAGGTGCAGCACCCAGACGTGAGAACATACCGCGGTGTTGGGCGACAAAGCTGAACCGATCCGACCCGGTCAGGCGCTGAAGCTCATCCGCCAGCTGCTGGCGCAGGCCCAGCATGGACAGGCGGACCTCTTCCAGTTCGGCCTGCCAATCGGCACGCAAGGCGTCATCGGTCAGGATCGTGGTCACGACGCGCGCGCCGTGATCCGGAGGGAATGAATAGTTCTGGCGGTTCAGGAAGGCCAGCGTCGACTGGTTCAGCGAGGTTTGCGCCGCATCATCACTGATCGCCATCAGAAGGCCGGTACGCTCACGGTATACGCCGAAGTTCTTCGAGCAGGACGCCGCGATCAGGCAGCGCTTGACCGACGATGCCACCAGACGAGTCGCCTGCGCGTCTTCCTCAAGACCGTCGCCAAAGCCTTGATAGGCGATGTCGATCATCGCCACGAGGCCAAGCTCGTTGATCAGGTTCACGACCTCTTGCCACTGCACGAGGTTCAGGTTCGCGCCGGTGGGGTTGTGGCAGCAACCATGCAGCAGAACCACATCACCCGCCTTGGCGGTTTTCAGGTCTTCGATCATGCCATCGAAATCGACGCCGCGGGTTTCGCCGTCGAAGTAGCGATACTGGACAGTCTCCATGTCCAGATAGTTCAGGATCGACAGGTGGTTCGGCCATGTCGGGTTCGACACGAATACGCGGGCCTCGGGATTGGCCATGCGGATCATCTCAAACGCCTGACGGCAGGCGCCGGTGCCACCCGGGGTCGCAACGGCGGCAATATTGGCGCGCGGTACTGCGTCGCCGAGGATCAGACCGATCATCGCATCTGCATAGGCCGGATCACCGGCCAGACCGGTATAGGCTTTGGTTTCCTGCTCTTCGAGAATGCGCTTTTCGGCGGCCTTGACGGCGCGCATCACCGGGGTCACGCCCTCGGCGTTCTTGTAGACGCCGACGCCCAGATCAATCTTCTGGTCGCGCGGGTCTTCGCGGTACATCTGCATCAGCGCCAGGATCTTGTCGGCTGGCTGCGGCTTGAGGTTCTCGAACATCAGTTCTCTCCGGTTGCGACAGGCAGGGTTGGGAAGGCACCCCATTCGGCCCATGACCCGTCATAAAGCGAGTGGTCTTTCTTGCCCATGCGCTCCAGCGCAAGGCTGAGGATCGCTGCTGTCACGCCCGACCCACAGGAGGTGATCGCGGGTTTCGACAGGTCCACGCCTGCGGCCTCGAATACGGCGCGGCAATCCTCAGGCGATTTCATTGTGCCGTTCTTGTTCAGCAATTGGCCAAAAGGCACATTGCGCGATCCCGGAATGTGGCCCGAGCGCAGACCGTCGCGCGGCTCGGCCTCGGTGCCCGCGAAACGGGGGGCTGAGCGGGCGTCGATGATCTCATGATCGGCCAGCTTGGCGGCTGCCGAGACCTGAGTCACGTCCCGAACCAGATGGTTCTGAACCCGCACCGTCATGTGGCGATCGCGGATCACGGGCGGCAAGTCTTCGACCTCGCGCCCCTCAGACTGCCATTTTGGTAGACCGCCGTCCAGAACGGCGACGTTTTCCTGCCCCATCAGCCGGAACATCCACCAGACACGCGCGGCGGACATCAGCCCGGCCCCGTCATATACCACCACCTGATGGCCATCGCCTACGCCCATAGCGCGCAGGCGCGACATGAATTTCTCGACCGGAGGGGCCATATGCGGCAGGTCCGAGCGGTGGTCCGAAACGTCATCAATATCGAAGAACCGGGCGCCGGGGATATGTGCCGCGTCATATTCCGCCTTGGCATCACGGTTCTGCGCAGGCAGGTACCACGATCCATCCAGGATCCGCAGATCCGGGTCCTTCAAATGGGCGGCAAGCCAGTCGGTAGAAACGAGGGTTTTGGGATCGTCTTGCATCAAAGCCTCCCCTTAGCGCGGTTGGGTTTTCCCTATACGCGCAAAGGGCCGTATTCAAGCCGGGTTAGGGTCAGGACCCGTTAATCTTGCGCCACTGGCGCGTGAACGGCAAAAAAGCAGTGGTTTTGAACGCGCCGGAACTGGCGGTGTCAATTTCAAGCGGTCAAAGCCGCTGCTTTGCAGCGGTTCACGCGTCCGAAGGATTTGGCTGATTTTAGCTCTGAGCTGCGTTACATCCCTTTGAAATAGAACCACTATTCCTGCAGGGACGTACCTTGTCAAAACCAAAATCAGCCAAACCAGTGGTACAAGATTAATGGGTCCTGACCCGAGCGCTATTCCGCATGCCGTTTCAGCCGGAAATACTGAATTATCCCGATCACGCTGATGATGATCCAAAACCCCTCGATCAGCATCGAGGCCAGATTGAAGTTATGCAGCAGAGAGTAGGCGATCAGCACCGACCCCAGCAGATTGATCACCGGAAAGGCCAAATCGTCGGAATTCATCATCCGCATCTGCGTCGCAAAATAGGCCGCGACCACGACAAGCGCGCCAACCGATCCCACGGCATCCACGATAGTCAGGCTGTTCAGCACGTCCGTCATTGCAAAAAATCCTGAAAGGCCGGGCTACCCGACCGAGGCCAGCTCGGCCGGTTGAAAATAGTGATGCATGTTCAGGAAGGCCGCCCCATCTGGCCCAGCGCGATAGCCATGCGGCAGATCGGCGGCAAAGCGCAGTCCCTCACCGGCTTTGAGGGCGACCCATTTGCCATCCTGCAAAACCTCAAGCGCGCCGTTCAGAACAAAGACCTCTTCGGTCACCCCGGCGGCATGGGCCGGGGATTCGTGGCTTTGATTGGCGGCCAGTTCGACATGGAAGGTCTCGGCGCCAAGGGCGGGATCAAAGGGAAAGACGATCTTGACCTGAATGCTGCCCGGAAAGGTCACGGTCCGGAACACGCCCTGCGCGCGCGCGTCCGATGTTCCGATCAAGGCGCTGAGCGGAACCTGAAACCCCTTGGCGATTTTCCACAGGGTCGCGATGGTTGGGCTTGATTCGCCACGCTCGATCTGGCCCAGCATCGCCTTGCTGACACCCGTCAACTCGGCCACTTTGGACAGGCTGAGGCCCGACGCTGCCCGCACATCCTTTAGTTTCAGCGTGATTTCGTCCGATTCCATATCCGCGCCCAACGATTTGTCTTGTGCGTTATAACGCACATGTGGTACGTGCGCTATAACGTACGCACCCCGCATATCGCAACCGGGGCAAAAGGGAAACAGCATCATGCCAATGTACCGATCCAGAACCTCTACCCATGGCCGCAACATGGCCGGTGCCCGCGGCCTGTGGCGCGCCACCGGTATGCAGGATGACGATTTCGGCAAACCGATCATTGCCATCGTCAACTCGTTCACCCAATTCGTGCCCGGTCACGTCCACCTGAAAGACCTGGGCCAGATGGTTGCGCGCGAGGTTGAGGCCGCTGGCGGCGTTGCCAAAGAGTTTAACACCATCGCTGTGGATGACGGCATAGCCATGGGTCACGACGGCATGCTCTATTCACTGCCCTCGCGTGAGGTGATCGCGGATTCGGTGGAATACATGGTCAACGCGCACTGCGCCGATGCGATGGTCTGCATCTCGAACTGCGACAAGATCACCCCCGGCATGCTGATGGCCGCGATGCGCCTGAACATCCCGGCGATCTTCGTTTCAGGCGGACCGATGGAGGCCGGCAAGATCGACATCGCCGATCTGGACGTGAAGAAGATCGACCTGGTCGACGCGATGGTTGCCGCAGCGGACGACAAGTACACCGACGAACAGGTCAAACATATCGAGGAAAACGCCTGCCCCACTTGCGGCTCCTGCTCGGGCATGTTCACGGCGAACTCGATGAACTGTCTGGCTGAGGCGCTGGGTCTAGCCCTGCCGGGCAATGGCTCGACTCTGGCCACCCATTCGGACCGCAAAGAGCTGTTCCTGGAAGCCGGTCGCCGCATCGTCGAGATCACCAAACGGCACTACGATCTGGACGAAAAAGGCTTCCTCCCACGTGAGATTGCGACCTTTGAAGCCTTTGAAAACGCCATGAGCCTAGATATCGCTATGGGCGGGTCCACCAACACCGTTCTGCACCTTCTGGCCATCGCTCATGAAGGCGAAGTGAACTTCAACATGAGCCATATGGACCAGCTGAGCCGCAAGGTTCCCTGCCTGTGCAAAGTCGCGCCGAACACCGAGAATGTGCATATGGAAGACGTGCACCGCGCCGGTGGCATCTTCTCTATCCTCGGCGAACTCAGCCGCGCCGGGCTGCTGCACGAAGACTGCAGCACGGTGCACTCAGCTACCATGGGCGAAGCGATTGCCAACTGGGACATCAAGGTTGCCAACAACCCGAAGGCGCAAGAGCTGTTCAAAGCGGCCCCCGGCGGCGTCCGCACCACGCAGGCCTTCAGCCAGTCGAACCGCTATAAAGAGCTGGACACCGACCGCGAAGGCGGCGTCATCCGCTCCAAGGAACACGCGTTCAGCCAGGACGGTGGCCTGGCAGTTCTGTTCGGAAATATCGCCCGTGACGGGTGTATCGTGAAAACCGCGGGTGTGGATGAGAATATCCTGAAATTCACCGGTACGGCCTATGTCTGCGAAAGCCAGGATCAGGCCGTTAGCGACATCCTGACCGGCAAGGTGAAAGAGGGCGATGTGGTGGTTATCCGCTACGAAGGTCCGCGCGGCGGGCCGGGCATGCAGGAGATGCTGTACCCGACCTCGTACCTGAAATCCAAAGGTCTGGGCAAAGCCTGCGCCCTGTTGACTGACGGTCGATTCTCAGGCGGTACATCGGGTCTGTCGATTGGTCATGTCTCGCCCGAGGCGGCTGAAGGTGGCGTCATCGGCCTGGTGCAAACCGGCGACAAGATCGAAATCGACATCCCTGCCCGCTCGATCCATCTGGCGGTCTCGGATGAGGATCTGGCTGAACGGCGCAAGGTGCAGGACGAAAAAGGTTGGGCCCCGGCAGCACCGCGCAAACGCAAAGTGTCCACCGCGCTGAAAGCTTATGCCAAGCTGACCACCAGCGCAGCAAAAGGTGCCGTGCGCGAGCTGTAACGTCTTCGGAAGCGAAATCCAAAGGCCCCACCCGCCTGGCGGATGGGGCCTTTTTTGAGGTGGATGGAGCAATCCCACAGTCGGACTGTCCTCTTCGGGATACACTCACGCGGCCGACACGTCTTGGGACCCATCCAGAATACGGAAACTGTGCGTCAGTTCATCGCCCACGAACGCGACGTCGAGGGCCCCCTACTCCCGCTAAGCTGGATTCGAGACTTCGCTGACCACTGACACAATCCCAAACGCTCCCGCGCCCGATCCGTGCCATCGGCTACGCCGATACCCCGTTCGGACTTGGGCCCGGCGCCGCGCAAAGCGCGGCGCCGGGCCCAACCAGAGGAGATGTCTCGTCAGAGACATTGACGATGGGCGGGAGCGTTCCCCTGCCCCAAATAAACCAGAACTACGACCCGAGTTTCGCGTGGATTTCATCCAAGTCGATCTCACCCACCGGCATCTTGTTTGCCGGGTTTTCGAAATCGTATTTGAACAGCTCAAAATCCTGTTTGTAGATCTCATAGACCAGATGCATCGAAAGATCGTCGAAATAGTCCTCGACCGGGTGAGCGCGCTTGGGACCATGGCCTTCGGATTCGTTGAATCTCGGGATCTCAGATAGGGTCACGGGATGCGCGGTCTCGATATGCTCCAGAACATCCTGCATCCCGTCGTTGAACTTCTCGGTCCAGAAAATGTTGTCGTAGCGCCCGCCATTGACCACAAAGGTCGACACGTGGCCCGACATGGCCGACCAGTGGATATCCGGGTCCATCGGCCTGCGCCACCGGATCGTATCCC
The DNA here is from genome assembly GCF_017743995.1 of Ruegeria sp. R13_0. Classification (GTDB taxonomy): domain Bacteria; phylum Pseudomonadota; class Alphaproteobacteria; order Rhodobacterales; family Rhodobacteraceae; genus Ruegeria. Next base: position 16,815 of record NZ_JAGHRB010000004.1, on the reverse strand, counting down.
GTGCAAATAGAAGGAAGCGGCGGAAACTGGCGATCTGGTCGAACTCACCCTTTCCATCCTCACCGCCAACCTCGATCCCGTAGTTATAGACCAGCGTCGGCACCAGCTTGCCCCGGTACCGCTTTCCGTTGCGCTGAATACCACAGATCTTATCGAAGAAGGAGCTGAGGATCCGCGTATAGGGATTGCGCACGCAGGTGAACGCATAAGACCCATGATTGCGTACATTGGCCGATATCATGCCCTGACTATGGTCAAAGGCCCATTTGTGCATCCCATCCTTGGCATCATGAATGTCGCCGTCAAAAAACCGGCCATGATCAGAATAGTACATAATCTGGCCAATGGTCGAGCAGGCACATTTAGGCACAACACGGTACACCATGCTTTCGCTCTCGGTCATCCAGGTGCCGGGGAACCCCATCTGCTATGCCTCCTCAAAATCTCGGAACTTGTTACGCGCAAGTCGTTTTACAAGCAAAGAACCAAAACTATTCGGTTTATTCAATCGCTCATCCTCAGTATCACGAGTGTAAACGGGCAGAAACGGAAATAGCGGACCCACATGGCGAAGATTGCCTACATATTGCTGTGTCACAAGGACCCCGACGCGATCATCGCGCAGGCTGAGCAATTGACCGCCGTCGGCGACTATATGGCAATCCATTTCGATGCGCGGGCCAAGGCGTCGGACTATGACCGCATTCGTGTCGCCCTGAAGGACAATCCGAACGTCACCTTCGCCGCCAAACGCATCAAATGCGGTTGGGGTGAGTGGTCTTTGGTGCAGGCCACCCTGCACGCCCTGCAAGCGGCCGAAAGCGCCTTTCCCCGTGCCACGCATTTCTACATGCTGTCGGGCGATTGCATGGCCATCAAGACAGCAGAATACGCCCACAACTTTCTGGACGAGCACGACACGGATTTCATCGAAAGCCACGACTTTTTTGCCAGCAACTGGATCAAGACCGGCATGAAAGAAGACCGGCTGATCTACCGCCACTACTTCAACGAACGCACGCAGCCCAAGCGGTTCTATACCTCTTACGAGCTGCAGAAACGGTTCAAAATCACGCGCGACATCCCCGACGATATTCAGGTGATGATCGGCAGCCAGTGGTGGTGCCTGCGTCGCCGGACGGTCGAGATGATTTTGGATTTCCTGAAACAGCGGCGCGATGTGGTCCGGTTTTTCTCCTCTACCTGGATTCCCGACGAGACCTTCTTTCAGACGCTGGTCCGGCACCTGATCCCGAAGAACGAAATCGAAAACCGCACGCTGACCTTTCTGATGTTCTCGGATTACGGCATGCCAGTGAGTTTCTACAATGATCACTTCGACATGTTATTGGGGCAGAATTACCTATTCGCCCGCAAGATCAGCCCCGAAGCCCACGAGCTGAAAGAGCGTCTCGGAACCCTCTACGCCAGCACCGGTGTCGATTTCCCGATCTCGGATGAGGGGCGCAACCTCTATGCCTTCCTTGCCGGGCGTGGGCGTGTCGGCCGCCGGTTCGGTCAACGGTTCTGGGAGGCCGGGAATACGCTGGGCCCGGAACGAGAGCTGTTTCTGATCGTCTGCAAAAAGTGGCACGTGGCAAAGCGGCTGGTGGATCAGATTGCTTCGGTCACCGACATCCCCTGTGTCGAGTATCTGTTCAACGAGCAGGACACTCCGCTGCCGGATCTGGGCGGGATCGAGACGACTCTGACCAAACGCTCGCGCCACAGGCGGGCCGTTGTGCGCATGCTCTTTGATCATTTCGGATCGAACCAACTGGCGCTGTGCCTTGATCCGGCCAATCTGGACGCCATTCAGGATTTCTGCGGCGATGCCGCCAAGACCCATGTGTTGGAAATCGAGTGTCAGTATTCCGACGACTACCTGATCGGCCATGCGCGCCGTGTCGGCCTTGCAGGCGAAAACAGCCCATCCGAGACCGTTGCGCGCCTGCTGCCCACCCTGCGCAATGATCTGGCACACGAGTCCGAAGAAATCCGCAAGGCCGGAATTGATGGCTATCTGCGCCTGCGCGAGACATCGGATCGAGCCGAGAATGAGGCCGCAATCTCCAAGTTCCTTGGTGTGAAAAACGAGACAGCCCAATCCATCATGCAGCTGGACTATCTGTTCTCAGATTGATGGCCCGGCGGCGTGACCCCGCCGCCGGACGAGCGTTCAGATGTCGAACTTCACACCCTGCGCCAGCGGCAGCTCTGCCGAATAGTTAACCGTGTTGGTCTGACGGCGCATATAGGCCTTCCACGCGTCCGAGCCGCTTTCGCGCCCGCCGCCGGTTTCCTTTTCACCACCGAAGGCACCACCGATCTCGGCGCCGGACGGGCCAATATTGACGTTGGCGATACCGCAATCCGATCCGGCGGCTGTCAGGAACTGCTCGGCCTCACGCATGTTCAGGGTAAAGACGCACGAGGACAGGCCCTGCGGCACACCGTTCTGAATCTCAATGGCATCGTCAAAATCGTCATAGCCCATGACATAGAGGATCGGCGCGAAGGTTTCTGTTTTGACCGTTGCTGTCTGGCCCGGCATTTCAACAATGGCAGGCTCCATATAGACGCCGCCCGGAACGCCGTCGGTGACGCACTTCCCACCAAAGACCACGCCGCCTTCGGCTTCGGCGGCTTTCAGCGCCGCTGTCATCGCCGCGCCCGAGGCCTCATCGACCAGTGGGCCAATCAATGTACCCTCAGCCATCGGATCACCAATGGGCAATCCGGCATAGGCTTTCTTCAGACGCGCGACCAGCTCATCTTTGATCGAGTTGTGGACGATCAGGCGGCGCAGTGTCGTGCAGCGCTGACCCGCCGTTCCGACCGCCGAGAAGACAATCGCCCGCACCGCCATTTCCAGATCGGCCGACGGACCGACAATCATCGCGTTGTTCCCGCCAAGCTCCAGAATGCACTTGCCGAACCGCGCCGCCACAATCGGTGCAACCGCACGGCCCATACGCGTCGAGCCGGTGGCCGAGATCACTGGCACGTCTTCGCTGGCCACCAGGGCCTCACCCAGAGCAGCGCCGCCAATCAGGGTTTGCAGCAGGTTGTCGGGCGCGTCCCCGAACCGGGCCAGCGCACGTTCAAAGATCTTCTGACAGGCCATCGCGGTCAGAGGCGTCTTCTCGGACGGTTTCCAGATCACCGGATCGCCGCAGACAAGCGCCAGCGCCGCGTTCCACGACCAGACCGCAACCGGGAAATTGAAGGCCGAGATCACGCCGACCGGACCTGCCGGGTGCCATGTCTCCATCATCCGGTGGCCGGGACGTTCCGAGGCAATGGTCAGACCGTAAAGCTGCCGCGACAGGCCGACGGCAAAGTCGCAGATGTCGATCATCTCTTGCACCTCGCCCAGTCCTTCCGAGGTGATCTTGCCCGCCTCCCAACTGACCAAGGCGCCCAGATCGTCCTTGGCGGCGCGCAACTCCTCGCCCAGCAGGCGGATCAGTTCCCCCCGCCGAGGGGCGGGCACGGTGCGCCACGCTTTGAAGGCGGTTTTGGCGTTGGCTAGGATGGCCTCCATCTCAGAGGCCGGTGTTTCATGCACGTCCGCCAGGGTGCGTCCATCGATCGGAGACCTTACCGCCAACGTTCCCCCTGTCAGCTCCGCTGCGGTCAGGTCGAGGTTTGCCAGAGTGGTTTCTGCAGTCATCACAACGTCTTTCATCTTTTACGCCGCCTTGTTCTGTGGGGTTACGTCGCCCGCCCGATAGAGCCGGCCAAATTCGGTATTGAGGAAATCGGACAGCTTCACCTGCTCTTGCTGGACAAAACCGGTTGAGGGCAGAACGCCCGTACGCATCAGATCAACCACGCCCAAAACGCCCGCTGCGGTGGTGACCTGAATGGCGCTCCAGACCTGTCCGTTGATCTCACGCGCGAAGCTTTTGTTGATCAGGGACTTTTCGCGCAGGGCTCCGTCGATCTTGCCCTTGGCGGTGCAATAGACAAGCACAACATCCTGATCGGTGCGCGGAAGGGCGGCCTCAAAAATCTCTTTCAGAAGATCGCGGCGTTGACCCAGCCCCAAATCGTTCAACAACAGTTTCAGGATGTCACAATGACCCGGATACCGGATCGAGCGGTAGGACACCGCCCGCGCCTTGCCTTCCAGGGTTTCGGGAAGGGTTCCAAGGCCGCCTGAGGTGTTGAAACACTCATACTCCACCCCGTCATGACCCAAGACCTCATAGTCCTCCAGCGGGGCGGTCTTAACCCGTTTGCTGTTCACGATGGCATCACACGGGTTGCAGTATTCGTTGATCAGCCCATCGGTCGACCAGGTCAGGTTGTATTTCAACGCGTTGGTCGGAAACAAAGGCAAGGCCCCAACCCGCATATGCAGGCTGTCGATCTCATCAAACTCAGCCGCCAGCGATGCCCCCGCGATCCCGACAAAACCGGGCGCCAACCCGCATTGGGGCATGAACGCGGTCTTGCTGTTCTCCGCCAAAGCGCGCACGGCATTGGTGGCCGCGACATCTTCGGTCAGGTCAAAATAATGCGCCCCGGCCTGCTGGGCGGCTTGCGCGATATTTGGTGTCAAAAAGAACGGAGCCGCCGAGATCACCGCGTCAAACGTCTTCAGCCCTTGCGCCAGACCTTCAATATCCGAGGCATCAATCTGCTTGGTCGCTACGCCCATTTTGGCAATGTCGCCCAAGGCCTTGAGATCATGATCCGCAACCGTGACGCTGTAGTTTGGCGACCCCTTCAACAGCGTGGCGATCATCTGCCCAATCTTGCCAGCTCCTACGATGCAAATATTCCAACCCATAATGCGCCTCCTCAGTCTGGTTTTTAATCCAGAGTGGCGGAGAACATCGTCATTTCGCAGGGTTCAAATTGACGAAATAACGGATGTAATGGTCATTTTGTTGGCATTTTGGATATTTTGTCGGAACAAATGTTGAATCGGGTCATGTAGGGTTGCCGCAACGGCGGCGAGATCACCGACATACGCTCCGCCAACGCGGAGCTGGGTACACCCCGGGTAAATAGATCACACGAAAGAGCAGAAACTGGTCTGCTCATCTCAAGGTCACTTGTTTATCTTTTCGAACGCTCGGATCTTTTCACACAAGATCCTCAAGTTCTTTCAGGTACAAATGCTTAAAAACATACTCGATTTCCTCAAGTCCCCGGTTGACTTGCCGGTTTCTTACTACGGCTATGCAGGACTCATCAGAATGCCGCGATCCGAAGTCGCGTCTGGTCGCTATAAACGAGCGGCGTTTACTTTAACGAACTGATTGCACGGATTCTCTTAGGAGAGGCAAGTAGGGCAACAAATCACTAGTGGAAGGTACCTCTAAGTGTATCGACCAGTTCTATTGGTCAACCCAATTGGGCGCAATGTGGCGAAGCATTGATTGGAAGTGCCGCACACTTTCGCTCGAATTGCTTCCACAGTGTTTCCAGTGGGAATGGATTGCAGCAACAGGAGTGCGCCTACCTGACCCTTAACGCACTGCTTTCATTGGTGTAAATTTGGTTTCGGGATTGGGAATTGAACTTCTACCTTGAGGTTGTGAGCCTGACGAGGTGAAGACGTTAAGCAATTGATCCGGGGGATCAATCGTAGTCTGAACGGGCTGCTTTGAAGGTTTCCGACCTGGTTGCGGGAGGGCGCAACCACCGTTGCCGGACGAAATTAAGATGTCAGATTTAGCGCGGAAGCGGACATAAAAAAACTTCACTAGTGAACTTCCGAGATGCGGACAGATTAGCCGTTAAGAGTTTTTTATTCGAACGACGGGTTTGGGCGCTTAGAGAATGTCGCAAAAGCACCTAGTGCGGTAAACGTACAATTTCTGATGGCGCAGTGCACCCTCACCAAAGCCGCCATATTTTAACCCCAGTCTTTTCCTAGGAGCTATACAACGCTTTATTGGATTTGAGGCCTAGATAACTTAGCATCCAATCACTCCCGCCGTCTGATTTCGGCAAGGATTAGAGACTCATCTTTGCGCAGTGTTCGGTCTTGCGCGACTTTTAGTGCAGACCTCCAAGTCTGCATTGCCCTATCGCAATGACCGTTCAACCATTGATCCAGTCCTGACCAAAGACCTAGCTGGGTTTCTCCGATGATAAATGTCTTGCAGTAGCGACTTAGATGGCCAAAGGCCTTGTCTTCCAAGCGTTTCCATTCGTCATACCCATCGGCAACACCCGCCTCGCGCCCGCGCAAGAGCAATTCCAGCACGCTGCCGATTCCAACAATGATGACGTGCGATGAGGGCCGCTTTATCTGCTCCAGAAGCCGCATCATTTCGACCGACGTATCATAACTGGCGCCGTGTTTGCCGACGCGCGACAGGGACAAGGCATGGGCTCCCTTGATGGAAACCTCCGCGGCAAGATCGGAAATTTTTGTTGTACCGGAAGAAATTAGGTGCAGGATCTCGACGGCCTCACGAGGGCGATCAATGTGCAGCATGCACAATGCCTTGCATCGCAAAGCCCAGATTTCCTGTTGCGTGTGACCCGCATTCTGTGCCCGGGACAACAACGCCAAAGCCGTTTCTTCCAGCGAACTCAGATCGCCACGATAGTATTGCGACCAAAAGCGAATTCCCTGTGCATTGCACCAGCGCAATTGATCACCCGCTTTTTGCGCCAACTGCAGGGCTTGATCGACGCGTGTATCAACTTCGTGCCATTCACACAAACCCAAGCGCCAAAGCGCATCCACCGTACAAATATGTGATTGTGTCGACGGATCATCCAGTTTGACGGCAACCTGTTCGGCTCGTTGCATCAACCGGTTGTTCGCTTTGCGCAGGCGCATCATGCCCAGGCCGCTGGCAAGTTGTGCGGACGAAATCGCCGTTTCGACAGTTTCACCGGCTTTTTCAGCATGTAAGACCGAACCTGCCAAATTGCACATACCGCGAGTCATTCGCAGCTCGAAGTAGTCGACGGTGGCAGCTTGACCTAAGCAGCGTGAGATTTCGCGTTCACGTTCCTTTGAGTCGGTTCGGTCCAAGTGTTTTTGAATGATGGGCAACAGGTTCCTCAAATAGAGCAACAAGAAACGCATGATCAGCAACATGAGGATCCTGCCGCTGTTCGTTGGGACGGGTTGCCCGGCCACATCAAGCGCTTTGCGGATGGCCACTCCCTGCGCCCGAATGTCGCCCCGACTGTAATGCGCTTCGGCCAGTTGCCGTCGCCAACGCACCGAGCGCAGCTTTTCCAGCGGTTCCAACGCGCGTTGACGTCGTTCATGGTCAAGGCAAATACCCACAAAGGACTCTACCTCTCGAAAAGCACCGACCTGCACCGCGTTTGTTGCCGCCAGGTCTGCGTACTTTACGGCATGATCAAAGTCGTCCGCCGCTTCGAAATGCTGTACCAAGATGGCAAGATCCGCACCTGTGGCTTGGGGGCGGGTGGTTTCAATCCAGCGTGCAATGGCCCCATGCAATTGACGCCGAATTTCGCTGGGAATCGAATTGTACACGACATCACGAATTTGCCCGTGGCGAAATTCGTACACATCGGGTTCATCGGTGTCTGTGATCAGTTGGGCGTCAGCCAGTTGGAGGACGATTTTTTTAGCCCCTGCACCATTGAGAAACCTGAGTGCAGAGATGTTAAATCGACGTCCAATCACCGCAGCGGATTTGAGAACTTTCTGCACGGCCATGTCCAGGCGGTCGACCCGCTCGCGAATAACTTTTTCGACACCCTCAAAAAACGTCAATTCATCCAAAGGCCTGCTCGAACACCAAAACCCGTCCCGGAGCGTAATCAGCCCTTGGTTCCTTAGGGACAGGGAGATCTCCTCGGCGAAAAACGGGTTTCCGCCAGCTAGTCGAGACACGTTTTCAGCCAGTTCATCACTTGGTGGAGCATCGCCAAGTGTACGGGCCACGAGTTGTTGAATGGAACGTTCATCCAGCGCCATCAATTTTAACGTTTCACATGCCCGATGTGACGCAACCGCTGGACCGTCACTTTGCCAACCTATCAGATTTGTACGTCGACGCAGATCCTCAAGCTCTTCCGGGGCTTCGCCCGCGCGAACACATAGAACTAAAAATAGAGAATCAACGGAACCGAACACCCATTCCACCGAACGCCAGGACGCGGAATCTAGCCACTGGCAATCTTCCAATACCAAGGTTAGGGGGCGTGGACCCAGTCGATCAATAATGGTGCCAAGCAAGCGCATTGTTGCGTCGGCGCGATGGGCACCTTGCAAATGCCGAGTCATCTCGGTTTGTGGAATATCAATGCTGAGTACATCGCCAAGCAGTGGAAGCCGCTTTTCTATATCTTGTTGATTTTGCGTGCGAACCCGGATCAGTTCAAGAACTTGATTCCCATTGCTATCAATGGGCACTCCGACAAGAAATTCCAAAACTCTACGCCAGATCAGCAGCGAGGTTCTTTGAACTTCGCGGTCAGCGCAAGCAATCGAGACCGCATATCCTTCCGCTTTGAGATCATCGGCAAACGCCTTGACTAGAGTTGTCTTGCCAATACCTGCTTCGCCGTCGACAATGACAATGTGGTTTGCGCCGGATTTGACATTTTCGAATGCGGATTTCAGCGCCTCGATCTCTTTCGTTCGCCCGACGATATCGACAGAGGATACGGTGCTGGGTGTACGTTCCAGCGGTTCGAACACGGGTGTCATATCGCTAAGACCCAAAAGCTGAAGCGTTCCACGCCGCTTGAACAAGAACTCGCTGCGTGCGACACGCTCGGTCGGGGCGTCGCATAGTATTGCCCCATCGGTTTCGGTCATTAAGCGGGCGGCGCGGTTGACGGTTTGGCCAATAACCATCCATTGACGACAACGCGGACTTCCGACGACCCGGAACAATGCTTCACCTGTTGCAATTCCAATAGAAGTGTCAAATCCGTGCGCCAGAACGGTTGCACGGATCGCGCACGCGGCATCAAGGGCGCGTTGCGGATCGTCACGATGGAATTTTCCAGGTTCCCCAAAGGCGACCCAATAAACCAGGCCTTTATCATCGATGAGCATTTCGCCGACCGGACAATCCCGCGCGATCAACAATGCCTGCAACGAGACACATAGCGCCTGAAACTGTTCCGTTGCAGGTGGACTGTCGGTGGAGATCCCGACAATCCGCGCAAATAGCGCTGAAATCGGACGAACCTCGGCCAATTCATCCAGCTTCGCGTCAACGTCTTTCAAGCTGTGAAGCGTGTTGCGCCCAGACGCGCTGTCCTGGTTGCGATCTTCTTCGCGAGGAAAAAGGTTGTCCTGAAAATGTTGTGGCAAGAAGCCGCGAAGCCATGAGTAAGGCGGGCAATCGCTCAGATCAGCTTGAGCCGGTTTGACCACGGGGTCCGCGGAGGTGTCCAGTACCGCCTGCGCAACGTCGGATAATGCATAGCTGGAACTGCGAGCATGAGATTGCGCTGTAGCCGCTTGCAGGATGGCTGTGCCACCGAAGATCAGGTTCCAAACCGGATTTCCGCCAACCGTCGCCACCCACATCTCGCCAAAACCGATACCGGCGTGAATGGCGGGTGTATCTGAGACTACAGAAAGATCAGCACCTCTCTCGCTTTTTCGGCAGATTGCACCTGCACATGATATCGCGCGACGAACAGCTTCCGCAGCGCCGAGCGTGTCCGCAGGCCAATAAGCGAGGAAGGAATCTCCGGAGAAGCTGAGCACCTCGCCTCCGTTCGCCATGATTTGGTTCGCTGATCGTGAATAGGTCTGGTCAAGCAGCTTGGGTATTTCTTCAAGGCCCGTCTGGCCACGGCGCGCCAACTGTTCAACAAGCGCAGTGTAGCGTGACACATCCACAAACAGAGCCGCGCCAGAAAGTCTGACGACAGAGGGGCGTGCGCGGTGCCTGGGATACATGCTTCCAAGCAAGCGTAAAGGTAAAAAGCTCGCCAGAATAGAATTGCCCTCGCCCATAATCCCTTTCCAACAACGGGATGCTGACGCATGGAGATGGGAAGGCATCGAAATGGTCAGAAAAATGTTCACCAAATCGAGCTTCAGTTCGCGTCAGCACGACCTAAAATCAGGCTAATGCTTACACATTTAGACGGATTTGCGAAGAACGTGTTGTAAGTGCTTGCCGAGGATATTCGGGTTAGAAGGCGTTTGTCTGGCCTATTTCTTGTATTTTTAGCCGCCACGCGTACAATTGGTTGCTGAGTTGTTTGAATAAATAAGTGCATCGGACAGTTCTGCTCTGAGCAAATGACTGTCCAATTACACAGCATTTTTTGCTTTGGGATTTTAGTACCGGACCAGATTACCGCCGTTTCCCAACGCTTTTTGAACTCGGGGGAAGACGTTGCAATGCCGGTTAACTTGGACACTGATTCTCGCACCGCTTGGATTTCGCAAGGCTTTGAAAACCTTGTAGGCCGCGTTCTGACCGACCCCGACGATGTGCATTTCGACATTTTGATAATTGGGAGCGGGTATGGAGGCGCTATCTCTGCGGCGACGCTCGCTGGGAAACATCATGACAACCAGCGCATTACGATCGGCATTCTGGAACGTGGTAGAGAATATTTGCCTGGCGCCTTCCCGACCGGACTAGCTGAATTGCCCAAGCATCTCCGCCGAGATGGACATCGGGAAGGACTGTTTGATGTCCGGCTGGGGAGGGGTGTGACAACGGTAACGGCAAACGGCGTCGGCGGTGGCTCCCTGATCAATGCAGGCGTGATGGAGGTGCCTCGCCCCGAAATTTTTCAATCCGGATGGCCGGCGGCACTTTCTGACTTGGATACATGGCGAAACTATTTTGACCGCGCATCTGCATTGCTTGGCGCGACCGCCGACAACGCTCCAAATACTATTCTCAAGCGCCCTGGCGGCCCACCGCAGAAATACAATTCGCTTGAGGGCATAGCGCCTGGCGGCAAGTTTCGTCCTGCCGCCATTACCGTGGCCATGGAGGATCGTACAAATACTGGAAACGTCGCCCTGAAGATGTGCAAGATGTGCGGGGATTGCGCGACGGGCTGCAATTTCGGTGCCAAAGATTCATTGGATGTCAATCTACTGGTCCAAGCACAGCAAAATGGCGCGGACATTTTCAGCGGCGCAACGGTTTTGCACATTGAAAAAGACGGCGACAACTGGGTCGTAAACACCGTTTACACGAACGCGGCCCTGCGCGAACGCCACTCTGACGCGAACGGCGATCCCGAAGTTGTCAGGGTTCGCGCGCGAAAGGTCATCGTCGCGGCAGGCACTCTTGGGTCCACCGAGATTCTGCTGCGGTCAAAATCAGAAGGTCTTGTCGTCTCGGATGCGATGATCGGAAAACGTTGTTCGACAAATGGCGATATGCTGGTCGCAGACTACAATACAAGTGCCCGAGTAAACAATGTAGCCAGCGAACAGGTACAACCCTCCCAACGTCAAATCGGCCCTACGATTACAGGCATCATCGACTTGCGCGACACCGCAGGTGTATTGATCGAAGAAATTTCTGTTCCAGCTTCGCTGCGCATCGCATTCAAAGAGATATTTGGAACAGTGAACGCACTTCACAGTTTGGACGAAATCGATTGGTCCACGCATTCAAAAGGCTTCCCGCAGGACGACATTTATTCGGTTGCTGAAGAGAGAATAGACAATACTGCGCTGTTTGCGGTGATGGGGAATGACGGCGCGGGCGGCCACATCACCCTAAACGGTGACCCGACGCCGGACCGTGACGGAATCGCTGAGATGCACTGGAGCGATGTCCGAGATCATCCGATTTTTAACACCGAAGTCGACACCCTATCTGGTCTGACAGACATTACTGGCGGTCACATCATTCCAAACCCGGTTTGGAGGCTGCTGCCAAAATCCATGAACTGGTTGCTGAAAGATCAAAAGGGGCCAGTTACGACGGTCCATCCGCTCGGTGGTCTGGTCATGGGTGATACCGGCGCCGATGGTGTTGTTGATCCGTTTGGACGCGTCTACGCCTCAAGCACGTCTTCAAGTTTGCACGATGGTTTGGTCGTACTGGACGGATCGATCGTGCCGACCGCGCTTGGGGCAAATCCGGCACTGACGATTTCGGCAGTCGCGCTGCGTGCGGCCGAAAACCTTGCTAATATCTGGGGATATGAAGACGCTCCGCCTGCAGTTGCGCCCATAGCCCCCCTTGAACGGCCTGTGTTCCGGGGGACCGATGTCGCAGCGCCCAAGCCGCGCACAGAGGTCGAAGTCTTCGAGCGCCTTGTCGGAAAGGTTCAAATGGCGCCGCAAAACGGGTCAACGGCATCTTATGTTGTTGAGTTGACCCTGCGCTTCGCGCCCAAACAAATTGCTGATCTGTCACCAGCGACGGGGGGCGATTGCACCCTGAGTGTTTCGGTTGATCCGTCCAACGCTCACCTGCAAAGCACAGTTCGGATTTATGCGGATGACGACAATTGGAAATCTCTCAATGACAGCTGGGATCCGCCTGAACTGCGTGAGGAGAAACTGAACGAGCTTGCTGTGTTCAAGGCCCCGATCAGCGGCACGCTCAAGGTATTTGAACGCCAAAGTTCATTTGGCTTTGGCCGTATCGTCAGGGCCTTGGCGGCCTGGTTGCCCAACCGGGGCGCGCGCGACACATATCAGGCATTGGTCGATGGCGGTGATGGCCCCGGCCTGTTTGCGCGCATCAAGTCGGGTATCGCCATTGCCAGCCGCAGCGGAGAGCTGCGCGGCTTCGTATATGATCTGGATATCGGCACCGCCGAGGCCGGAGCTGACATAGCGCTGGATGGCAACAAGATCGTTGGGCTCAAGCGGTTTACCTATGCACGCAGGGGCAATCCGTGGCGGCAGCTGATGGACGTGGATCTGGAGGAATTCCCCGGACTGTCGTCATCTTCAAAGCCGGTACTCAAGCTCGATCTGGCTTTTTTCGCACGGATCAACATTCCACTCTTTCGCATTGCCCGCCAAGACGATGCTGTAAGTGCAATTGGGGACATGATCGGGTTCCTGGGATATTTCCTGCGAATGCTGCTTGGCATCCATATCTGGAGTTTCCGCGCACCCGACGAAGATCTGGATCCTGCAAATGATGAAATCCACTTCCAGCCACCTGCTGAATTGAAAGTCAGCAGTGTCCCCAGCGGCTCAGTTCCAGCAACAATTGTGAAAAAGACATTTGCCGCTGAGGTGCCCGAACTTGGTGAGGAACACGATCCGATAGATACCGAAGTCTGGATCACGCAATACAAGCACGAAAATTCGACCAAACGGCCCGTCGTCATGCTGCACGGTTACAGTTCTGGTGCGACCACATTTGCGCATCACGCCGTCGAACCCAACCTTGCGAGTCGAATTTTTGACACCGGCCGAGACGTGTGGCTTGCCGATCTTCGCACCAGCCCACTTTTTTCCAGTGCCACGACATTTACCTTACCGGATGGAACAGAAAGCACCGTGCCCGATACGGCGACTAAACCCTGGAGTATTGAGCAGGTCGCTGACAAAGATGTTGGTTGGGTGATTGACCTAGCCGCACAGGCGTCTCCGGATGGACAGGTAGACGTCGTCGCGCATTGCATGGGAACGGTCATGTTCAGCATGGCTGCGCTGAGCGGCAGGTTTTCGGCCTTGCCCGCGTCTGGCCATCCATCCAAAGTCAACCGCGCCGTATTCTCGCAAGTCGGGCCGCTTGTCGTCTTTACGCCGATCAACATTTTCAAGGCCTATGCGACGCGGTATCTGATCGAGTTCCTTCCCGACAACTATCAGTTCAAGCCACAAGACCCGACGCTGGCGGATGACTTGCTGGATCGCCTGCTCACCAGCCTGCCTTACCCGATCGAAGAATTCGACATCGAGAATCCGATTTTGCCATGGAAACGGACGCCATGGACGCGGACACGACATCGAATGGATGCGATTTATGGTCGAAATTTCAGCTCAGAGAACATGGAACCAGACGTTCTGACCTATCTGGATGAGCATTTCGGCGCGTTGAGCCTCCGCACGGTTAGCACAGCATTGCACTATGCACGCTACGCGATGATGACGGATCGGCATGGACGCAATCAAAGGGTGTCCCGCAGGTTGTTTCGCCAACATTGGCATTTCCCGACGCTCAGTATGCATGGCGAAGAAAATGGGATGTCGGCGATATCGACGCTGGACCGAATGGAGACGATCCTCGACGACGCAGGCGCGCATTTCGTCGATCCGTTCATAAACGACGGGGCCGGTCATCAGGATTCGTTGATTGGCACAAAGCGATTTGCAACCGCTAGCCGGATCGAGACGTTTCTAGATCAAGATTTCTCAGACCTGACGGCCGGAGACCCAAATGATGAAAAAGTCGCATTTCCGCCGTGGATTGGGCCGATCATCACCAAAGAAGTCCAAGGCTCCAAGGCAAAGCTGATCGCAAGATTGGGATCGGCGCCAACACATCGCGAAGCCCAGGCGATCGTGATGCTGCGCGCTCAGGTCGTCGGAGACCAGATTCTCCGCCCCGACGATCAAACCGCAGAGTGGACGCCTGATTATGTTGTCGAACACATGATCGTTCTCAAGATCGAGGACCTGACGGATCATCGTTGGGCAGCCTTCGAAGTGCCGCCACCCACTGCGTTTCCGCACCATGATCCCCTGCATGCAGGCAACGCCACGCTGCTTTTACTTGTCTACGACGAATCCGACACCCTGTTTCTGCCGGTTGTCGGCTATTTCATCGCGCAGGCCGGACGGGTCATACAATTTGATCCCAACGACTATGACATTCAGAGAGAGCGCAGTGATTTCGAATACATAACCTTCGAGCGCATGTCGAAGGCGACGAGCGACCTCATGAAACTCGCAACGCCTGGCTCGGCGACGGATCCTGAGGGGGGCAAAAATACAGACTCGCTTGGAACAGAACGTAACATCCACGACAGGGATACGACACCGGCTGAGCAGGCCATGGTGAACAGCGCCGCTGTCGCCAAGGCTTTGGGACAGGACCGGAGGTTGATGGATGGCATCATCCCGGACCAGACATTGGACGCCGTTTTGAACGAAACGCGATTCACGCTGGCATCCTGCCAATACCCAACTGGTTTCTTCGATGCACCCGTCGCGTCTGCATCATATCAGAGCATTGCGGATGCATTGGATGGCCCGCCGGAAGAAGCGCCTCGTTTCATGATCTTTGCGGGCGATCAGGTCTATGTGGATCCGACCGCCGGATTGTTTGATCCTTCGGACAGCGATGACAAATACCGCATTCCCTATGAAAACTGGTTGCGTATGCGCAGCACCCGTACCGCTCTGCGCTCTGTCCCGTCTTTCATGCTGCTCGATGATCACGAGATTACGGACAATTGGGAACCGGTCGCAACGCCAGACACGGCACAGAACCAAGCCGCGCTGCAAAATGGCTGGCCCGCGTTTGAAAAGTACCAGCGCGGTGTGAACAAAGTGCTGCGCGATTTCAGTTTCGATGGATTCCCGTTCTACTTCCTTGATGCACGGACGATGCGATCACATCGAAAAGTCGGAATGCTGAACACTGCGAAGCTCTTTGCGGATCCCGACATTGCCCACCTGAAAAACTGGCTGAACCAAAATGAAATCAAATCGTTACCGAAGTTCGTCGTCACGCCGTCAATGCTGCTGCCACGTCACCGACGTGCAGTGCAACGCAACAGTGATTTGAATGCCGGAAACCTCAGCGCCCTTCATTCCGATGGGTGGGACGGATACCCTGAAACCATGCGTGACTTGCTTGCGTTTATCGCAGAGAACGCGATCAAGCACGTTGTTTTCCTTTCAGGCGACGAACACCGGGGCTGCATCGCCAAGGCAGACCTGAATGATGATCAAGGTAGTCTGATCACGCGGGTGCATTCTATCCACACTTCGGCAATGTGGTCGCCATTTCCATTTGCAAATGCTATCGACGAGGACTTTGTCGATTGTGAAACGATAGCTGTAAGGCAGGGCGGAATCGATTATTTTTGCAAGGTCGCGGCAACACGCCCTTCTGCAGGTGATGGACCGACCTATCTGGCGGTGCGCAAAGACGGAATTGGCTGGAAGCTCAGTTGCCGATATTCAGATGGGGTTACTAGCACCGTTGACCTGTAAAAGTTTAAGGGTCGTCATCACCATGTTCAAAGTGGGTTTCTTGTGGTTCGCTGCCGTTGGAGCAACTTTCCGCATTTTGCGCTTCGGGCTCAAGTTTATCGTTCTCCGCAGTTTGCATGATTAGCGGATCGCAGCTAAATCCGGACCTCACCCGGCACCCTTGCGCATGAAGGTATCACGTTCGGATAACCACCCCAAGCCAAAATAAGGTAAAAACAAATAGTTACTTTAACTTACACATGTTGAGTCCGGCCTGATCTCTGAGTCGGTAACCGTGGGTTCACTACGCCGTGCTGCCCTTGACAAGCAAGCAACGGTTCATAGGTCAAGGAAACTATCAACCCACCAGCCGCGATGGCTGGGCCGCCAATATTGGGATTGGACAGGACGGCACTTCGTCCTCGACGTACTCGATGGCAATGATCCTGATCTCGTTTGAGTTCAGTGTTTTGTCTTCTGGAGTGAACTCCTAAGCCAAAACACAGCGATCATTGCTTCGAGCGGTTCCTTTGTAAGGAACGTATCGATGACGTGTTCGTCGTCTGCTCCCAAGGGCAAGGCGCGCGGGAAGTATCGGTTGTCATGAGGGCCACAAACCTGATGGTGTGGATGGCTCCTGCTCCAACGGGCGTCGCAATGCGCCATAGTGCAGTTGTCTAAGACTGCTTATGAGAGGAGCCACCCCATGCAAGTTACCACAATCGGCGTTGATCTGGCCA
>NZ_JAGHRB010000049.1 GCF_017743995.1 Ruegeria sp. R13_0 | reverse complement strand
CGGATGAGGTGGATGGCTCCTGCTCCACCGGCATCGAACGTGCCAAAGTGCAGTTGTCATCGACTGCTAGGAAAGGAGCCACCCAATGACAGTAAAGACTGTGGGCCTGGATTTGGCCAAGGACGTTTTTCAGGTGCACTGTGTTTCAGCCACGGGGCGTCGGATCATCAACAAGAAGATCAAACGCGCGAAGCTGATCGCCTTCTTCGAGACATTGCCGCGCTGTGTGGTTGGGATGGAGGCCTGCGGGTCATCCCATCACTGGGGACGCAAGTTGCGTGAGCTCGGCCATGACGTTCGGCTCATGCCAGCAGCCTACGTCAAACCTTACGTGAAGCGCGGCAAGACCGATGCAGCCGATGCCGAAGCGATCTGCGAAGCAGTGCGTCGCCCGACCATGCGCTTCGTCGAGATCAAATCCGAAGACCAGCAGGCCGTTCTTGCCATACACCGCGCCCGAGATCTGGTCGTTAAGCAGCGCACCCAGGTCGTAAACATGATCCGCAGTATCCTCCGGGAATTTGGACATATCCTACCGACGGGTATAGAAGCTGTGTCCAAGTTCGCGCGAGAGCACGGTACCGAAGACCAGTTGGAAATGCCCGAGATCGCGGACGGCATTCTTGGCGTGATGTGTCATCAACTGAACGGGCTCAATGTGCGGGTTGATGGGCTGACCAAACTGATCGAACAACATGCATGGCTGGAAGCCGATGCACGTAGGTTGATGCGCATGCCGGGGATCGGACCGATCACGGCTTCGGCCGTTGTCGCCACCATTGGCGATGCAAAACAATTCGAGACCGGCCGCGATTTAGCCGCCTGGTTGGGCCTGACACCGCTGAACAAATCCAGCGGCGGCCGAGAGCGCCTCGGGCGGATCACAAAGAAAGGTGACCGTTACATCCGAAAATTGCTGATCATCGGAATGACGTCGCGCGCGCTCATGGCCAAGAACAGCCCAGAGAAAGCCGACACCTGGACTGCGAAGCTTCTAGACGAAAAGCCCTTCCGGCTGGCGACAGTCGCCATGGCCAACAAATCCGCTCGGATCATCTGGGCGCTACTGACGAAACAGGAGGAATACCGGCAGCCGATCGCTTGATCCTGCCGAGAGATACAAGACGATTGATGTGATGATGCGAAATGAAGTCAACCAAGAGTAAGGACACTCCGACGAAGGTCGCGGCCCTTGAGGTCGTTTAGCCGATAGGAACCTTGCTCGCGGAACTCATCAGGGCCAGTGGCAACCGCCACACAAACAGGCCGGACACACGACTGTACTGACAGACCATCGCAATCACAGAAATCTCTTGTAATGCAGGAGCCATCCACACA
>NZ_JAGHRB010000048.1 GCF_017743995.1 Ruegeria sp. R13_0 | reverse complement strand
CGTGTTGCAACCAAGTAGAAATGTCACCCGGTCTGCAAATTAGAAATGTCACTTATACTGCGCTGAGGAGAGCAAAGCCTGGCAGGGCGGAGACCTCATATATCGCAGCCCTGGCTGGCTTTGCGGGTTTCCTTGGCGCGTCGGGCCGCGAGAGAGTTCCAGCCGTTGTTCCGACGTCCTGTCTTTTTATGGCCGTTCTTGTCGCTGCTTGGTCTGACCTTCGTCGGCGGCGCGGACTTCTCCTGTTCTTCCTTGATGTGAGCGAGGACAGCACTGAGGTGTTTGTTCTCTGTGATCGCGGCATGGGTGACACGCTGTTGGTGCGGGTCGAATATGCTGCAGGGCAGGGCGATGCCTTTGGCACGCACCTGAACACGCCCATCCGCCATCTCGTACACATCGACGTATTTGCCGACCAAGCCTCGCGTCAGATCGTTGACCTCCAACCGTATGCGCTTGCGGTCATACTTGAGGGTCAGGTCTTTGCCGACGTAGCGTTTGTCACGCAGACAGAAGACTTCAGAGAGGCGATCCGGTTCGATGTTCAAGGCGCGATGCAGGTTATCTGGTTTGGCCGGAGCCTTCGCGAACTTTGCGTTGTAGCGTTTGGCGAAGCCTGCAAGGAACGCGTTGCCATCTTCGATGTTCGAGATGCCTACGAGGCGCAATTCCTTCACCAGACGATCTTGCAATGTGCGGTTCGCGCGCTCGACGCGGCCTTTGGCTTGACTGGAATTGGCGCAGATGATCTCGATGTTCAGCTCTGCCAGGGCGCGTCCAAATTGAGTCATCCCGGTCGTGTGTTCATTGGGCTTGGGAACACGGAAGACTGTGTGCTTGTCGCTGTAGAAGGCAACCGGGCGTCCGTGCTTGTGCAGATAGCTTTCCACTGCCTCGAAGTAGCTGAACGTGCTCTCAGACGTCACAAACCTCAGTTCCATCAAGGTGCTGGTCGCATCGTCGATGAAGACGAGCAGGGTGCAGGGATCACCTCGATCCTCGAACCAACGGTGATCAGAGCCGTCAATCTGGATCAGCTCACCGAAACATTCCCGACGCAGGCGCGGTTGATGAATCTGGCGTCGCTGCTTGCGGGACAGCCAAAGGCCGTCTTCGGTCATCCATTTGCGCACTGTCTCGCGCGATACTTTGAACCCGTGATGTTCGGCCAGCATCTCAGCCGCCAACGTCGGTCCAAAATCTGCATAGCTCTCTTTTATCAGGCTCAAGGCATAGTCGCGCTTGGCATGATGAATGCGATTGTTCGGAGGTTTACCACGCGCCTTGTGTCGGACCGCCGACGCGCCATCCTGACGATACCGCTTCAACAGCCGGAAAATCTGCCGCCGTGTCAGGCTCAACATGCTCGCCGCACTATCAACGCTCAGCCGTCCGTCATCAACCTGCGCTAGAACCTCCACGCGGTTCAACTCGCGCTTGCTCATAATCACCCATCCCATGTCCGCTCACCCTCATGTTCTTTTGAGGGTAGA
>NZ_JAGHRB010000047.1 GCF_017743995.1 Ruegeria sp. R13_0 | reverse complement strand
GAACACACCCTGAGACTTGA
Organism: Ruegeria sp. R13_0; assembly: GCF_017743995.1. Taxonomy (GTDB): domain Bacteria; phylum Pseudomonadota; class Alphaproteobacteria; order Rhodobacterales; family Rhodobacteraceae; genus Ruegeria. The sequence goes on along the minus strand of NZ_JAGHRB010000047.1, from coordinate 1,524 downwards.
ACGGCTGCAGGAAGCCATCCTTGTGGATCTCGTCCTCCATCATCTCGGCGCCGATCTTCTTGAAGATCTTCTTCACCTTGTTTGGATCGGTGTCGAAGGGCACGGTGAACTTCAGCTTCATGATGACCCAGTCGCGGCTGTAATTGGTCAGCTTCTGAATCTCGCCGTAAGGGATGGTATGCACCGGACCACGATGGTGACGCAGCTGCATCGAGCGGATTGATATCTTCTCGACCGTGCCTGTGGTGCCACCCACATCGACATATTCCCCCACGCGGAAGGCATCGTCGATCAGGAAGAAAATCCCGCCCACGATGTCGGATACCAGTTTCTGCGCACCAAAACCGATGGCCAGACCCAGAATACCGGCACCCGCCAGAAGCGGCGTGATGTCGAGCCCGAGGGCACCCAGGGCCAGCAAAACGAAGATCACGGCAATCGCCACCTGAGCTGTCACCCGCAGCAGCGGCAGAACGGTCGCAAGACGCGACCCGCCCGCGCCACCGCCTTCGCCGGCTTCTTCGTCCGGGCTTTGCGCGGCGGTCATCTCTTTTGCCAGTCGGCGGTTGATCCAGAGCGAGACGATCTCATTCAGGATGTAGCCCACGGCGATGATGATGAAGAACTGGATCAGCTTGCTGCCGGAATCCGCGTCTCCGCCTGCGATTTCCTGCAGATCGAGGTCCCAGGCATTGGCGATCATCAGGATGACCAGAATACCGGCCAGAACCCGACCGATGCGGATATAGCTGCGCTTGGTCGATTTATAGGCACGTTCGGCCACCGAACCTTCGCCCTGCATCGGCGGTTGCAGATGGCGGACAAGCCCTCGGATCAGGGTGTCGAGCGCCGGGGCGATCAGCAGCCAGAACATGGTGGTGAAATGCGCGCCCTGAACCAGCAGAGCCAGCGATGCCGGGTTGCGCTGCGCCACCAGAAACTCGACCAGCAGCCAGGTCGCAGCCGAGACCGCAATGGCGAAATAGGGGTAGTAGTGCGCCACTTCCTCATCGAACTTGGTGTGGTCCGGGTCCGTTCCCAGCATCATCTGCGACAGACCTTCGCGCGCCTTCCAGGCGATCAGGCCGATATAGATGTGGATGCCTGCGTTCAGCCAGAAGCCAATGCGCGTTTCATCCCCCGTGATGCCGTTTAGGCTGTTGAAGTGCAGCAGGAACAGCGTGAACCCGATCAGGATCAGCAACCCGATCAGGTTGCGATGCAGGTATTTCGCCCAGTGATCGTCGATATTGACCAGACGGTAATGCGGCTTGTTCGGGGCCAGTACAAAGCGTGAGGCGGCTGCACCCAGCCGCGGTACCCAGATCAGGTAGAACACGAAGGGCGCCGCATAGGTGATTTGCTCGGGCGTCAGCAGCCCCCGCCCAACCGCGCGGATGACCACGTAGAACACCACAAGCCCGGCGATTTCCCGGCAGAAACGACCAAACAGATACCGGACAGCGCCCCAGAGATCGCCCTCGGCCTCGGCTTCGGTCAGGACATGCCAGCGGCGGGTCAGAA
>NZ_JAGHRB010000046.1 GCF_017743995.1 Ruegeria sp. R13_0 | reverse complement strand
GCCTGCTCCCAGTCCTCCATCTGCTTGAACCGCTGCACATAGAGCTGTTGCAGCGGATCTGGAGCGTCCTCCAGGGTTTGCCGCCCGCGATCCGTGATCAGGATGTTGGTCTGCCGTCGGTCGGTCAGGGATTTCTCGCGCACGACCATGCCGCCCGAGACCAGCTTGTCCACCAGCGCGGTGACAGTGGCCTGGCTGACATGCATACGCATTGAAATCGCCTTGGCCGTGGTTTGCCCGGTTTCGCCAATCACTTGCAATACACGAAGCTGGACCGCGGTCAGCCCGGCGGATTGCGCCAGTTCCCGGCCGGACATCTCGGTGGCGCGCAGGATTCGGCGCAGGGCGACAAGGCTGCTGTCGATACGATCCATGTATCTACTCCGCATTCGAATGGAGTGAGACTGTCAAAATTGTATTGATTGCTCAAGTGTTAACGGAGCGCAATATAATTAGCCTTGCAAATTAAAATATCGCAAAAATAGGTATATTTATGACGTTTCGGTAGAATTTTGCTTTGCCTTTTGAAGTTTTGATGCCGCTGTGTTACTTAGCTAATCAAAGTTTATTGATGGAGCAGTACATGCAGCATTCTTTGGAGTTGTTCGAACAACCTATTCCGGTTTTGCGTCCCCCTTTGCCGGAAGACGGTGCAGCTGTGTCTTTGCTGGCCAGTACCGGGGATCAGAAAGCTATTGGTGATCTGCTTGGCGAACTGGCGGCGTTTGATAACTACAAAGAATTCTCGGTTATTGCAGAACTGGATGGAGACTTGGTCGGCGCGATGCTGGCTTATGTTTTGCCATATGACCCGGAAACCCTGTTTATCTGGCAGGTCGGCGTTTCAGAGGGTGAAGCGGACAAGGGCCTTGCGTCACTGATGCTGGGTCAGGTGATGCGTCGGCACGTCTGCGCCGATGTCACCCGTGTTCAGACTGTGATTGCGTCCAACGACGAGAGTACCTGGGCGCTGTTCCGCCGGTTTGCTCGGTGGCAGCGGTCCCGGATGGACATCCAACCTTTCATCACGCAGGCACTGACCCCATATCGCCGCCATGAAAACAGCAACCTTGTGACAATCCGTCTCGAGGATCGTAGCGAACGCGCGGCCTGACCGCGCCACGACATTTTCAATCAAAGTGAGAGAGCAGAATGAACGTAGCCACAACTATATCAAACGACACCCCATACTACGGTGACGAAGCGGCGACTCTGGGCGACCGGATCGTCGCCGCGCGCGAAGCCGTGGGGTATTCACAGAAAAAACTGGCCTCCCGCCTGGGCGTTAAACTGAAGACGGTGCAGGGATGGGAAGAAGACCGCACCGAGCCACGCGCAAACAAAGCGCAGATGATCTCCGGCATTCTTGGGGTCTCTCTGGTTTGGCTTCTAAGTGGTGAGGGAGAAGGTGTGCTTGAACCGGCCGATACCCCTTCGGGATCGGAGGATATTCAGGGCATCCTTGATGAAATCCGGACCCTCCGGACAGATATGGCTCAGACCACCCGCAGGCTGAGCACGGTTGAAAAACGCCTGCGCGCCAGACTTTGACATCGGCGCAATCGCGA
>NZ_JAGHRB010000045.1 GCF_017743995.1 Ruegeria sp. R13_0 | reverse complement strand
ATTCTTGGTTTACGGGTTTCATTATATAGACGGCCGAGTTCCTGCAACTGGACTGCACGCATTTCGCTACATTGCTTGCGCCAACGCCAATGGGTTTGCTTCACAACATAGATCTATCTGATCGCATCTAGGCGTAGCATGCCCTTAACGTTGGTCTTGGTTTTTCAACGGAAGGCATCACGCGGTGTGGCCAAGGCTACCCTGTCACCGCTTGTCCCATACGTTATAGTCGCGCATCGAAACCAGTGTTTTGTAGCCGGATACAGGGCTGTCATTCAAATAGGCCGTTACGAACTCGTCAAATTCCGTCATGGAAGAGCAATGCAGGATAAGGACGATATCGTCGTCGCCCGTAACCCAAAGCATTCTGTTCACTGTCGGGCTTTTTCGAAGGTCGCGACAGAATTCATCCATTGTTTTTGGATTATGCCCATCGATTGAAAGGAGAACTACAATAACCAGGGGGCGATCTTCTAGCTTTGGCGAAACAATAGCAACTTCTCTCTCGATTGCGCCAATTCTTCGCAACCGCTGCACGCGTCGCAGACAAGCAGCCGGAGATAATCCGACATCGCCGGAAAGCTGATCGCCGGTCCGACGACTGTCCACCTTCATAAGCGCAAGAATGCGCCTGTCGAATTCATCAACTTCTTCCATAATCCGACACCCAATAAACGGCTCTACTGCGGAAATCTCGCAGAGATCGCGATTGTATGCGAGATTTTAGTGCGATGGCAGTGCGTTTTGCGAGTTCGCCGCTTCGGCAATTGTTAGGTCTTGTTTGCCAAAACGAAGGAGGCAAACGGGATGATTGTTGGAACGAAACACAATCCACCTAAAGTTCGAAACCGGGATAAACGTGCTTTTTTTGTACTTTTTCGGCTATGGCTAACCAAGCTTCGCGTCGGTGTAGGCGTCCGCACATGAAACGCGGCGCGATTGCAGTTCTGCCGCTTGCACTGGCTGCATCATTCTACGGATTCGCATTCGGGATTCTGGCTGCTCAAGCAGGTTTCACTTGGTGGAGTGTGGGCGTACTCAGTGCTTCCGTATATGCAGGATCATCGCAGATCGTTGCCGTCGAACAGTTATCCACAACCGGCTCGGTTATTGCAGCAATCATCGCGGGGGCGGCGCTCAATCTGCGCTATGTTGCAATTGTTGCGTCTCTGTCAGAGGTCCTGGACGGTCTTTCCATCAAACAAAAACTACTCGCCATCCACTTGGTCAGTGATGAAAACTGGGCACTGACGATGGCGCAACGGGAAAGATCACCCGATGTTGGAGCGGCATTTCTTTATGGTTCTGGCCTCGTCATGATAGGTGTGTGGGTCTTGTCCACTACGATGGGCGCTGCGGTCGGAAACGCGCTGCCTGGCCTAGAGCGCTACGGAATTGGCTTTGCATTCACGGCTGCATTCATAGCGATGACTTATGGGCTATGGCAAAGAAAGTCACAGTTGCTACCCTGGTTGACCGCGGCAGTATTCGCCTTGGGAACCTGCAGTATTGGCATCTCTTCCGCGTTTGGAATTTTGGCCGGTGCCTTCGCAGGATTAGTCGCAATTTATCTTCAGAAAGTTCTGCAGGAGGAGCATCCATGACCTCGGTTCATTTGTATCTTATCGGATTGCTGGCGATAGCGACGATAATGGTCAGAATATCGGGGCTCGTTGCCGGCCAATGGATTCGACGGTCCAAGCATTCCTGGATCCTGAAGGAGCTTCCTGGGTTGATCCTTGTCAGTCTGGTTTCGGTGTCGCTTGCAAATGAGTCTGTGGTTGGTTGGATCTCGGCGGTGGC
>NZ_JAGHRB010000044.1 GCF_017743995.1 Ruegeria sp. R13_0 | reverse complement strand
GGAGGAAATTGATGTCGATTAAAGAACCGTTTACGGATTTGGACATTAAGACCGCGGATAGCGGTTTTTATGAGAATAACAGCGTTCCGATTGCGCTGATCAGTAAGGGTGTCATGGTCGCCCTTGTGCTTTGGGCGCTGATCTTTCCGGCGAACGCGAATAGCACTCTGGGCAGCTGGAACTCTCAGCTTCTGGAGGTTTTCAACAGCTTCTACGTGATCATCGTAGGGCTGTTTTTCTTCTTTTTGGCCATCGTCGCGCTGATCCCGGCCACGGGTAAGCGCGTGATGGGCACGCCCGGGGAAAAGCCCGAGTTCTCGAACTTCTCGTGGTTTTCGATGATGTTCGGCGCCGGTCTGGGTGTGGGCCTGATGGTGTTCGCCACTGCCGAGCCTCTGGGCCTATGGGGTTCGAACCCCGTGGTTGTCGCGGGCGACGTGCCGGGCAATGAGCCCGAGGCGGTCCAGTCGGCCTATCGCTACACCTATCTGCACTACGGCTTCCATGCCTGGGCAATCTACGTGGTGACCGGCCTGTCGCTGGCCTATTACGCCTATACGCGCAACATGCCGCTGACCATCCGCGCCGCGCTGACGCCGCTGTTCGGCAAGCTTTTGAACGGCTTCCTGGGCCATGTGGTCGACGTGCTGGGCGTTGTGGCCACGATCCTGGGTGTGTCGGTCACCATCGGCTATGGCATCAGCCAGTTCATTGACGGTGTCTATGCGATCACCGGCATGGAGTGGGTCATGGATCTGGGCGGCGAAGTGCCGACCCCGTCGAAGGTTGGCCTGATTGCAGGTCTGCTGGTGATCATGGGCCTGTCGATCATCTCGGCTGTTTCAGGTGTTGGCCGGGGCGTGAAGTACCTGTCGAACCTGAACCTGGTTCTGTCGATCATCCTGCTGGGCACATTTGTCGTCTTCGGCTCGTTCGTCTTTGCCATGACCACCTATGGCACCGCGATGGTGGATTACATCCTGCACTTCCTGTCGCTGAGCTTTGGCGCCTATGGTCCGCTCTCGGCCGAGGCATTTGCGGCGGCTCTGCCGGCCGAAGCTCAGGCGCACGCGGATGCCCTGATGGGTGGCGCAACCAATGCCTGGGGCAGCTATGACGGCTTCAAGAGCGGTCTGGAAGGCGCAGCAGCGGAACTGGATGAGGCCACTCTGGCCGCAGCCTATGCCGCCGGTGAGCAGGGTCGTCAGTTTGGCTGGCAGGCAGGCTGGACCACGTTCTACTGGGCCTGGTGGATTGCGTTCTCGCCCTTTGTGGGCCTGTTCCTGGCGCGCATCTCGAAGGGTCGCACCGTGCGTGAGTTCATCCTGGGCTGCGTCTTCGCACCGGCGCTGGTCTGTTTTGCCTGGATGACGGTTCTGGGTGGCACCGCGATCGATCTGGAACTGGCCGGTGAAGCCGGAGGCGCGATCATCGGGGCATCGAACACCAACAAGCTGTTCGTGACGCTGTCCTACATGATCGACGGTGGTCTGCTGTCGATGCTGAACGTGATGTGCGTTGTGCTGATCATGACCTTCCTGGTGACCTCGGCGGATTCGGGCATCCTGGTGATGAACACGATCATGTCGGGCGGCAGCCAGGAGACAGGCATCAAGCACCGCATCATCTGGGGTCTGATCCTGACAGCTGTGATCGGCGCGCTGATCCTTGCGGCGGGTGACAACAACCCGCTGGACGCTCTGCGCAACGCGATGATCATCGGCGCACTGCCGTTTACCATGGTGATGGGCCTGATGATGGTCTCCCTCGCCAAGGCGCTGTTCCGCGATGGCCAACGTGACAAACACGCCGCCACAACGCAGGCTGCGGAATAAACACACCTAATCCCAAACAATCCAAGCGCCGCCCAAAAAGGGCGGCGCTTT
>NZ_JAGHRB010000043.1 GCF_017743995.1 Ruegeria sp. R13_0 | reverse complement strand
CGATCACAGTGCGGGTTATATTCCCCCTCCGACGGATGCTTCTGAGGTTGAGGCTTATGTTGCGGCGGTGAAGGCTTTGCCTGATGCGCACGCGCATGGGGACGACCCCAGCAAAGCGGGCGAACATATGCAGCTTCTGGAGTTGGTGGAGCGGGCCGAGGCAACCCATGTGGCGATCGGCGATGGCGACTGGTTTGATGCCTCCAACTGGTACGAGGGTCGCATCCCCGATGTCGGCGCCAAGGTGCTGATCCCCGAGGGCATCAGCCTGCGTTATGAGGGCGAGAGCGACGCGTCGCTGTTCACTGTGCGTGTCGATGGCGAGTTGAGTTTTGCCACCGATGCGGATTCCAAAATGCTGCTGGATACGATGGTAGTCTCGCCAACGGGTCGCCTTGAGATAGGAACTGAAGAGAACCCGATCCAGGCCAATGTCGATGTGCAGATCGTGATCGCCAACAATGGTGATATAGACACCAGTTGGGATCCGATGCTGCTGTCACGTGGAGTAATATCGCATGGTGAGGTCGAGATCCATGGTGCCGAGAAGGAGAGCTTCCTGAAGGTGGATGACGCGCCGATGGCCGGCGACACGCAGATCCAATTGGCTGAAGTACCCGAAGGCTGGCAGGTCGGTGACACCATCGTGTTGAGCGGTACCCACAAGGAAGGTCGGCAATGGGCTGGCCAACGTGTGCATGTGGAAAGCCAGGATGAAGAGGTGACGATCACCGCCATCAACGGCGCGACGATCTCCATTGACCGACCGCTGCAATATGACCATGACACGCCACGCGATGACCTGAAGGCTTATGTGGCCAACATGACGCGTAATGTGACCATCTCGAGCGAGGATGGTGAGAGCACGGAAGTTCATCACCGCGGTCACACGATGTTCATGCACAGTGATGATGTGGACGTGCGCTACGCCGCCTTCGATGATCTGGGTCGCACCGATAAATCGGTACCGGCGGCTGATTTGGATGCTTTTGCCAGCATCGAGTCGGACACTAATATCAAGGGTCGCTATTCGTTCCATTTCCACAAGACCGGTACTGAGGATCAGGAAGATCCGGCCATCGCGATCGGCAATACGGTCAGTGGCTCGCCGGGCTGGGGCTTCGTACACCATTCCAGCCATGCCAATTTCACCGAGAACGTGGCCTTTGAGGTATTCGGTGCCGCCTTTGCTGCGGAAGATGGTGATGAGACCGGCATCTGGCTGCGCAACATGGCGATCCGGTCGGAAGGGCTCGACCGACTTGCAAAAGACGCTACCGACGGGGCCCGCCATGACAATGGCCGCACTGGCGACGGGTTCTTCTTTGCCGGCCGTCTGGTTGAGGCTGCCGAGAACGTAGCGGTCAACACTTCCAACGGCTTTGTCTGGATGCACCGAAGCGCACCATCCGCACCGCTGGCGAACAACCTGCACCAGCCGGAATTGGGTTACGGCGCAGAAACGGTTCCTGTCGGTCACGCCCCGATTCAGGGCTTTCGCGACAATGAGGCTTTCGGCACTGAATTAGGTTTGCATATAGTCAAGGCAAACCCGGCCCAAGAGACGGACGTCCGCACGGTGCTGGACGGCTTTCTAAACTGGGAGACCGCCCAAGGCGTTCAAATTGGGTATACCTCCCACTACACCTTGAAGGATTTTGACCTAGTCGCGACACAAAATATAACTGGTTATGGAGGACCTTGGATTGGTATTGGGTTCGCAAACAATGTGTTTGACTTCGTCGTCAACGGCCTGACTGCGGAGGGGTTCCAACGTGGCGTAGATCTCGACAATACGCTCACTCTTGCTACTCCGGATTGGGGGGATTCCGACTTCGATAACATCCTCATAGATGTAACGATGATCGACGTCGATACTGAATATGTTGGTTTCAACCCCGCGCGCCACTCGATCCTGACCTCGGACGATCTGACCCCCGGCCGTCTGGAATTCGATATGCAGGGCGACACTACGCTCTCTTGGGGCGAAACGTTCTACTTCAACGGCATTAAGACCGACTCGGTCGGGTCGCGTGACCGCCAGTTCCATGGGGATGAACACAAGCTGACCGCTCACGAAGTTCGAGAACTGTTGTCCTCGGACGGCTACTACGAGGCTGCGGATGGCCGCAAGGTAATGCTGATTGAGGATTTCATTGCTGACCGCGCCACGGGTGAGCTGAAGAAATTCGCGCATGTGGTGACACTGAACTTCTCGGACAGCCAGCTCAACAGCCTCAACGCTCCGTTCAATGGTCCGATCGACCTGAACAGCGCAGCGCCCAACGCTCGAGATGACGCGTTCGGAATAAACCAGAACCAGGACATCCTGCTGAACGTTCTGGGTAATGATTCCGACCCCGATGGCGATACGCTGCGGGTCGACGGACTGACCAACCCCGAACACGGTGATGTCTACCTGCAGGACAACGGACAGCTGCTCTACCGTCCAGATGTGGATTTCACCGGTGAGGACAGCTTCACCTATTGGGCAACGGACAACAATGGGAACTACGAAAACGCAACCGTGAC
>NZ_JAGHRB010000042.1 GCF_017743995.1 Ruegeria sp. R13_0 | reverse complement strand
ACGCATGTTGGCTGTGATACGGCGCAATGCGGGGCCTGTGTGGTGCATGTAAACGGCGAGGCCGTGAAGTCGTGCAACATGCTGGCGGTTGAGGCCGACGGGGCCGAGGTCGGCACGATCGAGGGTCAGGCCTCCGAGGATGGGACGCTCAATACGATCCAGCAGGCGTTTCAGGATCACCACGGGCTGCAATGCGGCTTCTGCACGCCGGGCATGGTGATGAGCGCGGCGGCGCTTCTGAAGGACAATCCGCGCCCGTCCGAGGGTGAGATCCGCAAGTATCTGGAAGGCAACCTGTGCCGCTGCACGGGCTATCACAACATCGTCAAGGCGATCATGGCCGCTTCGGGCCAGGACGTCAGCAGCATCGCCGCCGAATAAGCGGCCCGAGGGAGGAGAACAAGCAATGCCCAAAGACAGTGGCATCGGAGCCAGTTCCAAGCGGCGCGAGGACGTGCGCTTTCTGACCGGAGCAGGCAACTATACCGACGACATCAACGTGGCCGGACAGGCCTATGTTCATTTCCTGCGCTCGGATATCGCGCATGGCCGGATCACCAGCCTTGATACCTCGGCGGCCGAGGCCATGCCGGGCGTGGTCAAGGTGTTCACCGGCAAGGATTTTGAAGGCGTGGGCGGCATGCCCTGCGGCTGGGAGGTGACCGACAAGCACGGCGCGCCGATGCAGGAGCCGCCGCATCCCATTCTGGCGCAGGGTAAAGTGCGCCATGTGGGCGACCCGATTGCCGCCGTTGTGGCCGACAGCCTGGAGCAGGCGCGTGACGCGGCCGAGGCGATTGACCTCGAGATCGAGGAACTGCCCGCCGTGATCGACATGAAGGCCGCCGCGCAAGACGGCGCGACGCTGGTCCATGACGATCTGAAGAACAACATCTGCTATGACTGGCAGCTGGGTGAGACTGACGATGCAAAGGTCAATGAGGTCTTCGCCAATGCGGCCCATGTGACCACGCTGGATCTGGTGAACAACCGCCTGGTCGCCAACCCGATGGAGCCGCGCGTGGCGGTGGGTGAGTATAAGCGGGGCACGGATGAGTACACGCTCTTTACCACGTCGCAGAACCCGCATGTGATCCGCCTGCTGATGTGCGCCTTTGTGCTGGGCCTGCCCGAGCATAAGGTCCGCGTGGTGGCCCCGGATGTGGGCGGCGGTTTTGGCACCAAGATCTTCCACTATGCGGAAGAGGCGTTCTGTACCTTCGCCGCCAAGGCTTGCAACCGGCCCGTGAAGTGGACCTCCAGCCGGTCCGAGGCGTTCATGTCGGACGCCCATGGCCGGGATCATGTCAGCAAGATCGAACTGGCGCTGGATGCGGACAACAACTTCATCGGGTTGCGGACCAACACCTACGCGAACCTTGGAGCGTATCTGTCGACCTTCTCCAGCTCGGTGCCCACATGGCTGCACGGCACGCTGATGGCAGGCAATTACAAGACGCCGGTCATTCAGGTGAATGTGAAAGCGATGTTCACCAACACGGTGCCGGTGGATGCCTATCGCGGTGCGGGCCGGCCCGAGGCGACCTATCAGCTGGAGCGCGTGGTGGACAAAGCCGCGCGCGAGCTGGGGGTCGACCCGATTGCGCTGCGCCGTCAGAACTTCATCACCCAGTTTCCCTATGACACGCCGGTCGCGCTGACCTATGACACCGGGGATTACAACGGGACCATGGATAAGCTGGAAGCTGCGGCTGATCTGGCCGGTTTTGCCGCCCGCCGTGCGGCCAGCGAGGCCAAGGGCAAGCTGCGCGGTCTGGGCATCAACTGCTATATCGAGGCCTGCGGGATCGCTCCGTCGAACATCGTTGGCATGCTGGGGGCTCGTGCGGGTCTCTATGACGCCGCCACCGTGCGGGTGAATGCCACCGGCTCGATCAGCGTCATGGTGGGTGCGCATAGCCACGGGCAGGGGCATGAGACCGCCTTCCCGCAGGTTGTGGCCGACATGATCGGCATCGACGAGTCGATGGTCGAGATCGTGCATGGCGACACCTCGAAGATCCCGTTCGGCATGGGCACCTATGGCTCGCGCTCGCTGGCGGTCTGTGGCTCGGCCATGGTCAAAGCCACCGAGAAGGTGATCGACAAGGCCAAGAAGATCGCCGCCCACCTGCTGGAGGCGTCGGAGGCCGATATCGAGCTGAAGGATGGTCAGTTCAGCGTGGCAGGCACCGACAAGTCGGTGGCCTGGGGCGATGTGACCCTCACGGCCTATGTGCCGCATAACTACCCGCTGGAGGTTGAGCCGGGGCTGGAGGAGACCGCGTTTTATGATCCGGCCAACTTCACCTTCCCCTCGGGCGCTTATGCCTGCGAGGTCGAGATCGACCCCGAGACTGGTCAGGTCAGCATCGAGGCCTTCACCGCGGCGGATGACTTTGGCAACATCGTCAACCCGATGATCGTGGATGGTCAGGTGCATGGCGGCATTGGTCAGGGTATCGGTCAGGCTCTGCTGGAGAACTGCGCCTATGACGAGAATGGCCAGCTGCTGAGCGCGTCCTTCATGGATTACGCCATGCCGCGCGCCGATGATGTGCCCTTCTACGGCGTCGATCATTCCAGCCAGACGCCCTGCACGCATAACCCGCTGGGTGTGAAGGGCTGTGGTGAGGCCGGGGCGATTGGCTCTCCGCCGGCTGTGGTCAATGCGGTTCTGGACGCGATGAACTCGGGCGGCAAGGCGGTGGATCACATCGACATGCCGGTGAGCCCGTCGCGCGTTTGGGCGGCGATGAACAGCTGAGTTGAGAGGGCGGACCGGGGGCCAGCCCCCGGACCCCCGAGGTATTTTTAGCCAGATGAAGAGCGGATCTGCGCTCTTCGGAAAGGAAAAGCGGAATGTACAGTTTCGAGTTTGAGAAGCCCTCGAGCATTGCCGACGCGGTTGCTGCGTTGGGGGCCGAGGATGCGCAGCCATTGGGTGGGGGTCAGACGCTGATCCCGACGCTGAAGCAGCGCCTGGCGGCCCCTTCGGTGCTGGTCAGCATGGGTGGGATTGCCGAGATGCAGGGCGTCTGTGTCGAGGATGACGGCTCGGTCGTCATTGGCGGGGCGACGCCCCATGCAACGGTGGCGCGTGAGGCGGCGGGATCGTATCCGGCGCTGGCGGCTTTGGCGGGTCAGATCGGTGATCCGGCGGTGCGCAATCGCGGCACCATCGGCGGGTCGGTGGCCAACAATGATCCGGCGGCCTGTTATCCGGCGGGTGTTCTGGGCTCGGGCGCGACCATCGTGACCAACGCGCGGCAGATCGCGGCGGATGACTTCTTTCAGGGCATGTTTGCCACCGCGCTGGATGAGGGTGAGATCATCACCTCGGTCCGCTTCCCGGTGCCGCAGGCGGCGCGCTATCAGAAGTTCCTGCAGCCTGCGTCCCGGTTTGCCCTGGTCGGCGTCTACGTGGCGCGCTTTGCGGATGGTGTCCGCGTGGCCGTGACCGGCGCCAGCGAAGACGGTGTGTTCCGGTGGGCGGAGGCCGAAGAGGCCTTGAACAAATCCTTCAGCGCCGAGGCGTTGGTGGGGCTGAGCGTCAACCCGATGAATATGATCGCCGACCTGCACGGCAGCAAAACCTACCGCGCGCATTTGGTTGGAGTGTTGACAAAACGCGCCGTCCAAGACTGCTCGTAAACACAATAACAATAAACCCTAAAGCCCCGGGTAAAACCCCGGGGCTTTTG
>NZ_JAGHRB010000041.1 GCF_017743995.1 Ruegeria sp. R13_0 | reverse complement strand
TGGCCAGATCAACGCCGATTGTGGTAACTTGCATGGGGTGGCTCCTCTCATAAGCAGTCTTAGACAACTGCACTATGGCGCATTGCGACGCCCGTTGGAGCAGGAGCCATCCACACCATCAGGTTTGATGAAGCTGCACTGCGGCACCGTCTTGCAAGATGAACGACCCGGCAAACCGAAGACCGGCTGCCTTCGTCTCCTGTTTAGGACATTTGAAATGCAGCGGTGGGTTCCCGACTGTGGAAATCCGCGCCATTGGCGCGAGCGGAAAGCCGGACGCTTTTAGTTACATTAGTCTGTATTACCGCCACAGCCTGCCCTGCGCTGCCTTTGTCGCGACAGCTATTCCAACTCAGTCATTCAAATCTTGGTTTCCGGTACCCCTAGTCTGCGTAAGTCATCCAGCCATCGGTTGAGGTAATCGTCACTCTCGAACGGCGCATTCCTTGCCTCTTCGATGCTGTAGTTAGGGTTGTCTTCCAAAAACTGTTCGATCATCGTTTTCGCTTCCTCTTCTCGCCCCAACCGCAAGAGTATCGGCGCAAGCGTGCGTCTTAGCCGATCCGGGACCTCGTTCATCTTTTCAATCGAAGCAAGTGCGCCAGCGTAGTCCTCCGCAAAATACTGTGCCCAACCCAGATTCCACAGATACCAATCGGGATGATGCGGGTTGAGGCGAATGGCCGAAAGCATCCGTTCAACGGCTTCATCGGCGCGTCCGCTATAGACCAGCGGGTCAGTTGAGTTCACGAGGGTGCCTGCAGAATTCGGATTCAGAGAGATAGCCTTGTCATACAGTGTTACCGCCCGGTCGAGATCACCGCCATACATCGTCGCATAAGCCAGAACGGCGTAGCCAGCAAAATTAAGGGGTTCCAGGTCAATCGCCTTTCTGGCCATTTCAAAGGCAAGATCGAGGGATTCTTCGCGTGAAAGATCTTCGCTCCAACCAAAGCGGTACCCAAAGGAATGCGCCCAGGCAAGTTCGGCATATGCGCCCGCGAAGTTTGGATCGAGCGCAATCGCTTGCTCACTTAGTCGCTGTGCTTGAATATTGTCCATCTTGCTGAATCTAAGCGAGTGTTCCTCAGCACGCCTGGAGAGTTCATAGGCCCCGAGGCTGTCAGTGGGCTGGTGCTTTAAACGGTCATACTCCGCGAGATCGATACTAGTACTCAACGTTGAAGCGATGGTTCGGGTAATCTCATCTTGAACGTCAAATATGTCTTGCAGTTCGCGGTCGTATTGATCGGCCCAGAGATGCTTGCCGGTAGTGGCATCGATTAATTGTGCATTTGCGCGCAAACGTTCCCCTGCGATCTGAACACTGCCTTCGACGATGTATCTCACGCCGAGTTCCTGCGCGATCTGTTGCACTTCTGCGGGCGTGTCCTTGTATGAAAAGGTCGAATTGCGCGCGATGACAAAAAAGTCTGAGAACCGAGACAGCGCTGTCAGGATGCTCTCACTCAGGCCATCACTTAGGTAGTCCTGGCTCGGATCGTTGTTCAGATTGTCGAAAGCCAGGACCGCGATGGACGGCTTACCGGACACAGGCAGATATTGGTCGCCGCTGGCGGAAGGTATCGCACCCGGATTCCAAGGCTGCCACCATGCCGCCACACCCAAAACCACGGCAAGCACGACACCGATGGCAACTGCCACCTGACGTTGTGCAGGCTTTGCTGCACTCCGCACAATGGGCGATACTAAAGCCGTGGCCTTTTCATCAAGCGCCAAACTGAATACGTGCAACGGCTCCGCCATGTTCTTGACCTGATGCATTCCCGCATCTTCAATGTTGAGGTCGAGTTTGTCCTTAACCTGATCGAAGACGTTGACCGACATACAGATGCCGGCGGATTCGGCCAAGCTTTCCAGCCGGGCGGCGATGTTGACGCCATCGCCCTGAATGTCGTCCTGATCAACCACGATGTCGCCGACATTGATCCCTATCCGATATTGAACCTGAGCGTCTTCCGGTAAGTCCTTGTTCTCGATCCCGACGAAGTACTGCATTTCGACTGCACATCGAACGGCCTCGACGGCGCTTGCGAATTCAATCAGCAACCCGTCACCCATCAATTTCACAATGCGTCCGTTCCGCGCCGATACAATTGGCTCGAATAGACGTTCGCGATGCGTTTTGACGATCTCCAGAGTACCGGCTTCATCATTGCGGATGAGACGGCTGTAGCCAACGACGTCGGCGGCAAGTATCGCGGCGAGGCGGCGTTCCAATTTCCTACCTCCAAAGGTTGAAGACAGGCTAGGCAGAAAGCTACAACTAATCCAGAAACTTTAAGACCGTTGACACGTACCCCTAAAGCTCCCTTTGTCTGAGCCACTGCTGGCAGCAGCTATTTCGCTATTTCCCAATTCACAGCCGGCGCGGTGAGGGTCAGTTATCGCAGGTTCGCGCTACGATTTGTGCTCCCGCGTCGGCGACGCTGCGCCAGTGAGTTGGCAACAGAGGAGGGCAAATGCCGCGATGCAATGAAACCGGACAACGGTGTCACTTATCAAAATTCCTGCTTCGTCCGCGATCGGAGATTTCAACGAAGCCCGGAGTTCGCGCTTGCAGCGAATGACCGGAATGCGGGCTGCGTCCGCAGCATCTTGAAGGTAAGGCCAAGGTCCGCAATGGGCCGATCCTCAACTGAGAAAATCAGCATAGGAGCCCTCATGCTGCGCTGCCTCCTAGGTCGGCAGAGAGCCCATCCTGTGAATTTGGTTTTTTCGCTGCGCGTGCTCGCAGCACAGATTTTGCCGCGCAGGCATCATCTTGAACACGGCAATGCGGCGTAAAAAGCGGCCATTCGTGTCGGGCGCAGCGAAATTTCGTCAGGCAATGAGCGAGACGCGGACAAAGCGGTCGCTACCAACACGGTTTCGCTTGACAGGCTGCTGCACCAGAATGCGACACACTATCCGCTAATCCCCCTCAAGAACATTGCCCATGTAGGAGCGTCCGGTAGATAAGGGGTTCATAAAAAGTCTTGGAGCAGCTCTATGAAACTTCGATCCGCCGATTGGGAAAAAGCTTATGAAGCGGCGCTTCCAGTCTTTCAGGAAGCAATACACGCTTTGCTGACCAATAGCGAAACCCGAGAGATTTTTGCGGCCTGCAAGGAAGGAGATTACCTAAACAATGTCGTCTCCCCAGAGGAGTGGCGTATCTGCGTTTCAACGGCTGATTTGGCTGACCGCCTGAATTATCCAAAGACGGGTTGGACCAAATCCGTTGGTGACTGGCTTACTATTCCGGTGGTCGCAATCGCCCGTCGAGCCTTTGTCAGAGGTAACGAATTTATCGACGACGCTTGGAGCCAAGTTGTGTTGAAAGATGCGATTATTCCAAGGTCAGTCTTTGACGATCCGGAAGATGTTCACTCGGTGCTAATCGGCTTCTTTCTCCACAAACCTCGGCATCTATCGACGCTTATTGCCCCTTGGACAGCGTATGCGTCCTCATTGGAGTTTACTAAAAATGCAAAGAATTTCGACGAGGAGGGTTTTGATGACGAGGAATCTCTGAGTGCGGCTGAAGATGCTTTGTATCCGCATTTCGTCCACTATGGGGTCGTCGCAGGATTTGAGAATCTAGCCCTTATTCCACATTTGATGGCAGCCAGAAATGTAGATGTCACCGATCCTCAATCAATTCGTTCGTCAATTGCCGCAACAAAATACTGGCGCGAAAGGTTTGCTGAGTATCAGTAACAGATGCACTTCCCAAAAGTCTCTGGAACGAGTTGCCTGACTTAATTGAGGCTCTCAATGTCTTGAGACAAAATTCTGCTTCTACACAAAACGCCTACCCTACCAGACGCGATTTCAGGACACGAATCCTCATGGCCTCAATACGCTGAATCGGCAGAGTCATTGTGTTTCGAAAACACTCTTTTGTCGGGCAGCCAAGATCGCCTCAAACCCAAAATTCTCTTTCGATCAGGATGAACTTGTCTATTGTCTCTTTACAGAGATTTTACCGGTAGAGACTCAACTTGAAATTGCGCAAATTTTTATCTGGCTTCGTAAACTACCAAGCCAACCAGTTCAGAAAATCAAACGAACAGTCTGATCATCCTCATCATCAAGCACCGTTACATGCCTCGTTGGACCCTTCGGAAGGAGATGGGTCTAAACCACTGGGATGGCTCGGTGGTGACACGATGATCCCTCAGCTGAAAGCAAAAGCTCCGACGTCTCTGTTCAATCGGTTCCATCTTTGTGAAATCGATTGTTCACGGTTCTGTCGCAAACTTATTGGATGGCAGAGCATCAATGGGGTTGGTGGGCAGTTTAGCCTGCCAGTTGAACAAACTGCTGAAACGGGCGGAGTCCGGGCGTGAATTGATCTTTGCGGATCATATTG
>NZ_JAGHRB010000040.1 GCF_017743995.1 Ruegeria sp. R13_0 | reverse complement strand
GGCCAGATCAACGCCGATTGTGGTAACTTGCATGGGGTGGCTCCTCTCATAAGCAGTCTTAGACAACTGCACTATGACGCATTGCGACGCCCGTTGGAGCAGGAGCCATCCACACCATCAGGTTTGGCGGGCCGCAATGCAGCGATGGTGGTTTTTGGCCAATGGCTGGTTTGGGTCGCATGCATAGAATCAAGGCAGCAATCCGAGATTTGAAGTCACTCATGCAAGATGCAGCACCTGGAACTACGGACTTTTCCAACACCTTCGCTGCGCGCTGTGCTAACGGCTGCTAAGCACCCGACATAGATTTCACATGTTTGCAAGAGATCTCTGTCGGGACAGCGTTTTACCTCCCCACCGATCGCCTGTAGTCGCCGGAATTTCCGCGATTTCCGAACCATTTTGAAAAAGTGGGGACATCACCCGCACGGGGTGATCGGTGCCCCTAATCAACAAAACCCGCTGTCCGGCGCAACAACTGCAACTCGCTGAAACAATTCGGAAAAGGGGCAAACAGAGAGATTTGGTCTTGGATCGCTTCAAATAGCGTCAGAATTTTCTGGATCAACGTGGTGACCCTTCGACCCATGGAACGGCATACGGCGTTTCGCAAACGAGAACACGACAAAATTCAACGTCTCTTGCCTAACTGAGATCGCGGTCGAGGTTGTTGCGGAGCATTTGTCCGACCTAACTCAGGCTCTGCCTCTACCTTTGCTCAAAGGCAAATGGGACGTGCGCCGCACAGCTGACTTCGTGGCACTAAAGGAAGCCAAGTGGGCGTGGAACGGGTTTGAGCCATTGGTCAATTCTGGCAGACCGTGCGTATGTGGGATGAGGATAGCCGCTCAAGCGCTGGATCCCGACCGTGCTCATCTTTGGTAAATGAATTTTGGTGTGGGGAAACCAAAGTGCCAAATGTCTTGGCAACTAGGGTGTTTTGCTTGGAAATCTGGATGGCGGCACTCCTACCTCTTCGTTGAACATTCGAGTGAAATGTGGAGCGTGTTCATAGCCCAGTTCGAAAGCGATCGCCGTGATGGATAGGTCACCGCCCTGCAACAATTCTTTGGCGCGTTCTATGCGCACGGTTTTGACGATGGACCGGTAACTCTCTCCATCGGTTCGCAACCTGTGCTGCAGTGTGCGAACAGACGTGCCGAGCGCGCGGGCGACGTCTTCTATACTGGTCATTCCGGATGGCAGGTTTCGGCGGACGATGTCACGGATCTGATCTGTGAGCGTGGCCGGGTGATTGTCCAGCCGATCACGAATAACATCTTCATAGGTGATCGCATTTGGTCGCCAGTGTTTCTGCCTTACGCTTAATAGATCTTGTCTGAAAATCAGGCGAATGCAGGTCTTGGACCGGCCAATCCTGCATCCGAACCACGTTTCCAGACGCTCAAGATCAACGTGGGTTAAATTTGGAATATTCAGATCGATTTGGTCCGGCCGCCAGTGCGGGCCAAGATAGGCGCGACAATAGCTGACCAGCGCTGCCGCTCCTCCGATGGCCAACTCACCGTACCCGCGTGTTGCCGCAGAAGCGAAGGTGTAAGAAAACTCGGCTTTGCCGCTTTGCGTCAGTAGGGACAACGTATCCCGTGTTCCATGCAGCTGAATCGAGTTGCAACCGCGCAAAAGCCCGGCTCTCAACGTTCGAGCGGACAAGACCCAATCGCCCCAAAGCCCATAGTCGCTGATCTGTATCGCGTCGACCCAGGGGCCCAGAACCCAGCGCTCACCGGCCTCTTTGGCAATTGCATCAAAAAAGCGAACCAGTGCGGGTTGGGGGATAAACCCTTCCCGAGTATATAAAAGATCACCGGTCAGGCCAGACGTGCGGAAAACGCGGTTCAGCGCCCTGTCACCCATTTCACGTTGAACCAGCTCGGGCATGGGTCCCAAAGACAAGGCCGAGATCATGGATATCGGATTGCTGGAAACCACGCCCCCTCCGTTTTCTTAGTGCGATCACGCCGTTGCGCAAAATGGTAAGCAACTTACCCTGCACTATGCAACGCTTGGCATCAGAAAACATGGGATCATACGATTTGCTGTGATCCCCGAAAATTGTGAGTAATTGATGCGTACGACTTCTCTCCTCTCGGCTTTTGCTGTTCTTCCCCTGTCCTTTGCCACGCAAGCCACTGCCGAAAGCATCCCTGTGACAGAGGATAATTTCGCTCAGGCAGAAACCGCCTGGAACTTCGCCAATTGGACCCGGAAAGGTGCCGATAAAGGCATGTTGCATCTGCGTGAGGTCACACCGGTCGGCCCAGAAGCCCCGACAGTGCGCATGAACTGGGATACCCTCTATTCGGTGCAGATCGTCAACGTATCCGACGATGGCACGTTCACGATTTCACTGCCCGAATCCGATCTGTATGTCGCGGCGCAGGTTATGGATGCGGATGGGTTTTCACCCTATTACATCGTCGACTCCGGCGATCATGAGGTCGAGGTTTCAACCGACTTCGCGCTGATCATATTCCGGACGGAACTGAAGGATCGAACCGATGCTGCATCTCTTGCACATCTTCATGAGGTTCAGGATCAGATTTCCATTTCAGGCATGCAGGACGACAGCACCTACACGCCGCCCTCCTATGATCAGGCGCAGCTGGAGGCGATGCGCAAGCAATACAAAGACGAGTTCCTGAGCGCCGGGATAGACTACACCTATGCCAAAGGCCCCGGAGAGGCCGATCAGCACGTTCTGGACCTGTCCCATGCGGCGGGCTGGGGTGGTTATCCGCCTGAACTTGGGGTTTCGAATGCCTATTCAAGCTCCGCCGCACTGTCTGGCGAGGAATGTCTGGCAGTGACCTTCGAAGATCCGCAGAACGCGTTCTTCACGTCCTTCACCCTCTACGATTCTGACGGGTATTTGATGGAGGGGGCCACGCATATCAACTCGAACATGTGGCAGGCGAATGAGAATGGCACCATCACGCTGCACTTCAATTGCGGCGACGACAAGGTCAACAACCTGTCCTCGGGGGGTGCGCCTTTCAACTACAGCATTCGCAATTACGGCGTCAGTCAGATGGTTCTGGATGGTGCGTTCCGCCCGATCAACCCAAAGCCGCTGTGATCCCCAACGCGTCTCTTCCGAAAACCCGATATACTTTGTGAGGTTCCATTGAAATTCGTTTCCCTTGTCGTTGCCGGCCTCTGTGCCGCCGGGGCCGCCACCGCTCAGAACACGCCGGAATATGCCGCCGATGTCCCTGACAGCATCACCGTGCCCGACAGTTTTGAAACCCGTTTGGGCACGCTGGAATATTTCGACGGCCTGCCGACTGAGGCAACCGCCGCTCTTGCCTATGACACGATGGACCTTGCACGCGGTATCACGGCCTTTACCGACGGGATGCCCGCCGCCTCCACCTATGCGATGTGCCGCGGCCTGTCCGAGGCCGGGGTCGATGCACAGAGCTTTGGCATCTTTGAGGGGCTCTATAATGCGCGGTCTCTGTTGCTGACTCCCAACACGACCACGATCTATGTGCTGGGTTGTACCGATCTGTCGAACGGGCCTTTGGTGATGGAACTGCCGTCGGGCATCCTTGGCCTCGTCGACGATGTTTACATGCGCTATGTGGGCGATGTCGGGAATGCCGGTCCGGATAAGGGCAAAGGCGGGAAGTACCTAATTGTCCCGACCGATTACGAAGGCGATCTGCCGGACGAGGGCTATTACGTCCTCAGGACCCCCAGCTATATGAACTGGCTGGCGCTGCGGGCCTTTCCCGGCGAGGGCGGCGCTGAAGTCGAAGCAAAGCGCGTCAAAGACCAGCTGCGTATCTACCCCTGGGATGCGCGCGACGCCCCGCCCGAGACTGGGTTCATCAACCTGACCGACGTGCAATTGAACACGATCCACGCCAATGACTTCTCGTTCTTCGAGGAAATGAAGGCCGTGGTGGACTCCGAGGCCCCGGGTGCCCTCCCCGAAGAACTCATGGGCGCCCTGTTCACCCTGGGCATCCGCAAGGGCGAGCCCTTTGAGCCGGATGGCCGCCTGCGGCAAACCCTGACCGAGGCGGTGGCGCTTGGAACAGCCGCATCCCGCTCACTGAATTTTGCACCGCGCAGCCGCGCGCCGTTTTTGTATGAAACCGGATATTGGAAGACCCCATTTGTGGGCGGAAACCATGAATTTAAGGCAGGCGATGTAAAGCTTCTGGATGCGCGCACGCTGTTTCACTACTACGCCACCGGCACGACCCCCGCCATGGTGGCCAAGAATGTCGGTGTTGGATCGCAATACGCGGTTATCAACCGCGACAGCAGCGGCGCGTATCTGGACGGGGCGAAAACCTATTCCGTGACCATTCCGCCGGATGTTCCTGTCAACAATTACTGGTCCTTCGTCGTCTACAGCACGCAGACGCGATCCCTGCTGGAAACGGATCAGAAGCTGGCCGGTGTCGACAGTACCCTGCCCACGGTCGAGCCGAATGAGGATGGCAGCTACACGATCTGGTTCGCCCCCGAAGCGCCGGCGGGCAAAGAGGGGAACTGGATACAAACGATGCCCGGCAAGGCCTGGTCGACCATGTTGCGGATGTACGGCCCGTTAGAGCCCTGGTTCGACGGCACCTGGCGACCCGGCGAGATCGAATTGGCAGAATGAAGCCAATCGAGCAGCCTGCGCAACGGCGCCAAGGGTAACGGCCCTCCCAATTATTCTGGGTGGGCATGACCGCCAAGGTGACCTTCCGCACCACCAAGACAA
Source organism: Ruegeria sp. R13_0 (assembly GCF_017743995.1). Classification (GTDB taxonomy): domain Bacteria; phylum Pseudomonadota; class Alphaproteobacteria; order Rhodobacterales; family Rhodobacteraceae; genus Ruegeria. Next base: position 590 of record NZ_JAGHRB010000040.1, on the reverse strand, counting down.
AATACTGCACTTAAGGGCCCTCCAATGCTCCACTCGCTTCGCCTCGTTCTGTCACTGGTATCCGTCCTCTTTCTGGCTGAACCGGTTTACGCGCAGGACAGCACGCCTGCCCCCGTTAGCATCCCTTCTGATCTGACGCCTGAGCAGGTTGATGGTCTGGTTGCGCGGATGTCGGATGATCAGGTTCGCTCGATTCTGTTGGAGCGTCTGGATGCGGTGGCCGAGAAAAACGCGGCTGCTGCAGAGGAGCGCGAGGATCCGATTACCGAGCTGAACGAGGTCTGGAGCGAAATGGTCGCCTCGTGGACGCATGTCATAACGACCGTCCCCAACCTCTTCAGCGCGCAAGCCACAGCGATCAAGAATTTTGTGGCCACGTTCACCTCATATGGTGCGCTGGTTCTGCTGGGGCTGGTTGCCAGCGTTCTGGTTGTGGGCTTCATCGCCGAAAAACTGTTCGAGGTTCTGACCCGCCGCTGGCATGTCCTGACCGAAGCCGAGGCCGAGGGCGATCTCTGGGGCGCTGTCCGGTATCTGTTTGGTCGTTTCTGCCGGGAAATCGCCGGGCTTGTGGTGTTCTACGTGGTCAT
>NZ_JAGHRB010000003.1 GCF_017743995.1 Ruegeria sp. R13_0 | reverse complement strand
ACAAGGGCGACCATGACACCCTTACTGATCAGCGCAATCGGAACGCTGTTATTCTCATAAAAACCGCTATCCGCGGTCTTAATGTCCAAATCCGTAAACGGTTCTTTAATCGACATCAATTTCCTCCGTGTTGTCGATTTGATCAGGTGGAAGGCCCTTCTGTTTGCAGGCGCTTCTCTCATTTTTTGCGGTGATCGCACCGGTTGGTCAGGCGCGCAAAATTAATTCCTGTCCCACTCAGGTCCTGTTGCGCGTTGAATTTTTCCTTGTGGTTTAGATGTTAAATGGACACCAGTGGTGCGTCTTTGGTCAAGTGGGTTGGTTGAAAAGGCTAGACACTCTTGTCGCATGTGGTGTTCCGGAATCCGACCTTTTGAACCGCATTGACGACGGATTCCTTGAGGCTAAGTGCTTCAAACGGGCGTTTTGGCTGATTGAATGCGTTGAAAACGACATAGATGCGCGCTTCACTCAACTTAAGCGAGCGTCGGTATGGCAGTAATTCCCAATGAGACGCTGTTCAGGGCTTCGGCAGCGCCTATAGTCTTTGCCAATGCTCTCTGGTCGTCTTGAAAAGGGGGAAGGCGTGGATCACAATGTTGAGATCTTGATTGTTGGGGCCGGGTTTTCTGGTCTGACGATGGCCCTTGAGGCGCGAAAGCGCGGTATTTACAGCATCGCCATTCTGGAAAAGGCGGGTGATATCGGCGGGACATGGCGCGAGAACACCTATCCCGGTGTTGCCTGCGATATCCCCTCGCACCTTTATTCGATGGCCACTCACCTGAACCCGAACTGGAGCCGCGCCTATGCGGGAGGTGCCGAGATTCAGGCTTATTTGCAGGGTGTTGCGCGCAAAGAACGCCTTTACGACCTCTGTCATTTTCAGCAGGAGTTGAAGTCGGCCAAATGGGATGGCGCACGCTGGCAGGTCGAAACGCAGTCGGGGCAGAGTTGGTCGGCGCGGTTTCTGGTCTCGGCCATCGGTGCGCTGCATCATCCCAGTATTCCGGACATTGCAGGGGCCGACAGTTTTCCGGGCCCGACGTTTCATTCTGCGCAATGGGATCACAACGTCTCGGTCGCGGGTAGGCGCGTGGCAGTGGTCGGTACGGGTGCCTCGGCGGTGCAATTCGTACCAGAGATCGCCAAAACGGCCCGCCATGTCACGATTTTCCAACGCAGCGCGCCTTATGTTCTGCCGCGTCCTGACGGCCCGATCGCGCCTTGGGTTCGCAGGCTTTACGCGCGGATTCCGTTGCTGCCGCGACTGCGGCGCAAGCTGATCTTCGCGGTTTTTGAATACCGCCATCGAGTGTTCCGCGGCGATTCGAAAATGGTGCAATATGCCATGAAGTTGTGGCGAAAAGAGCTTGAACGCGCGATCTCAGACCCTGCCGAAATCGAGAAGCTGACGCCAGATTACCGGATTGGCTGCAAGCGGATCCTCAGCTCGAACGATTGGTATCCGGCACTTGCGCGCGACAATGTCGACGTCATATCGCAAGCAGTCAGTTCGATTGACGGAGACAGGATCATCGCAGCCGACGGAAGCGAAACGCAGGCTGACATCCTGATCTGGGGCAGTGGCTTTCACGTCACCGATATGGTCGAACGCCTCGATATCACCGGGACAGATGGCCAGACTTTGCGCAATGCATGGGCCGAGGGGATGCAAGCCAATCTGGGCACTGCCATCGCAGGATTTCCGAATTTCTTTATCCTGCTCGGGCCGCATACCGGCCTCGGCCACAACTCGGTCGTGCTGATGATTGAGGCTCAGGTCGGCCATATCGGCCGCGTTCTGGACGGGATGCAAAGCCAAGGGCTGGAGGCGGTTGTTCCCGACCCCGCACGGCAAGCCGCGTTTACCAAGGAAATGCAGGACCGTCACACTGACAGTGTCTGGCAGGTCGGAGGGTGTTCGTCGTGGTACCAAGACGCCGAAGGGCGCAACACGACTCTGTGGCCCGGAACAGTTGCGGAATTTCAAAAACGCATGGCACAATCCGGTTTAGAGCAATACGTTCCGGTTCCAGCCGCAGGCAGCGAGGTTTGATATGACGACGCTACTTATTCTATTGACCATCTTCGCGGTGTTTCTACTGGCGATGAACTTGTGGACGCGCAGCCTGATGCGGGAGGGGCTGAAAACCGTTCCGCAGATGGGGCAAATCCTTCCGGTGCGCGGTGGGCGCATTCACTACGTTGAAAAAGGCGACCCGAACGCGCAAACCATCGTGATGATCCACGGACTGGCTGGGCAATTGCAGCACTATACCTACGCATTGGTCGACAAACTGGCTGACGAGTATCACGTCATCGCACTTGATCGGCCGGGATGCGGGTATTCCACACGCGACAGCGCAGATCTGGCCCTTTTGCCAGAACAGGCGCGGATGATTGCCGAGTTTCTTGAGGCGAAAGAGGTCTCTGGCGCAGTTCTGGTTGGGCATTCGCTGGGCGGAGCGGTTTCGCTCGCGATTGCGCTCGACTTTCCTGAAAGAGTAGGCGGGCTGGCGCTGCTTGCCCCGTTGACTCAAAAACTGCCGGGAACGCCATCGGTATTCAAACCGTTGGAGATTCGAACCCAATGGCTGCGTCGCTTGATTGGCAACACGCTGGCCGTTCCCATCGCAGCAAAAACCGCGCCTCATACACTGGGCGCAGTGTTCGACCCGGAAACGCCGCCTTCGGATTTTCTGGATCGTGCAGGCGGCGCCCTTGGCCTGCGCCCCTCGGCCTTTGTCACGGCGTCCGAGGATGTGATCGGCGTTGATCTCAGCATCTCCGAGCAAGTCGCTCGCTATGACGCGCTCCGGACGCCGGGTGCCATCCTATATGGCACGGAGGATGCAATCCTATCGGCCCCTCACCACGGCCCGCCGATGGAGCGCTTTGGGTTGGGATACGAGGTGATTGAAGGGGCAGGGCACATGATCCCGATCACCGAGCCTGACCGCTGCGCCGCTTTCATCGCCGGTGTTGCCTCTGGGATTGCTGCGGGTGTTGCGCTGCCGCAGGAGGGGCAACCAATGATCTGAAAGAATCCGCAAGTTGGCGGTGTTTTCCCTCTTGACCCTCCCTGACCGCTCCCTTAAATCGCCTCTCACTCATGGCGGAGTAGCTCAGTTGGTTAGAGCAGCGGAATCATAATCCGCGTGTCGGGGGTTCAAGTCCCTCCTCCGCTACCAAAATCCCTAAAAATGAATGATCTCAGCTCCCCTTGTGGGATAGCCGTGGACTCAGCCGGTTTTGCGTCTCATGGACCTTTGATCCTGTTGATGTTGGGGCTGATCTTGGTCGACCCTAGGGTGGGTGCGTGGCCGTATCGGCCCTGAAAGCAGGTCGAGAGATCCTCACAGCATGCGCCGCCAAAATTTTTTCAAGAGGGCCAACTTTTTTGTCTGAAACCTCTTGAACCCTGTCAGCAACAATCGTAGACAGCCGCTCACCGATGGGGTGTAGCCAAGTGGTAAGGCAGCGGTTTTTGGTACCGTGTATCGTAGGTTCGAATCCTACCACCCCAGCCACCTTTTCCAGAAAAGCCAGGAAAATAAGGGGCAACGGAGCCTCCGGAAAATCCGATGTGTCACAGCATTCGGAAACTGTGACACATGCTGTGACACAGCCAGCCAAAATTCGACCCTGCAGTCGGTTGCGCAAACCACGTTACCATGCCGGCCCATACCTCATGCGCCGTGGCCGTATTTTCTATTTCCGAAAACGCCTGCCAAAAAAACTATCAAACCAGGTCCCAAACCAGTTTCTTTGCCTGTCGCTGCGAACCGACCTCCCGCTTGACGCCGTGAAGCGCGCAGCCGCGTTGCTCACCGTCCTCGAGCAGATGGAGAAAACACACGTGGACGCACTGATAAAAAACTCGCTGAACCCCGAGACCGCCAAAGCCGTCTTGACCGAGATGCTACGCTCAGCACTCGAGGGCATGCTACAAGAGCAAAACCAGGACATTGCCTTGAGCGCCGGCGAGGTCGACCAGAGGATCGAAGCGCTACAGGAAGAAAACCGACGGCTCCGGCGCGCCGCAAGAAACAGACAATGGACCGACGTCGAGCCTTTGCTGCGTGCCGCCGGAGACCGCGTCGCCCTAAATGTTCCAACGCCGATTTCAAACGATCTGGGCAAACGTGCGACAACTTTGCAACGTCGGCTCAATGAAGTGGAAATTGCCGCGCAAGAAGGCGATGACGTGCGCTATGCCAGTTCGGACCTCTTGGCTGAACACGGGCTGGATGACTTCGACAAGTTCGTTCAGGCACCGGTTCTGCTTTCCCAGGCACGCGCCAGGACCGACGAAAACCATCCCAACAAGGCCATGAAGAAGATAACGGCTTCCGTTTACCAGCTGACGGAAGAATTTCTTGGCGACATCCCGGTATCTTCCCTCACGAAAGAAAGACAGAAAGAATTTTTAGGATGGGCATCCCGACTGCCCCGCACCCACGGCAAGTCGCACGGCCGAAACCGCTTCGAGAGCGACGGGAAAAACATAACCAAGGAATTTGAGATTTCTCAGGCGGACGCCGCCGACTTTCAGGTTATGGAGGAGGTCCGCGCCATTGAGGGACTATCCAACCCCGAAAAGCGTGCCTTGCTTGCAGAACGTCTGGTGCCGCGCGTAACCCTGTGTACACTCAAAAAGTATCGGGATGCGATGAACAGGATGTTCAAATCGGCTTCAGAACTTGGTCCGGAAATCCCTAAAGCTATTTCCTACAAAGAAATGCAACGGCACATCCAATCACTTGCACCCGAGGATGAGCTGTATGTACGCGTCACGAAGCCGAAAAACCGGATGCCCTGGACCACGGAACGGATTGCGCGTCTCTTGACGTCACCGATCTATTCGGGAGCGGCGTCTGAGCATCGCCGATGGCAACGAGGTAAGGTAATCGTACGGGATGCGGATTATTGGGTGCCCCTGATCGTTCTCTCCATCGGTTCTCGCATTGAGGAGATTTTGTTGCTGAAACGCAGCGATGTCAGGTATCGCGACGGCACCTATGTCTTGGCGATCGCGTCTGGACCAGAAGCCACGGGAAAGACAGAGGACAGCGAACGGCTTATCCCCATCCCTCAGATTTTGTTGGACTTGGGGTTCGTAGAATGGTTTCAGTCACTTCGTGACGATCACGGTCCGCTGCTTTTTCCCGAGGCCGTGCGCCGTTCGTCAACAGGAGATGTGACCAGTGCCTACGGCAAGCATCTACGTCGCATTTTCGGACATCTTGGCATCGGCGATTTCGACGAGGATTTCTATGCGCTTCGCAAGACCTTCTCGAGCATGTTGAAACGCGAGATGGTGGTTGACGGCGAACGGCAGGCAATCGCTGGGCACAAGAATGGCAATGTCCTGAACATCCACTATACGGCACACCATGTCCAAGACCTTAAAAAAGCTGTCGACAAGGCGGATTTCAAGCTGATCATCGGTAAAAAATACCGTTATGGCTTCCCGGTTATCCTGGCCTGCAATCTCGCCCAAAGCTCTATGTTGGAAATAGAAGTAACTCTTGATGAAAGCAGTCAAGCCGAAAGCGTCAGTGTAAAAGATCCACAATTGGAGAATCCGCTTTTCCATATGCAAGGGATCGGGAGCCTCTCTGACGCCGCACTTAAGAAAGCGGCCACTAAGCTTCGTGAGGTGACTGACCTACGGCCCCTGAAATTGCCGAAATACAAACTGAAGCGCGCGGCATTTGAACATTTATTGGCGCTCGCTTAGCAGTGATGAGAGTGGCTTTCAGACCTGGCGCGAACACTCGCGCCAGTTACTACTTGGCGGAAAACCGGTAGTTCGCTGCATTTTTTTAAAAGACCGACGAGTCGGGGAACAAGCGGACTTTGATCAACCGGCCTGTCTGGATCCTGACAGCCCCGGTCTCGCAACGGGGTGCGAGTGATATTGTCGACCTGCTGTTGGTTCCGAATGGAAAGATCTGAAAGCCAAATGAAAAAGAAACTGGCCGCGCCCCAAGGTACTGACATGGCATAGAGAGAACACTTTTTGCCAAATGGCCACGGAAGGTTCCGCTCCTAAGAAAAAATTATTAGCCTGCCAATATGAAAAACTTAATTTCCCGTGGCATATCAAAGGCCCTTGGCCGTGACAGACCAAAGCCGCTTGACAAGCCAGAGGCTATTCCGCCGGGAATTAAGAGTATTCAAATGCCGCAGGAGCATTCCAAAGTTCTGTCGCGCTGTCTGTCGATTGATCTGGAGATCGATCCCAAGGAAGCCAAGGTGTTCGCCTTTGCAGCCGTGCCGGAAGACGATGGAGATGGGATTGTTCATCGGAAAGGTGATCCGAAGGCCGCGCTTGAACAGCTCGACTTGTTTTGCGCCGGTTTCGCACATGTCATTGGCCACAATATTCTGCGCCATGACCTGCCGCATCTCATGGCGGTCTCGCCGCGCTTCGCAAAGCTCGCTGACGGACCGATTGACACGCTGTGGCTCAACCCATTGGCGTTCCCGCGCAATCCGTATCATCATCTGGTCAAACACTACCGCGATGGGCGGCTTCAAAGTGGTCACGTCAACGATCCCGAGCTCGACGCGCGTCTTGTGTTCGAGGTTCTTCGCAACCAGATCGACGCCTTTGTATCGCTAAACACGTTGTCGCCAGAAACGATGATGGCCTATCACTGGCTGTGCTGCCGAGGTCCCGGTAGCGACGGATTTGATCGGTTGTTCAGCGACGTGCGCGGGGCGCCTATCCCGACAGAAGCAGAAGCGCACAAGGCCATTCAGAAGTTGCTTAAAGACTTGGCCTGCGGCGCACAGGTGGACGGCTTGCTCGAGCGGCTCTCGGACACTGGGCTGGGCTGGCCGATGGCATATGCCCTTGCCTGGATTTCGGTCGCTGGTGGGGATTCTGTTATGCCGCCTTGGGTGCGGGCGCAATTCCGTGACGCAGCACGGCTCGTCAAAGACCTGAGAGATACGAATTGTCGTGATCCGCACTGTGCCTATTGCGCAGAGCACAACGATCCCACCCGAGCACTCGAACGTTGGTTCGGCTTCCCAAGTTTTCGCCCGGAACCAGTCGACGAGGACGGACGCCCGCTTCAAGAAAAGATCGTGGCGACCGCCATGGAAGGCGACAATCTCTTGGGTATCCTTCCAACGGGCACGGGTAAGTCTATCTGCTATCAGATTCCCGCGCTGTCTCGGTTCGACAAGACCGGGGCATTGACCGTCGTTATATCACCGCTTGTGGCGCTGATGGCAGACCAGGTTCAGGGCTTGGTTCGGGCCGGAATTTCCTCGGCGGTTACGATAAACGGGCTATTGTCTTTGCCCGAGCGTCAGGATGCGCTTGACAAGGTGCGGCTTGGGGATGCTGCGATCCTTTTGATTTCGCCCGAACAACTGCGCAGCACAACAGTTCGGTCTGTTCTCGCACAGCGCGAGATAGGGCTGTGGGTGTTGGACGAGGCGCATTGCGTGTCTAAATGGGGACACGATTTCCGACCCGACTATCGCTACGTTTCGCGGTTTATCAAGGAAAGCTCAGCCGATGAGCCGGCTCCGGTACTTTGCTTGACCGCAACGGCAAAGCCGGACGTCGTGCAGGACATCCGCAGTCATTTCAAAGAGCGGTTGGGGTCCGAACTGGCGTTGATCGATGGTGGCGCGTCGCGTTCAAACCTGAGCTTCCAGGTGCTGCCAACGCAGCGGGCGACCAAGATGACCGATATCCTCGACACGATCGAGGCCCAACTTCCTCGCGAGGGCGTGTCTGGGGCGGTCGTCTATTGTGCGACCCGAAACGCTACCGAACGCGTGGCGGAGTTCTTGAAACAACAGGGCATCGCCGCTGAACGTTATCACGCGGGCCTTAGCGCCGACGACAAGCGTGAAATTCAGGAGGACTTCCGAGTCGGCAATCTGCGCGTGATTGCAGCCACCAACGCCTTTGGGATGGGGGTCGACAAACCCGACATCCGTCTGGTGGTTCACGGCGACGTGCCGGGTTCGCTGGAAAACTACCTGCAAGAGGCGGGTCGCGCTGGGCGGGACCGCGAACCTGCAAACTGCGTATTGTTGTTCAATACCGAAGATGTAGATCGTCAGTTCAGTCTCAGCGCGCGCTCTCGACTTGCGCGGCACGAAATTGGCGCCATCCTGAAGGCGCTTCGACGTCTTGATGCTCGGACCGGAAAAGGCAGTGAAATAGTCGTCACACCCGGTGAAATCGTTCATGAGGAGAAAGAGCGAGATTTCCAGCGGGACAGCAATACCGACGATACGCGGGTCAAGACGGCCGTCTCCTGGCTGGAAGAAGCACACCTTCTGAACCGCGAAGAAAACCGGGTGCAGGTGTTCCCCGCCGCGCTCCGAGTAAGGAGCATGAAGGAGGTCCGCGAAATCCTTGCATCCGCTGAGATCACCGAGCGGCGGCGCGAGGATCTGGCCGCCATCGTGCTGCATATCATCAACGCGCCGCAGGAAGAGGGCATCACCACGGACGAGCTCTGCGGGGTCACTGGACTGACGATGTCGGGCGTTCGCAAAGCTTTGGCGGATCTCGAGGCCCTGGGGATTGCAAAGGATGATACAAACATCACCATCTTCGTGCATGTGCGCGTCGAGAATGCCTCGCCGAAACGATTCCAAGCGGCATCCCGGTTGGAAGCTGACCTGATTGCGATCCTTAGAGAGCAAGCGCCAGACGCGGACATCAATGAGGCTGTGCCCTGCCATCTGGCCTCAGTGGCGCAGGCCTTGCGGGAGCGGGGACACGCCTCCGTGCGGCCCGATATTGTCGAGGGGTTGCTCCGCGGGATGGCGCAGGATGGCCGCGACATGGATGGCGGAAAAGGCAATATTGGCCTGCGCAAGGTCTCCAAAGGCAGTGTCATGGTGCGAATGCAAAGATCATGGGGGGTTATCGAACAGACCGCTCAACTTCGCAGGCAGGCCGCAGAGCGTTTGGTTTCACACTTGATAAACAAGGTTCAGGCAGGTCTGCGTCGGAAAGACGTTCCTGTCGAGACCACGCTTGGCGACCTTCTTGCAGCGATCAACAGCGATGCGCTGTTGCGAGCGTCTGTCAATGATCCAGCAAAACTGATGGACCGGGCGCTTCTATGGCTGCACGAACAGCAGGTGGTGACTCTGGGCAAGGGATTGTCCGTGTTCCGATCCGCCATGACGTTGCACATCAATCCGAAAGGCGGCGCTTTTACCACCCAACATTTCGCGCCGCTCGAAGACCATTACACCGAACAGACCGTCCAGACCCACGTGATGGCGGCTTACGCGAGCAAGGGAATCGACGATATCGATCAGGCCCAGCAGCTCGCGCATGACTATTTCGAAATGGAGCAGTCCGACTTCATGAAAGCTTGGATGCCGGGGAAGATTTCAGAGTTCCGACGGCAGGCAACGCCTCAGTCTTACGCCGAGATCGTCGACAATCTGGGGAATGCGACACAAGAGCAGATCGTGCGTGACGACCGCGAACAGACCAATGTCCTTGTTCTCGCAGGGCCGGGATCGGGCAAGACACGCGTACTGGTCCATCGCGTTGCCTATCTGGTCAGGATAAAACGCGAAGATCCAAATGGAATACTGGTGCTCGCGTACAATCGCCACGCAGCCGCCGAGATCCGGGAACGCTTGCGTCTACTGATCGGCGAAGATGCTCGCTTCGTGACGGTCTTGACCATCCATGCCTTAGCCATGAGGTTGGTTGGCGCGAGTTTCGCCGGACGGGTGGCGGCCGATGAACCTGATTTCAAGACGCTTCTGATTGATGCGGCACGTCTCTTGCGCGGCGACGGGCTGGACAAAATCGAGGCCGAAGCCTTGCGAGAGACCTTGATCCAAGGGTTCCGATGGATTCTCGTGGATGAATATCAGGACGTGGGACCCGAGGAATACGCCTTGATCGCAGCGGTGGCCGGTCGCAGTATCGACGACCCCGATCAACGGATCAGCCTGTTCGCGGTCGGCGATGACGACCAGAATATCTATGCGTTTGCCGGCGCATCGGTGCGCCACATCCGGCAATTCGAACAGGATTATTCAGCCAAGCCGGTCTTTCTGACCGACAATTACCGCTCGTCGAAAAACGTCATCAGCGCAGCGAACGCCGTGATCGAAGGATCTCGGGAACGTATGAAAACAGGGCATGGGATTACTGTCGACAAATCGCGGCAAAAGGACCCCGCCGGGGGTATCATGGAAAGCCTCGATCCGGTTGCGCAGGGGCGGGTCCAAATCCTTGGCTGCCCGGCCGGAAATGACGCTCAGGCCCTTGCGGCGGTCGACGAGATGCTCCGCCTGTCAAAACTGATCCCGGATTGGAGCTGGAGGGGCGCAGCAATCATTTCTCGAGATTGGCGCAAGCTTCTGCCAGTCCGCGACTTTGCCGAGGCGCATGGAATTCCAGTCGAAATGGCGAACGAAAACCTGCCGAGTGTGTGGCGCACCCGTGAGATGCGGAGGTTCATCGGTGGTCTACGCGAGAGGCACACAGCTTTAGTCAGCTTGGGCGACCTTACTGAAACCCTGAATGCGATACCCACAAGCCGTTGGACTGACCGGATAGGTGAGGGACTTGGGCAACTTGCGCGTGAAGTTGATGGCAAAGCGCTTCCGAGCTCTGATGTGATCGAATGGTTTGCTGAATGGTCGAAGGATTCATGGGGCGAGCAGCGTGGTCTCAAATTGTTGACGGCGCACAGCGCGAAAGGTCTCGAATTTGACGATGTCGTGATCCTGGATGGCGGTTGGGAACGGCCCTCGCGAAACGAAGATCAGGACGCGCCGAGGCGTTTGTTCTATGTCGCCATGACACGAGCGCGGCGCAATTTGATCGTCATGAGTAACGACAATCACGAATACCTTCCCACCGAGTCGCCTTCCGTCGTTAAGCGGCAAGTGGTGCCCGACTTGGCGACAGTCCCCGGCCCGCGCCGGTTCTTTCAATCGCCAGAAATGAAGATGGTCGACTTGTCGTTCTCAGGGCGCCAAGTTGATCGACACATTGTTCATGACGCGATCGCTGAAGCGCAGGTCGGTGCGCCAATCAACCTCGCCAGTGTCGGAGATCGCTGGCAGATCGAGGATTTTCAGGGACGGGTCCTCGGGCGGATGGCAAAGGCATTCTCGCCCCCGATGGGCATGAACTTTGTCACCGGCGAGATCGCGGCCATCATAAATTGGCGTTTGGAAGATGCCGATGAGCGTTTTCATCACCTGATGAAACGCGCCAATTGGGAAGTCGTGGTGCCTGAACTGGTATTCGAAGAGGTCAAAAGGGGCTGAAAGGGTTTTCGGAAAGTACCAGAACGGCAAGTAGGGCGGGAAGCAGACCTTCTCTGCGGTTGCGAGACAGCAGATTCAGAACTTTGGGAGCAGACATTCAAATTTCTTCAAACCCTGTGTTTCTACCGCGCCGACTCAGGACGAACTTGAATCCCCAGTGGGTCCTGATGACAAAGCTGAATGGTCGCAATACTGCTAAGGCAGCTTGTATTTAAGCGCTGCTCTGCGGTGGAGGACCCAGGGTCGGCACGACCGAGGGGACTTTCAGTTCGCGTAACATCCAGTCGCGAAGAGCGGCGATATTCGGCCGCCGAGAATGCGCCTCGGGATAAACAAGATAAAACGTTGACCCAAGAGGAATTGCCAGGTCGAACAGTTCGACCACGCGTCCGGCCTGGACATCTTTTGCCGACAGAAATCTCCATCCAAGCACAACGCCAGCGCCATCAATGGCGGCCTGTAACCCATGGTCCGGCAAGCTGAAGTGCATCCCATGCGAGGCGTCAACGTCGCTTGTGCCACTTGCGTCAAGCCAGGTCTGCCAAGTTGGGGCATTGGGATCGAAGTCCATCGAGTGATTGTGCAGAAGCACATGTTTTCTGAGATCGGACGGTGTCCGAATGGCGTTTGGACCTTCCAGAAGGCTGGGGCTGCACATCGGAATGACGGATTCATCGAAGAGCTTGATGGCTTTAACGCCGGGCCATTGTCCGTGACCCAGTCGGATGGCGGCGTCAAAGTCGTCTCGTTGAAAATCCACCAGACCCAAGCTCGTCGAAATACGGACGTCGATGGCCGGGTGTTGCGCGTAGAATTTCTGTAGCCGCGGGATCAACCACATCGCGGCGAATGTGGGCGCGACGGTCAACGCCAGCGAGCCGCCTTTGTCTGCCTCCATCACGTGCTCCATCGCACGGTCGAGGCTGACGAACACCACGTTCAGCTCTTTGGCCAAGAGCTGTCCCGCTTCGACCAGGACAAGGCCGCGCGTCCTACGGCGAAACAGCGGGACGCCGAGAAAGTCTTCGAGCTTCTTGATTTGGTGGCTGATCGCGGCCGGGGTTACGGAAAGCTCTTCGGCTGCAGCAACAAAGCTGAGGTGGCGTGCCGCCGCTTCAAAGGCGCGCAGCGCGTTCAGGGGATAGTTTTTCCGGTTCATCACTATGACTTATTTTTTCTAACCCTGCGATAGACATCGTCGTTTGTCAATTTGCGGATCAAAGCGTAAATTTGCAATCAGAAACAGCCCGACCCGGCCTTCCACTTAAGAAAACTAATGAGTATCCGAAAGGAAAACGCCATGGCACGCGCCTTTGCGACCATCGCCTTTACGCCTGCAGTACGGTCACAGCAATCCCGGATGGGCTCTGCTGATGGCTACACCAGGTTCCTGTCTGGCGACGAGACCTCCCTCGATGAACTGGGGCCCCAAGAGGTCGACTTCATCACCGCTCGTGACGGGTTCTATCAGGCGACGGTGTCACAGACCGGGTGGCCCTATGTGCAGTTTCGCGGCGGTCCGATCGGCTTTCTGAAGGTGTTGTCATCCAGAACGCTCGGGTATGCCGATTTTCGCGGTAACCGGCAGTATATCAGCACAGGGAACCTGTCTGGCAACGATCGCCTGTCGATGATCCTTGTGGACTACCCCAATCGCCGTCGCCTGAAGCTGTGGGGGCGGACCCGCTTGGTCGAAGGCGCCGACAATCCCGAAATTCTGGATCAGCTCCACGACCCGTCTTATCGGGCCCGCCCCGAGCGCGCGGTGCTCATCACCGTCGAAGCCTTCGACTGGAACTGCCCCAGCCATATTCCACGGCGCCTCACCATTGATGAGACGCACCAAGAGATTGCGGCCCTGCACCGCGAAAACGAGGCCCTGAGGGCCGAAAACATTGCCATGCGCGCCTCTACAGTGTCTGGCACCCCACCCAAATCCTGAAAGGACCTGAAACATGAAACAATATTTGCGCATTCCCGTTCTCGCAGCGCTGCTGACCGGCGCCACGCTGCTGCCAGCGATCCAGCCAAACAGCGCTGTCGCTGCTGAAAGCCCCTTTGCCGTGGACATGAAATCGATGGAGATCGAGGGCCAAACCATCGCCTATCGCGAGGCGGGCGACCCGTCGAATCCCACGGTCCTGCTGCTCCATGGGTTCCCCACCTCTTCGCACATGTTCCGCGAGCTGATCCCGGTCCTGGCCGAAGACTACCACGTGATTGCCCCGGACTATGTCGGCTTTGGCGCGTCGGACATGCCGCCTGCCGACAGCTATGACTACAGCTTTGCCAACGCGGCAAACTCCATTACGCGTTTGATCGATGCCAAAGGGGTGGACGCCTACTCGGTCTATCTGATGGATTACGGTGCGCCTATCGGCTACCGCATGTTCGCCGAGCATCCCGAAAGGGTCACCGGTTTTGTCATTCAGAACGGCAACGCCTATGACGAAGGCCTGCGCGAGTTTTGGGACCCGATCAAGACTTATTGGGCCGACCCCAGCGAGGAAAATGGCGATGCATTGCGTGGCTTCCTGACGCTGGACGCCACCAAATGGCAATTCACCCACGGTGTTGGCGATGTCTCGACGGTGAACCCCGACAATTTCTGGCACGTCCAGTACCTGCTGGACCGGCCGGGGAACCAAGAGGTGCAACTGGAGATGTTTCTGGATTACGGCACCAATGTCACCGAATATCCCAAGTGGCAGGCCTTGTTCCGGGAACACCAGCCTCCGGCGCTGATTGTCTGGGGAAAGAATGATCACATTTTCCCGGCCGAAGGCGCGCATCCTTACAAAGCCGATCTCAACGACGTGGAATTCCATCTACTTGAGACGGGGCACTTTGCGCTCGAGGAATATGGCGATGTCATCGCTGCCGAGATGCAGGACTTTCTGGCCCGGATAAACAAGTGACCAAACTCAGCTCCGGCGGAACATTCCGCCGGGGTCAATTGGAACCGTTCAGTCGCGCCTCCAAGGGTTTTGGCTGTCCGTTCCTGGATTGCAACGGTTGAAAAGGATCAAACCCATGAAAGATACAGGGACCCCAAACATTCTGCGTGTCGCGGCTTTCTCTGATGGCTCCGAAGGCGGCAACCCCGCGGGTGTCGTGATTGGTGAAACCCTTCCGTCTGAGGCCGAAATGCAGCATCTCGCAAGAGAAGTCGGATACTCCGAAACCGTCTTTGCCGCGCCTCAAGCCGACGGGTGGCGCGTGCGGTTTTTCTCACCCGAGGAAGAAGTGGCGTTCTGCGGACACGCCACAATTGCATTGGGCAATGCTCTGACTGCGCGCGAGGGACCGGGGCTGTTTCAGCTTGACCTGAACTCGGGTCGCATCAGTGTCGAAACCAAAGATGACGGCAGCGCAACCCTGACATCTCCGCCCACCCACAGCGCCAAAGCGGACCCGGATTTGTTGAAGGCTGCGCTTGCGCTCTTTGAATTAGACGTAACTGACCTTGACGATGCTCTGCCACCGGCACTCGCCAATGCCGGGAACAATCACCTGATCCTCACGCTTCACGACAGGCTGACACTTGCCGGGATGTCGTATGATTTGACCAAAGGCGCAGAGCTCATGCGAGGGTATGACCTGACGACGATCAGCCTCTTGTGGGCGGAAACGCCACGGCGTTTCCACAGCCGCAATGCCTTTGCGACCGGGGGCGTGCCCGAAGACCCCGCAACAGGGGCCGCCGCCGCCGCACTGTCTGGATATCTGCGCGACATTGGATGGCCCCATGACGGCGAGATCAACATCGTGCAAGGAGAGGATATGGGCGCAAGGTCGCTCCTGAAAACAGAGTTCAGCACCATACGCGGAGAGGGAATTCGCGTCTCGGGAACGACTCGGATCATCGAAGCGGACGCAACATCTCGCAAAGGCGAGCACAAATCGCCCGTTACCATTCTTGCGCCGATCAAATTGGCCGAGGGCAAAACCGAGGCGGATCTACTGGCGGCTTCGGCGGTTTTCCAACGGGACTTTGTCGCACATGAAGCAGGCGTGCTGCGCCGTGAACTTGTTCGCAAACCCGACGGCACTTATCTCGATATCGTGCAGTTCCGAAGCCACGAAGACTATCTGGACGTGGTCAGGAAAGAGATGGATTCGCCCGTGTGTGCGATGTTCTTTTCCGTCATGGACCTCAGCGATTTTGATCCCGACGCTGAGATGGATGTTCATATCTCGCTTGAGACACACTAAACAAGGGTTTGCGGCTCAACTTTGGGCCGTAAACCACCCAGAAGCATAGATTCTATTTTGCGAAAGCAAACAGCGGCTCTGTCCGCTCTGTTGACTTCTTGCGACGCATGAAGGGGTACAAATCGCGCGTTGCTGCCTTCGATCACCGATGGGGCGCCCAATAGCAGACCCTCAGCGCCTTACTCGGTTGCCGCAGCCGCAGCCCGCTTTGTTGCCATCCGCTGGATGCGTGAACTCCGTTGCTGCCCGAACTAAAAAACCTCGGGACAGAGCCGCCCTTCGTTGGCGCAGAGTGAGTTTACGTAGAAAACTCTCGCCCCTGCAGTATCAAAATACGCAAATTCAGCAGGATTCGCCCAGCCACCCATTCAATTGGGTCGATCTCGCCTGGCTTCAAACAGTCCCTTCGCTAATGCGACGAACCAACGGAAAACTTGTTAGCGGTCAAGCATGACATTCTGATTGCGCTGATGCGCGCCACTCGATCTCGCAAATATTGATCTAACACTGGCACTACGACTGCAAACTGGTGACAGTGGGAATCTCTACCTTCGCCGACTTGCTTTCGCGGGTAGCCACCGCAACGACAATTGCCTGCGCGAGACAAATGGGTGCAGTCAGGGATCGTGCAATCAGGCTTTTGTTTTCGGGCACCGCAAACAGCACATCGGCCGACTTCGCCAGCGGAGATAGGGTGCTATCCGAAATCGCGACTATGGGAACCTTACGGTTGGCCATGTCTTCGGTAATTGAGACAACTTCATTTGCGTAAAACCGAAAAGATACCGCCAAGAGCGCATCCTTAGGGCCAACGGTTTTTGCAATATGCGTCGCCAGCCCGCCGCTGGGATCAAGCAGAAGACATTTCTTGCCGACCATGGTCAACAGATAGCGAAGCATTTCGACGACAGGAGCTGCACGGAGTTGCCCCAGAAGAAAAACTGTGTCTGCGTCCCCTAAGATCTCTGCCGCTTTGGACAGGTTGCTTTTGGGTATGTCGTCGAGCAGCCCCTGAACGGACGCGATATCACTGATCACGAGATCTCGAAAAAAGTCTTCCTCTGACGAATCTTCGCGGGCCTTCATTTCCTGTTCGAGCGCATTGACGCGGGATTCGAAACCCGGCGCGGCTGTCGCCAGCCTTTGCTGGAACAGCGCCTGCAGATCCTTGAACCCGGAATACCCGAGCGATTGTGCAAAGCGAACAAAGCTTGAGGCGTGAATTCCGCATTGCTCTGCGATGGCATTGACCGAACGGACTGCCACGTCATTGGGGTTTTGGGTCAGATAGACTGCAATCTTGCCATATGTCCGGCTCATCTTATCGTGACGGTCATGGATGAGCCGGATCAGACTTTCATAGTCGGTTGGAGGGGAAGGTTGCGTCATCTGATCCTTGTTGGCTGCTTGCCCGGTTTTAGGTGGTCTATACCGAAATCCATGCGCTTGTCGCGGAAGATTTCTGGATTTGTTCGACCAGCGTCTGAATGCGCACCCCGTCACAGAAAGAAAACGGTTCTTTCCCCTGGCCCGCGATGGCATTCACAAATCCCGCCACTTCGTTAGCTTTCAGGTCATTGAAGCCAATCTGGTGACCTGGCGCGACACAAAAATTGCCATAAGGTGGATGGTCCGGGGCGGCTTCTATCTTGCGAAACCCGCGGCGACCCGGTGCATCCTCAACCGAATAGAAATGCAATTCGTTCAGGCGCTCACCAGTAAAGATCAGACCACCCTTGGAGCCATGGACCTCAAAGTAGTGTTGCATCTTTCGCCCGGTGGCGATCCAGTTACCTTCAATCGAACCCGAAGCACCGTTGGCAAAGCGCAGGAAGGCACGGCCAATGTCGTCCACTTCGATGGCCTTTTGTCCACCTTTGGCGTCTGGACGTTGGGAAATTGCGGTGACGCAATCCCCCATCACTTCGCAGATCGGACCCAGGAGATATTCTGCCGTGGCGAGTGTATGGCTGCCCAGATCCGCAAGCGCTCCACCACCCGCTGGATCATGGCGAAACGTGAAAGGGTCGTCGGCATTCGCCATGTAGTCTTCCGCGTGCAGGCCCCGGTAGGATCTGATTTCGCCCAGCTCGCCGGCTTCGATCATTTCTTTTGCAAGCCTCATCATCGGGTTGCAGATGTAGTTGAACCCAACTTGGGTTTTGACACCTGCCCGCTCGGCCGCCTCGGCCATTTCCTCCGCGTCCGAGGCGCGCGGTGCCAGAGGTTTTTCGCAATAGACATGCTTACCCGCTGCGATCGCCGCCATCGCCATTTCCTTGTGCAGCGCATTGGGAGCAGTGATATCGATCACGTCGATGTCGGGGTTCTCCAGCATCTCGCGCCAGTTCGAGGTTGCATGGGCAAAACCGAAGTCATGCGCGGCGCGTGCAGCGACCTCGTCCGAAATATCGGCGAGTGTGTGCAGCGTAATGTCCATGGGCAGGTCGAATACCTTCTGCGCGGTAGCGAACCCGAATACATGCGCCTTGCCCATAAAGCCTGATCCGATGAGACCAATAGAGAGTTTGGGTTTTTCTGTCATGTGAGTGCATTCCGATTTACAACCAGATCAGGGTCAATTGTCTGGTCCAGGTAGTTCAGGGCGTTTTCAATCGACGCCAGCGCCATGCGTTCGCTGGCCTCTTCCGTAAGGCCCGCGATATGTGGCGACAATAGCGCATTGTCACGGGTGGCCAGTGTCATCTCGGGCGATGGCGGTTCGATTTCAAAAACATCGAGGCCTGCGGCATGGACTTGGCCATTGTCAAGCGCCTTGCACAGCGCGCTTTCACAGACGACACCGCCGCGTGCCGTGTTGGCAATGATCATGCCGGGTTTCATCAGTTCAAACTCTTTTTCCGCGATCAACGGGGCGTCGCCGCGTGGCACGTGGAGAGACAAACAATCGGCCCAAGCCAACCCTTCCGGCAAATCGGACGCAGGTTGGACGTTGCCCTCGGGCCACCCTTTGTTTTGCAGATACGGATCATAGGCCCGAACTTTCATGTCAAAACCCGAAGCCATCTGAGCCAGTTTTTGGCCAGCGCGACCATAGCCAATGATTAGCAGGTTTCGCCCTGAGATCTCTCGTTGTTCCAGCCGGTTGCGCCAGCCCCAGAGCGCGGGGTCTCGAACAGCACGGTCGGCCCGGATGGCCTGTTTGGCGCAGGCCAGAAGCTGCATCATTGCATGTTCTGCCACCGAAGCCGAGTTGACGTCCCCGACAATGGTCAGAGCAATGCCACGCGCATTCAGCGCGCTGACATCGACTGCGTCATAGCCAACGCCGTGACGTGAGACGACTTTTAAGTGCTTTGCTTTTTCAATCGTTGCAGCGGACAGCGGTTGCGTTCGAACCACCAGCGCATCCGCCGTTTCGATATGCTTGCTGTACGAGTCCTCGGAGATCTCCTCGATATAGGTGACTTCAACCCCATCGCGCTGCAGGACGTCCAGTCGGGCAACACCTGCAGAGTGCAGCTTTCCGGCAACCAGAAGATGGGGCATCAGTACATCCCTCCTTGGTCTTCGGATGCGGCATCACGCCCGGTCAGGTTCTTCCAGGCAGTAACCGAAGCCGCTGCGGCACCGGCAAGCAACCGGGAATCTCCGCCAACCGTTGTCAAGTCATACCCCCAGCCAATGGCCTTGGCGGCATAGTCCGGAGTTCCGCAATGCAGGCAGGCTTTGATATCATTAGCCTTGCAGACATCCGCAATGCGCCGGATCAGTTCGATCATCTCTGGTTCCTGCCGGTCAAACCCGGGAGGGAGCCGCCCCTGTTGCGTACCAAGGGTTAAATCGGCTGGCCCGACATATATGCCATCGAGCCCCGGCGTTGCGGCAATTTCTTCTAAATTCACCACGCCATCAGCGGTTTCGATCATTGCCAGCGCTAAAACCTCGTCATTGGCAGCCACGCCGTAACCCGGCATGGCAATAGTGGCGCGGGTGGGGCCAAAGCTGCGCTGCCCATAGGGCGGGTAGCGCATGTACGAGACGAACTCCTCTGCTTCCGCGCTGGAGTTTACCATCGGGCAGATGATTCCCATCGCGCCTGCATCCAGCGCTTTCATGATATAGCCCGGATCGCGCCACGGCACCCGCGCCATGAGAGTCGCGCCCGAAGCACGCATAGCCTGGAACATTGGCAAGACGCTGGAATAATCAAGCGCCCCGTGCTGGATGTCGATTGTCACGCTGTCATATCCTTGTGCGGCCATGATTTCAGCGGTGAACGAATTGCCGATAGAGCACCATCCATTTAGGGCGGGCTTGCCATCTTCCCAGAGAGCTTTGAGTTTGTTCTTTTGCATCTTTTCCGCCATCAGAAGACGATTTGCGACAGTTTGGTGTCGAGGTAATCCTCAATCCCCTCAAGGCCGCCCTCGCGGCCAAGGCCGGAGTAATTGGTGCCGCCAAACGGTGCTTCGGAAGCTGCAAGCGCAAAGGAGTTGATCCCCACCATCCCGGATTTCAAGGCTGCCGCCGTACGCCGTGCACGGTCAGCGCTTTGTGTGAAAGCATATGCTGACAGGCCCATTTTGGATGCGTTGGCGCGGGCCAGCACTTCATCTTCGTCCTTGAAGCGGGTGATGGCGGCGATCGGTCCGAAATTCTCTTCGGCAAAAACGCGCATAGCGTCTGTGACGTTGCTGAGTACGGTGGGTTCATAGAAATGGCCGGTGTTGAATGCCGCAGAACGCTGCCCACCGGTCTCCAGTGTCGCCCCGGATTGCACGGCGTCCTGCACGATGGCGTCGATATTGCTTAGATGGTCGGCATTGATCAGAGGACCCATTTCGGTACTCTCGTACAGTCCGTCCCCCAGTTTGATTGCATTGGCCCGTTTCACGAATTCGGCAACGAATTCATCATGCAGGCTGTCATGAACAAAGAACCGATCCGGGGTGACGCAGACCTGCCCGGCATTTGCAAATTTTGTGGGGACGCAGACATCCAGCGCGCCGTTTAGATCGGCATCGTCAAAGATGATACAAGGCGCGTTTCCACCCAACTCCATTGAGACTTTCTTGACGGTATCCGCCGCGTCGCGGATCATCTGTTGTCCGACACGGGTTGATCCCGTCAGAGACACCTTGCGCACGCGTGCATCGGCCATCACCGGGGCATAGGTGTTGCCTGTCGAGCCAATCACAAGGTTCACCGCCCCGGCAGGCAGGTCGCCTGCTCGAATACAATCCACCAGGACCATGGAAACGCCAGGTGTTTGCGACGACGGGCGCAGCACAACAGGGCACCCGGCGGCCAGTGCGGGCGCAATCTTGCGCGCGGGCAAAGCGGCAGGGAAGTTCCAAGCTGTGAAGGCGCCAACCACGCCGACAGGTTCCCGGGTGATTTCAAACCGGCCTCCGGGGACACGGCTTTCAACTGTGCGGCCATAGATCCGCCTTGCCTCTTCGGCGTACCAGCGGAATTGATCACATGCGAGCCCCCATTCGCGCCCTGCTTGCACCAGCGGCTTTCCGGTTTCGGATGATATCATTCGCGCCGCTTCATCGGCGCGACGTAGCATCTCATCCGCCACTTTATGAAGAGCATCCGCGCGTGCGAACCCTCCCATTTCGCGCAGTGGTGCGAGGGCTGAAAATGCCGAATCGATTGCGGCCAAAGTGTCATCCCGAGATGCGGCCTTCGCCTGCCCCAGCGCTTTGCCCGTCACTGGAGAGAAAACTTCCAATTCTGAAGCAGCGCCCTGCCAGGCACCATCATAGTATAGCCCATAGCTTTCGTACATTGTCGGTTTTCCTCTCTGATATTGCTGGGCGCTCAGGCGCTTTCAGCAATGGTCTGCAACGGATAGTAAAGCGTTTGCAATAATCATTGCAATATGCACCATTTGTCAATAAACATTCCAATAGAGAATTTGAATGTCGTTTGGAGGAGGCGAGATGGCCGGGGAAACCGTAAAGCTGACAGTGGGGCAGGCGCTGGTACGCTATCTGATCAACCAGCGTGCTGAGATTGATGGTGATCGGGTCCAGCTTTTTGCAGGTGTGTTCGGGATCTTCGGTCATGGTAATGTGACCTGCCTGTCGGAAGCGCTGGAGCAGGTGCAAGACGTCTTGCCAACATGGCGCGGACAGAATGAACAATCCATGGCCCTGGCCGCAATCGGCTATGGAAAGGCGAAACTGCGTCGCCAGATCATGATCGCCACCACGTCAGTTGGACCAGGGGCCACCAATATGGTCACCGCGGCAGGGGTGGCCCATGCCAACCGTCTGCCGGTTCTGTTGATCTCGGGCGACACCTACAATAACCGACTGCCGGATCCCGTTTTGCAGCAGGTCGAGCACTACGGTGAGCCGTCCACCACGGTGAATGACAGTTTCCGCGCCGTATCGCGTTACTGGGACCGGATCACGCATCCGGCACAGATCCTGTCTTCGTTGCCTCAGGCTGTGGCCACCATGCTGGATCCGGCCGATTGCGGTCCTGCGTTCATTGGATTGCCACAGGACATTCAGGAAATCGCTTATGATTACCCGGTCGAGTTCTTCGAGCCGACGCTCTGGACCATTCCGCGCCCGCGCCCGGATCGTGATCAGGTTGCGGCGGCGGTCGAACTGCTGAAAACCGCCAAGAAGCCTCTGATCATCTCAGGCGGGGGTGTGCGGTATTCCGGTGCCGAAGAAGTGCTCGCCCGATTTGCCGAATCCCGGGGCATTCCCATGGCCGAAACCATTGCGGGGAAGGGCGCTGTTGTGCATGACCACCCTGCTTATGTCGGAGCACTTGGTATCGAGGGGACAGATGCCGCCAAGGAACTGGCCGAGGGGGCCGATGTGGTGATCGCCGTGGGTACACGCTTGCAGGATTTTACCACGGGATCCTGGACAACCTTTGCCTGCGACAGCCAGTTCATCAATATTAACGCGGCTCGATTTGACGCCCGCAAGCACAGGTCCCTGCCGGTAGTGGGTGATGCACTGGAATGCTTGAACGAGTTGGATGCAGCCCTTGGAGACTGGGTCTGTGACGCTGCCCGGATGGAAGAAGCGCGCGATCTGTACGCCAATTGGAACCAGATGCTGGACGAGGGGCAGGCCCCGACCAACGCCGCAGTCCCCAGCTACGCGCAGGTGATCGCCGTGGTGAACAAGGCCGCGCGTCCAGAGGACACCATGGTCACCGCCGCGGGTGGCCTGCCGGGCGAAACCGTCAAGAATTGGCGCGTCAAGGCGCCAAACAGCTTTGATTGCGAGTTCGGGTTCTCTTGCATGGGCTATGAAATCGCCGGGGCCTGGGGCCATGCGATTGCCAAGGAAGGTACCGGCGTGCCGATCGTCATGGTCGGCGACGGGTCTTACATGATGATGAACTCTGATATCTATTCCTCTGTTCTGTCCGGTCACAAGATGATCGTTGTCGTCTGCGACAATGGCGGATTTGGCGTAATCAACCGGCTTCAGACCGGTATGGGCGTGCCGGGCTTCAACAACTTGCTGAAGGATTCGCGGGTTTTGAACAAGGACAACCCGCGTCATGTGGATTTCGCCAAACATGCCGAAGCCATGGGCGCCTATGCGCGTCATTGTGACAGTTTGGCCGATCTGGAAGCCGCCATGGATTGGGCGCAGACCACTGATGCCACCACAGTGATCAGCATCAATTCAGACGCCTACACATGGACCCCCGGTGGGGCCGATTGGTATGTCGGTGTACCTGAGATCAATGACCGTGAAAGCATTCGCGAAGCACGCAAGGGTCAGGAAGCGTTCCGCGCCAAGCAGCGTCAAGGCGTCTGATCATGTTGCAAGCGAAACTGGGTATAGCTCCGATTGCGTGGTGGAATGACGATGATGCGTCTCTGTCGGACGATGTGAGCCTGGAAGAGGCGTTACGTCAGGCGTCAGTCGCCGGTTTCACCGGTATGGAAACCGGCCGCCGGTTTCCCATGAACATGGAGGAGTTGGGGCCGATCCTGGACCGCTACGGCATATCCGTGTGTGGAGGCTGGTTTTCTGGCTTGCTCCTGGACGGCGACATCGAGAAGGAAAAGGCGCGGATTGCCGACCAGCTTGCCTTTTTCAAGACCGCTGGAGCCCCTTGCATTGTCTACGGAGAAACTGCCCGGTCGGTGCAGGGCGAGCGAGATGTGCCGCTTGCGCAAAAACCCGTCCTGACCGAAACCGAGATGGCTGACTATGGGCGGCGCATTTCGGATTTCGCGGATTGGTGCGCGGCAGAAGGGATGCCCCTGTCCTACCACCACCATATGGGAGCGGTTGTTGAACGAGAGCATGAGCTGGATCTGTTCATGAAGCACAGCTCGGTTCCGCTGCTCTATGATGCAGGGCACATGGCCTTTGCTGGCGGGGATGTCATGCGTGTGATCGAAAATCACCATGCGCGGATCAGCCATGTGCACACCAAGGACGCGCGTTCAGAGGTTGCGAATTCGGTCGACAAGGGCGCAGAGAGTTTCCTTGATGCCGTGATCAAGGGCGTGTTCACCGTTCCCGGCGATGGCAGCCTCGATTTCGAAGCCATCGTCAAAGCATTGGCGGGCAAGGGCTATGAAGGCTGGTTCGTGGTCGAGGCGGAACAGGATCCCGTCGCAAACCCGCCGCTTGAGATGGCCAAGGTCGGTCATGCCGAGCTGATCCGCGTGATGAACGCCGCAGGGTACGAGGTCGTCTCATGAACCGGATCGACGGCAGGGTTGCGATCATAACGGGCGGCACCCAAGGGCTTGGCGCGGCCATCGCGCGGCGCTTTGCCCAAGCGGGTGCGGCGGGGCTTGCGATTGTCGGCCGTGATCAGGCCAAGGGTGAGGCAGCGGCGCAAGAGATCGAAGATGAAACCGGTGTTGCCACTCAGATGATTGCAGCTGATCTGGCTGATATCGAGGCGGTGCGTGGGATCGTTCCGGTCACGGATGCACGGTTCGGGCGGGTGGATATTCTGGTCAATGCCGCCGGGTTCACGGATCGTGGCAATCTGCTCAACACCACGCCCGATCTTTTTGATAAGATGATCGCAGTCAATGTACGTGCGCCGTTCTTTCTGATGCAGGATGCAATCGGCGTCATGGAGCGCGAAGGAATCGGGGGGCGGATCGTCAACATCGGCTCAACCTCGCAACGCGTGGGCCAACCATTTCTGGCGCCTTATAGCGTCTCGAAAGGGGCGCTCGGAACCCTGACACGCCACGCTGGTTTTGCGCTGATGCGAAACCGCATTCATGTCAATCAGCTTGATATCGGCTGGATGGCGTCAGACCACGAACGCAAGATCCAGCTCGCAGAGACAGGGGACCCGAACTGGGAGGAGAAGGCCCGCGCAAACTTGCCGTTTGGCCGACTTCTGGACCCGGACGAGGTCGCGCGCGCAGTGCTGTGGATGGCGTCCGACGATAGCGGAATGATGACCGGAGCAGTCGTGCATTACGATCAATCCGTCTGGGGAGGATATGACGGCCAGGCCCCGGCGCCAGCGGAACCGCTGATGCGATGAGTTGAGAGAGGTCCCAGTACAGGGAAACTGCCCTTAGCGGGCTTCCGGATTGAAGCAAAGGATGTGCCGGACATCCGATTAGGGAGGAATCTATGAAAAAGATCTTAATTGCAACTGCGTTGTCAACTTTGATGGGTACAACAGCGATGGCCGAAACCATCGGCGCGACGATAGCACGGTTCGATGACAACTTCCTGACCGTTATGCGTAACGGCATGGTCGAGCACGCGGAGTCGATCGACGGCGTCACGATCCAAGTTGAAGATGCGGCCGACGACGTGGCCAAGCAGCTTGATCAAATCAACAACTTCATCGCTTCGGGCGTGGATGCGATCATTGTGAACCCTGTTGACACGTCGGCTACCCAGGCCATGTCGGATGCCGCTGAAGCCGCCGGTGTGCCATTGGTCTATATCAACCGCCAGCCCGTCAATCTGGACTCGCTGCCGGACAACCAGGCGATGGTGGCATCGAACGAAGTTGAATCCGGCACCCTTTCGGCCTTTGAGGCTTGCAAGCTGTTGCGCGCCGCCGGGCTTGGCGGTGTTGGCGCCAAGGGCTACATCATTATGGGTCAGCTCTCCAATCAGGCAGCGATCCAGCGCACAAAGGATGTCGATGATGTGGTTGGCATGGACATGTGTAACTTCATCACCATCATCGACCGCCAGACTTCGGAATGGTCCCGCGACAAGGCACAAGACCTTATGACCAACTGGATCAGTTCGGGCGAAGACTTTGACGTTGTCTTCGCAAACAACGACGAAAGCGCAATCGGTGCCATCCAGGCCATGAAGGCGTCCGGCATTTCGATGGAAGACGTTGTTGTCGTCGGCGTTGACGCCACGCAGGACGCGTTGGTCGCCATGCAGGCTGGGGAACTGGACGCGACCGTCTTCCAGGATGCGTTTGGTCAGGGCTCCGGCTCGGTAGACGCGGCACTAGCCCTGTCCCGCGGCGAAGACGTACCGCGCAAGGTCTGGATTCCTTTCAAGCTGGTGACGCCGGCAAACATGAGCGATTTCCTGAGCAAGAACTGAGCTTCCGACGAAACCGAATTGCTGGCTGAAGCAATCGGGCGGAGCGGCAATCGCTGCTCCGCCGAATTCCCTCCCCACGCTTGAAAGCACCGGAGCATGATATGACCGACAACACCGAAGGCATCGGCGGCCTGAAGTACGACAAAACCAAGCGCGCTTGGCCAAACGAACTTAATATCTTTTTTGCGCTCATCGCGATCGTTTTAATCTTCGAAGCGTTGGGGCAGTTACTCCCCTATATGAACGGCCAGAGTATGCTGTTCGACTTTAACACCAAGCGTGACGGCACCATTCTCAACATCGCACGTCTGAAGATCATTATCCTTCAGGTCTCCATTATCGGCATTATCGCGCTCGGGGTGACACAGGTCATCATATCCGGGGGCATTGACCTGTCTTCGGGTCCGCTTGTCGGTGCAGCGGCGATGATTGTGATGTCCTTTGCCCAGACTGAACTGGTCAACGGAAACCCCAACCCGAAGGCTGTGTTTGGCGATTGGGCTTTCGATCTGCCGGTGATCGTACCTGTGATGGTGGGATTAATGTTTGGCGCCTTCATAGGTTCAATCAACGGTTCACTGATCGCCTATACGCGCATTCCTCCATTTATCGCGACACTTGGTATGTTCCTCATCTGTCGCGGCATCGCCCAATGGTGGACACGTGGCCAGCCCGTTTCCTTTCCTACGGAGGGGTATGCTTGGATCGGGTCCGGAATGATGCCCGTTGTCTGGTTTTTGATGCTGGCGGTATTGTTCCACTTTATTCTCAAGCACACAGTTTATGGCAAACACACTTATGCAATCGGCTCAAACGAAGACGCTGCGCGCATGTCAGGCATCAACGTCCAGCGACACAAAATCCTTGTCTATATGATTGCCAGTATGTTGGCAGCCTTCGCGGCGATCGTTCTGAGTTCCAAGAACCTAACCGCTCAGACCGGTATGGGACAGTTCTACGAATTGTTCGCGATCGCGATGGCCGTCATCGGTGGTGTGTCGCTGACCGGTGGCCGCGGATCTGTTGTTGGCACGGTTCTGGGGGCGATGGTGTTTGGTGTGATCCAGTCTGGCTTTACTTACATCAGGCTCGACGCTTTCTACCAGCTAATGGCGATGGGCACGATCATCATCAGCGCGGTTGTTCTGGACCAGTGGCGCCAGAAAAACGGCAAGTCCAGATCTTGACGGGAGGATGATACAATGAGCGAACTAAAGCTCCACGATATGGGCGACATAATCCTTGAAACACGAGGTCTGACAAAACACTACGGTGGTGTCCACGCACTTGAAGATGCCGACTTCATACTGCGCAAGGGCGAGCACGTGGCGATCATGGGGGATAACGGGGCGGGCAAATCTACCTTTGTTCGCCAGATCACCGGGGTAGAACAGAAGACCCGCGGCACCATTGTCTTTGACGGCAAGGAAGTAGAATTTGCAGGCCCGCTGGACGCGCGCGAGGCCGGGATCGAAACCGTGTTCCAGACGCTTGCCCTGGCGGATTCACTGGATGTGTCGGACAACCTGTTTCTGGGCCGGGAAAAGACCATGTGGAACTGGCTCGGGCCGTTCCGGCGGCTGGACTACAAGGCCATGCGCAAGGACACCCTTGCCGCGCTGGAAAAGACCGGCGTGAAGATTCCCAGTATCCGCAACACGATCCAGAATATGTCAGGCGGTCAGCGCCAGTGCGTGGCCATCGCCCGGACCGCCAGCTTTCATTCGAAACTGACGATCATGGACGAACCGACTGCTGCGTTGGGTGTTCAGGAAACGGCACAGGTAGAAAACATCATCCGTACGCTCAAGGAACAGGGTGAGCCACTGATCCTGGTGAGTCACAACATGCGGCAGGTGTTTGACCTTATGGACCGCATCATCGTGTTCCGCCGTGGCCGCATCTGCGCCAACCTTGACATCAAGAACGAAGATATCTCCGGCGAAGATGTCGTGTCCTATATCACTGGCGCCAAGACCGGCGAAGAATATATGGAAAGCGCAGTTTGATCTGCGTCGATGGATTAGAAACAAAGCTGGATGCCGAGGAGCTTTGCAGTCCCCGGCACCGGCCGGACCGGAAAGGTCCATGCCTCCGCAATGGCCCTCGCCAAGGCCGAAGGGCCGACGTCCGGATCGTTTTGCCGTGACATCCGGACCATTCAGGCAATCAAGGACGCTGACGATTTGGACTCAATCGTGATCTGCACGATGACGGACACCCATGCGGATTAAATCGAATGTTTTTAGCGAGCGGGCAAAACCGTGTCACTCGCATTGATACCGAAAGCTTCCTTTCGCCCTATTTGATGGAACTCAATGTCATGTTGGCGCGGACAGCGGCCGTTGGGAATTGGCGCAGCGAATTGGGGTTTTGTCCGCATTTCGCGAGTTCAGGCAGCCTTTGATTTTGCGCACGCCGCGAACGGCAGGTTCGACGGGCTGCGCCGCAGCATGGGGACTATGGGGTGAAGGTCTGCAATGGGCCGACGTAGCCCTCTAGCTGGCACCCGTTACCTTCAATGCCGACACCCGAAGTGCCGCCAAAAGCTCAAGCAAGTGCTTTCTGCTCTTGGCATTGTACTTTGCAGCAGTCGCTGACCGCTGAACGAAATCTGCATACTGGCTTACGATCAGACCGCACTTCTCAATACTACCCGAGTAGGGCACGAGGACCCTAGCAATGATCTCGGTGTTTCTCTGTGCACCTGCCTCAAGCTCTTCCTGACTGGAGGCCGTCACGCCCGCAATAATGTCTTCGGCATTGGGCGATGATTGCAAGAAGTCATAGTGCTCAATGACAGTGTGCTTGAAGATGACGTCCAGCTGCGCGCCAAGACCTTCGGCTTTGCCCAAACCGGCCTCGATATCCAGGACAACCTTGTCCGCCAGAGACCGTATGGTCGCCTGCAGCACCTCGTCCTTATTGGCAAATGCCTTGTAGAGCGTTTGCCGAGAAATGCTTGCTGCCTCAGCTATGTCGTTCATGCCGGTTCGCTTTACGCCGTAGCGGATAAACAGGCCCTTTGCGGCTTCGATGATGTATGCGTAGCGATCTTCCATGATTTACATATTGACAAATGAATACTGAGTGTCAATATAGTGACAATCATACACCAAATGTCAACTCGTCAGGAATTGATATGTCTGCACAAACTGGAAGAATCGCTATCGTCACCGGCGCAAACAATGGCATCGGGTTTGAGACAACTGTGGGAATGGCCGAAGCGGGTTTCCACGTTGTCATGGCCTGCCGCAGCCAAGCCAAGGCCGAAGCTGCCAAGACCGAGGTCCTCGCTCGGGTTCCTTCTGCATCGCTCGACATCATCTTGCTGGATCTGAGCGATCTCGCTTCGGTCCGTGCCTTTGCCGAGGCGTATCGCACCCGCTACACAACGCTCGATGTCTTGATCAACAACGCAGGCATTCTGCTCTACTCAGCACGTACCAACGCCCAAGGCGTCGATCTGCAATTTGCAACCAATCATCTAGGGCATTTCCTGCTCACCGCTCTTTTGATCGACCTGATCCCGGACAACCCCGCATCGCGGATCGTTTCGCTGTCGAGCATTGCGCACAAGGGCGCGAGCATTCACTTCGATGATCTGACCTGTGGCCAAGACCCTGGTTTGGCCTACGGACAGTCGAAGCTTGCCTGCCTCCTGTTTGGCGACGAGCTGGACCGCCGTCTTCGGGCGTCCGGCAAGGTTCTGAAGTCGCTGACGGTGCATCCCGGCGGTTCCGATTCCGGCCTGTTCCAGGACTTGGATGACGCCTCGCGTGAGGCAATGAAGGCGCAAGTCGAGCAACTGCTTCATTCCAACGAAGACGCTGCCAAGCCGTCACTGTTTGCCGCCCTGTCTGAGGAGGTCGAGGGTGGGGATTACTACGGCCCGACGGGACCAGAAGAGATGAGTGGGGAGACTGGCGACGCGATCCGTAATCCAATCTGCGACGATCATGATGTGGCCAAGCGTCTCTGGTTGCTCTCGGAAGAGATGACCGGTCAGACATTCTCTGTCTAAGGGCGAAGCCATGAACAACAATGGAAAGAGAGTTGCCCTTGTGACCGGCGCTTCCAGCGGCATAGGTAAGGCCACCGCAGAAGCGCTCGCGAAGGAAGGGTATATTGTCTACCCGGTGGCACGCCGAGTTGAGATCATGGACGATCTGAAGGCGCTTGGGGGCATCCCGATCAAGATGGACGTGACCAAGGAGGAGGACGTCGTTGCAGTGGTCGAACAGATCGAGCGCGATCATGGCGGCGTCGATATCCTGGTGAACAACGCCGGCCTGTCGGTCTATGGTTCGGTCGAAGAAACGGATATTGATAAGGCTCGCTATCAGTTCGACGTCAATTTCTTCGGGCTTGGCCGACTGACCCAACTGGTTTTGCCGCATATGCGCCAGCAGGGGTGGGGCAAGATCATCAACGTTTCGTCGGGCGAGGGGAAGGTGCATGCACCGCTGGCAGCCTGGTATGTCTCAAGCAAGTTTGCACTCGAAGGCTTCAGCGATTGCCTGCGTGCCGAGACAGAGCAGTTCGGGATTGACGTAGTGGTCGTTCGCCCCGGTGCGATCGATACCGAGATCACGAGCGGCTTTATCGATCCGTTGCTCGGGACCTCTGGAGGCGGTCCGTACAGCGCCATCGCGCGGAAAATGGCGGACTGGTTCCGCAACATGGGCGCGGAGAAAGGCACGGCCTCTCCACCCAGTGTGATTGCCGAAGTCATTGTCGCGGCGATCAAGGCGTCGAAGCCCAAGACACGCTACGCCGCCGGTGTCGGCGTCAGGCAGGCCATTTTCTTTCGCCGCATCCTGAGCGACCGCATGTTCGACCGGTTCATGATGCGGATGTTGGGGTGAGTCCGATGACGACACTAATGGACCGTATCTCGCAAGGCTTCGAGTTACTAATCGTGCTCGCATCGTTTATCATGCTCGGTTGGGGATTGCTCGGGTTTCTGGAGTACTTCACCGGACTGGCTCCGCTCATGCCGCTGCAAAACGCGACCTTTCCGGTCGGAATGCAGACCTTGAACTGGATCGTCATCACCGCGTCCGGGGTGACGTTTCTGGTCGGGTACTTCTTCCGCTGGAACTTCACGCCAATTGCCATGCTTGTCATGTTCACCGCGCTCGCCACGATGTGCGCAGTGCAGACATTCGATATGCTGGATAGCCCGGATCGCTACCGGAACTTTGTTCAGGAGTGCATCAATTACATCATCATCTCGATCTATCTCTTCCGATCCAAGCGCATGCGGGATCGGTTCGGGAGGATCACAGTTCAGGGCAGGGCTGGCCCGTCGCCAATCAGCGCCTGAGACCTAAGGAAGAAAGTCATGGAAAACGGATCATCGGAAAAAGTGAGCTTCTCACATCACAGGATTCATACCGACATCGTGATCGATGCGCCACCAGAAGTGGTATGGTCGGTCCTGACCGACACGGCCAACTACGGGAATTGGGCAGCGTTCCTCGTCGGCATCAAGGGAGAGATCAAGGATGGATCAAAGATCACTGTCGACTTTCTACTCGATCCCTCGAAAGATAAGCTGACCACTCTGGATCATACGATCACAGTCGTGGACGGAACGCAGTTCTATTGGGCTGAGAAGGGACCGGGCGGCATTCGCGACAACCATCATTTCCGCGTGGAGCCCTTGGACGGAGGAAAGACTCGTTTCGTGCAATCCGACGAGATCATAGGCGGCATCACCTTCCTGATGGGCGGTCGTTTGGCCAAGATGTACGTGGATGGTTACCAAGCCTTCAATCGCGGTCTGAAGGCCGAGGCAGAACGACGTGCCCAATCCGACTGATAAGACACCGCCACCACTTGGGCGGGTTTTGCTGACCGGCGTTCTCAAATGGCAGGTTCTGAATCCCTGGGCTTCCAGACAGCAGCAATTGCTGCCGCAGTCTGGCATCGTTTGTGAATTGCCTACTGCAATTGAAGGTTTTCGGCGGAGGTCTTGCCGCGCATCCGGTCTTCTTTGAGATCGAAGCCGACCTTTGCGCCTTCTTTCAGGCTGTCGAGGCCAGAACGCTGAACCGCACTGATGTGTACGAACGCGTCACCGCTGCCGTTATCCAGTTCGATGAAGCCGTAGCCTTTAGTTTCGTTGAACCATTTTACTGTTCCGGTCGTCATGAGATTATCCTTTCAATGACTTGTGCGCCCGCCGGGATTGGCGGGGCTGCTAGCTGCGCTCAGGCAGCAGGTTGGGTAAACTCACCAATGTTGGAGAGCATTCGCATAAGACCGTCCTGCGCTTGCGAGGGGTCGATCTGGTGTTGTTGGTGTCCGTTTCGCTGGCGCGTTGCGTGGCTAACCGTTCGCGGCTTTGGCGACGGTGTAACATTGGCAACGCTGGGCTTTTTCGGTTGTGCAACCCGACCGCGTTTCACAGGCACGGCTGGCGGTTTTAGGTCACTTGGCAACCGGTTGCCGATCAACTTTTCAATATCCCGCAGGAGGGGCATCTCTTCGCGATCACACAGTGAAATCGCGGTGCCGGTTCTGCCTGCACGCGCAGTCCGGCCGATGCGATGCACGTAGGATTCTGGCACGTTTGGAAGCTCGTAATTCACTACATGGGATACATCATCGATGTCGATCCCCCGTGCCGCGATATCGGTGGCCACAAGGACAGTGATTGCCCCTGACCGGAACCCCGCCATGGCGCGTTCGCGCTGAGGCTGGCTTTTGTTCCCGTGAATGGCTGCGGAGTTGATCCCGGCGGCAATCAGGTGCTTGCAGACGTTATCGGCACCGCGTTTGGTACGTGTGAACACGACCGCGCGATGCACGTCCTTGTCCGACAGGATATCTGCCAGAACACGGCGTTTGTCCTGTTTGGCCACATGTCGGACGCTCTGCGCGATCCGTTCAATCGGCTTTGAAACTGCCGCCACCTGAACCTCTGCCGGATCGTTCAGGAAGTCATCGGCAAGCTTTCTGATTTGCCCCGGCATTGTTGCCGAAAGCAGCGCTGTCAGTCGTTTTTTAGGCAGCTTGGCCATGATCTTGCGAATGCTGGGCAGAAAGCCCAGATCCAGCATCTGGTCTGCCTCATCCACCACAATGGCTTTGGTCGCGGACAGGTCGATGACACCTGTGCCGAGGTGGTCGAGCAAGCGTCCAGGTGTTGCCACCACGATGTCTATGCCCACACTGAGGGCCTTGATCTGCCCGGTGGGACGCACGCCTCCGACGACCAAGTTCGTGGAAATGCGGCTGAACTGGCTGTATGCACGGATGTTGTCTACGATCTGCGCCGCAAGCTCACGCGTGGGCGTCAGGATCAGGGCTGTGCAGTGTTTCGGTGCTGGTTTTGATTTCTCACGCTCAATCCGGTGCAACAGGGGCAATACGAATGAGGCGGTTTTTCCCGTGCCGGTCTGGGCAATGCCAATCACGTCGCGCTCAGATTGTAGCAGCGGAATGACCTTGGCCTGAATGGGCGTGGGGGTCGAATATCCTTGAGCCTTGATGGCCTTCAGGATGGGCTCGGCAAGGCCGAGGGTGTCAAATGTCGTCAAAAGCGTTTGGTCTCGTGCCGTGCGCGGTTCACCGCAGTCGGCACTTGGTCTCTCTAATCTATTTGGAAGCTCGTATGAAATAGCCGCCGTCATTTCGTTGCTCTCAAGGAGCTATTCAAGACAACGATCTGGGGATCACGGACGAGAATACTTTGCCGCTGATTTGGTCATCCACACGCGGCGTTGCGCGTTTCATACAGGGCAAAGATTAAGAAAGCAACAACTCGTTTCGGAGCAGACATTGGCCCAAAGTCGGGTTTGTCCCGAATGCTACAATTGTAAAGCCTGGTGATGAAGGCCCGGTTTGGGATGTCCTCGGTCCAGCTGGATCGACCGATCAACAGGATGCTGCACCTGCACCGGCGGCTACTGTTGCTGCATCCCAACGGCCTTATGAAATTGCAGGGGTATTGGGTCATCATACCCGTAAGCCCGAGGACGCTTTGTATGGCGTCAGGTTTGCGGGCTATCAATTCGCGCAGAAAGGCGCGCTCTGCGTAGGCTCGCGGATGTGTTCTTTTGCAGATGCTCGTGCGTTCGGCAAAGTAGTGGAACGGAGTCTTCTGACGCTTCTTGCGGCGTGCCCAGCGTAGTAGCGACTATGAGCAGAGAATTTGCGCTGAACTACCAAGCGAAGCTGTGGACGGTACGGCCCTGTTGAATTTACTGTCGTGGCAGTATCGATGAAGTGGGGGCGGGTTATGGCGACATTTGTGTTGGTTCATGGAGCGTGGCAAGGGGGATGGTGCTGGGCGCGCGTAGCCGCGCTTCTGCGCCGGGCAGGCCACGATGTTTTCACCCCGACATTGACAGGTTTGGGTGAACGTGCTCACCTCGTCAGTGACGAAACCGATCTGGCCATGCATATCGAGGATGTCCTGGCGGTAATCGCGTGCGAAGAACTCTCCGACATTGTTTTGTGCGGTCATAGCTATGGCGGCATGGTTGTCACTGGTGTCGCGGATAGGGCGCACACGCTCATTCGCTCACTGGTGTACCTCGATGCGCTCGTGCCGGGCGACGGACAGGCGGCCTTGGACGTTTTGCCTGCGGACATCGCGGCAGGGCTTCGTGCTAGTGCCGTCGATGGCAAAGTCGCGCCAGACCCGGCGGAGGCATTTTCGGTGAACGGATCAGATTGTGCGTGGGTGGACCGCCGAAATGTCGCGCAACCGCTGAAGACACTTGAGCAACCGATGCAACTGGTGAGCGGTGGGGCCAAAAAGTTAATGCGGACCTACATCTATGCTACTGGCTGGCGTCCAGGGCTGGGCCAACCATCTTTCGAGCGGTATCAGCATCAGTCGGGGTGGACGGCGATATCGATGCCATGCGGGCACTACGTGATGATTGATAGGCCTGAAGACTTGGTCCATATGTTAACGTCTGCAATTTGAACTTGCCGCCGTCTCCTGCGCGGCCGTGCAGGCCGCGAAATCGGCCGGATAGGAATAGTTATGGCTTCTAGCCTGATTGTCCTACTAAAACGAACGCTTCGGGAAAATGCTACGCAGCGCCGCAAGTAATTCCGCATTTCGACTGAACAGCTAACGTTGATCTTGCTGCAACAGTATCGGGAACCTTTGTCCGCCTAACTGTTCTTAGTGGTTGGACACTTTAGGTCACTTCAAAAGCCGCAGAACCTCCCTTAGTCCCACGATGTTGCCGCGAAGTTCTATTCTGGAAGTTATTCTCTGCTGCGGTGACCCTTCAAATTGCTAATTTTTCCGCGGAAAGACCAGCGTCGTCGCCAAAAACACTGCTGCTGAGACAATAAACGCAGTGGATGCCGAGCCAAGCGGTTGAAACGGACTGTTTCCAGTTACAAAAACATAGATCATAGCCGATAGGCCGCCGACTTGCGTGATGATAACCCCCATGGCACTCGCTTTCGGCCAAACTGTACCGAGCAAAGGCCACAACGCCAATGTCGCAACTGACGCGCTTAATGTGACCAATGGAACGATCGTTCGCGTACCGAACTCGGTCATGGCAATCGAAATTGCCAGGGCCATAACGAACAAAATCAGAATTCGCGAAATTGCGTTATTGCGAACGTCCTCGCCAGATTGCGTCGGTTGTGACAGAAAATCACGCGACAAGATTGATCCGGATGTCAAAACAATGCTGTCAATCGTACTCATAGCGAGGGCAAGAATAGCGACAATTAGAATAGTTCCGCCGACTGGCCATAGCGCACTCAACGCGGCAGGTACCAAGCGATCCGGATCGATTTGAACATCGCCAAAGTGCACCGTCGCAGCCATCGCGGTAGCCAGGATGCAAAGAACGACGACGGAATAGGACAGACAGCTAATGGCGGCGACGTGGCGGATTCGAGTTTCCTTTCTCGCCATCAACAGACGTTGGAACATGTGCGGCCAGAGAAAGAACGCAAATGACCAGGACAGGCAGTTATCTATAAAGGGTGGTAAATTGCCTGGGGAAAAAACGAGCTTGTCTGGCATTGACAGGCTAACTTGGGTGAGCACCTCAAACAGCCCCCCTTGCGCATTGATCAGAATTAGAGCGGCGGCAAGTAGGAATATGAGAATGATGACGCCCTGCAGAACATCACTCGCGACAACGGCTCTTGCACCACCAAAGAAAACGTAGATCGCGATGGCGAACGCACAACTCATCACTCCAACTTCAAACGGGATCTGACCGCCGGAAACTCCGGCGAGAATCTTACCGACACCGACAATCTGCGCGGCAAGGAACGGAATCAGCGACAAAAGCCCCAGCAGGGCGGCAAACAATTGAACATTGCGGGAAGCATAGTGACGGCCGAAATACTCCGCTTGGGTGACAATTCTACCTTGGCGGCCTTTCTTGGCGATCTCTGGCCCAAAAGACCAAACAAGTGCAGACGTCACCAATACCGCTACAAACATCTGAGAAAACAGAACACCACCAGTGTAGAAAAGGGCTGGGGTTCCGGTTACCGCGAGAGCATTCACCGCTGAGGCAACGAGGGTGGCCGACAGAGCAAACACGCCTATATCGCGGTCAGCGAGATAGTAGCTTTCGATTGTTCCACGACGCTTTGATCTCGCCCAGATAGCAATGCCGAAAAGTGCCAGAAAATAGGCCGCCAGAGCATAGCTGGTAGCGGAACTCATAGGTGACGTTCCCCCGAGCGCGTAGCCTCGGGCACACCGTTCAGACGCTTGCGGGCGCGATCAAATTTTCGGGACGCAAGAAGCTGAGTCAGGTTGTAGGCGTGATTTGATTCAAGTATTTCGAACAACCTCAACACGCTGCATTCGCTGATTTCGACAGGCTTTGTCGATGGTTTTGGCTCGGCAACATTGGAACACACATTGTCATAGGCGTTGTGTACATTTCCAACTGAACATTCAAACCTTTTGTAACGTTTGCGCCTGCGCCGCCCCAGCATGATTCATGTGAGCGGCCCTGCCGTTCCGGAGTAACCTGAGTCTATAACTTGGTTCGTCTTTTAGCTCATTTGATCTTCATATTAGGAAAGTATCGGCGGATTGCAACGAGGCCAAATTTGCTTCCTAAGGTAAAAGCCCTCACTTCACCCGAGGAAACAATATCGTAGACAACCATGATTTTGGAATTGGGTTTAATATCGGGCCAACAATTCGGCGGGCCGGCTGCAAAATTCAGTACCGGCACGGCAAATGTAACCGCGTAGTCCAGTTTTTTGTTAATGGATACAAGTCCAGAACAACCATTTGGCGGCTATATTCTTCAAAGACTGTGACCAGAATTCCGAGAACCGGCCACACAACGCGTTGGCTAGCGCTTGCCAAGCCAATTGACCGGCAGCGCTTGGGGGAAGGTGATCGTTTTCAGAAGAAGTCACGCATTTCGTCGTTTGAAATATACAAGCGCGCTTCCAACTGACGTTCTTTTTTAGGTATGCAAAGACACTTCATGTTTCCGGGGCTTCATATTGGTGTGACCCTTGCGAAGGTTGGCTTAGCTTCGGCCCGTGTAGTCTTGCCCGCAGAAGTTGATCAGGCTAGTGGCCCTACTCCCCGAAATCCTCTCCCAATATCCTCCAAAGAACATCCAGGGAGTCGAAGCTGTGATTTCTTCGGCGCGCGAAGCAGATATTCCATTGAATTTCGGTCTGAGTGGCGACCTGTTTAAGGCGTTCAAGTTTTGCATGTTCTGCAAAGGCGTCGGGCATACCGCCACAGACAATGTCACATCGGCACGCCAAATCGATGAGCATCCCATAATCGTCGCACTCGATCTGAGGGAGTCGCTCCGCAAGCTCCCAAGCCTGGGCATCACCTCCGAGGATTTCCGCAAACGTTGCCCGCCAATGCTTATGCAAAAATGGTGCCATCAGAGGCTGTCGAAAGAGTTTGTCTAAAGACACCGGTGCTTCTGCGTGAATAGTGTGCTCTGGTCGCGCCCAGAATGAAACGGGCCTGCGGTGTGCTACCTGGATCTCAAGGTCACTCAAGTCCGGCGTATGGGTAAGGTCGCAAACGGCAATGTCGATGCGGCCGCTGCGCAGAGCCTCGAGCGGCTCTTTGGTGGCCCTCACATCAATCCGGACCCGCAGCTCCGGCATCTCAGAAAGGAGTTTTTCGAGGCTGGGGGAAATAATGGTTCGCGTCGTGAGTGGCCCGCACCCAATTGCAAGAAGGTCTCCACCTTCGTTGCGCAAAGCCGCGACGCCGCGTTCAAAAGCATTTCCCGCCGTGTCCAAGTTGGACAGAAGTTGAAGAAATTTTTGACCCGCATCAGTCGGAGTTGTTCCGTTTCGGCTGCGTTCGAATAGACGTTTTCCTGCATAGTCCTCTGCTTGCGAAATCCGACGAGACAACGTGGCTGGCGAAACCCCGGCAGCTGCGGCTGCTTCACGAAATCCTCCCAATCGCGCGAGAGCTTTCACGGCAACGGCCAACTTCGTGTCAATCATGATTGTTGCCCTTCAGCGGCCACGGATACTGTGGCGAGTTTCCATGCGACAATCTGGGCCGCAATCTCTATTTCAAAAGTTTATACACTCGTTCCGAAAAGTGAAACCTTGGGTGCAAGCTATCGCAACGACAGCTCTTATACGCAACGATAAGCTGTACTGCGCTTCTGCAGGTGTGGCTAAAACAGCAATTGAGGTCAGTTTAGTATGAGACGTTTTCTTCCCCTTTATTCCGCTTTAGCGGCGCTTGGCTTTTCTGCCGCGGCTGCTCAAGAAGATACACGCCCCAATTTCCTGATCCTGATCGCCGACGACATGGGTTTCTCGGACGTCGGTGCATTTGGCAGCGAGATTGAGACACCAAACATCGACCAACTCGCAGCACAGGGTATGGTGTTTACCAACTTCCACGTTGGTGCATCCTGTTCACCCACACGAACTATGCTCATCAGTGGTGTCGACAACCACCTTGCGGGTCTGGGCAACATGCTTGAGATCCAAGCCGACAACCAATTTGGAAAGCCAGGCTATGAAGGACACCTCAACGACAGCGTTGTGACGGTTGCCACGTTGCTGCGCGATGCCGGCTACCACACTTATATGGCCGGGAAATGGCATCTGGGGCATGATGAGGATACCATTGCCTACGCGCGTGGATTTGATCGCTCCTTCATGCTGGGCGAAAGCGGCGCCGACAATTGGGTCGAACAGCCCTACGCGCCTTTCTACGAGCGCGTTCATTACTATGAAGACAACGAACTCGTGTCTTTGCCCACTGAAGACTACTTTTCGACTGAGCACTACACCGACACCATTATTGACTACATCGACAGCAACATAGACGACGGAAAGCCATTCCTGGCCTGGGTGGGCTATCAAGCGGTGCACTATCCCCACCAAGCCCCAAAGCCCTACATCGATAAATACGACGGCGTCTATGACAGTGGGTTTACCGATTTGCGTGATAAACGGCTAGCGCGCCAGGTGGAACTTGGCATTGTCTCTCCGGACGTCGCGCTCGATGCTTCAATGGACAAAACCAGCTATGACCCCTGGCGGCTTGAGGATTGGGATGCATTGTCCAGCGAAGAGCAGGCTTTCCATGCCCGCCGGATGCAGACCTATGCGGGTATGCTAGACAACATGGACGAAAACATTGGAGAGATTTTCGCCTATCTGGAGGAAAAGGGCGAACTGGAAAACACTGTCATCCTGTTTTTGTCTGACAACGGCCCAGATCCTAACCAACTGACACTCTCACCTGACTACCGTGAGTGGTATGAGGCCAACTATGACACTGTATGGATGGAGGATTACCAGGGCGATTTTTCGTCGATGGGACAGAAAGGTGTCTACGCGGACTACGGTCCGAGTTGGGCAGCAGCTGCAGCGACACCGGCCAGTTACTACAAAACGTTCTCGACAGAAGGGGGCCTGCGTGTCCCGTTGATCGTGCGATATCCCGAAATGGTTGCCGCAGGCACGAAGGTTGAAAGCTTCGCATTTGTCCTGGACGTTGTCCCAACTCTGCTTGAGCTGGCAGGCGTCGAGACACCAGGATCGACCTACAACGGTCGCGAGATCAACCCACCCAGTGGAATCAGCATGGTGCCGGTCCTAACAGGTGCGCTCGATACAGTACGCGATGAAGACAACCCGGTCGGCTACGAGCTGGCCGGTTCCAGTGCTGTGTTCAAAGGCCGCTACAAGCTGTCCCAAAATCCACCGCCAAAAGGCACAGGAGAATGGGAGCTCTACGATACCATCGCCGATCCGTCCGAGATCAACAACCTGGCTGCAGAGATGCCGGACCTCGTCGCAGAAATGCAGGCGTTCTTTGATGAATACGCCGAAGAGGTCAATCTTGTCCCGGTGCCCGAAGGATA
Source organism: Ruegeria sp. R13_0 (assembly GCF_017743995.1). Classification (GTDB taxonomy): domain Bacteria; phylum Pseudomonadota; class Alphaproteobacteria; order Rhodobacterales; family Rhodobacteraceae; genus Ruegeria. The sequence goes on along the minus strand of NZ_JAGHRB010000003.1, from coordinate 313,612 downwards.
CAACCCGCTGGAGCAAACTGTAATAAACGCCCAACGGGGTGGTGGTTTACATTGAAGCCTATGCAGCTTTCCAGGTCGTTGGAATGCTATGGCGTAAGATCGTCGATCTGGTCAGGTTCTGGATGTTCAAGCCTGACCAGATACGGCCAGCTTTTCAATCCCAACTCATAGACAAAGTGGGACACATGTTTCGGCTATTCTCTAGTGTTACCCTGATTTGCTTCTTGCTTTTGGTCGGGCCATTGCACGCACAGGTGCCCACCACGTCATCAACGGATTCACCTGCGACGGTTGCAATTCCCGAAGACCTGACGCCCGAACAAGTCGATGACCTGGTTGCGCGCATGTCTGATGATCAGGTGCGTTCCATCCTGCTGGAACGACTGGATGCCGTCGCTGAACAAAACGCAGCCGCCGCCGAAGACCGGGAAGACCCGATCACCGAGCTGAACGAAATCTGGGCCGAAATGGTTGCGTCCTGGACCCATGTCATAACAACTGTTCCAAATATCTTCAGTGCGCAGGCCAAGGCCTTTACCAATTTTGTAGGCACGTTCACCTTCAGCGGCGCACTTGTGCTGATCGGTCTTGTTTTCAGCGTGTTGGTGGTGGGCTTCATTGCCGAGAAACTCTTTGGTCTGCTGACGCGCAAATGGCGCAGCCTGCCGGATCATGCGGATGAAAACGATCTTTGGGGGGCCGTCAGATATTTGTTCGTCCGTTTCTGCCACGAAATCGCTGGGTTGATCGTATTCTATGTGGTGATCCGTGCTGTTGGGCGTGCCTTGCTGACACCCGAGCAGATTACCTACGCTGCCCCATTCGTGTTCTATCTGATCTGGGTGCCTCGACTGGGGGCAGCCACGTCGCGCTTTGTACTGGCGCCGAACAAACCTCACTTCCGACTGGTCAATATCGAGGATCGTTGGGCAAAGTTTCTGCACCGCAATCTGATCGGCCTGCTGATCCTCATCGGGTTTACACTGTTCCTGCTTCACTTCAACGGGCTGAACGGCGTCACCGGGGATGAGACCCGCATTGGCTTCTGGCTGAATGCCGCGATCCACATCTATATCGGTGTCATCGCGTGGAAAGCGCGCGAAGGTCTGTCACAGATGATGCTGGGCACCGACCCCGACCACACCAAATTCGACAAAGAGGTGGCGCATTACTATCCCTACTTTGCGGTCGCTGTATCCGCTGCTACCTGGTTGTTGGTTGAATTTCTGGTGGCACAGCGCAATCCTGCGTCGCGCGCGCTGCTTGTTCAGGGGGCGCATTTTGCCACCATGTTCTGGCTGCTGATCGCTCCGGCGCTCGATACGCTGATCCGTGGCTTGGTGCGCCATCTGCAGCCCCCGATGCTGGGCGAAGGTCCTGTGGCCGAGCAGGCGTATAAGTCGACCAAGCGCAGTTACATTCGCATCGGTCGCGTCCTGGCGGGTATTCTTGTGATCCTGATGATCGCCAAAGCCTGGAACCTGAACCTGCAGGAAATCGCAGGCGGAGGACAGGAAGAAGGCAGCCGCCTGATCCAGTTCTTCATCATCATCGCTGTCGGTTATATTCTGAATGAGATCGTCTCGCTCTGGATCAACCGCCGCCTGGCAAAAGAGATGACCGCAGATCAAAGCCCGGACGAAGAAGCCGGTGAAGGCGGCGGTTCCGGCGGGTCGCGCCTGGCCACCGTCCTGCCGCTACTGCGCGTCACGGCGCAGGTCGCCATCGCGGTGATCTTTATTCTGCTCGCCCTGGGGGCCCTGGGTCTGGATATCACACCGCTGCTGGCTGGTGCCGGTATCTTGGGTCTGGCCATCGGTTTTGGTGCGCAAAAGCTGGTTTCGGACATCGTCGGTGGGATTTTCTTCCTGATCGACGATGCGTTCCGCGTCGGCGAATACGTCGACGTCGGCGGCACCACCGGAACGGTCGAAAAGATCTCGATCCGCTCCATGCAACTGCGCCACCATCGCGGACCGGTGCACACAATTCCTTATGGTGAGATTCAGAAACTGACCAATTACAGCCGTGACTGGGTCATCATGAAGCTGAAATTCACCGTGCCCTTCGACACCGACCCCAACAAGGTCAAGAAGATTTTCAAGAAGATCGGCGCCGAGATGATGGAGGACGAGACTCATAAGGATGGCTTCCTGCAGCCCTTCAAGTCGCAGGGTGTATTCGACTTTGACGATGTCGGCATGATCATCCGCGGCAAGTTCATGGCCAAACCGGGCAAGCAGTTCACGCTGCGCAAGGAAATCTTCAACCGGGTAAAGGCCGCCTTCAAGGAAAACGGCATCGACTTTGCCCGCCGCGAGGTTCGCGTTGCGATACCGGGTCTGGATGACGCCGAGCAATTGACGGAAGAACAAAAGGCTGCTGTGTCATCAACTCTGTAACGAAGTTGAATAATTCGCACGTCTTTTGTGTCGCAAACTTTGGATCAGGTTTGACGCAACTCTACGCCCTGATGCTCATCGCCTTCAATTCAACTACGAGCGGTTTCAGGATGGTACATTTACTGTTCCCCGCGAAGTTCTTGGATCTTAAGTCACTCGTTTTTGCCCGTTATGCGGGCTGCGCTGTTGGCATTTGGGATGGAGTGGGAGTGACTGCAACAGGCCGGCACTATTGGTCCAGAACCTCCACGCCCAGAATTGTGGGTAAATGGCGGGAAATCTCACTCCAGCTATCACCTTCGTCATGGCTGGCAAAAACTGAACCACTGTTTGTGCCAAAATAGATCCCAGGCGGATCACTCGTATCGCCCGCCAATGCCTGACGCAGGACGGTAAAGAAGCAACCCGTCTGGGGAAGCCCTTTTCGCTGTGCCTCCCACGTCTCACCGCCATCTCGGGATCGCCATACTGCAGCTGCCGCGTTTGGCGGATATCGGCCCACTGAATCTCCGTTGAGTGGCAGGGTCCAGATTGTTTTGGGGTCACGCGGATGCACGCGTATTGGAAAGCCGAACGTTGAAGGAAGACCATCCGATATGTTGTCCCAACTGCGGCCGCCATCAGATGAGCGCCAGACACCATGGTGGTTTTGCTGATAAAGTAAATCCTCAGCCCCGTTCGCGCGCATCATGTTGTGCACACAGTGTCCGGTCTCGCCATCACGAGGCGCTGCGGGATGATCGTGGTGCTCGCAGTCTTGTATGTTTGATAACCTGTTACGCCGTTCCCAAGTTTGGCCACCGTCCTCAGATGCAAAGACACCAGCAGCCGATATGCCAACCCAAATTTTCTGGGGGTTTTGAGGATCCGAAACAATAGTGTGCAATGTTAGTCCAGCTGCGCCCGGGTTCCAGCTGTCGACTGACTCATGTTCGCTCAGGCTGCGTAGGTTTTCCCATGTCTCTCCGCCGTCCGAGCTTTTCAGCAGGTTGGCAGGCTTGGTTCCGGCATAGAGCGTCCCATCTGTATAGTGCAAAGACCAAACTTGCGAGAACTCATCACCAAATGGGAGCGGTTCGTTTGTCCAGCCAATCATTTCGGCGAAATCTGGATCATTGGCGGCCCAATTGTCCATCTCACCCTTGCTGAGCCGCGTGACATTCCACGTTTGGCCGCCATCGTCTGAGCGCCAGACGCCTGCGCCATTCCAGTCGCCGCCGCCGCCAGCCCAGATCGTTCCCGTGTCCGGATCACTTGCAAAATGATTGATGGGCCATCCGTCGCAGTACGGACCATCCGTTACCCATGAGCCTTCTGAAACATCGCGCCGGAGCAAAAAAGCGCCCTTTGTTGTGCCAATAAGAACTGTTGTTTCTGAGCCGGACATTGCTCGCCCTCCACGTTGCCTGAACAGGCCGCTTGCTGCCCGCTAGACCTCGACCAGTGATTGGAAACTCGCAAAAATCATGCGTTTGCCATCAAAGGGCATTGGATTGTTCTCCATGGACTCCTGCATCTCGGACATGACCTTTTCCATGTTTGCGTCGTGGGTCTCCTTGTCCGGCCATATGACGTGCGAATAGGCGACGGTTTCATCCGGTTCGCACTTCACAGCCATTGGGAATGACGTGACCTTGCCGTCCGGAACATCGTCGCCCCAAGCATCCACGGCGGCGAGTGCGCCATGCTTTTTGAACAAAGGCGTCACTTCTTTTGAATGTGCAATGAAGACATCCTTGTTCGCCGTGGGGACTGCATAGGCTGCAACAGTAATATAGGTCATACCAAACTCCTTGATTTACGATCCTGCAAATGCGGCTTCCAGCTCAGAAATGTCGATTTTGTTCATCTTGTACATCGCTTGGCGCGCTCGCTCTGCAGCGGCCTGGTCTTTGGCAGCCTGCATATCAAGCAGTACTTGCGGATAGATTTGCCAGGACACGCCCCAACGATCTTTGAGCCAACCACACTGAGCTTCCTCACCTCCATCCGAGGTCAGCGCCGCCCAGAGACGGTCGATTTCATCCTGATCCTTTGCGAGAACAGTAATCGAAGCGGCCTCGGTCAGCTTAAAGTGAGGACCACCATTCAGGATTTGGTAGGGCGCACCCGCGAGGGTGAAATCAACCATCACCGGCTCGCCAGCGTCTGGAGCCAAAACCGTTTCCATGCGGCTGTCAGGCAGTAATGAAACGTAGAAATTCGCTGCGTCCGCGCCGCCACTTTCAAACCAAAGGCAGGTGCGGACCTTTTGCATTACGCATCACCTATGTGTCTTGGAGCATACGTCCCGATTGGATACGCAATGCTGCGATTATCCCATGCCAGCGTTTGAGCGCGTTCCAAGCTCGACCAATTCAAGCGGCTTAATTTCTTCTCAGGCAATTTGGTGAACATGCTCATGGCGTATCAATTCAGGAATCGCTGATTTACCGTCCACAATATTGACAAATACGTTGATGTCAACGTAATGAAGCCGTATGAGAGACGACTTGCCTATTGAAGTTACGCATGAGGTTCGGGATCGGTGCCTCTGTCTGCACCTTCAACGCGCCGCACGGTCTATTGCCAGGAGGTTTGATGAAGCTCTGAGACCGCTGGGTTTGACCCACGGTCAGTACTCGCTTTTGATGGCATTGAATCGCCCGGGGGCACCGAGACTTGGCGAATTGGCGAAGTTCCTTGCAATGGATCGCACAACCCTCACCGCAAATTTGAAACCTCTGGAGCGGCGGGGGCTTCTGAAAATGCAACCGGACAGCAGCGACAAGCGCAGCAGGCGCGTCGATCTGTCGGACGCAGGCCGGGACCTGCTGGTTCGGGCCGTTCCGGTTTGGCGAAGAACCCATGACGACATTGATGTCCTACTCGGAAGAAACGACACACAGCTTTTAAAGGCTGACTTGTTGTCACTCTCTTTTGGGGAAGGTTAGCTGGATATTTCAACGCAAACATCCCTCGAGTCCAAGGTAATACCCTTTGTTACTCTAGACGCGCGCTTGCTTACTACGAAGTTTTGCACTCGCGGTAAGTGTCAGGGAAGTGGTCCGTTGGCGACTAAGGTTCAGAGCCATTTCTTAGTCAAATGGCAGACTGCGCCATCCATCTGATATAAGTTCTGCTACTATTCGCCATGAGTTCTTCCAATCGCTATACGTTTCGCAAGATGACATCGGCAGATTTTGAGATGATGTCGAAATGGCGATCATATCCACATGTTCGCGAGTGGTGGGATTCTGATGAGCCAAACACGGATGATGAATTGGTAGATGCGCGCGTTGAACGATGGATCGTTTCGCTTGACCAGCACCCGGTTGCATACATGCAAGATTACACTGTCCATGGTTGGGAAGATCATCACTTCTTTTCACTTCCGCCAGGATCTCGGGGGGTCGATCAATTCATCGGTGAACCGGACATGATTGGGCGCGGGCACGGCCCGGCATTCATTTCAGAACATGTAAACAGGCTCTTTGCTCGGGGCGCACCGGTTGTCGCCACCGATCCCCATCCGAAAAATGCGCGTGCGATTGCTGCGTACAAAAAGGCTGGTTTCACTGCATTTGGCCCGGTCCGCCAAACTCCTTGGGGACCGATACTGCCGATGAAGGCCAGCCCGTAGCCAGCGGATCAGATCCGCACGGGGTTGATCCGTATCAAAACCACAGCCGTAAGCGGGCGATATGCTCGGGCATAAGCACTTTGGATGAGGTCGCCGTGGTCAAAGAAAAGCTGGGTCGGATTGTTTGGCACGATCTGTTCACGCCCGAGGAAGATGCATCCAGGTCTTTCTATCGAAGCTTGGCAGGCTGGACCTACAGCATTGAACACGCGACGGATTTCGCATGGGGCGGAGGGAGCAAGGATTTTACCCTCGCAATTCTCGATGGCGAAGCAGGGGCTGGCATCGTTTCTCAAAACCTGGTGCGCTTTGAAGGGTGGATTCCCTATATTGAAGTCGAAGATGTAGATCAGACAGCAAAACTGGCAAAATCGCTTGGTGGAGCCGTGATCAAGCCACCCTTTGAGGTCCCAGGGGTTGGCCGCAATTGCCTGCTTAGCGATCCACTTGGAGCATACCTCGGAATTTCAGTGTCGCGACACGACTTTCCCGTCCCAATGCGTCAGTTCGCGCTGGAACACTACCTGACCCGCAGCGGAGATATTCCGGCCCAGTTCTATCGAGAATTGTTTGGCTGGTGCATCTCGTCAATTGATGACGCTTCTTCATCACAAAGAGCGATCAGATTTGAAGGAGATGTGTTGGCGAAATGCACATCGGATCGCTCAGTTTTTAGTGGCATTGCTGCATGGATCCCGGGCATACGCGTCAGTTCTTTGGAACAAGCCCTAAAAAGCGTTAGGCGATGCGAAGGATTGGTGCTCACGCGACACCAGCACACTCAGAACACCTATGCGAGCGCACTGGTTCACGATCCCATGGGGGCTTTGTTCAACGTCGTCCAGATTTGATGCGCTGTTGCGGAAATTCGCCCGATGCATCGCGGCGAACATGAGGGTCGACGGGTTGCGACACGGCAGGAGTTGGCGTGGCTCAATGTCTCGTCAGAGACGCTATTTGCGATTACAGCTACATTTCTTCCAATTTATGCGGCACCCGAGCCCAGTCAGGGGCATCTTTCACGAATACCTTCTTTGTTGGTCTGAACAAACTGGGATCGTCCAGCGTACCGGCGGCGATGCTGGTCAGTCCGAAAGAGGTCACGCCCCACAGGTTTGACCCGCAGGTGCCGCAAAAATGCTTGATGACGGGGCGGCCTTCTTCAGAGATTTTCTCAAACGTTGATGGTTCACCCTTCAGAAGCTGCAGATCATCGGAGTCAACCATATATCCAGCGTATCCATCTGTGCCGGTCATAGACAGGCAGTCGCTACAGAAACACACGAGTTGAATCACTGGATCACCGGTGATCCGATATCGAACCTCACCACAGTAGCATCCACCTTCAATCGGTTTGGCCATGCTGCCTCCATCCATCTTTTCCGTCTGGGAAGTTAGGCGACCAGCGTATGGTTTCTGGTTCATCACCACAACAGACGCAGTACTGGATGGCGTTCCGTGCGACTCTGTCCCTTTCAACAATTCAAAGAACTGGCCGCTTACACGTCAGGTCAGATGAATTTCTATGAATTGCAGGTCTCTTCGCATCAGATCCACCCGATGAAGAACTTCGTTGATAAGGGCCCTTCTTTGCGATCAGACGGAGTGTTACTTGGCAAGAGTAAGCCACGCCGCATATTGTGGGGAACAGCCACATTTCAATTGAAAAGCGGTCCAGATGGAAACCTTGGGAAAAACTGCGGTTGTGACAGGAGCAGGCAGCGGAATTGGTCGCGGTCTGGCTCGGGTTCTATCTAAAGCGGGAATGAACCTCGTTCTGGTAGGACATCACACGCCTCCATTGGAAGAAACGGCGTCCTTATTGATGGGCAGCTCAATCATTGTAGAAGCGGATGTTTCGAACCTTGAAGATGTTCGGCTTACGGCAGACGAAACAATCCGTGCATTCGGCGCAGTCCACCTACTGTGCAACAACGCCGGGGTGGGTCCGTTTGCTGCGACGCAGGAGACAACTATCGAGGAATGGGAGTGGGTTTTGTCCGTCAATCTGTGGGGCGTTATTCACGGTGTACATGTCTTTTTGCCCCTTTTTGAGGCTCAGAACGAAGGTCATGTCTACGCGACTGCATCCGAGTCAGGCCTTTATGGGTGCCCTTTTTGGCCGCGTATAACACGTCGAAGTTTGCAGTTGTCGGATTGATGCAATCGCTTGAACGAGACTTACGGGCTTCTGGATCCAGTGTATCTGCCTCAGTTCTTTGTCCCGGCGCGACACACACTCATCTTGTCGATGGGGAACGTCCCGTCGCGGCTGAAAGAGACGCGCCGATATCTGAGGAAACCAGAACGTTTCAGAAGCAAGTGGCTCAGGTTGTGAAGGACGGTATGGACCCTGAAGCTGTAGCGGAGCGCGTTTTGGAAGGGATGAGAAAGAAACAATTCTGGCACTTTTCTCACGACCACGTTCCGCAAAAAGCCTTGAAACAAGCTCAGGTTATGGCTGCCGATTGCAAGCTCAGCCAGCTTTAAACCTGGTGGTTTATCCGTTCCAATCCAGAGTGAGCTGTGTTTGGGTCACAATCGCTGCTGTACGACCATCAGGCCGGGTAATCGTGGTCTGCCAAATCATCGTTTTTCGACCGCGATGCAGGGGAATGCAGGTCAACGTGATCTCATCGCCAATCTGTACCGATCGAATGAAGTTCGTCTTACTCTCCAGGGTTGTTGTACTGGCACCTTTATCCAGGTTCACAGCCGCAGCAACGCCTCCGATGGAGTCTGCTGCCCCCATGATTGCGCCACCATGCATCACCCCGTTTCGGTTGCCCATGTCTTCTCGGACGACCAGTTTCGCCACCACCTCTTCCACTGAAACGGACACCAGTTCGAGCCCCAGAGATTGGGAGTAAGGTGGCAACCAGTTCTGAATGTTTTTGTTATGCATGTACGATTTTTCTCAAAGACAAAAACATCTATGTTCCTCGGTGTCCGAACTCGGCGACCCACCACCATTTTGCCTATGGTCGGAAAACACTTATTCTTGTGGCGTATTCAAAATCAAATTGTAGGAGAAATTATCGTGTCCGTCCCGCAGATTGTCACTGTCGTCGGCTACATGACGATTCCAGAAACCCATGCAGCAGCATTTCGAAAAAACTGCGCAGAAATGATTGAATTGCGCAAACAGGAACCTGGCCACTTGGCGTCAGCCTACAGTTTCGGTGCCGATGGATCGGTCGTGTCCCGTGAAGATTATGACAGCGCAGATGCAGTAATCCGCCATATGGAATTGGGAAGCCACATTTTTGAAAGCACGCAGGAACTGGTCAGTATCACCGGTGCCGAATTGCATGGTCCTGCGGCTGAACTTGAAAAGCTACGCGACCTGTTCAGCGGAATGAACCCTGGATTCTTTGTCACCGAGTTTGGGTTTCGTCGGTAGTTTGGCGTGCATGACGGTTGGGCTGAAAACTGATAAGGTGTATCCAGTCCGATGATCAGGCTTTCTGCTTATGATCGGTGGAGACAGTCCGCATGATTGGAAGACGCCACTTTTTGACTCGTGTGATCCCGACCACATTCTGGACGTCCTTCATAATGCGCAGCCTTTCCCGAAACGCGGAGGCAAAGACCGTCGAGAACGAAAGCTACAAGACACTCACAACAACCGAGGCTGAGACTCTGGGGGCCTGGTGCGCGATCATTGTTTCCGGCGCAGGCCAGGCCGGGGTCGCCAGGTTTGTCGACGAAAACCTCGCAGGAGATCAGGCCGCGTCCCTGTTACTTCTCAGATACCTCGATGCCAGCGACATGGCAGGATTTTACCGCAATGGAATCTCGGGCATTGAAAAAGAATGCCAGCATCGGTTTGGCTTGTCTTTTGCGCGGGCGAATGCCGATCAGAGACTGGAATTGGTTGAGGCTGCGATAGCCTCTAAGATGCAGGTCTGGACCAACCCAAATCCGAATTTCTTCTATTTCATTTCGCGCAGCGACGCGGTGGATGTTGTTTATGGCACGCAGGCAGGATTTGCGGACCTGAACATCCCTTATCTCGCGCATATTCCGCCGCCCCGGCCGTGGTAGCAAATCTGCTGCTCGAGGAGAGACCCGAAACACAGAGAACCAATGTCCCAAATCTCACACGATAAGGTCGAAGTTGTCATCATCGGCTCCGGCATTGCCGGCAGCACAATGGCGGCCGAATTGGGCGAGGCGGCATTCAACGTGCTGGTTCTGGAGGCCGGGCCAGAGCGAAAGCTCTCGGATATGATCAGCTCGCAAATCTGGTCCCGGCGGCTCAGGTGGGCCGGCCCGGAGGTTCTGGAAACAGGTGACCTTGTGGGAGCTGCGAACTTTGCCATGGGGTGGGGGACCGGCGGTGCGGGATTGCATTGGTATGCCAACTGGTACCGGCTGCATCCGGACGATTTTCGAGTCAGGTCTTTGTTCGGGCGCAGTCTGGACTGGCCCATCGGGTATGATGATTTACGGCCATGGTATGACCACGCGCAGTCCTATTTCGGCGTTTCGGGCAACGATGACTCCAATGCACCGTCCGGCGAAGCTTATCCCATGCCCGCCACTTCCATGTCCAAACAGTCATCAGCAATCAAACCCGGGTTTGATGCAGAAGGATTGGAACTCACGACAAATACTCTGGCGATAAACTCCGCCCCGTATGCCGGGAGAGCGGGTTGTCTGCTTGATGGCTGGTGCGATGCGGGATGTCCGATTGGGGCTTTGACAAACCCCTTGGTTCTGCAATGGCCACGGGCCCGAAAAGCAGGGGTTGAACTACGCCACAACGCCTATGTGGCACGGATTGAAACAGACCCTTCGGGGTCTAAGGCAACCGGGGTTCTGTATCTTGATGAACAGGGCCGAGAAAACCTGCAACCTGCCGACATTGTCATCTCGGCCTGTCATACGATTTGGAATGCACGGCTGCTGCTGTTGTCGACCAGCGACAAACATCCCGATGGGCTGGGCAATGGCAGCAAGACATTGGGGCGCTATTTCACGTCCCATGCGCTTACGACCATCCACGGGCTTTTCTCGCAGGAAACGGAACCGCATTTGGGTGTGTCCGGGGCCAATACGCTCTGCCTGGATGGCTATGAGGACAAGCAACCGGCAAAAGGTGCCTTTGGCAGCCGCGCCTGGCTTGTCGGGCAGGCTGCAAAACCCAACGATCTGTTGGGAACCGCTCTGGCCAAACCCGAGCTATATGGCGAAGCCTTAGATGACTATCTGCGTAACGCCAGCCGGCACTATGGCAACATGACGGTGCTATGCGAAGAGGACAGTATTCCGGAAAACCGCATCACGCTCGACCCGTCAAAACGGGATCGATATGGGTTGCCGCAGGCGCATGTGATCAATTCGCTTCCGCATGCAAATGCGACTAGATCGAAACTGGCCAAGGAAGAAGGCCTGCGCATCTTCAAGGCGGCTGGGACAACCGACGCCTGGGCGGGCCCGCGAAACCCGATGCACATGATGGGCGGCACAATCATGGGTGATGATGCCTCCGCGTCTGTCACGAATTCCTTTGGGCAGGTGCATGAGGTGGACAATCTGTTTGTCGCTGGCGCGAGCCTGTTTCCCACGCCTGGCGCGGTCAACCCGACGGCAACACTGGCTGCGTTGGTGTTTCGCACGGCAGATTATATTCGCACCCACCGATCGGAGTGGTTGCCCTAACGCGATCCGCGGCTGATGGCAGCCCGACGCGCCACCGTGGAATTTGTCAGCATAAAGACGTGACTTAAGTTGGGTGGTCTATTGCTCGTGCCATAGACCTCAAGTGGCGCATATCGGTACCGCAGCACCCTCCAAAAACCTGGATCGATGGATTGTTCCGCATAACTTCGGCCATCTGCTTACCAAGTTGGTGAGGGTCGCCTTCGTCCAATTCCTCCGCTTCGTCGAGCTCTGCATGGGAGCAACTCGATGCGTTTGCTACAATCCCTCGAATTCGCGGGTGGTTGTCGATTGCTCCCGCGAAATGGGTAGGGTGAGCGCAGTTGACCATGAAGAACAATGCAGCTGAGTTGGTTGCCGTGTCGATCTGATCGATGGCGTCAACGAGTTTGGTACCGTCTGCCAGGCACCCGTCGGTCTCTACCACCAGAGACATTATGATCTGCAGCTCAACATCTTTTGCCGCGAGTATACAGCCCGCAGCTTCGCTGGGGCGGTTGAATGTGTAAGCAGTGACCAGATCGACGCTTGTCTCTTTTAGACTGTCCAGCTGGGCTCTGTGATAATGTCGGGCATCTTCGACAGATATCGGCGAAACGTCTGCATATGGGTCATAGCGCGGGCCAATACAGGCCGAGACCAGGATATCATCGCGACCGGCTGCCCGACGCACATCTTCCATCAAACTTACAGCATCCTTGTTTACATCTATGAGCCGCTCTGCATCATATCCCAGGGGCGCAGCGCGGTCGACATTCGCCATCCAGGTGGGTGCATCAAGAATACATCCAATATTCATTTCCTTGGCCAGGTCGACAAGATCGCGCATCTGTCCGGCCAAAATTGTCCGGGTTTCGGGCTTTTCCAGCAATGGAAAGGACGCAAATCCGGGCAGTTCAACCCCGTGATTGAAAATCAGATCAGTGCCGGTGCCAGCGTATACCAGATACTTTCCATCACCTTCGTGCGGGAGCTGTCGTGCCATCTGATGCGCGCCTTTCACTGTTGTTGTTCAAAACCGAATGTAATTTGTCTCGGGCCGCCTGTGAACTGTGATGCCGCGGAGATATGCGTCCCCGAAAGCAATTTCGACGTTAAGGCCTTCAGGGCAGGGTGATCCTGACAGCCGTTGAGCTGCTTAAGACTAAATGGCTCAGTTTGGTTTCGTTTTGACGAGCACGGACCTGATTTCCCTGAGAACTTTGCTACTCAGCGCCGTTTTTGCTGCCGTTCTTTGCCACTGTCGCAAGCGCAGCGTCCACGTGTTCACAAACCTGCTCAATTTCGCGATCAAGCATGCTGCTGCTCTTTGTTTCATCCGAAATGGCCGTTAGTTCGAAAGTGATGGCATCCAAATCTTCACCGGGAGCAGCGTTGGCCAAACGTTTCAGAGCCCTGATGATTGCCTCGGTGACGAGCCCATTGCCTCGGGCTGCGCGTCTTAGGGGTGGAAACGAGTCACGAAACAAAGACTTTGCTGTGATGGACGGGTAAACCAGACGAACGGCACCCGCGTCATCTCTGTAAACACCGGTGCACAGGTCAGACGACCAGGCGCGTGCCAAAGAAGCTGACAGCCTGTCAATACACACAATTGCGGTAAAGGTGTCGTTGACGCCCGGCGATAAAGCCCGAAGTGCGATTTCGACAAGCAGGTGTACAGAAAACCGAATGTCACCATTTGGATCCCGTGCGGCTGCGAGTGGAGCTGCCGCCAGCACCAGATCGGAAAAATCTTCACCAGCATCACCGTGGACGGTCGCCAGAGTATCGCTCGGCACCAGAAAGTCGCCGGGCTGGACCTCGAAAACAATAACAGCGTTTGCGTCCTGGGCTGTTTTCACCAATTCAGCAGCATTAATGAAGTCCAGGTAACCCGTGCCAGACGACAAGATTTGGTGTGACGCTCCCTCCCAGGGGACAACGTTGGATGCGTGCAAGTCCGCGCTGTCTTTAAGTGCTTCATCGATCTGGAGGTCCAGAGCCTTTGATATCCTGGCGGCCTCCTGATCAATCGTGACCCGTGTGGATACTGTGTGAACAAACAACAGCAGCATCAGAACCGAAACGATTGCGTAGAGAAGACTAACACTGGCGGCCAAATTGACCGATGTGTCGTCGCGCATCAACCACAGCACCAGAATACTGTACAGAAACGTGGCGCCAAGTGAGCCGACTGCAGTTTGGTTCACACGATCTTCACTGAAACGCTGCAAGAGCCTTGGTCCTATGGATCCAGCCGCCAACGTGTAGACCAAGAGTACAATGGAATAAACCATGACCAACGCCGACATTGAAGCGGTGGCAATCACCCCTAGAACGTTGCTTGCGGTGTTCTGAGGAACGGCAAACACAGATGGTACAACCCACCCCCAGCGCACGAGCGCCTGCTCAAGAAGAAAAACAACCCACGCCACCGCAAGCCCGGAAAGACTTATCACGGCGGGGATTGTCAGAAACCCGCGAAAATACTTCACGATTTCTCCAGATGTCCGCATGGTGACCTCCGATTTCATGTACTTTCGCTGGAATTTTAGGCGGACATACCCCGCTTTACGTGTGTCGCACGACAAATTGTTCAGAAGGCGCCGACAACCATTGCCCGGAATAAACGCCTCAATCCGAAGAGAAGAAATCATCGACCTCGCGCCGGACCTCTTCTTTCGATTTGCCGTACTTCTCCTGAAGTATGCCTTCCAGTTTGTCCCGATCACCTTTGACCTTTTCGAGATCGTCCTCAGTGAGTTCAGCCCATTTGGCTTGAACACTGCCTTTTAGTTGTTTCCATTGACCTTGGATTTGGTCCCAGTTCATTTCAATTCTCCAACAAGTTCATTGAGCACGTTACACCGTGCAAGAAACCAACCGCGCCATCGTACTGCCGTATCCCGCCTGGCGGGCTCGCGAAAACTGGCACGCTCATCTTTGGCGCTCGGTAAACCAGCAGCGCTTTAGGTAGATACTGACAACTACGACAAACGGCTGGCCGCTTTTTTCAGCGCAGATTGCATCTCGTCCCAGGCTTTTTCGTAGCCGTCACGTACATCCTCCCAGGCCTCATCGCTGGTTGTCTTTAGCTTTTCCAGCTTGGCCTCCGCTTCACTCTTTGCTGAATAAAGCGCATTAAGGTGGTCCTGGTACTCTTTCTTTGCATCTGCCTCGGCTGCATGCAGCTTTGCCTTCAGCACGTCAATTTGGGCGTTCCAGGCATCCAGCTGCAATTTAGCTTTCTTCTCATAACCAACGCGCGTCATATCGCTTCCTTTCCTTCATTCCGATCAACCTGGCTTCTGGCGACGAGCGGTCAGGTCGCAACAATGGCTTTGAGCATCCAAACAGCTTCTTCGTGTTTTGCCATTCTTGTGTTCATCAGATCCTCGGTTGCACCATCACCGTGACGCGATGCGAGCGTTGCCGTTTCGCGTAGTTTGCGTGCAACCGTTTCGTTGTCGGTGATCAGTTGCTTGATCATCCCGTGCGCGTCCTTGATGGTCTCTTCTTCGGTCAGTTTGGCCTGGCTGACCATGTCGGTGAACGATATCGGCGCCACGTGGCCTAGTGCTCGTATACGCTCCGCAAGTGTATCGATTGCCTCAAACAGGTCGCGATACTGTCGCTCCGTCAGCTCGTGGATCGGCAGGAAAAGGGGGCCAACAACGTTCCAGTGGCACCCTTGTGTCTTTACCATCAGCAGCATGCTGTCACACAGGATTTCTGTCACCTCATTTGCGATCCAGGCATTCTTGTCGATACCCGTATCATGGGATTCATCTTGCGCTTCGGGTCTCAGTACTTGCTGTGTCATGTTTCACCTCTTTTGCTTTGCAGTTGATGTAAAGATAGGTGGTGGGTCAAAAAATGCAAATAAAAACATATGGTTAAGGTATGTATCACACCTACCACATAGCTCTTCCATCGCATGACTGACCGCTGCACCCAACATCGCCTGCGAATGTCGTTGTAGATATGGAAAAGCACTGGCATACATGAATGGAGTAAGTGACGTAAGTTGAGGCTTAGAACGTGTCAGATCAATCCCGACCTCCGAAGCGGACTGAAAAGCTCCAATTGATGCTTGATCTTGAAGAGCTCAAGGCAATCGATGATTGGCGGTTTGAAAACCGCCTGCCATCCAGGGCTGCCGCCATTCGAGAACTCATTCGCAGAGGTCTGAACACGGACGAATTCGGCGAACCCCCAACGGATGCTGCCTCAGGTGAGTTTCGCGTGACGGATGAATAACACGCAACAAGCTCGCCCCTACATGGAACGCTTCACGATGTAGGGAAAAACCGGCTTTCTATTTTGATGCTTTGGCACGCGACGCGATGTGTTCCAAATGACATAAGGAATCCGGAAAAGCATTGAATGGTTCGACGCCACAGCGAAGGCACCATCGTCAATCCGAGGCCCGGAGTTCTCAAATACCCCGGCTGCATGTTCTCTCCACAGGATTTTTTCAGAACCGCATTATCGAACCGAAGGCCAAGAACTGGTTTGCTAGTTGGACAAAGCAAGCACCAAGATTTGCCGACGCCACAATTGTGATGTCTGATCTGGATGATAGCTGAAGACTTCCCTACCTACCCGTGCGCACGCTTCAATACACAGCCGGACCTTCTATGCGCGGCCAATTTTCTGGCGTGGAAAAATCTATTGGCTAGAGCCAAACCTCTGAGGCGTTGGGCTAAGTCACAATACCTTGAATTCTTGTTTCACAAACTTTTCCTCTTCACCCTTTTGTGAAATCTTGAAGCGGTTATGAGTGACAGAGTATGTAATTTTCAGAAGACAGTGGAACTGTCTGAACTAAAATTGGCGCTCTCAGCCGGGATTTGTGATCACTGCGGGGTGACAGCTTCGCAATTGGCCAAGCGCGGAGAAGTGCTGGAAGTCTGTGGGCAAGAGTACTGTTTTGACTATGAAACCGGCATGTCCACCGAGACTGTGATTTCATTGTGCGCGAGCTGTCATGAGGCCAACCATCTGGACGCACAGCAACGGCATAACCCTTGTCACATCTCTGCAAGACTTAGCCGAGAAAAAGGGATTGGTCGCTAGGCTCTGGCGGCGCAGGGCAGGGGCCGGCGGACCGCTTGACCGTTGGCGGACATGGTCAATCGTTTTTGTGGCAGTTGGCGGTAGCATATTGTATTTGATGTAGTCAGATGAAATTAGTCAAAGGGCTCGCGCCCAAATTTTGAAATCTCATCACCTGGAGAATGCCAACTTCCGGCCGCCTGGTAACAGACGGAAAAGTACTAAACGAATTTCTCTATTGCCCCGGCACCGACTTCTCACCCCTTGTTTCAAAAGGCACCTTGCCATTCTATTGGCTGCTTATTGTTGACCCACTTCGTCACAGAATAGCTCGTAGAGCACAGCAACAATCTCCAATACTCGTTGGTCGATTACCCTGTAGTAGATGTTCTTCCCGTCGCGCCGAGCGCCGATCAGCCCAGAGAGACGAAGCCGAGACAACTGCTGCGAGGCAGCGGCCTGCCGCATGCTGAAAGCCTCTTCAATCTCTCCGACTGATTTCTCACCATGAAGAAGCAGGCACAAAATCTTCAGACGGCCGTCATGCGACATGGCTTTAAGAAAGTCGGTTGCTTCAAGAGCATTTTGGCTTAGATCAGCTTTCAAGCAGCGCACCATTTAGATTGTCAAATATTGATATCACAATTCGTAGCAACTGTCTTGTTGTGGCTCAGGAATGGCTAGCGCTTGGTTGCCATTGACAAGGCTGCCCAAACACCCACTTGCTGAGGCACTCAGTATGTTCGATTTTGCAATAGTTGGGTAAGATCTGCACAAAGTGCATGCGTAGGTTAAATAGGCAGCGTGCTTGCGCCCGTCAGTGCAAAGGGTTGTTCCACGCATCCATGGCGCTTCTTACTTAATTTGCCCATAATGCAGGTTACAAGCAAAGGACTCTGACGGTACCCTAAGGCTTTTTGTCTTTTCCCATGAACCCCAGGGCGCCCTCATTGTTTAGGGTATCCACAGCCGTATCCAATGCGTCTTGGTCGGAACTGAACTTATCGTCCCAAACATAGCTGGCGTCCTCTGCGTCGGTCACTTCCAATGTCCAGCGGCCCTGGTTTTCCAAGCGATAGATTTCAATTTCAAAGCGAAACCCGTCGACAAGTACAGACTTACACTTGTCCGACATTATCAGTATTGGCTCGTCGATATTCATGACTGCGCTGCTCCAATCTTTTGAACGCAGACGATCTCATATCAGCAATACGCGTAGCTTGGCCAGTATCTGGTGGGAGGGTGCGCGACGCACCAAACTCGTACCCCCTCAAGTAAATCAATAAACCCCCCAGGTACGCCGCGTTAGTCAGATACCGTACTGGTCGAGCTTTCTCAACGTAACAATTGTTTCGATGATGTAAGGAATCTACCGCTGCCGTGGGTACGCTCAGGGCTCATTGCTATCGATCCAGCGGGACATCAGTGAACGATCCCGAAAGCACTCGTCCGGAACAGGACTGCGCTTGATTCGCGCGATGCGCTCCGCAAACGCCACCTGCTTGGAACTGGGTTGGGTATCGCGAACGCGAGGCGCCGATCTCTGCGTGTCAATCCACTGGCTCATCGCGCGCCGATCTTGTTGGATGTCCCATGGCAACACGACGTTTTGTTGTTCTGCCAATTTGCGTGCATAGGCAAGTTGCTTGGCCGTTGCAGCCAGTGCTGTCTGTGTCTCTGAACTGGCAGTTTCGGACATCTGAATCCCCCTTGGCGGCATCACCCATAGTAGAATAAAAGGGGTTCAACTGCAAACATGTTGTGGCTATAATCACACAAAGTTCTATATATTGATACTCATCTAACACCGCCGTATTGGAAGGGGACTTAGATCAATACGCTGCCAATAATTGGTTTGTTTTGGCTGCTGCCGACGCGCGCAGGAGGCGGCTCCAGGTGTCTAAGTACAGTTGCGGTTTAGAAACGGAAGATCAGGTGATGAGGCTCTCAGCGACCACACCTGTCCATCTGATCCACGTGGACCCGGACGTCAACATGGCGCGGTTCTATGGGATTGAGTTGCAACCAACGCTGTTTGGCGAAGTGTCCGTTCTTCGTACCTGGGGACGTATTGGCACAAACGGGCAAGCCATGATGGTGACGTACGAAGATGAAACCGAGGCTGCTGAAGCACTCCAGAAACTCGATAAGCAAAAGCGCCGTCGAGGGTACGTTCCGATTGGTGAGTGACTTCGGGTTGCAATTTGTTTCCCCGGCAATTCCCGAGCCTTTCGTCTCGTGACCGGGCTCTAGGTTTCAGCCGGCCGGCCGGCTTCCACCCAGAACACCCCAGCATAATCTCCCTGAGCCAATAGCCCCTGAACCGTCTCTCGCGAGCCGGGGCAGGGGCTTTGGGTCATGGTCGCTTCCTGCCGCGGTGATCTGCCCGTTCGGGTTACGATCCTTTTTGCGCTCCCGCAGGATCGAAGATCCTTTGGCTTCTTTTGTTGGTCAGGCGGGATTTGGACAAGCCAAACGCCACCCGACGTCAGGGGGAAGGCGCGGCCTCCCCCCTCGGACAAGACAAATAGACAAGACCGTGTCCTCGCGCGAAGCGCTGCGGGCCGCACCACTCTTGTCGATTTGTCCTGTCTCGCCCCTCTCCGCGTTCGCCACGGGGCAGGTTTTAGAGACGACGCCCTTTCAGGGCTCGGCTCAAAACCAGCACCAAAAGGGATCAGCCCCGGAGGTCGTACCACAAAAGGAGAGACGGTTTTGAACCTTGAAACAACAAAAGACATCGAGAATGACACGAGCCTTCAGGCGGCAGAGATTGCAGCCCAGAATGACCTGTTTCGGAAAGCCCTGATCGATCCGACTGCGGCAATCGAAATGCACTCCAAAGGCATTCAGGGTCAGGTGTTTGTCACGCCCGGCGTATCCGGCGAAGGGATCGAGTTCCAAACCGCCGCTTTGGCTGCAGTGGCGTCAGATGACCAGTTTGACGAGGGCAATGACCCATATGGCGATCACACATTCGGAACGGTGACAATCAGCGGCCAGAAGCTGTTCTGGAGAATCGATCTTTACGACGCGGATTACAAATACGGGTCCGACCGTCCGTTTGACACGTCAGTGACGCGCCGAGTCCTGACCATCATGTGCCCCAGCGAATACTGATCCCAACCCTGTCCCAACCGGGCAGGGTCTGCATGCGCAACCCGCGCAGGAAAGGTCCCTCTCGGGACATGCAAGCATGCCCTGCCGGGCAGCGGGTGAGTTCATGCCTGCAACAACCTGAAAGGGGGTGATGAAAATAAGTCAGGAAACCTTGCAGCAACGACGGCACGAAGCCGTTGAGCTGGTCAAGAAGGGAGGTCTCTCCGCCAAGATCGGCCTCGCCTTCTTGAAACAACACGCAGCCGCCTAAGCGGCCCCGCTCTACCCCGAAAGGGGTAGGGCACCTTTAACACGAAGCAAAACACTCAAACAAGGATTTGCCCCATGAGCAAAGTCGAAACATTCACCGCACCGGAAACCATCGAAACCATCGCTCTGTCCGATCTGTACCTATCGGACATCAACCCGCGACAGGACGTTGCCGAGGACGGCATCGCTCTGCTGGCTGACAGTCTGGTCATGTGCGGCCTGATCCAGAACCTCAGCGGCCTACGCGATGCGGATGGCAAAGTCGCAATTGTCGCCGGTGGTCGCCGCCTGCGGGCTCTGAACATCGCCGTGACCGAACGCGCTGATCTGGCACAGGTTCCCGTGAAGGTCACAGACAACCCCTTTGTGGCTGAACAATGGGCCAATGCAGAAAACACTGCGCGTGAGGAACTGGACCCGGTGGACGAGGTCCGTGCCTATGGCAAGATGGCGGAGAAATCCCTGTCTGTTGCCAAGATCAGCAATGCGTTTGGTGTGACCGAAGCCCATGTACGCCGCCGCCTCGCATTGTCCAGTCTGCCCGCCGCCGTACTGGACGCGCTCAAGGCGGGTGAGATCAGCATGGGGCTGGCCAAGGCGATGACCGTCAGCACCGAAGAAGAGAAAATTCTGGACGTGCTGCAGCAGGCCAAAGAGTGCCGGTGGTTCAGTGAACATGATGTGAAACAGGCCCTGACGTCTGAGGCCGTCAGCAGCTCCAACCGCAAAGCCGTGTTTGTCGGACAGGACGCCTATGTTGCGGCAGGCGGCACCGTCACTGCTGATCTCTTCGCCGATGAGGTCCTGTTCAATGACGGCGATCTACTGGATCAACTGTTTGCCGAGAAACTGGCAGCAGAAGCAGAAAAGCTGCGCGAAGCAGAAGGCTGGGAGTGGGTGGACACCCATGAGGAAAGCTACATTCCCTATGGGTTCACAGGCACAGAAGGCATGCACCGTCTGGACATGGTGAGCCGGGACTTCACCGAAGAACAGTCTGAGCGGTATGACGAACTTGCCGAACTCTATGAGGCAGAGGCTCTGGATGAGGAGGGCGAAAAGGAACTTGCAGCGCTCGAGGACTATGCCGCGCCGTTCTATTCCGATGATCAACGCAAACTGTCCGGTGTGTTTCTCTATGTCGGCAACACTGGCGAGATCAAAACATCATCGGCTTACGTTGCGGCGGAACATGTACAGGCTGCCATTGAGGCTGGTGTTCTGACTCCAGTCGAGGAAACAGAGATCAAAGAAGCACCAAAACCGGCCTATTCACAGAAGTTCATCGACGACATGGTGGCGATCCGGCTGGCGGCGATTCAAACGGCTCTGCTGGACAAGCCCGACTATGTGTTGAGCCTGTTTTCCTTCTCCACCACCCCGGCCTCCGGTCTGACCAGCAACCTGTTTGGGTTTGGCTATGGTGGGGCCGAGCGGAACACGCCCGAGATCGACGACCAGTTCATCCTCGATCCGCGTCTTGGTGGGGAGAGGGATGAGGCGGCGGAAGCAGCTTATAACCAGCTCCACGAGATGGCAGCACTAGGCAGCGTGGAGGCGTTCAAAGCGTTTCGTGATCTGGGTAAGAAGACCCGCAATGGAGAGATCACAGCGTTTCTGGCCCGCCGGTTTCTGACCCAGCGCCCGGAGTTCATGGCGGAGATCGAGGCTGAGATCGGCGCAGACATGCGCGCGATCTGGACCCCGTCGGCGGAGAACTGCTTCAAACGCCTGAAAGGCTGGCAGCTGGATGATCTCTACAAAGACCTGCTGGACCTTAATGTCGACACCGACATGTTCAAGGCCTTCGCGAAATCCAAGAAAGGCGCGAAGAACGAGGGGCTGCACAAGCTGTTCAATGATATTGAGCATCAGGCGGCATTGGGTGTGACCGAGGCACAGAAAGCTCGGATCGATGCTTGGGTGCCAGATTGCTTTTGAACCCAATAGGGCAGGGCGCTTTGCGCCCTGCCTTCCAACGGTGTTGTTCTATTTTAATTCAACGCTTTACGGTGTTTCCACTTGAAAGGTTGTAGCTTGTAGGCTACATTTAGGTATGATAGAAATTCGTAAGACTGACCTGTTTGACAAGTGGCTCAAGGGCTTGAAGGACCAAAGGGCGAGAGCCAGGATTTTGGTTCGCATCACGCGGTTGAGTTTGGGCAATCCCGGCGATGTGAAACCGGTTGGTGAAGGTGTGAGTGAACTGCGTATCTCGGAAGGTAAGGGGTATCGCGTTTATTATGTATCGCGTGGCGACGTTTTGATCGTTTTGCTTTGTGGCGGAGACAAGTCATCCCAGCAAATTGACATCAAAACCGCCAAAGCGATGGCAAGAGAGTTGGAGTGAAACACATGGGTGTCAAAACAACGAAGTTTGAAGCGGCTGACTATCTGGACAGCCCCGAAGCCATTCAAGCCTATCTTGAAGCGGCTTTTGAAACCAGCGACACGGCTCTGATCGCATCGGCGCTTGGCGATGTTGCCAAGGCTAAAGGCATGTCGAGCGTGGCCGACAAATCCGGCTTGTCTCGGGAAAGCCTTTATCGCGCACTTAGCGAAAACGGCAATCCCGAGTTTGGCACAGTGCTGAAAGTGCTGAGTGCGGTGGGTGTGACGCTCACCCCAAAATTGCACGCGAGTTAACCGTTCAGGAAGGTCACCCGCCATGTCTACCAACGCGGCCCAGTCCAAAGTCGAAAAAGCCGTCCGCCGCGTCTGGAAATCCGCGCAGATGTTTGTCGGGTTTCATACGGATCAGAAGGGCAAGCCGCGTGAACAGCCTAAGCTCTGGCCGCCCAAAAACGGGAGCGCATCGATCCACAGTGACTCCAACGCACAAGAGGCGATTGTTGTTGTCAAAGCCGCTGACGCGGAGGTTGCGCAGGATGTGCAGATCAAGCTGCACCCAAACCGCATTGTTGTGCGGCGTGATGCGGATATGTGGTGGCAGGGTGTGGCCGTGGATGAGCATACTGTGACGGTTCGTATGGCCGACAACACGATCATTGAAATCCGCCATGACGGGTCGGTGAAACGTCGCTCAGCGGAAGATGAAACCCATGTCGAAGCCGATGGCAGCATCTTCAAATTCACCGAATATGCCGAAGCGCATATGACAGGGGACGGGGTGGAAATGACCCGCCGTACCGAGGATCGCATTGCCACCATCACAGCCGACGGTGTTGTCGATCGCGCGCGCAAGCGTTAGCCTGTGTTCAATACCTCGAGACTTTCCTTCGGTTAAACTTGTGGCCCGCTTCGGGGGGCCTCTTTCTTGTGTGCAAGATCGTAGGCAGAGGCTTGCCGAGGTCGCCTCTATTCCCTCCATATGCCGTTCTAAACCCATGTTGACTGTTGTCGCCAACCTAGCCAATGTCGCGCGTTCGTATCGATGCGTCTGCCTCAGCGCAGATGTGTCGGAGCCGATGCAAACCCACAAGGAAACGCAAGCAACATGACTGATGACTGGAACGACTATGCTGATGGTTGGGACGACAATAGCGACGTCAGACGCTATGCGAGTTGCGCTTTCACGACGCTGGACGAGCACCTGGATATTCGTGGGAAGAATTGGCGATCCAAGCGCGTGCTCGACTTTGGATGTGGCACCGGGTTGCTGGCGGAGAAAATTGCGCCGCATGTTGAAGAAGTTGTCGCGGTCGATACTTCGGAGAATATGATAGCCGTCCTGCAGGAAAAGCAACTGCAAAATGTTAGGGCAGTTCACGGAGACATTCTGGCTGGAGGTGTTCCGGAATTAGAGAACGGGTTTTCAGAATTCGATTTGATCTGCGCTTCTTCCGTTTGCGCCTTTCTCCCAGACTACAATGGCGCTGTGGCAGTGCTGGCGGGTTTGCTCAACAAGGGGGGACATTTCGTGCAATGGGATTGGCAAGCGTCAGATGATGACGGCTTTGGATTGACGCTGAAGCAAATGAAGGCCGCGCTGGAGGCGGCAAGGCTTGGTTCAATTCGGGCCGAACGGATATTCGAGTTCAAATCTGATGAGCAGGTCATGCCTGTTCTGATTGGAGCGGGTATTCGAAATACGGAATGATCTTGCGTTTGGATGAGTGAACAACCATTGCGCCCAATTAGCCGACCTTTGGTATGGCGCGGGAAGCAAAGTGCAACTCAGAGATTTAGCGGTGGATATTGGTCAGATTCCGCCATTGCAAATTGAGTCAGGCTGATCACCTGCGCCGCACGTGCGCTGACCAGGGCCGGACCGCCCGGGTTTTGGCCTCCGCCAATTGGAAAGAGCGGCTTGCATCGCCAGCGATCCTTCATTCTTTGCCTCGAGGGTCATACCGATCCGGAAAGGCCACCTGCATTTGGGCCTGAGCACTGCGCCCGTGTCGGATCGAGGTGATGTTGTCGCCACATAGTAGAGTATCGCTTTGTTCAGATGACTCGCGCGCAACGGTCTCAGTAAGTGTTGCCTGTTCACTTGGCCTGACAGTTTCAACCTCGTTGCCGGAGATGATCCTCGGCTGCGGTGTTTCTGAAGGGATGAACATAAGCGGGCAGTCGGGGAAGACGCGCGGTGCCCGGCCCGGGCACCGCGCTTCAACAAGGAATTTCCCCTGCGCCTGCGGCGCATTCCGCGCGGATCAAATTCCCTGCTGACGTCCCCTTGATGCCCGCTTTTTCCATGTTCACCGAAACACGCCATAGCGAGGATCAAACAATGGCAACTCAAACTCTGAAACTGAACGTCAAGACCGGTGAAAAAGAAGGCAAGACTTTCTGGGATCGGTGCGGGGTTCTTTTCGTCAATACCGATGAGACCGGCAACATCACCTCGATCCAGGTCAAGCACAACATGTTCCCCGGCGTCGAGATGGTGGCCTTCCCGAAGCGCACCGATGACGATGCCGTCACCGAATGACATGAGGGCAGGGCGGCTTAAGCCGCCCTTTCTTCTGCTCCGGCCAAAAGCCGGACCACATATGTGCCACACGTGGCGCGCGGCCAAATGGTCGGGCAGGGGCACCGTCCCACCGCAGCGCGGCTGCTCGTACCCCTGCCACACCCGCCGCGCAGGCGGCGGGAAACTGAGCGCGCTGAGGCGCGCGAAAAATGCCATACTGAACTTGAACGTGCCGGTATGTGACGGGCGCTGTTCGGGCAGCCCACGCTTCGCGTGATTGCCCTGCGCCGGTCCACCGGCACCCACGCCTGCTGGCTGGAAAAGGGGCGGGACCCTTTTCCCGGCGTGGAGATTGCCTCCAAGAGCAAAACTGTTCCGAGGACAATTTGAGAAATGACGGATTTCTAAAATCACCCCCGGTTTCCTCTTGGAGAGTATGACAGGATAAGGTAGTTGTGTTACAAATCAAAATACAACTAAAGATTGATAGCGAGTTGAGCGAGAGCAGGACCTCAGACACCACCGTTTTTTCCGTACGTTTGCCAGTGGATGCGCTGGAGCGTTTGGAAGCGGCTGTGACCGTGCTGGGAGCCAAGAGCCGCAACCAGATCATTCAGCGTTTGATCTATCGGCTGATCGGATATCTCGATCCCGACCCCGGTGTTGTCGATCTCTGGCAGAAGCATTTGCGACAGGTTCAGGGCGGATACACCAACCTCAACCAGCTCGCGAAATCTGCCAAGCGCGGCTCGGTGATCTGGACGGATGACGACCGGCGCGACGTCGAAAATCTCCATCGCGCGATCATCCAGCACCGGCAAGACTTGAAGGCGATGATCACTGCCGCTCGCCGAAACCGAGAGCCGGACTCCGCCATTCGCCGGATCTTGCGCGACGACGATTGGACACCTGAAGAATGAATGCCGCTGCCCGTGATCTGACAGCAGGAGACTTCCTGGAACTTGCGTTCCGCGAGGCTCAGAAAGGTGTCGATCGTTCTAAGCAGATCACTCAGCAGCTGCAGACCGCCAAGCGCATGAAGTTCATGCTTTCGCGGGCCTCATCCATCAAGGCGCGGCTGGGTGCCGTTGTTGGAAAGCCCGAGGCGGTAGTGAAACACGTCCGCAAAGGTGGGGTGAAAAACGCGCATGAGCTGCGCCGCCAGATCAACTATCTGACCGTCCGAGCAGAGGGCGTGTTGGACATCCGAGACAACGGTGTGACCCCGCTCGATGCGGATCAGGTCAGTGATTTGATCGAGACTTGGGCCGAGGATTTCAACGGGAGAACCAACTACGGTTACACCCGTCACATGATCGTTTCTTTTCCTGAAGGGACCTATCCGGACGCCGCTCATGAGGCCGGTTTGGAGTTCGCGGATCGCCTATTTGGCAGCGGTGATTTTGGGGATACCTGGGACTACCTGACAGTGTTCCATAACGACACCGACAACCCCCATGTCCACATCGTTGTGAACAACCGAGGCGTCGAACATGGGCAGTGGTTGGCTATGGGTATGAGCAGTGAAATGAACATCGACGTTCAACGCTCTATCCAGGTCGAAGTTGCCGAAGAATACGGAATTGAGCTGACCGCGACGACCCGTCTTGAGCGCGGTTTGCGACAGGAAGTCGAGACCGACACGTGGAAAGTTCAGGCCGGAATGTCGGTTGTTGAAAGCACCCCGGAAGTCGAAGTTACGGCCCGCGACATGGCCGCCGATGTGATGACTCTCTCCATCGCAAGAATGTCGGATCTGTTTGATGAGCGCGCCAACGCCGTCAAAGACCGGATCGAAGAGTTTGCCATCCAACTCGTTGAAAGTGAGGAACCTATGGTATCGAGAATGGAACATCTACTGGATCAGGCCCATCATTTTGATGACTATGGCGAGCCTGGAGACCCGTCTTATGTGTCGCCCGAAGTCATGAGCAACTTGCGGCGACACATCGAATTAGGCAGTTCTGAGGCAACAATAACGCCCGAGCTGAAGGCTCAGGTTGTCGCCCATATCAGCGACGTGCGGGACAACGAACAGAGCCATCCGTATCTGTCTGCCCTTGCTGATATTGTCGATGACAAGGAGTTCCAGGCGTCCGCTGATTATGCCCCGGCAGCACGCCGCTACGAGGTCTATATGCAGGACACCTTGGGCGAGGGTGCCTATGAGGACTTCCAGTCTCAGACCAAAGAATTGCTGCAATCCATCGACAAGATGGAAGGGCTGGCCCGTGCGGTTGACGACCCGCAACTGCGTGTCGCAACGGACATTCAGATTGGCGAGCTGAAGGGCGATGTCGCGGATCTGCGCACCAATGATCCAGACCTTCAAGCCTTCATCATCGAGGACCGGCGCTATTCAACGATGATGGGAATGGGCATAGCTGAAATGGATACCCTCGACTATCCAGAGGCCGAACAGTGGGCGGCGATCCGCAAGGAAGTCACCGACACGGCCAGCAGCTACGGCCTCGATGGCGAGGCGTTCGTTGCCCGCTTTGGCGACCATCACAACGTCACTTTGGGAACAACAATGGGATGGCGCAGCGACGATATTTCGACCGCAGCGGCCCACTTCCAGGCTCAGGGATTGTCGGACAGCCACGACCGCGCCGAGGCCGTTGTTGACGAGCTGCACCGGCTTGCTTCTTCCAAGATCATCGCAATCACCGAAGAACTCTCAGAGGTTCACGCCCACGCAACACATCCGCTGCTGCAAGGGCGCGGTGAGGATGACGGTCACAGCCTATAGGACTTCACCCGGTCTGCCTGACGAGTGCGCCAACGCTCTAAGCAGATCCATCACAGAGTTATCCATCAACTCGCAAAGGAAAAACTATGGTTTCGCGTACAGACTATCTTTTGAACGAAGTCGAACACTTCGCACCCTATTCCAAATTTGATCAATCCGCCCCGCGCGAGGATCGCGTTTCAGAGCAGATCGACATCATCAAGAAAGAGCAGCAGGCGATGGGCTATGATCGTGCAGCCATCGCTTCAAAGAGCTTCGACATCGAGGACCAGGCCAACCGCCGTGTTGACGAACATACGGCGCAACAAGATCTGGTCGAAGAACTGAAAATCGAATTGGAGGCTGCCGAGCGGTCAGGGGAGCCGGTTGATCTGAACGAAATGCAGGCTTTGGTTTCTCAGCACATGAACGATGCTCAGGAATACGACCTTTATCACCCCTACTATTCGTCCCTTGCGGATCTGTCCGGAGACAAAGGTTTTCAGGATTCCGACGACTACCAGTCGCCCGGTGAGCGCTATGTTCAGTATATGCAATCCGCTCTGGGGCAGGCCGGTTTTGAGAACTACGAACAGCAGACCAAGGACATTGTGAACTCCATCGAAAACATGGGGGCTCTTGCACGAGCGGTCGAAGATCCGCATCTGCGTGCTGCAATGGACGTGCAGATCGGAGAGCTGAAGGGCGATGTTGCCGAGCTTCGCCCATACGACACCGACCTGCAGGCGTACACGGTTGCTGACGACAGTTACACCACATCCATGAATGCGGCCGAGTTGGACAACCTGGACCCGTCCGAGGCCGAAAAATGGCTGGCATTGCGTGACGACATTGTTGCAACCGCCAACAGCTTCGGACTCGATGGAAACAAGTTCCTGGCCCGCTACAACGATCATGACAGCGTTTCAGCCGGCACAACGGCGACTTGGCGCGACGCGGACATTTCCACCGCTGCTGCCCACTTTAACCGCCAAGGCGTTCCGGACAGCTACGAGCGCGCCGAGGCCGTTGTCGGTGAGCTGCACCAGGTCTCATCCAGCAAGATTGCCGCCGTTGTTCGGGAAATTGTCCATACCCGCGAGCAGGCCATTCTCATCCATGAAGATGATGGTCACAGCCTTTGACGACGGAAGACATAATAGATGATTGTTCGCATTCTGATCTTGCTCGCCGCCGCCGCTGGAACTTGGTACGCAATCAATATGCACACAGAAAAGCGCCTCTCTACTGAGTGGCGGCTTGCGGTAGTGAAATGTGTTGTCGGGAACAGTGAGATTGCTGAATTGGAACAATGCGTGGTCCGGGTCGCCCGCCCATCGGCTGATACTTCTGGTGCAGGAGGCTAATGATGTTGGCGGCAAACCAAAACGATTGTGGAGCGCATTCAACTGTACATCTTGCGGCGATGATGGGGCACAATAACCCGCCCCCTGAAAAGGTCATAAAACCGCAACCTGACAGTGTATTCGGGCTTCGGGCTGCATGGCTCAGGTTTGCGGAACAGAGGGAAATAGTCCGTCTTGCAAAGCTGCACGGGCGGATTAAGCGAAAAGAAGAAGCTCTGAAGAGACTACGAGCCGAACGCACCACAATCATGAATCGGTGTATCCGGCGAATGCGCCGAGCTTCTGGCAAGAACTGAGTGCGATACATCGCAAATGAAAAAGCCGCCCTAGGGCGGCTTTTCTTTGTTTGGGGTGGTCAACAAATCAGGGAAGCCAGGTTGCACCGGTTTTGTCAGAAACAGCGAATAACTGCAGCTCTACTGTTCTCTGCCGTTCAGGGTCCACCTTATTGAATGCCGCTCTGAGCAGGGGCATACCGCCCTTCTCAATGATTTTCGTCACAGCTTTGTTCACAACAGACGAACCTACTAGCTTCTTTTTTTCATCCGTTTCAGCGTCCATCATCTGAGCGCCCCGGTTGATTTCTGCGATTTGAGGTTTGATTTCTTCGAGTAGCTGGTCCAGCTCGATTTGATCCATTCCTATGCCCTATCCTTAGTCGCGGCTTTGATCTTTTTGTCAGTATTGTACTGGCTGAGCGAATACACGGCCCAAATGGCCGCTGGTATCCAGCCAATCAGCGTCAGTTGCAGGAGCAGGCAGAAAAAGCCCTGAAATGGCCTTCTGATCGTGAAAAACACCACAAACGGAAGCAGTATCGCCAGTATCAATCTCATCAAAAGTCATCCTGTCATTTGTGTTATGTGGAACCGTCGCGGACTCGAACCACGAACATGACTACCCGAGTCTGATTTCCCTCGCCCGTGGGCTTATCTCTCTCAAGACACCTAATGATGGCGGGTGGGCACCACTCTACCGTTGAAATACGTTCCCACATAACGGTTCCACTTAAAGCAGAGATTTACTGAAACAGCACCCCCGTCAAGCGGAGGCACTGCTTTCAGGCCGTTTGGCTCTCATTTTCTCCATCGCGATGTCTTTCGCTGACCGGCTTTTCCGCTTTGCGACCGTGCGCTGCGCATCAAATGCCGCCTGAAGCTCCTGATCTTTTTCCGAAACCTCTTTCACCGGGGCAGGGGCCGGTTTCGCTTCAGCCAACGCCTTTGCTGTGTCCCTGGCTTGCTCTGCAGCCAAATCGAGATACGTGCCCTTGATCTTCGGACTCTCGCCACCCAGGAACTGCATGAAATAAGGATCTTCGAAGTATCGGATCTTGTTAGCAATCACCGGCATCTTGCCTTCGCGGATCAGCACAACCTCATTTTCAGGCAATCGGCCAACGTGTTCGGGCCGGAGCAGCCGAATGCCTTCCTCGCGTTCCGATATGCTGCCCATTTCCATTTTACCGAGCGCTCGAGACTTGGATTTGCTCATGACCGTTTTGTCACCGATGGACCTGGACACGTGTTCGCGCACCTCTGAATCTTCGGACGCCGCAAACATTTGCGTCCCGGCGTTTGCCAGCATCGCCCGCACACCTTCATGCCCATAGATGTCCTGCAGGCGCGACAGCGTTTGCGAAATCACCACGAGCCGACCGCCGAAGGATCGCATGGTGTCATAGGCTTCAACGACACGCTCAAGGTGACCGAGGCGCTGAAACTCATCGAGCAGCATCAAAACCTTGAACGGCTCATCTGGGCCCGGCTCAACGGTTTCGATGGTGTTCACCAGATCGAGGAAGAACAGGCGAATGAGTGTCCGGAACTCTTTGACCTTTTTCCCTGGCACAGAAAAGTAGATCGAGGTGGGGCGCCGACGCAGATCCTCAAAGTTGATGTCATTGCCCTGCGTGGCTCTTGCCACTGACGGGTTACGCCAGAGCTGAAGGCCGGAGTTCAGCATAACCGAAATCGTTGATCGCAAGATTTTGGATTCTTCGGCTGCAAGATTCAGAAACTCATCTGCAGCTCGCGC
This sequence comes from Ruegeria sp. R13_0, assembly GCF_017743995.1. Classification (GTDB taxonomy): domain Bacteria; phylum Pseudomonadota; class Alphaproteobacteria; order Rhodobacterales; family Rhodobacteraceae; genus Ruegeria. The sequence continues at coordinate 282,501 of NZ_JAGHRB010000003.1, read as the reverse complement.
ATATCCAACTTCTTCAGCCATTTTCTCATAGTCCTTTTGCTTGGTCGTTTTGACCAGGCGCAGGACTTCGGAAATGTATGGCCGCTCTCTTTTGATCGCCAACATCGCCATTGCGCAGAACATGCCTTCGACACCACCCATAAAGCCCTGTGCGGACGAGCTGGGCGTGTCGAACATCTGGGTTGCAACCTGAATCACTTCTTCCCATCGCCGGTCCAGATTGTCGGCACGTGCTGCGCGGCGCAGAGGGTTGTAGCTGTGGCTTTTCTCGGGGTTCTCGGGGTCGAACACAAAAACCTCGTCGCCCATTGCTGCCCGCCGCGCGCCGGTGGTCTGGAAAATCTCACCCTTGATGTCCAGGACGACGCAAGACCCATTGAAACGCAGGACATTCGGGATCACAAAGCCGCTGGTCTTGCCTGAACCAGAGGGGGCAATGAACATCGCGTGTGGCTTCTGAACGCTCGGGCCGGGTTTGTAGTAGATCGCGTTTTTGTCCTTTGGCTCACCAAATTTTGCAAACACGATTTCACTATCCAGTTGGTCTTTGAGCTTCAGCACCGAAGCATAGCCTTCCTGGACGAGCTGAGGGGCCTTTGCAAAACTCGCATCACCGTATTTCGTTGAGGGACCACGCAGCGCAGCCGCCACGAATGCAAAGGTCAAAACCCCCACCGCGACCACCGCCACCAGACCCATTATCTGCTGCGTTTCTGCGGGCTGTGCCATGAACTTCTCTGGGATCGCCCAGATGTCCAGCCCGCGAAAGCCTCTGGTGGTGATGTATTCGAGAGCCAGCCCGACCACCAACACCGCGCAAGCCGAGGTAGCGATAAAACCCATAGTACCGGCTATCGCTACCTTCTTGCCTTTGGGTAGATCCTGAAACTCAGCCATCGGTCAGCTCGCGTTTGAAGAAGCACACGATGCCAAACTCGGCAGGTACGACGCCGACCATTTCCCAACCGTCTTGCCCGAGCTTCGCAAACTTCTCGCCTGCATTTTCCTCTACCCGCATCAAGACATTGCGATACTCAAATTTTTTCATTCTATTTCGCCTTCAGATAAGTTGGTCAGCGGTCATCAGCGGCGGGAAGATCACTCCGTTGACCTTCCGTTCGTCACCGATTTTCTTCATGTGAACGATCATGTGAATGGTGGCCCGGATGTCATCGACTACCTCTGACTTTTGAACGGTCGGAGATCCGCGACGCACCATCTTGCTCATACGTCCAATGGCATCTACTGGCGAGTTGGCGTGCATGGTGCAGACAGATCCATCGTGGCCGGTGTTCACCAGTTCCAGGAACATATTCGCGTCGTCGCCCCGGATTTCACCGCAGACGAGGCGGTCAGGCCGTAACCGCAGCGCCGATTCCAGCAGCCTTGTTGGTGATCGAGGGCCATCTTCTTCTGAACGGTCAGCAAGCAGATCGACAGAATTGGGTTGCTCGATGTCCAGCTCGGCCACTTCTTCAATCGTCACGATCCGTTCGCCAGGATCGACGCGCTTCAGCATTGCATTGAGAACGGTGGTTTTGCCAGACGACGTGCCCCCCGCAATGATCACGTTCCATTTGCTTAGCATCGCAAGATCGGCCAGCTCGTCAAAGTTCATTGTTCCGGCAGCGAGAGCAGCCCGAGCCTTTTCAAGCGCGCTGTGATCGTTGTTTTCTGCCAACGCCGCCTCTTTGCTGGCGAAGCCGAACGCGCCCAGATCGACGGTTTTCACGCGGAGCAGGCGGATCGCCACGGACCCGACGCCGGTTGTCGCTGGCGGAATCACGACCTGCACCCGCGCTTTGCCCTGCTGTGTCGGCACGTTGGCCGTCGCAATGGGTTTCTTTTCTCCGAATGTCACGTTGCTGAAACCGGCCACGCAGCGCCCGATGTTTTCTACATCGTCTCTGTTCAGCGTGATGTCTGTCCTGGTCATGTGCGTTGTGCCCATTTCTTCGACCCAGACCGATCCGTCAGGATTCACAGAAATTTCGCTCAGGCCTTCATCGTGCAGCAGATGCTCGATCTTGCTGGTGTAATGTTCCAGAAGGCCATTGCCGTTTCGTCCGCTCATCAGAAGCTGTCGAACACAACGTCGCGCTGCAGGATCGCGTTGATGCGACTGCCCTGATCGACAAAGACTGTCGGAGTGATGCGCAGGTATTCATCAAGCGCCGCTGCCGTGGCGTTTTGCAGGTTTGAACCCACTTGTGTTGCCAGATCAGTGCGAACCGAGTTGTTGCTATCGTTGTCAGACACCAGCGCGACAGGCGCTATGCCGATGATGGACAACAGCGCAGCAGTTCCGAACCGCTTCCCAAAGTGTGTGTTCACCCTGCCGGTCGCGCCGGTTCTGCCCTGTCCGTCCGTGCCCGCCGATCCGATCTGCGCGGACAGGCCGTCAGGCGTGATGACACGGCTCCAAACAATCATGATGCGCGTTTGCGCCAATGTCGTATCCGCTCGATACTCGCCATAGAGCTTCGATCCACGCGGCAGAAGCAAACGAGTGCCGTCCATCGAGTAGACGCCACGTGTGATTGTCGCCACGACACTACCGGGCAGCTCCGAGCTGACCGCGCCACCGAATACCGCCGACAATACCGTGCCTTGCGTCAGGGTCCGCGACGGATCGTCAATGATCGAGGCCCCGACGATGGGGGGATATTCTTCAACCAGATTGTTTTGCCATGTCGTGTTTTGGTTTTCCTGATAGCCGCGCTGTTCTTCAGGCAAACGGGTGTCATCCGGTTGTACCTGGACTGGCTGCGGGGCAGGGGGGTAGGGCTGAAATATCACCGGCTGCGAACCACCATTGATCGGCTGGTAGTTTTGACCGGGTGCTTCCTGTGCCATCGCGCTTGTCGCCAACGTGACCAGGGCGAGGGTGATTGCTGTTCTGTTCATCGTCAGCTCCATCAGTTTCTACGAAGTGGGTTTTCATCGAACACGATGCCGTCTGACTGGTTTTGGCGCTCGCGCATCCGCTTGAGTTCTTCAAGCCTGCGCCGCTCATCATCAGTCAGACCCGTAGTCTGCAAGTGGCTCATACTGGCGAGCGCCCGGGCCTCTGCATCCGCAACCGCCTGGGCAAGCTCAGTCTGAAACTTTTTCTCGCGCTCGTCATACCTGACCTGCAGGCGTTCATTGGTCAGGTTCAGCGTTGCGATTTCACCGTCTTTTTCTGACAGCGAAACTTTCGCATCCGTCAGTTCGTCTTGCAGGTCTGAAATCCGGCCATTTTGTTGCTCGATGGTTTTCAAGGCTTTATCAAACCCAATGAATTCAACCGGCTGTGGAGTTGAGTCGGGCGTTGCCACCGCAATTTCCTCGGGCAAAGCCTCTGGTTTTGGCTCATCGACCTCTGGCCCTCGTGCCGTCAAAAGCCCGTAACGCTCACCACCACTCTGTTGCAGAGCGTCAACGCGAACGCCTGTGTTTGAGCTTTTGTTTTCATCGCCCAATACGAACCAAGCGAAACCCACAAAAAACGCCCCACCTATGGCAACGACAAAGAGCTTCTTAGGGTCGAACTTCTTCCGGACACGTTGCGACGGCTGTTCCGCCGCCACCCGTGCTGCGATTGTCTGTTCCCGGTCCATTACTTGCTGACCCCGGCAGACGCGACCTTCTGCGATGTCACCGGTCTGCCCGTTTTGCCGCGCACGCTGGCCTGTTGCAGCTTGTCACCATCGTTGCGGACGCAGATCGACGTGTCCTCGATGCGCAATGTCCAAAGGTCGGAAAGGCCCTGCACCTGGATAATGCCGCGCTCTTTGACTGTGGTGTTCACCATCAGCTCGCGGCCATCAGGCAGGACACGGAAGATACCCGGCAGTTCCGCATCCTGCGGGATCTGCATATAGGTGTGAACGCCATCATCCCACACGGCGGTCGGCGCAAAGTCAGCTTTGCCCGAGCGTGAGTAGTTTTGGTTCACAAACCGGCCTGTTGGTTTCGGCTCGCTGCGTGCTACCGTGCCACGACGCGTTGTGGTCCCGCCGCTGTTGTTCTTGCTATAGAACGTGACCCGAAACGGTACTCGTTTACGTTCGGCGGCGCTCTCGGCCGGAACCAGATAGAAGTTGTATTTCCCGCGATTGGTCAGCACGGTCAAGTTTGAATCCGAGTTCAGGATTTCCGGCTTGAACGCGATAACGCGACCTTCCTGCAGGCGGGTGATCTGAAAACTTTCAGTGTCGCCCGCACCAATGCTGCGGACGGTTTCGCCCTGCGGAAAGTGAACATAGGTAATCAGGCGTTCACCCACAGGGATGCGGTACACCTGGTTCTCGACGTAATGGAAATGCGTGATGCGGTGATCCGCATTCTTTCCGTCTGGCGTCGGTGTGATTTCTGCAAGCAGCGGCGTAGCGAGTGCCAAGACTGCAGCGGCGGTCGTGAGTATGTTGAGCCTACGCAGCATCAGATGTTCCCCATGGCGTCTACGCGGTAATTGGTGACGACAAAGCCAAACGGATTTTCCAGAAGCTCATCCATCGACGTCACGATTTTCTCCTCAAACCCGTAGGTCACTGTGACCACGTAGCGGGCTGAGGCCGTTGCTTGGTTTGGCACGATCAGGGACTTGCGGATCTCGACCTGCACCGTCTCATCGTTGACCGGCGAGACGCCCAGAACCTCGGTCTGCACCTTTGTCTTGGGCGTATAGATTTCGTCCGGATGGTTGTCGTTCGACCCATCCCACAGTTCGCGGTAAGACGTTTCGGCCAGCTCATCAGAACGACGCAGTACCGATTTCAGGCGCTCGTTGTTGTCCTGGACATCATAGGTTTCCCGGTCGCGCACATAATTTGCGACTTCACGGAAGGCCATCGCTTCAGATGGTCCCAGTTCTTCGACCTTTTCAGTCAGCAGCACCGGGAGCTTTGTGTCCGGATCAATGGAGAATGGCACCGCCCGGATTTCCTTCAAGGGAAGGAGCATCGCCCAGCCAATCATAGAGGCCACGCCCATTGCCATACCGACCATGCCGAATACCTGCCATTTGAAGGCATCGCGGCGTGCGCCCAGAAAGAGTTCTTTTTCGTGATCTGTCACGTGTGACATTTGCTCTGTACCTCGATTTATGAAGATTTATTGGCGCGAGCTTGTCGAATGCTCTGCCGGTAACGGTCAGCGGCGTAGCTCTGACGAGCTGCCCCATCCTGATTGCGGGCTCTGTGTGCAATGTCCCGACGCGCCTGCATCGCGCGCGAGGCGCTATCACGAACCCCTGTCCCGTCGCGGGCTGCGGAGGCCATAGCGGCGGCAGTTTTCCCACCGGCTACTGCGCCACGCCCGCCATCAACTGCCGTGCCCAGTGCGCTTCTGGCGGCTGCTGCAGCACCGGTCGCAACCGCTAGGCCCGATGATGCGGATACAATTGCACCTGACATCCCCCCAGCGAGGGAAGGAATCTGCGTAAGCATTACAATTGAGATAATGCACACGGCTAGAAAACGGCCACTCGCCTTCATGTTGTTCACATCTTCAACGGTGTCCAGCTCAGCGGCAAACAGTGTTTGAATGAGCGAAACGATGCCTGTCAGCACGACTATGACCATGACGAGGCCCACAGTTGTTTTTGCCCATGCCGCGAAGATATTGGCCGTTGCTGAGCTAAGCAGTGTTGCAATGAATACCGGCGCTAAGCCGAGTAGCACCGCCATTCCGCCTTTGGCGATCAGCGCAATCCCTGTCCCGAATGCGACAATAATTGCCCCGACTACCCAGAGAACAGCCCCGGTGATGCTTAGGCCCCATGTGGCGTTCTCAATGGCGGTTTGCCCCATAGTAAAGCACTGGTCCGCAATATCATCGAGCGCCTGCCAGACATTCGTTGTGCCGGTAAGAGCCCCGGCAATGCTGTCAGGCAGTGTTTGGATGCCTTGATAGATCGGCTGAAAGAAGCTCCAGCTTGAGGCCATGCCGATGATGATCGTCGCCCGAATGATCCAGCCGACATAACCACCGAACCCAATCTCTCGGATCTGCAAAACACCGTTGATCAACATTGCCACGAAGATTAGAGCGGCGATGGCCCATAGACCGGCTGCGAGATCCGCAGCCAGGCTATTGAAGGCGTTCTGTGAGAAGTTGTTGATTGCTGTTTCAATCGAGCTGACGAAATCTTGAATCACGGCCCACATGCCTCCGCTAACACTGGGCCGAGATTATTCAGCCGAGCTTTTTGCTCTTTCTTGAGTTCAGCATGTTGCGATGAAGGTTGGTTCCAAAATTCAGGCTTATCCGCACCAACAGCTTTCACCGCAGCACTACGGCTCATGTTTCCGAGTGGGCAATCCGTATCGAACCCTTCACCGGCCTTTCGCAATTCGCACTGTTTTGCTGTATACTCGTGAGCAGCAATGATCTGTTCATTGAGGATTACGACTGACCAGTTGTTTACAAGATATTGCTTGTCCGCTGGCTGACCAGCATCGGCCATACGCGCCTGATCTTCTTCAACAAACTGTTTAGCGACGTTGTTGACACCCGTATTTCCAAAGCACACTCGGTACTCGCCAAAAGGCCAATCGACATTTGGTGTGGGTCGCAGCTTCACCTGGGCCGATGCAGCCCCCGACAAAACGGCGGCTGCTGCAATGGTCAGGATAAGAGTTGAGCGGAGTTTCATTGTGAGGTTCCTCGTACATAGTTGCTGAGTGTCGAAAGATCAGCTGCGGTTGCAGCCAGATCCGTGCCCGACGCCAGAGCATTAGCCGAAGTTGCGCGCAAGATTTCAATTTCAACTTGCAGGAGTTTCAGGAGAACCGCCGTGTTGTAGTCGATGGCATCCTTCAGGTCTTCCTGCTGGCCGATTTCGCCGCGCAGCTTTTCAGCGTCTTCAGAAAGTTTGCCCGCCATGTCATAGCCCTGTTCACCCAGGGCAGATGCCATCAGGCCAGCGCCGCCTCGCTCCGAGAGAATGCGCCGGGCCGGCACATCCGACGTGCTGAACTCTTTCAGGATGCCATTGTTCAGCCCCAGGTTGATCGATCGGCGTTCCATTGCCAGCCCGGCCACACCTGGAAGATCGCCGATCGTGTCTTCGGTCGCGTCCAGAGCGTATCCTAGCGTGTCAGCTGCTGTTGCCAGTTTCAAAAAGCTGCGACTGTTGACCTCATCCAGGTCCGTCAATCCAGAGATGGCGTTGAAGGAGTTCTCCAGTATGGCGCGTTGCTGCTCGAGCTTCTCATATTGCTGCAACAACTGTTCATGCTGGCGGACCATTTCCGCGACTTCGCGGGCTGAGTTGGCGGCGTTCTGTGTGATATTCGCCGAGTCCACCACCGGAACCCCCTGGGCCGATGCCAGGGCGGGCAGGGCGGCCAGAACTGAAACAGCAATGGTTGTGCGGAATTTCGTTGAAATATTCATCAGGCAAGCTCCGAGTTTTCAGGGGGGGTCATGCGCTCAAAGTCGCAGGCGCATTTGCTGCGATAGCCCGAATAGGTGCTGGTGCAGGCCGAGACGGCGGCCAGAACAACAAGGGCGATGACAAGGCGGGTTTTCATGTGATTTCCTTCCAGAAGTTGGGGTTTTGTCGCCAATCAGGATCAGGGAACGATTTTCCGTCTGATCCGCTCAGAACACGGAGAAGCGGGCCGAGAGCGCCGACATCGACATCGAGCCAAACACTCTCATCACCTTTCTTCATGAGCATTACGCGGTCGCCAAAATGCGCCCTCAGCGCGCCAAGCTCTGAATCGTTCAATCCGATTGCCCGGTAATCCGCTTCATTGCCGGATCGAGAGGGGAACAAGAGCTGTGTGCTGGTGTTTTCCAGGATAGACTTGCTTGCTGCTGATGACAGGATGTGATCGGGGATCTGCGTCATCATCATCATCATGACGTTCAGCTTCCGATACGTGGTGTAAGCGTTCTTGAGGATTTCCGCGCCGTAGGGGTTGCCTGCGATCACCCAGGCTTCATCAATCACAAAGACAGTGGGCACTTTCGCGGCACAGCGGCGCTCGATCTGGCGCATGACGTAGCTGATCCATGCCAACCGGACCAACTCGCCATCCAGAACCTCGGAAATATCGAACACAAGATGACGGTCGCCAGCAGCAAACGGATCTGACCCACCCTCGCCAAACATCCAGGACAAGCGGCCTTCGCCAGCCCATTCACTTGCGCGCTTGAAGAGGTCTTTGCCATCATCAAAGGCTCTGAACCTTTCCACCAGTGAATCGAAGTTCTGAAGCGCAGGCGGCAAAGTGGCATTGGCTTGGCAAGCCCGTGTGATTTCGTCTTTTTGCTCTGCTGTTAACGGCTCATCATAACTCAAAAGGGCGATGACCCAATTGGCGAGCCAGCTTTGCCCAGCCTCATCCGTCTCGGTCTGAAACGGGTTCATGCCAGTGGGTTCGCCCACCCGGACGCGGGTGTACTGCGCACCGAGCGCCCGCATCGGAGCTTCCATTGCCCGGTCTTTGTCAAAAGCGATGATCCGCGCGCCCTGTGCCACCGCCATAGTCGCCAGCAGCATCGCGATCACAGTTTTGCCCGATCCGTTCGGTCCAAGAACGATCGTATGGCCGGAGGGCAGGTTTTCGGCGTCTTTACTGGTCTTGGGAAGGTGCAGCGAAACATCGTAGCTGTCCCCGTGTGTCGTCGGGAAAGTCGCCAATGGCCCCGGCCAGGGCAGCTTTTCCGCATCCAACCCTTTAGGGCGCATGTGGAAAGCAACCATGTCTGCAAAGTTCTGGTCCGTAATCAGTTCTTCACGGGGACGGAATGCGAAATTGCCGGGGTGCTGCGCGAAGTACACCGCACGGGCCGACATCGCTTCGCGCTTCACTGTGCCACCCGAAATCTGAATTTCACCGATGATGTGTTTTTCGGCGGTTTTCAGATCTTCTTCGTTCCCAAACACGCAGATCGACAGGTGGTGCTTGCCGAGTGACATGGTGCCGGAGGCAATACCGTCCGCCAGAATGGACAAATCCTCTTCAAGCGACTTCGCTTTGTCGCCCGCCGAGCGCATTTGTCCCGACTTGCGGCGTTCCATTTCCTGCGCCTGGGCGCGGCTGATCGGCAGGAAGGATTGCGAAATGACGACATCAACCGGCAGGTCCAGCCCGTCGAAAATGCCGGGGAACGACGCCATCGGGTAATTCTTCAGCGAATACACACGGATGGAGCGTTCCTGATCGTCGCCCGTGACCAGATTGCCGGTCTTGCCCTGAAACAGCACATCCTCTTGCGGCATGTTGAAGGCAATGGGTTCTGCAATGTTCGTGTGAATGATCGGCTGATACCGACCGTTCAACAGCATCCCATAATAGCCGAGCCAACGCCCCTCGCTGAGCTTCAGCCGACGCACACGGCTTTCGCCCAGCGTGCCCGCCAGTGTTGTGAAAACACCGTCGAGCTGTTCGATCATTTCGCGGCGTTCCTCGTCTATCGTTCCAGACGACATGCCGAACATCTGTTTTGCCCGCTCATCCTGCCGCTTTTGGAGAATGGCGCTGATGACGATCTTGCGTTCTTTCAGCTCTGCATCGACGGACGCTGAGCGCATGGCCTGCGCCACTGCACCGGCAAAGCCGGTTGGATCTGTGATGACATGACCAGTCTCAGCCGGGACGGTCAGTCGATGAACATAAAACGCCACCTCGTTGGGTGTTGTGCGCAACACACGCTCAAACCGTTCGGCCAGGAACTCGAACTCGTTTTCGTCCAGCGTGTTTGCGTTGATTCCGGTGATTTCTGCAGCGGCGATAAGGCCACCGTTGCGTGTGGAAATGACCTCATCGTCCACGACATAGCCATACGGTAACATCTGAAAAAGGCTCATTTCATCCTTGCGCCAGCTCGGCTCGATCAACGAGCGGGCAAGGGTCCACATGCCTCGGGCAGCAGGCTTAGGCATTATAGTAATCTCCCCCATGATGCTGGCGGTTTTTGGTGCGCGGAGTTTTGGAAAGGGTTACGGACAGGACGCGGAAGAAAGCCGGTTCCCATTCGTAAAAGAGGCGAAGCCCGGTGTAGAAAACAAAACCCGCAATGATTGCTGGCGCTATCCCGAACATGAAGAACGAAAGCATGGTCATCCCGAGGATCACCAGCAGATAGATCACGGGTAAGCCGCCCCATTCTGCGGGGCGGCTCAGGCCGCGAAAGACCGTATTGCGGCGCGGCATCAATCAGCCTCCGATGAATGTATCAGCGAGGCCGATAACAGCGCCGACGACGATAGCGATTACCGGGCCTTTCAGCGAACCCCAGCCGAACACATAGGCGAGACAGCCCCAGATGAAGCCGACAGCGGCAAGGCTGACGCCAACGACCTTCGAGTCGGCCAGCGTTTCGTTGATGAAATCGCCAATGGCATCTTGCAGCCAGCCAGCGGAGGCGGGCGCTGCCGTGATGATGAACGCAGTGATCGCGAAAAACGCCATCTGCTGGTAGAAGTGGGTTCTTTTCATAGGTCTTTACTCACTTTGCTTAGGATGATCCGCACGTAGTTGCGGGTTTCGGTGAAGGGGGGGACGCCGCCATATTCGACGACGCGGTGAGGCCCGGCGTTGTAGGCGGCAAGCGCCAGCTTCCAGGTTCCGAACTCGCGGTACTGCGCCGCCAAATAGCGGGCACCACCGTCGAGGTTTTCGGCAGGGTTCTTTGGGTTCACGCCCAGGTCTTTCGCCGTTCCGGGCATGAGCTGTGCGAAGCCATAGGCACCCTTGGGCGACAGAGCATCAGCGCGATACCGGCTTTCCTGCCAGACCAGTGCCATGAACAACTCGGCCGGAATGTCGTGCCGTTTTGCCGCTGCATGGATTTCTTTGACGATCCGCTCTTGCGACCAGCCGCCCGAGGATCTGCGAGGCCGCGGTGCCTTGCCCGCAATCTCGATCTTTTCCTGTGGCTTGGCTTTCGGCGCTTCCGGTTTTTCGGCAAGCGTGTACTCACGCATCCGGATTGGCCGAACGACGCCATTGACGATTTCTGCCCGCGCACCGTTGAGAAACACGCTGCCATCCGGTTCATACTCGATGACCTGGGCGCTTGCGCCGGTCGCCACAAATGCCGTGGAGGCGAGCAGAAGGGGCCGCATTGCTGCGATCATTCGGATTTCTCCTTTGCTTGAGTTGGCGAGGAATTGGAGGGGTTCTGTTCGTCGCCGGTCGCGGCCACGTACTCGTCAGTCCAGGACGGCGGAATGCTGACAGCATCCACCAACCAGCCTGCGAGACTTGCGTATTCTTCACCACCAAGGGCCGAGGTCTTGCGAGCGATAGAGCGCGACAGAAACGAAGCCGCTACGCCGTGCTGCAGCAACAGCGAAATCAGAACGCACAGATCATGCAGATGGTATTCGAGGTCGCTGCCAGAGCGAAAACCACCGCTATAGAACACTTCACGGGGTTTGATTGGCGACGCTGGATCATAACCGATGGTGACAAAGGCAGTGTGCCCTTGCGGAGTTTCAACGCGGCGTGTTTCAGCCAGCCGACGATCAGGAAGAACTTTGCGCGCAGGCTTGTTCATGACAAAGCTCCCTGCGCATCAAGTTCCGCTTGTCGGATTTCCATTGCGAAATCGACGTCAAGGCGCAGCTCATCGACCACTTCAAGCGGCAAATCGATGTCCAGCCAGACACCTTCGCGGATCAGGTGAACGTGATAGGTGGCGTTTGGGTAAACGAACCAAAGGGCTTCATGCCGGTTCAGAACGTCGCGCGCGGTGTCGGCGTCGATTGTGCCTGACAGGTCGCAACCGAATTTCAGATTTGCGTAAGAGCTGGCATAGTCCGCTCGGCTGCTGCTTTGGATGAGCACAGCGGCCTTTTCCGGTGAAGCAAAGCGGAACAGCTCTTTCGGACCCAACGCCTTGTTAACGTCTGCGTGCAGCTTCAAGGCTTTGTAGAGCCGATTTGCACGGACATACCCAAGATCATTGAGGACATGGAACATTTCGAGCGCGACCCCGAAAGCCGTGGCGCGGGCATCGCTTTCCAGCCAGTATTCGCGCATTGCGCGCTTGATGGTTGGTCGTTCTCCGGCAAGATGGCGGATAACGGTGAGAATGTCCTTACAGGCTTGCTCGAAGCTCTGGGCGGCAGGCACCAAGCGCCGATCAATCTTGCTTTCGATGGTGTCGAAGGCCACTGTGATCACCTTTCCGCCTTTCAAAAAATAGGTCAGTAGTTTTTACATAATTACGATTATGAGGTTGAGGTTCCGATCATCTGAGCAGCAGGAAATTGGATGCCGGGACACAGCACTGAGCCCTTCGCGGGCTTCGTAGAAAGCCAGCATTCAGCTTGGATCAATCAGCCGGAAGGTCTGACCAAAGTGTCGGGGATGTCCTGTTCGGCGCTGTCGCTGGTCAGTGCTGCGCCGTCGCAAGCGCAGACACGTTGTTCAGGGTCGCACCCATTGACTCTGGCGCGGTGCTGTCCGATCTAAGATCGGCATCTAGGGTTACTGTTTTTACCATAGTACAGTTCTCTCTTGATGTTTGAGGAATGCCCGGATGGATTTGGGGCGTTTCTTGTCCTGTCGGTTGTTGGCGCAATCGACAGGACCGCTCACTGCTCGGTGGTTTTGTTCTGTTGTCACTAAATCGTTGTTTGATCCTTTCCTTCAGCCGCACCAGGACCGGCGTTTGCCGCCATAGTATGGGCGCGCGAGACCCTCGGAAATCAGAATGGCCCCGACCTCCTGCCCAGCGACACGCCCAACCGCTAGGAAGCGGTCATGCACGTCCAGATCTGGTTGGATGACCAGCTCTATCTGGTCCGCCGACTGGATGAGCTCTGTCAGCCTTGCTTTCGCTTTCAATCCCAGAGTTTTTTCCGCACGGCATTGCGGCCGATAGGTCTCCGGCGCATCAAACCCAACAAGCCGATATCGGTGTTCGCCATGATCGAGCGTATCGCCGTCAACGGCAGTCACTTCGGACGCGCTAAGGGTCTTTGTTTGTTTTGATGGTTCAATCCAGACCGCAACAAAGAACAAAGACGCGAGTGTAGCGCTGAGAAACAAGAGCCGTTTCATGTGCCCTGCCCCAGTAATTTGATGAGCCAGGTTCTCGAACGTGCCAGATCAGGTTTTGGATTTCGCGTCCAGAGCCTGCGCCGCTTCCAGACCCTCTGGAGTGATCGACTCGATTGTGTAGTCCGATTTGACGCAAAGAATGCGCCCGTCGCCAAATTCCTGGTGATGCTTAAAAAGCCCCGGCCAAAGATCGAACTCTCTGGGCTCAGCGCCCGCGCGAGAGATCTTCGACTTGCACAAGGCCCCGACATAGTTCGGAGAGCTATAAATGCAGTGGTACTTTGGTCGTCCAAGGGAAGCGAGTCCGATAAATTCGTAGCGGCATGTAAAGGGAACCTGATCTTCTTTCAGGCCCCGGACCATCTCGATGGTTACCACAGTGTATTGTCTCTTGTTGTCCGCCATGACGACCCCCTATGGGCCGTCTTCTACATCCAAAAGTTGTGGACTAAAACACAATCTACGTCAATATAAGAAAGTCAGCCGATTTACGATATTGGATTGTCAGAAATATATTGGCCGGATATTGCTTAAGCGATTCGCAAGCAGGAGAGACCATCTTGAAACACTCAAAATCCAGGAATAGAACTCGCGCGAAGGTCCTTGCAGTTGCACTCGCTGCACTGCCGGCCACGCAGGCCAGTGCCTATCCAATTGACTGTGCCATATTCCTTTGCCTCGCCGGAGGTTGGCCAAGTTCGGCTGATTGCGTCGCAGCCAAGGCGGAGTTCATTCGGCGCATCACGCCCTACCCGGTCGAACCTCCGCTTCAACTCTGGCGCTGTCCGATGAATACGTCACACAGCCCCTCGGACTTGGGTCCTATGGAACGGTTGGAAGCCATCAAGCGCACCAGTGCTAGCCCAGTTCCAGAACTTCCATCGGATGACACCGCTAAGCCATTACTGGTAGACGCATCGATCTCGATAGAAGAGATCCAGTCACATCACGGCCAATACGGTGACGGTTTCCAAGCCACCCCGATCAGCGTCGATCTTTCCTCTTCCGATTTCGACGTTGTGAGGTCCATCAGGGTTTGGGATGTGCGCCACTACAGCTATCGCCGTCGGTCGCGAGAGGACGACTGCGAGCGTTCGCTTGATCTGGTCGTTGGCAGCTATGACGACAACGTAAGCTTTCAATGGTCCGATCACGCCCCCGCGCCAATCCCAGCCTGGCTGCCCCTTGGCAATCGTTGTGAACCTCCCAGCTTCTTCCGCGGCGTTGGTGTTGAGTGGACCGACATTTTCGGGTTCAGCGATTACGAGCTCATCCGATACTGACATTGTTTGTCTAGTGGGTGAATGCGTTGCCCCTGCTGATGCCAATAAGCTTGCCAGCCGGATTGGCACCGAGGTCGTCTGGGCCAGAGGAACACCCTAGTCCCAAAAACAAAAAACCCCCGCAAGGCGGGGCCTCAGCGGGGATCTTCCTAAGTCACGTTTGATCACCTGATTTATAGGAAACTCCCAATTTACTGACAAGGATAAACGCATCTGTGCGAACGGTTTTTCTGTGTCTTTTCGCTGAGGTTCAACCCGCTTTGCTTCCCCGATGAGAAGTAGAACATGAGACCGTTGAACCATTCCGAATTCCATGCCCCGCAAAGACGCGATGCCAATACTGACCTTTTCCAAGGGAAGCCAAAACAATGAGCTTTCGGCAGATCGCATCCACACATCACCACGAAAACATACCTTTTCACAACGGCCTTCCCGAGGGTTGGAACCGAGACAGGTTTCGACAGCTCTGTGTGTGCTATGCGCAAATCAGGGGCGCTTCGGCCCAGTGTATTCGCACCTTTGAGATCATCATCGACATGATCTCGCCATGCGTGTTTCGAGACCCGTCTCAGGAACCCTTTTGCTACGCGCGCCAGGAAACACTGATTGCCGGGCGTGGCGTGACAGATCGGACAATCCACAATCACGAACGAGAACTGGAATTGATTGGCCTGCTCCAACGCAGGCTTGGTGCAAATGGGGCGCGCTGTAAGCGCAAGGGGCTCGGCCTCTTTCTGACCCCTGCTCTGAACCTCATTTCAGAGATGCGCGACGCAGACGAGCAAAGCAAAGCCGAGAAGAAAGAACATGACGAGCTGCGCGGGGATCGATCACGGCTGTATCGATATGTGAAACACAGCCTGGCCGTGCTTGCCTCACTCCCCTGCCCTCCTGAAGGTTTCGACGCGAAGATGGACGCGTTTCGGTCCTGGCCGCGCGCAGACAAGCTGAAATACATGTCGCTGGAGGCGCTCAAGCTACACGTTCAAGCGGCTCATGACCTTTGGAAATGGATCGAAGATCATGTCGCAAAACCCGGTGAAATTTCGGGTGAACCCGAAGCCCGTTTCGGGTCCCATATACAAGACCAAATTGAAGAAACAATTCTGTCCTGTAACGCCGATGGCGAGAGTTCAATGTCCTCGGCAAAAGCCTCGGAACCAGATTGTTCCGGCTTCGGGCCTGACGGCCCTCCGAATTGCTTAGAAAGCAATCATCCGACAGATACGGCATCACGCAAGGCCCAAAAACTACCGCGGGTGAACAATCGCATCCTTTATGAACTGGCCTCACCCGAGTTGCGCATGCATATCGATATCGCCGGTGGTGGAGATCAGAATTCCAAGCCAAGCCTCTTTGCGATTGAGACCGGTGTTTGGTCCCGACTTTCGGAGATTGGCACCAATGTCTCCGCCTGGCACGCGGCGATTGATCGGTTGACCATCATGGGAGCGATCCTGGCTGGAGTAATCACGGATGCGAGGCTGAGTGATCCGCGGTTGCCGCCCGTGGTTAATTCGGGTGGATACCTTCGCGGCATGGTGCAAGCTGAAGAACGGGGTAAATTGAACCTGATTTCCAGTTTCATGGGGCTTTTGGCGCGTAGAGCCCGAGAGGAGGAAGACGGGCTTCCGCAAGACCACTAGAGCGGGTTTTAGCTGTGTCGGATTATGCCCGCCAGCTGCTCAAATTGACGTGTCTCATCGGCAGGATATCGCTCTGTTTCCGCCTCCAGAACAGAACCGTATTCAAATCTGTGATTGGCTACGGGAATTCCCGAGTAGTTTGTTCAGCTTTAGGTTGCTAATCGGCCCCAACGGCAACGCGGAACAGAAAGACAGCTTATGAAAATCGCGGATATTGGCAATTCTGAACTGGATTTCAGGCAAACAGGCGAAGCGCGCCTCCAGGAGATTTGCTCCAGGTTTGGACTGGAAAATGCGTCCTACGCCCATATCGACAAGTATCACAACGTTGTCCACGGCTGCACCACGTTCCCGGCCGAATGGGTCAGGCATTACGTCGACAACGATCTGGTTCTGGCCGATCCCCTCATTCGCTTTGGCGCTGCAATGATTGCACCAATTGATTGGGCTGTGTTTGATGACCAGCGTGAACATGCACCGCTATTCGAGGCTGCAAGGGAATTTGGTGTGGGTCAGAACGGCCTTTCCATTCCGGCTATCAATCCGTTTGGTGAGCGTGGTGTTTTTACGGTTACGTCCAATCTGCCGCGGTCTGAGTGGGACGCCTTGGTCGCTACAATGCTCCCTGCCCTTCGCCATGAGGCACAGGTCCTGCATCTGCTTGCGCTAGATGTCATTGAAACCGTATTCAACTTTCCCTCGGATTCCCTGTCTGGCGATGAACTGGATGTGTTGAAGATGCTCGCGTCGGGTTTGATACCGTCTGTCATTGCCAGGCAGACGGGGCATTCTTCGCGAATGGTAGAGGCACTGACTGCTTCGATCACCACCAAGCTCAAAAGCCGGACGATTGAACAGGCAGTGGCGCGGGCAGTCAGTACTGGATTTCTTAAGTGGAGCGATTTCTTTGCCGACCCTGTGGCCGAACTGGTCAATATGGAAAGTCAGCGACTATGCGGTGGGATCGTCCGTTGGGGTGGCAGGTCTCACGAGTTTATCGCTTTTGAAGACGGCAGACTGGTTCGGAACGCTGATAGCTTTCAGCCGGTCCAGATCACGGATCTCGTGAGAGAGTTTAACTTGAGTGCAAACGAGGTGGTCGAGGAACTTGCGCGTAACATTGATCAAAGATTGCGGATTAGGTATCTCTGAATTCGGCTAAAACGCACTGCTTTGTCTTTGAAAAGACCGCAGGCGCAAGTTTCACGTAATTTCGCTTACGCCGCTGTGCCACCGTAGTAGAGCCCACTCTAACTCTGGTTTCTAAATCTCCTATTCTGCTGAAAACGCGTCACGTTCAAAGCTTGGCTACAGAGCCCTTAGACGCGAGGGCAGCAGATGCTGTCACCTTCGTTCGAACAGCCAAAAATTGGAGATTGAGGCCTTATCTCTGCAATGCCCTGGTATACTGGAGGATCTTGCCCAGCGTGGTTTCACAGGAGGTGCTGACCCGTTCGCCGAAACAGCGAGTCTGGCGTTGGCCGTGAAAGCTCCAGTAATAGCTTCTGACGCCGTCAACGTAGCGCTAAGGCAAATCCGCAATCGTTGTCTATTTGGAACCTGTCCCTCTATGAATAGATTTCAATTGGCGTTCCGTCTTTGACCATAGCGTAGATCTCTTCAATCTCCTGATCTGTGACAGCGACGCACCCTGCGGTCCAGTCACGCTTGTTCGTGGGATCAATTCCAGGGCGAGGGCCGCCATGGATAAAAATATCACCGCCCGGAGAACGACCCCGAGCTCGGGCAAACGCAGAATCCGCCTCGTTCGGATAAGAGATTCCGATTGAAAGATGGAAAAGGCTTTCGGGATTGCGACGGTCAATTACATAGGAGCCTTCAGGTGTTCGCCCGTCTCCTTCGAATTGCTTGTGACCTTCGGGGGCAAATCCGAGTCCAATCGGAAAAGTCCGCAAGACACGCTCACTACCATCGAGGATAAGTAGGCGCTGCCCTTTGTATAGCCGAAGCCGAGTCACAACCGGCCCATTGTAAGTACGGAACTTGTTTGCACAGCCAGACAAAAAGGCGGCTATGAAGCCAGAGAGAAACAAACGTCTTTTCATAGGAACTGCCCGGCTCATTTTGATTTTTTCAAAAGAATATCACTAAAGGCCAGTTGAACAAAGGTGTATTGGATCTCACTAGGACAGGAACCGAAAACCAAGTGATCAGTTGTGGCCACCTCGTCAGCAGTGCAATGAGTGACACTTTGATTTCGACATTTGTTATTCTTACGCAACCTTTCAGTTTTCGCCTATTCAGTATCGAGATCGCTGCTGTAGTCAGGTTTTTTGCCGCTGGAAATCTTGACGCCGATTATTAAGCGAGCCAGATCGTCTACCGAATTGGATTCTTGTTCTAAGGGTTCGTTCACTACGCTGCACCTGTATCGATTTTCAGGTACCACGTAGTTTCGCGCCGGGCCACCCACCCTCAGATAGCGTCACTGTCTAGCTGCAACTTAGGACAATCTCTGTCTATCTGAAATTAGATCTACCAAATTTCGCAAACATATTTGAGGCTCTATTTGTTTCTACTTTGCTTCATCGGCCCGCCCAACGAACCGTTCAAACACTGCAAGAGTTTCGTCACTTACATGATGCTCAATACCTTCAGCGTCATGCTCTGCCACTTCCGGTGAAACGCCCAAGGCGATCAGGAACTCCACGACAATCCGGTGACGCCTTCTACAAGCTTCCGCCAATTGACGCCCGGCATCGGTCAACTGAAGTGAGCGGTAAGGTATTTGCTCAATGAAACCCTCTCGTTTCAAACGAGTCAAATTTTTGGAAACCGTAGGTTGGGTCACGCCCAATCGCTCGGCTATTTCGACAGGGCGCGCTGCACCATTCTGATGGATCAGCTCCGCGATAAGTTCAACGTAGTCTTCAACCATTTCGCTTTGGTGAGCCTGTCGCACAGCCTCAAACCCGCTCGCCTGGGTATCAATACTACGATCTGAATTTACCGGTTTTGTTTCGGTCATCGGCTCATGATTACGTCGCTGGTCTAGTCTCCAGTGTATGCACCTGAAAGCCGAGCTTGACAATGAGCATGCCTTCATCCTTAAATTAGACAAGGCTAACTTAAATAGACAGTGCTATGAAACATCTGATAGCGTCCACACTTCTTTGCGCACTGCCAGTGATCGCGGATGCCACGGCGATTGAAGAATCTCCTTGGGCCCCGCGCGCTGCCGCGTATCGACTGACCTTGTTCATGGGAAATCTAACCCCGGTTCCCTGGGATGAAATTGAGAGGAGTTGGACTTCGCCCGCACCTGGCAGTGACATTCAGGTCGCTCCCCTATCACGCGTCTCCGACAACGAAGCGCTTGCGATCAACCAAGCTATGCAAGCCGAAGATCGGCAGGCGCTGTTCGAAGCAAGCACAACTGCCATTGCGGAGGGAATCCTGCGCCATCTGGATGTCGCAAAGACCGCGCTGGGTCAGCCTGAGGCGGCCCGCGAGGTCGCGCAAGCGGCTGCTCTGTTCCGCGCATTCGAAGATGGTATCAAGGCTGCGGACACGTCGGCGGCTCGCGACCTGGGCCGGGCATGGCTGGTTCTGAACTCCACCCTTGGCAGCGCAGGAGTACTGGGCAACGGCGCCCAAACGGTGGATGCCGACCAATTTGCAGAAGCTCAGGCCATTGTCGCTGCCTATATTCGTGCCAACTATCTGCCATCCGAGTATGCCCAACGCGACAAGTTAACACCGCTGCCTGAAACAGTTGTGCTTTCCGGCGAACAAATCACAATGCCCGCCACGCTGCCGCCAGGGTCAAACATCGGAGATCAGGCGCAGCTGCCGCGGCTGGTTCTTCAGTTTGAGGAGGCGGGTGAGGATGAAGCTAATCTACCGCTGGTGGCCTACGGTGACATGCTGTTCGACAGCCCCGAAATCTTCGGCGGCCCGGCGCGTGAGTTGGGCATCGCCTGCTCGACCTGCCACAACCGCTCCGACGTGAACCGGGATTTCTTCATTCCGGGCCTTTCATCCCATCCGGGTGGGATGGATGTGGACGGATCGTTTTTCAATCCAATGTTCAATGACCGGACCGATGATCACTTGGACACGCCTTCTATGCGTGGCATCCGCTTTACCGCACCTTATGGCCGCGACGGGCGCGAACCCAGCCTGCGCCGGTTCATCCGAAATGTGATTGTGACCGAATTCGCGGGAAAGGAACCAACGCCGTTCCAACTGGACGCGCTGGAAGCCTATGTCAAACAGTTCGACTTTCTTCCCAACCCAAAGATCGACCGGTCCGGCAAGCTGACCGATCTGGCGTCAGATGCCGCCAAGCGCGGGGAGTTGCTGTTCAACACCAAATTTGCCGGACTTGGTGACAAATCCTGCGCTTCGTGTCACACGCCTGACCGTCAGTTCCGCGATGGTCTGACCTACGACATCGGCAGCGCTGAACCACCATTCCCCGGCGGCACGGCTTCTGCGTTCGAAACCCCGACGCTGCGCAACGTCAATTTCACTGCACCTTACATGCATGACGGATCGCTGCCGACGCTGGCCAGCGTTGTTGACTGGTTCAATGATACCAAAAATTTGGGTTTGGACGAAGCACAGCGCGCAGATCTGACGGCCTACGTCGAAGCTGTTGGAGACGGTGAAGACCCCTATCAAGTATTCGAAGGTCGCAACAGCGTATTCCGCTTGTCCTGGGAAGAGCTGACGACATTCGCCAGTACGCTCGATACCCTGCTGCCGATGCAGGATGCCGAAAACATAGCGGTTCTGATCGACACGGTAGCTCCTGATCTGGCCGCGGATGCCAGTGTCATGGTCAATCAGAACGCCAAGCCCGAAATCTACGAATTCGCCGCGATCCTGCGAGCGGTTGGCGATGCCAGCGCCGAAGGAAACTGGACCGAAGCCATCCGCCAGTGGGAACTGTTCAAGTCCATGCAGGCCGAAATTGACGAGAGGATGTTCTGATGTTGTCGCGCCGCAATTTTCTGGTCGCTGCAGCCGCATCTGCAGCCATGCCCGTAATGGCTGCAACTGACCAGGGGCTGAAGCTGGCCTTCATCCCGCAGGAGAACCCCGAAAAGCTGTTGGGTGACATCAACGTCATCACCGGCTGGCTTTCAGAGCAGATGGGCGTCCCGGTCACGGGGTTTGTCACGTTCGACCACGCTGCTGCCGTTGAGGCGCTGCGCAACGGTGATGCCGATATCTCGTTCATGGGAGCGTTGCCCTTTGTGTTGGCCGAAGACCAGATCGGCGCCGTACCGCTATTGTCCGAGGTTTATCGCGGGCAACCCAGCTATTCGGGCCGGGTCTTCGTGCGGCGTGACAGCGGAATCGAAGCGCTGGCCGATCTCCGGGGACGTGACATCGCCTTTTCCGATCCGGTCTCGGAATCCGGTTACATCTATCCGCTTGATCTGTTTGTGCGCGCCGGGCTGTTCGCGGGCACGGGCGATGCCGACAGCTTTTTCGGGCAGAAATTCTTTGCTGGCGGATATCAGCAAGCGATGCAGGCCATGGCCAACGGACTGGTCGATGCGGCAGGCGCAAGCCAGTATGCCGATCTCTATCTGACCCCGGATCAGCAGGCCGAGGTCAAGGTGCTGGCGGAATCAGAACAAATTCCCAGCCACGCAATCATTGCCCGCCCTGATCTGGACGCCGGGCTGCAGGCAAAGTTCATTGAAACCATGCTGCGCCTCAACGAGAGTGAGAACCGTCATCTGTTGGCCTACCTCTATGGCCCGGATGGCTATCTTCCTGCTGATCCATCGGTTTACGAGGGCGTGCGCGAGACTGCGCGGCGGTATGGGTTTCTGAAATGAATCCTGTAGTTTCACTCAACGCGATATCGCAACACTTTGCCAGTGCAGCGGCGCTTACAGAAGTTTCACTATCAGTGCAGCCCGGTGAAAGCGTCGCGCTACTCGGTCCTTCGGGTGCGGGCAAATCAACGATGCTGGCTTTGTTGGACGGTCGTTTGCGTGGTTGGCACGGCGAAGCCCAGGTGCTTGGCAAGCCACTTTTGGCAACTGGGGTTCCATCCCGCGAGGACCGTGCCAATACCGGCTTTATCTTTCAGGAATTCGCACTGGTTGATCGGCAGAGTGTTTATCAGAATGTAATGAACGGTCGGATGGGCCGGATGAATATCTGGTCTTCGCTTTGGGGGCGGTTCCGGGAAGAGGACCACATGTGCGTGACACGGGCGCTTCAGGATACGGGGCTGTCAGACCTGGCAAGCCGCCGTGCCGATCAGTTGTCGGGTGGGCAACGGCAGCGCGTTGCGATTGCCAGATGTCTGGCACAAGAACCCGAGTTGATCCTTGCGGATGAGCCCGTCAGCAATTTGGACCCTGCTCACGCCGAACGAATTCTGAGCCTGATCACAAGCTCTGCACGTAGCCGTGGTATCGGCGTCATTTTCAGCTCGCATCAGCCGGATCTGTCGCGCCGCTTTGCCGAGCGCATCATAGGCCTGCGAGATGGCGTGGTATTGTTCGACAAACCGTCGGCTCAATTTACCAGCGGGGACATCGACGAGCTGTATCACGGCGCCAGTGTCACATCGGGGCTGCGTGTAGTCAGTTGATGGGCCGATCTGTCATTTGGGTCATGCTGGCTCTGGCGATCCTGTGGTCGCTGACCAGCGGGGATATGGGATTGGGCAAGCTGCCAGGCGCAGGGCCCCGTCTGGCAGAGTTTATGGGGCGCATGATCCCACCTGACCTGTCCGTTTGGCGCGAGGTTCTGACAGGGCTGGCGGAGACACTGAGGATCGCCATTCTGGGAACATTGTTCGCTGTAATCCTGTCCTCGGGACTGGCCCTTCTGGCCTCTGAAACTATGGTGTCACCAACAATTTGGCGCCCCGTCCGCGCCTTGCTGGCGGTTATCCGGTCGATCCCGCTGATCCTGGTCGCCATGCTAATGGTGGGCGCTGTTGGGTTGGGACCACTTCCCGGTATTCTGGCAATCACATTTCACGCGACTGGCATGTTGGCAAAGTTCTATGCGGAAGCCATCGACAACGTTGCTACCGCTCCTGTGGCGGCGCTTGAAAGCGCGGGAGCCAACAGAATTCAACAGTTGCGTTGGGCGATCTGGCCGCAGATGGCGCCTGTGATCATGCGCGATACCGTATTTCGGTTTGAACTAAATCTGCGCGAAAGCCTGATACTGGGCATTGTCGGTGCCGGTGGCATCGGGCTGTATGTGCAAACCTATGTACGGTCGTTTCAGTATGAAAAGGCTGCGACCGTGACGTTGGCAATCATTGTTCTGGTTTTATTGTCAGAGGCGCTGAATACGGCCTTGCAAAAACGGTTCAACTAAGCCGGAATCTCCCAATTCTCCAAGGAAAAGGCTCGTGTCTTTCCTTTCTTCCATCGCGGTTGAAGGTTGGATGCTTCGCTTGAAACCGGGCCGGTGTAGTCTGCTACACACCCCCTCACGCTGGTTTGTTAAGGCCTCAAGCTTGCTAGATTGAAAGTCGCCTGCGTTGAGGAAAATTCTTGGTGCCAATCTAGCGTTCAAACGGATTCACCGCTGTTTCCATGGGAATGTGTTGCCGAAACATTTGCTACCAGCCTGCCAGTGCGTAGTGCTCTGACACGTGCGTTCATCCAATGCCTCACGACGACTCGGTACATCAGTTCACGGAAAAAGCCAAAGTTCTGCCTGTGACGGACATAGAAGGAGTCAGGGGAGTCAAAGACCCCAAAATCCTGCACGATGCCGTTTCTTTGAATGTATGTGTCACGGCCTTCCCATTCGACCTGGGGATCGCTCAGGCAATCCGTCCCCACACCATACCCACACAGGCTTTCTGTTTTGGGAAATGTCTGCTGCAACACGCGTAAGAAAAGCTCATCCAGAATAAAGCCTTCCAGCTTTAGCCACGTACCCTCTGCTTCGACTTCGACCCATGAATGCACAATCTCCATCGGCGCCATCGGATAGAAAAGCTCGGGAACCACACCCCTCTGCAATTCTTTGTGGATCGTAAAGCCATGCAAACGGCATCGGATACCGCTGCCGCGAAACAGTGCCATCAGAAGAGTGCCCTTGGTATTGCATTGCCCATAGCCATTGGCGAGTACCTCTGACGCCGGGATATCGTCTGCACGGTTGTAACCAAAGGCAATCTCGTTACGCACGAAATCATAAATAGCGCCAATTCGATCCAATACAGGCAGATCGGGCCAGCTCCGTTCCGTTATGAGCCCCAAAATTGCGGGTGTTTCAAAATCAAGCAGAGGTGTGGCGGTTAGCAACGGGTCTCGGTTCAGCATTTGGTCTCTCGTCGAATCAACTCAGAAAGACTTTTAACTGCTATAGTGACTATAGCTTCAAGAGGCTAATTCCAGTTCGCAATAACGCTGCCCGGGGTTACGCGCCGATTTCTTCGTGATCAGTAAGACATTCGGAATGATCGCGCAGAACTTCGAGAACACGACAGTCCGAGGTGTTGCCGCCACTGCATTCATGCACCATGCGCTCCAGCTCGGTCCGCAACGCTTCCAGCCGCGCCATTCTTTGCTCAATCTGTTTGAGTTGCCGGCGCGCGATACTGTCGGCTTCATGACATGGGCGATCCGGATCGTCGGACAAATCAAGCAGTTCGCGTATCGCCTCAAGCGAAAACCCCAATTGGCGGGAATGACGGATGAATGCAAGGCGATCCAGTTCGGCATGGCCGTAACGCCTCTGGCCACCTTCGGTGCGCCCCGGTTCCGGCATAAGTCCGATCTGCTCGTAGTAGCGGATCGTCTGAACCTTGGTTCCGGTCTTTTTTCCGAGCGTTCCGATCGTCAGCATCTGGGTCTCCTTGCAAAGTTACAGCTTATGTAGGTTCGCGTCGACACCGCACAATAGTACCTTCCAGCCGGTGGACCTGTGACACCCAGCCGCAGGCTCAAAAACCCCTTTGAACCTCTAGCAGGTAGAGGGTGTACATGCCGTTCTGAACCAAGAATCACAGGCGGACGGCTAACTTTGAAACTGACCGTGTTTCAGAAAATCTTATGGGTAATGGCTGGTGTCGCAACGGCGGCATTTGCCTATCTGATGCTGTGGTCAGAATATAGACCTGCGCGGATTGAGGAGGGGTCTGTCCCGTTCGAAGCCAGGTTCGAACTGACAGATCACTCTGGTGTTGTCCGTACTCAGAACGACTTTGCGGGCAAATGGATGTTGGTGTTTTTTGGGTTCACCAACTGCCCGGACGTATGCCCTACAACACTGTCTGAGGTAGCAGCAGTGCAGGAAGGGCTGGGCGACCAATCAAACCAAGTGCAACCTATCTTCATTTCAATTGACCCCGAACGCGACACTCCGGCCGTCCTGGCCGAGTATGTGCCACTTTTCGATGCGGGGATCATTGGGCTTACAGGCACGCCAGAACAGATTGCGCAAACGTCCAAGACCTTTCCGATATTCTACGAACGGATCGAACAAACCCCTGCGCCGGATGGATATACGATGGGGCATACCTCTCATCTGTTTCTGTTCAACAAGGACGCTGGATTCGTCCAGTCCTGGTCCTATGGCACGCCTGCCGAAGAAATTCTTGCGGATCTGAAACAGAGACTCTGAGCACCATGTCCCGGTTTTCTAAAGATACACTTCTCGGCCTGGCCTGGGCGATTGCCTTGGTTGCTTCTCTTTCTGTTCTGTTCATTGGAGAGATCCTGGGGCAGACGCCCTGTGTGCTGTGCTGGTTCCAGCGCGCGTTCATGTTCCCATTGGCGATCGTACTGGGGCTTGGCCTGTGGTGGCAGGACCAGAACGTGGGCCGATACGGGATAGCACTGGCATTGGGGGGCGCCGTTGTCGCCTTGTGGCACATGGGCCTGTATGCTGGTCTGATCCCGGAAAAAATCCAACCATGCTCGGCAAGTGGTCCGTCCTGCACCGACGCAAATCAATCTGTTTTGGGCATCCCGATTCCGCTGATGGCGCTCGTTTCATTCGCGCTGATCGGCGTTCTGTGCGCCCTTTCACTCAAGGAGAAACAAGTATGAACAGACGTGGCATGATCTTGTCCGTTCTCGCGCTCGGTGGGGCCGGATTCGGGGCCGCCGCCTGGTACGTGAACCGAACGACTGCTTCAGGCAACACCGAGCCTGTCGCACCCGAAATCGCCGAAACACTTATCCGTTCCTACTCGCCTGTTCTCGGCCCTAAAGACGCACCGGTTACAATTGTCGAATTTTTCGATCCGGCTTGTGAAGCCTGCCGTGCCTTTCATCCGGTCGTGAAGGACATAATGGCTCAGCATGGAGACGCCGTGCGTGTTGTGATCCGGTACACCCCTTTCCATGGCGAAGGCTCAGAGGAGGCGATCCGCGTGCTTGAAGCGGCACGCATGCAGGGGGTCTTTGAACCGGTCCTGGAAGCCGTGCTGCGAGAGCAGCCCAAATGGGCCGCGCATGGTGCGCCTGAGCCTGGTCTTATTATTCGAATTGCAGCAGCGGCGGGACTGGATGCCGAGGCAGCGCAGGCACAAATGCTTGCGCCCCAGACAGTTGGTGTTCTCAATCAGGATCGCGCTGATGTCGAAGCGGCCGGTATAAGGCAAACTCCGACATTCTTCGTCAATGGCAAATCTCTGGATCCGTTTGGTGAGGCTGAATTGAGGCGCCTGGTCGCTGCAGAAGTTGCAGCACTGCAAAGCTGAGCAGTAGCGAGAGGTACTATGAGACTCACTGCAAAAAATACTCTTCTGGCAGGTGTACTGAGTGCATTCGGTCTGACGGCCATTCTCTCGGCACCGGTTCTGGCAGGGGGCAACGATGTTGTCGTTGAAGATGCCTGGTCGCGCGCTTCTATTGGCTCCAACCGACCTGGGGTCGCTTACATGACGATCCGCAACACCGGCAATGAGGCCGTCACGCTGACGTCTATCCGCACCGATCTTGCGAGGATGCCCGAGATCCATCAGACATCGACCAATGCAGAGGGCGTCAGTTCCATGGCACCCGCTGGCGAGCTGGAAATTGCGCCGGGTGGTTTCGTAGCGCTTGAGCCGGGCGGGCTCCACGCAATGCTCATGCGGCTGCAACGCCCTATGATCGAAGGCGAGCGCTTTACGCTGACTCTTATCTTTGCTGATGGCGCAGAAAAGACCGTCAACGTGCCGATATTTGGCATCGCGGCGCGAGGCCCCGAGAGCTGATGCAGCGGCGACGCGTTCTCACATTCGGGTCTGCTGGACTTGGAGCAATCGGCCTGACGCTCTTTGCCGGATGGTGGCAAGTGGATGGGCCGGGAGCGGCTCAATCCGATCGCCTTCGCCCCCTTGCGTTGTCGGACATGAACTTTCGCATGGTTGATCACGAAGGGATCACCGTCACCCCGCAATCGCTGGTCGGACGTGCAACAATGGTGTTCTTCGGCTTTACCTACTGCCCGGATGTTTGCCCGACGACTCTTTCGGATATTTCCCTCTGGCTGGATGATCTGGGCAATGACGCGGACGAGTTGAACGTCGTGTTTATAACCGTAGACTCTGAAAGGGACACGGTCGATGCCATGGCCGATTATGTCAGCTACTTTCATCCGGCTATTCGCGGTTGGGTCGGCGTTTCGGACCAAATCGCGCAAGCCGCAGACGACTTTCGCGCCAATTATGAAAAAGTTCCACTGGAAGATGGCGACTACACAATGAACCACACCGCAAGTGTTTTTCTGTTTAACCCCACAGGCGAATTTGTCAGCACCATCGACTATCATGAGCAGAGAGAGTTCGCTGTACCCAAGATCCGCCGCGCTTTGAAAAGTGGAGCGGATACAACATCATGAACGCACGGTTTCTAGCAACCTCGGCGATCGCGATCAGCAGCGTCTCGATTGCTTCGATCATGTTCATTGCCTCGAACAGGTCTGAAATGACGGCGCCTGCGCCCACGGTCTTTCAGCTGCCCAAACTTCCTGCGGAACCGCAGATCACATCGGCTCCGTTGCTGAATGTACCATCGGCAGAACTCGCTCCAAGCCCCGTTTCGTTTCGACCTGCTCAGCCGGAACCCATTCAGGCAGAGGAACCTTTGCCACCTGTTGAACCACCTTCACGAACATGGACGCGCGAGCTTGCAGTGGGTGACACACTCGACAGTATGCTGTCTGACGCGGGGATCGACGCAACCGATCGCGCCGAAATCGCACTTGCACTTGGCGCTGAATACGACTTGCGGCGCTTGCGGCCGGGTCACTCGATAACAGTCGTTGCAACGGCAGCGGATCAACTGTGGAGTGTGGAGCTCGCCGTGGAAGATGGCGTGAGAATTGAAGTGACACTTAGCGAGACGTTGTCCACGCGCGTGGTCTCACCGGAACCCGACACTGTCATTCTGGCCCGCAAAACAGAGATCGAAACTTCGATTTCAAATGCGCTGAGTAGCGCAAAGATCCCGGTTCGTTTTGCGGTGGATCTCGCTCAGATGCTGAGCGGGACAGTGGATTTTCGGAGGGACCTGACAGGTGGTGAAGCTCTCCGTCTTCTCTGGCGCGAAAAGAGCATCGATGGCGAGAGGGTGGGCCAGTCCGAGCTCATTTTTGCGGCGCTGGAAGTTGATGATCGGCTTTACGAAATAGCATGGCCAGACGACGACAACGGTCGCGCCACGATCTATGTTGATGGTGAACTTCTTCGTGTCTTTGCCCAACCCGTCGAAGGCGCGCGCCTGAGTTCAGTCTTTGGTCGGCGAAAACACCCGGTCTACGGCAATGTGCGGATGCATACAGGTGTCGATTTTGCTGCTGCACGCGGCACGCCGGTACATGCGACAGCTCCGGGCCGGGTATCCTATGTTGGTTGGCGCGGGGGGTATGGGCGTGTGGTGGAAATCGCTCATGGATCGGATACGGTCACGCGATATACGCATCTTAGCGCAACCGCCGATGGTCTGGCCAAAGGTCAGCGCGTGGAGGCTGGCGAGATGGTTGGCCGTGTCGGGTCGAGCGGCACCGCGACCGGCCCCAATCTTCATTATGAAGTATTGGTTGACGGGCGCCCAACGGACCCGCTTTCTGACGACCGACTTGCTGCCGCTGCGAACAACGAGGTTGAAAGCGAAGCAGCGCGAAAACGCTTAAGAAATGCTCGGGCACAGCTTGAGGAACAGCTGGGCAATACCGTCGCCAAAAAAAGCGAATCTAGTTCGTGAGAGTTTCTTAAAACGGCTTCAGGTGCGCGGCTATCAGTTAGCGGGTATGCGCACCTGAAGCGAACTGCACTGCAGAAGAACCAAATCAGAGGATGTAAGATGATGGCAATCGCGGGGGCCTTGGTTGGCGCCGTTTGGGGTGGGGTCCTGGCAAAGCGCCGGAATGGCAACAGCCTTGATATTCTTCAATACGCTACAGGATATGCCATCGCTTTTGGCCTGGTGGCGTTCTTTCTTTCGATCGCAGTTGTGCGCCTGATGTAACGCGCCAGTAAGCGAGGCGAAAGCCGGACACCTTGAAGTCCGGCTTCCACTCTTATGTGGTCGCAGCGCCTGTTCCGTGCGAGCCAAGGGTATTTGCCGCAGTCTGGGCGGTGTGATCTTCCGGAGCTTTCAGAAGCCGTAAGGCATTGGCCACGACCAGCAAGGACACTCCGACATCCGCGGCGATTGCACCCCACATGGATGCCAGCCCAAAACCCGTCAGAGTCACAAACAATGCTTTGGTCGCAAGTGAGAAGCCGATGTTCTGACGGATGATCGACATGGTTCGACGTGAATGGTCGATCAGCCAGGGTACTTTACCGATGTCGTCGGTCATTAGAGCAATATCTGCGGTCTCAATAGCAGCGTCGGACCCAACTGCACCCATCGCGACCGCATAATGTGCCCGAGCCATCGCAGGTGCATCGTTGACGCCATCGCCGATCATCGCAACCATCTCGTGTTGCTCTGCCAGTTCTTCGATCGCAGCGACCTTGTCTTCCGGCAGAAGCTGGGCCCGGACTTCGTCGATGCCGACTTCGGCTGCTACCGCTCTCGCGGTTTGTTCGTTGTCACCTGTCAGCATGATGATTGACTTCACGCCCTGCGCGTGAAGCCGGGCAACGATGTTCTTGGCTTCGGGGCGAATGCGGTCCCGCAGCTCAAGCAAACCGGTGACTCCGTTCTCATCCCCGACAACCACAAGTGTGCTTCCCGCGCTCTCGATCTGGTTGCTCAATTCGGCAGGAATGGACGCGCCAAAGCCCTTCTCTACAGCGAAGCGGTCAGAGCCAAGCCAGATATTTCCGCGCTCGGTGCGGCCCTCAAGACCCCGACCGGGAACGGTTCGGATATCTTCAGCCGCAGATATCGAAATGTCGGTCTGTTCTGCCCTGGTGAGAATGGCGCGGGCCAACGGGTGTGAAGATCGAACCTCAAGGCTGGCAGCGCTTGCCAACAGTTCCCGCTCGGATGCGCCGCCCAGCGGATAGACATTGGCCACTTCAGGCTCGCCCATGGTGATCGTGCCGGTCTTGTCCATGGCCAGTGCGGTAGTGCGCCCGGGGGCTTCGATATATGCACCGCCCTTAATCAGAACCCCGGCCCGGGCCGAAGCGGTCAAAGCCGCAACGATTGAAACCGGCGTGGAAATGACGAGTGCACAGGGGCAGGCGATAACCAGAAGAACAAGTGCATTGTAAAACCAAAAGCCCCACGATGCGCCAAATGCAAGCGGTGGGATCAGGGCGATGGCCACTGCAACGACCATAACGATGGGCGTATAGATCCGCGCAAATTTTGTTACCCACTGCTCAACCGGCGCACGGCGCGCATGAGCATCACCGACCATCCGGATGATCTTGGCAAGCACGGTATCGGACGCTGTTTTCGTCGCACGTATTTTGAGGGTGCCTTCACCATTGATTGTGCCGGCGTAGACCTCATCACCCAGCTCTTTGGGGATCAGTGCGCTTTCACCTGTGATTGGAGCCTGGTCAACGGCACCGGCCCCTTCGATGACTTCCCCGTCAAGTGGAATGCGATCCCCACCCCGAACGATGAAGCTGTCGCCGACAAAGACATCCGCCGCCGGGACCGTTGCCTCTGAGCCGTCAGCACGAACCAGCCGAACCGTCGGGGGGGCCAGATCAAGCAGCGCGGATACTGCGTTGCGAGCCCGTCCGACACTCCAGCTTTCCAGATAAAGAGAGAGCGAAAAGAAAAATGCTACAGTTGCCGCTTCAAAAAACTCACCCAGACCGATGGCACCAGCGACGGCAACAACCATCAAAAGGTTCATATCCGGCGAAAGGCGCTGCGCCGAAGACCAGGCCTTGGGGGCCACCAGCCAGACGCCAAACAAGATCGCGACCGCGAACAAAGTGGCCTCGGGCAAAGGCATCGGAACCTCACCATGTCCCGAAAACAGTCCAAGCGCTCCGCCCATGCCTGTTTCGAAGATGTGCCAGCCAAAGCCTGCCGCCCAAAAACCTCCGCTGAGTGTGGTGAACCGTCGCTGACGCGCAATATGCGCCGCCTGATCCAGGGCGGCATTTCCGTCATCCCAAGGTTTGGCGTTCATACCGGTGCAGGCAACCAGCAGCATGACGTCTTCGTCAGAAAGCTTGGCAGCACTTTCAAGAAGCGTCATTCGACTGTTGATGACATCAAAAGCGAGATGCTCTTCACCACCAACTTTCGGGCCGATAACCCGGTTCAGGATCACAACCTCTTCGGCGCAATCGAGGCCAGAGACCTGAAAGCTTCTACCGCCGTCAGGAATTGGACCGGCGGGGGCGATGGCGCCACACCCGCCACTACTGCATGCGTGGTGACCATGTTTGTTTTCGTGGCCATGGTCGTGGCTATGGGTATCGGATGACATGATCGGACCTCAAGAATCTCTATGGTCCTTTGTAAGTAGTTCCTACAGTAACTAGAGCTTCAATACCTTTCTGAATTTTTTAGCATCCGGGTTCCTTGCGCGTGATACCGACACTCCATTCCTTCTTGCGGGCTGGTCGCGTGGATGCAATCTAGTCGCAGAGGACGCAAAAAATTCTGGAACAGGTCAATGCAGAAACGGATCGCAATTACCATCACGTTAGTCTCGATTACTGCCGGTTGCTCAGCCCAGTTCACTGGGGCCAAAAGCAAAGCACTTGAACCAGGCAACGTGCCAGATTCAGTCGTTGCGCTGGCAGGGCCGGGGCAGGATCTGGCCACGGCACGCCTTTTGCCAGAAGACAATTGCTTCTGGTATGAGCACAGCGGACCTGTCGAGACGACATTGGTACCATTGCGCGCGACGAATGGCGCTCCGATCTGCGCCGCGCGAGACGCCTGATAAAAAAGAGGGCGACGACGTCCACCTACGCTGCCCAAAATTTATGAGCGGGCTGTGACGCTATCTTCGGCCGAGTATAAATATGCGGTCGAGCCGATTCTTACATGTGGGTAGAGATCATTGATATGGGCCATGATCATTCTAACACATCCAGAACTTGCGCGACCACCGATGCTTCTAGGCTGAGGCGTGCCGTGAATTCTGAGATATGTATCTCGATTTCCAACGTATAGATAAAGGGCTCGAGAGCCGAGAGCATTACTTGGCCCGGGTTCCATACCATCCCGAAATTCCGCGTATTCGGGGTTGCGCTCGATCATTGAAGCCGTTGGCGTCCAATGTGGCCACTCGACCTTGCGCCGGATAGCATAGGTTCCGGGCTCGTAAAGGTTCCCTCGCGCGATCGCAACGCCATAGCGCATTGCGGTCCCGCCTTCCTCGATATGGTAAAGATAGCGCGCGACCGCATCGACATGGATGTCACCAGGAACCAAACCATCATTTGCTACGACACGTCGTGGTAAAAAACGGTCATGAACGCCCCATGGATTTGAGGTCGCTGGATCGTAATCAAATGGCGTGACCTGGCTGTCCCAATAGGTCTTTTGCGACGAGGTTGGCCATGTTTTGGCGATCAATGGACTGGCCGCAGACGCGGAAAACAGCGCAGTGGTTGATTGAATGAAATAGCGCCTTGTCAGCATAGATCTCAGCCTGGTTCACAAGTTCAATGTATTTGCATCGCATTTTCACGATCAAATTCGAGTCTTAAAGCCTCTAGCAGCTAGAGCTTCAAGAGGTTTCAG
Organism: Ruegeria sp. R13_0; assembly: GCF_017743995.1. Taxonomy (GTDB): domain Bacteria; phylum Pseudomonadota; class Alphaproteobacteria; order Rhodobacterales; family Rhodobacteraceae; genus Ruegeria. Next base: position 249,478 of record NZ_JAGHRB010000003.1, on the reverse strand, counting down.
GTAACGCTTAGTTTATCCAGTCGATCAGGTGCGCGGTGGCGTGAACTCTGATTTGATCGAGTTTGCTTTGGACTGGGTCAAAAAAGCAATGGAAAGAACCGAAATGCCCATTGTAGTTGCTTCATGTTTTCGGTTTCCGACGATGCAAGCCAAAGGAACAAGACGGGAATTCGGCGCGGCTTTGCAACAGCTTATCTGTCCTTGGATACAGAGCGGCAAAAACCCGCGCGCACGCTGTACTTGCCGCTTAGACCCGCTGAATCCGCGTAGTTGTCTTCTCAGCCAGGAATGTCAATCAGGAGTCATCGCCGTCAGGCTGCACGGTCACTTTGGCCTCCACGGGCACACCCTCAACCATCAGAGGGCTGTGGCTGTTGCCATTGAGAGAAACTTTTACTTCAACATCGCCATCGGGGAGCGACGGAAGGTGTAACCAATTGGCATAAAGGCGGCCCAGCTTTTCGCCGTTGATATAAACATGCGCGTGACCTTCGCCTGGAACGTCAGCCGTGGAGGCATTTTCCGGAGCAAAGCGAAAGTTCTGCGGTGTCACACGCAGATTCCAGCCCGCCATAGGATCCTTAATCATCTGGATCGCCACACTGGGGGCGTCGCTGTCGGCAGGCAGATTAGTGGCAGCGGAGTGGTCGTGCGCTGCCATCTCCATGTTGCCGCCGTGTTGGGCCGGGTCAGTATGGTCATGGCTCTCAAAGGTGCTACCGCTGCTGGCGGCAATCACAAAGCCAGCACCGCCGCCAAAGACAAGTCCGATGGCAAAGAGAGCAAGAGAACGGGACATCTTGTCATCCTCAATAAAAAAAACCCGCCGGTGTAACCAGCGGGGTAGCAATGGAGGAGCGCGATCAGACTGCAGCGCCTGCGCGCTTGCCTTCTGTCTGCCAGAAGTGGCCGGTGAAACTGCCTAAGAGTGCCCAGGCGGCCATGCCGATGCCGAAGGCCCGGGCAGCAAAAAGCGCCCCGATCTCGGTCGGAACCGGCCCAGAGAAACTCTCAGGCTCAGGGGCCCCGATAATATGCGGTACCATTAGCAGCACGGCCGCAATCAGGTAGCTTACCAGGTTACCTCCAAAGGCAATCAGCCACATGGCTACGCCGGCTGCGGCAACGGTGACCGTCCACCAGATCTGACGCACTCCCACATCTGCTGCCGCTACGCCGGGAACTTCTGGAGCCAGTGACAAGCCAGGAGCAAAGTGGAAGGCGACAAAGCCCGCAAGACCCCAAAGCAGGCCGGTGCGGCCGTTGATCTCATGCCCCTGACGTTCGGCTACTGACATCAGCGCCGCCAGGACTAGCGCATAGCCGGTGTAGGTAAGCATGGTGAAGATAATGCTGAGACCATCGCGCATCGGCTCGGCGAACATGCCGGGCAGGTCGGGATGCGCAGTTACGGGATCAGCGCCAAAATGCACCAGGTCGCCGCCCTCATAGAGCTCGGCGTGAAGTAGCACTGGCTGCACGAAATACAACTGCAGAAGGGCGGCAATCAGCCCCGCTGCTGCACCAGCGAACAAGCCGCTGGTCAGAATACGACTGAACATTGTTTTAGTGGCAGGGGAAGCCAGTTGCGTGGCGCACATCATGAGCCGCGTCATGCAGGCCAGAAGCCTGAACATGGCCAGTCACGGTAATGATCCCTAGACCCAGAACCACGGCGAATACTGCAGGCAGAAAGGATGCGCCAGCGGCGGATGCCTTGATCGTTTTTGTCGTCATTTTAATCCTCCTCGCCGTCACACCCGACGGCATATGTTGTGTCCATCCTACGGCCGGTCTCCTGACTCGCAGGTCACAGCAGACTTCCCCCTTCCCAGCGCCATTACGCCAGTGGTATTGGAAGGCCGCTCGCCGCTCACAGTCGCGGGGGCGGTCAAGGCTTCAGTGCGGTAGTTTGGTGCACCGTCCTCATTCCCGTTTCAGTCCCAGTGCGTAGGCACCTTTGGACACCGTAGAAGCCTTTATTGTTCCATAGTGCTTTGTTCCGTCAAGTACGAAAGCGACATCATAGTATTCTGCAGCGGTCAATCTTAGGTAATGGCAGGCTTGGTTTAGATTTTAGCCGTTCAGTGCAGAAGGCTAAGTCGAAAAACACAAACTGTAAGCTGAAAACTCGACACCGGAGCTTTGGTCGGCAAGTTGCATGTTGGCTATCTTTTTTGTGCCGGTATACGTGCAATCGCCTTGAAACGTAGCTTACCTAGCTTCCTGGCGTCAGCGAAGTCGCCGTCAGTACTGTCCTCATACATCCGCATGAAGATCATTATGTCCGGAAGATCGACAACCGTAACCTCACCGAAAAGATAGGCGGTCTTGCCGCTTTGTCGCACCGCCAACGTCTGTGGTCGGTGACAACCGGACATGCAATCCACTTGCTGCAACTCGGCTTGCACCCCCGATGCCTCCAGCGTTGCGGCTAATTGATCATAAAGGGTGGAATCCGCGTCGCGGCAGGTTCTGCAAAGCGTGAGGTTAGGTAGGCACATGCGTCAGGCTGATCCTTGATCGAGAACTTCCATCTGAGATTTCATATTTGCTGGTCGGTTGTTAGCTCAGTTTCAATACGTGTTTTGACTCTAAGTCTGGAAAAGAGTCCATACTCAGGCAGGAAGGACACATGAGCCCTAGCCCTCGAAAACTTTGCAAATACACCGAGTGCGAGACGGGGATTTGGCAGGGCGAAGAAGCAACCATCAGACGAAAAAATTTTTAAGTTTCTACGTGAGACTGAGCTGAAGCAGGTGGTAGGCGATGAAGTGGAAACAGCTCACGCGAAACATCTTTGTTCTTCAATAATCTGAAACAGCATTGCCTCCGGGATCGGCTCGCCATGACACGCCTATTTTCAGGTCCGCGCGCACCGCGCCTCCCAAGGCGAATTCCGAGACGCGACAGGTTCTTGTTGCGCGTAACTAGGTTCGTTCTATCGTCAATTACAGTCTAGATCCGGGACATATAGCGGGGTTCGTGCTTGATGGTTACCTTTCGGTTACCACGACCGATCATGGGACTGAATGCGTAGCGACAACCGACGACATTCAAAAGGAAGTACGCTGATGCGAAACGCCTCGGCATTAACAACTTTTCTGTCTGCGTCACTACAACCGAGGATCGCCCATGCCGCCATCGGTTCTCGCCGCAACCCGGTGTGATGGGTGTTGTGATAACGGCATATCTCCGGGTGCAGCCAGTCTTCGAACTCCTCCAATGTCATCGACGCAGTGCCGGAGCCGTCGCATTTCCCCTTATCCTTGGGGGATAATTGCGTTCTTCCCTAAAGTAGATGAACGGCCTCCATGGTCGTCCTAATCAGGCGTTCGATATCTTCGCCGTAACGCGCTCGACCCGGTGGCCTTTACTTGACGGAGATACTCCAATCTGAGCGGGTCAAATGGAAGGTTTCGCTGCGGAAACGCGCCCATTGTCTACGTGTATGGCTTGCGGAATCCCAACAGTAGGCCAATACGACACCTCCGAGATATCTGGCGCGCGGATCGAATTCGTTCACACGCAATGGTGCAAACACAAGCAGATGGACGAGTCGGACTGAGCATCGAAACTCAACTATGCGCCCAGAACAATGCAGGTCGTGACATCAATTGCGAGAGGCAACCAATGTCTACCCAATGGTTTAGCCGCTAGAAACCTGTACCCAACGATCAGGGTGAATCGGGTCCTGTATTCGTAGGAAAAGATACCTTGTTTCCTTCCACGTTTTGATCCTGTTGGTAACATTGTCCAGAACCAAATCGCCTTCACTCGAGCGATAGACTAGAACAGCATGGCCATTGCGATTGGTGTCCAAGACGGTCGCGATTAGTAGCTTCGTAGGATCCACACCGTTCTGCACAAGTTCAAACTTCTTTTGCAAAGCGAAGTCTTCGCAATCTCCTGACCCTTGCGTCGGCAGTGTCCAGTATTCCTTTGTCCCGTATTGGCTTTGATCCGAAACGGCACGGATTCTCCGATTGACGCGCGTGTTGATCGTTTTAACGATCTGATTTTCTTGTGCCACGGACAGACCAGAACTACGAGCGCTCGCGCACGCCCAAGAGTAATCTTTGCATAGTGTTTTGGCACCGGATGGCGCTTCAATCTTTCTGTCAAGACCGATCGAGGGAAGCTCAGAGGCTTGTAATGTAGCGGCAGACACAAAAAAGCTGCATATAAAACAGATCATTGGGAGATAACCCAGCAGGTTTTTCGATAACATTCTCTGAACTAACGTGGGATTTGTCATATCTGCCTTCTCCATGCTCGTTCCTCGAAGGTATCCAAACTTCCGGGGCCAATGTATTTTATTCCAAGCCTTCATGTGCCTTGAGGCATTGCAACTGCTTCTTAGCCTCTAGGGGTAAAGCGGCAAAAATTTGCAGATTCTTTGGTATTTCTTCCTTAGTTGACAGCATCAGAGCATCCACGCCATCACCAGTCCGGCATAGCTAACAGCGCGAACTAGAGGGTAAGCTGATCGCAATTCTCTCATTCAACAAAAATACAACACAGATCGGCCGTCATCGCTTAAGGTTACGAAATACTGGGACAATGAAGCCGCTCCTCCCCAAACTGAGACAGGCAGTTTCGGTTTTTCCGGGCGCTGCAATTAGTGACCGCTAATGACATCTTTGACGACAGGCTCGTTGAGCAACGCCGTTAGCAGGGGGCATGCTGCTCCTTCAGTACAGGTCTGCACAAGTTCTACCAATGCTTGCTCCAGCCGTTGGAGAGCGGCGATCTTTGACCTGACCTTGTCGAGATGTTTTGTTGCGACGTCTTCGGCGTCACGACAGGCTTGCTCCGGCGCTTTGGACAATTCGCGAAGTGCGCATGCATCCTGAATAGTGAAGCCAAGATCGCGGCAGCGTTTGATGAATCTGAGCTCGGATATTTCCCGTTCCGTGTAAGCGCGGCGCCCCGAGGCGGTTCGACCGGTTTTCTCGACTATGCCTTCCCGTTCGTAGTAGCGGATCGTCTCGACCGACAGGCCGGTCAATCTCGCCACTTCGCCAATCGCAATCATGTGATGACCTTTCCCTTGAACCTGTAGCCACTACAGGATGCATATTGTCGGTCATGATGTCGAATTTCGCAAACCGCACGAAGCAAAAATCGAGGAAGCCGAACCGGCTTCCGCTCAAGATCGTCAAAGTCGGAGAAAGCAGACTATGAGCAAGTTTGTAGGGGCGAGTTTTCTTGGATCGTTTACCGCATTTGGCGTTGCGACCTGCTGCATCTTGCCGATGGCCTTGATTTTACTTGGCTTGGGAGGGGGCTGGCTGGCCGTATTTGGCAAGATTGCCGCCGCGAGTTATTACGTGCTCGGCGGTTCGACGGCCCTGCTGTTTCTCTCTGGCATCGTCGCGTACCGCCATGGTTCACTCGACCGCCTCAAATGGTGGCTGACAGGCAGTTTTGCGTTAACGACCATCGCTTGGGTTATCGTACTCAACGAAATCCGAATAAATGATTTCCTGATAACCTTAATGTGACGCCATGAGTGAAGAACGCCCGAACCTTGTCAGCACGATCATCTGCCCGGAATGTGGACATTCAAGACCTGAAACGATGCCAACAGATGCGTGCCAGTGGTTCTACGAATGCACATCTTGCGGAAAAGTCCTGAAGCCACTTCCCGGCGATTGCTGCGTCTACTGTTCCTACGGATCGGCCCCATGCCCGCCAATTCAGGCGGGCGACAAATGCTGCGGTTGATACGGCGACCGGGATGTCGGTTTTGTCCGCAAAGCCGGTCATCAGGCTTGGCGGACGCAGGTATTTTTTCACCGTAGGCTGGAACTTGCCCGGTAGGACAAGGCAGGCGTGAAGTCACGGATCAACTGGTTTGCCGTGAAGAATGTCACGTAAACCGGGCAGAACAAGCGAGCGCCGTGTTTTTCAGGATCTTGCCAGCGCCGTCGGGACTTCATACGGCCGGGTAGCTGGCAAACACCTCTGTGGTTCCATCCTTGCGGATCAGGAAGACGTCAAAGGCTTCGCGTTCGCTTTCCGGCCCCATGCCTGGCGAGCCGAACGGCATTCCGGGAACCGACAGTCCGACAGCATCCGGGTGTTCGCCCAGCAGGCGCCGGATGTCAGCGGGCGGGACGTGTCCTTCGATCATGTAGCCCTCCGCGCGGCCCGTGTGGCATGACATCATGCCCTCTGGAATACCGTTGGCGGTTTTGTAAGCGTTCAAGGCCTCCCAGGCACTGTTTTCCACGCTTAATTCAAAGCCTTCCGCCCGCATGATTTTGATCCACGAGCCGCAGCATCCGCAATTCGGATCCTTCAGGACATGGATGAAACGGTCGGTTTTCGCGAAGGCGGGAAGCGCCGCGCTTCCCGCAAGGGCCGCGGCTCCTTGCATCACGCGGCGGCGGCTCAGGTTATTCGTCGTCATGTTCCCTCCGGGGAAAACTTGTCTTGAACCGATGTGAAAGCGCACCGGCAGGGTTGAATGCGGATCGCAGATACGAGACTGCCATATTCGTTACCCTCGGATACTCATCAGATATGGCTTTCTGGGCGACGGAGGGATTTCTCACAATGATCTGGCGCAAACTCTGCTCGGAGACGGAACCCTCGCTCTCCTTTTTTCGCTGCACCAGCCACTCTGGGTCTTGCTTGGCAATAACCCGGTTCGCAAGCAACTCCGCTACCCTCCGATCAAGGCCGGAATTGCGCCTATTTCTCACTGCTGCGTTCTATGGCACCCACGATCGAACAGTTCTGAATTCCACCACGCCCCGGACACGCCGCTATCAGCTCGTCCAGATTGTTCCTCAACCGTACAAGCCCGTCGATCCGTTCCTGAATTTCGTCCCGCTTTTTGCGCGCTCTGGCCTGCATCGCGACGCACTCGGTATTTGGTACCGTGCGCAACTCCAGAATTTCCGCGATTTCTGCCAGCGAAAATCCGAGCTTCTTAGCGCCGGATATGAATTTCAGCCGCCAAAGCGTGTCACCACCATAGTCCCGCGCGCCGCCGTCAATTGGGCGCGGCGGCTGAGTGACAAGGCCCTTCCTTTCATAAAATCGGATCGTCTCGACGCCTATCCCGGTCTCGCGCGCGGCCTGGCCGATCTTAAGTGGTTGCATCGCGGTCTCCCTCCTTCACCGGCATCTTGACACCGTATCATGATACGGAGGTTAAAACATTGGGGTCTTGGTGCTTGCGAGGATGTCATATGCGGATCTTCCTGAAACGGTGGCTGCTGCCGATATTCGGCTCCGCCCTGGCGCTCTATCTGGTGTTTGCGCTCTACGGCAGCCTCGATTTTGCGCTGTTTCTGCAGGGCCTGCGCGGAGCCAACATGTTCTGGATCGCGATTCTTGCCGCCACCATCCTGCTGGAGCAGCTGATGAGCGGCTGGAAGTGGCGGCAGATCCTGTTCGACGTGAAACCGGTCGGCACCCTGCGGCTGACGGGGGCGCTACTGGCAGGTTATGGCGCAAATGTCCTTGTCCCGCTCGGCATCAGCCCGCTGGTCCGGGCCTGGCTGGTTGCTCGGCTCGACCGCTTGAAGATGGCGACCGTGCTTGCAACCGCGATCATCGCCCGGTTCCTCGACGGCGTCGTTTTCGCCCTTTTTGCCGGAGCGGTGGCCGCCGCCGGCCAGATTCCACAGATCGAGGGTGACCTGCGGCTGGGATTGAGCGTTGCGGGCCTGTTGAACCTGATGCTTTTCGGCAGCCTGCTTTGGGTTCTGTTCCGGTTCCGCGCGTCACTTCTGAGCGAAGACCCTCTGGTCTGCCGACTCTTCGACTGGGCTGCCGCCCGCATCGGGGCCGATGGCGCGTATCTGCGCACCGCGCTCGGTGAAGGGATTGTCTGGCCACAGGCACGGGCCCGCCGCATCGCCGCCATTGCCGCAGCCATTGCGGGTAAGCTGGTGGCGACAACCCATTTCCTGTGGGCCGGGCTGGCGGTTGGCGTGGTGCTGAGCGCGTGGGATTACCTGTTCCTGATGGTGTTTGCCGGGTTCGCCATGGTTCTGGGTCGTTTCGTGCGCATCCCGGCGAGCTTTGTCTTTGGGGCGGGGTTCGCGCTCAAGGTGCTTGGCGTTCCGGACGAAACCGCCCTTCTGATGATCCTGTTCAACTATGTGCTGACGATCCTTCTGGTGGTCGGGATCGGCCTGACGGTGTTGTGGCAGAGCGGCATCGACATCCGCCGCGCCCGGGCGGAGGCAGAGGCGGCGAATGGCAAGGCGTAATCCCGAAGACACGAGATTTTGGCGGATCGCCGGTGCTGGTGCGGTGTTTCAGGGCGGGTCGGCGGCGGTGGACAGCGCGACGGTAGTGGCCAGTCTGGTGCATATGCTGACCGGTAGCGCGCTGGCCGTGGGCTATGCCAGCACGGTCCTGCGTCTTGGCTGGCTGCTGCCCCAGTTCGCGGTGGGCTACCTCGCCGAGCGCACCGATCGGCGGATGCCGTTCTACGCCCTTGGTGCCTATGGGCGGGCGATCACGGTCGCGATGATTGGTATTCTTCTGTGGTGGGGGGCCGACTGGCCTCAGGTCGATTGGCCTCCGGTTCCGCTGGCGCTCGGGATGCTGGGATTGTGGACGGTCTATGCCTTTGCCAGCGGCGTGGTCGCGGTGCCCTACAACGACATCGTCGGCCGGGCGATCCCGTCCGAGCGCCGCAGCCGGATGTTGGCCTGGCGCTTTTTCGGCGGCGGTGTTCTGGCGGTTCTGGTGGCGGGCGTTCTGCGACTCGCGCTCGACGTGATGCCGCCGCTCAGGGCCTATGCGCTGATATTCTGGCTCGGCGCGGTGCTGATGATCGTCTCTGCGACGCTTTTTGTCTCCGCGGGTGAGGCCGCTACCGCTGCAAGGGCGCCACGGGACCGTCCTGCCAATCTGCCTGGATTTCTGCGCGAAGGTTTCTCGACGCTGCGGCAGGACCGCCGGTTCCGGCTGTTCCTGATCTTCCAATGGCTTGGTGCAGCGACGCTGATGGCGTTGCCGTTCTATGTCGTTGCCGCCAGCCGCAGCGGCCTCGGGGCGGCGGATGTCGGAACGCTGTTGGCGGCGCAGACTGTCGGCGCGCTGGCCTCGAATCCGCTCTGGGGCCACATCGGAGACCAGGCGGGCAAATTGCGCCTGCTGGGGATAGTGGCACTGGTGCGTCTCGGACCTCCGGTGCTGGTTTTGCTGCTTGTGGTCACGGGTTCGGGGCTGACCAGTTTCGCGGTGCTGTTCTTCCTGATCGGCGCGATGATGAACGGCGTGACCATCGGCTATCTCGGCTACTTGCTGGAGATCTCGCCCGACGACCGCCGCCCGGCCTATTCCGCGTGGTTCAACAGCTTTGCGGCCCCGGCGGCGCTGGCGCCGCTTGTGGGCGGTGTGGTGGTCAGCATGATCGCCATCGAAGCCGTGTTCATCGCTGCGATCCTGGCCGCGCTGGGACAGGTCGCGATCGCCGCGCGGCTTACACGGGGTTGAAATAGCACCTTGTTCAGGACCAAAGCGTTTCCTCTCAACCCGCAATTCAGATGCGATCCTGTCAAAAGGCAAGATGGCATGTCTAAACATGGGCGAAGCAGAAACCTTGAGCGCAGCGATTAGAATTGTTCCGTTCAGAACATGACGGCGAGGTCTCTTCTCGAAAACTCCAGAAAGCGGGGTACATGTCGAATTCCGCCACATAGCATCGCGGCGCTGATCGAGGGATATTCGAGGACTGACAAACGAACCTGGTGAGGCACGCGCCTCTGAACAAAGTTCACCGCGCCGTCACCCAATTTTGACCCGTGTGTCGGTGACGAACTCGTAAGGGGGCAGATCGAGGTTGCGGGGCGCGGGGCCTTTCCGAATTCTACCAGACGTGTCGTAATGTGAACCGTGACACGGACAGAACCAACCGTCCCAGTCTCCGGTGGGTTCGCTGCCGCCCTGCCCGAGTGGTATGCATCCCAGATGGGTGCAAACGCCAATAACTACCAGCCATTCCGGTCGCTGTACGCGCTCGGCGTCAGGTTGCGGGTCGATCATTGGTGCATCGTCTTCTGCTATCGCCAGCGCGATCCGCTCTTTAGTCCGGTGGTCTATAAAGATCGGCTTGCCTTTCCATTTAACAGTGATCCTCGTTCCTGGTCCGACACCTTCAAGATCTATGTCGACAACGGCTTGGGCGGAGATGTCTGCACTGGGGTTCATGCTGTTAACAAGTGGCCAGACCGCCGTGCCCGTGGCCACGATGGCGGCACCGCCGGTGACGAAGTATAAGAAATCGCGCCGAGTTTCAGGCTCTGAAGGTGCCTGTCTTTCAGAAAATTCAGACATATTGTTCCTCCTGTGCGTCAGGACGGGTTCATCGAATGATAGGACTCGGACGAGGTGGATCAGTCGCCTTGGTCCTCTTCTTCACCGCGATGCCCCATTCCCTATTCATCAGAGTGATCTTCGTCGGTGTCACCGTGCAATGCCTTTACAGGCAGTGCACCGGCCGTCAGGTGCAGTTCAATTGCTGCTCTCCGAATTGGATTTGCTAACATGGCAATTTCCCTTCCTTATTGGGTTACAAATTTGTTCTGATCAGTTGGCCGTTGCTGCTCCTTGTTGCGCAGTGTTCTTGCCGCAAAGCCTCCAGCCATACAGGGCGCCGTTCTCAGTGTTTGCCGTGGCCGCGATGCATTAAGAAATGCATGCCCACGCAGACCAGCAAGAACAGCAACGGAGAACTGAGCAAAGGATAGAGTGTCTCGCGGTATTCCCAGCCCAGAACAGCGGCGCCCAACGCGATCGCAATGACAACCGGGAGCCAATTACGCTTGGCACCGTTGGCCGTCTGATCTTCGGTTTTGGGCGCTTCGGCCGTTACGTCATAGCTGACCCTTTCGGTCGTCTCCTGTGTGGCGCGGGTTTCGTCGAAATTTGATTGGGTCATAGCTGATTTGCCTCCTTTTCGATGATCCATTGTTTGAGAAAGATGCGCTCATAGACGAAGACCAAGCCGATGCCAGCAACGGCATATACTACGATCATCGGGTCGGAGCGCAGCTTGAGTATTGTGAACGCGGTCAGGACTACGCAGTCCAGCGCCAGGGCGGTTAACAAGACCCATCCACGGGCTTTGATCTGACCGCGCAAGCGTCGCCAGACACCCCAATGCACCGCCATGTCCATCACCAGGTAAAAGAACGCCCCCAACGAGGCGATGCGAGACAGGTCGAACAACACCGCAAGCAGGCCCGCAATCACGACCGTGTAGATCAGCGTGTGAGACTGGATGCTGCCCGTCATGCCGAAATGGCTGTGCGGGATCATTTTCATGTCGGTCAGCATCGCCAGCATCCGGGACACAGCAAAAACGCTGGCGATCAGCCCCGAGGCCGTCGCCACCATCGCCAGCGCCACGGTCAGGTAGAACCCGCCCTGCCCCAGCACCGGCCTGGCAGCCTCGGCCAGGGCATAGTCCTGCGCCGCGCGGATTTGCTCGGGCGGCAGGCTGACACCGACGGCAGGGGCGACCAGCAGGTAGACCACCGCGCAGATCGCGATCGAGATCATGATGGTGCGCCCGACATTGCGGTGCGGGTCGAGGATCTCGGCCCCGCTGTTGGTGATGGTGGTAAAGCCCTTGAAGGCGAGGATCGACAGGGCTACCGAGGCGACGAACCCCAGCGGCGCGGCCGGTTCCGAGCCCTGAACCTGCCAGGTTCCGCCCGCAGCCCAAAGTGCGGCGATGCCGAATATTGCGATCCCGCCGATCTTGAGCGCCGACATGATGATCGACCACAACCCCACGGACCGGTTGCCCGACCGGTTCACCGCATAGGCAAAGACGATCAGCGCAACCGCGACCAAAGGCACCAGCGGTCCGCTCTCGATGTTGAACGGGCGGAGCGCATAGCTCGCGAATGTACGCGCGACGAGGCTTTCGTTGATCACCATCGACAGCGCCATCAGCAGCGAGGCCGCCGCCGCAACCGCCCCGGGCCCGTAGGCCTTGGTCAGGATCATGGCGATGCCGCCCGATGAGGGCCAGGCGTTGGACATGGCGATATAGGTATAAGCGCTGAAACCCGTCACCACGGCCCCGACCACGAAGGACAGCGGAAACCACGGCCCCGCCAGCCCGGCGATCTGTCCGGTCAGTGCAAATATCCCCGCGCCGATCATAACGCCGGTACCCATGGCGACGGCCCCGGTCAGCGAGATTGATCCGGGCTTCAGCGCGCCACTGGCGCCGTGCGTACTATGCTCGTGCGTGCTCAAATCTTCGCCCCCCGCAATCGCAGCGCATTTAACACCACTGAAATCGACGAAGCGCTCATGGCGAAGGCGGCGAACATCGGGCTGATCAGGATGCCGAAAAGCGGGAACAGAAGACCCGCCGCCACCGGAACGCCCGAGGCGTTGTAGATCAGGGCAAAGAATAGATTCTGCCGGATATTGCGCATGGTAGCGCGGGCCAGCCTTCGGGCGCGCACGATGCCATCGAGGCTACCGTTGACCAGCGTGAAGCCTGCACTTTCGATCGCCACGTCGGCGCCGGTGCCCATGGCGATGCCCACATCGGACTGCGCTAACGCGGGTGCGTCGTTCACTCCGTCACCCGCCATGGCGACCTTTGCGCCTTTCTCCTGCAGTTCGCGAATTATGCGGGCCTTGTCCTCAGGTAGAACGTCGGCTCGAATCTCATCGATACCCAGACGTTCGGCCACCGCCTTTGCAGTGCGTTCGTTGTCGCCAGTCGCCATGATAATTCGGAAACCCAACTCGTGCAGTGCTTTCAGTGCTGCAGGCGTGGTTTCCTTGACCGGGTCTGCGACGCTGACCAACCCTGCCACTGAACCATCAAGCATCACGAACATTACCGTTTCGCCGTCATCCCGGCGCGCATCGGCCTTGGCCGTCAGATCGGTCGCCTCGAGTCCGAGATCGGTGACCAGTTTCAGGTTGCCGAGCGCGACGGGGCGGCCATCCACCGTGCCTTTCACGCCTTTACCAGTCACCGCCTCGAAGTCACTGGCGTCGGACAGGGCCACGCCACGTTCCTCGGCACCTGTGACGATTGCCTCAGCTAACGGGTGCTCCGAGCCCTTCTCCAGCGTCGCAGCCAGCCGCAGCACCTCGGCCTCGTCATGGCCGGGTTCAGGTAACACAGCCACCAGCTGCGGCTTGCCCATGGTCAGAGTGCCAGTTTTGTCGACGATCAAGGTATCGACCTTCTCGAACCGTTCCAGAGCTTCGGCGTTTTTGATCAAAACTCCGGCTTGTGCACCTCTCCCCGTGGCCGTCATGATCGACATCGGAGTGGCCAAGCCAAGCGCGCACGGGCAAGCTATGATCAGTACCGACACCGCTGCGATCAAGGCGTAGGAGAGTGCCGGAGCCGGTCCCCAAACCGCCCATGCAATGAAGGCCAATACAGCGATGCCAATGACCGCTGGCACGAACCATCCGGCAACTTTGTCGGCGTATTTCTGGATCGGTGCGCGCGAGCGTTGCGCGTTGGCCACCATTTCGACAATCTGGGACAGCATTGTGTCAGAGCCCACTCGGGTTGCTTCGATTACAAGACTACCGGTGCCGTTGATTGTGGCCCCTGTGACCGGCTCGCCTTGTACCTTTTCGACCGGAACCGGTTCGCCAGAGATCATGCTTTCGTCAACAGATGAGCGCCCTTCGAGTACAATGCCGTCTACTGGCACCTTGTCGCCGGGGCGTACGCGAAGGCGGTCACCTACCTGTACTTCTTCAAGCGGAATTTCCTCTTCACTGCTGTCAGGGCGGATAATGCGGGCGGTCTTTGCGGCCATGTCCAGCAAAGCGCGGATTGCCTTTCCTGTGCCTTCGCGTGCCCGCAGTTCCATCACCTGCCCGAGCAGAACAAGTGTAACGATAACTGCGGCAGCCTCGAAATAGACCCCAACATGGCCTTCTGAATCTCGAAAACCGTCCGGAAATATGTGGGGCATCAATACGGCGACAACGCTGAACAGCCACGCGGCCGAAACCCCCATGGCAATCAACGAGAACATGTTCAGGTTCATGGTGCGAAACGAATTCCACCCTCGTTCCAGAAATGGCCAACCGCACCAAAGAACGACCGGAGTGCCAAGTATCAGTTCAATCCATAGGGTTGTTCGCTCACCAAAAATCTCTCGCACACCAGACAGCCCAACGTAGGGGCCCATCGTGAAAACCAAAAGCGGCAGCGTCAGAACCGCACCTACCCACAGGCGCCGGGTGAAATCCACCAGTTCCGGGTTCGGCCCCTCGTCCACCATCGCCGCGCTTTCCAGCTCCAACCCCATGCCGCAGAGTGGGCAGGACCCAGGATGGGTTTGCCGCACCTGCGGATGCATCGGGCAGGTATATACGGGTCCGTCATAGCCTGTCGGAACGATGTCATATTCACCGTTGTCGTCCGTCGCGCCATGATGCGCGGAATGATGGTGATGCGCATGCGCATCCACCTCGCCCTCGGGCACAAGGTGCATCCCGCATTTGGGACAGTCGCCGGGCCCAGATTGACGCACGTCAGAATGCATGGGGCAGACGTAAGCGATCTCGGTCGGACCGTTCGCGTGGATTCTGATGTCGTGGTCTTCTGTCATGTTCTGCTCCCTGGTTTAAGCTTTGGTCGTAGAGCCGTTTAATTACACAATGCCGGGCACAGTCCTTCAGGGCAGAACAACCATCTGGTGGCCCTCACCCAGTATCGGCACTTCGGTAATAGCCGTCAGGCTGACTTGATCGACGATCCAGACCTTCGGTTCGGTTCGGCTTGATACCATCACTTTGCCTGAGTTCGGTATGGTCGTCAGGTGATAGGGTGCCGGTGACAGGTTGGTCGAGCGCTGTTTGCCCGTAGCAAGATCAATCGACAACAACCGGTCGGTGCCTTTGGCGGCCACGAACAGTACGGCCTCGCGGTCGGACAGGCCGATCCCGTGCAACTCGCCTCCTATGTCATAGGTTTCGGTGACAGAACCGCTGGCAAGATCTACGCGGAAGGCCTTGCCACCATCACTGTCGGCTACGAAGGCGGCGCTGCCGGTGGCGTTAAGTACAAGATGCTCAGGGCCTTCGCCGACGGGGATGTTGCGTACGACGAAGCCTTTGACGACATCCACTTCGCTAAGTGTACCGTTGCTGGTATTGGTGACATAGACCCTGTCGCCGTCAGGCGCGAATACCGCATAGTTGGGCATTGGCCCGGTTGCTACGAAACCAAGGAAGCTGAGCTTATCGAGATCGACGATCGAAATACCGTCACCGCCCGGATGGGTCGCCACCGCGAACTGCCCATCGGGCGAGACCGCAGTGTGATGCACCGCACCTGGAACCTCGATCTGGCGGACGACCTCGCGTGTTTCCGCATTAAGGATCGTCAGCAGGCTCCGCCCCTTGTCTTTGGGCAACACGGTGACATCGCGCTTGGCGTGGT
Source organism: Ruegeria sp. R13_0 (assembly GCF_017743995.1). Taxonomy (GTDB): domain Bacteria; phylum Pseudomonadota; class Alphaproteobacteria; order Rhodobacterales; family Rhodobacteraceae; genus Ruegeria. The sequence continues at coordinate 234,051 of NZ_JAGHRB010000003.1, read as the reverse complement.
GCGCGGCGTGTTCGTCCTGGGACATACCTTCGGGTTTTGGTGGCGTTGTGGCCTCGGTTTCTGCGTAGCTGCCCGCGACCAAGTACTTAACGCCGGGCGCGCCGGCCAGCCCATGGACCGCCACGAGCCTCGGCAGCCGCTCGACGGTCTTGCCGGTTTCGGAGTCGATCACCAGAACCGAGTCCGCGCTGCCTTCGGGAATGAACACGGTTGCCGCAAGCGTGAGTGAAGGCGCGGTCAAAGCTACTACAGACAGGCCAGCGGCCAGATTGAACAGGGTCATTTAGGTTTCCTTTCGTCAACTGAAACGCGCACCTTGGCGGGCACGTGCAGAAAAATCCGGTAGATGACGGCCATCAGGAAGGGCGTCAAAAGCAGGGTCAGAGCGATGGCCTTCATGGCTTTGTCCATTCAATCAGTTGAGTTTTGTGCGAGCCGCAAAGACATTGAACAGTCCGCCGAACAGCAACGCGGCGTACCAGCCGTAGAGAAACGCCCATAACAGTCCCAACAGGAATGAGGGCAGGCTGAGCCAAGTCATTCCGGGCATCAGGCCGATCCAAGCCCGGTACATGGCAAAACTTGGAAAGATCAGGTCAAAGGCCACGCACAGCAGGTAGGTTGCGGCCAGAAACAGGCTGAGCGCCCAGCCAAGGGTTGTCACCGGAACAACGGGATGATGTTCTTGTGTCCCCATCACACAGGGACCACAGGTCAGGCGCAACAGTGCGAATAGCACCACGCCCGTGACGAAAAAGTACAGAATGGTAAGCATGGTAAGTGTCCTGAACTGAGTTGGGCCGCAATCAACGGCTTGGGCAAGACCCCGGAGCGATTCCGGGGCCATTGCCGGTCACGTTCAGGACAGGTTTGGCGGATGTGGTAGTGGTGCGACCGGCAGGCTTGCGCGTGGCCGGAACCGTTCTGGCGCTACGAGCGTAGCAATACGCATCGAGAGCAATTCAGGTGCCGCCATAACTGCCATCGCATAACAGCCCGGGTGCACTGAGCAGTCTAATTCTTCTGATGGATGAGACGCGGGATACCCACCGCTGTCATCGATAACGAGCTCGGCCTGGGTGGCGGCCTTCGCGATGTCATGCCCGGCATGGGACGGCACAACAGAAATCAGCATCGAAACCACCAACGCACAGATCAACAGGACCTGCAGCCGGCCCATGGCTCGACCCGTCCGTGTCGCAGTTGATATCCATTGTGCGCGGATCACTTAGGGTTTCCTCCATTCTCCAACAGTTTAGGACCGCTTGGATCGGTCGCATTGATCTGGCTCAATTCGTGGTCTGAAGAGCCAACGGGCATCTTGCGTTTCCAAGCCAACCAAATAAGTGGCGCCCCCGTCAACAGCCCAAGCCCGATAACCGCAAGGCTGGTGCCGCCCGTCGCGGTTTCGGTAATCTGGCTGCCCAGATGGGCCAAAACGAAACTGGCCGGCAAGATTCCAGCCAAGGTGGCCAGTGCGAACCGCCAAAATTGAAGTCGGGTCAGACCAGCGGCATAGCTGACCATGTCGAAAGAAACGAAAGGCATCAGGCGGCTGGTGAACACGGTCAACATCAGGGCATTCTGCGATCCAAGCAACCCCATGTCCAGCTTGTCGCCGAACCACCGGCGCAGCGCGTCGCGCCCCAACCAACGGGCTATCAGGAACGCCAGCAGCGCCCCCAACTCCGCCCCGATAGCAACCAATGCGGTTCCCGGCCCATGCCCATATGCCACCCCGGCGGCGACAGCGATCGGAGCGCTGGGGATTGGGCTGGCAACCACTGCGGCTGTCATGAAGCCGATGATGACAATGGGTCCGAACGGGCCGGCCCAATCCACCCACGCAGTAATGACTTCGCGCGATAGTCCTGCGTCCAACGCGCCAGACAGCCACAACCAGATGGTGGCGATCAGCAACGCGATCAAAACCGCGATGAAAACCAAACGGCTATTGCTGTGCAGGCCTTCCAGCTTTCGTTCCTCCTATGACATAGCCCTCCACCCCTATACGGGAGTGACGGATTCCGAGGTCACTTAGCGATGTATTTGACCAGTGCCACGATCGCCAGAACGATCAACACTGCAATCAGCAACATCCAAATCATGCCAAACCCCATTCCAGCGCCATACCCCATCATCGCTTTGTTCCTCAGTGGTTTGTGGCCGAGTGCGATGACCCGGCTACACGGTTGCGTTTCAGTTGTTGGTTTCAGAAGACTTTGTCACAGGTTTCGAGGACTTCATGCCGTGTTTCGGCGACATCGTCTTCGCGCCTTTCTCGATTTCCCCTGTGGTCACCGCGCCATCGCCATTGGCATCCAGATGCTGAAATCGGTCCACCATAGTTTCGCGGATCATTCCGGAATGCAGCGCTTCGAACTCATCAATCGACAGGTTGCCATCTCCATTAACGTCATGCGCCTGCATCCGGGCCTTCAGACCTTCGGCGATCTCAGATTCGCTCGGGCGACCGTCCTCGTCCATGTCCAGAACCTCCATGTCCAGAACCGCCAGCCAGTTGCCGCCCATCATACCCTTACCATGCATACCACCCATCATCTGACCATGCATTTTCATCATCACTTGCATCATGCCTGCGTGATCGCCCATCATACCGCCGGGCGCACCCTGCATCATGCCGCCCTGATGGCCCTGCATCTGCGCGCTGCTGCCATGCTGACCGGCGGCAAGCGCGGGCAGCGCCATCAAAGTCGCGGCAATGGCTCCGGCGGCCAGCGTGAAGGTAACTTTCATGACTTTCACCTCTCGGGTTTTTGTTTCTACACAAAGCATATGGCCGCCCTCGGCCGCGCCACCACCCTCCTACTCAACCCGGTTTGTATCGTTGTGTCGCAGCCGGCCCAACTGATACAAAGGGTTACAAAAAAGCCGGGATTTGTACCGCGCCGAGGCCTATGATCGCGCCATGACCGAAGCACCACATATCTTGATTGTCGACGACCACCGCGAAATCCGTGATGCTGTCAGCCGTTATCTGGAAAAGAATGGGTTGCGCGCCAGTACCGCGCGCGACGCAACCGAGATGGACGCGCGACTGGCGGCCGGTCGGATTGACCTTATCGTACTCGATATCATGATGCCGGGCGAAAACGGATTGTCGGTCTGCCGCCGCCTGTCCGCGGCCGGTGGCCCGCCGATCCTGATGCTGACAGCCCTCAGCGATGACACCGACCGTATCGTGGGTTTAGAGATCGGCGCCGATGACTACCTGCCCAAACCATTTAACCCACGTGAATTGCTGGCCCGGATCAAGGCGATCCTGCGGCGTTCCGAAACCACCGCCCCTCCGGCTGGCGATCTGAGCGGCAAACGGATCGCCTTTGGGAGCTGGGTTCTGGATGCCGACAGTCGCACCTTGATATCCGCCGAAGGGGCCGAAGAAAGTCTGACCACCGCCGATGTCCGGCTGCTGGCCGTATTCCTGCAGCGGCCCCGCAAACTCCTGTCGCGAGACGAACTGCTGGACTTGACCGCCGGCCGCAGCCCGCACTTGTTCGACCGTACGATCGACAACCAGGTCAGCCGCTTGCGTCGCAAGATCGAAGCTGACCCAACGCGCCCGAAGCTCATCACCACGGTAAGGGGCGGCGGTTATTGCCTGTCGACCGACGTGCGCGAGCTTACGGAATGAAAGGCTTTGCCCAAAGTCTGCGCGGTCAGCTTATCCTTTTGATCATCGCCGCGCTGACTGCCGCGCAACTGGTCAGCCTGTGGCTGTTCGTCGACGAACGCTCAATGGCAGTTCATATGGCCCTTGGCCTGGAAACCGCCGGACGCGCCGCAAACATCGCGCGGCTGATTGAAGAAGCTCCACCCGAGATGCACGACGCGATCCTGCGGGCAGCAAGCTCTCCACTGGTGCGTTTCAGCCTTACAGATACGCCCGCGGTCGATCACACAGGACATAGCGCTGGTGGGACGGTCGAAAACACAATCCGCAGAATTCTGCCAGGCTATGAAAACCGTCCCATCAGGGTAGAGTTACATGAGTTCTCTCCCGATATGCTGCCGGTCGAAGGTGTTCCGTCTACAATGGCTGAAATGCACATTGCAATGATGCGTGATCACGTTTCCGCAATTGAGATGCAGCTGTCGATCGCTCTGACGACCGATCAATGGCTCAACGTGGATACCCGGTTCCATAACCCTCCTCTGCAATGGCCTTTGCAGTCCTTCGTCAGCTTTGGTTTAACTGCAACTTTAATTCTTGGAGCAGCCATTTGGTTTCTACTGACACGGCTGACCGGCCCGTTGCGCCGCCTGTCACTGGCTGCAGACCAGTTTGGTCGCGGTGAAGACGTCCAGGAACTGACGGTTTCTGGTCCGACCGAGGTGCGAGATTTGACACAGGCGTTCAACCATATGCGTGACAGGCTGACTCGCTATGTTGCCGATCGGACCAGGCTATTGGGGGCGCTGGGTCACGATTTGCGGTCGCCACTGACGGGATTGCGGGTTCGCGCCGAACTGGTGGAGGAAGAGGAGACCCGTGACCATCTGATCGAGACCATCGAGGAAATGCAGGAGATGGTGAACTCTACCCTGTCATTTGCCAAGGGCGTGGCCACGCACGAACCTTCCAGTACCGTTCGAATTGGTGAATTCGTAACCAAAACGACCGAAGACATTGTGCAAGCCGGTAACACGGTTGAAGTATCGGTAGCAGACAATCCGGCCGTCACGCTTCGGCCGATGCTGATGAAGCGAGCTCTACGCAATATCATTGAAAACGCCTGCCGGTATGGTGCCCGGGCCAACGTCTCGGTCATGCAAGAGGGGAATGAGGCAAAAATATTGATCCAGGATCAGGGGCCCGGCATCCCCGAGCATATGCTCGATGCGGTATTCGACCCATTCGTGCGGCTTGAAACATCCCGCTCGCGAGAGACTGGCGGAACCGGCTTGGGGCTGTCGATCGCACGTACGATCATCCAGTCGCACGGTGGCACAATAGAATTGCTAAACGGGGAAACTGGCGGCTTGTGCGCTAAGGTGGTTCTGCCAGTTTTTGAGGGCCAAACGTAACTTGTGAACACAATCGGCACGTTCTGAAAGCTTATTGGAAGCGCACCGCTTTGGGCCAGTATCAGGTGTGGGCTCAAACGCAGCGGCGGAGAACACTGAACTGGAAAGACTGACTTTCCCCCCAAGGGGTTTGGTGCAGGTGATGGCGATGCGCGACGAGTTCAAAGTGGTCTTCGAAAAGCACGGCGATATCGCTCGGACTATAGCGGGCGACCGGGAGACCACTGCAAGTCTCCGGCCCATCAAGTGCAAACGTAGCAATGATCACATGGCCGCCAATTTTTACCCCTCTCTTCACGCTTTCCAGATAGGCCGCGCGTTGCGACGTATCCACGAGAAAGTGAAAAACCGCCCTATCATGCCAGACGTCATATCTGCGATCGGGGACCCAGGAAGTTATATCTGCGGAAATCCAAGTGACTGTTTCAGCGGCGCGCCCCAACCTTTCCCGGGCCGTGTCCAACGCGACCTGCGATAGATCGAGAACTGTCACGTCATGGAGCCCCTTCGCAAGCAACGCTCCAGCAAGACGAGATGTACCTCCACCAATGTCGATGACGGATGAAGGCTTAGACACTCTGATCAACTCGATGAGTTCAAGCGATATCTCTGGATCATCCTCGTGCCAACTCAATTGGGTGTCAAACTTCTCGCCATAGACATCGTCCCAGTGCTCTCTTGTGTTAGCCGTCATGTCGTATCGTTTTCCCAAGTCATCGCCCTGGAGATATCCTCATTTTGACCGCTCCGCGCTGCGTTTTCGACTGGAGCAAAAACCAACAAGGCAACGCTTCAGACAATTCGATGCTGGTTCGTTGAATGGCCGCATGAAGTCAGCTCGGCGACATTGTAGTACACACATTCCAATAGTGAAATGTTTTAGGTGGGATTTGCTTGTCGGTCAGATTTCCACTGGGCTGCGCAAGTAGCTCCAGAATTTTGCGCAGTTTAACTGCAGTGGCGCGGGCCGGAGACACCGAAGCGTTGGCAGTTTGTGTACTGCTTGCCTGGATTGCTCTGTTCAATCAGTATAGCCGGAAGATTTTCTGAGCTTTGGGGCTTCAATCAGTCAACGAATTGATTAAAGCGCCTTTAACCGACAATGGACTGATAACTTTTGAGCAGAGCCACAGATCGTTGAAATACGATTTGGTTCTTGAGTGGCTCCTACTCCATTTCTCTTAGTTCATAGAATTTCCTACAGTCCTTGAAACGGCGAACAATCACATCATTGGTGAATAGCTGCCGCATCAACAGACTCAGTTTTTCATGATCGCGCCGATCGCATACATACCACCATCGCTTTTGACCAACATCAGTGTGACTTCGTCACCGGCGCTAATCTCACCCATCATCTGGGCATTTTCAAGAAGCTGCAAATCCATCGTCATCGCGGGCCACCCGATCTCGGGGATCGGATCATGGCTGACGTTAGCGGTTTCGTCGCCAATTGAGTTCACCAAAGCTTTTGCGTGAACCGCCCCTTCCATCTGTTCGGAAGACATGGACATGTTGGAATGGTCCATGCCCTGGTTCGTTTGCGCGATGCTGGTTGTCGTAGACACGGCCAAAAGGGCCACAATAGCAGTCAAAGTTTTCATCAGATGCTCCTGTTTCAAGGTTGTGGGTATCATTCTGCCGGAAGCGCAGGGGGCACTTCCTGGATCGTGTGGGAGATCTCTCGGTTCACGCGATTGAGCGCGAGCCGTTTCCAAATCACGAATATTGCGGGAATGACGAAAAGCGTAAGAAGGGTCGCTGTCACCATGCCCCCAATCATCGGCGCAGCGATCCGCTGCATGATTTCAGAGCCTGTACCGGTGCCGTACATGATGGGTATCAGTGCTGCAAAGATCGTGGCTACAGTCATTACCTTCGGCCGAACCCGAAGAACGGCGCCTTCGAACACCGCGTCTTCGATATCGTCACGTGTCAGCTTTCGCTGTTCCGATTGCGCCAGCCCACGACGTTTCTCCCAAGCAAGATTGAGGTACAGCAACATGACAATCGCTGTTTCCACGGCAACTCCCGCCAGCGCGATGAAGCCCACGAGCACAGCAATTGAGATATCGAAGTTAAGATACCATAAGAACCAAACCCCACCTGCCAATGCGACCGGAAGCGCCGCAAGAATTATCCCGACCTCAATCACCCGATTGAACGCCAAGAAAAGCATGAGCGTGATGATTAGCAGGGTTGCAGGAGCAACGATCGTCAGCCTGTCCTGCATTCTCTCAATGTACTCATACTGCCCCGACCAGGTCAGCGAATAACCCGGAGGCAGGTTGACCTTTTCTGCAACCACCTCTTGTGCTTCGGCCACATAGCCGCCCAGGTCGCGCCCTGCGATGTCGATGAACACGAACCCAGTTCGTCGAGCGTTCTCTGATCGTATCATTCCCGGCCCGTCAACTATTCGAATATCGGCGAGAGCGGACAGTGGCACATGAGCACCCGACGGCGTGACGACAGGAAGATTTTCGAGCCGTTCCGGGCTGTCTCGCCATGCCTGAGGGTACCGAAGGTTTATAGGAAACCTCTCCAGCCCCTCCACAGATTCCGACACTTGCATACCGCCAATTGCGGTCTGCACTACGTCCTGAACTTCTCGAACACTCATCATGTATCGGGAGGCGGCATCACGCTTGACGTCGATTTCGATGAAACGCCCGCCAACAGGTCGCTCTGCGTAGGCGGAAGCCGTCCCTTCAATATCAGCGACCGCACGTTCTACTTCGATCCCTATATCTGTAATGACCTCCAAGTCGGTGCCGGATATTTTGACACCGACAGGTGTACGGATACCGGTTGCAAGCATATCGATGCGGTTCTTGATAGGTTGGATCCAAACATTTGTGACGCCCGGAACCTGAACAATTCGATCGAGCTCATTCCGGATTTTCTCCATTGTCATGCCGGGTCGCCATTCTTTTTTCGGCTTGAGTTGGATAGTGGTCTCCACCATCGTTAGAGGTGCTGGATCGGTTGCAGTCTCCGCACGCCCAACTTTACCGTGAACAGTTTCGACTTCAGGCACGGTCGCGATCAGACGGTTGGTCTGCTGCAGTACCTCACGGGCTTTTCCCGTCGAGATCCCGGGGTAGAAGCTCGGCATGTAGAGAAAATCACCTTCGTTCAACTCGGGCATGAATTCAGAGCCAATTCTCTGGTACGGGTACCACATGGACGTCACCAGAACGCCGGCCAACAGTGTTGTTGCCCATGGCCAGGCAATTGCCGCGTCCAGAAATGGGCGGTACACGAACACGACCAAGCGATTTAGCGGATTTTTTCGCTCCGGTAGAATACGCCCCCTTACAAAGTAACCCATCAAGACCGGAACCAGCGTTATCGAAAGGATGGCGGCTGCAGCCATGGCGTAGGTTTTGGTATAAGCGAGTGGCGAGAAGAGCCTACCTTCCTGATTTTCCAGAACGAAGACAGGCAGAAAACTAACCGTGATGATCGCCAGAGAATAAAAAAGTGCTGGTCCCACCTCAGACGCGCACTCTTGCACAATCCGCCATCTGTTCTCTGCTGTGAGCTTTTCTTTTTCCAACCGCCTGTGCATCGCCTCGATCATCACAATCGATGCGTCGACCATCGCACCAATAGCGATGGCTATGCCGCCGAGCGACATGATGTTTGCGTTTACTCCTTGCGCCTTCATCAGAATAAATGCGGCAAAGATTCCCAGAGGGAGCGACAGAAGAATTACGAGGGATGACCGCAGATGAAGTAGAAAAGCCGCGCACACAAGAACAACGACGATGAATTCCTGCGTCAATTTCTTCTGGAGGTTATCGATAGCGCGCTCAATCACACCAGATCGGTCGTAGGTCGTTATGATTTCGACCCCTTCCGGCAGGTTTGAACGCAACTCTTCTATGCGCGCTTCCACCGCTTTGATCGTCGCTAATGCGTTCCCACCCCATCGCAGGATGACCACTCCGCCAACCGCGTCTCCTTGCCCGTCGAGCTCCCCGACACCACGGCGCATTTCAGGCCCCAGGCGGATTTCAGCGACGTCTCCAAGCGTCAGAGCGGCGCCGCGCTCGTTGACCATCAATGGCGCGCTTGCAAGGTCTGACAATTCATCGATGTAGCCCGATGACCTGACCATGAATTCGGCTTCACCCATCTCAATGACGCTGCCGCCCGTCTCGCGGTTGGCCGCCTGAATAGCCGTCCTCAATTGTGCAAGTGTTATGTCATAGGCACGTAGTTTGTTTGGGTCGACGACGACCTGGTACTGTTTGACCATTCCGCCGATGGTGGCGACTTCTGAGACGCCTTCCACGGCTTGTAATTCGTATTTCAGAAACCAATCCTGCAGAGTCCTGAGCTGAGCCAGATCATGATTTCCGGTTCTGTCAACCAGCGCATACTGATAAATCCACCCGACCCCAGTCGCATCTGGGCCAAGTTGTGGTGACACGCCTTCAGGCAAGCTGCCGGTAATCTGGCCCAAATATTCGAGCACACGCGACCGAGCCCAGTAGAGGTCCGTCCCGTCCTCAAAGACGACATATACAAAGCTGTCTCCAAAGAACGAGAACCCGCGAACGTCTTTTGCACCGGGTACGGCCAATAGGGCTGTCGCAAGTGGATATGTGATTTGGTTTTCGACAACTTGAGGTGCTTGCCCGGGATATGGCGTGCGAACAATTACCTGGACATCCGAAAGATCCGGGATTGCATCAACCGGCGTCTCACGAATGGCCCAAATACCCGCAACTCCTATCATGAATGCGAGGGCCAAGATGACGAACCTGTTGGCAAGAGAAGAACGAATGATGGCCGTGATCACTGCGTAACACTCCCATCAAGCGCGACCTCTAACAGCGTCATCGAAAAGTCGGGATTGCGGCGAAGGATCAAAGAAACATCAATCCCTACAGGCAAGTTAGAAACCTCAATCCCCTCCGCAACCGGGAAATCCATGGTCATGCCCGGCATGCCGATCTCAGTCATCGGACCGTGTGTTACATTCGCGGTCCGCGCGTTTGCGTCGATACTGTTAATCCGGCCAGAAACCTGAAGCGGCGGCGCAATAGGCGTTGCCTCGGCCAATACCATTGTCATGCCATCTGCACGCGCGAAAGTCAGAGTCATTTCAGAACCGACTTCGAGCATGTTAGGGTCCAATGACGGCTCTAATGGGAAATCCATGGTCATCCCCGGCATACCAATCTCAGTCATCGGCCCGTGAGTGATGCTTGCAGTTCCCGCCTCAGCATTAACGAGGTTGATCGTGCCGGTGACCACAATCGGTGGAGCAGAAGGCGTCTTGGTTTCTTCAGGTTCAACAGAATCCGTTGGCGTGGAGCCCTCTTCGCGAATTGCCACAATCGAGAACATCCCCCCTTCTCCCTCAGCCAGATCAAACTCAATTGGCATGCCGATAGGCACGGTAGTGAGATCTACTCCGACAACCGACAAATCCATTGTCATGGCCGGCCAACCGAGCTCGGGGATTGGTCCGTGCTCAAGCGTCAATTTGCCATCGGAAGTGACGGCGCGCGCAACACCAGCTCCAGTTCCGGCAATACCGTCGTCCGGCGCAAGCTCCATCAGGCTCAGAAGCCCATCCGCACCCCGCGCGATCACGAAAGCAACCGCGTCGCCAGCATTCAAACGGTCGAGCGAAACACCAGACCTAACCGGAAACTGCGAAGTCATTGCGGGCCAATCGAGGCTTTCGAGAACATCGTGACGAACAGTTGCCATACGATTTTCGGCATCGAGTGAAACCAGGGTGCCTGCCCCGCGTGCTGGTTCGGTATCCGTTGGTGCCATTCGGGTGAAACCGGCGCTCAAAGCACTTTCACTGTCGATTAGAAACTGTGCGGATGCGACAACTTCCTCACCGGGTTCAAGCCCTTGCAGAACTTCTGTTCGACCCCCCTCGCCGAAACTGTCTCGAAGACCTGTGGTCACCAGTCTCGGGCGAAAAGTACCATCGCCTGTTTTCAAGATGACGCGTTCCGCCGAACCAGTACGAATTAGCGCCTCTGATGGAACAGTGAGAACATTCCGGCTTTCATCCGGTATAAGGCTAACGCTGCCAAACATGCCCGGCCGAAGAACGCCGTCGGTGTTATCGAAACTCAGTCTGACGGGAAGAGTTCGGGTTTGCGGATCAAGCTCAGGGTAAACATAGTCGATTTCGCCTTCGAAGGTGCGACCGGGTAGGTGCTCGAACCTTGCTATTGCGCGCATGTCCTCCGACAAACGTGCAATATCTCGTTCGAAAACATCGACGATCAACCATACTTCAGAAAGATCGGTGACCGAAAACGCAAGCGTGCCTGGCTGCAGGTACATTCCATCAGCGGCATTCAGCGCTATGACAACACCGTTTTGAGGCGCCTCAATTTGCACATTTCGAACCAACTCACCGCCCGCCTCGATCTCTGCAACCTGACGTGCGGACATACCGTGGCTGATCAACTTATTGCGCGCCGCGTCCAAAATCCGCGGGTCACCGGCTTCAACTGCGCGTACAAGATCGCCGGTCGCAGCTGCGATCAATGGTGAAAAGAGTTCAAATAAAACTTGCCCCTTCTCAACCCGATCACCGACCGCGCGAACTTTCAGTTGCTCAATCCAACCTTCAACACGCGTATGAACGTGATTGGTCAGGTGTTCGTCAAAGCCGACGAAACCCACCGTCTCGATGCGAGGTTCGATATCAGTCATGCGTGCAACCGCAGTCCGCACACCAATTGCGTTGATTTCCGCAGCGCTTAGGGTGACTTCTTCAGGGTCGCCGGTAGGTTCCTGCCCAGAATAAACCGGGATCAAATCCATACCCATCGGCGATTTTCCAGGTCCAGGCTGCCGAAAATTCGGATCCATCGGTGCTACCCAATAAAGGACCTCTGGTTCGTTCGACTGGCCCTGATCAATTGGATTCAGGTACAGTCTTTCAAGAATGACACCTCCACCCAGGCCAAACGCCAAGGCAAGTACTGATAGTGCCGCATATCTTCCACGCATAATAATCTCCCGACGGTCGCATTGAATGCTGGAACCGAAACAACATGAATGCCCGCGCTTGCGGGCCTGAGGATGTCAGGAGATTTGAGGAGGACGATCGGGAGTCAGAGGTCCCTGAGACAGATGGGTTTCCGAATCCATGTTTCGGTTTTGCTGCCCGAAAGCTGTAGCCAACACAGCAACACTCACTTGGGTAGGATATTCACCAACGCAGCAGATGCCGGAATGACATTCTCCGCTGTGATTTACGTGGCTATCAGTGTGGATTTGGCCAGTCGTCGGATGCAAACCGCTATGGTCGTGTTTGAAGTCTGATGACTTTGCAGCCATTGAAACGCCGTGAGGCTCAGAGGTGCTACTGTTTTTGACGTCACTGCTCGCGACCACAACAGTGCCGACGAAGGTCATCGCCAAGCAGACGCATGTCAGAAACGTCATTCGCAACACTGAGAAGAACTTCCACTCCATCCCGTGCAGTTAGGACGAACGTAACGTGTGTTCAAGCCAGTCGGAGAAAAAAACAGGTGAGTTGGTGCGCTGCATCGAAATGAAGCTGATTCCCGCGAATACACGTAACAAACTGCCAAAATCGGAGGCAGTTCATACGATGAGCGCATCTAAGTTTGGCCGAGGTTCTTCAGGATCGGGCAGTCAGGGCGGTGGTCGCCAGCACATTCGTCGATCAGATGAGACAGTGTAGCATGCATGGCCTTCAGGTCCGCGATCTTGGCATCTATCTCTTTTAGGTTCTGTTTGGCGATATCCTTCACGTCCGCGCTTGCGCGTTCTTTGTCCTCGTACAACGCCAGTAGTGAACGGCAATCCTCAATGGTAAAGCCCAAGGAACGGGCCCGCCCGATGAAGGCCAGTTTGTGCAGTTCCTTTTCGTCGAAATGTCGATACCCGTTCAGACTGCGCCTGGGTTTGATGAATCCGATATCCTCGTAATAGCGGATGGTTTTGGCAGGCAGACCCGAACGTTCTGCTACATCTCCGATATTCACAGCGGTTCTCCTTTTCTATTCAGCAGGCGCTGATCGCAGCGCCTGCTCTTCATTCTGCGAGATCTGTTCTCGCCCAACTTTGATCGGCTTAACCCAGCGCAACCGCAGCGCGTTGGTCAGGACAAATACACTGGACAGCGCCATGGCACCTGCAGCCAGAACCGGCGACAGCAACGGGCCGCCAAACGGATAGAGCACCCCCGCTGCAACCGGTATGAGCAGCGTGTTGTAGCTGAAAGCCCAGAACAGGTTTTGTCGGATGTTACGCATGGTGCGCTGACTAATATCGAAGGCGTTGACCACGCCTGTCAGGTCGCCTGACATCAGAACGACGTCGGCCGCCTCGATGGCGATGTCAGTGCCTGTCCCGATCGCAATTCCTACGTCAGCCGCCGCCAGAGCGGGGGCATCATTGATGCCATCACCCACAAAGGCCAGTTTTCCGCCATTTGAGCGCAGATCTTGCAACGCGGATACTTTACCTTCGGGCAGAACCTCGGCCACGACATGATCGATGCCAAGCTGCGCCGCGATGGATTTGGCTGTAGCGGTATTGTCGCCGGTAATCATCGCTACTTTCAGCCCCAGTCCGTGCAAAGCTTCAATTGCGTCTGGCGTTGTGGTCTTGATTGGGTCCGCCACGGCGATGACGGCTGCGATAACTCCGTCTACGGAGGCATAAAGTGGAGTCTTTCCGTTGATTGCGAGTTCAGCGCCCCGATCAGACAACGCGCCCATTTCAACCCCTTCGCGACTCATCAGGCGGTCGGCCCCGATCAAGATTGTATGGCCTTCGACCGAGGCGCTTACCCCGTAACCGGTGATCGACGTGAAGTCTTCTGGCTTCGAAAGCTCCAGACCACGGGTTTCAGCCGCGCGCACGATGGCCGTGGCGATCGGATGTTCGGATGTGACCTCAACGGCAGCAACAAGGCGCAGAACCTCATCCTCGGCCAATCCTTCGGCCACAATAAGGTCGGTCAGCTCCGGGCGCCCTTCGGTCAAGGTCCCTGTCTTGTCTACCGCAACAACAGTGGTTTCCTGCAGCATTTGCAAGGCGTCGCCCTTTCGGAAAAGGACACCCATCTCGGCCGCACGGCCGGTGCCGACCATGATTGAGGTGGGTGTGGCCAACCCCATGGCGCAGGGGCAAGCAATGATCAGTACCGCAACCCCGGCTACCAACGCCAGGCTGAGCGCGGGATCGGGTCCGAACAACATCCAAACCAGCACAGTCACAACGGCCACAGCGATCACTACCGGCACGAACCACAGCGTGATGCGATCGACCAGGCCTTGAATCGGAAGCTTGGCCCCCTGGGCTTGTTCGACCATTTGAATGATCTGGGCCAACATAGTGTCTGCGCCGACCTTTTCAGCCCGGTACGTCAATGCGCCCGCGCCATTGACTGTTCCGCCGACCACAGTTGCGCCCTCGGTCTTTTCGGCAGGAACCGGCTCGCCGGTGATCATGCTTTCATCGACATATGACGCGCCGGTCACTACGGCACCATCCACCGCGATTTTTTCGCCCGGTCGAACGTGCACAATATCCCCTACAACGATCTGCTCGATCGGTAGCTCGACAACCGATCCGTCGCGCTCAACTCGCGCTGTTTTTGCCTGCAGACCGACCAATTTTCGGATCGCTTCACCAGTTCGCCCCTTGGCGCGCGCCTCGAGGAACCGCCCCAGCAATATGAGAACCACGATCACCGCTGCGGCCTCGTAGTAGACGTTTGCGGTGCCGGCGGGAAGAACACCCGGCGCAAAGGTGGAAACAAGCGAGAACCCATAGGCCGCCGAAGTGCCCAGGGACACCAGAGAGTTCATGTCCGGCGCGCCTTTGAACAAGGAAGGGAAGCCCTTGGTGTAGAACTGCAAACCTGGCCCAAAAAGAACGATCGTGGTCAGAAGGAATTGCAGGTAATAGCTGTTCTGGATGCCGATCGTGCTCGCTATCAGGTGGTGCATGCCCGGAATAACATGCGAGCCCATTTCAAGGATAAAGACCGGCAAAGCGAGCAAGGCGGCAAAGCTTGTTCGCCGGGCCAATTGGCGAATCTCTTTGGCTTTGCGGTCTTGTGGTTCGGTCTGCGTCGCGGATCGCAGGCTCGCCGGATAGCCAGCAGATGCCGCAAGCGCCGCGATGGCTTCGGGTGTTGTGACTCCCTCAGCATAACGTACAGTTGCACTTTCGGTGGCCAGATTGACCGACGCGGACAAGACGCCATCATCTGCTTGCAATGCCCGCTCAACGCGCCCCACGCACGATGCGCAGGACATGTTCTGAATATCCAGCGTTACCTCTTCCGTCCGTGCCGGATATCCGGCGCTGTTTAACGCATCAGCAATGGCCGCTTTATCGGCTGGATCGCGGAAATCGACCTGAACGCTTTCGCTGGCGAGATTAACCGAAGCGGCATCTACCCCTGGCACATCTTTCAACGCGCGCTCGACGCGCCCTACGCAAGAAGCGCAGCTCATACCCTGAACTTGAAACCGTGCATGTGAAATTTCAGTCATATTGTCACCACAAATGTTCTGCTGACGGGCAACATAAGGGTTCCAGCAAGTGGAAGGTCAAGTGATGGGGTTGACTTTCTTTTCCACTAATTTTGGCGATCCAATTTTCACGACTTGACCTTCCTGTGCTGGAATACTTTAGCCGGGACAACGGAAAACAGGAGCAAACATCCATGACGACCCTAAATATCCCGGATATGAGCTGCGGGCACTGCAAGTCAGCAATCGAAAAAGCCGTTGCCACGGTGGATTCCTCCGCACAGTTGGACTTTGACATGGAAAACCGCAGGGTACGTGTCTTAAGCGCCAATCCACTTGATCAAATCCTTGCTGCTCTGAAGTCCGAGGGATACGAAGCCACGGTCGCATGAGACACTTAGGGGCGCATTCTGTCGCCGCCTTGGTTTTATCTTGCGTCTCTGACTGCCTCGATTAGCCGGGTCATTTCATCTTCGGCGATCAGCCCCGGGGCAAGAGCATCTCCAATCACAAACGAGGGGGTGCCACTGAAGCCAAGCTGTCGGGCCAATTCCATGGACACCTGAATATGTGCGTCGACTTCCGGCGCCTCCATATCTGCGCGCAATTGATCCTCGTCCAGGCCGAGTTCACGGACAACTTTCAGTACACTGGCCTCAGTGGCACGACCGTTCAGAGCCATAAGCGCCCAATGAAATTCTTCATATTTTCCCTGATTACGTGAGGCAAGCGCGGCGCGTGCCGCGAAGTCGGAACCTTCTCCGAGTATGGGCCATTCTCGATAGACAACTCGTACATCGGAATCGCCTGCGATTACGTTTTTCACGACCGGGGCAGCGCGTTTGCAATATGGGCAGTTGTAGTCAAAAAACTCGACCACGGTTACATCGCCTTCCGGGTTTCCGATGACAGGCGCATTCGGATCCTGTTCCAGCAATTCACGCTGATTTTCCAAGACGCTTCCAATTGCTTCGGCTTTTGCCTGATCCTCGCGCTGTTGAAGCAGTTGAATCGCCTGCATGATGATCTCAGGGTTTTCCAAAATGGCTTCGAGAGCCAGCCGTTTTACATCGGAGTCAGACAGCTCGTCGGCGCGTGCCATAGGAATGCCAATCGACATGGCGATAGCGACTAAGCCTGCAAGTATTCGTTTCACATCAGTTTCCTTCCGTTTGTTCTGCTTCGGTGCGTTGCTCTTGCAGCTTGCGTTCCCGATCCGGCCAACTCTCCTTGATGAAGGCGAGGATGTCCCAGATATCCTGATCCGACAGAGTGTCCCCGAAGCCTGGCATGCCGCTTTTGACGTCAGCGACACCCATCTGTTTCAAAGTTTGGTCCCCGCCAAACTTTGTATAGTCGAACAACAGCTTGTCGCCGTGATGCCAGGTGTGCCCGGTTCGGTCATGCGGGGGCGCCCGCAAGACGCCATCCGGATCAGGTGTTTGCCAATCCGGCTGACCCTCCAAATCTGCCCCGTGGCATGACGCGCAGTTTTCGGCGTACAAAACTGCACCACGTGCCGAATCCGCCGATGAACTGTTCTGCGCACGCCCACCCAGGCCCCAGCCAGCGACCGCGACAATGATCACCACAGCAGCCAGTGACACCCATTTCGCCGCGCTCTTGTTCATCACGCCACGCTCAGCCAGGTCTTCATACCAGCGGCCTGATGCGACAGCATGTGGCAATGAAACAGCCAGTCCCCCGGGTTATCCGCAACGAACGCAATCTCCCGCGTTTCTATCCGGTCAACCAGGATTGTGTCCCGCAGCGGCCCCAGGCTGCCGTTCGGCAGAACTTCCTGAAAGTGCGTCCCGTGCAAGTGCATAGCGTGCGGAAAGACGGTGTCGTTCTGCATCTGAATCCGGACTATGTCGCCACGCGAAACGGCAGCAAGTGGGTTTTCAGGTAACCCGGCGACACCGTTGAATGTCCAGATCTGCCCTTCCTGGACCAATTCATTGGTGCTCATGACCCGGCCGTTAAAAGTGCCTTGACGCAGTCCGCCCATCGCCCCGCCTTCCATCACCAATGGAACTGTCAAAGCGTCAGAAACATCTTCGAGAAAAGAAGCAGGGTTGGGTGGCAGGGCTGCGATCACACCGCGGTTAGCAGATGTGCCGCTTCCCGAAACCGGAATCTCAGCGATGACAAACGATTCATCGCGTTCGTGAAGAGTTATTTGAACGGATTCGTTCGATTCCGCTGTGACATCAACAATTAAGTCTGCTCGCTGTGCAGGCCCGAAAACAAGGGTTTCAAAATCCTCTGGCTGCCTTACAGGCATGCCATCATAAGCGACCAGTTTCCCGTTTGCGCCACCTACTGAGACATACATGATCCGATCAGTTGCCACGTTGACCATTCGAATTCGCAAACGCTGGTTCGTCAAAACTTCGGTCATGGGCGATATACGTGCGTGAACGTAGTTACCCATGCGACCTGCATGGGTCCAATCATGCATTGCACCAAAATCATCTACTATTTGAGCGTCCTTACCCAACCGCCAATCATCCAGAAGGATCGTGATGTCATGGTCCGTGTCCGGCGGGTCCGTTTCGTCGACGATGAACGCGCCGTAAAGGCCCCTGGCCACTTGTTCCGTTGACTGGTTGTGAGAGTGATACCAGAAGGTCCCCGCGTCCTTCAGAGGCAAGTCATACTGAAATTCGCCGCCGGTTGGTACAGCCTCCTGCGTAAGGCCCGGCACCCCGTCCATATTGTTCGGAACCCGCAATCCGTGCCAATGGATTGCCGTAGGCTGAGGCAGTGAGTTCAGGAGTGTCCGGCGAACCGTTTCGCCCTGCCTGGCACGAATTTCGGGGCCCGGAACACCGCCATCATATCCCCATATCTCGGTTTCAGGATAGCTGTCGGGGGCAACACGTGCCAATCCTGAACGCGCCTCGATTATTCGGGGGGCGGTAGCCGCCCTCCCGATAGTCGGCACTGCGATTAGTGCCGACGTGCCTGCAACGAATTGCCTGCGATTGAGCTTCATGAGGACTTCCCTCCAAAGAAAATTTGATCTCTCACTCGATTATCCCCCGTCGTGCACATCCAGCAGATAGGTCGCCATTGCCTTCCGGTCTTCGTCTGTCAGAAAGCTGGTGCCATAGTTTACGACCTCTCCCATGGCGCCGCCGAAGACATCGCCATCAGGCATGACGCCGGTGCGCAACGCGTAGGCCAAATCATCTACCGTCCAACCACGCTTTTGCAGGGTCTCAAAGTCGATGGCCGGTGCCTTGTCACCGCCCGGCAGGGAGTCACTTCCTTTGAAGTGTTCCGTGTCCGAATTTCTTGCGCCAGCCAGGTTCCTCCCGGTGTGGCAGGCCGCACAATGCGTAGCACCTTCGACCAGTAGCCGACCCCGGTTCCACACTTCGTCATTGCCCGGCACGGGATCAGTACGGGGTGGTTCCAGAAAAGCCGCGCGCCACAGCTTCAGGCCCCATCTCTGATTGAAGGGGAACGCCATTTCCTGCTCTTTTGACGGTTCCGCTACCGGTGCAACCGTTTGCCAGGCGGCCCAGAGATCGGCGATATCCTGATCCGTGAAATTGGCATAGAACGGATAAGGAAAGGCCGGGTAGTAGGGTTGTCCGCCGGGTGACACGCCTTGACGCACAGCGCGAGCAAACTCCTCGATTGTCCAGTCACCGATCCCGTGATCGGGATCTGTGGTCAGGTTCGGTGAAAAGAGCGTGCCGAACGGGGTATCCAACTCCACCCCACCGGCCAAGGGCGCGCCCCCTTTGGCAAAATCTGTGTGGCAAGCGATACAGCCACTTGCCCTTGCCAGATAAGCCCCGCGGTTAACGTCACCCTGAATGTCGAGAGCTTGTAAGGGCTGGCCAATTGGCCAAGCCATCACGGCAACAAGTCCCGCTGACGCCGTTACGGCGGCAGCAAGGCCCAATCGGAATATCGGTCTCATGACGCATTCCTATTCCGACCGAAACTGCGTGTGACATGCCGAGCATGTCTGGCTCAGCATCATGAACACACCATCTGCCGGCATTTCAGAAAGTTGTGCCTGGTTTGGACTGCCGCCCATCATTCCGGCACCCATCATGGATGCGCCGCCCATCATGCCCGAACCATGGCCCGACCCGGACATCATCAACCCGTTGTCCGCCGCAAGCACAAGGCCTTCAGAGTAGGTTTCCAACTGCCTGGCTAACTCTGCAAATGAACCCCAATCCTGCCAGATCTCCGATTTGGCCTCCGAGGGTTTGCCATCAGATCCCTCTGGAAACAGCTTTGTCATGCTCTCGCCAGCGTGACGCCCGATTTTCTTGGCCTCGCTTCGTACCGTTTGCGCATTGTAGGGCGTTTTCCCCTGCATCATCGGCGTAAGGATCTTCATGCTGTCCTTCATCGCGGACATACCATCCATGCGTTCTTTGACGATGCCGGTTGCGCCACCATGCGCCAGGGCGGCGGCTGCGAACAGAGAAACCAGGGCAACGCCTGTGGTCAATTTTAGAATGTTCATTGTTTTGTCCTTGTCGTCTGCTTCGACGCGCCCAAGTTGAGCGCAATTCGACTGGTCAGATCAGGACACGCGGCGGCGGTGGGTCAAACGCCGCGATACCGAGAACCCGGTATTGGGCTCGAGGGATCGAGTATCTTTGTTCAGTATCTTGGGGGCCAGGCGGTGGTGGACCCATCGAAAATAGACCAACAGCGTTGCAAATCGTTCCGCCATGACAATGTCCGGGATGACCCTGCTTGACATGCTCAACGTCCGCTGAGTCCGTTTGGTCAATCACGTGCTGTGAACCACTGCCATGTGCATGAGCAGAATCGGCCGTCACAAGCAGCCCGCCAATGGTCAGCACCATTGACAGTATGATGTAACGAATTGCACTGCTCATTCGGCTCGTCACCTTCAGAAAATCCCGTTTTCCTGCTGCAGCTCTCTGATATACGCCACGATGCCTTTCACATCCGCACGGGTCAAGCCATCGACCGGCGGCATATTGCCGAACTTCCAATGGTGTGCCCGAACTCCATTCTGGACTGCCACATAAAATGACTCGTCGGAATGGTGGCTTGGTTCATAGATTTTATGCACCAAAGGTGGTGCAAGGCCTTCCAGACCCGTTGCATTCGCGCCATGGCACGCCGAGCATTTGGCGTCGAATGCCACTTTGCCGACGGCCGCAAATTCGGTTAGCTGTTCCGGCAGATTGACGTTTTCGATTGGGTCTCCTGGCTCCAGTGCTGACGTATCGGGCGGCGTCATCGAGTGACCTGTTGGTTGCTGATTTAAGTTGTAGACGAACGCGGCGGCGCCTGCGATCACTACTCCGCCGATCAAGAGTGTAAGTTTATCCATCTCTGTTCTTCACATGATTGTCAGTTCTTAGGTTCAACGCGCGCAAAATAAATCGGCCTGACCAAGGTCAGATCAGTTTTACCTGAGTGCCCACAGTGGCCAGTTCGAACAATTCCGCAATCTGCTCGTTGTACAAGCCAATGCAGCCGTTGGAGGATCTTCTCCCGATCTTGCGCGTGTCGTTGGTGCCGTGGATGCGGTAGTATTGCCAGCTCAAATAGAGCGCATGTGTCCCCAGAGGATTCTCAGGACCCGGGCCTACATAGTCAGGCCATGCTGGATTGCGCTCTTTCATTGCCGGCGTTGGTCGCCAAGATGGCCCTTCGACCTTGCGAATAACCGTGGTGTAACCCAGCCTTGTAAGGTCTTCCGTGAGCGGTACACTGGTCGGATACATCCGGTAAACGCTTTCGTCTTCTGACCAATATTGCATGACCTTGGACTGTGTATCGGACAGGATTACCCCGTTTTTTAAGGTATCAAAGTGGTCCTGCCATTTAGCAACGCGGAATGAGGAAACATTGCGGCGCGTCCCCTCAGTTGCCGTTGATTGGGCCCAAACGGCAGGTGCTGGAAAAAGCGTCGTCGCAGCTAACGCGGCAATCACTTCACGTCGCGTAACAACCTTTCTTTCTTTGCTCCGTTTCATGCCTGCCATCCCAAAGTTTATTCTTTTTTTCCGACTCAAATAGCTCGTATGCCCGGTTCCTGCGCTGGAAGGTCAACACGCAAATGACATTTCATATGGGATGCCTCGTCTGAATTGTTGTTGCCGTCGGCGCAGGAATATTTCCTTGGAAGGCGGACCCAAATCATCAAGTCATTGTGGAAAAGCAGTTTTTCTTGGACGTAATTCCAGGCTGCTTTAAGCAAAACCTGACTTTCTTGAATCAACCGAGCACAAAAAAGCAACGCTAACAATTGCTTAGTTCTTGGTGAATTGATGTGATCACCCGTCGATGCGAGGGTATCAGGTACTACAAATGACAAACACAGTGGACTAAACACCATGTGCTTCAAGAAAGCTTTCCAAGCACTGGCCGCACTTATGCTCGTCGGCGCCTGCACCGAAACAACGTCGATATCTGCAGAAAGCGAGCCCGGAACGCTTTCCCGAGTTCCTGACGCCGTTGCCCAGATCGCTGCTCCGGGCCAGGACCTGAACGCCGTTAAAATCATGCCCGAGGACGGTTGCTATTGGTATCGCTACGTGGGGCCGGTTGAAACAACCTACCTGCCACTCAGGACTATTGAAGGGCGCCCAATCTGTACGCGCGCCTGACAAGCGCCTATCAGCTGGTCGCGGTCAGAAGGCGCTCGGGAGGGTAGAGATGAGCCGTGGACCCTGGCCTGACACGATCATAAAGCCCGATGATATGTGGCATCGCCATCCTTACGCAGCCAGAACTTGCGCGACCTCCGATAGATCTTGGATAAGGCGTTCCGTGAATTCGCAGGTATGTGTCGCGACCACCTTCGAACAGATAAAACGCCCTTGATCCCAATGGGTTTGTCGGCCCACCGGGCACACCATCTGCGAATTGCGCATATTCATCAGGGTCGCGTTCAATCATTTCGGCTGTAGGAGTCCAACGCGGCCATTTGGCCTTTCGCTTGATTGTGTAGACACCGGGCTCGTAAAGATTGCCTCGGGCAATGGCTACGCCGTAACGCATTGCTGTGCCACCGTCTTCGATGAAATACAGATATCGTGCCACCGCGTCGACATGAATGTCACCCGGAATAAGTGGTCGATTGGTTTGCACACGCTGAGGCAGGAAACGTGGGTGTAACCCCCAGGGATTGGATGTTGCGGGATCAAAATTGGCTGGCGTTACTTGCGCATCCCACTCCGACCATTGCGAGGCAGCCGCCGACGTCACTCCAAGAACCGGCTGAGAGAAAATGGCGAGCGAGGCTGCAACAAAATGTCGTCTGGTCAGCATTTATAGCCCTCCTGTTGCCTGGTTAGGGCCTGGAGTTAGTATCCAGGGGATTAGACAATCCGCGACGGGGGAAGATTTGTCCATTCAATTGTTCGTTCGATACCGCTACGATCCACCCGCGAGTTTTCAAGGCATAAAGTGACTTAGGCAGCTTCGTGTTTAACCTGAACCTTCACCAAGCCTCGGGACGACAATGCCTGCTATGTTATATCCCCTGAAATCTTCCAGGTTCGGACCGCGTCTATGTACCGAGTAACGCCCTGGGAATTGCAGAACTGGTTTGTCTGCTTCAAATTCGCTTCGCGCCAAATCAGCTTGACCTTCCATCGCGGGAAGGCGCTACCAGAGGTCTCCAATCCCAATTTTGGAGCTGAACGTGAAAGAAAAGCAGACCGCAGACGCGCCGCAAGCGGCAACACCGGTTACCGGTGGCAAGATCATGAAATGGGGCATGATGTCTTGTTGCATTGTCATGGTGACGCCGATCGCTCTCTACTTTATCGCCGGCGGAATGGTTGGCGGGCTTTCTGACTCTTTGAGTCTGTTCGCACCGTTGATCCTGTGCGTTGGAGCACATTTCTTGTTGCACAAGGCGATGGGAAAATCCTGCCATTCGACCAACTCGGAATCGGATCGGCCGAAGGCAACCGACGTCCCCGTGGGGCCGAACACGGTACCCCGGCAATAATCTTCAATCATGAAGTTTCGGTACTCAAGGTCGATCGCCGTGTCGCTGGCCGCTCTTTCGCTGGCGGCCTGCGCACCACGCCCTAAACTATGCCCGTTGCAACCGCCGCAGCCTGAATACGCACTGCCCCAAGGTTGCCGGGTTCAGTGGGAGGGCGCGAAGGTTTCGTGAGCTGATCGTGGGGATGTGACATTCCGGCTCGTTGACCCTCCAGCGCTGGAATCTGGCAGAGACGGGTGCAAAACAACCGATGGCAACGCGCAATGGCAAGAACACTCCTAAATTTATGTATTATGATCTTGGGGTTAATCTTTGGCCAGACTTCCGCCGGGACAAGCCTTGCAGCTACATCCCAAGCGTATGAATCAGAGCCCCTGGTCGCACACATAATTACCGCGCAGGACGGGATCGCGCCTGACGTCAAGACGATCACTGCAGGACTGCATCTGAAACTGGGCGAAGATTGGAAAACCTACTGGAAGTCGCCTGGTGAGGTGGGAATTCCGCCCAAGATCACTTGGAACGGCTCGCAAAACGTCAGCGACGTACAGTTTCACTGGCCCGCGCCGATCCGTTTTCGCGCCTTCGGGATCGAGAATTTCGGGTACAAGGACGAAGTGGTCTTTCCGCTGACCGTCACACTCGAGAACCCCGGAGCGCCAGTTGACTTGAAGGCCGCTGTGACAACGCTGATCTGTTCCGATATCTGTGTGCCGGTCGAGTTTTCGCTGGACTTGTCGCTGACTCAGGGAACGGGTCGGGATCAGGACTCGGCCCGGCTTATAAATGCCTTTCTGTCGCGGGTGCCAACCACGGGAAACACAAGCGGAATGAAGTCCGATGCCGCGACCCTGGATACCGTGTCCGAGATGCTGACGCTGAATTTCACCAGCGACCTGCCCTTTGATGCGCCTGATGTCTTTCCCGACATGGGACGTGATACCGCGTTTGGTGCACCCGACATCCGGCTCGCTGGCGACAGGCGTCAGCTATGGGTGCAGTTCCCGGTCCTCGCTCTGGCACAGGACCCCCCCTCCTTGTCCGTCACGGTTACCGACACCAACCGCGTGGCCGAGTTTTCGCCCCGTACCGACTCTCCCCCTACCCCGCCACCATATGAGATCGCGGCCGCCGAAACTTCAGCCAGCGCGCTGGTCTGGATCATTTTGCTGGCGGTGGGTGGCGGGTTGATTCTGAATGTCATGCCCTGCGTACTGCCAGTGCTTTCGATCAAGCTTTCCTCGGCGGTAAAGGCTCGCGACCGCTCTGCGGCTCAGATTCGCGCCGGGTTCCTGGCTTCGGCAGCCGGAATCCTGACATTCATGTGGCTGTTGGCGGCTATCACCATTGCGGCGCGGTCGCTGGGCTATTCCGTCGGCTGGGGCATCCAGTTCCAGAATCCGCTTTTCCTTGCGGTGATGATCGTGGTGCTGGCGGTTTTTGCAGCCAGCCTCGCGGGCCTGTTCGAGATCACGCTGCCGCAGTCGCTGAACACCCGGCTGGCCCATGTCGAAAAGGGCCGCGTGTCGCTGGTCGGGGATTTCCTGACCGGAACTTTTTCAGCAGTTCTGGCGACGCCCTGCTCGGCCCCCTTCCTCGGCACGGCGGTGGCCTTTGCCTTGACCGGCCGACCGGTGGATATCGTGGCGATCTTCACCGCAATGGGGGTCGGGCTGGCCATTCCTTACTTGCTGGTTGCAGTGCACCCGAAACTCACCACCGCTCTGCCTAAACCGGGGCGTTGGATGGTGGGATTAAAATGGGCCCTGTCGGCGGCACTGCTAACCACGATCGGCTGGTTGGTCTGGGTGATGATCGGGGTGGCCGGAGACACTGCTGCAACTGCTACCGTGCTGGCTGCAACTGTTCTGGTCCTATTGATCTGGAAAAGTACGACGATGCCACCCGTTTTGCGCTGGACAGCCCTGTTGCTGACGCTGACCGCAGCGTTTGCCGCACCGGTTGCGATTGCCGGCAAAGACCGGTCCAGGCTGCTTGAGGCAGCCGGAGAGATTCCATGGATTACCTTCAGCCGCTCCGAAATCGCCCGCCTTGTGTCGCGCGGCGAGGTGGTTTTCGTCGATGTCACAGCCGACTGGTGTCTGACCTGCAAGGCCAACAAAGCGCTGGTGCTGGAACGCGGCGAGGTTCTGGCAACACTGCAATCGGACAAAGCAATTCCGATGCAGGCCGACTGGACCCGCCCCGACGATGTGATCGCCCGTTTCCTTGACGACAATGGACGGTTCGGGATCCCCTTCAACATCGTCTACGGCCCGTCGGCCCCCGAAGGCATCGCCCTGCCAGAGATATTGACCACGAACGCCATTCTCGACGCGATGGAACAGGCCGCGCCGATTGCGGGCGGAGCCGTGGAAAGCGGATCCTGACCCCGGAGTTCACATATCCCGGACGCGGTTGCTCTGCTGCGCTAAACGCATGGTCTCGTGCTCTTCCATATCCAGTAGCGCCTGAAGGAGTTCGCGTGCATCGGGTATCTCGGCACGCCCGTGCAAATACCGATATAAGTCGATCACCTGATTGTGAAGATCGAAGACCGCTTCGCAGATCTCATCGACGCTCATCTGTGCGAACGGCCTGTCGCAGGCGCGATGTGGGTCGATCGGCTCATTGCCCAAATAGTCATATACCCAGGTGTTGAGCGCTTTGGGATCGGCTCGTTTCACGAAACCATCGACGATTTTCTCCAGAGCAGCCTCATGATCGGCGAAGTAGGTAAGCAACATCCTGGCCAACTCCTGCTCTGACTGTGTCGAACAGTGGGCCAAACATTCGGCGAGCCAATGATGCATTTCCCGCGTCCAGACAATTACATCAGAAAACGTTTCAACTTTCATGGTCTCAACCTCCTAAAGATCGGCATGCGATAGCCTAAACCGGAATTTTCCAGATGGCTCACTGGGCATCAGCGCGAAGTCGGCGCCGGCCCGATCCACGCCGGGCTGCGGGAATCAACCCCCCAGTTCCAGCAATGCCCGGTCGATTGCCACCTTGCGCGGATCCCCCTGCGGCAGGTCATCCGCCAGATCCCTTGCCCTGCCATAGGCGTTCCGGGCGCCGTCGGTCTCGCCCAGCACCGAATAGGCGTTGCCCAGCCGCATCCAGCCGTCCAGATCGCCTGGGTTTTCCTGCATCCGGCTCGCAAGCCGTTCTACCATCGAGCGGATGAAGGCCTGCCGGTCTTCGTCTGACATCTCCTCGGCCGCCGCCACCTGATCGGCAGTTGGGCCGGGCATGGAAGGGGCAAAAGCCGCCAGATTCACCGGAGCCCGTCCGATCGACGGGGCGATGCGGTTAAGCTGGGCCACAAAACTCTCCATCCATGGCCGGAACTCCTCTTCGGCGTCCATCCGCGTCTTCAGTAGGTCATAGGCCTTATCAGGCGATCCAGCCTGCTCCAGACCAACGGCTTTGTAGAATGTCGCTGCTGGGTTCGATGGGTCCAGTTCCAAGGCTCGTTCAAACGCCCGATCGGCCTTGGGCGTAACGACACCGTCATCGGCATAGACCAACGCCTCGCCATATTGCGACACCAGCGCTGAATTCGCATTGGGTCGGTCCAGCAACCCCTCGAACGCGTCTGCGGCATCTCCAAAGCGTCCCATCCGCATATAGGTCTGAGCCAACAACACCCATCCCTCGGTTGGCCCGCCGGTTTCATCCGCCTCAAGCCGCGACTTCAGGTGCACGGCAAGGTCGGCGATTTCACGGGCTTCGGCCTGCTCCCCCTCGCGTTGGGCAAATGGCTGGCTCGGGATGTAGGGACTACCCAGTTGCCAATAAAGACCGGCTCCGAGCGCTGGAACTACCAGCGCGGCAAGTAAAATCAGCGCACGCCCGGAATGGCCCATTATCGCTTTGTCGTCCGATTGCCGGTCAATCGCCTTCAGGCGACGTTCTATCTCGGCTCTGGCGGCCTTGGCCTCTTCGGCTGAGATAATTCCTCGTTCCAGGTCCTTCTCCACTTCGCCGATCTGGTCGGAAAAGATGGCAGAGGCGCTTTCGCGTCTCGACAAGTCCGAGGTCTTGCGCCCCAGGCCGGAGAGGGCGAGCGTCAGAAACACCGCCACGGCCATGAATGAAAAGATAATCCAGATCATGCGTGCGGCTCCGTGAGTGAATGGTTTTCGGGATTCCGTTCTTCGCTCGCGCCGCGTTCCGTCTCTTGTTTTCGCGACTTCCGATATCGGCGCGCATTTTGGGTCAATACCGCTGCAGTCGCGATACCACCCAGCCCCAGGATGACGATAGGCGCAACCCACAGAATGTAAGTTGATGGCTTCCATGGCGGGTTGAACAGAACATAGTCGCCATAACGCGCAACCAGAAAGTCCATAACCTGCTGGTCCGTGTCGCCTGCCACCAGCCGTTCGCGCACAAGCAGACGAAGGTCGCGCGCCACGCCAGCGTTAGAACTGTCGATGTCTTGGTTCTGGCACACCACGCATCGCACCTGTTTCGAAATCGCCCGGGCCCGCTCTTCCAATACCGGATCTGCAAGTATCTCGTCGGGCTCAACCGCGAATGCCGGCTGCGACACCAGCATCGCCAGAGTGACCGCGGTAATTACAATGCGACGTATCATGACGCCTCTCCTCCGGCCGCCCGCGCCTGATCCAGCGCGGTGCGCATCTTTGAAATTGCCTCGCCGCCCAGCACCGGGCCGACAAAACGGAATACGACCTTGCCCGCGCCATCAATCACAAAGGTCTCCGGCACGCCGGAAATCCCCCATTCGATCCCGGCTCGGCCGTCCAGGTCGGAACCGATGCGCTCATAAGGGTTGCCCAGATCGTCGAGCCATTTCCGCGCGTCCTGCGGCTTGTCTTTGTAGTTAATGCCCATCAGGCGAATGCCCTCATCGCGTACCATACGCGTCAGCACCGCATGTTCGGCCCGGCAGGGCACGCACCAGGACGCAAACACGTTGACCACGATCGGAGCTGACCCGTCATTTTCCACCAGATCGGTACTGGACAGCCCGTGGGTATCCAGCCCTTCGACCGGCGGCAAGTCGAACTCAGGCACCGGCTGCGAGATCAATACAGACGGGATTTCGTTTGGATCGCGATCGGGATTCAGTCCCCATAGCAGGAAGGCACCCAGGATGCCGGCAATCGTAATTGGGAACAGTGCAAATAGACGTTTCATTGCCCTACTCCGCCGCCACCGGAACGGAGCTCTGCCCAGTCCGCTTTCGTGGTGCACCGACGCGTAGACGCCGATCGGAGAGTGACAAGACACCACCAAATGCTAACAATCCTGAACCTATCCAGATCCAGACCACCAATGGCTCATACAAGATACGCAGGGTCCATTT
This sequence comes from Ruegeria sp. R13_0, assembly GCF_017743995.1. Taxonomy (GTDB): domain Bacteria; phylum Pseudomonadota; class Alphaproteobacteria; order Rhodobacterales; family Rhodobacteraceae; genus Ruegeria. The sequence goes on along the minus strand of NZ_JAGHRB010000003.1, from coordinate 205,169 downwards.
GCTCTGTTCTGATTCCGCCGCCGGTTCCGATATCGAGGCGTAAAGGTCCCCTGCCAACGTCGTTCGAATTGCCGACTCGGTCGTACTGGTACCCGCCACGAGATAGGCCCTGCGCTCGGGTTGAAGCGTGGTGACATAAGCGCCATCGCGAAATACCGTCAGTGTGGCCGCGCGAGACAGATAGTTCGGACCGCGAAGCTGTTCCACACCGTCAAAACGCACGTCGAACCCTGCTATCTCAATCTGTGTTCCGGGCTCGGCAAAAGTCACGACCTCGGATTTCCAAGCGCTGGACCCGATAAAGCCGATCATACAGACAGCCAACCCCGCATGGGCCACGACCATGCCGTAATGAGAACGCGGTAGGCTGCGGGCCCGACGCTGGGACTCGGCCAACGGTGCCTCACCCAGCTTAATTCGGCTGGCCCACTCTGTCAGCACAGCGCCCAGCAACCAAACCGCAAGGCCGATCGACACTACCGCCAAGGCTGGGCCGCCGGTATCCAGATACCACACAAGCAACGCTACGAGCAGGCTAACCCCGGCCACCCATTTGAGCCGGGACAGAACACCGCGCAAATCCGCCCGCTTCCATGACAACAGCGGCCCAATCCCCATTACAACGACTAAAACCAGCATGATCGGCACGAAACTGGCGTTGTAATAAGGTGGTCCAACCGAAATCTTTTCACCTGTCACAGCCTCAAGCAAAAGCGGATAAAGCGTACCGAATAGAACCGTCGCCGTTGCGGTGGCCAGCAGCAGGTTGTTAATAAGCAAACCGGCCTCGCGGCTGATCGGGGCAAAAAGACCGCCGCCCTCCATCTCCGGTGCGCGTATGGCAAACAGCGTCAATGAACCACCGATCGCGACAGCCAACAGCGCCAAGATGTAAATGCCGCGTTCGGGATCGACCGAAAACGCATGGACCGATGTAAGCAAGCCTGAGCGGACAATGAATGTCCCCAACAAGGACAACGAGAAGGTCAAAACGGCCAGTAGGATCGTCCAACTTTTGAAGCTGCCGCGCTTTTCGGTCACAATGGCCGAATGGAACAGCGCTGTGCCAGCAAGCCAGGGCATAAACGAGACATTCTCGACCGGATCCCAGAACCACCAGCCGCCCCAACCCAGTTCGTAATAGGCCCACCAGCTGCCCAGAACGATACCAAGTGTCAGAAACACCCAGGCCGCCAATGTCCAGGGTCGGACCCACCGCGCCCATGCCGGATCGACCCGCCCCTCAATCAGGGCAGCCACGGCGAAAGAAAATACGATAGAGAAGCCGACGTAACCCAGGTATAGGAACGGCGGGTGCATAGCCAGGCCGACATCCTGCAACAGCGGATTTAAATCCTGACCATCCAGCGGTGCCGGAAACACCCGGTCAAACGGGTTCGAGGTGAACAGCATGAATGACAGGAACCCCGCGCTGATCCAGGCCTGCACTGCCAGAGTGCGCGCCTTGAGTTTCAGTGGGATGTTCCAAGCCAACAGAGACACACCCAGCCCGAAAATCACCAATATCAGAATCCACAACAGCAGCGACCCTTCGTGGCTACCCCAGGTCGCAGCCACCTTGAAAAGCATCGGTTTCAGCGAATGAGAATTGCTGGCCACATTTAGCACAGTGAAATCGCTGACCACGAAGGACCACATCAGAGCGGCGAAGGCGATAGCAACCAGCGCTGTCAGCAGGACCGAGGTCGCAGATGCCGATCGCATCCACATGACATTGTTCCGTGCTGCTCCAATCAAGGGAAATACGCTTTGCACCAAGGACACGGCCAGGGCAAGCGCCAGGGCGAACTGCCCGATTTCCGGTATCATTCCAATCCCTCCGGATTTCCGGTTTTGCGGCCTTGTCCGACAATCCAGCGCTGGAGGGTCAAGCGCATTATTGCCGCACCCCCTTCGGCTGATGCATGCTTGACGAGCGCAAATCTGGCCGGCGGCCTTGACCTTCCAGCGCTGGAGACCCCCACCATTTCGACTTCACCGATGGACGTACCGAACACTTTGTTTTCAGGGCAGGGACTCAGGAAACAAACGAACACGAGGGCATCATGACACGGAGCAACAGCAAGATTACGTGCGTCTGGCAACGCCTCCAGGCTGTAATACTGGCTGGGGGGCTGAGCCTTGGGTCAACTGCCATGGCCCAACCGGAAACCCGTCCGGCTGACAACGTGGCGATGAACCCGCAAGCCTCCAGCAACATGTCAGGTATGGGAAGCATGTCCAGGATGATGCGCCCCGACGCGGTGCCGCCAACGGGTGTCGTTGGCGGTATGCATCCACCCGAGGGTGTTTTGATGCCTGTGTTCTCTTACATGAACATGGAGATGGACGGAAATCGTACCGGAACGCAGTCGCTGTCTACCTCGAACGTTCTGTCGCAGTATCCGATCGCGCCGCTCAGCATGAGCATGAACATGGCGATGGTCGGCCTGATGTACGGTGTGACCGACGAGATCTCGGTGATGGCGATGCTGCCCTATACCCGCAAGACGATGAAGCACCAGACCCGCATGGGCCAGACCTTTGAGACCAGGGCACAGGGGTTTGGCGATCTGAAGATCATCGGCGGATATGATATCTACAAATCCGACGGGCAGGTGCTGGAACTATCTCTTGGCCTCAGTCTGCCGACTGGCTCGATAGACGAGACCGACACCACGCCAGCTGGGCCGGACCAGCTGCTGCCCTACCCCATGCAACTGGGTTCAGGCACCTACGACCTGCTGCCGGGCGTCACCTATACGGGCCAGAACGCGGATTGGTCTTGGGGCGCCCAGCTGGCCGCCATGATCCGGATGGGTGAGAATGATGCCGGTTACACCTTGGGTGACGTCTATTCAGCAACAGTTTGGGGTGCACGGCGCTGGAATGACCAGTTCAGCTCCTCGTTGCGGGTGGTCGGCGACATCGTGGAAAACATTGACGGGTCGGATGCGCGCCTGAACCCAGGCATGGTGCCCACCGCTGATCCGACCCTGCGCGGCGGCCAGTTTCTGAGTATCGGAATCGGAGTGAATTACCTTGTGCCGGGGTCGGGCGTTTTGGCGGGCACGCGCCTGGGTATCGAGGGCGTGATCCCTGTGTATCAAGATCTGGATGGGCCCCAGCTTGAACGCGATTACGCAGTCTCCTTCGCGATACGCAGGGCGTTCTGACCCTTCAGCCCCAAACCGACTGTAAACGGACAATCAGCGCCGCCGCGGTGGTCAGAACGACCACTGACACCGCCATCAGTAGCAGGGCCAATATCACAGGTCCGCCGCGCCCAGGTACGCGACGTGCCAGTTGGGCTGCAAATCCAGTACCGTGGGCGATCTGGCTCTGAACGACGGATAGGTATAGCGGCAGCGCTCCGACCAGCGTGGCGTACAGGTAAACGCCTGAGATGTTCTCGAAGTAGGCGGAGCGTACCAGCGTCGGACCGACTACCCGCAACGCCACTACGGGATCACCGCCGAAAGACCCGAACCAGTCTGCCGAAAGCGCGTAGATCAGCGCGTGCAGCGCGATGAACAGGACGGCCCGTAGCAGCAGGTCAATTAGCAGATACCGGGCCGGGATGGCCCCCCTGCCCCGCGCCCTTACCCCAACGGCGAAAAGAAAAAAGCTGAGATAATTTAAAAGGAAAACGACCGGCAACCCATTCGTCACCACCTGACGCAAAAACCGAACAAACGCGGGACCACTGTTCAGGAGGTGCGTCGCAAAGCCCGGCGTGCGCAAAACGAAGATGGCCAACAGCGGAAACAACGCAAGGCAACTGACGATCAGCGTGTTTCTGGCAAACTTCCAGAAAGGCAATTCAGTGGCAAAATATCTGTTCATTTCATTTAGTTTGCCAACGGTTCCAGCGCAATGTCGATGTCAATTGGTTTACAGACCTGCGACAGAACCTCCGATTTTATTATTCCGCAAGCCCTCTACCTACTTTACGCGCAAAATCTGTTACTTTTGCTCGGTACTTTTGTTGCGTTATCAGTTTTAAGTTACATACGATAAGTATCCCTTATCATGATATTTGAAATCTGACCCAAATTGACGCAGAATGGGTACATGAAGCCCTCTGCCCCATACCTCCCCGCCGCCGCCCCTGCCCTTTCGGAAACAGATCAGGAGGCGCTCACTGATCTTTATGTGCGCGGCACACCGGAAAACACATTGCGGGCATATGAACGGGATCTGCTTTATGTCACCGCCTGGAAAGCCGCCCGGTTCGATCTGGCGCTGCGCTGGCCGGAAGCGGAAGCGACAGCGCTGGCCTTCGTTCTCGATCACGCCCGGGATCTCAACGACGCGCCGCCTGAAGACCGAGCGCGACAGGTGGCAGAGGCGCTGATTGCTCAGGGGCTGCGCAAGTCCCTCGCCTGCCCTGCCCCGTCAACGCTGGACCGGCGCATCGCCTCCTGGCTGGCCTTTCATCGAATGAAGAACCTCGCCTCACCCTTTGACGCCCCGCAGGTCAAACAGGCCCGGTCCAAGGCGCGCCGGGCTGCAGCCCGACCGCCTGCCCCGAAATCGCAACACCCGATTACCCGGGATGTGCTGGAACAACTGCTGGCCACCTGCCGCGGTTCACGCCGGGATTGCCGCGACCGCGCAATCCTGATGCTGGGCTGGGCTTCTGGTGGTCGACGGCGCTCGGAGATCACCGGGTTGATGTTTGACGACGTCTCGCTGAAGGAATTCGACCAGAAAAGCCTAGTTTGGATTTCCCTGCTGGAAACCAAAACGACAACCAAAGGTGAAACGCCGCGGCTGGTTCTGAAGAGCCGCGCAGCCCAGGCGCTGGTGCATTGGATCGAGGTTGGACAGATTAAGACCGGGCCACTGTTCAGACCAGTCTCAAAAGCGGATCGTGTGCTGAAACGTCGGCTTTCGCCAGACGCTATCTATCAGATCGTCAAACATCGCCTCCGGTTGGCAGGGTTGCCGGAGGACTTCGCCTCGCCGCACGGTCTGCGCTCCGGCTTCCTAACCCAAGCCGCGCTCGACGGCGCCCCGATCCAGGCTGCCATGCGCCTCTCGCTGCACCGCTCCATGGCCCAGGCACAGAAATATTACGACGATGTCGATATTGCAGAGAACCCGGCCGCAGACCTGTTGGGGTGAGCACTTACTGATTGTTTTTAGAAACCCCTTCCTGAGGGATGCTCTGACCGCAACGCCTACGTCTTGTTTTCAGCTGCGTCTGTCAACGTGGCCAGCGCGGAAACATGTCGCGGCAGATCACAGCGGGAATGCAGGATATCGATTATGATCACGCTATCCGGCTGGTCCAGGTAGACCAGAAAGTGCTCCCCTGCCCTTACATATCTGAGATCAACCGCGTCCTCGACCAATATGGAACAGCTTCGGCTGGCCGCCGTGCCCTCCGTGATGGCCTGACAGCGCGCTATCAGTTCTTGTTCATAAAGATCGGCTTGATGCTGTCCAAACTTGTCGATGGTCCATCGGGCAATCTCCACCAGGCTAGCTTCAGCGCGGCGTGTTAGTCGAAAGGGTCTGGTCACGCCTTGGCTCGTGCCCTTGCAAAGGCACGACGGATCGCATCCGGACCGCTACCTTCTGCCAGATCTCCAGCCTGAGCCTGGGCCAAACCCTCCTGCAGGCCTTGTTTGAGAGACACTAGGCCCGCTTCTTCCCGCTCCAGAAGCCGAAGGCCGGCGCGCAACGCTTCACTGGCGTTCTGATAGCGACCGGAAGCAACCAGATTCTGTACCAGTTGATCCTGAGATTCTGTAAGAACCACATTGCGCGTTACCATGGCATAAGCCTCCTCCTTGGCAATATATGCCAACAAGACTGTCGATTCAACGATTTGGGAACCCATAATCGCTAATTCGAGCAAGCTGGTTTTATAGACGCCAAAGGGGCGTGAACACACGGATCGTGTCTGCGATCCCTTATGAATCCAACTACAGTAGCGACTGCGCCAATAGCCGCGCCGTGCAAGCACAGCTTCACTAGATTGAAGACAGTTCCCTGCTCCGTCGTAACTTAAAGGAACACAATACTCTAAACCCCACCTCTCCGTGCATGCTATTTCTTGGGCGATCGGCCAACGGCTGACTCTAGCCGGAGTGTCCGCGGGTTTTGCCTCTCCGCACGGGCTGCGCTCGGGGTATCTGACCCAGGCCGCCATGCCCTCTTCACTGCATCGTCCTCCCGTACTGGCGCAAAAGTACTATTGCGACGCCGATATCGCGAAAAACTCGGTAACGAATTCGTTGGCGGGAAAATTTGACCAATCAGATCAATTAGCTTCCTGCCCTTTCCAATTGCGCGATGTGCGCCACAAACCGTTCGGCCTTCACTCCAATTACATGCTAGAAGTGCTCTACTCAAAGCGGAGCTTTTGGAGGAGTTTTATTGGAATGCCTTCGCATGCCTCCGTTAAAACTTCATCGACTGAAAGAACCTGACCTGAGCCCCAAGTTTCCTCCATCTGACGGAGAGTCCTTGGAGTTTGTTTGATGGCCTTACGCGGCCAGTTTGTCCATTGTCATTTTCTCTGCAAATTCCATCGGTGTGAGATTGCCCAACGCCGAATGTGGTCTGTGGGTGTTGTAATCCTCCTGCCATGTTTCCAGCGTGTCTCTGGCCTCGGCCAATGAGCTGAAGAGCGTTTCATTGAGGCATTCATCGCGCAGCTTTCCGTTGAAGCTTTCGATGAATGCGTTCTGGGTCGGCTTGCCCGGCGCGATGTAGTGCCAGTCGATCCCGGTTTCCTGAACCCACCTCAGGATGGCCATACTGGTGAACTCGGTGCCGTTGTCAGAGACTATGGTGCCGGGCGTTCCGCGCTCTGCGATGATCCTGCCCAGCTCCCGCGTGACACGCAGGCCAGACAGGGATGTGTCTGCGATCAGCGCCAGGTTCTCGCGGGTGAAATCGTCCACAACGGCGAGAATACGGAACCGGCGACCATCGGTGAAGGCATCCGACACGAAATCAAGGCTCCAACGCTGGTTCGGACCATCCGGCAGCACCATCGGCCTTCTGGTACCCAGAGCACGCTTCCGGCCGCCCCTGCGGCGCACCTGCAGCTTTTCCTCGCGATAGATGCGCCTCAGTTTCTTGTGGTTCACCCTATGGCCCTCCCGTTCGACCATGACGTGGATGCGGCGATAACCGAACCGGCGGCGTTCTCTGGAAACCCGTTTGATCGCGTCGCGCAGATCAGCGTCATCGGCGCACCGGGATTGATACCGAACCATCGACCGATCCACATTCAAGGCAGAGCACGCCCGGCGCTGGCTCACCTGATGCACCTCCATCAGATGCGCCACCGCTCTGCGCTTGGCGCCGGGCGTTACCACTTTTTTGCGTTCACGTCGCGCAGCATCGCATTGTCGAGCATCTGTTCGGCCAGAAGCTTCTTCAGCCTGGCGTTCTCCGCTTCCAGCGCCCGCAGCTTCTTGGCATCCGACGGCTCCATGCCGCCATACTTCGACTTGTACTTGTAAAAGGTGCCCTGGCTGATCCCATAGCGCCTGCACACGTCCGCTGTCTTCTCGCCAGCTTCTTGTTCCTTGATCATCGAAATGATCTGTTCGTCGGTGAATCTCGGCTTCATTTGTCCGTCCTTTTGTTGGCCGGACTCTACACAAATCTGGAGGAGATTCAGGGGCTCAGGTCAAACCCTTGATCACGCTCAACAAGGTTTACAACTGTAAACCACCCTGCTCTCATGCAAAGCGTATGTAGTCCTCCGTGTTGGAAAACCTACAATATAGGCGAAAATCCTTGACTTAGCGCAATGAATCACGGCTGTTTGTCTCAAGTGGCGCAAAAATGACCACATTCTTTAATTTGAGGCAACTACATGATTCCCGTGACACCACTTGTGGCAGAAAAACCATCGGCACTCGCCACGGAAATATCTGAGAGATTAAACTCGGCTATCCGAGAACATCTACTTGCTGCATTTGCCCCCGACAACACCAAATCACTGCGAAATTTTGCAGCGCCAGAAGCTGCTGAACTCTTAGGAGTCTCAGGTCAATTCATGCGCAAAGTTCACGTAGAGGGAACTATTCCTGAGCCGCATGACGTACGCAGCGGTAGGCGTTACTATACTGCCCAAGAACTTTGGGAGGCTCGCGAAACGCTTGAGAAAACCTCACGCAAAAAAGGTCGCTATGTCCCTCGCCGGACTGAAGGAGAAAAGCTCCAAGTCTGGCAATTGATGAACTTCAAAGGCGGCAGCAGCAAGAGCACCACAACAATTCACTTGGCTCACTATTTTGCGCTTCGCGGTTACCGTGTACTGGCTGTTGATCTGGATCCTCAAGGCTCACTTACATCCATGTGCGGCATCAGCCCGGAAATAGAGTTTGACGGGCTGACGATTTACGATGCTATTCGATATGAAGATCCGGTAGATATGGCAGACGTCGTGCTTCCGACATACTTCACCGGTCTCTCTGTGGCTCCGTCACGGCTTGTTCTTTCCGAATTTGAGACAGAATCTGCCGTTCACTCCAACCCGGACCATCCGTTCTTTACGAGAATACGGAATGCCTTGGCCCAGGTAGAAGGCGATTTTGACCTTGTTCTGATTGATAGCCCACCTCAACTTGGATTCTTGACAATAGCCGGGATGGCCGCCGCCAATTCATTGCTTGTGCCACTGACACCTTCGATGCTGGACGTGTCTTCGACGGCTCAATTTCTCGAACTCGCTGGTGCTTACATGGCAGTCATTGAAGATGCCGGCGCTACGCTCGAATACGACAACTTCAAATTCCTGATAACGCGCGATGAGCCGACAGACGTACCGTCTCAACAACTGGCTTCGTTCATGCGAGCACTGTTTCAGGATCGCGTTATGTCAGCTACTGCCCTCAAAAGCACCGCAATCAGTGACGCCACAATGCTCAAACAATCAATTTACGAGGTCGTGCGGTCGGAAATGACACGCGCAACTTATGATCGGGCAAAGAACTCAATGGATGCGATCGGCTCTGAGGTAGAACAAATGATCCATCAAGCATGGGGACGCAGCTAATGGCTAGAAAATCGCTTCAGGAGATGTCTGGGATCGCAAACACCATCGCGCGCTCTAGCCCCAAGGCCATCGATAAAGCCCCAAAACCCAATGCCCCTGCACTTGGTGCGCTTCAGGGCTCTCTTGCCGCAATCAGGGAAATTGACCCTGCTCTGATCGACGATTGGGGCCCAGCCGATAGGCTTGGTGAGTTTACAGCTGTAAACACTGACGAAGAAGACGATAGCTTTGAAAGCTTGATGTCGAGTATCCAAGACGGTGGCCAACAAGTACCCATTCTTGTCAGAAAATCGAAATCCGACGGCCGATACGAGGCTATTTATGGGAGGAGGAGGCTCAAAGCTTGTCGTGAACTCGGTATTAAAGTCCGCGCCAATGTTCAGGATATCGACGATGCTTCAGCGCTTCTCGCCAAGGGGCTTGAGAATGCTGCGAGGCGCAATCTTTCCTTCTACGAGAAAGCACGTTTCGCCGAGGCGATCCTGACTTCCGGGCATGACTCTGCAACGGTGCGGCAAGTATTGAACCTTTCGAAATCAGGGCTGTCTCACCTTACAAAAGTTACGCAACATGTTCCTGCAAAGATTGGTGACATGATCGGTGCAGCCCCAAAATCTGGCCGCCCAAAATGGACCGTGCTTGCAGAACACTTCGTTGCAGGCAAGCTGGCGGAAGATGAAGCGGCCAACCTGCTTGCAACCATTGAGCCATCGATGTCGTCAGATGATCGGCTGGAAATGCTCCTAAAAGCAGCTGCCAAACGTGGTGCACGACACAGAGAAGGTGCAGCCGAAGTAAGCCCAATTGAAGGCGTTACAATCAAATCCACCAACGGATCACTAACTGTTTCGGTCAAAAGGACCGGAGCTAACGCTGGCTTCGCCTGCTGGTTGGACAAAAACATGGCTGAAATCATCAAGCGCTCACACGCTGAGTTTACAGCTGTAAACACCGAAAAAAAGGACTGAGGACGAGCAGAAAGGAGGAAGGCAAACAAACAAAACCCCCGAAACCGGAGCTTCGAGGGCTGCTGCGCAAAGCGCAATTCTTAGATTAGACACCTAGAATCTAGCAGCACCCGAATCGCCACACAAGAAAAAAACGCTCCTGAGCGAACGGGTAATTTTTGTCTGCCGATAGAAAGTCATGAAAACAGTAGCAGTATTGGCTCCAAGTGGAGCAACCTTGTCCGGAACGGCAGGGCAGGGGAGTAGTACGCCCAAAAAGTGGATACTTCTTCGCGCCGTTGAAGAGGCCAGAGAACCTCTTGGGTTGAAATCCACAACTCTCAATGTCCTGAGAGCGATGATTTCCTTTGTGGGCGGTGATCAGATTGCTGCGGACCAAGATGATCATCACATCTGCTTCGCTTCCAACGCGGCGATCGCCAAGCGAACTCATGTCAGCGTGCAGACAGTTGAGCGTCATATCTCGACGCTGGTTGAGCTTGGACTTATCCGCCGCGTCATGAGCGCAAACGGCAAGCGATGGGCGCGCCGGGATCGACAGGGCAGGGTGGTCACCGCAACAGGGCTCTCCTTGATGCCTTTGTCTGAACGGCACCCTGAGTTCATCCAGGAAGCCCAGAGGCATGCTGATCGAGTTCTGGAGTTCACTGTACTCCGTGACAAGGTTTCCGCCGCTCTGGCGCGCCTTAGAGAACTCGTAGCAAATGACACCGCGATCTCTGATTTGATGACCACCGTACGCAATGCTCTGCGTCGCAAACCAGATGCGAATGTACTCAGCAAGCTGCTGGCAGAAATCTCTGTGGAAATCTCCGAGATAACGCAGACAGATACAGAAAATTTGAGGGCCAATGACACTGAAATTGAGGGGCACAAAGAGGACTCTTTGAATCCGAAAGTTAAGAAAGAAAAATTCTCTCAGATTCAGGTTTCCCCAGATCAAATGGAGCGCAGTTTTCCCAGGCTGTGCTCAGAACTGCGCTTTGCAAAAGATCACGTCCATTGCGATCAGCTCATGGATAATATCGCCGAGTCTCTTCGGCTTGGCCAAACTTGGTATGCAATGAAGTCAACGTTTGGCCCGGCTATTCGTTTCATCGTTCTCGGATACATTTTTCAACGTACTGAGAACATACAGTCTCCAGGGGCTTACCTGATTTCATTGCTGGCTAAGATCGAGAAGGGAAAGCTGTCCCCAAAAGCAATGCTATCGCGGACCTCCAATGCTACGTAAATTTGGGGAAACAGGATGAGATTTACCGTTTTCAGATTACACGTCCAATCGATGATCGGATTGAAGGTTTGAAAAAAAATGAGGAATAGGATTGACCTCTATAAATCACAAAACCATAAATAGTGAGCTATAGAAGGGAGGCTTATACCTCACGATGTGGAACTGGCAGAACTCTAATTGGCCAACTTTTCGTTACGATGCCGCAAGACTCGAACCATACGAGCAACAGTTCCTGTTGTCCTCAGGGGAAGTTCTTGGAGCGGTTCATCATGTGAACACATCGGATCGAGATCAATTGCGTATCGACCTTCTAAGCGAAGAAGCGATGAAGACCAGCGCAATCGAAGGTGAGATGCTGGATCGTCTCAGCGTGCAATCTTCCTTGCGTCGGCATCTTGGATTGGCTCCAGACAGCTATCCATCCAAACCGCGCGAACAGGGCGTTTCTGGAATGATGGTGGATGTTTATTCCAACTATTCGGAACCACTGTCGCACGACACACTGTTTCGGTGGCATGACATGCTTCTGTCCCATGATAAGAATCTGGAAAAGATTGGAGCATACCGGAGCCATGAGGATGCTATGCAAATCGTCTCAGGCAGGCTCGACCGCCCAACGGTGCATTTCGAAGCGCCACCTTCGCGTCAGGTTCCTGCTGAAATGGACCAGTTCGTAACCTGGTTCAACCGGACCGCAGCGGATGGTTCCGAACCACTACGCGCACTGATCCGGGCCGGTTTGAGCCATCTGTATTTCGAGAGCATTCACCCCTTTGAGGACGGCAATGGCCGGTTGGGTAGGGCGCTGGCCGAAAAGTCCCTGGCACAAAACATTGGTCAGCCAAGTCTGATTGCACTCGCTTTCACGATTGAGCGAGAGCGGAAGGCTTACTACGATCAGCTCGAACGCCATCAAAAGACGCTAGACGTGACACCGTGGCTTATCTGGTTTGCCGAGACCGTCCTTACAGCGCAGCAGGTGACTCTTGAGCGGGTTGGGTTCTTCATATCCAAGACGCATTTCTATGACCGGCATCGTGATCAATTCAACGTCCGCCAAACTAAGGTCATCGCCCGGTTGTTCAAGGCTGGGCCAGATGGATTCAAAGGAGGGTTGAGCGCCGAGAACTATATCTCGATCACGGGAACGTCCCGCGCCACGGCGACGCGCGATCTCCAGGATCTGGTCGAGAAGGGCGCCCTGAGCCGAACGGGTGAACTCCGATACACGCGATATTGGTTAAAGCTGAATCGGGACGGGTAGGGGGCTGAAATACGGCACGAACGGCGGGAAGCAGACCTTCTCTGCGGTTGCGAGACAACAGATTCAGAACTTTGGAAGCAGGCATTCAAATTTCTTCAAACCCTGTGTTTCTACCGCGCCAATTCAGGACGAGCTTGAATCCCCAGTGGATCCTGATGACAAAGCTGAATGGTCGCAATACTGCTAAGGCAGCTTGCATTTAAGCGCTGCTCTGCGGTGGAGGACCCAGGGTCGGCACGACCGAGGGGGCTTTCAGTTCGCGTAACATCCAGTCGCGAAGAGCGGCGATATTCGGCCGCCGAGAATGCGCCTCGGGATAAACAAGATAAAACGTTGACCCAAGAGGAATTGCCAGGTCGAACAGTTCGACTACGCGTCCGGCCTGGACATCTTTTGCCGACAGAAATCTCCATCCAAGCACAACGCCAGCACCATCAATGGCGGCCTGTAACCCATGGTCCGGCAAGCTGAAGTGCATCCCATGCGAGGCGTCAACGTCGCTTGTGCCACTTGCGTCAAGCCAGGTCTGCCAAGTTGGGGCATTGGGATCGAAGTCCATCGAGTGATTGTGCAGAAGCACATGTTTTCTGAGATCGGACGGTGTCCGAATGGCGTTTGGACCTTCCAGAAGGCTGGGGCTGCACATCGGAATGACGGATTCATCGAAGAGCTTGATGGCTTTAACGCCGGGCCATTGTCCGTGACCCAGTCGGATGGCGGCGTCAAAGTCGTCTCGTTGAAAATCCACCAGACCCAAGCTCGTCGAAATACGGACGTCGATGGCCGGGTGTTGCGCGTAGAATTTCTGTAGCCGCGGGATCAACCACATCGCGGCGAATGTGGGCGCGACGGTCAACGCCAGCGAGCCGCCTTTGTCTGCCTCCATCACGTGCTCCATCGCACGGTCGAGGCTGACGAACACCACGTTCAGCTCTTTGGCCAAGAGCTGTCCCGCTTCGACCAGGACAAGGCCGCGCGTCCTACGGCGAAACAGCGGGACGCCGAGAAAGTCTTCGAGCTTCTTGATTTGGTGGCTGATCGCGGCCGGGGTTACGGAAAGCTCTTCGGCTGCAGCAACAAAGCTGAGGTGGCGTGCCGCCGCTTCAAAGGCGCGCAGCGCGTTCAGGGGATAGTTTTTCCGGTTCATCACTATGACTTATTTTTTCTAACCCTGCGATAGACATCGTCGTTTGTCAATTTGCGGATCAAAGCGTAAATTTGCAATCAGAAACAGCCCGACCCGGCCTTCCACTTAAGAAAACTAATGAGTATCCGAAAGGAAAACGCCATGGCACGCGCCTTTGCGACCATCGCCTTTACGCCTGCAGTACGGTCACAGCAATCCCGGATGGGCTCTGCTGATGGCTACACCAGGTTCCTGTCTGGCGACGAGACCTCCCTCGATGAACTGGGGCCCCAAGAGGTCGACTTCATCACCGCTCGTGACGGGTTCTATCAGGCGACGGTGTCACAGACCGGGTGGCCCTATGTGCAGTTTCGCGGCGGTCCGATCGGCTTTCTGAAGGTGTTGTCATCCAGAACGCTCGGGTATGCCGATTTTCGCGGTAACCGGCAGTATATCAGCACAGGGAACCTGTCTGGCAACGATCGCCTGTCGATGATCCTTGTGGACTACCCCAATCGCCGTCGCCTGAAGCTGTGGGGGCGGACCCGCTTGGTCGAAGGCGCCGACAATCCCGAAATTCTGGATCAGCTCCACGACCCGTCTTATCGGGCCCGCCCCGAGCGCGCGGTGCTCATCACCGTCGAAGCCTTCGACTGGAACTGCCCCAGCCATATTCCACGGCGCCTCACCATTGATGAGACGCACCAAGAGATTGCGGCCCTGCACCGCGAAAACGAGGCCCTGAGGGCCGAAAACATTGCCATGCGCGCCTCTACAGTGTCTGGCACCCCACCCAAATCCTGAAAGGACCTGAAACATGAAACAATATTTGCGCATTCCCGTTCTCGCAGCGCTGCTGACCGGCGCCACGCTGCTGCCAGCGATCCAGCCAAACAGCGCTGTCGCTGCTGAAAGCCCCTTTGCCGTGGACATGAAATCGATGGAGATCGAGGGCCAAACCATCGCCTATCGCGAGGCGGGCGACCCGTCGAATCCCACGGTCCTGCTGCTCCATGGGTTCCCCACCTCTTCGCACATGTTCCGCGAGCTGATCCCGGTCCTGGCCGAAGACTACCACGTGATTGCCCCGGACTATGTCGGCTTTGGCGCGTCGGACATGCCGCCTGCCGACAGCTATGACTACAGCTTTGCCAACGCGGCAAACTCCATTACGCGTTTGATCGATGCCAAAGGGGTGGACGCCTACTCGGTCTATCTGATGGATTACGGTGCGCCTATCGGCTACCGCATGTTCGCCGAGCATCCCGAAAGGGTCACCGGTTTTGTCATTCAGAACGGCAACGCCTATGACGAAGGCCTGCGCGAGTTTTGGGACCCGATCAAGACTTATTGGGCCGACCCCAGCGAGGAAAATGGCGATGCATTGCGTGGCTTCCTGACGCTGGACGCCACCAAATGGCAATTCACCCACGGTGTTGGCGATGTCTCGACGGTGAACCCCGACAATTTCTGGCACGTCCAGTACCTGCTGGACCGGCCGGGGAACCAAGAGGTGCAACTGGAGATGTTTCTGGATTACGGCACCAATGTCACCGAATATCCCAAGTGGCAGGCCTTGTTCCGGGAACACCAGCCTCCGGCGCTGATTGTCTGGGGAAAGAATGATCACATTTTCCCGGCCGAAGGCGCGCATCCTTACAAAGCCGATCTCAACGACGTGGAATTCCATCTACTTGAGACGGGGCACTTTGCGCTCGAGGAATATGGCGATGTCATCGCTGCCGAGATGCAGGACTTTCTGGCCCGGATAAACAAGTGACCAAACTCAGCTCCGGCGGAACATTCCGCCGGGGTCAATTGGAACCGTTCAGTCGCGCCTCCAAGGGTTTTGGCTGTCCGTTCCTGGATTGCAACGGTTGAAAAGGATCAAACCCATGAAAGATACAGGGACCCCAAACATTCTGCGTGTCGCGGCTTTCTCTGATGGCTCCGAAGGCGGCAACCCCGCGGGTGTCGTGATTGGTGAAACCCTTCCGTCTGAGGCCGAAATGCAGCATCTCGCAAGAGAAGTCGGATACTCCGAAACCGTCTTTGCCGCGCCTCAAGCCGACGGGTGGCGCGTGCGGTTTTTCTCACCCGAGGAAGAAGTGGCGTTCTGCGGACACGCCACAATTGCATTGGGCAATGCTCTGACTGCGCGCGAGGGACCGGGGCTGTTTCAGCTTGACCTGAACTCGGGTCGCATCAGTGTCGAAACCAAAGATGACGGCAGCGCAACCCTGACATCTCCGCCCACCCACAGCGCCAAAGCGGACCCGGATTTGTTGAAGGCTGCGCTTGCGCTCTTTGAATTAGACGTAACTGACCTTGACGATGCTCTGCCACCGGCACTCGCCAATGCCGGGAACAATCACCTGATCCTCACGCTTCACGACAGGCTGACACTTGCCGGGATGTCGTATGATTTGACCAAAGGCGCAGAGCTCATGCGAGGGTATGACCTGACGACGATCAGCCTCTTGTGGGCGGAAACGCCACGGCGTTTCCACAGCCGCAATGCCTTTGCGACCGGGGGCGTGCCCGAAGACCCCGCAACAGGGGCCGCCGCCGCCGCACTGTCTGGATATCTGCGCGACATTGGATGGCCCCATGACGGCGAGATCAACATCGTGCAAGGAGAGGATATGGGCGCAAGGTCGCTCCTGAAAACAGAGTTCAGCACCATACGCGGAGAGGGAATTCGCGTCTCGGGAACGACTCGGATCATCGAAGCGGACGCAACATCTCGCAAATCCAGGCTGCCATCGCAGCATTAAACCACGACGCTCGATGATCGCTTTGGGCCGTGAGACCCAGTGGGCAGGCATTGGAGCTGCCTGCCCTGCAAGGATACGTGACTATTCACGCCGATGCGATTTGGGGCCTATCTGCCTTAAGCAGTCGCGCAAAGATCATCACGTGCGTTACCAAGAGTACCGGCACAAGGAATGTTGGTATGAACCATGTGGGTCCAAAGTAGTTAATTGCCTCGGCTTGGCGCAAGGCGTTCACCAGATCGACAGTACCAAGGATGTTGAAACCCCACACCAACGGAAGGGCGGCCACTGATCTCCATCGCAAAGCGATAAGCGCGACGATTGCCAGAAACGCCGAGAGCAAATCGCCATAGCTGGCGCTGGTTGCAAACGCCTCGGGCAACCCTCCGTTGTTGAGATTTGGTACCAAGAAGCTCATTCCAATGTGTCGGAAAGCATGCGGCAGCAGCAGGATTGAGAGCGCCGCCGCCGCCGACAGCCGTGCAAGCCAGGGTGCAACGTACCACGCCGCGATCAGAGCGAAGACAAAGAGACTCATCGCGAATTGAAGAAGGAATATTACTGTGGGGGTCATCTGATCGATCCTTTCGATATACGTCTGTTTACGTGAGGTGTAGGTGGCAGGCCTTCATCCTCGAGCCGCAGTTTGCGATACGCTCGCCTCGGCCCGGATGGTCCCCAGTGAAGCGGACGGAGCGATCTTATGGGCTGTTCCAGTAGCGACATCGTAAAGCAAGGCCGAGACGGTTATTGCGTCCGGCACCTCCTGTGCCGCCGCTAAGCGATTGATATCTGTTGAAAGGTCGCTTTCCTGATCCGTGATCGCGTATTCGGATACGTCGATCCCGAGCTTTTTCTGCAGCGCGTCCTGAAGGTCCGGATTGGACAGCCGCTCGGCTCCACATTGTGTGTGCTGCATAAGGATGACGTTGAACCCCTGTTCGCGGCCTTCCGTCATAGCGCTCATTAGAAAGGCGAGGGTGGCGATTTCTTCGATTGCGGCGCGTGTAACCCTTCCGCCATTGTTTCGGATCACAACCGCGTCGCCAAGCTCCAGTCCGAGGATGTGCGCGGGATCGACCCGGGCATCGCCGCAGGTCAGAACAACCGTTCGCAACTTTGGCAGGATCGGTAGGTCAGCACTGTTAAAGCCCGCCGCGAATTCTTGGTTTCGAGAGATGAGTTCGTTTTGAACGTTCATTCGGAGGTCCTTTCGTCTGCAGGCTCAATCCTTCGTAGTACGCAATATCAAGCGACACGTATCGAAGCGGTCTTTCTGGCGGTGGGTTGGTGCCTTTCAGACCAAGCCGCATCGTCTTGGCAGTACGAAGGGGACGAAAGCCGCACGTAATCGCGTTGGGCCTGGGCACGGTCGAGGTCGAAGGGGCGCATAGTGAGAATCTTCAGGAAGTTGCCGATCGCATTGAGGCTGCCGGACATGTTGCGCTCCAGATCGGGTTGTTCAGCGACCTTGCGCCGTACGATGCTTTCAAAGGCTTCAGGTGCGTGCCCGCTAACTTGGAACACATCCTCGGTCGGGGCGTTTACCGCGAAGGTACCTCGCCTGTACTCTTCTGAATAAATCGCCAACTGGGTGACAGCCGCTTCTGAATAGTTTGCAGGGCGCAGGGCTTTCAGGGCCTTGACCATCATCCTTTCGGAAATGTCGACATAGCGTACCCGCCGCCCCAGCGCGCGGCCCATTGCATCGGCGATCTCGATGGGTGACAGCAGCATTGGACCTGTTGGGCGGTAGGTCTTTCCCGCATGGTGTGCCGGATCCGTCAAGGCACCGACCGCCACACGGGCAATGTCTTCGTTCGAGGGGGCCGCATTCTTCTTCACGCCGCCGTCGCCAAGAGGCATTGTGAACTGCCCAAGATGGGCCGCCATACCCAGTACCATTAGGTAGTTTTCAGCAAACCAGCCGACATTCACTGTAGTCACAGACATTTCGGGGCGCATGCCGATCAGGATGTCGCTCAGGTAGACTTCGCGTGTAAACAGTGATGGGTGATCTACGCTCGAAAGCCATTGGCTTAGCGTAACAACGTGCTCAATCTTAGCTTCGTAAGCCGCAACGGTGAAGATCGCATTGAAGTGCAGCCCATTGGGTGCCGTTGGTGCGCATTGATAAGCCCGCTGCACGCCTTTCAAGGCATTGCGCATGTCACTCAGGGAATACTGGTCACCCACGAATAATTCGGCACCCGCACGCTCAAGTAGGTCAGAGCGATAATCTCTCTGCCGTATGAACGCGCGGACAGGATAAGCCTTAGCTCTGAGCTGAAGTGCGACTTGGAGCCCGGTTTTACCGCTTGCGCTTGTGACGAGAATCTTAGGCTTGGCAGGCATAGCACGCTCCTTTTAGATGATACTTGCAATCTATAATATAGATGATAGACATAATCTTAATTGTCAACCCCACCAGGGAGCGCGAGTATGCCAAGAATGTCGGAAGCGGAAAAACAACGCAGTCACAGCAGGATACTGGATGCTGCAGCGCAGTTGTTCCGCGAACGCGGTGTCGAAGCGACCAGCGTCGCGGACGTCATGAAGACAGCCGGAATGACCCATGGCGGTTTCTACCGACACTTCGATTCGAAAGAGGATTTGATCGCGGCATCCTTCCGGCACGCAGTCGACGATGTGGTTTCCGACATGGAGCGCGAAGAAACCAGCGACGGGCGAAAGAAGGAGCGCCAAGACTATATAGCCAAGTATCTTTCCCAAGCTCACGCTCAAGATAGTCGGAACGGATGCCCGTTGGCGGCGATGGGAACAGAGCTTGCCCGCACAACGGGCGCGCCCCATCAGGCGGGCGCACAGGCGTCAGATCGCATGGCGGCCCTTTTGCAGGACACGTCGGAAATCGGTTCGGGTCAGGGCCTGGCCGCGATGGCGCTCTTGATGGGCACGATTACCTTGGCTCGTCTGACTGAATCCGAAGAAAAGGCAGACCGAGCGCTGGAGGCAGGGCGCACAGCCATAGGTTTGCTTCAGGATTATTGGCCGAAAGAAAGGTCCTAACTAAAGTTCTAACTGCGGCAGAGTATTCCGAGAATTTGCCGTCACCCGTTATTTGACAATGCTGCAAGGTGTACGAACGGCAGCAATGCGCAGGCTGCTCTGCGGCTTCGAGTGGTGAGGCCAACGGCTGGTTAGGACCGGAATTCTCCAGGTGCCACCGACGTCCGCATTCGTGTTCGTTACGCAAGCACAAAGTGGTCTGAAACAGTTTTCACACGGTTTGCATCCGCGACGAGTTGTTAAAGATCCCGAAAGGCTTCAACCGTTAATTGGCGGTCGTCTACGTTGGGCTGCAAAACAAGTTTCGGCTATTTTTTCCCAGATCGGCGTTGTGGAACCATCTGCTGTTTATGAAGCGACTATCCACACTCAGAACCCATTCCGCGGCGCTGGCCGGTCTGCCAAGCCTGTCTCAGACCCAGATATCGAACCGATGGCAACTGCATTCGGACACGGTGCGCCGGGTGCTGCGAGAATACAGCATCCGTCCTGCACCCGGGCCATGGAAGCGGCCGCGCTATGCCATCACGGATGTCTGGCGGGTCGAAGGCGTACCTCATGCCGAGATGCTGGATCAAGATCAACATCCGGCGCTGCTTGAGCCACTGCTGACTGGAAAAGACCTTGCTGAGGAACTCGGCTGCGTTCCGGCAACCATCCGCAATTACGCCCGCGACAACATTATTCCAAGCCTTCGCATCGGTGGCTCGATCCGGTTCCGGAAACACCAGATTGAGGGGCTCTTTGATGTTGTGTGAGGCCGAAAACACCGTAATTCGCACGTTTGCCAGATCTGGAAAAAGTGAGGAATACGCCCACAAAACCTCACCTCAACACGTTTTGTAGCCCTTTTCCTCATTTCGCTTCCAGAGTGCCGAAATTCGAAAAAAGAACCTCAAAACGCATCTCTGAAGATCACCCGAATTTCCAAGAACAACCGCGTCACTAACGCCAAAAAACAACACCAATGATGGAGGCAAGAATGCAGATGACCCTCGAGCAAGCTGTCGAAAAACTCGACGCCGGAGACTACCCATATTCACAAGCAAACGCGAAGAAGATCCGGGGATCCGCAAACAAATGTAGGAAATTGCCAGGGTATAATTGTCCGCTGGCGATGATCCCAATCGATGTCGATGCCTTCGTCAAACGATGGTCAAGTCACATCGCCAACAAGGATGCGCCGGAAGGCTTCAACACTTTCAAGCAGTTTGAAACGTGGCACGGCAACGTAAAGAGCCTGATGGCGCACGCGTCAGGATTGCGCGCCGAGGAAAAGCGTCTGCGCGGGCAGGAGGACGACTGGTCACAGCTCCAGAAAGCTGCGACCGCGCTGATCCAACCGCGTAGAAAAGGCAATAACATCCAAACACCGGAGCTCATTGCGCTTACCGTTCTGACAAGCCTGGCAAGAAGCAAGGGCGTACAGCCGGCGCAGCTGAATGTTGATATGTTGCACCTCTGGATGAAAGACTGTCACGATCAGGGCCGCAAGAACGCAATTCGTAAAGCCGCGCGTCTACTGGATCGCCTGCATGAGTTTCCGGAAACAATCGAACCTGCGCTGTTGCCAGCAACGATCGGTGAAATTCCGAAGGCCACACGCCATCGCGTGACGCCGGCTCTACCGACCGAAATCACGTCAGCTATTCGCGAATACCAGGCGACGATGAGCCTCGGTCGACCTTATGATGGGCTCCTGGCAGGACGCCGTCGCACCCCACTTTCTCCGCAGACCGTCAAATCTGCCGGGGATGATCTGAACTGGTACTTCACCTGCCTCTCAGAACTCGGTCGATTGGATTTGGACGGCGGTCAATCCATCGCTGAATTGACCACGGCAGATATTCTGTTCGCGGCCTTTGATGCGGAAGTGGGCGGCGAGTATTATTGGAAGCCGCTCAGTGCCAGAACACTAAAGAAAAACATGGGGGCAGCATTTCGCTTCGCCCGTGAGTTCCACCCCGATCTCTCAAAAGTTCAAAAAGAGTTCTTCGAGACCGAGTACTTCCAAAACTGGGATACAATGACGGAGGCAAACCAAGCTTTCTGTCGGCGCCTTGTCACGTCACCTCGGCGTGTCGAAAAGTTTCTGTCTCTCGCAGGTGAATTTCATAGCCAGGCTTTGCCGCTGATCCAGAACTACAATCATATTTCGATGGGTGACCAGGCTCGTGCGGTGAGACTTTCACTTGCCGCTGCCATGGCCAGTGTTTTGACCTTTATGCCGCTGCGGGTTGATACACTGGTCAACCTGTCAATCACTGGCGAAAACGCCAATGTTTCCTTCCCGAGTGGTACGCGAACTATCAACTTCGCCATTCCAAAGGAAATGATGAAAAACAAGAAACCTTTGACGGCGTCGATAAAGAAACGCGGTAAGGTTGATCCTCGTCACATCCTGGAATGGTGGCTTACCGAAGCGCGTCCGCACTTCATGAAGCGGCTTCGCAACCCAAACCCACAGCTTCTGCTTGGGGGAGCCCGGTACAGCAACGCGGCCGATGCCTGGCGTTACGCCACCGCTTCGGTCGATTTATACATGAAGCTGCATCAGGCGCGTCACGCCATCGCTTCTATCCTGATCAATCAGCCCGGCGCCGATCTGAACGTCATAGCTGCACTTCTCAATAACTCTCCAGCCACGGTTGCGAAGACTTACGCATTCTTTGACCAAACTGCAGCGATTGAACGCGGCCAAGATGGGTTGGATGCCGTCAACAACGCACTCGCAAAAGGGAAAAACAGATGAAATACCTGATCACGGAACAGGAATTGCCACCACGTATGCGTCGGTATCTCGCCGACGTCGATACTGGACGGGCCTATTATGCAAAAAATCTTCACCCGAGCAGGCATGCTCTTTCCTCAGCCTTTCGCGGTCTCATCGAGACCGCGCGACATCATGGTTATGCGGAAAAGCTATCGCGGGAGTCAGGAATGGCTTTCTTTGATCGCCTGAGGACGGAAGGTTGGCAGGAAAACAGCCTGAGTAGTCAAGCCGTGTTGCTTCGGAAATACGCATTTGAAACCGGTGAGGGCATGGATTGGGCACTTGAGAGCGGCGCATTTGACCGCCGCCCGATCGAACTCGTTTTCCGCGCGCCGCATTGGTCGCGATTTCTCGCAATCCAATCGGAGTTGCAGGAGGTCTGCGAGCCTTCGCTGATCCGTCTTGCCGATCGCTGGATGCGCTGGCGTCAGTCGATGCCTCGACTTGATGATGCCACAATGCAAAGCTTCAAGGCAGACGCGCGTAACCTCGGGCTTCTGGCTGAATTGATGTCGGAAATTGATCCGGAGAACCCGGACACAATTTTCCTACAACAATGTCAACGCATACGTCGAACGGTTACCCGCCCAAAATCGCCTTCGCATAAGAAGCCCTCGTTTCATGACCTTCCGGAACCTTTCTATTCGGAAATGGCTCGGATCGCCGCGCGGTCCGATAAGCCCAACGGGTTGTCCAGTGCCCGGATCGAATTGTTGTCCTGCGCTCTGCGACGCTTGGTTCGGATCACCAATAGCAGGCAAATGCCAGTGGAGCTTTCGATGGAGACGGCGAAAGCCTTCGCCGAAGACGTCTTCGACAGCGACATCAAAACGCGAAGCAAAGCAAATTACTGCGACGCACTCGCAGGCTTTGCAAAACACGCCAACTATCCCAGCGAAATTCGCGAGGCGCTTATGGAAACGCACAATGCATTGAAGCTGGAGTCCTCGTCCGATCTGCGTCGGAAGGAGGTGGCTTTGGCACAGAACCCATTGAATCTGGTTGACCTCGCAGAAATTGCCCATGCGCGACTTCGACAGGCTCCTCACCAGGATCATATCCGTACCCGTCGTCGTGACTACGCGCTTGCTGGCGCTATGGCTTTGTTGGCGAAACTGCCATTGCGCTCTCTCGACCTACGGACCGGGCGGATCGGTAAGGAATTCCATAGAGATAGTGAAGGTTGGAGCGTGGAGATCGAGACGTCCAAGACCGGAACATTCATCAACGGTCGACTTGCAGATTGTCTGATTCCTTATCTGGATGCGACGCTACTAATGGGAGTCGGCGAAATGCATCTATGGACCGTCTATGAGGCGCGGGTCGGAACGGCACTATTCGGCAATCCTGCTCGCGGTTGGAAACCTTTCGGTGACAATTGGCTATGGGAAAACATGCGGCGACTGACCGGCCACGGGCCACATATCGCTCGTAGTCTCACATATGATGCCGTGGTGGAGGACCCCGATCTGGATCTACGCGTCGCGCAAGCGCTCTGCGGTCACGCCCAAGAGACAAGCCGACATTTCTATGAGCTGAACGCAGATCGCTACCGGCGATTGGAAGCGCAAGACATCCTCGCGGAAATTGCTGAATCGAGACCGAACAAAAAAGCCTTCGGCGCCTTTGTTGAAAACGCGCTTCTACAGCTGGATCGAGAATGCAAGACCCAGACAATACAAACGTAATCGCGATACAATTCACCGCGCCCCAGATTGATAACAAGTGCGGCATAGGCGGCAAGATCTACTCAATGGCCCTCGGCTACTCCTCACTTCGATCGGTCGAGTGTCCAATAGGGTGTGAAGTATCCCGGCCCTGACTTCCTCTCATCTTGCTACGTCTTTGTGAGCAGCAAGATGAGAGAAAGCTCAGAGCTCAGATCAACAGAAACTACGTGCAGGGTGAAAGGAGAGCGCCCCCGCCTGCGTGCTTGTCGTCCGATGGGGGCGGCGTTAACACAGGGTAATTCCCCATGAATAAAAACAAAATCCTGACGCAGGTCGGCGAGTTCCTCGAATCTGCAGATCTCGATCTTCAACATGCAGTGTTGCTGCTCGGTGGATCCGCAGCCCTGATGCGCCTGCAGCGACTGCGCGCGTCGGTCGCAACTGCCAACGCCTACACGGTCCAGCATCGTCGTGGCCTGGAATGGCTGCGCGACCTGCTCACTCTGGAGCACGTCGGTGATCCGGACCGTATTGAAAGCGGATTTTTCGCTAAGATTTCACCGGAAGATCCGGCGGTGCTGGTCATCTGCGGGCTGACTGACCAGCTGGAAGCTTTGATCGCCAGAATTGATGATCCAACGCTCACGCCTGTAGTGGCTGAGACTGAAGCGGCGGCGTGAGGAGATCATGATGAGCTACACATACATTCGCCGGGAACAAACGCTCGAGGAGCTGGGTGCTTGCGTGATCTCGCAAGCGGCCGCTTTTGCAGACGACTGCGCGCGGCATGGGCCAATTCCGCGCGGGCTGATGCGGCGCAACTTTTCGCATATGCTCGAGCGGCTGGAACGCGGCGATGTTCTCGATGAGCGGGACGATGCGTGTATCGCAATGGTCGGCAAGGATCTCGTCTCCGCTGCAAACGCTCGGTGCGCGGGTTACGGAAACAAGGTGCTCGAGATGGACACTGAAGAAGATGTTCTGATCGACAGCGAACTGGAGCGGCTACGTCTCCGAATTCTGACATGGAGTCAGTTTCAGTTTCTACGAAATCGCCTACGGGCGCGGGTGAAAGCGCAATCTTTGATCGGCAAGTATGATTGACGAACGAAGTGGCAGCGCTTCAAGCCCGAATTGCTCTCTGTCGCTGCCCAATCAAAGCCGCCACTTAAAGAGGCAAAAGGAAGCTTGGTAAACCCGGTTGGAGGCCGACATCTACGCAGATGCCGGCTTCCAGAAACAACTTAGTTCCTACTTTGCTTTATTCAGTTTTTTGCCGCTTTGACGTAACGGTTTCGACTTGAATGACGTCAACAACCAGCCCTGCTCATTGTCGAAAGAGAACATCTTTTCCTGTGCGAGGCGCTCCTGCAGCAAATCGTAAGCTGAAGCCATGTCATCTTCGGATGGTAGAGGAAGGACAATTTCATCCTCGCCGTAAGTCAAGACAGTCTCCATGATGACCGGCATCAAGCCTGGTCGACCGAGTTTGTCTGTCCAATCGGAACGGAGACACAACGGTCCGGTAACTGAATGGCCTCTGTGGATAAGCGTAAATTGTATCCTTCTTGCGTCTTCACTTAGACGCAGGATTCCATTTGCAATGGTCTCAATTATCAGATCGGACAAGGATTTCTGTACGGACATAGTGCTCTCGTTGTGATGTAGTGTTACTGGTTAGCAAAAGATGTGTTGTTTCAAAAAAATGAGAAACTGCTGTTCGATCCACGCAATGCCAACTTCGATCGGCCAGCTTTCAGGGCTCAACGAGGATGCCTCGACGTCGATGAATACGAGCTTTTTCGGATAGACTATTTTCCCATGCTCATCGAGCCCGACACCGAGACCAAGGGAGCGACGTTTGGCAAAAAATGCTTCTTCTTCCGGCGTCGGCCGGCTGATTGAGTTCAATAGGTTTTTCAGGTCATCCTGAGACATGATCTTTCAGTGGCAAGTTGGGCTCAGACCCACAGGTTCCGGTTTTCGTCAAGTGTCATGGCAGGTTCTGCGGTTACGGGAATGCAACTTATCAATTGTGGGAACATCAAAATGACAACGTGGGAAATCGCCTTCAATATTGCGGCCGCGGGAGCGACAATCATTCTTCTTCTTCAACTATGGCGGCTACTGAAAACGTGCGAGCGGGATCGTTCAAACGACGCTGAACTCGTGAAACAGTTTAGGGACACCGCGCCATATGACAATCTCGAAGACCTATTATCGAACAAAGAATGAATATTGATCGGTGACGAGTAAGCACCTCTCATCTGTCTTTTAACGGCACGAAAATCTCGATTTCGGATCCCAGCATGTCG
Source organism: Ruegeria sp. R13_0 (assembly GCF_017743995.1). GTDB lineage: Bacteria > Pseudomonadota > Alphaproteobacteria > Rhodobacterales > Rhodobacteraceae > Ruegeria. Next base: position 178,981 of record NZ_JAGHRB010000003.1, on the reverse strand, counting down.
TCAATTGGGTCGCAGTGCTTGAACCGTGCTCCGTCAATCGCGCCCAGAACCTTTGCCTTCCGGTCAGGCAATCTTGCCCAACTGGCATAACAGTGCACTTACTGATCCAGTGCATGTGCGCTGGATCAGCAAAAATACGATGCTTTTTTTGAATTTGGATAGACATGTTCAATGAAGAGGTTCTCCTCAGGTTTTCTTTCTGTCTTTCTTTCAGCCAACGCCACCTGATGCGGCTGTGCGGCCCGTCGGAGGAGACATCCGCCGCGAGCGCTATATCCAATTCAACTCGAACTCTTGGATTGCGGGACTTTTGCCTGTCGTCGTATTGAGAACAGACACGCATTTGGCGACATCTCTAAATGAAACGATGACCTCGGCTGAACCCATACCTCAATCTCCGGATCGCACCCTTGTCGGCGTTGCGCTGATGCTGGGATTTTGCCTAACCGCTCCTTTGCTGGATGTGTCTGCGAAACTCGCGTCGACCAGTGTGCCGGTTGGGCAGATTACGGCTGCGCGGTTTGTGGTGCAATGCGCTTTGATGGCGCCTTTCATCTGGATAATGGGGCTGTCGTTGCGCGTGGCGAAAGGTCAGTTGATGGTGCTGGTTTTTCGCTCATTGCTGTTGGTGTTCGCAACATTTTGCTTCATTGCCGCGATCCGGGTGATGCCCCTTGCCGATGCGCTGGCAATCGTGTTCGTTGCCCCGTTCATCGTCTTGTTGGTCGGCAAGTTCTATCTTGGTGAAGACGTCGGCCCGCGTCGCGTCAGCGCGGCGCTTGTGGGGTTTGTCGGGGTGTTGTTCGTCATTCAGCCCAGTTTCGCAGCTTTCGGCGCGGTTGCCATTATTCCGCTTGGCACGGCAGTTGCCTTCGCTTTCTACATTCTTTTGACCCGGGGGTTGTCGCGTCGGGTGCACCCTGTGACCCTGCAATTCCACACTGGCCTGATCGCCACCTTGTTTTGCATTCCAGCTCTAATTGTTGCGCAAGGTTCCGGCTCTGATTTGTTTGATCCCGTTTGGCCGACAGACATCGCGTTGTTGTGGCTTTTGGGCGCTGGCTTTTTCGCGACGGTGAGCCACATGATGATGACCTATGCGCTGTCTTTTGCGCCTTCCGCTACGCTGGCGCCGCTGCAGTATTTTGAGCTGCCGGTCGCAACCTTGTTCGGCTATCTTGTCTTCAACGACTTCCCGAACACGCTTAGCCTGCTTGGCATTGCCATCATCATCGGTGCGGGGCTGTATATGATACATCGCGAAAGGGTGGCAGCCAGACAGTCGGTCACCATACGTGCCGTACCTCCAATCTAAGGCTACACGCCCGGCCCAAAACGGACATACAAAGTGCAATCACATGCTGCGTTGCAGCTGATCAAGAGCCGACGTTCGAACTAATCTCAGATTTTGGTCAACCTGAAATTCGGCCAATCCTACAAATCGTGCTCGAGATCTCTCGACTATTTAATGCAGCTACGCTGCTCCAGGATTGGACTTCAGCGGCCACTCTCAATTCCCACTGTATGTGTTGCACTCATCTGTTTGCTCCTGAAGCCGAGCGTCACAAACGTAGTCGCTTACGCCGGAGAAAAGGTAGATTTATATTCAGATTGGATTGAGTGTTAGGGTGCAGTCACAACAATGCACCCGCACCTTCAAGCAAAGGTGCTCTTGGATTTTGGGGGATCGAGTGATCGAATTTTACAAATCTATCTTGAGAACTACGGGACATCGTCAGGTGGTCAACATCTTGCTGTCTCTGGCCATTGCCGCTCTGGCGGCGTTTCCACTGAACTACCAGAAGGAAATCGTGAACGGTCTGACCGAAAAGAACATAAGCCCCGGAGGCTTACTGTGGCTTGGTGCTGCTATGGGCGCGCTGATAACCCTGAGCCTCGCGCTGAAATGGGTGCTGGGGTATCTTTCGAGCGTCCTTGGCGAGGACATGATCCGCAAGCTGCGCAAGCGTATTTGCAATCTGTCTCGCGAAAACCCGGCGGGTTCCGAGAAAGTCGCCTACGGTGCCAAGGCAACAATGGTGTCGGCCGAAGCCGAACAAGTAGGAAAGTTCTCCGGTAGCGCCTTGTCTGAACCCATCGTACAGGCCGGAACCCTTGTTGTGATTGTCGGGTATATTGCGGCCAATCAACCCTCTCTGGGGTTGATTGCAATCGGTATGATTATCCCTCAGGTGTTTATCGTTCTTCTCGTCCAGACGCGTGTAAACTCCCTTGTGTCAGACAGAGTTCACACATTGCGCAAAGCCACAAACTGGCTTGTTGACCCTGATCGCTCGGCCGCAGAGATCACTCCTAAATTTGACGAGATCTACGACACCCGTTCCCGGATATTCGTCTGGAAGCTGTCTTCGAAATTTGTACTCAGCGCCATTAACGGAGCCGGGACGGTGGGTGTTCTTGTCGTGGGCGGTTGGCAGGTCCTGGAAGGCAATACGGATGTCGGCACAGTCGTCGCCGCCACCGTAGGTTTGACACGTCTTCAGGGCCCGACGCGGCAGCTAATTGCCTTTTATCGACAGGTCAGTGCAACAGCTGTGAAGTTTGAACTGCTGCGGGAAGCAGGCGTGGATATGGCTGACGCGACCACCTGAAATTTGCACGCATGGATGGACGCCCTATCGTTTGAAGGGGGTAATATAATGACGAATGAAGCCGGGTTTGTGTTCGCTCTGATTGCCGTTGCGGGTGTGCTGATGGCAAGCAACCGTGTTCGCTATGACTTCGTTGCCTTGATAGTTGTTCTTGCGCTTGCCCTCAGCGGCACGCTGACAATTGGGGAGAGCCTATCGGGCTTTGGGAACAGCGTTGTAATCCTTGTCGCCTGCCTTCTTGTGCTGGGCGAAATGTTGGATAGAACCGGCGTTGCTCGCGCAGTAGGGGACGCCATCATGCGGCACGGTGGTCGTGGTGAAACTGGATTGCTTGTGCTTATCATGATCAGCACGGCGCTTCTGGGGAGCGTTATGAGCTCGACAGCCGTCGTCGCAATTTTCATACCGGTCATTCTGCGAATTGCTCAAGAAACGGCAAATGACAAGGCTCGTTTCTTGATGCCAATGTCCTATGCCGCGTTGATAAGTGGCATGCTGACCCTGATCGCCACGCCTCCGAACCTTGTCGTAAGTGATGAGTTGGTGGCGCAGGGTTACCAACCTTTCGGTTTGTTTTCCTTTTTTCTGATCGGTGCGTCGGTTCTGGTTGTTGCAGTCCTGTTTGTCTTGTTTTGGGGCCGCTATCGGTTGAAAACCAAGTCGACCCCTGATGAGCAAGAGTTCGCAATTTCCGGAACGACGCTTGCTGGTATGTGGGAAACCTTTGGTTTGGATAGGCATTCCGCGACTTTGAAGGTCACTGGCAAAGTACTCTCAGAGGACGTTGAAAAGTTGACGGGAAGTGGCACAGCAATACTCGTTCGTCTGAGGCCTGGCGCCAAAGGAAAGTACCTCGCAGCCATGTTTCGTGAAGGTATGGAACTGCTACCGGGTGACATTGTTTTCATTCGAGGAGCCCAAGACGCACTGGCGGAGTTATCAACCAAAGCGTTGTTTGCCAAAACTTTGGGTTTTCAGAAATCAAGTGCCGTTTGGATCGATCAGTTGGGTCTTGCGGATGTATTGATCCACCCCGAGGCAAAAGTGATTGGTCGACAAATGCATGATGCACCCGGGTTCGAATCCAAGGGGATTGAGATTGTTGGCCTGGTGAGAAACAGCGAGCCCGTCGAACACCCCAACACTACAGTTTTGCAATCAGGCGATCGTCTTATGCTTGCCGGATCATGGGAAGACTTGGATCGTGCGGTTGAAAGGCATGATATGTTGGTGCTTCTGTCCTTCCCAAATGAGCGGACATCCATCCCACCGGCAGCTAAGGGTTTTTGGGCTGCGATTGCCATCATGGCCACGATGGTTGCCCTGACGGTTTCAGAACTCGTCTCAATAACTACTGCAGTACTGATGGCTGCGGTAGCGGCAGTCTTGCTTCGCACTCTGTCCGCCGAAGACGCTTATCGCGCCGTAAAGCTTCCAAGCCTCGTTCTTATCGCCGGGATGTTGCCACTTGCTGACGCGCTGCAGGCTACGGGCGGATCGGACATAATCGTTGACCAACTGCTTTACCTTGTCGGAGAAGCCAGTCCGCGCGCAGTCATGGCGGCGATCTTTGTTTTAACGGCCCTATTAGGCTTAGTCCTATCCAATACTGCCTCTGCGGTACTTGTTGCGCCGATTGCTATTTCAGCCGCCGAAGCGCTTGGGATTTCACCATACCCAGTTGCGCTGTGTGTTCTGATAGCTGCATCCGCATCATTTTCGACTCCGATCTCAACGCCTGTGGTCACATTGGTCGTTGCACCCGGGGGGTATAGTTTTGCTGACTTCCTAAAGCTCGGTGTGCCGCTCACAATACTGACCGGCTCTGTCGCGGTGATCGTCGCTCCAATGCTGTTCCCTTATTAAAGGTTTCAGGCATCCTCTCCTCCCAGAGAACGAGAGATCAGGAAAACGATACGCAAAGAAATCGCTACAACAAGCAACTCAGCGGTTAGCGTCAAAAGTAGGGTCATGATGCTGACTGCATCGACCGCCGAAATCGTGTAGGGGCTGGCACCGGTTTCAGCTGCGGATATCTGCAAGCCAACTTGAGGGTTGGCCAGCATTGTGACCAGAAGCGCAAAAGCTGCTCCAAACAATGAAACAATTGTCAGAACAGCGCCGATCGTTCCGACCCAAACGCCGATCCACACGCGACTTTGAAGCCGGGCGGCTGAGGGGTCATCTCCAGTCTCTTTCAGCTTTCGTCCCAAAGACAAATAATGCCAACACCAAAATGTGGTGAAAGCGGGCAGGATCAAACCCAAGAAGGACAACACGTTGCCCACGCCTGCGCCACCTCCGACAACGCCAAGGACAACGCCGCCCAGTACAACGACAATGATCAAAAAAACCAGCTGAACCCAGAAACCGATCTGGCCAAGCTTAACGAGCGCATCTGCGACGCGCCCGGTGTTTTCCCCATGCCAATTAGCGGATTCGCCTACCATATTGCAGTGCTCCCAACCTAAACCCTATGATTTGAAGAAGGTCGTCCACACTTTGGCTTGGCGACCGATCTCTATCAAAAAATCACTGGCTATGCGCAGCGGCGAGCGCTTCGCGGAGTTTGTCTTCTTGTTCCTGCGATAGGGACGTCTGAAGAATCCTCGGGTCGTATTGTTCGATCTCGGCGATCACTTTGTCCGGTGTGGCCTTGGCGACAAGCAGAAACAGAGCCGATGAATTTGGTTGGATGGTCTCGCCCAGTTCTTTGATGAAATCATCATTGATGCCGTAATCGGAAAGGGACCCTCCAAGCGCTCCCATTGCCGCCCCGGCCAAACCTCCCACTGCCATGCCGGCGAGTGGGTTGAGAACAAGAATACCGGCCAACATACCAACTATTGCACCGGTGCTCAGGCCCGTACTGGCGCCAATTCGGGTCATGTTCACTGACTGCTTAATGTGTATGTCTCCCTCTTCGGGTCGCACAACGACGCAGGCGTCCAGCAGGTCGATCAATTCCTGTTTTTTGAGCTGTCGTAGTTTTGTCAAAACAGCATCTGCACTGTCGACACCATCAAATGAAAGAACAACAAGATCAGCCATTGGAGTCTCCTCGGGTGATTTGGATTACATCGTCAAAATCGTATTGGAGTGTAAAAGTGGGTAACGCGGGTCCGAAGGGACCCGCGCAAAACATCATTCGATAACGACCTGACCAGTCACCGCCTGCAACGGCTCGGCCTCTGCTACCTCTGTTGGACCGGTACTTGTCCCAGGCAAAACTTCGAACAGAGGATCGAACTCAATCATGGCTCCAGCGAGTTTGATCAGAACGCTGACGTCACCATCAGCCGTTGCACGACCGTCGGCCAGCAAGTCCTCGAAATCAGCCTCTCCGGTCATCACAAGTTCCAAATCGGATCGGTTCAAGGTCAGAGTCAGATCTGGCTCATCGAAGGCGAAACCTTCGACATTTGTGAGTGTTGCCTTGGCCAGCTCGATCGCAAACATCTCACCATTGTCGGGTGTGCTTAGGTTCATCGTAAACTCGATGCCTTCGGCCTTGCGGCTGTCCATCTTGATCGCAAGGAAATCAAGGAACAGCTCAGTCGACATCGCGCGTATCACCTCTGGGCTGGACGTGTCGGCCGTTTCACCGGTAGGGATGCCAGAACGAAGTTCATAGGCACCGGACAGGAAGCTGTTCCGCAGGCCCGGGTTTTCTTGCTGGTAGCCAAGCTGTTCGTAAACGTCTGCTAACAAATCTTTTACTTCCTGATCTGATGGATCCGACAGGAACAGTTTGTTCAGAATCTCGGACGCTTCGAAATATTGCCCTGCATTGTGTAGTTCCAAACCCTTGGCCATAGTTGGATCTTTGCCGCCCATCATCTCGACGTAGAGCGGAGCTGAAGCTTCTGGTTCTAACGGTATCAGGGTCGCGGGATTGCAATCCCAGAATCCAAGGAACCGCTGAACAACACCGCGCGAATTGTGCTGAGGTGAGCCGTGATAGCCACGGGTATGCCATGTCTGCTGCAAACCCTGTGACGGCTCATAGTGGTGATGTATCTGGTTAATCGTCACGCCCTGATTGGCCAGATGCAGGGTCTGGTTATTCATATGGGCATAAAGATCGCGCTGATCTTTCAAAACCTGCTGCACGCGGTCATTGCCCCAGCGCGGCCAATGGTGCGAAGCGAACATGACCTCTGCCTCTTGCCCGAACAGGAACAGGGCGCGAGAGATATATTTTGACCACCGCAACGCATCGCGCACCGGCGCACCACGCAATGTGTAGATGTTGTGCAATGTGGCCGTCACGTTTTCCGCCATCCACAGGGCCTTCATGTCTGGGATGTAAGTATTCATCTCTGACGGCGCTTCAGTGTTAGGTGTGTTCTGGAAGATCATCCGCACGCCGTCGACCTCGAACTCTTCGATGTCATCCTCGACAATTCGGGTCGGCGCGATAAGGCCTACGGCACCGGCGGAAACACGTTTGCCGAGACCTTGGTTGACGAACCCATGCGGGGCCACGGGCAACAGCAAGCCATATTGATAAAACAGTCGGCGGTTCATAGCGTTGCCTGCAAACACGTTCTCGGAAATCGTGTGTTCCATGAAATCACGCGACGCAATGATCTCAACCTTACCAGAATCCACGTCTTCTTGAGAGACGATACCACGCACGCCGCCCCAGTGATCCCCGTGGGAATGTGAATAGATCACGGCCGTAATCGGCAACCCTTCACCTTTGTGTTCCGAGAACAAGTCCCACGCGGCTCGGGCCGTTTCGGCTGAAACCAACGGGTCAATGGCAATCCAACCGGTCTTTCCGCGCACGAATGAGATGTCGGACAAATCAAACCCACGTACCTGATAGATACCGGGTATCACCTCGTACAGACCATAGTTCTGATTCAGCTTGCTGATACGCATCAATGACGGGTGGATACTGTCGTACTCATCTTGCTCGTCGATGAAATCAAATGCGCCCCTGTCCCAGGCAACGTTCCCCGCATCCGCCATGATCTGAGGTTCCGGCATCTGGGCAATAAAACCCTTGGCAACTTCTTCAAAGTCCTGAGTGTCCGAGAAAGGCAGTGTTTCTTTCGCTTCGGCCAGGATTTTGAGGGTGTGCTCGGACGGTGCTTTGCCTTTAGGGTGAAAGTGGCCTTCTAATGGCGCGGCTGTCGATGTGGTTTGTGCTGCTGCTTCTTCCGACAAAAAAGTAGGACTTACCGCAAACGCGGCCCCAATTGCTGGAACAGTTTTCATGAAGTCGCGCCGATCAGGTGCCATCGTATTTCCCCCTATTGATAAAATTGTCTGATAAGCAGTGCCTCACATCCTAACATTTAAATGTCATTGTGGAACGATTAAGATTTAGGCAGTCTTGCACGGCTCGCGGATGTATTGAATACCTGAGTGATTTCTGAAGATTGGGCCGTCTTCAGTGAGCGCAGCAACAAAGGACGCGATCTAAAAATAGGTGGATCGCAGATCAGGGGGAAACGCGATGGCAGCTACCTGCAATGCCTCTCTGTCGAGGCGAGATTTTATCAACCTGGCCGCTGCTGCATGTCTTTGTTGCATCTCAAGTTGTGCCCCGTTCGACCGCAGTAGTTCGATCAGCGACATAAATTCTGAGCTCGCAGCAGCGTTGGAACGGATACCTTCTGATGATGGCTCAGATCTGGTTCAGATTGCCCGGGAGATTGAGGCGAATTCAACACAGATGATCCAGGCGCACGCGGCCTTTGTTGAAGAATTCAACCGGTTGTCCGCCAACCGCTCTGTAAAACGTTCCAAGTTGATAGCTGTTTCAGACAGATATGACACCGAGCGCCGTTCGCAACGCGATAACCTGCTGGTATTGCAGGGGCAATTGCAGGCAGCAGTCCCGGAAGACTACTGGCCGGAAGTTTCTGAAATTTTGTACGAAAAGGCAGACATAGTCGCTTTGGGAACCAGCTTGGAGTTATGATATGCCAGTAATTGCGACGATAACGGCGGTCACTTTCTTGTTGGACGGATCGTCTGATTTAGCACCATCATTTCTGGAGCCCAATACGCTGAGACCCGCCTTGGAAAAGGCTATGTCGCCCGCAGACAGCGATGTCCGGACCGCAGCCTTGAAAATTGTGAGCGACTTGGAAGTTGCCGTTGATCGGTTCCGTACCGCGGTCGAAGGTTCTGCGGACAATGCCATTCTCGGTTCCACGGACAAATCAGCATCGGCATCGTCCACAAGAGCCATTTTTAGTGAACTGGATCGGGAAAGAGATCGAGCGATAAGCGCGGTACTCGACTCGCGTGATCAACTCGTTTCGCTTTTGGATCAGGAGACCTGGTCGCGAGTATTCGATGGGTAATGTCTATTGAGAAAGGGGGAAATGTCCACCCTGTCGTCGCCGCAACGCTATCCATAAAGTCGGCGAATACGTTTGTTTGGTGAATTGGATGATGATGCATCCCATCAGGCGTGCTCAAAGTGATCGCAGACGATGCCGCTACTCTTTGTCTTTTCCCTTCTTTTGTTCCTTTGAGGGCGCTCGCCAAAATGAGGCCGCGCCCCAAATCACCAGAACAACCGTAACTATGCCGCCCACAATAAATTCCATATCAATATGATAGCCACACGAGCTTGTTGGCGCAACTTTTCAACACCGCGAATTAGACAGAGGGACGTTCAGCCTTCCCTTTCAATTTCGGACAAACCCTCTGCATTGTCCATTTTGGGTCAAGTTTTAAGGGCGTTGCGGATACCAAAAAAGAACTACCTCTCAGACCGCTCGCTTGAACGTTCGGGTGTAAGGCTAAGTTTGGCTGCCTACAGGTAAGGGGAAAGTAGCCGGGCGAAACCGTTGCGCAATTTGGCCAAAAGCGGGAGATCATTGATCTCTTCGAGGCTGATTTCTCGAGCGCCAAGTGCTTTTGAGTCAAGTATGGCATGGAGTTCTTCCGACAGCTCTCGATGATAGCATTCAACATTGAACTCAAAATTCAATCGCAGGCTTCTGGGATCCCAATTTGTGCTTCCAACAAGAGCCCAAACGTCGTCCACGAGCATGAGTTTCGTGTGATCGAACGGTGGCTTGGTGAAGAAAACCCGGCAACCATGTTCCAAAATTTGCCCGATCTGCCCCATAGCTGCCCACTCGACAACCTTAACGTTGTTGTTGGATGGCAGGTAGATTTCGACCTTGATGCCACGGAGCGCCGCCACTGAAAGCGCTTCTATCAGCCGAGAATCTGGCAGGAAATAAGGGCTGACAATACGCACCCGTTCCCGCGCGGCCGACAGCGCTGCGAAAATGAGTTTGCTGAGCGTCTCGAAATCCTCGTCTGGTCCGTGCGAAATCCCCCGCGACCAGACTGTGCCATGGCGGGTAAGCTCTGGAAACCATGCCGGGCCGCTCAACTGTTCACCTGTGGTGAAGGCCCAGTCCGTGACAAACACTTGTTTGAAGTGGCTTACAACCGGCCCCTCGAATTTGAAGTGCAGGCATTGTGTCGGCGCCTCGGGATCGAGGTTCAGGCAATGCGCTTCACGAATATTGGTGCCGCCTGTGAAGCCAATGCAGCCATCCACAACAAGGATTTTTCTGTGATTTCTGAGGTTTGAAAAGCGGCGTGAGGAGAACCCGCTTGTAGGAAGAAAACTCGCGGCTTCAATGCCCACCTCTTTCAAACGAGCAACCATGTTTTCCTTGCTGTAGCGCGCGCCAACGCAGTCGATAAGCACGCGCACTACCACGCCGCGATCCTTAGCGCGGACGAGCGCATTCAAGAACTCTTCTCCTGCTCGGTCGCTGTCAAAGATATAGCTCAACAATCCAACCGATAAATTGGCACTATCTATGGCCGCGATCATCTCCGGAAAGGCCTCATCACCATCTCGCAGGCAATCGACCGTGTTTCCCGGCAAGAGTGGCTTTGCGCTAAGAGCTTCCCCGGCACGGGCTAATCCGGCCAAGTGAGGTAGTTGGATATTAGCCTCTTCAAACAACACTCTCTCACTTTCCGAGAGAGAGAAACCTGGAATTCGGCGCATGGTGTCTGACAGGCCCATCCGTGTGCCAACCCGGTTGATCCGATTGACGCCCAGTATGATGTACGCCAACGAGCCAACAAACGGCGCAAGCCAAGCAAGAGCTGACCAGCCAATGACCGCGCGCGTATCGCGCTTTCTCAGAACGGCATGCACAGTGACTCCGAAGGCTAAAGACACCTGCGAAAGCGTGACGAGAAATGCCCACAGGTAGACGAGGCTCAAAATACGATCCCCCAAATGCAGTTACACCACTTGAAGCCTCACCCTATCTCTTTTGACCAACAAGGGTGCAGAAAGTTTGGTTTGGAAATGCTTGGATTTAGCCCTTCGACCACCGACATCACGCTTGACGCACCTCATACGCTGTCTCCGAGCCTAACCAACGCCTGCTTAGCTCCATTCTGCGGACCTCGATGAACAGTGCAGCGAACTTCCGCTTCCAGCCCGACCCCGCGCAAATCGTATGACCGGCAAACTCGCTAACGTCCAAAAAGTCAAAAGCAGAAAAGTGAGGCACAATATTGGACACAAACCAATTTCCGAACACTACCCATTGACCCCACTTCCTTTATTTTGTTAATTTTCAATATGTTGACAAAAAATCCTACCACCCCAGCCATTTTCCACATAAAAGCAGCTCTGACCAAGGACAAGAAATCCGACCCGCCATCCGATGTTGCGAATGGCGCGGCCAGATCTTTTGGATGTAGGGCAAGCCGGTCCAATCTAGTTGAAAAAGACCTTTAGCCCTACATAGGGCCCTTGCTGCGTGACGTCATAGGCGAAGGGGCCGGTTGACGTTGAATCACTGTAGTCGACGCTGAAATATCGGTAGCCAAAGGTGATCGCGGTTCGATCCCACGGCTGGTAGTCAAAGCCGATATTTGCGCCGACCTGCAGATCGTTGCCTCCGGCCCCGAATCCGCCAAGTTCCAGCGATGCGATGGTGGTCCACCGGTCGTTGAGACGCCACATGCCCCGGGCTCCCACAACGGGCTCAACCCAGCCTTCGTCACCGCCTTGGGTGGGCGGGTTCGTCGGCCCCGGAGTCGTGAACCTGATTTCCTGCCGGATCGAGTTGTAGCGAATGCCGCCTTGCAGATCGACGGTGTAGCGCTGGTTGTTGGCACCATAGGTCCCATCCGCGACGCGGTAAGCGCCCATGAGTGCGAACCATTTCTGCCGCACATCCACATCCACTGCAGTTGCGGCCGGGCCGGGGAGGGTGGTGTCCTCTCCGATGCCGACGTAATTGGCATCAACGATGATCCCAAAGTCGCCGTTCCAGGCTTCATACCGCCCGGCTGCTGCGAAATCGAGAACATCCAGCACGTCGCCAAGATCGAGGTCGATTTCAGCTGAAACCCCCGAGACTGTCGAGGTTCCATGCGTGCGCAGCGGGGTGAACAGGTAAAAGCCAAGAGTGTGCCGCCAGCCTTCTTCAGTCTGACCCGGCGCAGGCAGGGATTGAGCGTATGCTGCGCTCGACAGTAAACAGGACAGGGCCGTGACGCCTGCCATCGCGGCAGCGGATCTGATAGCCATTGGTGAATCTCCTTACTTTCAAATTGCGCGACGACCTTGTTGCAAGGCGTCAGTGTCCGGATACACGGTCATCTACCAACCGATGACTGTTTGAGCAGAAAGGCCTCGACAGCGGCTTGGGTTTCTGGGCGCAGGTTTTCGATGCCTTCATAAGGCACGCCACGGGCAGGTTCGATGTCTGGGTATTTTTCCTTGCGTTTCAGATGGCGCCCCAGAATACGAACAAACTCTTGCCCGCCCCAAGCCCCAACCTCGGTTGAGACTGGGTATTTCTCATGCGTATCGCGGTAGACATCGAAGAAATCAGCCAAAATCGCGCTTTCCCCGGCTCCGGGGATGCGCAGTTTTAGTTGATCCTTGATGATCGCGCGGGGGGTGTGTACGGAGTAGACGATCAGGTGATCGCGCCGTCCTTTTGTCTCACCCAAGAGCAGCAGCGAGGACTGGTCGACACCATCCACCAGCCGGTCCCGAGGAATGCCATCCTCGGCCCCGGCGAACCGGGCGAGCGTGGTATAGAGATCCGAGACGTGGACGATATCTCCGACGATGCCGTCCGCCTCGATCATGCCGGGCCAGCGAATGAAGCTGTCGACCCGAATTCCGCCCTCGGACACATCACCTTTGCCACCGGCGAAAACCATCGGGGTGAACCCTGATTGCGGCGAATACTTGGTGAAATGGCCGTTGTCGCCCATCACGATGACAATGGTGTTGTCGGCTAGGCCAAGCGCCTCCATCTCGTTGAAGATATCGCCCAGCCAGCTGTCGAGCTGCTGCATCTTGTCGACATAGAGCCCTCCGTTCGGCGATTGCGGCCCCGAACGACCAGCGCGCGTGTTATCCAGCGGAATGAGTGGCCAGTATTGCAGGAAGAAAGGCGCGTCCCCGCCAGCCAGCTCGCGCATTTTTTCAAGCGTCTGGTTCTGATAGCGCTGGTTCATTTCGTCATATTTTTCGGCGGTCCAGCGCTCGCCTGCGGTCATGTCGACTTCGCGTGCAAGACCACCACGTTCAGCTTCAAGACCGGTGACCATCGCGGCGGGATCGGGGCGAAAGAAGTCGTCGAGTACGAAACGGTCATCGAAATCCGCGATCCCGACCGAGACCTGTTCCTTGACTGCGTCGTCGTTGTAGATGGTCAGCTGACCCTGCTGGTGAACCGGGAACCCCGCCCAATCGAAGCCTTGGTTATGGGGCCAGGCCTCGGGGATATCGCCCATGTGCCACTTGCCCACATGCACCGTCGCATAGCCCGCATCTGACAGGATCTCGGCCAGCGTGACTTCGTCGGCGGGCAGTCCGAACCCGGCGATATCCACGGTGGTGTCGCCCATGCCCATCCGAACCGGAAGCCGTCCGGTCATCATCGCAACCCGCGTGGGCGTGCAGGAGGGTTCGGTATACATGCGCACCATGCGCATCGCCTCATCCGAGAAGGCGTTGATATGAGGCGTGGAATACCCGCGCACCGCGTTGAGTTCAGGGATACCAAGATCGCCAAAGCCGATATCGTCAATCAGGATATTGATGATGTTGGGCGGTTTGCCGTCGTTCGAGCTTCGGAAGTCTTCGAGCAACTGGTCGACCTCGGCATTGTCCGCAGCCCATTGTTCGGCATTCTGCGCTTCGAGGATGTAATACTCGGCATCATGGATGATCGGCGCATCCTGAGCGGTTGAGATCGTGGCTGATAGACAGAACAGCACCGACAGGCTGGATAGGGTTTTCATTTCAACAATCCTCATTCGCTTTGGGCGGGGGTCTGGCGGGGGTCAGGTGTGGTGTGGAGCGGGCCGGAGCGGTTGATATCCGTGCCGGGGAAGAACTCGACCCAGACATGCCAGAACATGCCCGATCGAAGGGTCTCAACGCGGGTCAGCTGGCCGCAATCCGCGTGTCCGAAGAAATCGACATGGGTGATGGGTGCGCCGCTGTCATTGTACCAGACGCCAACGCTTTCATAGATTGGGTCGTAGGACACTACGACGTCACGCCCGCCGACAGTGGTGTTGATCAGTCCCTTATTTTCGGCCAGGAAATCATCGGTCCAGCAAACTGCATCGTCACCGATCGTGATGCCCCAGACATAGGTTTTGTTGGGCAGGCGGTTGTCGCTGTGGCTCATGTTATCCATGACCGGCGCTTCTTCTTGGTGCTGCTTGGCGATGCCCGAGGAGAAAACCGTTTCAGTAAAGGTGTCGAACAACCTGAGAAGCGGGTTCGAGGAGGGCTTGTTCAGAAAGACCTCACCATCTGGATAGGCCTTTTGAAATCCCCGAAAACTCATCCGAAAGGTGGGCCACGGCTGCATCACCGCTGTCTTCGAGGCATCGCTGTCGAAGCGACCATAGATCTGCTGGATTGGCTCTCCGGTGGTGTTGTCGCGCAGGATCAGGTTGTTGCCGTGCTGGGCCATCACCTCAAGATCCAGACGTTTGCCGTGGATCTCGGGTTTGTAGGCCTGCCCCAGATTGGCCATGGCACAATAGGTCATAACGATGTCATCGCCGCCCAACCCCTTATCGTTGCCGGCCAGATGAGGGCGCATCAGCTGGGCGTCGGAGTGCGCCCGCGCGTGACCGTTGTTTTCAATCACCAGAACACTGGCGGATGGGTTGATGTATCGCTGCGCCTCAGAAATTGGGTAGTAGCGGGCGGTGTTTTGCTGGTTGCGCAGACCGATATGGACCCAAACCCATGGAAACACGAATAGGAACACGATCACCAGTGTCACTGCAGGCACGCCGAGGAAAAACAGCCAGCCCGGACCGCCGCCAAGGAAATGCCCGACAAGCATCAGCGCAAGCCCGGCGAATCCGGCTGCAAGATAGGTGTTCTCATTCCGGATAAAGCGGATCATGTTATTGCGCTTGACCTTCAGCACCATCTGGCTGACGTCACCGAGATCGCGGAAATACATGAACCCGATGCTCAACGACACGATGAGCCCGACGTAGAAGAGAAGATTGGCAAACATTTGAATCGCCTTTTTGCGTCTTGATTAGCCCTCGGGCGGGGCCGAATGGGACGAAAGGTAAGTTTTGATTTCGTCCTCAAGCCCTCGGAGGCTGTCGATGAGATCAGAATTTCTTGGGTCGCTTGCATCGCAGGGTAGTAGAGCGGCCAGGCTTTCAAAGTCAGCGCAGATTTGCGCAAAGACTGTGTCTGAGCTGCGCAGGCGCCGGATGTCATTCGCCTGATCAGGAAAGTGTATCGACAAGCAAGCCATCATAAGCCTCACGGTGTCTGAACCTAGTTGTGCCCCGCGATGAGGTCCGTTCCCCTCCTTTGCAAATCATTCTGTCTGAAATTCATTTACACATTCAGGTATCTTAACGTATGTTACGGGGTAACATGTTATTTTTCAGATGCTTGCAAGCAGCCAGCGGTTAACAAAAGCGATGTCAGACGCCAGCGTAAAGTCAGATCTGGATCAAAGAACGCTCTCGGATGAAGACATTCAGCGGGCGCTGAAGGCGGTCCTGGACAGCCCGGAATTCGATGGGGCCGAGCGGCTGCAGTCTTTCCTCCGTTACGTTGTTGATAAGCTGCTGACGGGCCAGTCCGAGGATATCCGCGCCAAGTCGATTGCCGAGGATGTCTACGGAAGGGCGTTGGATTCCGGGGGCGACCCCATGGCCGTCGTGCGGGTCGATGCGGGGCGCATGCGTCGGCGGTTGGCCAACTTCTACTCGCACTCAGGTAAAGATCAGAGGCTGCGCATTCATATGGATCCGGGCGGCTACGTCCCCCGGTTTGAGGTTTTGGACCCCGACATACCGTCAGACCGAGCGCGTCCCTCAAAGAGGATCTGGGTCTCAGCAGCGGCTTTGACCGCGTTGGCTATCGCGGGCGGCGCGGTTTTCTTTTCCCGCACGCCCCAATCACCGCTCAGCCCGGTTGCAGTCTCTGCAAATGCCAATCAGGAACAAGCTGTCAGAGAGGCGCTTTTCTCGACAAACCCGAGCAAGCTGCAGGCCGTTAATCTGGCGAGTGAGGCGCGCCTGCTGATGTTCCCGGTTCTGGACCGCGACAGGGTTCAAGCCGTGCGCGGTATGTTCGAACGCGCCATGGCCTTGGATGAGACGTATTTCGGCGGCTATGCCGGTTC
The DNA here is from genome assembly GCF_017743995.1 of Ruegeria sp. R13_0. Lineage (GTDB taxonomy): Bacteria > Pseudomonadota > Alphaproteobacteria > Rhodobacterales > Rhodobacteraceae > Ruegeria. The sequence goes on along the minus strand of NZ_JAGHRB010000003.1, from coordinate 162,702 downwards.
GGCACAGGCGATCAGCATCCTTGCCTTAACAACCCCGCCCGGAGCTGAAAAACAGGCGCTTCTGACCCTCGCCAAAAACCGCGCGCAGCGAGCGTTGGAGCTGGCGCCAGACAAAGGTTGGAGCCATTCCGCCCTTGCCCTGGCTTCATTTTGCTCGCGCGAGCATGAGGCCGCGCTCGCACAATCCGCACGCGCAACGCGGCTTGCCCCTGATGATATCCACGTCACGAATTTTGATGCCCTGTTCGCTTTGTTTGGCGGGGATTTTCAGCGTGCTATAGCGTCCGCCAATCGGGCGCAGGGTGTTAATACGACCAACGGAAGATTTCCCTATCGCAGCGTGTTGGCTTCATCCAGCTATCACTTGGGCGAGTATCAGGCGTCTGTAGACCAGTTCAACGAGGCGGTCAGGCTGGGTGATCCGGTCAGCGCGATCTCGATCGGTTATCTGGCGGCAAGCTATCAACGGCTCGGAGACGATGAGCGCGCTCGGGCCACAATCTTGTTATTGGACGAAGCCTGGCCCGGCTACCCTCTGGCGGCGCTGTTTCGGACTTTGTTTGCCGATCCGGATCACGCAGAAGACATCATAAGCGCGCTTGACGAAATATCGGCTTTACCAACTGACTAGGGGCTTGAAAAAAGGGCTACTCTCGGATTTCCGACGGATCGACGCCCCAGAGGTTGGCTTTCAGCGTCCACCCCTTGTAGCCCCCCGCAGAAATGCGACACCAGTCCAGAGAACACGCGCCAAGACGGGCGACCACTCCGGTTTCGAAATGCGCGTTGACGGTCGAGTTCGGATCGGGTCGGGCATAAACTGGCAGCATCTCGGATTCGATCAGCACAGTGCGCACGCCGGACAGCAGGGCGTAGTGAACCCAGCCTCCGGCCCCGTCGCGATCCTGTACCTTGCGCCAGTTGCCGTATTCCGCTGTGATCTGCAGCGGCATACCGCGCCGCTTGAAGACCCAATCGATTCGGTGGGTCAGAGACGGACCGCGGCGCACGTTGCCTTCGGCAGCCTTCATCGAAACATAGCGCGGAAGGGGCAGGTTGGTGACCGGGCCGCGCACGTCTTGGGCTGCGACCGGCGCGTAGCCGAACGCAAAGAGATACGCGGATAGGATCGCCAAACAAAGGCGTTTCACCGGTAGAAGACCACTCACTGACTGCCTGCTCTTGTGCCTGTTGATCTGCTTTCGAAAAAAGGTCGACTCAATGCCTTTGGGGTTCTTGTGCCCCGCCTTATCCTGCGCCACGATGCCATGACGCAAGCGCGTTTGCAAAGCAGTGGGAGGGCGGAAGTGCCAAGAGAACGTCTGAGTGTTGTTGTTACGCGACGGTTGCCGGAAGCAGTGGAAACGCGACTTAGTGAGCTGTTTGATGTTCGTCTTCGCGACGATGACACCCCCATGACCCGTGAGGAACTGGTCGCCGCGGTGCAAGAGGCCGACGTGCTGGTGCCGACGGTGACCGACACAATCGACGGTGGTTTGCTGGGGCAGGCTGGTGAAAAGCTGCGCTTGATTGCCAATTACGGGGCGGGGGTTGACAATATCGACGTCTCAACCGCGCGTCAGCGTGGCATTCTGGTCTCGAACACTCCGGGTGTTTTGACCGATGATACGGCCGACATGACTATGGCGCTGATCCTGGCAGTGACGCGTCGTTTCCCCGAAGGCGTCGCGCTGATGCAGCAGGGCGATTGGTCCGGCTGGGCTCCGACCGCTTTGCTTGGTGGCCGGATCGGAGGGCGCCGTTTGGGTATTCTGGGCATGGGCCGGATCGGTCAGGCTGTCGCGCGCCGTGCCAGTGCTTTCGGGATGCAGGTTCACTACAACAACCGCCGCCGGTTGCGCCCCGAGATTGAACAGGATCTGGAGGCCACCTATTGGGAAAGCCTTGATCAGATGGTGGCACGGATGGATGTGATCTCGGTCCACTGCCCCTCGACCCCTTCAACGTTCCACCTGCTGAACGCGCGTCGGTTGAAGCTGCTGAAGCCCTCGGCTGTGGTCGTCAACACTTCGCGTGGTGAGGTGATCGACGAAAATGCGCTGACGCGGCTGATCCGGTCCGGCGATATCGCGGGCGCCGGGTTGGATGTGTATGAACACGGCACGCAGGTGAACCCACGCCTTCGTAAGCTGCCCAACGTGGTGCTGCTGCCCCATATGGGATCGGCCACGCTGGAGGGGCGGATCGAGATGGGTGAGAAAGTTATTATCAATATCAAGACCTTCGAGGATGGGCACAGACCACCGGATCAGGTGGTCCCATCCATGCTGTAACCTTTTCCAGGAGCACACTATGCGTATCAATCGGATTTCAGGATTACTTCTGTCTGTCATAGCCTTTGCCGCTCCGGGCTTTGCCCAGGAAACAGCGGACTCCGTGGCCCCTGAAGGCGCGAGCGAAGGTCAGGTGCAGGCTCTGACCGACGAGTTGATCGCGGCGCTTGAGGCCAAAACAAATGGCGTGCCCGTACAGTCCGAGAATTGGATGGTCGCTGCGGCCAACCCTCTGGCGGTTGAGGCCGGGGCAAAAATCCTGCGCGCCGGTGGATCGGCAGCGGATGCCATGGTCGCGGTGCAGGTTGTTCTGGGCCTGGTCGAGCCGCAATCCTCGGGCCTTGGGGGTGGGGCGTTTCTGGTCTGGTACGATGCCGCCACTGGACAGCTCACAACTCTGGACGGGCGTGAGACGGCCCCTTTGGATGCAACGCCGACCCTGTTTCAGGATGAAAACGGCGAGCCCTTGCAGTTCTTTGATGCCGTCGTTGGAGGGTTGTCCGTTGGCACGCCCGGCACGCCTGCCTTGCTGGAAGAGGCGCACCGCCGTTGGGGCCGCTCACCTTGGCCCGGGCTGTTCACTGATGGTATCCGGCTGGCGGATGACGGGTTTCTGGTCTCGCCTCGTCTGGCCAGTTTGGTCGCCAACGACGCCGAGCGTCTGTCGCGCTTCCCTGCAACGGCTGAGTATTTCCTGCCCGAAGGCGAGCCACTGCAGCAAGGCCAACGCCTGATGAACCCGGCCTATGCGGATACACTGCGTGCTTTGGCCGAGGACGGTGCCGCCGGGTTCTACGGCGGGCAAATCGCGTCAGATATCGTTCGGACCGTCCGCTCCGCGCCCGGCAATCCCGGCGTATTATCTGGCACCGATCTGGCCCTGTATCAGGTCATTGAACGCGATCCGGTCTGTGCGGCTTACCGCACCTATGAGGTCTGCGGGATGGGGCCGCCGTCGTCCGGGGCGCTGACCGTTGGGCAGATTCTGGGTATGCTGAACAGCTATGATCTGGCCGCGATGGGACCTGAGAGCATGGAGACATGGCGCCTGATCGGCGAAGCCTCGCGCCTCGCCTTTGCGGATCGGGGGCGGTACATGGCGGACAGTGATTTTGTGCCGATGCCGACCGCCGGGCTGGTCGATCCGGACTATCTGGCGCAGCGCGCGGAGCTTTTGAATGCCGAGGGCGCGCTGACCGACGTCGCTCCGGGCAACCCTGAGTTTGATCATGCGATGAACTGGGCTGATGACGAGTCATTGGAGCTGCCTTCGACCTCGCATATCTCGATCGTGGACAGTTACGGCAACGTCTTGTCGATGACGACGACGATTGAAAACGGCTTTGGCTCCCGCCTGATGACCAACGGGTTTTTGCTGAACAACGAACTAACTGATTTTTCGTTCCGCACCCATCGCGACGGAGTTCCCATCGCCAACCGTCTGGAACCCGGCAAGCGCCCACGTTCGTCCATGAGCCCGACGATCGTCATGCAGGACGGCGCGCCGGTTCTGGCCATCGGGTCCCCCGGAGGCAGCCGTATCATCGGTTATGTTGCCAAGTCGATCATCGCCTGGGCGGATTGGGATATGGACGTTCAGCAGGCGATCTCGCTGCCGCATCTGGTCAACCGGTTCGGGACCTATGATGTCGAGGTGGACACTGCGGCCGAAGGTTACGCAGATGCGCTGATCGAGATCGGGTTCGAGGTGAACCCCCGCGACTTGACCTCGGGCCTGCATGCGATTGAGATCGGCGAAACTCTCAGCGGTGGGGCAGACCATAGGCGTGAAGGGATCGCGCTCGGCGAATAAGACCTGGGTCTTGCCCGGTTCGGGCGGGCCATTTCGACATATTGGGAAAGGCCCGTGCATCTGGCGGGCAGTAGAGGGTTGGCATGGTGCAAGCGACGGCTTTGCCGAGAAATGAGGCTGGGATTGGTACGGCGCTCGGCATCTTAAAGCAACAGTTTGGGGATCGGCTGCAAACCGGTGCGACCATCCGCGAACAGCATGGCCACACCACGACTTGGATCACCAATCAAAGCCCGGACGCGGTGGTGTTTCCCCACACCACTCAGGAGGTCGCAGAGATTGTCAAAACCTGCGCCGCGCATAAGGTGCCGGTGATTGCGTTTGGCACGGGCACGTCGCTTGAAGGGCATGTGAACGCGCCTGCCGGTGGGGTGTCGGTCGATCTGACCCAGATGAACAAGGTGCTGGCGGTGCATGCCGAGGATCTTGATTGCGTCGTGCAACCCGGTGTCACGCGTGAAGATCTGAACACCCATCTGCGCGATCAGGGCCTGTTCTTTCCGATTGATCCCGGTGCAAATGCCTCACTCGGCGGGATGGCTGCAACCCGTGCCTCCGGGACCAATGCGGTGCGTTATGGCACCATGCGGGACAACGTGCTGAGCCTTGAGGCGGTGATGCCGGATGGGCAGATCATCCGAACCGGCAATCGCGCTAAGAAATCCTCGGCGGGGTACGATTTGGCGCGGCTGTTGATCGGGGCCGAAGGCACGTTGGGCATCATCACCGAACTGACCCTGCGCCTGCATGGCATCCCCGAGGCGATCAGTTCGGCCCGCTGCTCTTTCCCTACCGTCGATGCCGCCTGCCGGGCGGTGATGATGACGATCCAATACGGCGTGCCCGTCGCGCGGATCGAATTGCTGGATGAACTCTCCGTCAAAGCCGCCAACGCCTATTCCGGCCTGACCCTGCCCGAAACGCCTCTGCTGCTGTTGGAGTTCCACGGCTCGGACGCCAGCGCCGCCGAACAGGCCGAGATTTTCGGCCAGATCGCGGAAGAGTTTGGCGGCACGGACTTCGCGGCAACCTCAACCACCGAAGAACGCAACAAGCTTTGGCAGGCGCGTCACGACATGTACTGGGCCAGCCTTCAGTTGCGACCGGGCGCCAAGGGGATCTCGACCGATGTCTGCGTACCAATATCCCGTCTGGCCGAGGCAGTAGGGGCCGCTCAGGACAAAGCGGCCGAGCTTGACCTACTTGCGCCTATCGTTGGGCATGTCGGCGATGGGAACTTTCACACGCTGCCCCTGATCGACATGGACGACGCCGAGGAAGTCCGCCGGGCCGATGAGTTCGTCGGTTGGCTCAACGATCTGGCCATCTCGATGGAGGGCACCTGCACGGGCGAGCACGGCATCGGGCAGGGCAAGCGCCCCTATCTTGAGAAAGAGCTGGGGCAGGCTACACACTACATGGCCGCGATCAAGGCGGCGCTGGACCCCGACAACATCATGAATCCGGGAAAGATACTGACCGATCACACCTAGCAGTTTCCGCGATCTTGTCCGCTTTGTGCCCACAAAACGTCTAGGTGATGTGGTGTCTTGCCGCGAAAGACGAACAGGTGATCGACATGAGTGCAAAATATCTGGTGGGCTTTATCGCGGTGGCGGGGCTGGCGGTCGCGGGGCTGGACTACTACCAGAAAGCGAAAGCCTCGGGTGACGGGCTAAGCGCAAGCGACTATATCGCAGCCTTCACTGGCGGGCCCGAGGATGAACCCGCAAGCGTTGACAGCACACCTGAAGCTCAGGAACCGCAAGCCGCCGAGCCGCCCGGCAAGCTGGTGTGCAAGACCGTCGGAAACACCAAACGGTGTCGTTCGGAAGGCTGATGGCTGGATCATAAGTCGCCATTTAACGACCTGCATCTCCCGTGCGGGTCGTTTTTCTTATATCACTGGTCGGATGGCTTCCGCGATTGATTTCGGAATCAAGCCATATGGTGGCAACAGATTCCAAGGGGAGACACCCGGTTATGAAAACCCAAGTCAAAGCACTGGTCGTTGGCGGCGGCGCCGTCGGAACATCGATTGCCTATCACCTGGCCAAAGCGGGCTGGGATGATGTGATGTTGATCGAGCGGGACGAGCTGACTTCAGGCTCGACCTGGCACGCGGCTGGCTTGCTGCCGCTGTTCAACATGTCCTACGCGACGACCCACATCCACAAATATTCGGTTGATTTCTACAAGCAGCTTGAAGAAGAGACCGGCCTGAACGCGGGTTTCGCCGTGGTCGGCAACCTGCGCATGGCGCAGACGCAAGAGCGTATGGACGAATACATGCTCTATGCGTCTACAGCTGAGACCTGTGACGTCGCTTACGAGTGGCTGACACCCGAGCAGATCAAGGAACGCTGGCCGCTGATCGAAACCGGCGACCTGAAAGGCGCGATCTATCACACCGAAGATGGCTATATTAACCCTGCTGACGTGACCCAAGCGATGGCCAAAGGTGCCCGTCAGCGCGGCGTCGACATCGTTCGCAAGATGCAGGCGGATGCCTTCTACTGGAACGGCACGCATTGGGAAGTGACCTGCACCAAGATGGTCGAAAAAGGCGGCAACCTTGTTCCCTCCGACGAGCAGGTGGTGATCACCGCCGAGCATGTCGTGACCGCATCGGGCAACCACGCACAGCGCACCGCTAAGATGCTGGGTATAAAGATGCCAGCGATCCCGGTCGAGCACACGTTTATTGTCATGGACAAAGACCCCGAGCTGGTCAAATGGCGTGAAGCGGGCAACCCCGAGCATCCTGTCGTGCGGGACGCCGACAACGAATCCTATGCCCGCGAAGAACGCGGCGGCTGGATTTTGGGTATCTACGAGCACGGCGCTCCCGCGCGGTTCGAACATGGCGTGCCGGACAGCTTCCGCGCCGACCTGTTCCCGCTGGATCTGGATCGGATTGCCGATCAGTACATGGCGATGGCCGAGCGCGTGCCCTCCTGCGCTGAATCCGGCCTGAAGGACGATTTCAACGGCCCGATCTGCTATACCCCAGACGGCAACCCACTGGTTGGTCCCGCTCCGGGCCTGCGCAACATGTGGCTGGCCGAGGGCTTCAGCTTCGGCATCACCGCTGCAGGCGGCACCGGCTATTATCTGGCGCAGATGATGGTCGATGGCGAAGCTGAGATCGACATGGCCTCGCTGGACCCCAAGCGGTACTCGTCCAACTGGATGACCACCGAGTTTGCGGCCCGCAAGAACGAAGAATGCTATGAGCACGTCTACATCCTGCACCACCCGGATGAAGAGCGTGAAGCCTGCCGCCCGCTGCGGACCGTTCCGGCATACGATCGCCAGAAAGCGCGCGGTGCTCAGTTCGGCTGGGTGAACGGTTGGGAACGTCCGAACTATTTTGGCCCTGTTGATGCGCCGGACAATTTCGACAAGGAAAGCCGTTCCTTCCGTCGTGGTGGCTGGTGGCAATATGCGGTCGAAGAAGCGAAAGCCGTTCGTGAAGGCGTTGGCCTGATCGACGCATCGGCCTTCACCAAACACGTCGTCAAGGGCCCCGGTGCGACCCAGTTTCTGGACTGGTTCACCTGCAACAAACTGCCCAAGGTCGGTCGTATCAACCTGACCTATGCGCTGACCGCGCATGGCACCACCCGCACCGAATACACCATCGTCCGCAATGGCGAGAACAACTACTACATCGTTTCTGCTGGCGCCTGGACCGAATATGACGCGGACTATCTGCGCAAAGCGGCCGAGGACAAGATGGAGGAGTTCGGCTATATTGAGATCCAGGACGTGACCACCCAGTGGGGCGTCTTTGCCATCGCCGGACCGAAATCGCGTGACGTTCTGAAAGAGGTCATCAAAGACGCTGATCCGGAAACCGCACTGTCCAATAAGCGCTTCCCGTGGCTGTCGGCTCGTCAGATCGAACTGGGCATGTGCCCGGTCAACGCGATCCGCGTGGCCTATACCGGTGAGCTGGGCTGGGAACTGCACCACCCGATTGAAATGCAGAACTACCTGTTCGACCTGCTGGAAAAGGCGGGTGAGAAGCACGGTATGAAGCTGGTCGGTGCGCGCGCCCAGAACTGGTTGCGTCAGGAGAAATCCTATCGCGCCTTCGGCACCGAATTGGGCCGCGACGCGACCCCGCTGGAAGCCGACCTACCGCGCTTTGTCGACCTGTCGAAAGACTTCTACGGTAAGGCCAAGCTGGAAGAGACCGGTGTGCGCTTCAAGTGCTGCACCCTGCTGATCGACGGACCGGAAGATGCCGACCCGTGGGGCCGCGAGGCGCTCTACACGCCGGAAGGCACACGCGTGGGTCGTCTGACCTCGGGCGGTTACTCGGTGGCGTTCGAGAAATCCATCGGCATGGGCTATGTGACGCCTGATCTCGCGGTTGAAGGTACAAAGCTGAAGGTCAAGATTCAGGACAAGCTGTGGGATGCGGTCGTCACCTGCGACAGCCCCTACGACCCGAAAAACGAAACCATCCGCAAGGACGGCTGATATCTTGGGAAACTGCGGCGGCGCGAGTGAATGCGCCGCCTGCGGCGACACATGCCTCCGGCGGAGGTATTTTCAAACAGAAGAAGCGGGGGCTGGTGCAAGATCCAGCCCCCCTGCTTTTGGCAAGGGGGGCCTTCTCCTGTTGCGGTCATCGGCGCCTCCGCCTGTACCGCAGATCCACAGTCTCAAATCAGAGTTAACCGTCCGTTACTTCTTCTGTTCAAAAATACCTCCGCCGGAGGCAAGCCTGCGCCAGCAGGCTTTGATCGACCCCAACCGAAGATCAGGTTTTCGGCCTTTGAGCAACAAACGCCAGATTGTTGGAGGGCATTTCGACCAAGTGAAGCAGTTGCAGACCGTAGTGCTGAAGGCAGGCTTTGATCTCTGTGTCGTTCTTGTACCCGATCTCTGGATCTTGTGAGACCAGGGCTTCGTGAAACTTCTCGTCGCCTGGGCTGGTCAAAGCGCCGTCTCGCATGAAGGGGCCGTAGATGATGAGGCGACCTGCCGGACTCAGAGCCTGTGAGGCCTCGCTGAGAAACGTGTCAGTTTCGGGCCATGAGATCAGGTGCAGCAGGTTGATCAGAACGATCAGGTCCTGCTCTTGGAATGCCTCATGCCAGCCTGCGGAGGTCGCATCCAGATCGGTGGCGGGACGGATATTGGAGACTTCCGTCGCATAGGCGTCGATGCTGGCGCGGCGTTCGGGGTCGATTTCTGTGGGGTGCCAGACCAAGTTGGGCAGTGTCTGCGCAAAGGCGGCAACATGCTGCCCAGTGCCACTAGCGATTTCCAGTGCGCGACCTGAGGCAGGCGCCATCTTGGCCAGCAAGGCGCATAGCGCGTCCGAGTTGCGGCTGGCGGCTGGGGCGATCATACGGGCCCCATCGCCTTGCGTCGCGACGCTGGCATTCGAAGGCAGAACGCGTTTAGTCATGAGCGCAACCTTTCCACATGCAACTGATTGACGATGTCCTGAGGCAGTTCAGACGGTGTGCCCGTCACAAGGCTGGCGAGATGGGAGGAGGCAGCCGGCGATGTCTGGAACCCGTATCCACCCTGACCCGCGCACCAAATGAACGAGCGGTCCTGTGGGTCCGGCCCTAGCACCAACGTGCCATCCGACACGAAACTACGCAGCCCGGCCCAGTTCGCCTCAAGCCTTGTGACAGGTGTTGTCACCACCGCCTCATACCGCGCCAGACCTTCTGCAAGAACCAGATCGTCGGCATAGGCGTCATGCGGCGTTGTCGGCTCGGCTTCGGAGGGTGAGACCAGATACTTCCCGGCATCAGGCTTGGCGTACCAGCCCTCGCCCGGTCCCATCAGCATGGGCCAGTTGGAAACATCGTGCCCTCCGGGTGCGGGAATCCGCGCCATGGAGCGGCGCTTCGGCACGATGCCAATAGGCGGCAAGCCAGCCATTGCGGCGACCTCATCCACCCAAGCGCCGGCTGCGTTGACCAAGTTTCTAGCCTCGAACACATCGCCTGCCTGTACCACCCAATGGCCGCTTTTGCAGATATCGGTGACGGCCTGGCGGGTAAGGACCGCGCCGCCATTGCCCCGGATCACGCGTGCGAAGTCCTGCATCAGGCGGTCGGTGTCAATGTCGAAGGCGTCCACGCTGACGGCGGCGTGGGCGAGAGCGTCCGGGTTCAGGATCGGGACTTTGTCGATGGCTTGCTGCGGCGAAATAGGGCGTACATTCAGCTCTTCGACGTCTTTGGCAAACAGGTCAGCCTGATCGTGGCCTGCAACCAGCATGAGGCCTCGGGGGGTCAGGTAGCCTCCGTTCGCGGATCGCAGGTAGTCGACCCCGGCCTGATTGAGCGCAACCACCGAGGGCGGGCCGTAGTTTTCCTCGAACATCGCGGCCGAGCGGCCAGATGAGTGATAGCCCAAAGCGTCCTCGGCCTCGAGAACAGTGACTGAGCCATGAGCAGACAAACGCGCACCCGCGCTGAGGCCCGCGATGCCGCCGCCGATGATTAGAAAGTCGATCATCGCAGGGGGACCGGGACGGATTGTGATGAAACAGATGTCATAAGGCTCTTGGTGCTTGCGATAAGAATATGCTTGGATTTCGGGAAACTATAAGCAGGCTTGAATTTGGCGATCAACCCGGCCAAAGACGCGTCATAGAAAAGAAGGAGATTATGGTGACTGCAGCGGACCTCCATCCCATGGCCACGGGACATATCCCAAAATATGTCGTCGCAGCCGATGGGAGCGACTACCTCTTTTCGGTAATGGTCGTGTTTTTTGTCGTTTTGGTTGTTTTGATTGGTGTCGGATATCTGACGCTGCATTCGGTGCCCGAGAAAATGGCGCATGAGAACAATCACCCGCAGTTCCAGTTGGTGGGCATTTTGGCGCTGCTGGCGCTGTTTACGCATAACGGTATCTTCTGGATCGCGGCCGTTCTGGTTGCCGGGTTCCAATTCCCCGATTTTGCAACGCCGATGCGAAACATAGCGGATGCCATTCGCTCACTCGGGCAGTCTCTTGCGCATCAGCCCCCTGCCGAACCGGCCCCTCCGGCGGCCCAACCCAAAACCACGCCGGAGCAGTAAGTCATGATCGAAACAATGCTCTGCGCCCTGATTACGGTGCTGCCGGATTTCCTGTTCCGACGCTTTGTCCAAGGCAAGCGGATCGGGCATGAGATCACCCTATTTACCATGTGGTATGAGCTGCGCTGGGGCCTGACCACCTGTGCCATTCTGGCGCTAACCGTGATCACCACGCTGTTCTACTTTCATCCGGCCTCCAGCACGGCAGCCTCGTATTTCCGGACGGTCACGATCCTGCCGCAACTGGGCGGGCGGGTGTCCGAGGTCTACGTCAGCAACAACGAGACTGTGACCGCGGGCCAGCCGATTTTCCGGATCGAGGATTTCACCCAGCAAGCGCAGGTTCAGGCGGCCCATGCAGAGATTGCGCAGGTTCAAGCCTCACTGAAAGTGGCCGAGACGGATCTGGCGCAGGCGGATGCCGGGATCGCCGGAGCGCGCGCGGCTTTGGCGCAATCGGTCGAAGACCTAGAGCGCAACAACACACTGCGCGACGAAGGCTCCAGCGCGGTGCGTTTGGCCGAGATCGAGCGGTTGGAGAACCTCGTGGCCGAGCGCGAAGCGCAGGTCACCGCCGCCCAGTCGCAGCGCGCCGCTGTAGTACAGCAGATCGAGGAGCTGATCCCGGCCCAACTGGCCAGCGCCAATGCGCAGCTGGATGCAGCCCTGACCGAGCTGGACAAGACCGTGATCAGCGCGGGTGTTACCGGTCGGATCGAACAGTTCGGTCTGGAGGTTGGTGACTATGTCAGCCCGCTATTGCGCCCGGCGGGCATTCTGGTGCCTTCGCACTCGGGCCATGACCGTTTTCAGGCTGCGTTCAACCAGCTGTCTGCTCAGGTCATCAAACCGGGCATGATCGGCGAATTGGGCTGCATGACCAAACCGTTCACCGTGATCCCTATGGTCGTGGTCGAGGTGCAGGACGTCATCCCATCGGGCCAGATCCGACCCACGGATGAGCTACGGGACGTGCAGAGCAACCGGGTGCCCGGTTCCATTCTGGTGTATATGGAGCCGCTGTATAAGGGCATGGCGGATGACATCCCTCCGGGCAGCAACTGTTTGGCCAATGTCTATACCGACAACCACCACAAGCTTGAGGATGAAAGTCTTGGCTTCTGGAATAAGGCCTTCCTGCATGTGGTCGACACGATCGGAGTGGTCCACGCCGCAGGCCTGCGGCTGCGCTTGATTCTGATGCCGGTGAACACCTTGGTGCTAACCGGGCACTGAAGCCTGTTTCTTTGGGGCGACTAGCCCTCCTGAGATCGCTCGAATTCCATACGGGCGGTCCTGACCTGATCCATTTGTTCATGTGACCAGAAGACCAGCGGCTTCAGCCTGTCCAGCAGGCTGCGGCCCAGCGGTGTCAGCTCGTAGGACACGGCCACTGGCGGCCCCGGGTCGACCGTTCGCGTCAGATAGCCATCCCGTTGCAATCCACGCAGGTTTTCTGTCAGCACCCGTTGGGTGACGTCCCCGATACAGCGTTTCAACTCACCAAATCGTTTGGGCTCATCCTCAAGCGCGAGGATGATGATCATGCGCCATTTGCCCGTAACGTTGGACAGGATGGACCGGATCGAGCAATCCGATGCCTCGGCTTTTGAGTTCACACCTATTGGCAGCATGGAGACCTCAAGTTCGAAATGAATACCTAAGGCGATATTAGTACCAAACGGTCCTGTTTTAAAGATCTGATTACAAACAGGTATCCTTGAAGTAACCAGATGATTTAAAAGTGCGTAATTGATATGTGGTGCAGAATTAATACTAACTATCACCACAACGCGAATCGTGAGGAGACCTTCCATGACACCTAAAGAAATCGTACTCGCTCTGTTTTCCGCCGCCTTTGTCGAACATGACCCACAGGCGGCCGGTCAGATGGTGACGTCCGGCTATATCCAACATAATCCGCAAATCCCGACGGGCGCCGAGGGCCTGATGGGCCTGATCCCGCTGGTCGAACAATCTGGCATGACAGTCACCACCCACCGGGTCATCACCGAGGGCGATATGGTCGTGCTTCACAACACCTATGACAATGCGGACGCGTTCGGCGCATCGCAACTGGCTGCATTTGATATCTTCCGGGTCGAAGATGGCAAAGTCGCGGAACATTGGGACAACCTGCAACCGGTGCCCGCCACCACGGCCTCGGGTCGTGGAATGACTAACGGACCGGTCGAGATCATGGATCATGACCAGACCGAAAAGAACAAGGAACTTGTTCTGGGTTTCGTGCGCGATGTACTGGCTGGGCAAGCGCCCGAGAATGTCACGAACTACATGAACCCCGAAGTCTATAAGCAGCACAACCCCTCGATCGACGATGGTCTGGACGGGCTGATGGCCGCGATCGAGTCGTTCGCTGCGCAAGGCCAGGTCATCACCAAGTTTGAGCCGCAATTCGCAGTTGCTGAGGGCAACTTCGTCTTCGTTGCCACCGACGCGATCATGGGTGGCGCGCCCTATGCGTTCTTTGACCTGTGGCGGGTCGAGGATGGCTTGATCGTCGAGCATTGGGATGTTGTGTCGCCCATCCCGGCGGAAGCGGTGCATGACAACGGCAAGTTCTAAGGCCCACCGGGTCAAATAAAAAAGGCCCGCTTCCCCGCGGGCCTTTTCTTTGTAAATGATCGAAGCTTACTGCGGGATCTCGCCTTCCAGGCCTTCGATGTAGAAGTTCATGCCGGCCAAGGTGCCGTCATCAGCAACCTCGCCTTCGGCCAGCCAGTCGCTGCCGTCTTGTTTTTTGATCGGGCCGGTGAAGGGGTGGTATTCACCTGCGGCCATGGCCGCTTTCAGCGCCAGAGCCTCTTCTTTGACATCAGCGGGAACCGCGTCCGAGATCTCGCCGATTGCAACCATACCTTCGCGGATGCCGTCCCATGTGTTGGCGCTTTCCCATGTGCCATCCATGACAGCTTTGGTCCGTGCGATGTAGTAGGGTGCCCAGTCATCGATGATCGAAGATACGCGCGGGAACGGGGCGTATTCGCTCATGTCCGAGGCCTGACCGAAGGTCACGACATTGCCAGCCTCTTGCGCAGCCGCCTGAGGCGCGGTCGAGTCGGTGTGTTGCAGGATCACGTCCGCGCCCTGTTCGATCAGAACAGTAGCGGCGTCAGCTTCTTTTGCAGGGTCGAACCAAGTGTAGGCCCAAACGATTTTGAACTCGACATCCGGGTTCACCTTCTTGGCGTGCAGATAGGCCGAGTTGATGCCACGGATCACCTCAGGAATCGGGTAAGACCCGATATAGCCGATGATGTTCGACTTGGTCATCTTACCCGCGATGTGGCCTTGAACGGCACGACCTTCATAGAAACGGGCCGAGTAGACCGCGACGTTGTCGGCGGTTTTGTAACCGGTGGCGTGTTCGAATTTCACATTCGGGAACTTCTTCGCCACGTTAATGGTCGGGTCCATGTAGCCGAACGAGGTTGTGAAGATCAGGTCAGCGCCTTCCAGCGCCATTTGCGTCATGACGCGCTCGGCATCCGGGCCCTCGGGAACGGATTCGACAAATACGGTTTCAACCTTGTCGCCGAACTCTTCCTCGACGGCCAGTCGGCCTTTGTTGTGTTCGTAGGTCCAGCCGCCGTCGCCTACCGGACCGACATAGACGAAGCCGACCTTGGTCTTGTCGTCGGCAGCCATGGCCCCCGAGGCCAGACCCAGCGCCATAGCGGCGCTTGCCAGAAGTGTCGTGAATTTCATGTGTTACTCCCCAAGTTGGTTCAGTTGGCCCCTAGTGCGAGGCGTGGAAAATCCGGCCCAGTGAGGCAGGTGCGCTGCTCTTGTCGGCCGAAAGGATCACAAGCACAAGGATCGTGATGATGTAGGGCGACATTGCCAGATACTCGACAGGAATGGCAACGCCCGCTGCTTGCAAATTAAGCTGCAACACGGTGATGCCGCCAAACAAATAGGCACCCAGCAAGGCACGCCATGGCTTCCAGCTGGCGAACACCACCAGCGCCAGAGCGATCCAGCCGACACCGGCGGTCATGCCTTCGGTCCACTGAGGGACACGGATCAGGCTGATATAGGCGCCGCCCAGCCCGGCGCAGGCCCCGCCGAACAGGATCGCCATGATGCGAATTTTGATCACCTTGTAGCCCAACGCATGCGCCGCATCGTGGTTTTCGCCCACAGCGCGCAGGATCAGACCGACACGCGTGTATTTCAGCGTCGCCCAAACACCCGCAGTCAAAGCAATGCCGACATAGAGGATCGGGTCATGCTGGAAGAAGATCGGCCCGATAACAGGGATATCGCTGATCAGCGGGATATGAATATCCCCCATGCTCGGCGGTTTGACCCCCACATAGCTTTGGCCCAGCAGGGCACTGAACCCGAGGCCGAACAGTGTCAGCGCAAGGCCACTGGCCACCTGATTGGCCAAGGCGACCTGTGTCAGCAATACGAACAGCAGAGACAGAACTGCCCCGCCGATCGCTGATGCGATAAAGCCCAGCCAGGGCGATCCGGTCTCGACCGAGATCGCAAAGCCACTGATGGCGCCGACGATCATCATGCCCTCGACACCGAGGTTCAGAACGCCGGCTTTCTCGACGACCAGCTCTCCGATTGCGGCCAGCAGCAGGGGGGTTGCGGCCACCATCAGCGAGGCGACCAGAAGGACGGGATTGATTTCACCAAGGTCCATTACGCTACCTCGCTACGTGCCGCACGGATGCGGTAGTTTGTCAGAAGATCGAATGCCAGCAGGAAGAACAGGAGCATCCCCTGGAACACCTGAATGGCAGCGGCAGGAAGGCCCAGCTGAGACTGCGCGATTTCACCGCCGATATAGGTCAGTGCCATCAAGCCACCCGCCAGCAGGATACCCACCGGGTGCAGGCGGCCGAGGAAGGCCACGATGATCGCCGTAAAGCCGTAGCCTACGTTAAAGTCGATGCTGACCACGCCCGAGGGGCCGGACACTTCGAACATCCCCGCCAGACCTGCCAGAGCGCCCGACAGGCCCAGACAGAACAGGATCAGCCGCGCCGGATTTACCCCGGCGAATTTCGCCGCGCGCGGAGCTTCACCGGTCAGACGGATGTGAAAGCCCAGCATGTGACGGTTCAGAAGGATATAGGAAAAGATCACTGCGATCAGGGCCGTCACGACACCCCAGTGCATGCCCGATCCTGCGATCAGCTCGGCATTATGCGCACTGTCATAGGATTGCAGGTTACGCGACCCGGGAAAGCCAAACCCCTCGGGGTTCTTCAACAGGCCCAAAGACACCGAGGCCAGCATCTGCTCGGCCACGTAAACCAGCATCAGCGAGACAAGGATTTCGTTGGTGCCAAAGCGCACTTTCAAAAAGGCCGGGATCATCGCCCAAAGCCAGCCTCCGAACGCGCCCGCGATCACCATGATCGGAAAGATGTAGAACGCGTCCAGAGGGTAAAAGGCCAGCCCGGCCCCAGCCCCAAAGATGGCACCCATGATGTACTGCCCTTCAGCCCCGATATTCCAGATACCCGCGCGGAAACCCAACGCCAGGCCAATCGCAATCAGTACCAATGGCGCGCCTTTCACCAGCAGTTGCGGGCGGTAGTAAAATGCGAACTCGCCGAACAGGGGCTCCCAAAAGATGGTGCCAATGGCTTCAATCGGGTTCTTGCCCAGAATGGCGAACAGGATGCCGCCAAAAACCATCGTGGCAATCACCGCCACCACGGGGGTCGCATAGGACCACGCTTTCGACGGTTGCGGTCGTTTCTCCAACACAATCATGTACTTATTCCCCGCCCGTCTTCATCTTTTTCCAAATACTCTCGCCGAAGGCCACGCGACAAATCACACATGCGCCACCTCCATGCCATGGGCACCGCCCATCATCAGGCCGATCTCATCAACGGTCAGGCCTGTTGTCTCCCGAGGCGCGCTCAGCCGCCCTTCGTTCAGTGCCGCAAAACTGTCCGAGATCTCCATCAGCTCGTCCAAATCCTGACTGATGCAGATCACCGCCGTTCCCTTGGCCGCCAGATCCAGAATGGCCTGCCGGATCGACGCAGCCGCAGCGGCATCCACACCCCAGGTCGGTTGGTTCACCACCAGCACCTCAGGGTTCTGCAAGACTTCCCGACCGATCACGAATTTCTGCAGGTTCCCGCCTGATAGCGACCGTGCTGCGTTTTCAGGGCCGGGCGTTCTGACGTCAAACGCGCTGATGATCTTTTCAGCAAAGCTTTTGGTCTCGGACCATTTGAGGAACCCTTTGTTCTCCAAACCTTCGCGCACCGACCCGGTCAGCAGGGCGTTCTCGGTCAAGCTCATATCCGGCGCAGCGGCATGGCCCAAACGTTCCTCGGGCGCAGTCAGCACGCCCAGTTTCCGGCGGGCAGTGGGCCCGAGTTTGCCGATCTGCTGACCATTGAACTTGATCGCGTCAGCAGCGGTTTGAATCTCACCGGACAGCACGCCCAGCAACTCATCCTGACCGTTGCCAGCAACACCGCCGATGCCAAGAACCTCGCCCTTGCGGACCGTCATATGGACGTTCTTCAGCGCCGTTCCAAACTCCGAAGGCGACGGCACCGATAGACCGCTGACATCCAACGCAACCTCGCCGAATTCACGGCCCGAGCGTTCGGGCGTTTGCAGCGTTGATCCCACCATCATCTCGGCCATATCGCGCGCTGATGTTTCGGCCGGAATGCACTCGCCGACATTCTTGCCCAGACGCAGGATCGTAGCGTGGTCACACAGCGTGCGGATTTCTTCGAGCTTGTGCGAGATATACAGGATCGAGGTGCCCTCAGACCGCAATTTGTTCAGCGTTTCAAACAGGATCTCGACCTCTTGCGGGGTCAGTACGCTGGTTGGTTCGTCCATGATCAGCAGCTTGGGGTCCTGCAGCAGGCAGCGGATGATCTCGACCCGCTGACGCTCCCCCGCGGACAGATCGCCGACCGTGCGGTACGGGTCCAACGGCAAGCCGTAGGTCTCGGACACTTCGCGGATCCGCGAGGCCAGATCGCCCATCGGCGGCGGATTCTCCATCCCCAGCGCAATATTCTCAGCCACGTTCAGCGCATCGAACAGCGAAAAGTGCTGGAACACCATCGCAATCCCATCCGCCCGCGCCGCGCGGGGTTCCGCTGGGGCAAAGGGTTGGCCGCGCAGCATCATGGTGCCGCTGTCGGGCTTCACCAGCCCATAGATCATCTTGACCAGCGTGGATTTCCCCGCGCCGTTTTCGCCCAAAAGCGCATGTACTTCGCCTTCGCCGATGTCGAATGACACCTGATCATTGGCCACGACGCCGGGATAGGCTTTGGTCAGCCCTTGCAGGCTTAAGAGAGGAGTGGTCACGCGCTCAGGTCCTTCTTCAACTCAGTCTGTCGGGCCGGACGCAGAAGCTGCGCGGCGACGCCAACGGCGATCATTTGCGGGTGTTTGCCCAGAGCGGGATCGCCGATTGGACAGGTGATCCGGCTGATCTGTTCAGGTGAATGCCCAAGAGCTGCCAGCCGCGACCGGAATCGCGCCCATTTCGTAGCCGAGCCGATCAGCCCCGCAAAGCGGAAATCATGCGAAAGCAGCCGGTTGCATAGCTCTAAATCCAGATTGTGTGAATATGTAAGCACAAGGTGCTCGGCATTGGACGGTGCATGGCGCACCAGTTCAGCTGGTTTGGCCGCTGGAACTGTGGTGACACCTGTCGGCACCGAGGCTGGGAAGCGCTCGGGTCCGGTGTCGACCCATGTGATCGCGATGTCGGGCAGGGGGGACAGAACATCGACCAGCGCACGGCCTACATGTCCCGCGCCCCATATCCACAGGTTTCGGGTTGGCTTGTGAACGGGTTCCACCATCCAGCCGTCAATCATCTGCGGTGAGGGGGCAATTCCCTGACCACGCGCAGTTGCTAGCAACCGTTTCACGGACAGAGGCATTTCGCCTGCAGAAGCGGATCGCGCTATGACCGTGTCGTCGAGCGCTTCAAGTGCCTTTTGATCAAAGACCTCGCTGAACAGTGAAACTGCACCGCCGCAGCATTGGCCCAATTCAGGGCCAAGCGCGTGATGGGTCAGACGGGCGGGTTGGGATTGGACCCGTGCGGCTTCGGCAGCCTGAAACTCCAACGTGCCGCCGCCGATCGTTCCGCTCTGGCCATCCGGCCAGATCAGCATCGAAGCGCCAACCTCGCGTGGGGACGACCCCTTGATCGCGGCGATGACCACGCGGGTGACTTTCCCGTGGGTTTTGACCGCCTCCCTCAAAGCCTCCAGATCAAATCCCATCAGATGCCTCCTTTCATCCGCTGGACACCGCGCCAGACTTCTTCGGCCGTGGCGGGTGCATCCAGGGCCGGATAGCTGTCGCCGCAGGCTGCGACCGCATTCGACAGGGCCAACCATGCCGATATGCCCAGCATGAATGGCGGTTCACCCACCGCTTTTGAGCGATAGATCGTTTCCTCGCGGTTCTCGCCACCCCAAAGCGCGACATTGAAGATGTCGGGCCGGTCCGAGCAGGCAGGGATCTTGTAGGTCGAGGGCGCATGCGTGCGTAGATTGCCCTTGCCATCCCAGACCAGTTCCTCGGTCGTCAGCCAGCCTGCACCTTGGACATAGCCGCCTTCGACCTGTCCAATATCGAGCGCCGGGTTCAGAGATGCGCCCGCGTCATGCAGGATATCGGTGCGCAGGATGCGGTTTTCGCCGGTCAGCGTGTCCACGGCCACCTCGGTCACAGAAGCCCCATAGGCGAAGTAAAAGAACGGACGCCCCCGACCTGCGATCCGGTCCCATTCGATCTTTGGCGTCTTGTAGAACCCGGTCGCTGACAGGCTGATGCGGCCCTGGTAGGCCAAAGCGGCGGCCTCAGAGAAGGTATAGCGTTCCGCACCGACTGAGACGTGACCGTCCGAAAAAGTAACAGTCGACGGGTCGGCCTGATGACGCTCGGCCAGATAGTCGGCCATGCGGTCGCGGATCGTGTCGCAGGCGGCTTTGACCGCCATGCCGTTCAGGTCACTGCCCGAAGACGCCGCCGTTGCTGAGGTATTGGGCACTTTGGCCGTATCGGTTGCGGTGATCTTGACCATCTCCAGCGGAATGCCAAAGCGCGACGCCGCGACCTGTGCGACTTTCTGGAACAGGCCTTGCCCCATCTCGGTGCCGCCATGGTTCAGGTGGACCGAGCCGTCCTGATACACATGCACCAACGCACCCGCCTGATTCAGGTGGGTCAGCGTAAAGGAAATCCCGAACTTAACCGGAGAAAATGCGATACCCTTCTTGATCACACTGTTCTCGGTGTTCCATTTTTCGATGGCAGCCTTGCGCGCGGCATAGTCGCTGGATTTCAGCAGCGCTTCGGTCATGCCATGCAGCTCGAAATCGCTGACCTCCATGCCGTAGGGCGTCGTGTTGCCGCCTGCAGGCAGAGGGCGCACGGGCGCCTCGCCCATCTCAACTGCCCCCCGGCTGGTCAGGTCATCATGCGGGTCAGGGTGGCCCAGCGGTTTCTCTGCCGGTGCAGCCTCAGCAACCTTGTGGGCGGGTTCATAATAGTTCCGACGGCGCAGCTCGACCGGATCCAGACCCAGTTCGTGCGCAGCGTGGTCCATCACACGCTCGATCCCGACCATGCCTTGAGGGCCTCCGAACCCGCGATAGGCGGTGGCGGATTGGGTGTTGGTCTTCAGCCGGTGGCTCTCGATCCGCGCATTGGGCAGCAGATAGGCGTTGTCCGAATGCAGCATCGCACGATCTGCGACAGGCAGAGACAGGTCCTGCGCCCAGCCGCAGATCGCGTGGTGCAGGAACGAAACGCCTTGTATGTGGCCGTTTTCATCGAACCCGGCTTTGTAGGAAATGCGGAACGCGTGGCGCTTGCCGGTGATGATCATGTCATCATCGCGATCATAGCGCATCTTGCAGGCCTTGCCGGTTGCGCGCGAGGCGATAGCACAAGCCACTGCCAGAGCGTTGCCTTGGCTTTCCTTGCCGCCGAACCCTCCGCCCATCCGACGGGTCTCAACCCGTACTGCGTGCATGGGAACGCCCAGTGCATCGGCCACCTTGTGCTGGATCTCGGTCGGGTGCTGGGTTGAGCTATGGACCAGTATATCCGCGCCTTCATTCGGCACGGCAAGCGCCGCCTGGCCTTCGAGGTAGAAATGCTCCTGCCCGCCAAGCTCGAAGCTTCCTTCGATGACATGGGCCGCAGTGGCGATGGCGGCATCCGCGTCGCCCTTGGCGTAGATGCGGGGGCCATCCTCGAAACGGCTGTCGGCGGCCAGAGCGTCTTCGATGGTCAGGATCGGGGTGTCTTCGGCATAGTCGATCTTGCCCAACCGCGCGGCCTTTCGGGCAGCGAGATGGCTGGTGGCGACGACCAGAAACACGGGCTGACCGATATAGTGAACCGTGCCATCCGACAGTAGTGGTTCATCATGGATCGAGGGAGAGACGTCGTTGGCAAAAGGCAGATCCTCGGCCGTCATCACCTGCACCACGCCATCCGCAGATTTCACCGCCGACAGGTCCATCGCGGTGATCGTACCTTTGGCAATCGGGCTCAGGCCAAAGGCCAGATGGAGGGTGCCCTTTGGCGTCGGCATGTCATCCACGTAACGTGCGGCGCCGGCCACATGCAGCGGGGCCGCGTCGTGGGGGAGGGGTTTGGTCACGCTCATGCCGTCACCTTCAGCACGTCTGTCACTTCGCCCTGATCTTCCAGGAAATACCGCTCCAGCATCGCTTTGGCAGTCTCCAGCCGATAGGTTGCCGAGGCGCGCATGTCCGTGAGTGGTGAATAATCCTCGGCAAAGCTGGGCAGCGCGGCGTCAATCACCTCGCGCGTCCAGGGTTTGCCGATCAGTGCGGCCTCGACATGGGTTGCCCGTTTCGGAGTACCAGCCATCCCGCCAAACGCAATGCGCGCTTCGGTGACGGTGCTCTCTGAGACGGTGATATTGAAACACCCGCAAACGGCCGAGATATCCTGATCGAATCGTTTGCTGAGTTTGTAAGCCTTCAGTCGATCCGCCTGACGCGGGAAACTGACGGCTTCGACAAATTCGCCGGGCGCGCGGTCTTGTTTGCCGTAGTCGATGAAGAACTCTTCCAAAGGAAGGGACCGACGGGTGTCGCCTTTGCGAAGGTGCAGAGTTGCACCCAAAGCGATCAGCGCAGGCGGGTTGTCCCCGATGGGTGAGCCGTTGGCGATGTTGCCACCGACGGTGGCTGCGTGGCGCACCTGAACGCTGGCGTAGCGACGGATCATTTCAGCGTAGGAGGGGTGGAGATCAGCAATAGCCTCGCCCATCCGGTTCATGTCGACCATTGCCCCGAAGCGGATTTCGTCGTCGGTGATTGTGATCTGTTTGAGGTCTTCGCAGCCGTTGAGGAAGATCACAGGGTCAAGCTCACGCAATTGCTTGGTGACCCAGAGGCCGACATCGGTTGCGCCGGCGATGAGTGTCGCGTCGGGGTGCTGGGCATAGACTTCCGCCAATTCGTCGGATGACGTGGGAAGAAAGGGGGGCTCTGCCCCCCGGCCTGCGGCCTCCCCCCGAGGTATTTTTGAACAAGAGAAGGATTGGTCGTAGGTAATCCAATGCGGGACGGGTTGCGGCTCGGCGGCTTTCGCGGCGCGGATGATCGGGGCGTAGCCGGTGCAGCGGCACAGGTTACCCGCCAGTTGGGTGTCGTGGTCGGTTGCGCCATTTGCGTGACTGGCAACCATCGACATCACAAAGCCGGGGGTGCAGAAGCCGCATTGTGAGCCGTGCAGGTCGACCATTGCGCTCTGGACTGGATGAGGTTCATCGTTTGGGCCGCTTGCGCCCTCGACGGTGCGGACGGCTTTGCCGTGCAGTTGGGGCAAGAACAGGATGCATGCGTTCAATGCCTTGGCGCTGCCCTCGTCGGTGACCATCACGGTGCAGGCGCCGCAATCGCCTTCGTTGCAGCCTTCTTTCGTGCCGGTCAGGCCACGCTCCTCACGCAGCCAGTCAAGCAGGGTGACCGTCGGACTGACATCCGTCAGCTCCACTGTCTCTCCGTTCAGAAGAAACGTGATGTCCATTCGTGAAACCCGTCGCCTTACCCGGTTGCGCCCGTTGGGCCCTCCTTCGATGCGACGTAGAAAGAGTGGCGGGCGAAGTGCTTGCCGTCAGATGTTAGAAACAGCGCACCTTATCTGGCAAGAAAAACTGCCTATATGATGCACCATTGGACCCGCACGGCCTGTGAATGTTGCAGTTGTTTAGAAGTCAGGCACTTGTAAATAAAGACCATTTTTGAAGCGGTGCCGAGTCTGGCCCGAAGCACCTTCTAAAAAATCAGAATAATCTCTGCTGATTTTTTAAGCAGTCCACAGAGTCGGTTCCCGCTTTTTCGTCGCTGCTGACTGGGATAACTTGCGGGGTATGAGCAGTACCCCTCGATTCATTCACCTTCGCGTTCACACTGAATATTCCCTGCTGGAAGGCGCTGTGCGGCTGAAGAAGCTGCCCGGCCTTTGCGAGAAGGCAGAGATGCCCGCCGTTGCAGTGACCGACACCAATTCGATGTTCTCGGCTTTGGAGTTTTCTGTCACTGCCAGCGGGGCAGGGATACAGCCGATCATGGGCTGTCAGGTTGATCTAACCTATGTGCAGCCGCAACCCGGTGAGAAGCCGAAAGCGCCTGCGCCTCTGGTGCTGCTGGCGCAGTCCGAGGTTGGATATGAGAACCTCATGAAGCTCAGTTCCTGCCTCTATGTGGACAAGGGCGGGCAGTTGCCGCAGGTCACGTTGGAGGAGCTGGCGGATCGGTCGGAGGGTCTGATCTGTTTGACGGGTGGACCAGAAGGCCCAGTGGGGATTTTGCTGCAGCAAGGTCAGCGCCCGGCGGCTGAGGCTCTGGTCGACCGGTTGGCGGGGATGTTCCCGGATCGTTTGTATATTGAACTGCAACGCCATCCGGGCGAGGACGGCCAGCCTGAGGCAGAGCGCCTGACCGAGCGCGGCCATGTCGAGATGGCCTATGCCAAGAACCTGCCTCTGGTCGCCACCAATGACGTCTATTTTCCGACCTCGGATATGTATGAGGCCCATGATGCGCTGATCTGTATCGCCGAGGGGGCCTATGTCGATCAGCAAGCCGGTCGCCGCCGTCTGACCGCGCAGCATTATTTCAAGTCGCAGCAGGAAATGGTGACCCTGTTTGCAGATTTGCCTGAGGCCATCGAGAACACGGTCGAGATCGCGCGCCGTTGCGCCTTTATGGCCTATCGTCGTGACCCGATCCTACCCAAGTTTGCCGATGATGAAGTGGCCGAACTGCGCCGCATTGCGAATGAGGGTCTGCAGAAACGTCTGGCCGTGATCCCTCATGCGGTGACGCCCGAGGAATATCAGGAACGTCTGGATTTTGAGCTTGGGATCATCGAAGGCATGGGGTTCCCCGGCTATTTCCTGATCGTTGCGGACTTTATCCAATGGTCCAAGGATCATGACATTCCGGTGGGGCCGGGGCGGGGCTCGGGTGCGGGATCTCTGGTGGCCTATGCCTTGACGATCACCGACCTTGACCCGCTGCGCTACAGCTTGCTGTTCGAACGGTTTCTGAACCCTGAGCGGGTCTCAATGCCCGACTTCGATATCGACTTCTGTATGGATCGCCGGGAAGAAGTGATCCGCTACGTTCAGCAGAAATATGGGCGTGACAAGGTGGGGCAGATCATCACCTTTGGTGCATTGCTGTCCAAGGCTGCCGTGCGTGACATCGGGCGGGTTTTGCAGATGCCTTATGGGCAAGTCGACCGGCTGTCCAAGATGATCCCGGTTGAGGGAGTGAAGCCGGTCTCGATCGAAAAGGCCCTGAAGGACGAACCGCGCCTGCGCGAAGAAGCGCGGAATGAAGAGGTTGTGGAGCGGTTGCTGAATTACGGCCAGCAAGTCGAAGGGCTGTTGCGGAACGCCTCGACCCACGCGGCGGGGGTTGTGATCGGCGACCGGCCTTTGGACGCGCTGGTACCGCTTTATCAGGATCCACGCTCCGATATGCCTGCGACCCAGTTCAACATGAAATGGGTGGAACAGGCCGGGCTGGTGAAGTTCGACTTTCTGGGTCTGAAAACGCTGACTGTGATCCAGAACGCGATGGATCTGATCTTCAAATCCGGGCGGCCTCTGCATGTCGCGGCGGACGGGACAGAACTCTATGAACCAGCTGAAGGGGCCGAGAACCAGATCAACGCCATCCCGCTGGATGATGAGGCGACGTATAAGCTCTATTCCGCGGCCAAAACGGTAGCGGTGTTCCAGGTGGAATCCTCGGGCATGATGGACGCGCTCAAGCGCATGAAGCCGACCTGTATCGAGGATATCGTGGCCCTCGTTGCGCTGTACCGTCCCGGCCCGATGGAGAACATCCCGACCTATTGTGAGGTCAAGAACGGGCAGCGGAAAATCGAATCCGTGCATCCTCTGATCGACTATATCCTTGAGGAAACGCAGGGCATCATCGTCTATCAGGAACAGGTGATGCAGATCGCTCAGGTGATGGCCGGGTACTCGCTTGGCGGCGCTGACTTGCTGCGCCGTGCGATGGGTAAAAAGATCAAAGAGGCGATGGATGCCGAGCGCCCGAAATTCGAAAAGGGTGCGGCGGAAAATGGCGTGGATGCCAAGAAAGCCTCTGAGGTGTTCGACCTTTTGGAGAAATTCGCCAACTACGGATTCAACAAATCCCACGCGGCCGCCTATGCGGTGGTCAGCTATCAGACCGGCTGGCTGAAGGCGAACCATCCGGTTGAGTTCATGGCAGGCGTCATGAACTGCGATATCCACCTGACCGATAAACTGGCCGTCTACTTTGAAGAGGTCCGCAAGGGATTGGAGCTGCCGTATATCCCGCCTTGTGTAAACCGCTCTCAGGCCACGTTTGATGTGGACAATGGGCATCTTGTCTATGCGCTGGGCGCGTTGAAAAACGTCGGTGTCGAGGCGATGAGCCTTGTGGTCGGCGGTCGGGGCGACAAACCTTTCGTCAACCTCTTCGACTTTGCCCGCCGCGTTGATCTGAAAAAGGTCGGCAAGCGCCCGTTGGAGATGCTGGCACGGGCCGGGGCCTTCGACGAGTTGGACAAGAACCGCCGCCGCGTGTTCGAAAGCCTCGATCCGCTTGTGCAGTATTCGACGGCGATCCACGAACAGAAGAACTCGAACCAGGTGTCATTGTTTGGTGAGGCCGGGGACGACCTGCCCGAACCGCGCCTGTCGCCGACGCCGGATTGGCTGCCTGCCGAACGCCTGAGCGAAGAGTTCAAAGCCATCGGGTTCTACCTGTCGGGCCACCCGCTGGACGACTACATGCCTGCGCTGAAACGCAAACAGGTGCTGACCCTGGATGAGGTGACGGAAAAAGCCCGCTCTGGCCCTCTGATCGCGAAGATGGCCGGGGTTGTTGCCGGCCGGCAGGAACGGAAATCGGCCCGAGGTAACCGCTTTGCCTTTGCGCAGCTTTCGGACCCAACCGGTGCGTATGAGGTCACGCTGTTCTCGGAAACGCTGGAGAAGTCGCGCGAGTATCTTGAGACGGGCGCGCAGGTGGTTCTGACCGCCGAAGCGACGATGGAGGCCGATCAGTTGAAACTGCTGGGTCGTTCGGTTGGTCCGGTGGATTCGGTTGTGGCCGAGGCGGGTGCGACCGGCCTGCGCATTTTCGTCGATCAGCCGCAGGTGTTGCCCACGGTGGCAACCGTGCTAGCGGATGCCGCCAGTGCTGCGAAGGGGGCTGCCAAGGGGCCGATCCAGCTGTGTCTGATGGACCCAGGACTGCCAGGCGATGTCGAGATGGATTTGGGGCAGGACTTCCCGATCAACCCGCAGATCAAAGGCGCGATCAAGTCGCTGGATGGCGTTCTGTCTGTGGAAGAGGTCTGATCCCGGCTTTGTTGCCACAGTGATGTCACCCGGCTAGGCTGTATCAGCACACTCTGCGACAGGTGAAACAGGAGGGTTAGGGTTTGGCACTTTCAGCTATGGGCTCCAAAGCGCTGGTATTGGCGGGGGTGATCTCGCTATCTGTGGCGACTGCGGCTTTTGCAGATGACAAAAAGAAAAAACAGACAATCGAAGGCGCATTGATCGGCGCCGGAGTTGGGGCCCTGATCGGTGACGGCAAGGGCGCGGCAATCGGCGGTGTGGCCGGTGCGATTATCGGACATAACTGGAAGTGATTGCAATGCGGATGAAAACTCTCAAGCCTGTTGTCTTGGCATCCCTTTTGGTGGCTCCGGTTTGTACTTTTGCCGACGAAGCCGCCGAACAGATGGTGCAAGATGCCCTGCCTGTCATGCACTACACCTGCGCCTCAATCGCCGAAGAGGCGGACGGGGATGAGGCCTTTGTGGTCGAGGTCGTGGGCAAAATGACGGCCCTGTCGCTCTATAATCGTCAGATCAATATCGAAGACCACGCCGCCACGGATGAAGACAAAGCGCAACTGCGCGAAGCGTTCATTGCCGCTCTGTCCGAGGGTTGTGCTGCGGATAAAAACGCTCTTCTGGGTGGGGTTGTCGACAATGCGGTGAAATCGTCGCTGGGGTTGTGAGTTTGGCGGTCTCGGCAGTCGGCGCTAGAGCGTGCCGACCGACGCCCGGACCAGCCCCCAGCCTTTGTCCACTCCGGCGGTTTTCAGGCCCGAGGCGAGGGCTTCGGAGAGGAAGAGGATACTAGGGACTTTGGGGTCAATCCAGATATCCGGGCCGTTCAGTGCCTCGGGTAAAACCACTAGGTCTTTTTCCTTACCGCCTCTTGGAAGATATACAACTCCGCCCCCTCGACAGTTGAGTGGCGCGCGAAGGTCTCCTTCTGGACCCAGAGCCTCATAGTTTCCCATGGATCGTTTGTTACACACGTTGAGAAGGTAGTAAGGTTCGGACGTTGTCGGCACTGTTTCTGTCGGGTCCAACAGCCTCAACGGGTGAAACACCGTATGCCCCAGATCGAACTGCTCCAGGACCGATTTGGTGGTTTCTGAGACAAGCGGGTAGCCACCGCCGTTGATAAAAGGATCGGTGTGGTATTCAGCTTTGGAATTGTAGAACCAGACGACCCCGACTTGCTCGGCGGTCAAAACGTCTCCACGTCTCCATGTTTGAGCTGCCTCATCCACCATCCGGTTGGACCATTCGACATCTTCCGCAGACCGTCTGGCTTTCCATCTGTCACCGAACTCTTTGCGCAGCACAGATTCAATATTGATGCCGTTCATCGTCGTGGCAATCCACACGCAGCGGTCATCCATGCCTTGGCTCTCCATCCCGAAGCCTCTCAATAGTGGGGTGGGCGTTCGTCTCCAAACACAACCCCGCCCGAGCCTTCTTGCGCCCGTTCAGCCTCGCGCTGCAGCAGCATTTCGACGCGGCGCGTCAGGCGGTCGATCTCGGATTGCTGGCTTGTGACGACGGTGTTCAGCTCTTCGACCGTGCGGGTCAGGTGGGCGATCTGTTCTTCCAGATGCTGCATTTGGGTCTCCTTCAGGGACGGTCATAGCGGGCCTGCAAAGCCAAGACCAGCGAAAGCGCGCCTTGCCCCGATGCGGGCCATGAGATAGACCGCGCGCGGAACATGACCCGTGAAGGACGCCCCCGATGGCCAAGCCCAAGAAACAGCCCCGCCCCAAGGCCGTAACGCCGAAAGGGTTCCGTGACTATTTCGGCGAGGAAGTCACGCAGCGCACCGAGATGCTGCGGACGATTGCGGGCGTGTATCATCGGTACGGGTTCGACGCGTTAGAGAGCAGCGCGGTCGAGACTGTCGAGGCGCTGGGCAAATTCCTGCCCGACGTGGATCGCCCGAACGAAGGCGTCTTTGCGTGGCAGGAATTTGACGAGGGCGGAAACGGTGATTGGATGGCCCTGCGCTATGATCTGACCGCGCCTCTGGCCCGCGTCTACGCTCAGCACCGCAACGACCTGCCGACGCCCTATCGCCGCTACGCGATGGGTCCGGTCTGGCGCAATGAAAAGCCGGGGCCGGGGCGGTATCGTCAATTCTATCAGTGCGATGCGGATACGGTCGGCACCGCCTCGATGGCTGCGGATGCCGAGATCTGCGCGATGCTGTCGGACACGCTGGAGACTGTCGGCATTCCGCGCGGCGACTATCTGGTGCGGGTCAATAACCGCAAGGTTCTGAACGGTGTGCTTGAGGCAATGGGGCTGGGTGAAGACGCCGCCGCCCGCGACAACGTTCTGCGCACCATCGACAAGTTCGACAAGGTCGGTGAGGCCGGTGTGCGCGAACTGCTGACCAAAGGCCGTCTGGATGCCTCGGGTGCATTTATCGACGGTGTGGGTCTGAGCGATGATCAGGCCGAGCCTGTGCTTGCCTTCCTGACCTCCAAAGCTGCGGATACCGCCGGAACGCTTGCGAACCTGCGCGCGGCCGTTGGTGACAGCAAGATCGGTGCAGACGGTATTGCCGAACTGGAACAGATCGGGTCACTGCTGGACGCAGGCGGCTACGGTTCGGACCGGATCGAGATTGATCCGTCGGTCGTGCGTGGCTTGGGCTACTACACCGGCCCCGTCTATGAGGCCGAGTTGACCTTTGAGATCTTCGACGAGAAAGGCCGCAAGCGGCAGTTCGGGTCGGTCTCGGGTGGCGGGCGCTATGACGATCTGGTCAAGCGCTTTACCGGGCAGGAAGTGCCTGCGACGGGTGTGTCGATCGGTGTTGACCGCCTGCTGGCCGCTTTGCGCGAAAAGGGTCGTCTCAGCGCGCAGGCGACAGGGCCTGTGGTCGTCACCGTTATGGATCGCGACCGTATGGCCGACTATCAGGCGATGGTGGCTGAGCTGCGGAATGCCGGCATTCGGGCCGAAGTCTACTTGGGCAATCCGAAGAACTTCGGCAATCAGTTGAAATATGCGGACAAACGGAATTCTCCCATCGCAGTGATCGAAGGTGGTGACGAAAAGGCGAATGGCATCGTTCAGATCAAAGACCTGATCCTCGGTGCGAAAATTGCCGAAAGCGCCACGCTGGAGGAATGGAAAGAACGCCCCAGCCAGTTCGAAGTGCCGCGCGGTGATCTGGTCGCAAAAGTGCGCGAAATTCTGGACAGTCAGGACTGAGCCATGGCCAACCGTTCCCAGATACAGGCCCGCGCCGCGATGATGCGTGTCCGGTTCGAGGCCGCAGGCGCGCAGGTGGTCGATACGCCTCTGTTGCAACCGGCCGAGACCTTGCTGGACCTCTATGGCGAAGACATCCGCGGGCGCGCTTATGTCACGTCGGACGCTCTGCGGGGCGAGCAGATGCTGCGCCCGGATTTCACTCTGCCGGTGGTGCAGATGCACATGAGCGACGGCGCAGAACCCGCGCGCTATACATATTCCGGAGAGGTCTTTCGCCGTCAGGAACATGACCCGGATCGGTCGAATGAATATATCCAGGTGGGCTATGAGGTCTTTGATCGCGACGACCCATCCGGTGCGGACGCCGAGGTGTTCTCGCTGTTTGCTTTGCAGTTGCGGGGTCTGCCTTTGCGGGCAGCGACCGGGGATATCGGAATTCTGACCGCAGCCGTCGAGGGCCTTCGCACGACCGAGCGTCGCAAGACCGCCCTGATGCGACATCTGTGGCGCCCCCGCCGGTTCCGTATTCTTCTGGATCGGTTTGCCGGCCGCAAACCCGGTCCCGAAGGGCGAGACGCGTTGCTGAATGCCGCAGATCCTCTGGACAACGACATTCCGATGATCGGGAAGCGTCGTGCGTCCGAGATCGAGGCGCGGATTGAAGCGCTGCGTGAAGATCGCGACACGCCCCCCATCTCAGACAACGAACTGGCCGGGTTGGAGACGTTGTTGAATGTGCGTGAGACCATGCCATTCGCGCTTGAACAGCTGCGCGATGTGGCGGTCGACCTGCCGCAAATCACGCAGGCTCTTGATCGGCTTGAAGCCCGGATCGCAGCGATGCAGGCGCGGGGTGTGGATGTTGAACGGTTGGATTTCGAGGCTGCGTATGGCCGGACCTCGATGGAGTATTACGACGGGTTTGTCTTTGGCTTTTACGCCGAAGGTCGCCCCGATCTGCCTCCGATCGCCACTGGCGGGCGCTATGATGCGCTGACCCGGCAGTTGGGCAGTGGCGAAGAAATCCCGGCTGTTGGCGGCGTCATCCGCCCCGACCTGATGCTTGAGATCGAGGAGGACGCGCAATGAGCCTGAAACTGGGCGTGCCCTCTAAGGGCCGGTTGATGGAGAAAACTTTCTCGTGGTTCGAAAAGCGCGGCATCACTCTGTCGCGCAGCGGGTCGGATCGGGAATATGCGGGTAAGGTCGAGGGGATCGAGGATGTCTCGTTGATCCTGCTGTCGGCGGGGGAAATCCCGCGTGAACTGGCTGCGGGTCGTATTCACCTGGGGGTCACGGGCGTTGACCTTGTGCAGGAAAAGCTGCCGCGCTGGGAACAACAGGTTGAAGAAATTGCCGCGCTTGGCTTTGGCAAGGCGGATCTGATCATCGCCACTCCTGCCTGTTGGGTGGATGTGGATACGCTGGACGATCTGGATGCAGCCGCCGCTGCGTTCCGCAGAACACATGGTCACCGGCTGCGGATTGCGACCAAGTACCACCGTTTGGTGCGTGAGTTTCTGACCGATGCCGGGGTGGCCGACTATGCTCTGGTCGACAGCCAGGGCGCGACCGAAGGTACCGTGATGAACGAAACCGCCGAGGCCGTTGCCGATATCACCTCGACCGGTGAAACATTGCGGGCCAATCACCTGAAGATCCTGTCGGACGGTCTCATCCTGCAATCGCAAGCGACCCTGTGGCGCAGCCGTGTGGCGAGCTACGATGCTGGCGACAAAGCGGTTTTGTCCGAGCTGTTGGATCGCCTGCGCTGACTACAATATGCCGATTTCGGCCAGAGCGCGGTTCAGGTCGTCGGGCAGGGCGTCGTCCTGCTCACGCGTTTTTGGAAGATCGGCAGGGGTGTCTTCGGGTTTCAGATAACGCCAGCCTTGAAAGGGGCGTTTTAACGCGTTCTGGGTGCGATGCACCTCGGGGTCGAGAACAATGGCGCAGCGACGGATACCGTCCTCACCGCGTACCTCATCAAGGCGCAGGATACGCTGGCGGCATTGGATTACGCCTTTGATCACCCAATAGATCGAACCTCCGTTCAGGATCTCGGCCTCGCGCTTTGGCCACATGCGCGTCACGTGGCGCGGGCAGCCATCCGCGTAAAGCGGCTTGCGGCTGTCCTGCCAAGCCATCAGCGTGTCGACGCTGTCGGACCCGACCGAAAGTTTGACGAGGTTTACGAAATTATCCACAGCTTACCCACAGAGTCGCCCCAAAGGAATTGGTTAAGAAGGTAGGGCTAACGGGTTATTGCATCAAGTCATAGTAGCGCTAGGTGGCCAATTTGGTCTATCTTGTATGCCTCGCAGCTGAATAGGAATCACCAATGAGCCGCTTTGCCGCCCCCATCGCCGAGCAGATCTGGGACATGAAATACCGCTTTAAACAGGCGGATGGCACGCCCATCGACCAGACGATCGAGGACAGCTGGCGACGTATCGCGCGCGATCTGGCGCGGGTTGAGGCTGACCCGGCGCATTGGGAAGAAAAGTTCTACGCCGCGCTGGAGGATTTCAAATACCTGCCTGCCGGCCGCATCACCGCAGGCGCTGGGACCGCGCGACAGGTGACCCTGTTCAACTGTTTTGTCATGGGCACCGTGCCCGACAGCATGGGCGGTATTTTCGATATGCTGAAAGAGGCCGCGCTGACCATGCAGCAGGGTGGCGGGATCGGTTATGATTTCTCGACCATCCGCCCGCGTGGGGCGGATGTGAAAGGCGTCGCTGCGGATGCATCGGGGCCGTTGTCGTTCATGGATGTTTGGGACGCCATGTGCCGGACGATCATGTCCGCAGGCTCGCGCCGGGGCGCGATGATGGCGACGATGCGCTGCGATCATCCGGATATCGAACAGTTCATCACTGCCAAGTCTGACCCGGCGCGCCTTCGCATGTTCAACATGTCGGTGCTGGTGACTGACCCGTTCATGGAGGCCGTCAAAGCCGACGGCCCGTGGGAGCTGGTGTTCGGCGGAAAGGTCTATCACACCGTTCAGGCGCGGGACCTGTGGAACAAGATCATGCAGGCGACCTATGACTATGCGGAGCCAGGCGTGATCTTCATCGACCGCATCAACGCGGCCAACAATCTGAGCTATGTCGAAACGATTGCCGCGACCAACCCCTGTGGCGAGCAACCTCTGCCTCCTTATGGCGCGTGCCTGTTGGGATCGATCAATCTGGCCCGGTTGGTGGCTGAACCTTTCGAAGACGCCGCGCATCTGGACGAGGACGCTCTGAAAGAGCTGGTCGCTACCGCTGTGCGCATGATGGACAATGTGGTGGACGCGTCGAAATTCCCTCTGCCCGAACAAGAGGCCGAGGCGCAGGCCAAGCGCCGCATCGGACTGGGTGTGACAGGTCTGGCGGATGCGCTTTTGATGCTGGGCCTGCGCTATGGCTCTGACGAGGCGGCGCGTCAAACCGAGCGCTGGTTGCACGCGATCGCCCGCGCCGCGTATCTGGCCTCGGTGCAATTGGCGAAGGAGAAGGGGGCGTTTCCCTTGTTCGATGCCGAGAAGTTCCTCGCCAGCGGCACGATGCAGCAGATGGATGACGATGTGCGCGATGAAATCCGCGCGCATGGGATCCGTAACGCTTTGCTGACCTCGATCGCGCCGACGGGCACGATCTCTCTCTATGCTGGGAACGTGTCGTCGGGGATCGAGCCGGTCTTTGCCTATGCCTACACGCGTAAGGTGTTGCAGAAGGATGGCTCGCGCACCGAAGAAGAGGTGGTGGACTATGCCGTGCAGATGTGGCGCGACAAGTTTGGCGACAAGGACCTGCCGGAGTTTTTCGTGAATGCTCAAACGCTGTCTCCGTCCGATCACGTGAAAATGCAGGCCGCGGCGCAGAAATGGATCGACAGTTCGATCTCCAAAACGATCAACTGCCCTGAGGATATCAGTTTTGATGCTTTCAAGGATGTCTACATGCAGGCCTGGGATCAGGGTTGCAAAGGCTGTACGACCTATCGCCCCAATGATGTGACCGGCTCGGTCCTGACCGTATCGGAAAGTGCCGATACGGCGCCGGGCGAAAGTGCGGCTGCCCCGCATGAGGTCGATGGCGGTGACGTCGTTTACATGTCCGAGCCGCTGGACCGCCCGCAGTCGCTAGAGGGGTCGACCTACAAGTTGAAATGGCCCGACAGTGAGCATGCGATCTATCTGACGATCAACGATATTGTCATCGGAGGCCGTCGCCGTCCGTTCGAAGTGTTCATCAACTCGAAGAATATGGAGCATTACGCCTGGACGCTGGCGCTGACCCGCATGATCTCGGCCGTGTTCCGGCGGGGCGGGGATGTGTCGTTCGTGGTCGAGGAGCTGAAGGCCGTGTTCGATCCGCGCGGTGGAGCCTGGGTGAAGGGCAAATATATTCCCTCGATCCTGGCAGCAATTGGCGGGGTGATCGAGCAGCACATGGTCAACATCGGCTTCCTGGAGGGAGAGGGGATGGGACTGAAGTCCGACCCTCAGGCACAGGTCGTCAACATGGATGCACCGCGCGGCAAGGCATGCCCATCCTGTGGGCAGTATGACATGGTGATGATAGAAGGCTGCATGACGTGCAGAAGCTGCGGTTATTCGAAATGTGGCTGAGGTGAGGGCGCGGAGTTTGATTTCTCGGATTACGGAGATTTACGACTACCGGCCATTTAGGCGTTCCTCAGTCCAGAACTATCTTCGGAAAGTAGAATGAGACCGTCCAGTTCGGGATGTCAACGATCTCACTGATCCGTAGGTCGCCGCAGACCGAGCAGAGCATGTAGGCATCAAGAGCTGACATCCCCGTCGTGGCCGAGATCCAATCGACCATGCCCGCCACCGCATCGCGGGCGGCCTGCATGAGGTCCTCGCCTATGCCTGTTGTCGCCTTGTAGCCGGAGGCATCGAAATGGCGGGTGACGGGGCCGTTGGTTTCAAACCGGGGATAGGGCAGGTTTTCGCCTTTGAGAAGGTCGACTTTGATGGCCACGTCCATAGGGCTTTCGATGGCGGTGCCGCAAATCTCGCCATCGCCTTGTGCCGCATGGGTGTCCCCCAAAGACAGCATCCCACCCGCCACTTCAACCGGGAGGTATAGCGTTGTGCCCACGCAATTGTCGCGGATGTCCAGATTGCCGCCTACACGACGGGGAGGGACGACGGAGTGCAGACCCGGCTCGGCCAGCGCCAGGCCGATTGTGCCGACGAACGGCTTCAGCGGTACCTTCCCACCCGGGCCGAACAGGGCAGGGGTCATTGCATTGGCGTCATAGTTCCAGATATGCAGGGCTGCGTCGGGAAACTGATCGGTCAGCAGGCCAAAACCGGGGATGTTGGCGGTCCAACCCCAGCCCGAAGGCTTGAAATCCAGAAAGGTCACGGCAACCGTATCACCGGGCTCGGCCCCATTGATGTGGATCGGCCCCGTGACCGGATTGACCGCGTCGAAAGACAGCTTGCCCAGATCGGCCAGGGTCGAGGAAGCGTTCAACTGCCCGCCCGAACTGTCGATGGTTTCGACCTCAACGGTCTCGCCGGGGTCGACGCTCAGGACGGGTTCGATGGAGTTGTCCCAGCCGAAATGGTGGTTGTGTTTGTGAATAGTGTGGTTGCAACCCATGACTTACTCCTGTTTTTTCAGAACCAGGTCTTCGATTTCTTGATCACCCATGATCCCTCCGGGGCGCAGGGCCATAGTCAGTACAATGACTGTTCCCAGAGCAATACCCGACAGGCCCAGCACTTCGGGCAGGTCGATGCCCAGCAGGACCGGGCCGGTTTCCAGCCAACGCACGCATTCCAACCCGAACGAGATCAAAAGCGTGCCCAGAACCGCACCTGTGACCGTCCGCATTCCCCCAAGGATCAGCATGGCGAGTGTCAGGAAGACGTGGTTGAAATAGAAGGGCCGCGCGCTGATCGTGCCAAGGAAATACGCGTAGGCAATCCCGGCGACTGCAAGCAGTATGGCTGACAGGACCCAGGCAATCAGGCGTAACCGGCGAATGTTTACACCCATTGCGGCGGCTCCGACCTCATCATCGGCGCAAGCACGCAGCTGGATGCCCCAGCGGCTTTCGCGAAAAAGGCGCACGATGAACACGACGAACACGGACAAGATCACGATTGACGTCAGTGAAAACACCTGCGGAATGCCGAAAAACGCCTGATTTCCTTTGAAAATGTCGGTGCGGTACAGGAATACCGAATGCACGATGACCAGGACGGCTAGGGAAAAGATGGTCACGCCAGATCCCGTCAGGCGCACGACAAACAGCCCAACGATCAGGGCCAGAACAGCGGTGATCACTATCGCAAGCAGTGCCGAACTGACCGGGTCCAACGAAAAGGCATTCAACCCCCAAGGCGCATCCGGAAGAGAAATGGATTTGACCGTTACCGGCGTCACGCAGATCGCGGCCACATAGGCACCGATCCCCATAAAGGCACTGTGGCTGAGGTTGGTCAGGCGCGCGTTGCCCATGAACACCTGCATAGCCAATACGACCAGCAGGTTCACATAGGCGCTATAGACCAGCCGCAGTTGGTAGCGCGAGCCGAAATAGGTCACGATCAGCCCAATCGCGATCAATACGACGGCTAGGATCGCAGCGCCCACCAGCCCGCGTTTCTGACTGGGGTTCAGAATCATATCTTGTCCCCCTTCTCAGTGGGGGGCGACAGGATGCCATCCGGCCTCCAGACCAGAACAAGGGCTATGATTCCAAAGACAAAAGCGTCTTTCATACCGCCATATTCCTGCGGTAGCAGGACCAGCATCGCGACCTCGATGGCGCCAAGAAGAAAGCCGCCCAGCACGGCTCCGGGCAGGCTGCCGAACCCTCCGACGACGCAAGCCACAAAGGCCTTGAGGACCGGGTTGAACCCCAAATGCGGATCAACCGACCCACGCCGCGCCATGATGAAGATACAGGCCAGCCCGGCAAGCAGGCCCGACACCATGAAGGCCACTGCAAACACCCTGTTGGATTTGACGCCGACCATCCGGACCATCTCAAAATCCAAGGAGGCAGCGCGCATGGCCAGACCCAGTGTTGTGCGTTTGAGAAACAGCATCAGTCCGACGATCACCAGTACCGTCGTCACCGCCTCGAACACCTGAAGGGAGGATACCTGAACGCCGAAAAGCTGCACGGGCCAGTCGAGGAAGTACAACGATGTCACGGCCACGGGGCGTGGTGAGACTGCAAGCAGAAACACGTTTTGCAGAATGATTGAGACACCAAAGGCGGTCAGCAGACCGGTTGTCGGGTCCGCGTATCGCACGGGTCGGAACGCCACGCGTTCAAGCAGAAGGGACATCAGGATCGCAGCGGCGATCGCTCCGCCTATCACGATGAACGGGTTGTTCAGTGCCAGTGCGGCAAAGGCTACCATTGTGTAGCCGCCAACCGCGATCACCTCACCATGGGCAAAGTTCACCAGCCCCATGATCGAAAAGACAATCGCAAGACCGAGTGCAATCAGCGCATATTCAGCACCAAAGGCGAGCGCGTTCATCATCTGCTGGGCCACATATTCCATGTCAGGCGATCCCCGTCAGTTCCGCCATAAGCGCGCTGCTTTGGCCCAGTGTTTCCTTCGTCCCCTCGGCCACGATCCGTCCGTTGTTCAGAAGGTAGGCGTAGTCCGACAGGCGCAGCGCTTGCGTTGCGTTCTGTTCGACCAGAAGGATCGTCATTCCCTGCGCCTTCAGCTGTTCGATCATCTGGAAAATCTGGCTTACGATCTTGGGGGCCAGACCCAGGCTGGGTTCGTCCAGCAGCAGGATCTTGGGGCGTGTCATCAAGGCGCGGGAAATGGCCAGCATCTGCTGCTCACCGCCCGACAAGGTGCCGGCGGGTTGGTCTTTGCGTTCGCCAAGGATCGGAAAGGTCTCAAGCCAGTGGGCGATGTCGGCTTCCTTAGCAGTGCGGTCAGAACGCGTTGCTCCGCCGAGCACCAGATTTTCCTCGACGCTCAGGTTCGAGAAGATCCGCCGCCCTTCGGGCGCCACGGACATACCCGCCTGCACGCGGGCTTCCACAGGCAACGCAGAGATATCGGCCCCGTCAAAGGTGATCCGGCCCGAGGACTTGACCACACCCATCAGTGCCGAGATGGTCGAGGTCTTGCCCGCGCCATTGGGGCCCAGCAAGGACACACAGCGGCCCTTGTCCACGGCGAAAGAGATGCCGTGCACGGCCTCGATCGGACCGTGAGAAACTATTAGGTTTTCAACATTCAGCATCGGATTGGAAACGGGGGCTGGAACCACCCCCGTCTTTTGGCTCAGTTCCAGTCTTTCGGTGTGTTTTCGGGAATTTCGTTGGAGATCAGAACCCTCTTGCCATCTTTGTAGCCAATCACAGGGATCGTGCGCTGGGCATAGGTTTTCGTGTCCTTGAACGAAATGCTGTCGACTGTCAGCACTGGGATCGAGTCGGCTGTACGGATCGTTTCCGCAATCACCGCCGGGTCGCTGCTGCCGGAGGTTTCGACCGCCCAGGCAACGGCCTTGACTGTGTCGGCACCGGTGGCCGGGAACAGTCCGGGCACATCATGACCCATTTCCTTGCAATCAGCCATGAACTTGACCACGGCGCTTTCGTCATGGCTGGGTGCCAGCGTGGCAAAGAACACTTTGTCCAGGATTGAAGGATCATCGGCGGCGACCGCATCCAATGAGGGGTCATCAAAGCCATCCGAGCCTACGACCCACGCATCAATCCCGGCGCTGCGCAGCTGTCGGACCAGCACACCGATATCGGGCATGATCGACGAAATATAAACGGCATCGATCTCTTCACCCAGTGCTTTCATGTCGGCGATCTGAGGCGACCAGTCCGATGTGCCAAAGCTGAAGTTCATCTTGGCCAGTACTTTGCCGCCACCCTCTTCGATCACTTGACCGAACCACAGCGGGGTACGCGCGGACCACGACCCGCCTTCGTCCGAGGTCAGTAGAACCACATTTTTGACGCCTTCGCTAAGCGCGTGGTTGGCAGCTGCCGTTGCCGTGAACGGATCAGGCGAGACGCCGGTAAAGAAATTGTCGACGATGCCCGCGTGCATCTCGACCTGCGTGGATTGCGGCTGGAAGATGGAAACGCCGTAAGGCTGGGCGATCTGCGCCACCGGGATCATCGTGTCCGAGAACGGCGTGGTGCCCAGCATCACAACGCCTTCGTCCAGAAACTTCTGCGCCAGTGAGATCGCGGCCTGCGTATCACCTGCGGAATCCTGAACCAGAACTTCGATCTTCTTGCCTCCGGCACCGCCATCGGCGTTGATCATGTCGGCCATGCAGCGCGCGCCGAGATATTCGGAATAGATCGCCAGATCACCTGTCATCGGTACGCCCAGCCCGATCTTGATCGTGTCTTCGGCGACAGCCGGCATCGCCAAACTCATGGCGGTCAGAGTGGTAAGGGTCAGCTTCTTCATACTTGTTCTCCTGTTGACAGCCGCCTGCATCACGCGGCGCGTTCATCGGTTTCGCCAAGATAAGCGTCGATAACCTCTTGGTTCTTGGTTATTTCTTCGGGCGCACCTTCGGCAATGACGGTGCCCATATTCAAAACTGTGATCCTGTCGCATAGCGACATGATGAATTTCAGATCGTGATCGATCACCAGGATTGCGCAGTCCGAATGCGACCGGACCCAGGTCAGCGACCGACCCAGCGCTTCGGTCTCTTGTTCGTTCATGCCTGCCGCAGGTTCATCCAGCATCAGAACACTTGGATTCAGGGCCAGCGCGCGCACGATCTCAAGCCGCCGAAGCTGACCGTAGGCCAGCGAGCCCGCATTTTGGTTGAGCTTGTCCGACAGACCGAACTCGGGGATCGCGGCGTCGACGATTTCGGCGCCGCGGCCGGAATAGCGGGCGACGTCGATGTTTTGCGCGACGCTGAGGCTTGGAAAGACCCGCAGGTTCTGAAACGTCCGCGCCACACCGCGCGCCGCGCGTTCGTGGGCGCGCAAGTTGTCCAGCGGCTCGCCATCCAGCGACAAGCTACCCGCCGAGTGGGTCAACAGCCCAGAGATCAGGTTGACCAGCGTCGTCTTGCCTGCGCCATTGGGGCCGATCAGACCGCGCACCTCGCCCGGCGCGACGGACATGGTCACATCCTCGACGGCGTGGACCCCGCCAAAGGTCTTGGTGATGCCGTTCAGATCAAGCACCGGCCAATTCCTCGACCAGTTCTTTTGTGGTGACCTGTCGGCAATAGCCTTTGATCGCGCGCAGAGAATTGTCGTGCCGGTCCTGCGTATGGGTCAGGCAGGCATCTTCGACCTGAGTGACAAGGTAGCCCAGATCACACGCGTCCCGGATGGCGCTTTCGACGCATTGATCCGTCAAAAGGCCGGACAAAACAACCTGACGAACGCCAAGGTTGCGCAGGATGTAGTCAACATGCGTGGACACAAATACCGAAGAAGAAGTCTTTGGCAGCACGATCTCATCCCCTTGGGGCGCGATCTGGTCAATGACCTTTCCGTCCCAGCTGCCCTTGGGAACATGAAAACCCGTGATCTTGTAGTCCAGTGACCGGTCGCGCCCGTCGAGCGTCAGGCTTTCGATATTGGTGTACATGACCTCGACGCCGGCGGTGCGACAGGCGGCTTGTATGGCCTGCATGTTCGGGATCACGCGGGTGTCCAGTTGATCGAAATACCAGCCGTATTTCTCATTGAATTCGGCTTCAGGCATGTCCTTGAATTCGGCGCCGTCGCGATGTGCCGAATAGTTCTGTACGTCAATGAACAACAGGGCAGATTGCGATGGGATCAGTGGAACATTGCGGGTCAAACTCACGTCTTGGTCTCCAATATCCGGGTAAAGGCCTCGGCGAGAAGCTGCGCCCAATCCTCGACACCTTTTGCATCGCGGATCAGGTCATTGCGGATTTCGACCAGCGAATGCGCTAGTCCGCGAGGTTCCGCGAAACGAGGTATGAACCAGTCGCTTTCGCTGTCGATTTGATAGGGCTGATTCAACGCCATATGCAGATCGGGACGTAGGGCCGAGATATGGTCGATCGCGGCCTGCCCCGTGGTCGGGTCAACGCGCGTCAGAAATCCAGCGTGCCAAGGCCGCGCCTCACCATCGACTTGTGCGGCGAAGGAGTGGATCGACACCGCAAGCACGCGCGGCGCACGGTCCAGCATATCTTCAATGGCACCGTTCAGAGGGGCCATAATCTCGCGCTGACGCGCTGTGCGATCCGCAGCCGTCAAGTTCAGATTGGCTGGGATCTGCTCTCCAAAGCTGTTTGGCGGAATTGAATCCGGGGCTTCGATCGGGCGGTTGCAATCAATCACAAGGCGGGAGTAGCGTTGCAAGATCAAAGGTGCCCGTAGGAGGTCAGCCAATTGCCGGGCCACAGCCTCGGCCCCGATGTCCCAACCGCGATGGCTGGCCTGCACCTCTTCCGAGACACCCAGATCGCTCAGCTTTTGCGGGATCGCGCGCCCGGCGTGTTCGCAGAGCAGCGCGATCTTTGCATCACTGTCACGATTCACCCATTCCACCGGGGCGGGATCCCCGGCGACCAGCAATTCTTGGGTTGCGGCTGATGTGTTCATGTGGCCCACGTTAGAGAACAAGTTTTTTCAGAGTCAATGAAAAATAGATTGACTGAAATTTTTATTCCATGCGATCCATTCAGATCAGGAGGTGCCGCTTGCTTGTTAGGCAGAGGATTGAAGCGAAGGCCGAAAACATGACCGCCAGCGAGCGCAAGCTGGCCGCTGCTTTGCTCAGCGACTACCCCTATGCGGGGCTGGTCACGATTCAGGAACTCGCACGGCGCGCCGAAGTCTCGGCCCCGTCGATCTCGCGGTTTGTTACCAAGATCGGATTGGGGGGCTATCAGGAATTCCAGCGTGCCTTGTTGTCCGAGTTGAAAGAGGGCCAACGCTCGCCAACCGATCTGCATGGCGAGGGCCGCAGTGTCGATGGAGGGTTCTTGCGTGATTTCATCGCGCGCGCCTCGTCTCAGATGGCGCTGTCGGCAGAAGGCATCACCGAGGCGCAGTTTCAGCGCATTTGCTCGGTACTGAGCCAGCCTAAAAGCGATGTCTATATCTTGGGCGGTCGGATCAGTGACACCATCGCGCAGCATTTGTCCT
Source organism: Ruegeria sp. R13_0 (assembly GCF_017743995.1). GTDB lineage: Bacteria > Pseudomonadota > Alphaproteobacteria > Rhodobacterales > Rhodobacteraceae > Ruegeria. Next base: position 120,262 of record NZ_JAGHRB010000003.1, on the reverse strand, counting down.
TTCACCTGCGCCAAACCCGCAGCGGCGTGTATCATCTTCCGGCCAACAATGAGGTCTGGCCGGAATACCTGCTGCGGATGAAGCCTGCGGATATCCTGTTTTTGGTCGATTTTCGCCGTTACCAACCTGCGCTGGCGCGATTGGCCGCTACTGCCGCGCAGGATCGAGGGGTTCGCGTTGTCCTCATGACGGACAAATGGCTGTCGCCCATATCCCGGCATGCGGCAGAAATCTTGCCAGTTCCAATCGAAAGCGGCACGCTCTGGGATACGTACACAGCGGCCCTTGCCGTCACCGAAGCGCTGGTGACGCGTATTGCCGAAGACAACTGGGACCAAACGAAATCCCGCATCGAAGCCTGGGATGCCATGCGATCCCACAATCAGGACCCTAACCCATGATGCCCAAAACCCCCTTGATGTTTGTCGCCACCTCAGACCTTGCCGGGAAAATGCGAGGCAAGGCCTTTCCGGCGGATCAACTGAACAAGCGGTTGCAGCGTGGGGTCGGGTGGACACCCACGAATGTTCAGATCAACTGCTTTGACGGAATTGCCGAAAGCCCGTTTGGCGCGCTGGGCGATCTTCTTCTGATCCCGGACGCCACGGCCGAGGCAAAGGTCGAGTTCGGCGAAGACTCCGGCCTGCACTTTCTTATGGGCGATATCGTCACGCTGGACGGAGACCCGTGGGACTTCTGCACGCGCAGTCTCTTGAGGGCGGCGCTGGAGCGGCTGCATAAGGTCTCAGGAGCAAATCTATTGGCTGCGTTCGAGCATGAGTTCCAGCTGAAAGATCCGCCAAGCCAGGCCAACGAAGCCTATGGTCACCGGGGCTTTGGCCTGCAGCGTGATCTGTGCGAGACCTTGATCAACGCGATTTCCCAGGTCGGTCTCAAGCCGGATTCGATCATGAAGGAATACGGCCCAAACCAATATGAGGTCGTCATCGGCCCCGAGCTGGGTGTTCGCGCGGCGGACGCGGCCATCATGGTGCGTGAACTGACCTATGCGACTGCACAGGCCTATGGCGAGCGGGCCACCTATACCCCTATTCGCGATGTCGCGAGCGTTGGGAATGGGGTCCATATCCACATGAGCTTTGTGGACGACAATGGCGCACCGCTGACCTACGCCGAAGACGGGCCTTGCGGCATGTCGGACCTGACGAGCGCTTTCGCCGCCGGAGTTCTGAAATATCTTGATGCGATCCTGGCTCTGACTGCGCCTTCGGTGATCTCATATGAACGCCTGACACCGCATCGTTGGTCTGCTGCTTTCAACAATCTGGGTTTCCGCGACCGCGAGGCTTCCTTGCGGATTTGTCCTGTGACCGCAAAAGACCCAGCCTCAATCGCGGGGCAGTTCAACATCGAATACCGTGCGGCGGATGCTGCAGCTTCGCCTCATCTGGCGCTTGCGGCGGTTGTCATGGCCGGAACGCAGGGGATCGAAGAGGGGCTACCCGCGCCCGTTCCAACTGAAGAGGATCTTTCGCTGTTGGACGTCGCAGAGCTGAAACAATGGGGGCTGGTGCGCTTGCCTCAGACCTTGGAAGACGCACTCGACCGGTTCGTTTCCAACCCGGTTGTGACCGGCTGGTTCCCCGAAGGCTTTGCCGAGGTTTACCAAGCCCACAAACAATCCGAGATCGCGACAACCGAACATCTGGACACCGACGCACGTTGCCGATTGTACGAAGAAACATATTGACCTGAGCGGCTGGTCTTGCGGAAGCTCGTCGAATGCAACCTCTGGAGCGTCGGTCGGGTAGTGTCGCGCCGTATGACGCCGCGCAGGCTGTCTAGCTCAGGATAGGGATGGAACATGAACCGTTCAGAAACCGAAGCCATCTTGAATGTGCATAGGCTGGCTTTTGGCGAAGCGGAAGGTGAAGAAATCGCTCAACTCGCCGAAGATCTCCTTGAGCATCCGGAAACGATTTCAATCAGCGTAAGGCGCATGGGGCAGATCGCGGGCAATGTCATGTTCACCCCGTTTGTCTTTGAGGATCAACCGGACGTTAAATGCTATCTTCTGGCGCCCTGCGGTGTCTCACCCGAACATCAAGGCCTAGGTGTTGGCAGAGAGATGATGGAGACCAGCATCAACCACTTGAGGTCCATTGGAACAGACGCTGTCTTCGTGTTGGGCGTGCCGACATTCTACCCCTTATTCGGGTTTGTGCCGACCGACAAAGAGACGCCATATCCGAACCTTCTGACGATCCCCGAGGCATGGATGGTGCTTGAGCTCATTGCAGGTTCGGTTGAAAAACTGGGGGGCAAAACAATTGCGATTGCGCCCTTCATGCACGCGCATCTCTGGGACACATCACAACACGGGTGAATTCCATTTTTTTGTTCTTGCCTCAAGCCGCAGCCCTGTTTCAGGTTTCCATTTCTGCTGGGCATGTCTGTTTTGTTTCTGGAAATGTCGCAAGGCTTTCAGCCGAGATTCCATCCCCGCGTAGGTTGCGTGTGTGAGGTGCTGCTGTCTGATTCTCAGGTGGCAGAGAATTGGGAAGCCGGTGCAATTCCGGCGCTGCCCCCGCAACGGTAAGGAAGGTCAGGTTCGACAGGTGACCACTGGGAGGAGGATCCCGGGAAGGTGTCGAAACCGGGCGCAAGCCCCTTTCAAGTCCGGAAACCAGCCTTGCATATATGTCAAACCGCGGGTGGCGGTGGGGGCACAAGTTTCGGACGTGATCCTCGCACGGCTCCGGACTGGCCTCTGGTGTCATCTGCCCAAGCTAAGCCGCGGGGCGCGGCAGGAGAGCCAGAAGTGAGCAACGTTCAAAGCCTGTTGGCGCGTCGAAACCCGGCCTATGCCCTTGAACAGGCGTTCTACACCGATCCAGACGTCTTTCAGGCGGATCTTGAGGCCATCCACTACCGCGACTGGCTGTTTGCCATTCCGGCATGTGAACTGGTGAAAACAGGCGACTATGTGACCTACACTGTAGGAGCATACCAAGTGATCATCGTGCGCGGCGCGGACAACCAGATCCGGGCCTTCCACAACAACTGCCGCCATCGCGGGTCGATCATCTGCAAAGCGGCCAAGGGCAACTCGCCCAAACTGGTCTGCCCCTACCACCAGTGGACCTATGAGCTTGACGGTTCATTGATATGGGCACGTGATATGGGCCCTGATTTCGACCCCAAACAACACGGGCTGAAAACCGTCCACTGCCGGGAACTGGCCGGGCTGGTCTATATCTGTCTTGCAGATGAAGCCCCCGATTTCGACACTTTCGCCAACAAAGCGCGTCCCTATCTGGAGCCGCATGATCTAAGCAACGCCAAGGTCGCCTTTGAAAGCACGATCATCGAAAAGGGCAACTGGAAGCTGGTCTGGGAAAACAACCGCGAGTGCTATCATTGCGGCGGCAACCACCCTTCGCTGTGCCGGACCTTCCCTGATGATCCCTCGGTAACCGGTATCGAAGGGGGTGAAACTCCGGCCTTCATGCAAGCTCACTTCGACCGGTGTGAGGCCGCAGGCATGCCGTCTCAGTTCTATCTGCATGATGACGGACAATACCGACTGGCGCGCATGCCGCTGAAGGAAGGGGCGGAAAGCTATACTCTGGACGGTAAATCCGCGGTGCGCCGCTTTCTTGGCCGTTCGCCCTTTGCCGATGCGGGGACGTTGCTGAAGTTCCACTATCCCAGCACGTGGAACCACTTCCTGGCCGATCATTCGATTGTCTTCCGGATCACGCCGGTCAGCCCGACCGAGACCGAAGTCACCACGAAATGGCTGGTCAACAAGGATGCGGTCGAAGGGGTCGACTATGACGTCAAGCGTCTGACCGAGGTCTGGATGGCCACCAATGACGAAGATCGCCGTGTGGTGGAAGACAACCAGATGGGCATCAACAGCCCGGCCTATGTGCCGGGACCGTATTCGGGGATTCAGGAGTCCGGTGTTTTGCAATTCACCGATTGGTATTGCAGCACTCTGGCGCGCCACCTAGCACCTGACACGATGGCGGCGGAGTGACGGAGATGAAGGACCTGAACGCTGTTGCCTCGATCTGGCAGGATAGTGAGGCGCTGGAGTGCGTCTCGGTCGTGCCCGAGGCCCCAAATACCGCCAGCTTTACGTTCCGCGCCCCGTCCGGTGCCTTGTTCGCCTACCATCCGGGTCAGTTCCTGACGCTGGAAATTCCGGCGCCGGGGCAGCCGGGTGGCGTTGTGCATCGGACCTATACGATCTCGTCATCTCCATCGCGTCCTCGGTCCATTACGATCACGGCCAAGGCGCAGCCCGACAGTATCGGCACGCGCTGGATGCTGGATAATTTGCAGCCGGGTATGCGGATGCGGGCGATTGGCCCGGCAGGTCTGTTCACCAATGCGGAGAGCGCCGCCTCTAAATATCTGTTCATCTCGGCGGGCTCGGGCATCACGCCGATGATGTCCATGACGACCTGTATGTGGGATGAAGGCCGCGATCTGGATGTTGTCTTTATCAACTGCGCCAAGCGTCCGTCCGAGATCATCTTCCGCCAACGGCTCGAGCAGATGGCAAGCCGGACGCCGGGTCTGGATCTGAAGTTCGTTGTAGAGGAAGCGGATCGTTACAGCCCTTGGACCGGCTACCAAGGTCAGTTCAACCAGTTGATGCTGGGTCTCATGGCCCCCGACTATTTGGACCGTGAGGTCTATTGCTGCGGTCCCGAGCCGTTCATGCAAGCCGTCCGGGACGCTCTGGCGGGTCTTGGCTTTGATATGGATAACTATCATCAGGAAAGCTTTGGAGCCCCGGTTGAGACCGAAGCAGATCAGCCTAATCTGGATGATGTCATACCCGACGATGACAGCGCCGCCGAGATCGTGTTTGCGACTTCGGGCGTCACCGCCAAAGTTGCCGAGACGGACACGGTTCTGGCCGCCGCACGTGCGGTCGGGTTGAACATTGCCTCGGGCTGTACGTTTGGCGTTTGCGGCACCTGCAAGGTCAAAAAGACCTCGGGTGAGGTTCATATGGTCCACAACGGCGGTATCTCCGAGGATGACATAGCGGCAGGTTACATCCTGGCGTGCTGTTCGAACCCGATCGGCAAGGTTGAAGTTGAGGTGTAGACGGGAAGTCTCAAGCTGAAACTGCGGGACGGCTACGGCCGCCTGCGGTTCCAGATTCTAAAATATTAGTATTGATCTCAGATACTTGCCGCCTCTATACGCGCTTCGGAAAGTTTGGGTGGCACAGGTTTGCTCACGAATAGTTGATTCTATTCGGCAACATTCACGTGATTGCTCAAATTCTGTCTCTTTTCCGCCGGAATCTCCCCTGATAAAGCGGGTTGAGTACTGGGTGGGGTGTTGATAAGTGCGAGCAGGTATATGAGAGCCGGATATAACGGTCGTGTAGCCATTTCATGGAATCAAACTGAGCTTGATGGGCTTGAGGCAGCGCCTTTGGCCTTTTTGGCGGTCGGGTCCGCTTGGTCTTGGCGTGGTCAGGCGCTGGTGTTGGGCGAAGAGGCAGAACAAAGTCTTGAGCAACTGGGACATATGGGTTCTACCGCTATGCGCACCCGCGACGTGTTCTCAGCCCCGCAAGATATCTCGGGCGAGTATTGCGGTACGGTCACATTGACCAATGGGGCGCAACGCTTTTCGGCAGACTTGGTTATCACCGATGACGAACAATGGCCGACTCTGGTGTTCAAAACTGGCTGTCCGCCTCGGGATCAGGAATTCTGGATCAGCGAAGTAACGCATGCCGGTGCTGACCTGCAGAGCGTACCGCAGCCGACCGCAAAGGTGGTGGCCTTTCCAGGAAAACCCGTGCCGGGTTACTTTTCATAGGTTTGGTTACCTGGCTGGCGTTGAACCCGCTGGCCTAAAAACCCTTCAAGAAATTTGAGCAGGGCCGTCGGGACGTGTTGACTCTGACAGTTCTGCAGATATAAGCGCAGCTTCATTGGTGTTGGTGGCCCCCGCAAGGGGATGCCTGTCATGGGGGAAACCTCAAGAGGACAACGCCCTTTATAACCCGGCACCACGCCTGGTCTGAACTGAACTGCCCGGTCCGAGCGGAGACGCTATTTCGGACCGAAAAGTGGGAACCGGTTTTCGGATCAAGCTGAAATGCCACTTTAAAGGAGATCAGCCGTGACCAAACGCACGTCTGCCAAGTACAAAATCGACCGCCGGATGGGCGAAAACATCTGGGGTCGTCCGAAATCCCCGGTCAACCGTCGTGAATATGGCCCCGGCCAGCACGGCCAGCGCCGCAAGGGCAAACTGTCGGACTTCGGTCTGCAGCTGCGCGCCAAGCAGAAGCTGAAAGGCTACTATGGCGACCTGACTGAGAAGCAATTCCGTCGCATCTACGCCGAAGCTGAGCGTGTAAAAGGCGACACCGGTGAAAACCTGATCGGTCTGCTGGAGCGCCGTCTGGACGCCGTTGTCTACCGCGCCAAGTTCGTACCGACGGTCTTTGCTGCACGTCAGTTCGTGAACCACGGCCACGTCAAAGTGAACGGCAAGCGGGTCAACATCCCGTCCTACCGTGTCAAAGAAGGCGACGTGATCGAAGTGCGTGACAAGTCCAAGCAACTGGCTGTTGTTCTGGAAGCTGTTGCTCTGGCCGAGCGTGATGTTCCTGACTACATCGACGCCGACCACTCGAAAATGACCGCGACCTTCGTACGCGCACCGGGCCTGAGCGATGTGCCTTACCCGGTCATGATGGAACCGAACCTGGTTGTCGAATTCTACGCGAAGAACTAATCTTCGCGAGCACCCGAGATTAAAAAGGCCGCGCTTTCAGCGCGGCCTTTTTAGTTTCTAAGCTATGCATTTTGACCCGATGTCCTGACGAGGTGGCACTCCGAATTTGCGCGAGTATTCCCGACTAAACTGGGTCGGGCTTTCATAGCCAACCTCAAAAGCCGTCTGAGATACACTCAGCGAACCGTGCGACAATAGCCTGCGGGCTTCTAGCAGCCTGAGGTCTTTTTGGTACTGCAGTGGAGAGGTGGCTGTTACCGTTTTGAAATGGGCGTGAAAGGCAGAAACGCTCATTCCAGCGCTTTGTGCCAGATCGCAGACGGGCAGGGCTGTTCGAAAATCCGCGCGAATGATGTCTATTGCGCGCGCGATACGGCTGGCGGCGCTATCGCGCCAAAGCATTTGCCGCAGCATGCCACCGTGATCTGCTTGCAGCAGTCGGTAGTGGATTTCACGGCTGATCATCGGTGCGAGAATTTTTGCATCTGTGGGGTTTTGACTGGCGTGAAACAGGCGAGCCATAGCGTCAATCAGATCGGGCGAAGCTTTTGACGCAGCAAGGCTTTGGACTGTTTCAATTTCAGCAGGTTCTGAGCCAACAGAGTCGTAGAGACCACGTAAGATGGACAAGTCCAACGAGAATACGAGGCCGACATAGGGCTTTTCCCGACTTGCTTCGGTGACAGCGGCCAAAACCGGAAGGGAATGGCTGACGATCAGAGAGTCGCCTGCTCCGAAGTGAACAAGGCGATCGCCGATACGTGTTTCTTTCTTCCCCTGTAGAACTAGGCAGACAATCGGTTCATACACCTGTGCTTCGATTGATTTCGTTTTGACATCATGAAGCAAACCAAAACCGTCCAGTGCAGTGGGGTAGAAAGCAGCATCTTCTGCCTGTCCGCCCACAGCTTCGCAGATTTTTTCAACTAAATCATGTTGTGTCATGGTATCCCCACTGCCTCATTCAGCATATTTTGCGCAAGAGGTCAGTGCTAGCCAGAATCCTAACGGCCAGAGAATTAGGCAGATATTGAGGAGAATTCGGCAGGCGTATCGCAGTTTTCTAACCTATCTAGTGGTCAGGCTAACAATTGCGGAGAATGACCATGGCACAGACTATCCTCATAACTGGCGCTTCATCTGGTATTGGCAGAGTTACGGCCGAACTGTTTCATAGGCAGGGCTGGAACGTCATTGCCACAATGCGGAACCCCAGCAAGGAAGCCGAGTTGACGCAACTTGAGAATGTTCTGGTCACACGTCTTGACGTCACCGACGAGGGTTCAATTGCGACCGCAGTTGCAGAAGGGATTGAGCGTTTTGGTCAGATTGACGTTCTCTTGAACAACGCGGGATACGGCGCTTACGGCCCGCTAGAAGCCTTCCCGATGGAGCGTATCCGGCGGCAATTCGATACCAATGTGATCGGGTTGTTGGCTGTGACAAAAGCCGTTCTGCCGCATCTGCGCGCAAATGGTTCGGGCTGTATCGTCAATATCTCGTCCATTGGTGGACAAATTACCTTCCCCCTTGGAACGCTTTATCACGGCACAAAATTCGCGGTTGAAGGCCTGTCAGAGTCTCTGCACTACGAGCTTGCTGCGGCAGGTATCAAGGTCAAGATTGTCGAGCCTGGTCTGATTGCTACCGATTTTGGTGGCCGCTCGTTTGATTTCGTCAATGACGAGAGCATGGCCGAGTATCAACCTGTCGTGCAGGCCTTGTTCAGCACGTGGGGCTCGGAAGAAATGGCAGCGCGAACGTCGCCGCCAAGTGTTGTCGCCGATGTCATTTTGACCGCCGTGACGGACGACACTGACACTTTGCGCTATCGGGCCGGCGAAGACGCTGTTGAATTCCTCGACAATCGCAAGGCTCTGGACGACGCAACTTTTATCGGCGGCATGAAAACGATGCTTGGGTTGGCCTGAGTTCAGATCGGAAGTGGTCGCCCTTCAGCGATCGCTTCCATCGCAAAATATGAGGTCACGCTGTCCAGTTCTACTTTCTCGATCAGGCGTTGGTAGACCTTGTCATATGAGGCCATATCCTGGGTCACGACTTTCAGTTGATAGTCATAGTCACCGCCGATCCGATGGAAATCCACAACCTCGGGAATGGTCAGAACATGGCGGCGAAACGCTTGCAGCCACTCGGCTGAGTGATGGCGGGTGCGCAGCATGACGAAAACCACGAGGTTCAGCCCCAAAGTCTCGCGCGCAATGCGGGCGGTTGACCCGATCAGAACCCCGTTTTCATTCAGCGCTTTCAACCTGCGCCAACACGCGTTCTGGGACAGCCCGACCCGATCGGCCAACTCGCGCTGCGAAAGGGTGGCGTCTTTTTGAAGCTCTCTCAGGATGTGAGTGTCTATATGATCTAAATTTTGGCCCATACCTAATCATATGACACAAAATTTATGATTTCTACGCAAAGAACGATTATGTTTCCACAGTTTGGATGGATCACATTGGACCTACAGTAAGGAGCCAATGCTATGACCCTGTCCAAATTTCGTGCGGATCTCTGTTCCACCACTCACAATTCCCACCTGCGCGACGGGCTGATCGGAGAGAATGCTCTGATACCGGGTCTGCAGGGGGACGTGCCGCTTGTCTATGCGGATTACGTTGCTTCGGGTCGCGCGTTGCGACAGGTCGAAGACTTTGTGGCCGATCACGTGTTGCCATTTTATGCCAACAGCCACACCGAGGCCTCCTTCTGCGGGTCCTACATGACCCGTCTGCGTCGCGAAGCGCGTGACGAGATAGCCCGCCTTGTTGGCGCGAGGGGAGAAGACGCGGTGATCTTTACCGGGTCCGGTGCCACGGCGGGGCTCAACCGGTTGGTCAGTCTGCTCGGGGTGGCGGAAGCTGATCAACCGGTTGTCCTAATCGGTCCGTACGAGCATCACTCGAACATCTTACCATGGCGCGAGAGCAAGGCTCTGGTGGTCGAGATTCCGGAATCGGCGGAAGGGGGCATTGATCTGCGCGCGCTGCAGGAGGCGTTGGACACGCACGCTGATGCGGATCTGTTGATCGGGTCATTTTCGGCCGCGTCCAATGTGACGGGGATCATCACCGATCCCGATCCGGTGACGCGTTTGCTCAAGTCTTATGGCGCTTTGGCCGTTTGGGACTATGCCGGGGGCGGGCCTTACCTGCCGATGGACATGGGGCCTGCGGAAGCGCGCAAAGATGCGATCGTGGTGTCTCCGCACAAGTTTCCGGGAGGGCCGGGGGCGTCGGGCGTGCTGGTCGTGAACCAGAGTGTTGTACAGCGTCGTTGCCCCAGCTGGCCGGGCGGAGGGACGGTGAGTTTCGTCTCGCCTTGGCGCCACGATTACAGCGAAAACCTGTCAACGCGAGAGGAGGCGGGAACGCCCAATGTGATCGGTGATATCCGCGCGGCACTTGCCTTCATCGTCAAGGATGTCGTCGGAACGGATGAGATCGCCCGCCGCGAGGCGCAATACAACCAAATGGCGCTGGAGAAATGGAAGGACAATCCAAACCTGACCTTGCTTGGGGTGGAAAACGCACATCGCCTGCCGATCTTTTCCTTCCTCGTGCGCGACAATGCAGGGCAGCCGGTGCATCAGCAACTGTTCACGCGGATGCTAAGCGACATATACGGCATTCAGGCGCGCGGAGGATGCGCCTGTGCCGGGCCATATGCGCATCGGCTTCTGGGCATAGATCGAGCCGCGTCAGAGGAATTGCACGCCGCTCTGTCCGCCGGTGAAGAGATGAAAAAGCCCGGATGGGTGCGCCTGAACTTCTCGTATCTGATGCGCGAGGAAACGGTCCAGTTCATCATCGACAGCGTCAATGACCTGTCCCGCCGGACCGAAGAATTCGCGCCGTTCTACGATGCCGACCCGGCGACTGCGCGCTTCAAAGCCGCATGATGGAATTGCTGCTTTTCTGAACGCGTTGAGACAGGTATGAGAGGCCCAATAAACGGAGCCTCTCATGACCAAGATTACCCCTCAACCCGGCATTATGGACATCGCGCTGTATCAAGGCGGCCAGTCGCATGTGGCGGGTGTTGAGCATGTGATCAAACTGAGCTCCAACGAAAACCCGTTTGGCCCCAGCCCCAAAGCGATTGAGGCGGTGCGCGACAGCGCCGCCACCTTGCATCGCTATCCCAGCACCGACCACGCCAGCCTGCGCAATGCGGTCGGCGCGCGTCATGGTCTGGACCCGGCGCGGATCATCTGCGGTGTGGGCAGTGACGAAGTATTGCAATTCATCGCTCAGGCCTATGCAGGGCCGGGGGATGAGGTGGTTTATACGGAACATGGGTTCTCGATGTATCCGATTATTGCTCGGATGGCGGGTGCCACGCCGGTCATGGTGGCCGAGCGCGAGCGCAAGGTTGACGTGGATGCCATTTTGGCGGCCGTAAACGCGCAGACGCGGATCGTGTTTGTCACCAACCCCGGCAATCCGACCTCAACCATGATCTCGCAGCAGGAACTGGAACGTTTAGCGCAGGGTCTGCCGGATAGCTGCCTGATGGTCATTGATGGGGCCTATGCCGAGTTTGTCGACGGTTTCGACGGCGGTGCGTCTCTGGTGGATGCCCATGAGAACGTGGTCATGACCCGGACCTTTTCAAAGGTGTATGGGCTGGGCGGGATGCGCGTGGGCTGGGGCTATGCGCATCAGTCGATCATCGACGTGCTGAACCGGGTGCGCCAACCGTTCAACCTGTCTTTGACCGCGCTGGCTGCGGCCGAAGCAGCTGTAAATGATGTCGACTTCCTGTCCTTCTGTCAGGCTGAAAACGCGCGCCTGAGGGTATGGCTGTCGGATGAGCTGGCCAAGATCGGTGTCCCGTCCGACCCGTCTTTCACCAACTTCATCCTCGCGCGCTTTGCCGATCAGGCCGAGGCTGAGGCTTGCGATGACTACCTCAAGTCGCAGGGTTTGATTGTGCGGCGCGTTGCGGGCTACAACCTGCCAAACGCGCTGCGGATCACCGTGGGCGATGAGGAAGCCTGCCGCCGTGTCGTCGCGGCCATCACCGCATTCAAAGAGGGCGCAGCATGAGCCAGATTTACGACCGTGTTGCGCTGATCGGGCTGGGCCTGATCGCCTCATCCATGTTCTGGGCCATCAAACGCGCAGGTCTGGCTGGTGAAGTCACCGGCTATGCACGCTCCGAGGCCACCCGCGACACAGCTCGCAGTATCGGCTTGTGTGATCGGGTCTGCGACACCGCGCAAGAGGCGGTCGAGGGCGCGGATCTGGTCGTCCTCTGTGTGCCGGTTGGCGCTATGGGCGCGGTCGCACAGGACATCGCCCCAATGCTGAAGCCGGGGGCAACGGTGACGGATGTCGGCTCGGTCAAACGTAGCGTGATCGAGGCCGTATCGCCTCATATCCCCGAAGGCGTCCATTTCATCCCGGCGCACCCTTTGGCCGGGACCGAGCATTCGGGGCCTGAGGCCGGGTTCGCCGAGCTCTATGACAATCGCTGGTGTTTGCTGGTGCCGGTCGAGGGATCCGACCCCGAGGCCATCGCCCAGTTGCGGGCCTTGTGGGAAGGCATGGGGGCCAATGTCGATGAGATGGACGCGGACCATCATGATCTGGTTCTGGCCGTGACCTCTCATGCGCCGCACCTGATTGCCTATACGATGGTCGGTGTTGCCGATGACTTGCGTCGGGTGACAGATAGCGAAGTCATCAAATACTCGGCTGCGGGCTTTCGGGATTTCACCCGTATCGCGGCCTCGGACCCAACCATGTGGCGCGACGTGTTCCTGACCAACAAGGACGCGACGCTTGAGATTTTGGGTCGTTTCACCGAAGAGCTTTTCGCCCTGCAGCGTGCAATCCGCACCGGGGACGGAGAGCATCTGTTCGACTATTTCACCCGCACCCGTGCGATCCGGCGTGGGATTATTGATGCGGGTCAGGATACTGATGCGCCGGACTTTGGCCGGGGGAAGGCAGGGTCATGAAACAGGTTTTGCGATACGCGTTTGTTGCCGCGCTTTGGGCCACATCCACCCACGCCGCCGCGCCCGAGCAATCCCTGTATCCCGTTGCGCGCCCCAGCACAGCCGTTGAACCTGCTGGCATCGTCGCGATCTCCAGCCGGGCAGCAACACCTCTGACCATACCAAACCTACGCCCCGAAACACGACCCGAGTCGCCTCAGCTGATCGCCGTAGCAGCGCGCCCGGCGGATTTGCCTTTGCTGGGGCCTGATACCTCTTTGATGCCTTACCTCAGACCCAAATCATTGGAGCAGGAGGTGCTTTTCAAGAAGCGCAAGCTGCGCAAAGGCTCGGTCTGCGGTGATATCGCGATACAGGGCAAGCCTGTCGGGCGTGTCTCTAGCAAAACCAAGGCTTGCGGAGTCAAAGATGCGGTCCAGATCACCTCCGTCTCGGGAGTGACGCTGAGCCGGGCTTCGACGATGGATTGCGGCACGGCCATCGCGTTGAACAAATGGGTCGACAAAACCGTCAAACCGACGTTCAAACGCCGTGGCCCGGTGGTCCAACTGCAGGTTGCCGCACACTATGCCTGCCGGACGCGCAACAACCAAAAAGGCGCGCGAGTCTCTGAGCATGGCAAAGGTCGTGCCATTGATATTTCTGGCTTTGTCATGGCGGATGGAGAGGTCGTGACCGTTCTGAAAGGTTGGCGCAAGAACCCCTCGCAAAAGCAACTCAAGAAGATCTGGCGCGGGGCTTGCGGGCCGTTTGGCACCGTGTTGGGACCCAATTCAGACAGGTATCATCGGGACCATTTTCACCTGGATACGGCGCGGTATCGCACCGGGTCCTATTGCCGTTAACGCAGGATCAGACGTGGGGCTGGGCCAAGAGGCAGCGGCCCCAGAGCCACGAACCCGTCGCGAAAATTCAGTTGCAGGTCCAGCGCGTTCGGGTTGCCGCCCAGTCCGGCCAGAAAGTTGAGCGCGCGGGTCACCGGGTCGACGGCTTGATCGGGCAGGGCGCCGGCGGCATTCGCCATTGCGATCATGTCGCGCCAATTCTCGGCCTTGATTGCAATCTCTCCGGTTGGGATGCCCTGTGTGTCTACATCCAACTCACCGGCGGCAAACAGGCGCAACTCGCCCCATTTGACCTCGGCCAGATTCAGATCAATGGCGACGGGCTGAGGGCGGCTGTCCTCTAGCGCGGTCCGGTCCCAAGGCTTGTCGAACGTAGTTAGCATATCCAACTGCAACGTCTCGAACCGCTGGGGCAGCGAGGTCGCGGATTGCATCAGTGCACGCAAATCCTCACCGGGGGTGAACCCGTCAATTTGCGCCGTGATGGCATAGGCTTCGGGCGCAGTGGTCTGCTCCATGATAACGCTGAGGGTACCACCGCCCGCCAGCGCCTCATTGTCTTCGCTGATCAGCCATGGACCAGCGGTCAGGGCCATCTTCTCTAGCACCAAGGCAACACCGGGTTGCAATTCCAACTGGGCCTGCAAAGCCTTGGCCTGGATCGTCGCGGTCTGGTCGAAATAGGATAGGCGCTGAGGTGTATCGGCAAAGCTGAGGGTTTGCCGACCGGGCCAGATTGCGGGGCTTTGAAACTCGATCCAATCGGCGCTCCAGGCGGTGCCGTTGACTGGATCGGCCAGCGCCGGGTTGTTTAAGCGGGTGGTGTGATGTGTCGGGTAGCCCGCCGTTTCAACGCCTGAGAATTCGGCTTGCCAGCCGCGCGCCTGCTGGGCATCGAACCAGCTGGTGATCGCATTGCGCAGACCATAGCCCGCGATGAACCAATAGGCGCTCCATGCGATGGCGATAAAAATGAACACTCGTATCAGACGGCGCATGAGCATTGGCCCTTTTTCCTGCCTTGGATTTGATGTTTATAGGCCCAAACGGGCAAGGACCAGAGCAATGACGATGTGGGTTTTCGGATATGGATCGCTACTGTGGAACCCGGGCTTTCCCGTGGCACGCACCGAGCTTGCGATGCTGCACGGATATGCGCGCTCTTTCTGCATGAGTTCGATCCACCATCGCGGCACCGAGGACCACCCCGGCCTTGTGCTGGCTTTGGACGAACAGCCTGAGGCGCATTGCAAAGGTTTGGCGCTGGCCGTGGAAGCCGGGCATGAGGATCGCACCCTGCAAGAACTGCGCGAGCGCGAGCTGATCTCGTCGGCCTATGTCGAAAAGATGCTGGACGTGCATCTGGACAACGGTGAGGTCGTAAATGCGGTGACCTATGTGATTGATGCCGATCACGTTCAGTATTGCGGCGGCATGCCCCTGGAAGAGCAGGCTCAGATCATCGCTCATGCCGTTGGCGGGCGCGGCCCAAACACGGAATATCTATACAACACCACCGAGCATCTGGCCGAGATCGGCCTGCACGATCCCGATCTTGAGTGGTTGTCGCAACGGGTGCGCAGCATCACCGCATAAACCCTTGGCGTCATCGGCGTCTTTTCGCTAGATTCAGGCCAGAGCAGGCAGAACCAGGAATAACGCGCATGGCGCAGGCACAACAGGGCGCGAGACCGCATTTCTCGCAACCGATCAGGCAGATTCTTCTGATGCTGATCGCAATCGGCCTGTCGGGCCTCGGGGTGTTTCTGGCGCTGCCCTACGTGCTGCCGGTCTTCTTTGCCAACCCTTATCTGAACGGCTTTATTCTGCTGGTGTTCATCATCGGCGTGTTTGCCTGTTTTTATCAGGTCGCGCAGCTGATCGGCTCGGTCCGCTGGATCGAGGCTTTTGTGGGCGGCGTGGTGCATGAGGACGCGCGCACCCCTCAGTTGCTCGCGCCATTGGCCTCGCTGCTGCGCGAACGCGGTGCGCGGTCGCAGATCAGTTCCACCTCGACCCGGTCCATTCTGGATTCGGTTGCGGAACGGGTGGAAGAAGAGCGTGAGATCACGCGCTACATCACCAACGTTCTGATCTATCTAGGCCTCTTGGGGACGTTCTTTGGCCTCGCTACCACGGTGCCCGCCATTGTCGACACCATCCGCAGCCTGAACCCGCAAGAAGGGGAAGAGGGGCTGGCCGTTTTCAACCGTCTGATGACGGGCCTTGAGGCGCAACTGCAGGGGATGGGCGTTGCGTTTGGCTCCTCCTTGCTGGGCCTTGCCGGGTCATTGATCGTGGGCCTGTTGGAGGTCTTCGCTGGCCACGGACAGAACCGTTTCTACCGCGAGCTTGAGGAATGGCTGTCGGGCATCACCCGGGTCGGATTCGCCTCGGGCGAGGACGGTGGGGCTGAGGTCGCCGTTCTGGCGCCTGTTCTGGACGCCATGTCGGATCAGATGAACGCGCTACAGGATCTGTTCTCGGCGCAGGAGGCCGAGCGGACCGACGTGTCCAATAAGCTTGGCCAGTTGGTTACTGTCATCGGACAAATGAACCAGCGTCAGGCGGATAATGAAGGCGTTGCCGCCGCGCTGGAGCGTGTTGCCTTGGGTCAGGACGCCTTGCTGGATCACATGCGCGAACACGGGGCGGGCGAGGGCATCGATGCAGAAAGCCGGATGCGCCTGCGGTCGATGGATGTTCAGTTGCTGCGCATCCTCGAAGAGATCTCCGCCGGTCGTCAGGACAGCATGAACGAATTCCGCAAGGATATCGAACTGCTAGTGAAGGCTCTGACCCTGCCACGCGGCGCGGTTCGAACCACGCACGAGGGGGAATAACCCATGGCCCTCTCCCGCCGCACCGGTCAACGGTTCCAGGGCTCGGTCTGGCCCGGTTTCGTCGATGCGATGACGGGTCTTTTGATGGTTTTGACCTTCGTGCTGACCATCTTCATGGTCATCCAATTCGTGCTGCGTGAAACGATCTCGGGTCAGGAGGATGAGCTGACGACCCTCGCGGATGAGGTTGCCGCACTGGCTGGTGCTTTAGGGTTGGAAGAGCGCGAGAACAGCCGCCTGCAAGCGCGGTTGGGGGCCTTGAATGCCACACTGACCGAAACGGAAGATAGTCTGGCTGAGGCGCAAAGCCAGATCACTGGGTTCGAGGCTCAGGTCGCGGCGCTATTGGCTGATCAGGCGCGGGCGCAAGACGCGATTGCGGCGCTTGAGACGCAACGGGCGGATCTTTTGGGCGAACGCGACAGTCTGAATCAAGCCTTGGCGCAAAGCCGCGAAGAAATCGACGCCCAAGCCGAAGCTGCCCGCCTTGCTGCAGCCCGCCGTGAGGCGCTGGAGGCTCTGGTCGCAGATTTGGAACAAAGCGGTGAGGAACGCGCGGCGCAGATAGCTCAACTCGAAGATCAGCTAAGTGCGGAAGAGGCTGGCAGGCTGGCGGAGGCCGCCGCTGCCGAAGCTCTGAGGGATCGCCTTCAGAACGCCGATGCGGAACTGACCGCCATGACCCTTGCGCTAGAGGCGCAGCGCAAAGAGGCTGAGGATACCCTGACCCTTTTGGCTGCTGCGAATGCTGCCCGCGCAGAACTGGAACGACAGTTTGGCGAGTTGAACACGGAAGAGCTGGAGGCCCAGTTGCAGGCCGCTCTGACAGCGCAGGCCCAGGCGCAGGAAGATGCAGCATCCCAGCGTTCCTTGGCCGAACAGCGCGATGCCTTGCTGGCCGTGGCTCGCGAGACGCTTTCGGCGGAACAAGCGGTTTCCGAACAGGCGCAGCGCGAGGCCGCTTTGTTGAACCAGCAAATCGCAGCATTGCGCGGGCAATTGGGATCGCTGCAGGCGCTGCTGGACGACTACGAGGACCGCAATGCGGCAGCTGAAATTCAAATCCAGTCTCTGGGGCAGGACCTGAATGCGGCTCTGGCCCGCGCCGCATCCGAGGAACGCCGCCGCCGCCTGCTGGAAGAGGCCGAGCGTCAACGCCTAGAGGCTGAGGCCGAAGCACTGGCCGGCCAGAATGAGGAACTCGCGGCGCAGGCCGAGGATCTGCAACGCTACCGGTCGGAATTCTTCGGCCGCTTGCGCGACGTATTGGGCGATCAGGATGGCGTGCGGATTGAAGGCGATAGATTTGTGTTCTCCTCTGAGGTGCTGTTCGCCACAGGGTCTGCCGTGTTGTCGTTGGAAGGCCGGCAGGAGGTCGCCAAAGTCGCTGAGATCCTCCGCACAGTTGCTGCCGAAATCCCGGAAGGTCTGAACTGGGTGATCCGGGTGGATGGCCACACCGACAATGTGCCCTTGGCTGGCTCGGGTCGATACCGCGACAATTGGGAACTGAGCCAGGGTCGGGCGCTCTCTGTCGTGCGCTATATGGTCGAAGCGCTGGGTATTCCGCCCAATCGCCTGGCCGCCAACGGGTTCGGTGAGTTCCAGCCGGTCAACCCTGAAGATACGCCCGAGGCGCGGGCACAGAACCGGCGGATTGAGTTGAAACTGACCGAGCGCTAAGGCCCTCGCGTGGCGAAAAACCGCCTTTGTGACCGGGGTTTGCCGCCTGCAACCAATGAAATACACCCGTCTCAAACCTAGATTACTGTCATAGGTTGATAGGAGACGCGCGTGGCCCATAGGGTAGCAGACCTGTACTACACGATTGAAACGGTTTTACGAGCATCATACCGACGGGTGGTGTTGTGCCGGAGCGCAAGTGGAGACAGGTTCTGGCTCAAACGGGTTGAGCGCTTTGCCCCCCATCTCTGGTTGGTCAAAGGCTGTCCTCAGGCGGCGTTTGCCAGGGACCGGACGTCGCATCGCTATTTGTGGAACAAAGGCGTGCCGGTACCGCGCATCTTGGCCGAAGGTTCGGATTTCATCGCCGTCGAGGATGCGGGTCTCAGCCTGACCCGTTTTTGCGGGGATCGTTCCCGTGAGCTTGTCAGCAAACAAACGGCCTGTCGCGCCGCAGGAAGGGCTTTGGCACGGCTTCATGCGTTGGATCTTGCCCATGGCCGCCCCGCCTTTCGCGATATGTGCTGGGATGGGCAGCAAATCAGGTTCATCGATTTCGAGTATTTCAAGCCGACCAAAGCGGGGAGTTTGCGCAAAGCCCGCGATCTGAGCATCGCAGTGCTGTCGGCCTTGTTTCAAGGTCAGCAAGCAATGCGCTATGCGTCCAGCCTGCTATCTGGTTATTGGACGGTTCGGGGCAAATGGACCGTCTCCCGTACCGCTCCAACGCGTCAGATCCACACTGGACAGTGAAAAACGGATTTTGACCACGAGGGTTTTCGACATGAAAAAACCCGCCAAACACGGGCGGGTTTTTCTGTTTCAATGAACTGAGATCAATCCGCCGTCAAAAGCGGAGGCTTGTTGCCCGGAATGCGCGGCTGATCGGGGCCGAGGATATCCAAGTGCAGATCGCCTTTCTTGACCGAAACACGAACAACACCGCCCTTGGCGAGTTTGCCAAACAGCAACTCTTCGGCCAGAGGCTTTTTGATGTGTTCCTGGATCACGCGGCCCAGAGGACGCGCGCCCATCTTGTCGTCATAGCCCTTATCAGCCAGCCATGCTGCGGCCTTGGGCGTCAGGTCGATGGTCACGCCGCGATCCAGCAGTTGCGCCTCAAGCTGCAGAACGAACTTTTCGACTACTTGCAGGATGACCTCTTTTGGTAGAGGCGCGAAGGAAATCACCGCGTCCAGACGGTTGCGGAATTCCGGCGTGAACGTCCGCTCGATAGCTGCGGTATCTTCGCCCTCGCGACGGTCGCGGCCAAAGCCGATGGCAGCCTTTGCCTGTTCTTGCGCGCCCGCGTTCGAGGTCATGATAAGTACTACGTTGCGGAAGTTCACCGTGCGGCCGTTGTGATCGGTCAGCTCGCCATGATCCATAACCTGCAGCAAAATGTTGAACACATCCGGGTGCGCTTTTTCGATCTCATCCAACAGCAAGACGCAGTGAGGATGCTGGTCGACGCCATCGGTCAGCAGACCGCCCTGATCAAACCCGACATAGCCCGGAGGCGCACCGATCAGACGGCTGACCGCGTGCTTCTCCATATATTCCGACATGTCAAAGCGCAGCAGTTCCACGCCCAGATTATCGGCCAGCTGTTTCGCCACCTCGGTCTTACCCACACCGGTCGGACCGGCGAACAGGTAGTTGCCGATGGGCTTTTCAGGCTCCCGCAGCCCGGCGCGCGCCAGTTTGATCGCGCTGGCCAAGGCCACAATGGCGTCATCCTGTCCGAAGACCACACGCTTGAGAGAGGCTTCGAGGTCTTTCAGAACCACCGCATCGTCCTTGGTGACGTTCTTCGGCGGGATACGGGCGATCTTGGCGACGACGGCCTCGATTTCCTTCACGCCGATTGTCTTGCGGCGCTTGCTTTCGGCCAGCAAATGCTGCGCGGCACCGGCCTCGTCAATGACGTCAATCGCCTTGTCCGGCAGTTTGCGGTCGTTGATATAGCGCGCCGACAGTTCCACAGCGGTTTTGATCGCATCCGCGGTGTATTTGATGGCGTGATGCTCTTCGAAATAGGGCTTCAGACCGCGCAGGATCTTCACGCTGTCTTCAACAGAAGGCTCGTTCACGTCGATTTTCTGGAACCGGCGGCTCAGCGCGCGATCTTTTTCGAAATGCTGACGGAACTCTTTGTAAGTGGTGGACCCCATAGTGCGCAGCTTGCCCCCCTGAAGCGCTGGCTTCAGCAGGTTGGATGCGTCCATAGCCCCGCCCGACGTCGCCCCAGCGCCGATTACGGTGTGGATTTCATCGATGAACAGCACCGCATCAGGGTGATCTTCCAACTCGGTCACGACCGCTTTCAAACGCTCTTCGAAATCGCCGCGGTAGCGGGTTCCGGCCAGCAGAGCGCCCATGTCGAGCGAGTAAATGGTGGTGTTCGACAGAACATCCGGGGCTTCGCCGGCCACGATCTTGTGCGCCAAGCCTTCGGCAATCGCCGTCTTGCCCACGCCGGGGTCGCCCACCAGCAGCGGGTTGTTCTTGCGCCGGCGGCACAGCACCTGAATGCAGCGCTCGACCTCATCGGCGCGACCGATCAGCGGGTCCACGTCGCCCGCGCGCGATTTGGCGTTCAAATCGACGCAATATTTGCCCAAGGCGCTTTCTTTTTGATCTTCGTCGCTGGCGGTGGCCTGCACTTCATCTTCGACCTGATCCGCGCCCGAAACCGAGCGGCTTTCGCCATAGGCCGGGTCTTTCGCGACGCCGTGCGCGATGAAATTGACCGCGTCGTACCGGGTCATGTCCTGTTCCTGCAGGAAATAAGCGGCGTTGCTTTCGCGTTCGGCGAAGATCGCGACCAGTACGTTGGCGCCTGTAACCTCGGTCCGGCCCGAGCTTTGCACGTGAATGGCAGCGCGCTGGATGACGCGCTGGAAGGCTGCCGTTGGTACGGCCTCGGACCCGTCGATATCGGTGACGAGGTTCGACAGATCCTCATCAATGAATTCGACCAATGTGCTGCGCAATTCGTCCAGATCAACGCTGCAGGCTTTCATGACCCGGATTGCGTCAGGCTCTTCCAATAGCGCCAGTAGTAGATGCTCTAACGTAGCAAACTCATGTCGCCGTTCATTCGCCGCTGCCAGAGCTGCGTGAATGGCTTGTTCCAAAGTGCTCGAGAATGAAGGCACGTGGGTGCTCCTCTGTCTTGGGTCAGAAGGGGGCAGGCTTTCGGCCGGATCCCCATCCCAACCATGTCCTCATACTATTAGAGTTTGGTTGATCGACGCCCGGCTTCAAGGGTTTTCTTTCACTTGACAGTCACATTTGTTGTGAGAGTGGCCGTGAGGATGGTCAAATAGGCATCAGAAATTGTCTTTTCTACCCCTGATCTCGGCAAAAACAGCAACCGGGTCCGCGCCTTCCATGCCCAAATGGGCTAGAATCGCCGGATCTTCGGCGCGCAGGAACGGGTTGGTTGCCTTTTCCAGACCCAGTTTCGAGGGCACCGTGGGCTGCCCAGCGGTGCGCGCGCGGTCGATATTGACGACGCGCTGTTGTAGCGCCGTGTTGGTTGGGTCGACGGTGACGGCAAATTTGGCGTTAGACTGGGTGTATTCGTGGCCCGAACAGACCAGCGTGTCATCCGGCAGCGCCGCAAGCTTGCTGAGTGATCGCCACATCTGCTCTGGCGTGCCTTCGAACAAGCGCCCGCATCCCAGCGCCATCAGGCTATCCGCGGTGAAGACAGCGGCACTTTGCGGCATGTAATAGGCGACGTGACCCAAAGTGTGCCCCGAGACATCCATCACCTGAACTGGCACGCCCGCAAACTCAAAGCTATCGCCATCGCTGACTTGTTGGTCGAGCGGGGGCAGGCGGTGTGCATCGGCGGTGGCTCCGATCACCTTGGCTGGGTGTTTTTCAAGAATTCCGGGCAGTCCGTCGACATGATCCCAGTGGTGGTGAGTTAGCAAGACATGGCTGAGGGTCCAGCCGCGCGCCTCCAACTCGGCCAGGATGGGCCCGGCTTCTGGTGCGTCGATCAGCGCGGTCGCGCCGCTCTGGGCATCATGCGCAAGAAACGCGTAATTATCGCTGAGACATGGGATGGTTACGATCTCAAGAGGCATGGCCTTTTGCCCTTTCGTTGCTAGACTGCGCCTCAGCTAAGCCGATTGACCGGGTGTCCGCAATGCATCTTGATGTGCAGGATCTGAGGAATTTCTACTATCGCAGCACGCTGGGCCGTGCGGCGCAGGCTGCGATTCGTGGTCGGCTGATCGACCTCTGGCCCGAGGCGAAGGGCCAGACGGTGGCCGGATTTGGCTTTGCGGTCCCTCTTCTGCGGCCCTACCTCGCCGATGCGCGGCGGGTTATCGGTTTGATGCCCGGCCCTCAGGGGGTGATGCCCTGGCCTGCCGGGATGCCCAATGTGTCCGTCCTGACCGAAGAAACGCTCTGGCCGATTGAGACGGGCCACGTGGACAAGCTGGTGGTGATGCACGGGCTTGAGACCTCGGAACAGCCCAGCAAGGTGCTTGAGGAATGCTGGCGCGTGTTGGGGCCGGGGGGGAGGGCGCTTTTTGTAGTGCCGAACCGGGCGGGGCTGTGGTCGCGCTCTGACCGGACGCCGTTCGGATTTGGTCACCCATATTCGGCCACGCAACTTGAGAACCTTCTGCGCAGCCATCATTTCGTGCCTGAAAACCACTGTTCTGCGCTTTATCTTCCACCCTCATTCCGGCGGTTTTGGCTAAAATCGGGTAGCCTGATCGAAAAAACCGGCCAGCGCATTCCCACCGTAATGGCCGGAGGCGTGCTGATGGTTGAGGTCAGCAAGCTGATCCGCCCGCCAAGCGGTACGGTCACCAAGGACAAGGTGAAACGTCCGATAAAAGCGCTGGACGGTTTGCTGAAGCCGGCGTGACGATTCCGCGCAGTCATCGGGAAAAAATGCGGGAAAAAGGTCACAGGAATCGCAAAAACCTGCAAATCAGTAACATTTTTCAACTGCGCCAAGGGGTCCAAACGGTCGCACTTGGGTTAAGCCTATGAAAACTAACGATTTGTGGATAATTCAGTTACCGCTATCGCGTATTGCTTGGTGGAAGCACCTCTGATACATCCCCGGTGATTTTGATCCCCGCCCTTCATGGACGGGGTATCTTCACGCCCCCGGGTTGGCTGCGTGCGCGGTTTTCGGGGCCTAAGTATCGGAAGGGTGGACGTGTCCGAACCAGCTTCGATTTCCACAGGCATCGCCGAGCGCTATGCCACCGCGATTTTCGAGATCGCAAAAGAGAACAAAGACCTTGCAGGTCTGGAATCCGGCATCAATGATCTTGCAGCAGCACTGGGCGAAAGCGCCGATCTGCGCGACCTGATCGCATCTCCGCTGGTTTCCCGCACCGAACAGGAAAACGCCATTGCCGCTGTTGCTGATAAGATGGGCCTGAACGCCATCCTGCGCAACACGCTGGGCCTGATGGCACAGAAACGCCGCCTGTTTGTGGTGCCGCAGTTGGTGCAGGTTCTGCGTGACATGCTGGCCGACGAGCGTGGCGAAGTGACCGCCGATGTCGCCTCGGCCAAGGCGCTGACCAAGACACAACTGGAAAAACTGTCCAAGACGCTGTCCGAGCGTGTGGGCAAGACCGTGACTATCAATGCGACCGTGGATGAAAGCCTCATCGGCGGTCTTGTCGTTAAAGTGGGCTCGAAAATGATCGATAGCTCGATCCGTTCGAAGCTGAACTCCCTACAGAATGCAATGAAAGAGGTCGGATAAATGGGAATCCAAGCTGCAGAGATTTCTGCAATCCTGAAGGACCAGATCAAGAATTTTGGTCAGGAAGCCGAAGTGGCCGAGATCGGCCGCGTGCTGAGCGTCGGTGACGGGATTGCCCGTGTATACGGCCTGGACAACGTGCAAGCCGGTGAGATGGTCGAATTCCCCGGTGGCATCATGGGCATGGCCCTGAACCTGGAAAGCGACAACGTTGGCGTCGTTATCTTCGGTTCTGACCGTGACATCAAAGAAGGTGACACCGTCAAGCGCACCAACTCGATCGTGGACGTTCCGATCGGTGACGAGCTGCTGGGCCGCGTTGTAGACGGTCTGGGCAACCCGCTGGACGGCAAAGGCCCGATCAACGCCTCCAAGCGTGGCGTTGCGGACGTCAAAGCCCCCGGCATCATCCCGCGTAAATCGGTGCACGAGCCGATGGCAACCGGCCTGAAATCGGTTGACGCGATGATCCCGATCGGCCGTGGCCAGCGTGAGTTGATCATTGGTGACCGTCAGACCGGTAAAACTGCCGTTGCTCTGGACACCATCCTGAACCAGAAAGTTTACAACGACGCAGCAGGCGACGACGAGTCGAAGAAACTGTACTGCGTTTACGTTGCGGTTGGTCAGAAGCGCTCGACCGTTGCGCAGCTGGTGAAGAAACTGGAAGAGTCCGGCGCGATTGAATACTCGATCGTTGTTGCTGCGACCGCGTCCGACCCGGCGCCGATGCAGTTCCTGGCGCCCTACGCCGCGACCGCGATGGCGGAGTACTTCCGCGACAACGGCCGCCACGCTCTGATCATCTATGATGACCTGTCGAAGCAGGCTGTGTCCTATCGTCAGATGTCCCTGCTGCTGCGCCGCCCGCCGGGCCGTGAAGCGTATCCGGGTGACGTTTTCTACCTCCACTCCCGTCTGCTGGAACGTTCGGCGAAGCTGAACGAAGATTTCGGTGCAGGCTCGCTGACCGCTCTGCCGGTTATCGAAACGCAGGGTGGTGACGTTTCGGCGTTTATTCCGACCAACGTGATTTCGATCACCGACGGTCAGATCTTCCTGGAAACCGAACTGTTCTACCAGGGCATCCGTCCTGCTGTGAACACCGGTCTGTCGGTTTCGCGTGTGGGCTCCTCGGCTCAGACCAACGCGATGAAATCGGTTGCTGGTCCGGTTAAACTGGAACTGGCTCAGTACCGCGAAATGGCTGCGTTTGCGCAGTTCGGTTCGGACCTCGACGCCGCAACCCAGCAGTTGCTGAACCGTGGTGCGCGTCTGACCGAGCTGATGAAACAGCCGCAGTACTCGCCGCTGACCAACGCGGAAATCGTCTGCGTCATCTTCGCGGGTACAAACGGTTACCTCGACAAGATCGACGTATCGGATGTTGGCCGCTACGAGGCCGGTCTGCTGGCGCACCTGCGCGGTAAGCACGCTGACCTGCTGACATGGCTCACCGACGAAGATCCGAAGATCAAAGGTGAAGCGTCCGACAAGATCAAGGCAGCGATCGACGAATTTGCCGCGACCTTCGCATAAGAGGAGGTTCCGATGCCTAGTCTGAAGGACCTTAAAAACAGGATCGAGTCGGTCAAATCGACCCGCAAGATCACCAAGGCCATGCAGATGGTCGCGGCTGCAAAACTGCGCCGCGCCCAGGAATCTGCTGAAGCCTCGCGCCCCTATGCCGAGCGGTTCAATGCCGTGATGGCGGGGCTGGCGGCTTCGGTCGGGGGCAGTGACAGCGCCCCCAAGCTGCTCCGTGGTACGGGCAGTGACGATGTCCATCTGCTGGTTGTGATGACAGCTGAACGCGGCCTATGTGGCGGCTTCAACGCGAACATCGCCAAGCTGGCCCGTGCCAAAGCTGAAGAGCTGCGCGGCAAAGGCAAAACGGTCAAAGTTCTGACCGTTGGCAAAAAAGGCCGCGACGCGCTCAAGCGTGATCTGGGCGACTTGTTCGTAGGTCATGTCGACCTGAGCGAAGTCAAACGTATTGGCTACACCAATGCGCAAGACATCGCGAAGGACGTCCTGTCTCGCTTCGATGCGGGTGAGTTCGACGTTGCCACGATCTTCTACTCGAAGTTCGTCAACGTTGTGACCCAGATCCCGACGGCGCAGCAGGTCATCCCCGCCTCGTTCGAGGATACCGAGGGTGACGACAGCGGTGCCATTTTCGACTACGAGCCCAGCGAAGAGGCCATTCTGGCCGACCTGCTGCCCAAGGGGGTTGCGACGGCAATCTTCTCGGCTCTGCTCGAAAACGGAGCGTCTGAACAGGGTGCACGGATGTCCGCGATGGACAACGCGACCCGTAACGCGGGTGAGATGATCGACAAGCTGACGATCCAGTTCAACCGCTCGCGTCAGGCCGTGATCACCAACGAGCTGATTGAAATTATTTCCGGCGCCGAAGCGCTGTAAGAAAACCGGAGACGAAACATGGCGAATGCAAAAGGCAAAGTCACACAGATCATCGGGGCCGTCGTCGACGTGCAGTTCGAAGATCAACTGCCTGAAATTCTGAACGCGCTGGAAACCACCAACAACGGCAAGCGCCTGGTGTTGGAAGTTGCTCAGCACCTGGGTGAAAACACTGTCCGCACCATCGCGATGGACGCGACCGAAGGTCTGGTCCGTGGCGAAGAAGTGACCGACACCGGCGCACCGATCTCGGTTCCGGTTGGGAACGCAACTCTGGGCCGCATCCTGAACGTTGTCGGCGAGCCGATCGACGAAAAAGGCCCTGTTGAAGCAACTGAAGCCCGTGCCATCCACCAGCCCGCACCTGAGTTCGACGAACAGTCGACCGAGTCGGAAATCCTGGTCACCGGCATCAAGGTTGTTGACCTGCTGGCCCCCTACGCCAAAGGCGGTAAGATCGGCCTGTTCGGCGGTGCCGGCGTTGGTAAAACCGTTCTGATCATGGAACTGATCAACAACATCGCAAAAGTGCACTCGGGCTTCTCGGTGTTCGCGGGTGTTGGTGAACGGACCCGTGAAGGCAACGACCTGTACCACGAGATGATCGAATCGAACGTTATCAAGCCCGATAACCTGGAAGAATCGCAGGTTGCGCTGGTTTACGGTCAGATGAACGAACCTCCGGGTGCGCGTGCGCGTGTTGCTCTGACAGGTCTGACCCTGGCCGAGCAGTTCCGCGACCAGTCCGGTACCGACGTTCTGTTCTTCGTCGACAACATCTTCCGCTTCACGCAAGCCGGCTCCGAGGTTTCAGCTCTGCTGGGTCGTATTCCTTCGGCTGTGGGCTACCAGCCGACACTGGCCACCGACATGGGCGCCCTGCAGGAACGCATCACCTCGACCAAGTCGGGCTCGATCACCTCGGTGCAGGCGATCTACGTACCTGCGGACGACCTTACCGACCCCGCGCCGGCCACCTCGTTTGCTCACTTGGATGCGACCACCGTTCTTAACCGTGCGATCTCGGAAAAGGGTATCTACCCGGCTGTTGACCCGCTCGACTCGTCGTCGCGTCTGCTGGACCCGGCCATCGTTGGTGAAGAGCACTACGCGGTTGCGACCGACGTTCAGCAGATCCTCCAGCGCTACAAGTCGCTGCAGGACATTATCGCCATCCTCGGCATGGACGAACTGTCGGAAGAAGACAAACTGACCGTTGCCCGCGCCCGAAAGATCGAGCGCTTCCTGTCGCAGCCGTTCGACGTTGCCGAAGTCTTCACCGGTTCGCCGGGCGTTCAGGTTCCTCTGGACGTGACCATCGCATCGTTCAAAGCTGTTGTGGCTGGCGAATACGATCACCTGCCCGAAGCGGCCTTCCTGATGGTTGGCGGCATCGACGAAGTGATCGCCAAAGCGGAGAAGATGGCCGCAGAAGCCGCCTAAGGAGTATCCCTGATGGCAAACACAATGCAATTCGACCTCGTCAGCCCCGAGCGGAGCCTCGCTTCGCTCGCGGCCACCGCGGTCCAGCTACCCGGCGCGGACGGGGATATGACGGCCATGCCCGATCATGCCCCTACGATCACGACGCTGCGCCCGGGCATCCTGAAGGTCGACGCGCCCGAAGGCACCAGTGAATATCTGGTGACCGGCGGGTTTGCTCAGATCAACGGTGATGGCCTGTCGGTTCTGGCCGAAAAGGCCATTCCGGTTGCCGAAGTGACCCGGTCGCATCTCGATGACCTGATCGCTGACGCGCGTGCCTCGCATGACGCGGCCAAGGAAGGAGATGATCAGTCCATCGTCGACGAAGCCGCCAAGCTGCTGGCCGATATGGAAGCCCTTGGAACGCATATGAGCCTGTAACAGGTTCACCTGCAGAAGAATTGAACGGCCTCGCTTTCGCGGGGCCGTTTTTTTGTCGTGATTGTGAGATATCTGTGGAATAAGTACCGGTAATTACGAGTTAAAGACATAAAAATATGAAGACTTTTCGCACCCATCCCATAGGTATTGATCAAGGCGAGACTGTTTTGTTCTCGGACTTTTCCAACGGCGGCGAGATGTGGACAGGCAATGGCCCGCGTGAACGCCGTTCCCCGGTGAAATTCAGCCAGCCGTTCCGGTCAGCCCCGGTGATCCAGATCGGAGTGTCTTTGTGGGATGTGGATACATCCTCGGCCCTGCGTGCCGAGGTTCAGGCCGAAGAGATCACCGCCGAAGGGTTCACGGCCGTGTTTCGAACATGGTCCGATACGAAGATCGCGCGTATCCGCGCCTCATGGACGGCAATTGGTGAGGTTGCCCATGAGGATGATTGGGACATCTCATAAGACGCTTCTCTGGCCCGCAGTTCATGCGGGCCATTGCTTTGGTTATTCTTCGATCATGTCCACGCGTGTTGCGTGGCGGCCGCCTTCGAACTCAGCCTTCAGAAACGCATCCACGATGTCGATAGCCTGACCTTCACCGATGACGCGCGCGCCGATGGACAGCATGTTGGCGTTGTTGTGCTGGCGGATCATCCGGGCCGAGAACGTGTCAGAGCAGACGCCGCAGCGGATACCCGGAACCTTGTTTGCAGCCATCATGATCCCCTGGCCTGTGCCACACAGCAGAATACCCAGCGTACAATCCCCCGAGGCCACACGTTCAGCCGCAGCCTTGCCGTGCAGAGGGTAGTGCGTGCTTTCAGGCGTGGTGGGGCCGATATCGACGACCTCCCACCCGGCTTGGGCGATATGCGCGGCAAGGGTCTGGCGCAGGTCGATGGCGGCGTGGTCGCTGGAAAGAACGACGCGTTTGGTGTCAGTCATGAGAACGCTGTCCCGCTGTTTGGTGGTAGAGAAAGGGCAGAGGCGTCCTAAGCCGCCGCTGCTGAAAAGAAAAGGGCGGCTATCGCAAACCGCCCCGTCAGATCAGTCCATCTGGTACATGGATTCGTAGATTGGGGTCAGGGTCTTGTCCTCGAACAGGGACGAGACGCTGGTGCCGTTCCAGATGTTCAGGATGGCCTGGGTAAAGATCGGCGCGGTCGGCACGATGCGGATGTTCTTGGCTTTCAGGATCGCATCTGTCGGCTGGATCGTGTCGGTTAGAACCAGAGATTTCATTACCGAATTCGTCACACGCTCAACCGCGGGGCCGCTCATGACGCCATGGGTGATGTAGGAGTGGACCTCTTTCGCGCCGTTATCCAGCAGCACCTGCGCCGCCTTGCATAGGGTACCGGCGGTGTCGCACATGTCGTCAACGATCAGGCAGATCTTGTCTTTAACATCTCCTATGACGGTCATCTCGGCCACTTCGCCGGCTTTTTCGCGGCGTTTGTCGACGATCGACAGGGGGGCTTCGATCCGCTTGGCCAGTTCGCGCGCGCGGGCCACACCGCCGACGTCGGGCGAGACTACCATGATCTCGTCCATATTGTCTTTGAACTGGTTTTTCACATCCAGTGCAAAGATCGGTGAGGCGTAGAGGTTGTCCACCGGGATGTCGAAAAAGCCCTGAATTTGGGCCGCGTGCAAATCCATGGTCAGAACCCGCTCGATCCCTGCGCCGGTCAGCATGTTGGCGACCAGCTTGGCCGAGATCGGTGTGCGCGCCTTGGTGCGGCGGTCCTGACGGGCGTAGCCAAAGTATGGGATCACTGCGGTGATGCGCTGCGCGGACGAGCGGCGCAGGGCATCGGCGATGATAAGCAGCTCCATCAGGTTGTCATTCGCCGGGTTTGAGGTCGGCTGGATAATGAACATATCCTCGCCACGGACGTTCTCGAACACCTCGACGAAGATCTCGCCGTCGTTGAAGCGCTCGACGCGGGCATCGACCAGCCCCTGATCGACGCCGCGATACAGGCTCATGCGGCGTGAAATGGTTTCGGCAAGCGGAAGGTTAGCGTTCCCAGCAATCAGCTTGGGTTCGTGGAGTGTCGGCATCGGCTGGAGTCCCCGGACAGCGTTGGCAATGTGACAGATTCGTGATGTTGACACCGCTTAGCATGGCCTTACCGTTCCGCAAAGACAACGCAGCGGAGAAAGTGCAGATGACCCAGATTGACTACTATTTTGCGACAATTTCACCCTATACCTATCTGGCGGGCACACGGCTGGAGGAGATCGCAGCCAAGCACGGCGCGACGATCAATTACAAACCGCTGGACATAATGGCGCTGTTCGGGCGCACGGGCGGGACGCCACCAAAAGACCGGCATATCTCCCGCATTGAATACCGCGCACAGAATTTGGTGCGGGTCGCGAAAAAGTTAGGCGTACCGTTCAACCTGAAACCGGCGCATTGGCCGACCAATATGGCTCCGTCCTCTTATGCCGTGATTGCGGCAGCAAAGGATGGATCGGGGGATGTGGGTAAACTATGCCATTCCCTGCTGCGCGCGTGTTGGGCCGAAGAGAAAGACGTCGCGCAGGACGACGTTGTCCGTGATTGCCTGACGCAAGCCGGGTTCGATGCCGATCTGGCCGATAGCGGCCTGTTGGTGGGGGCCGAGACCTACGCCGCCAATCTGGAAGAGGCCGTTGATAGCGGCGCCTTCGGCGCGCCCTTCTACATCACGCCGGATGGTCAGCGGTTCTGGGGGCAGGACAGTCTGGATGACCTTGACCAACATTTGGCCGAGTTGAAAGGCTGAGCCTAAAGATGGGATAGAAACTGGTCGATCTGTTCATGGCTGATCGACCAGTCGCAGACCAGACGGCAGGGCAGAGGTTCTGCCTCATCCGCGCCTTCCAACTGCGCTCCCCACAGGTGATAGACCGCGCCCGCCTTATGAAGCTGGCGGTGTTTGGCGCGCGGGAAGGAGGCGAAGATCATGTTGGCCTGCGGCTCATGCAGGAAATCGGCTCCTTTCCCCCGAAGACCCTCAGCCAGACGAGCACAGTTTGCATTCGCCTGGCGAGCTGATGTCAGCCAAAGATCATCGTCCAGATAGGCTGCCATCTGTGCAGACAGATACCGGTGCTTCGAGAACAAATGCGCCCCGCGTTTGCGGCGCAGCTCGAATTCCCATGCTTTGGATTCGTCGAAGAAGATCACCGCCTCGACGCCCATCAACCCGTTCTTGGTCCCGCCAAAGCTGACCGCATCCACGCCGGCCTTCCATGTCATCTCTGCCGGTGAACATCCCAACGCGACCAGAGCGTTGGTGAACCGCGCGCCATCCAGATGCACCGGTAGGTCATACTCTTTCGCTACGGCGCAGAGCGCCTGTATTTCTTCCAGCGAATAAACCGACCCTCGCTCGGTCACTTGTGTGATGGAAACCGGTCCGCGTTGCGGTCCATGCACACCACGCGTTTCTTCTAAGGAAATCGTCCGGCGCAGGGCCGCGGGGGTCATCTTGTCAGTACCCGGCACAAGGGTCAGCTTGGCGCCACTGTAGAATTCCGGCGCATTGCACTCATCCTCGTGGATATGCGCGACCGGAGAGCAGAAGATCGTCTCCCACGGGTTGGAGAGGGTGGCCAGCGCCAGTGAATTCGCTGCCGTTCCGGTCGCCACCAGATAGACCGCCGCGCCGGGGGCTTCGAAAATGCTGCGAAGGCGATCCCGGACCTCATTCATCAGCGTGTCCGCCCCATAGGCCATCTGATAGCCCTGATTGGCCTCGGTCAGTTTTGCCAATACCTGCGGATGGACAGGCCCGGAATTGTCGGAAGCGAAATACATCAGGTCGGCTCCTCAATGATATAGTCTTCCCACTCTTCCAGGGGGGTCTCGAACTCGGACACGGTACGCCCCTGAACCGAGACGCCGGCGGCATGAACAGAGTCAGCTGTACCAGTCAACAAGGGGTGCCAATCATAGAGAGGCTTACCCTCCCACAGCAGGCGATAGGCGCAGGTTTGGGGCAGCCAGTAGGCGTGCGAGTCGATGTTTTCTGGCGTCATGACGATGCATTCGGGCACGAACTGGTGCCGGATGTCATACTGGGTGCAACGGCAGCTTTCATCGTCCAAAAGGCGGCAGGCGACGCAGGTCAGAGCGACCTCGCCAGTGTCTTCGTCTTCCAACTTGTTCAGGCAACATTTGCCGCACCCATCGCAGAGCGCCTCCCACTCGCGCTGGTTCATCTTGCGCAGGGGTTTGCGTTCCCAAAAGCGCGGGGGCAGGCCCGCGCGGTTGATCGGATCCACGCTCATCGAGCCGCCAGAATGTCGCGCGATTTCGCGCAATCGGCATCCATCTGGGCGATCAGCCCGTCCAGACCATCGAACTTCATTTCAGGGCGCAGGAACTCGACCAATCCGACCGAGAGGGTTGCGCCGTAGAGATCGCCGGAGAAATCAAACAGGAAAGTCTCAATATTGGGGACCTCACCATTGAACATGGGCCGTACGCCAATCGACGCCGCGCCTTGGTAGGAGCCCTTGTTGGGGCCGTCCAGAACGTCCACCAGTACGGCATAAACACCGAATTTCGGCGGGTGCAGGCCCTCGATCGACATGTTTGCGGTGGGAAAGCCCAGCTCGCGCCCGCGCTGCTCGCCGCCAATGACCTCACCTTCGATGCGGTGCCAATGGCCCAGCATGGTCGCTGCATCGCCGGGTCGGCCTTCGCTGAGCGCGGTGCGGATCGCGGTCGAAGAGACGACGTTCTCGGACCGCTCCATCAAAGGGGCGATGGTCACGCCGAACCCCATTTGCGCGCCAAAACGGATCATATCCTGCGCCGTTCCGATCCGCCCTTTGCCAAAGCAGAAATCGGCCCCCACGACGATATGAGACAAGCCCAGACCATCGCAGATCACATTGCGCGCGAATTCCTCGGGGGTCAGCCCGGCCAAAGCGGCATTGAAGGGCAGTTCGTAAAGCTTTTGCACACCCAGCTTCTCAAGCCGGTGTGCCCGCGCGTTCCCGCGCATCAATCGAAACGGAGGCGCATCGGGTGCAAAATACTCACGCGGATGCGGTTCAAACGTCAGCACGCCCAGAGGTGCATTCGGAGCCGCATTGCGCGCCAGCTCGATAACCGACTGATGCCCCACATGGACGCCATCAAAGTTCCCGATCGCCACGCTGGCGCCGCGGTCTTTTGGCTCGATATACTGGAAGTCCCGGATGATCTGCATGCGCTTTGGGTACTGTTCATCAACAGTATGTTCAAGCGTGACCTTCGAGAATTTCGGACAATTCAGCCCGTTCCGATGGTGAGGGGCAATGCGGCACTCGGTTCAGCGAAGACGGATACAGCGCGCCGGTCATTGCCGCAGAGATTGAGCCCCTCTGTGGCAAGGTGTGTGTTTACTCGCTCAGTCGAACTTACGCGATGGAGCAAGGACCATGGCTTCACCGACCAGAACCTTTTTGCCGTCGACTGCGCAGTGACAGTCCAGCTTCACGCGGCGTTTGGCAAAATCAATATCGATCACCTTGACCTCGGCATAGACCATGTCGCCGGGGCGGACCGGAGCCAGGAACTTCAGCGACTGACCCATGTAGACCGTCCCGTGGCCAGGCAGTTGCTCACCAATCACGGCCGAGATCAACCCGGCTGTCAGCATCCCATGCGCGATGCGGCCCTCAAAGATCGTATCGCGGGCGTAGTCGTCGTCCAGATGCACAGGGTTCCGGTCGGTCGAGACCTGGGCGAACATCTCGATATCTTCATCCGTCACCACTTTGCGCAGGTGGCGGGACATGCCCATCTCGATGTCTTCAATACAGATCGTTCCGCGTGGAAGATTGTCCAACATGGTGCCCTCACTTGATATCTGCCGAGTAACAAAAGTCTACCATCGGCCATCCGTTGGCAACTTTATTACTTCGCAACTGCAGAAAATCAAGTGAAAAATGACTACCGCAAACGCCCGATTGTATAGGTGGGATTGATCTTTTCCCTTTCAATATAGGTGCTTAGAGATTCTGCATGGGGGTGGTGCGACGTTTTCGTCTCCGCTGCGGCTAACCCGCCTGAGATAAAGAGCGTATCGATTCCCTCCCCCATGCCGCCAAGGATGTCGGTATGCGGGCCGTCACCGATAGCCAGAACGTCGCTGTCCGAGACGTCAACATCCATTTCCTGCATGCGACGACGCGCCAGATCATAGATCGGAGGATGGGGTTTGCCGAAATACAGGCTCTCACCACCCATCTCGGTGTAAAGCTTCGCCAAAGCGCCTGCGCACCATTCCCGTACTTCGCCCCGATCGACCACTATGTCAGGGTTCGCACATAGCAGCTTCATGCCTTTTTGCTTGGCATATAGGAAGTCCGGGCGATTTACGTCGGGATCCGCCATTGTGTCAAAAGGCCCGCAGCATACGATCCCCTCGGCCTGATCCAGAGGGACGCGCTCGATATGAACAGGATGGTCCAACAGCTTCAGGGGCTCGAAGAACCCCGCATCGCGTTCCCATTCGCCCATGAAGTAGACCTTTTCGCCGACCGTTCCGCGGAACATGGCTGAACGCGCTGAATCCCCGCTTGTGGCGATGGTGTCATAGGCATCGGCGGGGACCTTGAACTGCGATAACTGCGTGGCGACGCCCGCGCGCGGTTTTGGTGAGTTTGTCACCAGAACAACGAAACCGCCCTTCGAGCGGTAGGTTTGCAACGCGGCAACCGCTTCCGGATACGCAGTGATCCCATTGTGAACACAGCCCCAAAGATCGACAAAAAGTACTTTGTAACGGTCGGAGATCTCGTGGAGGGCGGAGATGATCTGGGTCATGGGATTCCCTTTGGCATGGTCTGCAGACAGCCAAGCCTATGGCAGAGCTTGGCGGGTTTTGCCAGAGGGGGCGCTGCCCCCGCCGCGGCAAGCCGCGCCTCCCCCGAGGTATTTTGAAACAGAAGAAGCAAGGGATCCGCACTTCATCTGGCTAAAAATATCCCGGAGCGCGAGGCAGAGCCTCGCACAAAGAAAAAGGCGCCCGCTTGGGGCGCCTTAGAGTAAGGTCTCAGACCTTGAGGTTCGGAATGATCTGCTTTTTCCGGCTCATGATGCCGGGCAGGACGACGGCGTCGCCGTCGACCGATGCACCGAAGCTTTTCTCGGCAACGGTTTTGACCAATTCATTTGGGACCAGCAGGGTGGCTTCTTCGTTCAGGATGTCGACGACGAACAGCAGCACCTGATCGACGCCGTCTTCTTTTGCTACGTCAACCATCGACGCGGCCAAGCTGCCCTTGCGGTCCAGAACAACGCCCGGAACCGTGGTTTCCAGAACCGAAACACGGAACTTGGTGCCGTCAACTTCGTATTCCTTGCTGTCCATGCGGATCAATTCGGCGTCCGAGAACGAGGACACATCCGATTTTGCCGCGAACATATCTGCCGCATAAGCCGATACATCCAGACCCAGTTCCGCTGCCAGTTTCTCGGCCACTTCGCGGTCATGCGCGGTGGTGGTGGGCGAGCGGAATTCCAGCGTGTCGGACAGGATGCAGGTCAGCGCCGCGCCTTTGATGGCCTCGGGCATCTTGGCGGCGTCGTCACCCATCAGGTCAACCATGATGGTCGCGGTGCAGGCCAGAGGGCGCACGGTGATGTCGATTGGTCCTTTGGTTTCCAAACCGCCAACCAGCTTGTGGTGATCGATAATGGCGCGAATGTCGGCGCTGTTAACGCTGGCGGGCAGCTCGGCCGGGTTGTTGGTGTCGACGATGACAACCGGAGTGTCCGCTTCCACGTCTGCGATGATGCGTGGCTTGGGCAGGTCCCAGCGCTGCAGCATGAAGGCGGCTTCGGTGTTGGGCTCGCCCAGCAGCACGGGTTCGGCCTGCTCGCCTTTTACTTCGTTCAGGTACCACGACCACAGGATCGGAGAGCCGGTGGAATCGGTGTCGGGAGATTTGTGACCAAATACTAGGGTTGTCATATCAGCGTCCTGCGGATTGGAAATTTGCGCGCCTTATAGGGCGCGAGACATGGCTTGTCACCCGCTTGCGGGCCCATGCGACTGTTGGTCTGCCATGTCGAGAATTCAGAACGGCGCGCGCGTCAGCGTGTAGCCTTCCCTTTCCAGAAGTGAGAGCAAGCCGTATGTCTGGCTGAGATGCCCGGCACCAACAGCGATCACGGCCGTTTGGTCTTGAATACGCAGGATGTGGTCCATCCAACTGTTATTGCGATCCACCAACAATTGCTGTTCGAACTGCGCCCATTCTGCGTCGTAATCCTTTTGCGACAGGCCCGAAGCCTCGAACCCCTGAATCCGGGCCAGTTGCAGGATCTGCGCATGTTTTTCCTCGAGATACGCATTGGCCATCGTGGCAAGGTGGTTGGCATCGGCCTGCATCGCTCCGGACAGGCGGACCAGCGAGTCGACCTGTTGTTCCAGTGAAAGCGTGTCGAACATAGCCATCAGGTCTTCGATCCGCTCCAGCGAGTGCTGGGGGATTCCGTGCGCCTCGGCCACGTCTGTCAGGCGGGCATCCATACCATGGTTCGCATCCGGGTTCTGCATCAGGCAGGGCGGGATGCCCAACATCATGCTCAGAAACCACGGCCGCATTTTGGCTGCCATCCAGCTGGGAATGCCGCGTTCGGCTAAAGAGGCCGAGAGGGCAGCCCAGTCCTCGGCGCTCATCAGGTCGATCAGGGTGGGGCCCTCGGTGATCATCACGGGGCTCAGATCATTGGCCAAACCTTGCTCGAACGCTTCCATTTTGGCCTCGGTGACTTCGAAATAGATCGCGTCTGCCTGGGCTACGATGGGTGTCAGCCGTTCGACGACCGGCCCCATCCGTGCATCACTGGTGTGCAGTGTTCCGATCAGGTGCAGGGTCGTATCGCCCTTGGTGGCGATCCAGTGATTGCCCTCGGGGTAGGGGACCGAGGCAAGGGAGTGCTGCAGGGCGGCCTGATCCTCTTCCGACATCAAGGGCCGCAGGTCGTGACCTTCGCAGGCGGCATGTGCCGTCATGGGCAGAAGCAATAGTCCAAAAAGGGCCATCAGGCGCATAGGCGGTCCTTCCTCGGTTGGTCAAACAGACGACACAGGATTTAGGCATCCAAATGCAGCATATTCAAGGCGACCCATCTGGTATTTCGACACGAAACGCATAGCATTGGGCCATGGAGCGCGAGCAGGATCTTTATCCCCCCATCAAGGCATTGTTCGAGAGGCAGGGCTATACCGTAAAAGGTGAGGTTGGCGCAGCCGACATCATGGCCGTGCGCGACGGGTCCGAGCCGGTGATTGTCGAGTTGAAGCTGCGCTTTTCGCTGGCTTTGTTTCATCAGGCCGTCGCGCGGCTCAGGATCACGGATCAGGTCTATCTAGGCGTCAGCAAACCAACCGGACGCACCGCGCGTCGTGCGTTGCGGGACAATCTGGCGCTCTGCCGCAGGTTGGGCTTGGGACTGATCACCGTGCGCGCGGACGGAGCGGTCGAGGTGCAGTGCGATCCCGGCCCCTATGCCCCGCGCAAGAACAAGGCTAAAGCGGGCCGGATGCTGCGAGAGTTTGATCGGTTGCAAGGCGACCCGAACTCTGGCGGCGCAACGCGGCACGGCATTGTCACGGCCTATCGTCAGGATGCTTTGAAATGCGCGGCCCATCTTGCCGAACATGGCGCCTGCAAAGGGGCCGAGGTCGCGAAGTCGACAGGCGTAGCTGAGGCCACTCGGCTGATGCGCACCAATCACTACGGGTGGTTCGAAAAGGTTGAAAAAGGTGTTTACGCCCTAACGGATGCGGGGCAGGAAGGCCTTAAACACTGGGCCTACAGTTGGGAGGATAGTGAGTTGCGGAACTAGGGGCGCGAATCATTCAACTTTGCCCGACTAACCGAAACAATTTTCGTCCTTCGATCACATTGTATTTGGGTGGTTCAGCTTTTGGCTGAGTAGCCTCTTGTGAGATCTCCAAAACGGAGAACTTCCATCCAATTATGGCAAAAAATGGGCTTTTAGTTTGGATGCAAGACTGATCCGTGAGATGGTTATGAGGGTGTGAAATGGTTAAACGGTGTTTTGGAGTGCGTAATGATCAGAGTTTGTTGTCTCTTTTTAGCTTTTTGTCTGGCTGCAAGTAGTGCTGACGCGGCTACTTATCGATATCTTCTGGGTGACCACCCTGGTGGTTCGGCGCAAGCGAACTATGAC
This sequence comes from Ruegeria sp. R13_0, assembly GCF_017743995.1. Taxonomy (GTDB): domain Bacteria; phylum Pseudomonadota; class Alphaproteobacteria; order Rhodobacterales; family Rhodobacteraceae; genus Ruegeria. The sequence continues at coordinate 81,907 of NZ_JAGHRB010000003.1, read as the reverse complement.
TACGGTCTGCGGCTAGACAGGGAAGACCCAGATTTATTTTACACATTCCAAAACAACAATGCGTTTTTGATCTATGACGATGTGCTGGGTACAGCGTCAATTACTGGTACAGTTAACCAGTCGCTGTTTGGCAATGTAACTTCGCCTACAAATGTTGCCATTAGCTATGTTCTTTCAGGCATCGTTGATTTCGGCGGTGGTTTTTTTACCGCAACAGGAGGATCTGGTAGCGTCGGAGGGAACCTGCTGATGGGTAAACAGCAGGACATGAATGATCCTACCAGCCCCGCTTTTCTTTTCCTCAATGATGGTCACCGACTTGGTGGTTCCGGTATCGTAGGCCGCGGTTGGGTGAATGGTGAGGAACGTCCAAACGATTTCTTGTTCACTGCGACAGTGGCTCCAGTTCCACTTCCAGCTGCTGGTCTGCTGCTGATAGGTGGTCTTGGTGCCTTGGGTCTAATGCGTCGAAAAAAACGCGCTTAATTTGTTTTTTGTAGTTTTAGAACGCCCGGATTTTTCCGGGCGTTTTTTGCGGCAAGTTTTTGCGACAAGTTTTTGCGACAAGATAGTTGACACAGTCGGGGGGGCTGACTAGCTATGCGTCGTTATCACTCTCTACCCTTGAGTGCTAACGCCTCGCCAGTCGGCGAGGGGAGGATAGATAAACTTTGAGCCCAAGGAGCTGCAAAGATGGCATTGAAACCGCTTCATGACCGTGTGCTGGTTCGCCGTACAGAAAGCGAAGAGAAAACCGCAGGCGGCCTGATCATTCCTGACAGCGCAAAAGAAAAGCCCAGCGAAGGCGAAGTCGTCGCAACCGGTGAAGGCGCACGCAAGGACAGCGGCGAGCTGATCGCAATGGCGGTCAAAGCTGGCGACAAGATCCTGTTCGGCAAATGGTCGGGCACCGAGGTTCAGGTCGACGGCGAAGAGCTGCTGATGATGAAAGAAAGCGACATCATGGGGATCATCGAGTAAGCCGCCGCGCTTCACTCTGATCTTCATTTACAACTAATTTCTCAAGGAGAAACGACATGGCTGCAAAGGACGTCAAGTTCGACACCGATGCCCGTAACCGCATGCTGGCAGGTGTGAACATCCTGGCCGATGCTGTTAAAGTGACCCTGGGCCCCAAAGGCCGCAACGTGGTTCTGGATAAATCCTTCGGCGCACCGCGCATCACCAAAGACGGTGTTTCGGTTGCCAAGGAAATCGAACTGGAAGACAAGTTCGAAAACATGGGCGCGCAGATGGTGAAAGAAGTCGCCAGCCGCACCAATGACGAAGCCGGTGACGGCACCACCACCGCAACCGTTCTGGCTCAGTCCATCGTCAAAGAAGGTCTGAAGCAGGTTGCTGCTGGCCTGAACCCGATGGATCTGAAGCGTGGCATCGACCTGGCGACCGCCAAGGTTGTTGAAGGCATCAAGGCCGCTTCGCGCGAAGTCAAAGACTCGGCCGAAGTTGCTCAGGTTGGCACCATTTCGGCCAACGGTGAAGCTGAAATCGGCAGCCAGATCGCAGACGCGATGCAGAAGGTTGGCAACGAAGGTGTTATCACCGTCGAAGAAAACAAAGGTCTGGAAACTGAGACTGATGTTGTCGAAGGTATGCAGTTCGACCGTGGCTACCTGTCGCCTTACTTCGTCACCAACGCAGACAAGATGATCGCAGAACTCGACGACTGCATGATCCTGCTGCACGAAAAGAAACTGTCCTCGCTGCAGCCGATGGTTCCGCTGCTCGAGCAGGTGATCCAGTCGCAGAAGCCTCTGCTGATTATCGCTGAGGATGTTGAAGGCGAAGCGCTGGCAACTCTGGTTGTCAACAAACTGCGCGGCGGCCTGAAAATTGCTGCTGTAAAAGCACCGGGCTTCGGCGATCGCCGCAAAGCCATGCTGCAGGACATCGCAATCCTGACCGGCGGTCAGGTCATCAGCGAAGATCTGGGCATGAAGCTCGAGTCCGTGACCATGGACATGCTGGGCACCGCCAAGAAGATCGAGATCACCAAAGACGAAACCACCATCGTTGACGGTGCTGGCGAGAAAGCCGAGATCGAAGCACGTGTTGCTCAGATCCGCACTCAGATCGAAGAAACCTCGTCGGACTACGACCGTGAGAAGCTGCAAGAGCGCGTTGCCAAACTGGCAGGCGGTGTTGCTGTTATCCGCGTCGGTGGCATGACCGAAGTTGAAGTGAAAGAGCGTAAGGACCGTGTGGACGATGCTCTGAACGCGACCCGCGCTGCTGTGCAGGAAGGCGTTGTCGTCGGCGGTGGTGTTGCTCTGGTTCAGGCCGGCAAAGCACTGGAAACTCTGGAAGGTGCAAACGCTGACCAGAACGCCGGTATCAACATCGTTCGCAAAGCGATCGAAGCGCCGCTGCGCCAGATCGCCGAGAACGCAGGTGTTGACGGTGCGGTCGTTGCGGGCAAAGTCCGTGAATCCGGCGATGTATCGTTCGGCTTCAACGCGCAGACCGAAGAATATGGCGACATGTTCTCGTTCGGCGTGATTGACCCGGCCAAAGTTGTCCGTACCGCGCTGGAAGACGCGGCCTCGGTTGCTGGTCTGCTGGTCACCACCGAAGCAATGGTTGCTGACAAGCCCGCCAAAGAAGGCGCGGCACCTGCTGGCGGCATGCCCGACATGGGCGGCATGGGCGGCATGATGTAAGCTGCCTAGGCCATAGTGCTTACGAGCGGGGTCGCCTTTGGGCGGCCCCGTTTGCGTTTGGAATGCCCGTTGCGCGGTCATGCCTTCGGCGGAGGTTTTGTTGAACTGAAGAAGGCTGCCGTTGCACTTAGCTGGAAAGTGAGTGTGCAAAGCGGGGGCAACGCGCTATGCGGGTTTCATGAGACTTTTTCTTCTGACCTCCCTGACCATGTGCGCCTTTGCGGCCAATTCGATTCTGAACCGAATGGCGATTGAGAGTGGGGTGAGTGATCCTGCGGGGTTCGCCGTTGTCCGTGTTCTCGCGGGGGCGGTAGTTCTGGCCGTGTTGGTTCTTTTGAAGGGCGGGGTTCTGCCGCTTCGGTCGCCACGTCGGATCATCGGGGCGGGTTCACTGTCTCTCTACATGATTGGCTTTTCTTTGGCTTACCTGACGCTGGACGCCGGGTTGGGGGCGTTGATCCTGTTTGGTGTCGTTCAGATCACCATGTTCGCAGTTGGGGCTATGACTGGAGCGACCCCGACGGCGCGCCAATTGGCAGGCGCAGCGGTTGCGCTGGGCGGTTTGGCCTATGTGCTTTGGCCATCGGGGGCCGTTCAGGTGGACACCTTGGGGGCTGCTCTGATGGTTGCGGCGGGGATTGGCTGGGCCGCTTATTCCTTGGCCGGGCGTTCCGAGCCGAACGCGTTGGAGGGCACCGCGGCCAATTTTGTTGTCGCCTTGCCCGTCACGGCATTGGCCTTGCTGGTGGCAGGTGGTACATGGCAGATGACCGGATTTGGCTATTTTCTGGCGGCTCTGTCCGGAGGCGTGACTTCGGGCCTTGGCTACGCGCTTTGGTATCGCGTGTTGCCGCAGCTTGCCCCTTCGGTCGCTGCGGTCGTACAGCTGAGCGTCCCTGTCATCGCAATCGTTGCCGGAATTTTGCTGTTGGGTGAGGTGGCAAGCGTACGATTGATCATCGGCGCAGCGCTGGTTTTGGGCGGGATCGCGCTGGCAGTACAGCGCAGAACCTGAGGTCACATCTTTCCCCGAACCAAAATAGGCCTTATCTGGCGGGTATGAGAGTTCTGCTTGCCATATTTTTTCTCCTTCTCCCGGCTGCGGCCCAGGCGAAATGCGTGATCCTGCTGCACGGGCTGGCTCGGACCGAGGCGTCCTTTTCGGTGATGGAGCAATTGTTCGAGGTGCATGGCTACACGGTCATTCGCCCAGGTTATCCGTCGACCGATTTGGGCATTCCGGAATTGGCCGAGCAAACTCTGCCCGATGCGTTCGCCGAATGCGGGGACGACACCGCAAATGTCGTGGCGCATTCCATGGGCGGTATCCTGTTGCGCTACTGGCTGCAGGATCATGAACCGGAGAATTTGGGTCGCGTTGTTATGCTTGGGCCGCCCAATCAGGGCAGCCAGTTGGTAGATGAATTGGGTGCATGGGAGGTGTTCGGCTACCTCAACGGTCCGGCAGGATTGCAGTTGGGCACAGGCCCCGAGGGGATCCCGCGCCAATTGCCTCCGGTAGAGTTCGAGCTTGGGGTGATCGCGGGTGAAAATTCTCTGAACCCGGTCTTTTCGACGATGATAGACGGGCCTGACGATGGCAAAGTGTCGATCCGCACGACCCGAGTAGAAGGTATGGCGGATCATATCGTTCTGCCCGTGACGCATACTTTCATGATGAACAATCCTCGCGTCATGGCTCAGGCGCTGCACTTCATCGAGTTTGGACAGTTCGACCCGCAAATCACTTGGCTTGATGGGGTGATGGACGTAATTGACGAGATCTGTATCGGGCAGGATTGCTCGGAGCCAGACTCGGAGCGCACGGAATGACCGCATTGGAACTGACGTTGACCGGAGCAGAGGTTCTGCTGCCGGAGGCCGGGTTGTCGCGTGCCGATTTGTCAATCGCCGAAGGGGAGGTGCAGGGCGACCGAACCGGGCGACAGGTTGATCTGTCCGGCTATTTGGTTCTCCCCGGCATCATCGACCTGCACGGGGACGGGTTTGAACGTCATATTGCCCCGCGCCGTGGTGCCATGAAGCAGATGAACGAAGGCATCCTTTCGGTCGAGGCCGAACTTGCCGCCAACGGCATCACCACCGGCGTTCTGGCCCAGTTCTACAGCTGGGAGGGCGGGGTGCGCGGGCCGGATTTTGCCTCTCAGGTGTTCAAGGCGATTGCCGAGGTCAAGGACAGCACCGTCACGGATCTGATCCCGCAATTGCGGTTCGAGACACATATGTTGGACGATTATGACGGCTTGGCCGAAAAGATCGCGGATTGGCAGGTGCCGTATGTCGTCTTCAACGATCACCTGCCGCATGACCGCCTGGCCGAAGGGCGCAAACCACCACGCCTGACCGGGCAGGCCTTGAAAGCGGGGCGCAACCCCGATGCGCATTTTGAGATGCTGCTATCCATGCACGCCCGTAGCGATGAAGTCCCTGCGGCGTTGGACACGCTTTGCGCTGAATTGACCCAAAGCGGCGTGCGCTTGGGCAGCCACGATGATGCCACGCCCGGGACCCGCGCAGGGTGGCGCACCAGAGGCGTTTCGATCGCTGAATTCCCCGAAACCCTCGCCGCCGCCGAAGCCGCACGTGCGGCCGGAGATCATATCATCCTCGGCTCACCTAACGTGGTGCGCGGAGGCTCCCATAAGGGCAACGCCAGCGCGCTGGACTTGATCGCGATGGGGCTGTGTGATGCTCTGGCCTCGGACTACCACTACCCCAGCCCGCGCCGCGCCGCATTGATGTTGGCAAAAAGCGGGTTGCTGGATTTTGCAAACGCCTGGGCGCTTGTCTCATCCGGCCCCGCACGAGTTCTTGACCTGAAAGATCGGGGCACGCTGATGCCGGGTCAACGCGCCGATATCGTCATCCTTGACGCTAAAACCCACCGCGTCGCCGCCACCTTTGCGGGCGGACGTGTCAGCCACATGTCCGGTGACATAGCGGCCAGATTTTTCGCCTGACCACCTCATCTTCTTCTGTTCAAAAATACCTCCGCCGGAGGCATCGCGCAGACTGCGCGATTTCCCTCAGCGAGCGATGCGGTTGAAGTGACCCATCTTCCGTCCCGGCTTGACCTCGGCCTTGCCGTACAAGTGCAATGCAACTTCCCGCTCCTGCGCTAGGTCCGGCACGCGGTCCATGTCGTCGCCGATCAGGTTCTCCATCACCACGTCCGAATGCCGCTGCCCATCGCCCAACGGCCATCCGACCACGGCGCGAATGTGCTGTTCGAACTGGTCGACGGCGCAACCATTCTGCGTCCAATGACCCGAGTTATGCACCCGAGGCGCGATTTCATTCACGATCAGGCCCGAGGGTGTAACGAACAGCTCCACCCCCATCACGCCCACATAGTCCAGCGCATTTAGAATGTTGGCCGCGAGCAGTACCGCATCCGTCCGTTGCTCCGGGCGCAGGCGGGCAGGGACCGTTGTGGTGTGCAGGATACCGTCGCGGTGGACATTCTCACCGGGGTCAAAGCAGGCGACCTGACCATCAAGCCCGCGGGCCGCGATGATCGAGACCTCGTGCGAAAACTCCACAAATCCCTCAAGGATCGCAGGCGCGCAGGCCATATCGGCCAGAGCAGCCTCGGCATCCTCAGGCGCGCGCAGGCGGGCCTGGCCTTTGCCGTCATAGCCGAACCGGCGGGTCTTCAGGATCGCGGGTGTGCCGATTTCCTCAATGGCCGTATTCAGACTTGCCAGATCGGTGACGTCTGCAAAAGGCGCGGTGTTGAGCCCCAGACTTTGTAGGAAGTTTTTCTCGGTCAACCGGTCCTGACTGACCCGCAGCGCCTCGCGTCCCGGTCGGATCGGGCGGTGGGCTTCCAACAGGTCTAGCGCCTCGGTTGGGATATTCTCGAACTCGTAGGTGATGACATCGACCGAGTCGGCGAAGGCGCGCAGCGCGTCGGCGTCGTCATAGGGTGCGGTTGTCAAGCGGTCGGCGACTTGCGCTGCAGGCGGGTTCGCGCCCGGCTCAAAAATATGCGTCACAAACCCCAAGCGGGAGGCAGCGACCGACAGCATCCGGCCCAACTGGCCTCCGCCCAGGATTCCAATCCGGGCACCGGGTTTCAGAGCGTCACTCATCAACAGGCTCCTCCGGGATCGAGGCGGACAGAGCCTCACGCCACGCGTCCAGCCGTTCAGCCAGTGCGCCGTCCTGCAAGGCCAGAATACCGGCCGCCATCAGACCCGCATTGGCCCCACCTGCCGAGCCGATTGCCATGGTTGCCACAGGAAACCCTTTCGGCATCTGAACGATCGAATACAGCGAGTCGACGCCCGACAAAGCCCGCGTCTGAACCGGAACGCCGATCACTGGCACGCGGGTTTTCGATGCCATCATGCCGGGCAAATGTGCGGCCCCGCCAGCGCCTGCGATGATCACATGCAAACCGCGCGACGCAGCGGTCTTGCCGTAATCCCAAAGACGATCAGGGGTGCGGTGGGCCGAAACGATGCGTTTTTCATACGCGATGCCCAATTCATCCAAGATATTGGCGGCTTCTTTCATCGTAGGCCAATCCGATTGGCTGCCCATGATGATCCCCACTTTCACATCGCTCATCCGCTTGCGTCCCTGCCGTTCGAAAGAGCGCGCACTATAGCCAAATCCGCATGCGTGGCAATGCGTCAGGCGATGATGTCGGGGGTCAGGCGATCCTCGATCAGACGGATGATGTCTTTCAGCCGCAGTTTCTGCTTTTTCAACCGTTTGATCGTCAATTGATCCGATGTACCGGTGGCCTGCAACGCCTCGATCGCCTCATCAAGATCACGGTGCTGACGGCGAAAAACCTCCAGCTCAACACGCAGAACTTCGTCGGTTTTCATGGAAAGGTCAGTGGGCGCGTTCATTGGCGACTCGGGCTTGTTGTGGTGCGTCCCCAACAAGATAGTGTGCAAGACGTTATCGCGCCAGACCTTGTGGACTTCCCGGTTTCTTCCCATATTCTATCTTGTGCGGTTGCCAAAACGGGGCCGCCCAATACGTCGCTTTGACATAAAAGGACGAGAACACGTGTCAAAACTTACCTTGGGCTCATACCCGCATCTGTTGGGGTTCGAGCAATTGGAACGCCTTCTGGAACGGTCTGCAAAGGCTGGCAATGAAGGATATCCGCCCTACAACATCGAACAGACCTCGGACTATTCCTACCGCATCACTCTTGCGGTGGCCGGGTTCGCGGAAGAGGATCTGTCGATCACAATCGAGGATCGCCAGCTGGTGATCCGAGGCCGTCAACGCGACGACAGCGAGGGGCGCATCTTCCTGCATCGCGGCATCGCGGCGCGTCAATTCCAGCGCATGTTCGTGCTGGCCGACGGTGTTGAGGTGGGCGAGGCGATCATGGAGAACGGTCTGCTGCATGTGGATCTGACCCGCGCCGTGCCGGAAACCGTGGTGCAGACAATCAACATACGGAAGGGGTAAGAGCAATGAACACACCGATTGAAATCAACACCGAAGGCGACCGTATCGTCTATGTCAAAACGGTTGAGGTTGCCGATTTGCCCAGCGATCTGCGCGATCAGGCGGGTGATCTGGATCAGCTGTACGCCGTTCATGACTCAGACGGGCAGCAACTGGCGCTTGTCGCCGACCGCAAGCTGGCCTTTGTGCTGGCCCGCGAGCACGATCTCTCGCCGGTGGCCGTTCACTGAACGGCCCCAGCCACACGCGTTTGCGCGTGACATTCCGCCCGACACCAGCGAAACATGCACAAGCTCCGGATTGCATCCGGGATGACATGTGCATGTAAGGAAAAGCTGGATGAGCTGGTTCGATTTTGACTGGGTGGATGCCTTTACCGACAAAGCCTTTGGTGGCAATGGCTGCGCCGTCGTCCATGGCGCGGCCCATCTGTCGGACGAGGTCTGCATGGCCTATGTGCGCGAAACCTCTCTGGTCGAGTGTACGTTTTCAGGCCCGTCGGATGTGGCCGATATCCGGGTGCGGTATTTTCTGGCCAGTCGTGAAATCCCCTTTGCCGGTCATCCGACCATCGCAACGGTCGCGGCACTTCGGTCGCGCGGCCTAGTTGAGGGTGACTCTCTGACGTTGGAAACCGGGGCAGGCCTTGTCGCCATTCGTCTGAACGGTAATGAGATCGAGATGACACAGGTTGCGCCGGAATTTGGAGCACATGTTCCCGCCGATCTGGTTGCCAGCGCGATTTCGCTGTCCGAGGACGCGATAATTTCTCCGCCGCGATTTGTCTCTACCGGGTTGCCGTTCTGTATCACTGTGCTGCGGGATCACGACGCCTTGCGCGCAGCGCGGCTGGCCGAAGGTCCTTTGCGCGAGGTGGCAGCAGTAGCGGGATTTTCTGGTTCAGATATGGCAGAGCCGTTTTTGGTCACCTTGCAGGGAGCGACGACACAGGGGGATACGTTCTCGCGCCTGCTGCTGGCCCCGCCCAGCCCACCCGAGGACCCATTTACTGGGTCTGCCACGGGCGCGATGGCGGCCTATCTTTGGAAATACGGTTTGATGAAGAAAGACCAATTCATCGCTGAGCAAGGCCATGACATGGGGCGCCCGGGGCAAGCAACGGTGACGCGTGTCGGTCCGAGCGATGCCATGACCGGGATCAAGGTGGCGGGGCAAGGCTATGTTCTGATGCGCGGACAGGTCGACTTGCCTGAGGCGGACCAATGACCGAAGCGATTGCTGTTTTGCCTTACGGGCACCGTCTGGGCCCGAAACTGGCCAAGGTGCCTCTGTCCGAGCTGATCTGGCACGAGGGCTGCCCGGATCGTTTGCTGGGCAAAACAGTTGGCGACCTCGCGCCGACGGATCATCTGATCATGTATCCCAATTCGACGGTTCACTGGCGATTGCGGCGGGGCACAAAGGCGCGGATTTCACTGATGATGGGTGAGCCTTCGGCCATCCACGCCAAGCATGACCGACAGCTGCGCCTGACATGGCGGCGGTTCTTTCGGGTGTTCACCTTTCACGACGTTCTGCTGGAAAACCTGCCCAACGCCGTTTTTCTGCCCTATGGCGTGACGATGGTGCCGGACTGGCAGGAGCTACAGGCTGAGAAGGTTAAATCCTGCTCGCTGATCGCCTCGGCCAAGCGGGACCTCGTGGGCCACCAGCTGCGCCATGACGTGATCGACTGGATCCGAGAAACCGGGGCCGATGTGGATATCATGGGGCGCGGATACACGCCTTTCGACCAAAAGTCGGATGGGCTGGCCCCTTACCGCTATTCAGTCGTGATCGAGAACGTGCGGGAGCGGAACTATTTTTCCGAGAAACTGATCGACTCGATCCTGTGCGCAACGGTTCCGATTTACTGGGGCTGTCCGAATATCGGGGATTTCATGGACACTTCGGGGATGATCCTCTGCGAGACACAGGCAGAGATACAACAAGCGATCCAATCTGCGTCCCAAGAAGACTATGCTAAGCGTCTGCCGCATCTGAAGGCGATTCAGGACGTAGCCGCAGATTACGGTCAGTTCGAAGAGCGGGCAGTACGCGCTCTGCGGCATGAGCTATCGGGCGCGCCCGGTTAAAGCCCCATCCAAGCCATCGGCGCGATTGGGTTGTCTTGTGGGTCAATCCTGTGGCGAGTGCACAAGGTGCTGAGAAACGATCCCCGCGCCGGCAGGCCCGCAGTCTGTTGGGCCATGAATTTCTTCTGATGCCCAAATACATGCACGGAATGCACCCCGTCCCGTTCAATAGCGGATGGCGGCACACGAGGATCGTGCAACTTCCAAAGCCCCTCATTCGCCAGCGGGTAGAACGTATCGGCGGGCATAGCGTGGATGTCCTCTCCGGTCTCACACAGAAAATGCCCCAGCGCCTTCGGGCCGGAGCATCCCCAGGGCAGCGCCTCGATACCCCAGGTCTCGCCTTCCGCGATACGCTGCGCATTGCGTCTACGCAGCTTGGCCCCGCGCCAGGGTTGAGTCGGGTTGGCCGAGGTGACAAAGGCCAGCATCTGCGCAAGCGTTTGCGAGTCTTGCGGCAAGCGCAGCACTCCGTTGGGAAATTTGCCGGATTGAGACGGGGCAAAGACATAAGGGGACGCAAAATCAAAGGGCTTCAGACAGAGCGCATCCAGATCCACCCAGATGAAATCTGTGCTTTCCAGCAACCTCAGCCTGAAAATATCCGAAAAAACCGCAACACCCAGCCGATCTTCGGGCCGCAGATCAAATTGGGCGGGCCACAGTATCTCGGACGCGTGCCGCAGGTCGACGCCATTCGGGATGCCCGCGATGTCATGCGCCGCAAAAAGGGTGAAGGAATGGCCATGGTCCAGATAGGATTGTATGCACAGCGCCTCAAGCCAGCTGAGATCGGAGCCAAACCAGAAGCTGGCGATTTGAGGAAGGGGGTGCATCGTGGATTGGCCGAACAGAAACTGACTGGGCCGACTGCATCAAGGCTACGCATCTTTGTCAATCTCGGTCGTCATAGCGTTTCGGGTTAAACCTGCGACACGAATACCCTGCCACGCTTTCAGCGTTCTCGGGACATTCGCGCCACTTTATGATTTAGTTAAAACCCGAAACGCTTTGATTGTACGAAAAACGGCCCCCGGATGACCGGAAGCCGTTTCCATTCTGGCTTAGCGCAATCGCTTAGTTCGCGGCGATCAAGCCCATGCTCTCAAGCTTCAGCAGAACCTGATGGGCGCAGTTGTCGACCTCGACATTCTCGGTCTCGACGCTCAGTTCAGGGTTCTGGGGCACGTCGTAAGGGTCCGAGATGCCGGTAAACTCTTTGATCTTGCCTTCGCGCGCCAGCTTGTACAGGCCCTTGCGGTCGCGGCGTTCGCATTCCTCGATGCTGGTGGCCACGTGAACCTCGCAGAAGGCGCCGAACTTTTCGATCTCTTCGCGCACAGCCCGACGGGTGGCGGCATAGGGCGCAATCGGCGCACAGATGGCGATACCGCCGTTCTTGGTGATCTCGGAGGCCACGTAGCCAATGCGGCGGATGTTCAGATCGCGGTGTTCCTTCGAGAAGCCCAACTCGGACGACAGGTTTTTACGCACGATGTCGCCATCCAGCAGCGTCACGGGGCGGCCGCCCATTTCCATCAGCTTGACCATAAGCGCGTTTGCGATGGTGGATTTGCCCGAACCTGAAAAGCCGGTGAAGAACACGGTAAAGCCCTGCTGGCTGCGCGGCGGTTTGGTTTTGCGCAGTTCCGCCACAACCTCGGGGAAGCTGAACCATTCGGGGATTTCCAAACCTTCTGCCAGACGACGGCGCAGTTCGGTGCCCGAGATGTTCAGGATCGTGACATCGTCCTTGTCGAGGATCTCGTCATTCGGCTCGTACTGGGCGCGTTCCTGCACATAGACCATGTGCTTGAAATCGACCATCTCAACGCCGATTTCATCCTGGTATTTGCGGAACAGGTCTTGCGCATCATAGGGGCCGTAGAAATCTTCGCCAGCCGAGTTCTTGCCGGGGCCAGCATGGTCGCGGCCAACAATGAAGTGGGTGCAGCCGTGATTGGCGCGGATCAGACCGTGCCAGACGGCCTCACGCGGGCCAGCCATACGCATCGCCAGGTTCAGCAGCGACATCGAGGTGGTCGAGGCCGGGTATTTATCCAGAACCGCCTCATAGCAGCGCACGCGGGTAAAGTGGTCCACGTCGCCAGGCTTGGTCATGCCGACAACCGGGTGGATCAGCAGGTTGGCCTGCGCCTCTTTCGCGGCGCGGAAGGTCAGTTCCTGGTGGGCGCGATGCAGCGGGTTGCGGGTTTGGAACGCAACAATGCGACGCCAGCCCAGTTTGCGGAAATAGGCGCGCAGCTCGTTCGGAGTATCCCTGCGGCCACGGAAATCATAGTGTACGGGCTGTTGAATGCCGACAACGGGACCGCCCAGATAGACCTTGCCTGCGACGTTATGCAGGTAGTTGACGGCCGGGTGCGCATCGTCATCCGCGCCAAAAACCTTCTCGGCCTCGCGCGATTTGTCGGGGGTCCAGCGGTCGGTCACGGTCATGGTGCCGAGGATCACGCCCTCTTGGTCGCGCAGGGCAATGTCCTGGCCCAGTTCGATGCTTTCGGCGAACTCTTCGCTCACATCCAGTGTGATCGGCATCGGCCACAGCGTGCCGTCGGCCAGACGCATGTTCTCGACCACGTTGTCGTAGTCGGCCTCGGACAGGAACCCTTTCAGCGGGTTGAAGCCGCCGTTCATCAGCAGTTCCAGATCGCAGATCTGGCGCGGAGACAGGTCATGGCTGGTCAGATCCGCTGCCTCAACCTTCAGCTTCTGGGCCGAGTCATAAGAGACGTATAGTTCGGGAATGGGGGCGAGATTGCTTAACATTGTCATCGGAATTCTCTTGTCGATGTGATGATGCGCCAGTGTGATCTTGGCATTTGAAACGGCATGTGCCCCGCCACTGAGTCAGAGTCCACAGGGTCAGATAAAACTAAGGAGGATATGAGCGGTTTTTCTTGTGATTGGAAGAATTTTTCCAATTCGGCGGAAAACGGGCGATCAAAGTTCTGGCAATCTAGCGCAAATGTGCCACAGTAAGTATGCGTGTTCCTGTTGTATCAGGCCTGTTCCAGTTCCGAGGCGCGGGGCACCGGCAGGGCTGGAACGGGCTCGGATACGCCGCGCAAATTGAAGGGCTGAATACGATCGTCCGAGATATCCATCTCGGCGGCCTGTAGCAGCTTGGCCGACACCAGCAGCTCAACCCCCAGCGGTTTTGTTTCAGCCTCAAGCCGGCTGGCGACGTTCACCGCGTCCCCGATGATGGTTTGCGCGGCATGGCCGGCCGCGCCAATTTCCCCAAGCACCAGATCGCCCAGATGCAGCCCCATGCCAATGCGGATATGCGGGCTGTCTTCGGATGAGAGCTGCCGGTTGAACTGTTCCAGCGCATGGCTGATCTCAATAGCGGCTTTCAGACCGGCGCGGGCGGATTGCTGGGGGTCGGGTTTGTCAAAGACGGCCAGCAACCCATCCCCCATATATTTGTCAACGACCCCGCCTTGAGAGATGATCGAAGGCACAATCGCGTCAAAGAACCGGTTTAATAGGAAGACGATGTCATAGGGCAGTTGCCCCGCAGTGCGGGCGGTAAAGCCGCGCATGTCCAGAAACAGAACGGCCAACTGACGTTCCTGCCCCTGACTGGCATGGGCCCGGTCGTGCTTGCCGTCGGGGCGGAAAACCCGAAAGACCTTGACCGGCTCGGTCGGGCGCATCTGACAGGCCAGGCGCGTCTGGGCCGAGGCCCCAACAGCGGCCAGACTGCGGGCTTCGATCTCGCTGGGCGGGGGTAGGTGATCTCCGCCATCCTCAACGATCACGCGGCAGGTTGTGCAGCGACCCTTGCCGCCACACAGGGCGGCATGCGGGATACCATTAGCCTGCGACATCTCAAGAAGGGTCATACCCTTCTCGGCAAAAACCTCGGGGCCACGGGCATAAGTCACCTGTACAGAGTGCCGACGACGCCACAGCTTGCGGCCAAGATAGAAGGCCGCCGTGGCCCCGAGCGCGGCCCAAAAACCCGTCATGGCGTTGTCTTCGACGCGGAACATGGCCTCAAAGGCCTCGGCCGAGGGCCAGTTATAGTGTTCGATATACTGTGCGCGCAGGAAGTCATCGGCAAAATCGGCCCAAATCCGGCGCCCCTCGGTCAGGACACCAGCCAGGGCGAAACAGGGCACAAAGACCGCAATACCGATCAGGTAGGGCAGGGTCTTGCCCCACCACCGGGTCAGCCGCAGCCACATGTGCAACCCGATGCAGCCATGTACCCACACGATCAGCAACAGCAGGCTTTGCATCCAAATCGCAGAGCTTGGCCACATCAGGATGATGATGTAGCCCATTTCGTCATTCACGTCGTAGATCTCATGCGCGTATCGCGTGTGAATGATATGGACGATCAGCTGGATCGGGATCAGCAGCCCCAGCACGATTTGCAGGGCTGAGCTGAACGGCATGCGCAAAGTCCGTCGTTGTATGATTGACGTTAGCGCAAGGCCCGAATGCACGATCAGCGCAAGGTAGAGAAGCGCGCTCATGGCGTCGTGGCGGGTTACGGCCTTTCGACCATCTTGCATGCCATGCAGATAGTCGGTGTGAAACAGGCCCAGGCCAATGTTCAGAAAGTGGAAGAAGGCAAAGACAAAAAGGACCAGCCCGCTGCCGATTCTAAGCCGGGTTGACCACCCGCCACGCCAAAGAGCGTTGTCCGTTGTGACCACGCGCGACCCTCATGTTTTGCACCAGTGTGAGGCCGCGCGGGGATAGGGTCAAGCCGGTCTGGCTTGACCCTGTGCCCTTAGTCCTGTTCGGCCAGAAAGCGTTCGGCGTCCAGGGCGGCCATGCAGCCCATCCCTGCGCTGGTGACGGCCTGACGGTAGATGTGATCTGTCAGGTCACCGGCTGCGAAAACGCCCGGAACCGAGGTCTCTGTCGATCCCGGTTTGGTGACGACGTAGCCACCCATATGGGTTTCCAGCGTGTCCTTGACCAATTCATTGGCCGGGGCATGGCCGATGGCGACAAAAACGCCCTTGCACGGGATCTCAGAGATTTCGCCCGTTTTCACGTTCTTGACGCGCACGCCTTCGACACCCAAAGGCGCGTCAGTCCCGATGACTTCGTCCAGTTCGTGGAACCAGAGAGGCTCAATCTTTTCATTCTTCATAAGGCGATCCTGCAGGATCTTTTCCGCCCGCAACTCGTCGCGGCGGTGGATCAGGGTCACCTTGCTGGCGAAATTGGTGAGGAATAGCGCTTCTTCCACGGCAGTGTTGCCGCCACCGATTACAACGATCTCTTGCCCGCGATAGAAGAACCCGTCGCAGGTCGCGCAGGCCGAGACGCCGAAGCCTTTGAATTTCTCTTCCGATGGCAGGCCAAGCCATTTGGCCCGCGCACCGGTCGCCAGAATGACCGCGTCAGCGGTGTAAACCGTGCCGCTATCCCCTTTTGCGGTGAAGGGACGTTTCGAGACGTCCAGATCGCTTATGATGTCGCCGATGACCTCACAGCCCATCGCCTTGGCGTGGTCCTGCATGCGGACCATCAGGTCGGGGCCTTGTACCTCGGTATCGCCGGGCCAGTTTTCGACCTCGGTGGTGGTCGTCAGCTGGCCGCCGGGCTCGATCCCTTGCACCAGAATGGGTTCCAGCATCGCGCGGCTTGCATAAACCCCGGCTGTATAGCCTGCGGGCCCTGACCCGATGATCAGAACCTTGGTGTGTCGTGTGTCGGCCATGGTACCCCCGCTCGAACTGCATGAATTGGGCCTTTTGCCCGTCGCAAGGATATAGCGATGGGCGGGCAGGGCTTAAAGCCCCTTCATGAAGGGAAGCTGATATGCCTTGACGGTATGGCCCTGCGCAAATGAGCGATTTGAAAACAAAGAAAATTGCGCAGCAACGAAACATTATTGCGCGTGGGCTGGGTGCTGATATAAGAACCGAAAAATCAGGAGCGTTTTATGGTCACGACCCGGCTGGATGAAATTGATCGCAAGATTCTGGCGGAATTGCAGGCGGACGGTCGCATGACCAATGTGGAACTGGCCAAAAGGGTCGGTATCTCGGCCCCTCCGTGCCTGCGCCGCGTGCGCACGTTGGAGGAATCGGGTTATATCACCGGTTACCACGCCGAAGTGAACGCCCGCGAACTTGGGTTCGAGGTTCAGGTCTTTGCGATGGTTGGATTGGACAGCCAGGCGGAATCGGAACTCAGCGCGTTCGAGGCGCAATGCGGAAAATGGCCGTTGGTGCGTGAGTGCCACATGCTGAACGGCGAGGTTGACTTCATCCTGAAATGCGTCGCGCCCGACCTCAGCAGTTTTCAGCAGTTCCTGACCGGAGAATTACTGACCACGCCAAACGTGGCCAGCGTCAAGACATCGCTTGTTATCCGCGGCGCAAAAGACGACCCAGGCGTCCCGTTCGATGTGTTGGAAGACCGAATGAACCGCTCGGCGTAAACCACATCCGTCGTGTTTCTGTCGGGCAGGGTGGCAGCATAGCCACCACCGCCAGGGTCAAAGCCCATCCTATCAAAATCTGCATAAAGCCCCCACTCTGCAGTACTCTTTAACACGTCACGCCGATATCGCGTCGATCTCGCCGTCTCCGGCGCGTGGCATAAGCAACGGGCCAAAATCGTTCAACGATTCGATATGCGCGAACAGGTTCAGATAGATCGACCGCAACGAATGGCTGATCATGCGAACCGCATTAGCACCTGGATGATAGGTTTCAAAGGGCAGGCCGTCTACACGGATGACGGAGTGTTTTTTCAGGCAAATGTGAAACAATTCTACCGGAGTTGGCGGCATTGTTTCCACAACGCCCATTCCGTCCTGAAATTCAGCCACAGGAGCCAGAATCGGTGACCCACCATGCAGGTGCCGCAAATGGGCTGGCGTGCCAAGCAGGCGCGCGGCAGGTCCTGCGATCACACCGGACATCGGTTTCTGCATACCAAACGTATCGGCCATTATGCGGGTCAACGGACGGGTGCGCCCGCGCGAATCCTCGCGGCCCGGTATCAGCGTCACAGAGCCTTTCCACAAAACGGTCTCGGAGGTTCCGTCCTGCGTCAGTACTGTGTCGCCGGGCAGCAGATCCTCGATCGCCATGGGCCCCTGTTCGGTTTCCACAAGCGACCCCCGTGAGAAGGCGCAAAAGGCGTCCTCGAACATCGGCAGGGCCGGTGCGATATGCCGGGTTTGCGCGATGTCTCCGTTTCTGAGCAGGGCGCTCACTTCGTAACGGCGCAGCTGAGCTTTCTGTTTTGTCGTCGGCCGTGGAGTGTCGCGGAGCAATGCCGAGGTTTCGACAGCATTTCTGGCAGCAATGGCCAGTGATTTTGGAATAGTCATTAATATTCCGTTCCTTTTAGAACCGGATCAGACGGGGCATACCCCCATGCAGGCCCATCTGTCGGTTCGGTTCTTTGTCTTGAAATAAATGGGTAACCCCTGGGCACCGGCGATGGCCGCAGCGCACAGCGAAGCAATTTCGCATTCCATTGGTCAATCCATTGACCCCCCAGACAAACTCGTACAGCGCGGGCGAAAATGCCCGCAAACACGCTCCGAACTCAGGATGCAGTTTTCGTTGCATCCCCCGCACACCGGACCGGAGCACTACCCGGTGCGCGTTGACCAAATGGAACCGGCAGCTTGGTTCCGTTGGCTTTCTGTTTCAGCGTCGCGTCGCGAGACGGCGTGCAACCCTGACAGAATGGCTTGAAACTCGCTTCCACGGCATGTCCAGTTTCGGATCCTGTGCGGCCTGAATGACCGCGCTGAGAAAGCGAGATTTCTGTTTCATTTTCTGGTCCTGCTCGATCGGAGGTCTGAGCCTCATTCCGTGTGTGTAGACTTAGCGTGCCGCGTGTTTGCGGCAGGGATAAGGCTTAACCGGGATCAAAAACGGACAAAAAATATAGGTTGGCGGTTCCTCTGTTTGAGGTGCCAGCATTCATTTGTCGGCAAAGACAGATAACCTTCTGAGTACTGGCACAAAATTCACTACGATTCTGTGTCAGATAAACACAATAAATGTGGCGGAAAGGTGGCGATTTTGCCTTAATTGAGGCCTAATCTACAATCTGATCGCCGATATCAACCGCCCGTAATCCGCCTCTTTGGCGTGTGTTGTCCGGCGGTATGAATAAAAGCGATCCGGATCGGAATACGTGCAATGCCGGGTCCATTCTGCCTGCCCAACACCTGCTTGGCGCAGTTTATGTAGGCCAAAGGCGGGCAGGTCGAATTGCATCCGGTCGTCGGTGCCATTGGCGAAGAATCGGCTATTTTCCGAGGATTCCGCCATGAACGCATCCAGAAACTCGGGGCCGACCTCATAGGCTGCCTGCGAAATGGATGGCCCGATCACGGCACGCGTGTTTTCGCGCGTGGCTCCCAGTGCCTCCATCGCGTCCAATGTGGCCTCTAGTACTCCGTCCAAGGCTCCGCGCCAGCCAGCATGGGCGGCGCCGATCACGTTCGCGTCAGGGTCGCAGAAAAGCACAGGCTGGCAATCCGCGGTCAGAATTGTCAGGGCCAACCCGGGCGTGGCGGTCACGAGCGCATCCGCCTTAGGTTTGTCACCCGTAAGGGGCGCATCCACCGTCAACACATCGGGCGAATGCACCTGATGAATACCAACCAGCGCCTCGGGCGTGACATCCATCGCGTCAGCAACTCGTCGGCGATTCAGGGCGACGATCTCTGTCTGATCGGATGAGCCATAACCGCAGTTCAATCCAGCGAAGACACCCGAGGATGCACCGCCTCTACGGCTGAAAAAGCCGTGTTTTACGGGGGCCAGCATATCCGACGTAAGAATTTCCAAAGTCATGGTTCCAGTCCCGGTGGAGGCGCAGCTTGGGGCGGGTAGAGGCCCAGCACTTTGAACAGATTTCCCATTTCATCTGGATGCGTCAACCGGCGATGTGCGGCCACCAGTTCATCAAGCTTGGAGCCGCCTATACCCTTGGCCAGAGCCTGTGCACGGGCGGTGATTCCCAGACGTTCCAGAAAAATGCCCTGTGGTGTCAGGCGGGTATGGGCGCAACCTGCGGCCTTTGCTGCGTGCGCCAGGGGCTCGAAATCCACATGCGCGGTCAGGTCGGCTTGGCCGGGGGCGTGCAGAGGGTCCACACGCTCATGCGCCTTTAGGGCCTGAAGCGTATCGCCAAGCGAGCGCCAGTCACCATAGTCCACGATCAGCGCAGCCCCACCGTTCTGCGCGATTCGGCTGGCGAGGATGGTTAGAATCGGAATGGCAGGTGCGCAGAGTTCAACGAGATCCCCGTCTCGCGTATCGGACAGCCGGTCCTGTAGCGCCGTTTGCGGTGCGGCGGGGCCAAGGCCAAAGGTAAGCGCGCCATCGGCCTCTCCGATCAGTCGTTCGCACCAAGCGGTGCCGTCGCGCAGGAACTGACGGATGGGCAGGGCGTCAAAGAACTCATTCGCCACCAGAAACATCGGCAAGTCCGGCAGTTCCGCCACATCGCTGATCCACTGCGGGTTGTGATCTTTCAAAGTTGCCTTTTGCGCGTCTCGGAGCGTTTGTGAGGCCTCCATTAGAACAACCTTGGCCGCCGCATGAAAACCGGGAACCGAGCGGGTCGCCCGCAGGATATCCGCCATCAGCGTGCCGCGACCCGGTCCAAGTTCGGCCAGTGCAAACGTTGATGGCTGCCCCTGATCCATCCAGCTTTGCGCCAGTGATAGGCCGATCAACTCGCCGAACATCTGACTGATTTCAGGCGCAGTGATAAAATCTCCCTGCGCACCGAATGGATCGCGCGTGGAATAGTAGCCCCAAGTTGGGTGTAGCAGGCATTCGGTCATGTAATCGGCCAGCGTCATCGGGCCGTCTTGCCGCATTCGGGCGATCAGAAGTTCGTGCAGGCTCATGCCGTTCGCCGGGCGCGCAGGGCGAACCATAGCCCAAGAGCAATCATCGGCAGGGACAGGATTTGCCCCATTGTCAGGCCGTAGCCGCCGATATGCCACGCCAGCCCAAGTGGGTTACCGGGCGAGATGAACTGCGCGTCGGGTTGACGGACGAACTCGACCACGAAGCGGGACGCCCCGTAGCCTGCGAGAAAAACGCCCATGATCAGGCCGGGTTTTCGGAACGCGCCGCGCCGATAGACCAGCCACAGAAGGACTGCGCCCAATAAGACACCCTCAAGCGCGGCTTCGTATAGCTGCGAGGGGTGACGGGCACACATACCGGCCACGACGCCGGGGCAGTCCTGCGCCGCGAAGCCGGGAAAGATCACGGCCCAGGGCAGCTCGCTTGGTCGGCCCCAAAGCTCGGCGTTGATGAAATTGGCAAGCCGTCCCAGCAACAGGCCGGGCGGGACGGTATAGGCTACCAGATCGCCCAACGACAGGGTCGGAATGTTGTGACGGCGTCCATAGAGGTATGAGGCGACGATCACCCCAAGCAGCCCGCCGTGAAAGGCCATCCCCCCTTGCCAGACCTTCAGGATATCTGCCGGGTGCGACAAGTAGTAGGCCGGTTGATAGAACAGCACAAAACCCAGCCGCCCACCGAGAATGACGCCGATGATGATCCAGGTCAGCAGGTCGTCCAACTGTTCGGGCTTCATGGGTGGCGTCTCATTGCGCCACAGAGCAGGACGCCGCAGGGCCATCACGGCCAGACGCCAGGCAATCAAGATGCCGACAATATATGCCAGCGCGTACCACCTGAGCGCGAACTCCATCCCGAACAGTGAGATCGAGAACAGCTCGGGCGACAGATCGGGGAAATTCAGAACAGCCTGCATGTGCGTCTCATTGCCCGGGGTTTGCAGGGCAAGTCAACCTTGAGCCTGCGCCATTCCTTCCCCATATAGGGAACAACCGCGATTTCGGAGAAAAGCCATGCAAACCCGCAACAAGATCCTCGACGATGTTTCCCAGCTGATGACCAACGCCATGGGTGTGGCGCAGGGCGCACGCGAAGAGGCCGAGAATGCGATGAAGTCGATGATCGACCGTTGGCTGGCCGAGCGCGATTTCGTCACGCGTGAAGAATTCGACGCCGTACGCGCCATGGCCCAGAAGGCCCGCGAAGAGAACGCCGCGCTTGAGGCGCGCATCGCCGCACTTGAGGCGAAACTGGACAAGTAACGCGCATATCCAGTTTTGAAGACCCAAATTTTGAAGGCAAGATTAGCGCCGCGCAATCCAAGGTCGGGTTGTGCGGTGTTGTGTATCATGCCGCCTTGCAGAAATTAATCAAGACAAAGCTGCATAAGACGCCAATATTTTGATCGTCGTTGCCAACTGTCCACAACTTATTGCTGTTATCCCCAAGAAATGGGGTTGCCAGACACCCTCTTGCGGCGCACCATATTTGGTACAGGCCTACGGGGGAAGCCCGGCTTGTAGAGCAGGCAACTAGCGCTGGGGCGCTGCCAGCCCCGAAATGCTAGAGAGTAGTGAGGTGGCATTATGGCCCTTTCCGAGCAGTTTCTCGAAGAAGACCTTCATCCAATCGATATTGTTGAACATCTGGCCGAACATCACGACTGGGATTTTGACCGCATCGGCGACGATCAGATCGCCATGGCTGTCGAAGGGCAGTGGCGGACGTATTCGATCACGCTGGCCTGGTCCAACTATGACGAAACGCTGCGCATGGTTTGCTCGTTCGAGATGGAGCCTCCGGCGGAGCGTGAGAGTGAGCTGTATGAGCTGCTCAACAAGATGAATGATCAGTGCTGGGCGGGCGCATTCACCTATTGGGCGAACCAGAAGCTTATGGTCTATCGCTACGGCCTGGTTCTGGCCGGTGGTCAGACCGCAAGCCCTGATCAGATCGACACGATGATCAACGCCGCGGTGTTGAGCGCCGAGCGCTACTACCCGGCGATTCAGCTCGTCACCTGGGGCAATCGCGATCCGGAAGAAGCGATGCAAGTCGCCATTGCAGAGGCCTACGGCCGAGCGTAAACCTTTGCCCTGAACCGTTGAATAGGGGAGGGGCACAGATGGACATGTCGCGCGTGGCCGAGCAGGGCCTTGTGTTGTTGGGTTGCGGAAAGATGGGATCCGCGATGTTGGCGGGTTGGCTGGATCACGGCCTGCCCGCTGCTTCCGTTTGGGTGATTGATCCTTACCCCTCAGACTGGCTGAAAGCGCAGGGCGTCAACATCAACACGCCACTGCCCGAATCCCCCGCAGTCGTGTTGGTAGCCGTCAAACCGCAAATGATGGGCGAGGCTCTGCCTGCGATCCAGGCCCTCGGTGGAGGTGGCAGCCTGTTCGTATCCGTTGCGGCTGGCACCTCGATTGCCACGTTTGAGGACGTGCTGGGCGAAGGCACACCGATTGTACGGGCCATGCCGAACACACCGGCGGCGATCCGTCAGGGTATCACGGCGATGATCGGCAACGCACATGTATCCGGTGACGATTTGGACCTTGCGGAAAACCTGCTGTCTGCGATTGGCGAGACCGTGCGTCTGTCGGATGAGGCTCAGATAGATGCGGTCACCGGCGTCAGCGGTTCTGGCCCGGCCTATGTGTTCCACCTGATCGAAACGCTGGCCGCCGCAGGGCAGGCGCAGGGTTTGCCGCATGAGCTGGCCATGAAGCTGGCGAAATCCACGGTAGCCGGCGCCGGCGCCTTGGCCATGGCCGCCGAGGAAGACCCCTCGCAACTGCGGGTCAACGTGACCTCGCCCAATGGCACGACACAGGCCGCGCTAGAGGTTCTGATGCACGAAGCAGAGGGTTTCCCGAACCTGTTGCACCGGGCCGTCAAGGCCGCGACCGACCGTTCCAAGGAGTTGGGCCGTGAGTGAGATTTCCTTCGATGACTTCCTGAAGGTCGACATCCGCGTCGGTGAGGTCATCCGCGCCGAGCCCTATCCCGAAGCCCGCAAGCCCGCGATCAAGATGTGGATCGATTTCGGCGATGAGATTGGTGAGCGCAAGACCTCGGCCCAGATCACCGCGCATTACGATCCGTCGACACTGATCGGCAAGCAGGTGATGGCTGTGGTCAACTTCCCGCCACGCCAGATCGGGAAATTCATGTCCGAGGTTCTGGTCCTTGGTCTACCGGATGAAAACGGTGAGATCGTGCTGATCGGCCCGGATGGCAAAGTCCCCGTTGGCGGAAGGATGCACTGATGAAACTCTGGATCACACGCCCGATGACGCCGGCGGTCGAAGAGCGGGCAACCGCCGAGTTCGATGTTGAGATCCGCCCCGCAACCACCCCGCTGTCCGAGGATGAGATGGAGCGGGCCTTGCGGGACTATGACGTAGTTGTGCCCACTCTGGGCGACCTGTTCTCGGCCGAGATCTTCGCCAAAGTACCCGAGCCGCGCTGCAAGCTGTTGGCCAATTTCGGCGTCGGCTACAATCACATCAATGTCGAGGCCGCGCGCGCCTTGGGCATCGCCGTCACCAACACGCCCGGCGCGGTCACCGACGCGACCGCCGATATCGCCCTGACCTTGCTGCTCTCGACCGCGCGCCGCGCGGGTGAGGGGGAGCGTCTGGTGCGGGCTGACAACTGGCAGGGTTGGCATCCAACGCAGATGTTGGGGCATCACGTCACCGGCAAGCGGGTCGGCATCGTCGGCATGGGCCGCATCGGTCAGGCCATCGCGCGGCGCTGTCACTTCGGGTTCGGCATGCGGGTCGCGTACCAATCCCGCAGTGCCAAGCAGCTTGATTTTGAGGCCGAGTTCATCCCCGATCTCTCTGTACTTGCGGCCTCGGTCGATTTCCTGGTTCTGGCCGTTCCGGGCGGGGCTGAAACGCGCCATCTGATCAATGCCGCAGTGCTTGAGGCTATGAACCCCTCGGCCATTCTGGTGAACATCGCGCGGGGTGAAGTGGTGGACGAGGCCGCTCTGATCAGCGCGCTGCAAGCGGACCAAATCGCCGGGGCCGGGCTGGACGTCTACGAGTTCGAACCGGTCGTACCGCAGGCACTGCGCGAGATGCAGAACGTCACCCTGCTGCCGCATCTGGGCACCGCTACCGAAGAGGTTCGGACCGGCATGGGGCATATGGCTCTGGACAATGTGGCCGCCTTCGTCGCCGGGCGCGACCTGCCGAATCCCGTCTAGTCGCCGACTGCCTCGCGCCAGTGT
This sequence comes from Ruegeria sp. R13_0, assembly GCF_017743995.1. Taxonomy (GTDB): domain Bacteria; phylum Pseudomonadota; class Alphaproteobacteria; order Rhodobacterales; family Rhodobacteraceae; genus Ruegeria. The sequence goes on along the minus strand of NZ_JAGHRB010000003.1, from coordinate 57,564 downwards.
TTACGGCAGAGCGAGACATAGGTCTCGTTCCCGCCGATCTGAACCTGAGCGCCCTCGGTGATGGCGCGGCCTTTCTCGTCCTGCCGAATCACCATCGTGGCTTTGCGTCCGCATTCGCAGATGGTGCGGACCTCGCGCATCTCATCGGCCAAGGCCAACAGGGCGGCTGAGCCGGGGAAGAGTTTGCCCTGGAAATCTACCCTTAAGCCATAAGTCAGCACCGGGAGCTTCAGGTCATCCACGGCGCGGGCCAGTTGCCAGACCTGATCCTCGGACAGGAACTGGGCCTCGTCCACAAAGACGCAGGCGATCTGATCGGCCTTCTGGCGCGTTTCGATCATGGCAAAAACGTCATCCTCCGGGCGGAAGGTATCCGCCTCTTCGGAAATACCGATACGCGAGGCGATCCGCCCCAAACCGGCACGCCCGTCCACGGCGGCGGTCATCAGATAGGTCTTCATGCCGCGCTCGCGGTAATTGTGCGAGGCCTGCAGCAATACGGTCGATTTGCCCGCATTCATGGTCGAGTAGTTGAAATACAGTTTTGCCATGCGGCGGGTCTAAAGCGCCGACGCCAATCGAACAAGCCATCAATCTATCAGGGGGAAGCGACGTCGCCGTTACCATTGCAGAGGCCGAGCAGATGCTCTTTGGGGATGGAACCTTGCACATGCAACAGCGACGCCATCGGTCAACATGTGACCAAAACGAAGTGAGGCTGAACAATATTGCCTCACGATTACTCATTACCGGCACTGAACGGCCGCCACTCACTCACAAAACCCTCGCATATCTGAGGGATAGTCAATTTATGGCATTTCAATTATGACTCGGTTATGGGAAATTTCCCTGTGCTTTCCCCCAAAACGGACAGAAGGGGCGGCGCGTGCAGGTAGCAAAGGTAGAACTATGGCAGATATCGGGGCCTATCTTAAGAAACACACCGAAGCCTTGGTGAAAGATGTCGGGATCGAAGCCGCGTGCGAGATCACGGGCAAATCCAAGGCAACGCTCGGCCGCTACTATTCGGATAATTCGGAACACGCGGATCGGTTCATGCCGGTTGACGCGGTGGCGCGGCTAGAGAATGCGGCCAACTATCCGCATGTGACCTCGGCACTGGCGGACCTGAAGAACATCACCCTGTCTTACGGGGATCGCAACACGGATTCTCCGCGTACAGGTGGTGTAAACGCGGATGTCATCGCCCTGAGCCAGCGGTTTGCCATGCTGATGACCGAGTATCAGGCGGCCATCGAAGACGGGATCATTACCGTCAACGAAGCCAAGCGCCTGCTGAAGGAAACCAGCCTTTTGCAGCAGGTTCTGATTGAGATGAAACTGCATCTCGAAGAGGAAAGCGTCAGTTAAGAGCTGTCGCGTTTGGGCGGTCGTTTTAAGAACGCGCTGATTGCCCCGCCACCTGGCGGCTGGTTCAATCCAGTATCAGGATTTCCGTTTCACGATAACGGACCCAACCGAATAGCCCGCTCCGAACGAGCAGATCAGCCCGATATCCCCATCCTCAAGATCGTCGGAGTATTTGGAGAAGGCGATAATCGATCCGGCCGAAGACGTGTTGGCATAGTCCTGCAGGATGTTGGGTTGCTCACCCGCTTCGGGCACGCGTCCAAGGACCTTCTTGCCGATGAAATCGTTCATGGTCTTGTTGGCCTGATGCAGCCACAGGCGTGTCAGGTCGTCGCTGCCGATGCCTTCGGCCTCCATGTGGTCGCTGATGTGTTGGCTGACCATGGGCAGGACTTCCTTGAAGACCTTGCGCCCGTTCTGCATGAACTGCATGTCGCGCCGGTCGATCATCCCATCAGGGCGCGAGCGGCGCAGAAAACCGTTATTGTTGCGGATATTGTTCGAGAAGCTGGTGGCGCAGCGGGTCGACAGGACCTCAAAATGCGGGCCTTGCGCGTCTTCGATGCGTTCGATCAAGGTGGCCGTGGCCACATCGCCGAAGATGAAATGGCAATCCCGGTCGCGCCATTCCAGATGGCCCGAGCAGATCTCGGGGTTCACCACCAATGCGGACCGAACCGAACCCGACCGCACCATATCCGCCGCCGCCTGAATGCCAAACGTGGCCGAGGAACAGGCGACATTCATGTCAAACCCAAAGCCATTGATGCCCAGAGCCTGCTGTATCTCGATCGCAATGGCCGGGTAGGCGCGTTCGTGGTTTGAGGCCGCGCAGATCACCAGATCGACATCTGCCGCTGTCCGACCAGCCTGCGCCAGAGCTTTGTTGCAGGCATCCACCGCCATTTCGGTCATGATCCCCGACTCGTCATCGCTGCGCTGGCGCAAAGCAGGGTACATTGTGTCGGGGTCCAACACGCCGGATTTATCCATCACATAGCGGTTTTCGATGCCTGACGCCTTGACGATGAACTCCTCGGAGGAATGCTGCATCGGTTCCATCTGTCCGGCTTCGATGGCCGCCGCGTTCTCTGCATTCACCTTGTCGGCATAGGCGTTGAAGGCCTGCACCAGCTCGGCATTGGTGATGACGTTTTCGGGCGTGAAAACGCCTGTACCGGTGATAGCAGGGATATACATGGCAAGTCCTGAACGTTTTGGGTTTGCTCAAAATGCAGTCACAGAGGCATTTGATCAAGTCTTGGTTACCCGAGGGAAACTAGGCCCGAGGATGATTCTCCGCTTCAGTTATTGAATAGTTCATAATTTGAAGTATATGACCCGCAACGACGTCTCGGAGTCTCTTCAATGTCAGACAGTATCAGCGACAGGCTTGGCCGCCTGAGCCCTGAAATTCAGGCCATCATGGGCGTCTATGCCCTTTACTGGAAACTCGAAGAGACCTTCGACACCATCGAAACAGACCTGAGCCACCCGGAATGCCATATGCTGATCAAGCTGGATGAACCCAAGCGAATGGGTGTTCTGGCAGCCGATATGCTCAGCGTGCCATCCACCATCACGGCCACTGCAGATGCTCTGGAACAAGCCGGCTATCTGGCACGCCAGCGCGATCCCAGCGATCGCCGCGCCTGGTTGCTGGTGCTGACCGAGCAAGGCAAGGGCGCGCGTGATATGCTTGTTTCAGCCGCCGGAGACCTGTTTCACAAGGCCTCTGGCCTGAACGCAGATGAAACAGCCGAGTTTGCCCGGATGGCAAGCAAGATTCGTGACAACGTACTGAAAACGGGAATTCCCGAGGGATTGAAGAAATGAAACAGCTGACTTCTTTGGGCCTTCTTTTGGCCGTTTTGGCGACGCCGCTTGTCGCGCAAGAGACCGCGAAACCGGTCAAATTGATGCAGGTACAGGAAACGGCGCCGGGCTTCACGCGCCAGTTCTTCGGTCGTGTTGCGGCGCGCCAGACCGTTGATCTGGCCTTTCAGGTTCCAGGGCAGATTGTTGAGATGCCCGTCACCGAAGGGTTCGTCATACCGAAAGACGGTCTGATTGCCCGTCTGGATCAGGAACCGTTCGAACTCAGGCTAGATCGCGCCCGGTTGCAAAAAGAACAGGCCGACCGCACGGTTGCGCGTCTGTCGCGGTTGCGCGGCACCACGGCCAGCCAGGTGGCGGTCGATGATGCCGACACCGAGGCGCAGCTGGCCGCGATTGCCCTGCGCGACGCGGAATACGAGCTGGAACACGCAACACTGACAGCCCCGTTCGACGCGCTCGTGTCAAGCCGCGCAGTTGAGGCCTTTACCACCGTCTCGGCGGGAACACCGATCGTGCGCATCCACGACATGTCGGAACTGCGGATCGAGGTGGACGTCCCCGAGATCCTGTTCCAACGCTCGGGTCAGCAGGATGACATCACAATCACGGCCAAATTTCCTGTCAGCGACGAAGTTTTCCCGCTGGAAATCCGTGAGTTCGACGCCGAGACCTCAAGCGTGGGACAAACTTTCCGCATTCAGTTCGGCCTGACCCCACCTGAGGGGCTGCAGATTCTGCCCGGCTCGTCCGTGTCGGTGAACGTGCATGTCCGGGATGGCCGCACGGGGATCGTTCTGCCGGCGTCAGCCATCGTCGCTGGCGCGGATGGCGCGCTGGGCGTGATGGTCTTTTCTCCGGCTGGCGCAGATGAGGGCACGGTACGCCTTGCACCCGTAACCATCGAACCAACGCAGACCGGAGAAGTCCGTGTTTTGACCGGCTTGTCAGACGGCGATGAGATTGTTGTCGCGGGTGGTTCGGCGTTGACGGACGGCCAGAGCGCGCGCCGTTTCACCGGCTTCTCGAACTAAGGGGCGGGCTGATGAGAATTGCGCGCGCATCTATCGACCGACCGCTTTACACGTGGCTGATCATCCTGATCGCCCTGTTTGGCGGCATATGGGGCTTCCTTTCCCTGGGCCGTCTGGAAGACCCGGCTTTTACAATCAAAAACGCGGTCATCGTCACGCAATACCCCGGTGCCACAGCCGAGCAGGTGGCGCTGGAAGTCTCTGAGCCTCTGGAATCGGCGATCCAGCAAATGGGCGAAGTGGATACGATCACCTCGTTGAATCAGCCGGGGCGGTCCTTAATCGAGGTTGAGATCAAATCCACCTATGACGGCAGCGAATTGCCCGCCATCTGGACCCGCCTGCGGGCCAAAGTGCGCGATGCGGCGCGGGGCCTGCCATCCGGCGTGAACCAGCCCTTCGTCAATGACGGTTTCGGCGACGTGTTCGGCTTGTTCTACGCCGTCACGGCCGAAGGGTTCTCGGACGCCGAAAAGCACGAATTGGCGACGTTTCTGCGGCGTGAGCTGTTAACGGTCGACGGCGTGGCCGATGTCGAGGTTCAGGGCTTGCCGCAAGAGGCGATCTTCATCGAACCGGATCTGTCCATCTCGGTGAACCAGAATGTCCCCATCCAAGCCATCAACGAGGCAATTGCCAACGCGGATTCGGTCAACTCCTCCGGCTCGGTTCGGTCCGAGAACGACCGCACCACCATTCTGACAGCCGAAGGCTCGGATAGTGTATCGGCTATCGCCGGATTATCGGTCGGCTCGCAAGGGCAGGTCATCAACCTGTTTGACATGTCCAACGTTTACCGCGCCCGTCAGACCGACCCGGATATCATGATCCGTTTCGATGGGACCGAGGCTTTTACGCTGGGCATTGCCGGGTTGGCCGCCGAGAACATCGTCGAAGTCGGCAAACGCGCGGATGCCAAATTTGCGGAACTGGATACGCAAATCCCTTTTGGCGTGGAAATTCTGCCCATCTACCAGCAGCATGTGGTGGTCGAGCAAGCCTCGAACGACTTTCTTGTGAACCTCGCCATGTCGGTGATCATCGTGGTCGCTGTTTTGGGCATTTTCATGGGATGGCGCGCCGCCATTGTGGTCGGGTCGACACTGCTGCTGACCGTGGTTGGCACGCTGCTGTTTATGGCGCTTTTCTCGATTGAGATGGAGCGCATTTCGCTGGGTGCCCTGATCATTGCGATGGGGATGTTGGTGGACAATGCCATCGTGGTGGCCGAGGGCATGCAGATCGCGATGCTGCGCGGCAAGTCCTCGCGCGATGCGGCGGATGAGGTGGCTTCAAAAACGCAGATCCCGCTACTGGGCGCGACTGTCATCGGCATCATGGCCTTTGCGGGCATCGGTCTCAGCCCCGACGCGACCGGAGAGTTTCTGTTCTCGCTCTTTGCAGTTATCGGGATCTCGTTGCTGCTCAGCTGGGTTCTGGCAATCACCGTAACCCCAATGTTGGCGCACTACTTCTTCAAGCAGGGAAAAGAGGGTGAGGTTGACGCCTATGGCAGCCTTCTGTTCCGCGTTTACGGCGCGATCCTGCGCTGGGCGTTGCGGTTCCGCTGGCTCGTTGTGGCCGGGCTGATCGCTGTGACGGTGGCCTGTTATGCGGGCTTTGGCCTGATGAAGCAGCAGTTCTTCCCGGACTCGAATACGCCGCTGTTCTTTGTCCACTACAAACTGCCTCAGGGCACCCCAATCTCGCGTACCTCTGCGGATATGGCCGTGGTTGAGGATTGGCTGGCGGAACGTGATGATGTGGTGTCTGTCACCACGTTTGTCGGGCAAGGCGCGACCCGTTTCATGCTGACCTACAGCGCGGAGGACCCGAACCCAAGCTACGGTCATATGATCATTAGGACGGAAACGCTCGAGGATATCCCAACGCTGCAGGCCGAGCTTGAAGCCTTTGGGGTGGCTCAGTTCCCTGAAAGCGAGTTTCGTACCAAACGTCTGGTTTTTGGTCCGGGTGGAGGCACCCCGATCCAAGCCCGCTTCTCGGGTAGCGACCCAGCCGTGCTGCGGCAGTTGGCGGACGAAGCGGTTCAACGTATGGCCGCTGCCACGCCGAACGCGCTGAACATCCATCATGACTGGCGCGAAAAAGAGCTGGCGGTGCAACCGATTTACGCAACCGAACGCGCGCAGACAGCCGGTGTTTCGCGTGAAGATATTGCGGCCACGCTGCAATTCTCGACCGATGGCATCACCGGAGGCGTCCTGCGTGAGCGCGACCGCCTGATCCCGATTATTCTGCGCCGCCCTGCAGAGGGTGACTATTCGATCGTCGATCAGGTCGTATATTCCGATCAGTCAGGCCAATTCGTGCCCATCGAGCAGATGGTGGATGGGTTCGAGTACCAGTTGCTCAACACCGAGGTCCACCGGCGCAACCGGGTGCTTACCATCACCGTTGGCGCAGATATCCCGCCGGATGTGACCGCAGCGCAGGTGCATTCCGAGCTGCGGGCAACGATCGAAGAGATGGATCTGCCACCCGGCTATCGTATGGAATGGGGTGGAGAGTTTGAAGACTCGGGCGATGCCCAGGAAAGCCTTGGCAGGCAATTGCCGCTGAGCCTGCTGATCATGGTGCTGATCTCGGTGTTGCTGTTCAATGCGATCCGCCAACCGGTGATCATCTGGCTGTTGGTGCCCATGTCCGTGAACGGCGTGGTGATCGGTTTGCTGGGCACCGGACTGCCGTTCACCTTTACGGCGCTACTAGGTCTGCTCAGCCTGTCGGGGATGCTGATCAAGAACGGCATCGTTCTGGTCGAAGAGATTGACCTGGTCCGCGCGACGGGCAAACCCCTGCAAGAGTCGATCATCGAAGCATCCGTCTCGCGTCTACGGCCGGTGATGCTGGCAGCGATTACAACGATCCTTGGGATGGCCCCACTGCTGACCGACGCGTTCTTTGTCTCGATGGCGGTCACCATCATGGGCGGGTTGGCTTTTGCCACGGTCCTGACCATGGTCGCGGCCCCGGTCTTCTACCTGCTGTTCTTCCAGCGAGATGAGAAACGGCAAGCGGTTGCTGCTTAAATGAAAAACCCCCGGTCAACGACCGGGGGTTTTGCTTTTTTCCTTGTGCTGCGGGTCAGCCCTGCAGCGATTTCACCTCAACATCACCTTCGGCCTGTGCCTTGATCGCCAACGCTGCTGCGTGGCTGGCGGCGGCGGTGGTGAAATAGGGGATCTTGTCATAAAGAGCGATTGAACGGATCGATCGGCTGTCTTCCACCGCCTGTGCGCCTTCGGTCGAGTTCATCACCAGCTGAACACCGCCGTCTTTCATCAGGTCAGTCACATCGGGGCGTCCCTCATAGACCTTGTTGACCACTTCGCAAGGTACGCCCTGCGCGTCCAACCAGGTTTGCGTGCCGCGTGTAGCGACCAGTTCAAAGCCCTGATCGACCAGAACGCGCGCGGCCTCCAACATGTCCGGCCCTTTGTCGGTATCCTTGATTGAGATGAACGCACGGCCCGCCGAGGGCAGCACCATGCCAGCGCCGATTTGGGCTTTCAGGAAGGCACGCGGGAAGTCGCGATCCCAGCCCATGACCTCACCGGTCGAGCGCATTTCCGGGCCCAGAATGGTGTCGACACCGGGGAAGCGGGCGAAGGGCAGCACGGCCTCTTTCACCGAGAACCACGGCATGTCCGGGTCGGCCAGTGTCATCTGGTCGGCGATCTTGCTGTCGTCGACTGTTTTGTAGGGCGGGCGTTTAGGGAAGTCCGCCAGTTTCTCACCCGCCATGACACGCGCGGCGATGGACGCAATCGCGCTGTCGGTGGCTTTGGCGACGAAGGGGACGGTACGCGAGGCGCGCGGGTTTACTTCGATCAGGTAGATTTCATCATCCTTGATCGCGAACTGAACGTTCATCAAGCCGACCACGTTCAACGCTTTGGCCAGTTTGAATGCCTGTTCCTTGATCTGCTCGATGATCTCTTTCGAAAGCGAATAGGGCGGCAGCGAACAGGCCGAGTCGCCCGAGTGAACGCCTGCCTCTTCGATATGCTGCATGATGCCTGCAACGTGAACGTCAGTGCCATCGCACAGAGCATCGACGTCCAGTTCCACCGCACCGGCCAGATAGCTGTCCAGCAGAACAGGGCTGTCGCCTGAGACCACAACGGCCTCGTTGATGTAGCGCCGCAGCTGATCCATATCGCGCACGATCTCCATCGCGCGGCCGCCCAGAACGTAGGAGGGGCGGATCACCAGCGGGAAGCCGATCTCTTCGGCGATTTCAAGCGCCTGTTCATCGGTCGAAGCGATGCCGTTTTTCGGCTGCTTCAGGCCTAGCTCGTTGACTAGCGCCTGGAAGCGTTCACGGTCTTCAGCTAGGTCGATCGCGTCGGGCGTGGTGCCGAGGATCGGAATGCCTTCGGCCTCAAGCGCGTTGGCCAGTTTCAATGGAGTCTGGCCGCCGAACTGGACGATGACGCCGTGCAGCGTGCCGTTTTCCTGCTCTTTCGTCAGGATTTCCATGACGTGCTCAAAAGTCAGCGGCTCGAAGTACAGACGGTCCGAAGTGTCATAGTCGGTCGAGACCGTCTCAGGGTTGCAGTTGACCATGATGGTCTCATAACCCGCATCGGTCAGCGCGAAGCATGCGTGGCAGCAGCAATAGTCGAACTCGATGCCCTGACCGATCCGGTTCGGACCACCGCCGAGGATGACGACCTTTTTGCGGTCACTCGGGCGCGCCTCGCATTCGACCTCACCCATCATCGGAGCTTCGTAGGTCGAGTACATATAAGGTGTCTGCGCTTCGAATTCGGCGGCGCAGGTGTCAATGCGTTTGAACACGGCCTTTACGCCCAGATTGCGGCGGGCGCGGCGGACGTTGTCTTCGTCACGGCCAGTCAGGTTGCCCAGACGTGCGTCGGTGAAGCCCAGCATTTTTAGCTTGCGGATGCCGTCCTCGGTGACCGGCAGGCCGTCTTTGCGCACCTGACGCTCGGCCTCGATGATCTCGCGGATGCGGGCCAGGAACCAAGGGTCGAATTTGGTAACGCCGAAAATCTCATCATCGGAAAGACCATGACGCATGGCCTGCGCGATGGTGCGCAGGCGGTCGGGAGTCTGCTGGCTGATTGCTTTGATAACGGCAGCCTTGTCGTCCGCTTCGTCCCAGACACCGACATTCAGGCCGGGGATTTCGATCTCATCAAAGCCGGTGAGGCCCGATTCCATTGAGGCCAGCGCCTTCTGCATCGATTCGTGGATCGTGCGACCGATGGACATGGCCTCGCCCACTGACTTCATCGCGGTGGTCAAGTAGGGCTCGGAGCCCGGGAATTTCTCGAAGGCGAATTTCGGGATCTTGGTGACGACATAGTCAATGGTCGGCTCGAACGAAGCTGGGGTGACCTTGGTGATGTCGTTGTCCAGCTCATCCAACGTGTAGCCCACGGCCAGTTTTGCGGCGATCTTGGCAATCGGGAAACCGGTCGCTTTGGACGCAAGCGCCGAGGACCGCGATACGCGCGGGTTCATCTCGATCACGACCATACGGCCATCATCGGGATTGATCGCCCATTGTACGTTCGATCCGCCGGTCTCGACCCCGATCTCACGCAGAACAGCGATCGAGCCGTTGCGCATGATCTGGTATTCTTTGTCTGTCAGCGTCAGGGCCGGGGCGACGGTGATCGAGTCACCGGTGTGTACGCCCATCGGATCGACGTTTTCGATGGAACAGACGATGATGGCGTTGTCGGCAGTGTCACGCACCACCTCCATCTCGTATTCTTTCCAGCCCAGCAGGCTTTCATCTACGAGGATCTGATTAACCGGCGAGGCATCCATGCCCGAGCGGCAGAAATGGATGTAGTCCTCACGGTTATAGGCCACACCACCGCCTGTACCGCCTAGTGTAAACGCAGGGCGGATGATGGCGGGAAGGCCAATCTCTTCCAGCTCATCCAGTGCGATTTGCACACCCGCGTCCAAATCGGTGGAGCCATCTTCTCGCTTAGGGGCGGTCACGATGGTGGCTTTGGGGTTCTCAAGGCCCAGACGGTCCATTGCCTCGCGGAACAGGGCGCGGTCTTCGGCCATTTCGATGGCGTCGCGCTTGGCGCCGATCATCTCGACGCCGAACTTGTCCAGCACACCCATCTCTTCCAACGCGAGCGAGGTGTTCAGGCCGGTTTGACCACCCATGGTGGGCAGGAGGGCATCGGGGCGCTCTTTCTCGATGATCTTGGCGACCACTTCGGGGGTGATCGGCTCAATATAAGTTGCATCGGCCAGACCCGGATCGGTCATGATCGTCGCGGGGTTCGAGTTCACCAGAATGACCCGGTACCCTTCCTCGCGCAGCGCCTTACAAGCCTGAGCGCCGGAATAGTCAAATTCGCAGGCTTGTCCGATAACAATGGGGCCCGCCCCAATGATCATGATCGACTGGATGTCGGTTCTTCTCGGCATGGCCTTGTTCCTTCGATTGTCAGCGAGTCAGGGCACCGCCCCAGCGCCCAAATTGTCCTGCGTTATAGGGACCGCGCGAAAAGGTGCAAGAGGTATCGGGAACAGAGGTGAAATTGCCGCTTTCCCCCCTTTCCCTTGGCAGAGTATTCTCTATATCGCGCATCACGGCTTATGAGGATGCACTTGCGTATTCGTTTTGATCAGGGACCTGCCGGTCCGGGAACCCGGTTCGACCGGCCATCCCACATCATCCGGGCGGATGCCGCGGACGAGGTGCCACAGGCGTTGGCGGCCCTCGATGACGCGCGCGCGGCGGGCAGCTGGCTGGCCGGTTACGCCAGTTATGAACTGGGCTATGTGTTGGAACCTCGGCTACTTGGCCTGCTGCCGAGCGACCGCAAACTGCCGCTGCTGTGTTTCGGCGTCTATGACGAACCGGACCAAAGCGTGTTGCCCAAAGCCGAAGGCGGCGTTTCCGCGTTTCAGCCGCGTTGGGGTGAGACCCGCTACGCTCAGGCCTTTCAGGCAGTGCATGATGCCATCGGGGCAGGGGATATCTATCAGGCGAACCTGACCTTCCCGATTGATCTGAAGGTGGATGGGGAAAGCGCGGCGCTCTACGCGGCGCTGACATCCGGCCAGCCGGTCGGCCACGGAGCGCTTGTTCAACAGGACGGTCTGCCGGACCTTCTCAGCCGCTCGCCCGAACTGTTCTTCCGCACAGATGAAACCGGTCGAATCGAAACGCGGCCCATGAAGGGCACCCAGCCGCGCAGCGAAGACATGGCGGAAGATGCCCGCCGTCGCAATTTCCTGTCGTCGGATGAGAAAAACCGGGCCGAGAACCTGATGATCGTTGACCTGCTGCGCAACGATATCAGCCGCGTGGCGCTGCCCGGTTCTGTTCACGTGCCCGAGCTGTTCAAGGTCGAAACCTATGCCACGGTGCATCAGATGGTTTCGCTGGTGCGGGCGCAGCTGCAGGTCGGGGCCGGGTTGTCCGACATCATGACGGCCCTGTTCCCCTGTGGTTCGATCACCGGAGCACCCAAGATCCGCGCGATGGAGATCCTCTCCGAGCTTGAGCCCTGGGCGCGTGATATCTATTGCGGAACGATCGGTTGGGCCGCGCCGGATGGCCGGTCGGAGTTCAACGTCGCCATCCGCACGCTGATGGTGGAGGACGGAAAGGCCACGCTGAACGTCGGCGGCGGCGTGGTTTGGGACAGCACAGCCCCATCTGAATACGAGGAAGCCCTATGGAAAGCCCGCTTCGCCCACCAGTTGAGCCTGATTTCCGCCTGATCGAAACGCTGGGTTTTCACCCTGATCAGGGTTTCTTGCGGCGTGACAGGCACCTTGACCGTATGGCGCGCACGGCAAAGGCTTTGTCGCTGTCCTTCGACCGCAATGCGGCGCTTGCGATATTGTCCGACGTTACCAGCGATACCTCTTTGCGGTGTCGGTTGACCATGGACGTCTACGGAGGCTTTGACCTGACCGCCGCCGCTTTGGCTCGCAACCCTGAGGTCTGGCGGTTGGTGATACCCCAGACCCGGCTGAACTCGGACGACTTCTGGTTGCAGCACAAAACGACGCGCCGCGCTGTCTACGATTCTGCCCGAGCCTCCTTGCCGGATGACGTTGACGAGCTGCTGTTCCTCAACGAACGGGAGGAGCTGTGCGAAGGAACCATCACCAATCTATTCGTTGAAATGCCGGACGGGCGCAGGCTTACGCCTCCTGTGTCTAGCGGTCTTTTGCCTGGCATTCTTCGCGAAGAAATGTTGGAAGAAGACTGGGCCGAGGCAGTGCTGAACTTAAACGATCTGAAATCCGCAAAGGCGATATATATGGGCAACTCTCTGCGCGGCCTGATCCCCGCAAACCTGGTGGTACTATGAGCAACGACAGTGCGTTGGACCACCGCCCAGTGGCGATAGGACGCCTGCGGCTGGAATTCGGTGCGTTCTTCATTGCCGCCCCGCTGCTGATCGCTGTCCTGTTCCCGCCCAACTGGATGTTCCCGGCCTTGTTCGCGTTCACCGGGTTGGGCATCGCCCTTTTGCACGTTACACCGGGCTTCCAATGGGCTGAGCTTCGCTACAATTGGGCAAACTGGTCGATCCGTGAACTGGTTGCGTTCACGACAGTTACCGCCCTGTTCTGCACCGCGTTGATCTACCTAACCCGCCCGGATGCCGCCTTTTTCCTCGTGACCCATCGGCCCGATATGCTGGCCTTCATCTGGGTCGCCTATCCGCTTGTGTCTGCTCTTCCGCAAGAGCTGTTGTTCCGCCCGCTGTTTTATCGCCGCTACCATGGCATCCTGCCAGACGGCCGCAAGGCCGACCTCCTGAACGCGGCCATCTTTTCCTTCGCCCATCTGATGTACTGGAGCTGGATCGTCGCCGTCATGACTTTTGTTGGCGGCCTGCTGTTTAGCTGGGCCTATCGCAAACGAGGGTCCTTCTTCTATGCGGTGCTGCTGCACGCGATTGCGGGGAATATCATCTTTGCCGTGGGTCTGGGCGTGTATTTCTATTCCGGCAACGTTCAAAGGCCGTTTTGACGGCGCGACCCGCCTTGACTTTCCAAGCCTGACAGGGTGTATCGGCGCGACGAATTCTGCGCCCGAAGGGATATTCCATGCACGCCTATCGCAGCCACACCTGCGCCGCTCTGACCGCCGCCAATGTCGGTGAAACCGTCCGCCTGTCCGGTTGGGTGCATCGTGTCCGAGATCACGGCGGTGTGCTGTTCATCGATCTGCGCGACCATTTCGGAGTGACACAAGTTCTGTGCGACGGCGACAGCGCGGCTTTTGCCGAGCTAGAGAAAGTGCGCTCGGAATGGTGTATCCGCATCGACGGCACTGTAAAAGCGCGTGATGCCGATCTTGTGAACCCGAAACTGCCCACCGGCGAGATCGAAGTTTACGTGCGCGAGCTAGAGGTTCTGGGCGCCGCCGACGAGCTGCCGCTTATGGTGTTCGGCGATCAGGAATACCCCGAGGAAACCCGCCTGCGCTATCGCTACCTCGACCTGCGCCGCGAGGCGATGCAACAGAACATGACCCTGCGTTCGGACGTTGTGGCCTCGATGCGTCGCCGCATGTGGGATCAGGGCTTCCGCGAGTATCAGACGCCGATCATCACCGCCTCGTCGCCCGAAGGCGCGCGCGACTTCCTTGTGCCCTCGCGTCTGCACCCGGGCAAATTCTACGCGCTGCCGCAGGCCCCGCAGCAGTTCAAACAGCTGATCATGGTGTCGGGCTTTGATAAGTATTTCCAGATCGCGCCGTGCTTCCGTGACGAAGACCCGCGCGCAGATCGTTCGCCGACGGATTTCTACCAGCTCGACCTCGAAATGTCCTTTGTTGAACAGCAGGACGTGTTCGACACGATTCAGCCCGTTCTGGCTGGCGTGTTTGAAGAGTTTGGTGGCGGCCGCAAGGTTGATCAGGACTGGCCGCAGATTTCCTACAAGGACGCGGCGCTTTGGTATGGAAGCGACAAGCCCGACCTTCGGAACCCTATTAAAATGCAAGTGGTCTCCGACCACTTCCGCGGGTCTGGCTTCGCGATTTTCGCGAAGCTGTTGGAGCAGGAAGGCACCGAGATTCGCGCCATCCCAGCGCCGACTGGCGGTAGCCGCAAGTTCTGTGACCGTATGAATGCGTTCGCCCAGAAAGAGGGTCTGCCGGGGATGGGTTACATCTTCTGGCGCGATCAGGGCGAAGGAATGGAGGCCGCTGGCCCGTTGGCCAAGAACATCGGCGCCGAACGGACCGAGGCGATCCGTCAGCAACTGGGTCTGGGTATCGGCGATGCCGCGTTCTTCCTGGGTGGCAAGCCGAAAGCTTTTGAAAAGGTCGCCGGCAAGGCGCGTGATGTGATCGGTGAGGAACTTGGCCTGACCGAGAAAGATCGTTTCGCCTTTGCCTGGATCGTGGATTTCCCGATCTACGAGCAGGACGAAGAAACCGGCGCGATCGACTTTGAACACAACCCGTTCTCGATGCCGCAAGGCGGTATAGAGGCGCTGAACGGCAATCCGCTGGACGTGCGCGGTTATCAGTACGATCTGGCTTGTAACGGGTATGAGCTGGTTTCGGGCGCGATCCGGAACCACAAACCGGAAATCATGCTGAAAGCCTTTGAACTGGCAGGCTATGGCGCGGATGAGGTCAAATCCCGCTTTGGGGCCCTGTTCAACGCGTTCCACTATGGCGCGCCGCCGCACGGTGGCTGTGCTGCGGGCATCGACCGGATCGTGATGCTACTGGCGGATGAAGCCAACATTCGCGAGGTCATGATGTTCCCGATGAACCAACGCGCCGAAGATTTGATGATGGATGCGCCGTCCGATCCAAGCTCGGATCAATTGATGGAGCTGGGGCTTCGCATTATCCCGCAGGATTAAAGAAACAGCCGCCCGCTTTTAGCGGGCGGTTTGCGTTTGAGTGGGCGAAACCAAGCAATTGCTTCGTTTCACCTGATCGCGCCGATCATTGGGGCAAGACTGCGTTTGTATTTCGGTTCTGTCTCGCCACCTCAATCCCCTGATATGCCAGTGACCTTCTCGGGACGTTGGCGTCGCTCAGCGCGTCAGGCAAACCTGGCCTAGATCGCTTCGGGTTAAACCTGTGACACGAATACCCTGCCACGCTTTAGTCCAGAGGATTGGCCACCCCGACCCGTTTCGCCCGGATGGCCTGAGCCGAGTTGCGGGCCTGTCGGTACATCCACAAACACAACAAAGATGCGGTGATGAAATAGGCGGTGATCAATTCAGATAGCCTCTTTCTGCTGCAATCTGTCTTGAACAATCCCGGCAACTTGCGCGGCGCGCGCTGTGATCGGCGTGCCCTCGGAGCGCGAAGCTGCAAGGTCCTTTGCCGCCTTGATCAAGACCAGATCATTGGCCTCACGCGCGACGCTGCCGAGAAACTGGGCTGCATAATCCAGCGTGCGGTGATCATTCGGACTGGCCAGCACATCGGCGATATGGGCCATGTCGTCCTGATAGGCGAGGGGGTCGGGATGGATCTGCTCATCCCGGACCGCGTGCAGCTCGCTGGGGCGGCGTTCTTCGGGCAGCAGCTCGAGAATGGTTCTTTGAAAGAAGGCCATGGATTTGATTGGTTTATCCAGAAATCCATCTGCACCAGCCTGCATCGCCTGTTCACGGGTGCAGTCTTCGCCGGACATGCCAAGGATTACGCCGATCCGAGGGGTGGCCTGCGTCAGTTCGGCAATCAGATCGGCGCCCGAGCCATCCGGCAGCCCCATATCCACGACGACGATCGAGGGGCGATAGATCTGCAGGTGACGCCGTGCCGATTTCAGGCAATCTGCGCGCCGGATGCGCGCGCCACTGTGCAGGCACATCAGGCGGATCACGTCGCAAGAGTATCGGCTGTCTTCGACAACCAGAATGGTCTGTCCCCGCAACGGCCGGGTCGCGGTGGGTGTGGCAATGGTGGTCAATGGTCCCGAATCGTCCATGGCAGCTCTCCTATCCAGCAGATGCCTCACGCTAGGAACTTCTGGCTAACACAGGGTTAACGGGCAATTTGGCGCACTTGTTCTTTGACCGGGCAGCCCCCATAACCCAAGCAACGCAGGACAGAGGAGACTATCATGATTGGACGCCTGAACCACGTTGCCATCGCCGTTCCGGACCTTGAGGCCGCATCGGATCAATACCGCAATGCGCTGGGCGCCAAGGTGGGCGCGCCTCAGGATGAACCCGATCATGGTGTGACGGTTGTCTTCATCGAACTGCCCAACACGAAGATCGAGCTTCTGTACCCGCTGGGTGATAACAGCCCGATCAACGGGTTTCTGGAAAAGAACCCCGCCGGAGGTATCCACCACGTCTGCTACGAGGTCGACGATATCATCGCCGCGCGTGACCACCTGAAAGAAACCGGCGCGCGTGTGCTAGGCTCGGGTGAACCCAAGATCGGTGCCCATGGCAAACCGGTGCTGTTCCTGCACCCCAAAGACTTCAACGGTTGCCTGGTCGAGTTGGAGCAGGTCTAACACCAGCCCGGAGGGCCTGACATGACTATCACTGCCGCTTTGGTTCTGTTTGCTGTCATTTGGTTCATGACGCTGCTGATCGTTCTGCCTATTCGTATCAAGACGCAGGGCGATCTGGGGGATATCGTTCCGGGCACCCATGCGGGTGCGCCGGAAGAGCATCACATGAAAAAGAAGATGTGGATCACCACCGGCATTTCGATCGTTCTGTGGGCGATCATCGCCGGGATCATCCTATCAGGCGCGATTTCTGTGCGCGACTTCGACTGGTTGAACCAGCTGGAACCGCGCTGACCTCAGGTTCCCGAAAGCTTGTGATAGATATGGGTGAACGTGGCCGCCCCGAGGATTGGGATCACCAGGTTCACCAAAGGAACGGAAAGCGGGATCGCCATCAGCGTTCCTGCGGCCCAGATTGTGGTGACGTGTTTGGCGCGTAGCTTGCGTGCCCCGTCACGACCCAAGCGGCGCATCGCTGCCAGCGTAAAATACTCTCGCCCCAGCAGAAAACCGTTCATCGCCCAGAAAATGAAGGGCGCGAAGGGTGGGAAGATCGCGTAGAGGATCAGCGCAAGAATATTGGCCACAATCAGAACGCCCAAAAAGCCCAACCCATCCATGATGGCCTCGGATACCGGTATCCTTGGGGCTTTGGGCAGGGTTGGATAATGCTTGTCCTCGACGGCCTGTGCCACGTCCTCGAGAAAGATTGAGGTGATGGCCGAGGCGACCGGCACCATCAGGAACACCGGCAACACCAGCACCAGAAAAATGCCCGAGTAATTCAGCACGTCATTCAACCACGAAACCGTGCCGACGAAAGGCAGTGAAATCTCGTTGCCGGATAGCGAATTGATGAACCAGATCGCGCCCGCGCAGGCGAGGATCAACAACAGGATGGTGAGCCCGATACCTCGAAACAGGACCGAGCGGAATTTTGGGTCTCCGATCTGACCCAGCGCCGCAAAAAACGCGTTGAGGATGATCATTCCGCGACCCATTCCGTCAGGGCGAAAACATCGGGCCGAGGGCGCTCGGGCGGGGCGCTGCCTTCGGTGGCGATGTGAATCAGGCCCGCGACGCTTTCATTGTCGGCGAGACCAAATGCTTTCTGGCAGAAGACACGGTCATGGGTCTGCCAGCCGGACAGCCAGTTGGCGCCCCATCCTGCGGCCAATGCCGCGTTCAACAGCGCAAGACAGACCGCGCCCGCCGAATAGGTCTGTTCGATGGCGGGGATTTTTTCGGAAGGCTTCTGAACCTCAATCACGGCCACGGCCAGATGTCCCAAGTCGAACTGGCTGCGGGCCTTTGCGATGTCTTCGGGGCTTTTGCCCAAAGCGGTGCCGCATTCCTCGGTCAGGCTGGCCAGACGCGCCATGGCGCCTCTTTCCAACACAATGAACCGCCAAGGCTCTAGCTTGCCATGATCAGGGCTGCGTGCGGCTGCGGTCAACAGCGGCACCAGCTCATCCCGCGTCGGAGCCGGTGCGATCAGCGTTTTCGCCGGACGAGAGCGGCGCGCCTGCAGAAATTCCAGCGCGGCGGGGTTTTTCAGGGACATATGTTAACTTCCTTTACATCAGCGGTTTGTATTTTGGTTGCCACGGCTTGGGTTTCAAGGGGCAGGGCAAGTTCGCTGGGTCTTTTCCGGCCGGACAGTGGGGCCTACAGAAAAGGGGTTTGAATGGCTACATTTGGGATATCTAAGGCATCGGCGTGTCGCCGTCCATGCGCGCGCTTCGAGGGCCTTAATCCTGCGTTTCGCGAATCTGATAGACGCCTTCGGGCAGGTCTAGCGCGGCTGCCAGATCACGCACCTGTTCAGGCGACAGCGTTATCTTCTGGACCTCACCGGTGCGGGGGTCAAATTGCTCCAACGTTACACATTCCGCGAAGCTGTTGATGACCACGTCCTCGTTCAAAGGCTTGTCGCCTTCATCCACCAGAGTGATCACCGTCGAGTCGAATTCATGCTCAATCGAAAACATGAGATCAGAGTGCGCGCGACCGCCCTGCAATGCAAGTCGTTTGGGCGCGATCCGGGTATGGTCGTGTCGTCATGCGCGCGCTATGTTCCCCTTAAGGCCTGACCGCTTGAAGGAAACCTGATGCGTCGACTCATTCTTCTGGTGATTGCACTGTTTCTGGCGGCATGCAGCGCGGAAACCCTGCGTGAGCAGTCCGTCGCCGAATGGGAGGCCTCGGACGCGCCCGTGACGGTTGTGACCTTCCGCGAGGTGAGCCGGGCAATCGGTGACGAAGCACGCGCGCAATGTCTGCGTGCCTCAAGGGGTCAGAACTGCGACTTTCGAATTCTGGTGGACTTGAACCCAAAGGCTCCGGCCAATGCGTTTCAGACGCTGGACGACAAAAAACAGCCGGTGATCATTTTTACCCGCTCGATGATCCAGTCTGCCCAGAACGCAGATGAGCTGGCCTTTGTCATGGGCCATGAGGCAGCCCATCACGTTCTGAGTCATATCGCCCGTCAAAGCGAAAATGCCAGCGCCAGTGCCGCGAAATTCGGAGACCTGGCGCGGCTTCGCGGCGGCAGCGACGCCGAGATTGAACAGGCGCAGAAACTGGGTGCTAAAGTGGGCGTGCAGGCCTATGTCCAAGCCTTCGAGCTTGAGGCGGATCAACTTGGTACCATTATCACCTACAATGCCGGGTATAACCCCTTGGTCGGTGCCAAGTACTTCGACCGCATTCCGGATCCCGCTGACAAGTTCCTCAGCACACATCCACCCAACGCGCAGCGCGTGCAGATCGTTCAGGAAACGGCCCGGCAGCTTGGATTGACCCAATGACGGATGTGTTGCGGATGGGGGTCGTTCTGACGGATCGGGGCTCGAAATACGCGGTGTCGGGCGCACATGTCGAATCGCGGGCCGAGATTGATGCGGTGCTGGACGCGCTGCGTTCGGACAAAAGCTATGCCAAGGCCACGCATAATACATGGGCAGCGGTTTTGCCGACTGGCGGACTAAAGGCGGACGATGGCGAAAGCGGCGCTGGTATGGTGATCTTACGTATGTTGGAGCGTGAAGGCCTGCGCAATCACGTGATCATCGTCACCCGCTGGTATGGTGGCAAGAAATTGGGTGGAGACCGCTTTCGTCGCGTTCAGGACGCCACGCGCGCCTATCTGGACCGGATCAGCGCCCCAACTTGACCTGAATCAAAGTCCTTTGGCCCATGCTTGCTACCCTGTTTGCCAGCGCCACAGGGAAAGGACGCAACATGCCCAGCCTGAAATCACTGCGATTGCATGCCGGTTTGGTGGACGACATGGCAAACATGCTGGATATCGATCTGGAGGAAGCCACGATCCGGGGCGATGTGTCCATGGACCAGCTCTCAGAGGCGGTACTGCGCTGCACCGATTGCCCCAATCCCGACAATTGCCAAACGCTGCTGGCTCAAGCGTCGTCTCTAAGCCGGACCCCTGAATACTGCCGCAACAAAGACTTGCTGCATAAACTGATGCCCTAGCGCGGATTAATAGGATGCCGCATCTGGGAAACATCATGACCCATTTTCGTCTGGTCCTGCGCATGGGGCAGACAACCGGCGCAGACCTTGTTCAGGCGCATCGGTCCGGCAAGCTCAGCCAAGAGGAATGGGCCGAGATGATCCAGTTCTGCCGAGGGTGCGCATCTGCGCAGGATTGCCCCGAATGGATGGATCGGCAGGCCGCGGGCGCAGACGCACCGCAGACCTGTCCGAATCGGGCGAAATTCGCCGCGCTCAAGGCCGCGCAGACCGAACAGGCCTGAGGGCTCAGGACCTGACCTGCCAATCAGAGTTTGGAATGCGACCCGTCGCACAGGGGTTGCTTGGACGTGTGTTTACACCCGCAGAAGAACACCTTTTTGCTGGCCTCAGCAGTGTATTTGACCGGCTCGAACGTGCTGCCTTTGTGGGAGCCATCGCAGAAAGGTTGCCGCTTGGACTGGCCGCAGGAGCACCAGAAATAGCTTTTCCCTTCTTCGACCTCGACGGGAATGGGCGAGTCCTGGGCGATGATCGGGGGCTGAGACATGTGGCTACTCCGTCCTTTGGCTGATGTCTGAAAAAAGTCTAGGGTTAAGTTTCGAAAAAGGTAGCCTGTCTTGGCGCGTAGGTCGCAAATTGCCGATCATGCTGGCATGGAATCGCTGCGTTTCACGGTTTTGTGATTGATTCTGTTGCCAGATTGCTTGTCAGCCCGTATTCTGGTCCTGGCCCCGAAAATTGGGCAATATCAGCAAAGTAATAAAGGAATGATGGACATGAAACTGAAGTTCGCCGCCGTTGGTGCATTTGCCCTGATCCTGACTGCCTGTGCGCAGCAGGAAGAACCGACCCCCGTATTTGTTCAGCCGAGCTATGACAAAGCTGGCACGCCAAGCTGCCCGGGCGGGTATGAGCTGGCAACAACCGAAGCAGGCCAGACTGTCTGTAACCCGGTACAATAAGGTTTTTGCAGGCGGCCCCGATGCGGGCCGTCTGCACATCCAACGGAGTTTTTGCCGCCCTTGGGGCGGTTTTTTCTTGCCCATTGCACCGCAGGCGCCAACGGTTCAGAACGGCACGACAGCAATCGCCCGAGGACCCATGCTCAATTTCTTTTCCCGCCTCAAGGACCGTACCAAGTGGAGCTGGCAAGGATTGCTCGCCACCTGGCGGGAGGAGTATTCCTTTCGCGTCTGGGGCTATGCCAACCTGATCTCGGCGGTGCTGGCTGTGTGGTTGCCGATAAGCGGGGCCGAGCGTGGTTTGATCCTTGTCATGGGTGTTCTGGTGCTTGTGGCTGAGCTGTTCAACACGGCCATCGAACGCGCGGTTGACTATACCTCGACCGATCATCACCCGCTTGCGGGACAGGCTAAAGATGCTGCGAGTGCTGCCGTTGCATTGACCGCGATTGCCGCCGGGATCGCCTGGGCCGTAGCGCTGATTGGTCTGATCTAGGACGCGTTAAGCTACGCTTAAAACCTAAAGCGCTCAGCGAAACTTACGATGTATCTTGTGACGCAGACCAAATGATCTGTGTTTCAGATGCCGCGGCCTGTGATGCTTGAGTACCAATTTTCGACGCGGGTGCAGGACACGCTTGGCCGGTTTGACCTTGTGCTTGAGGACCGGAGCTGCGTGATGCCGGTGAACAAATTGCTTGCGCTTGTGAATAACCAGCTTGCTGCCACCCAACGACAAAATCTTGACCGTGCCGCCATGCGCGTGCTGCGCCGCTACCGGAGGCGCCAGCATCATGGCCGCAACCGCTAGTATTTTGAAATGAGATGAGATCGCCGGAAACCGAAACATAAAACCCTCCAACCCGTGTCGAGTTCAATATCGCGGCTTTGGCGGGCCAGCGCCAATAAACTCCGCTCACGCTTGCCCCATCTGTTTTGTAGCTTTCAGATCATAGAATTAGGGGAGATTAAACCCGTTTACCCCACAAGTCATACTCGCCCGCTTCATCGACCTCGACCGTCACGAGGTCTCCGGGTTTGAGGGTTTCGAACCCTTCATCAATGAACAGGTTGCCGTCAATCTCGGGAGCATCGGCCTTGGTTCGGCAAGTCGCGGCCTCGTCGTCCACCTCATCCACGATAACCTGAAGGGTCTGACCAACCTTGGCGTCCAGTTTGGCCGCTGAGATCGCCTGCGCTTTCTCCATGAAACGGTCCCATCTGTCCTGCTTGACCTCGGGGGCCACATGATCGGGCAGATCGTTCGAGCGCGCACCATCGACGTTTTCGTACTGAAAACAACCAACACGATCCAATTGCGCCTCGTCCATCCAATCGAGCAGGGTCTGGAATTCGGCCTCGGTCTCACCCGGATAGCCAACGATGAAGGTCGAGCGCAGAGTGATGTCCGGGCAAATCTCGCGCCAGGCCTTGATCTCATCGAGTGTTTTGGCAGCCGCCGCCGGACGGGCCATGCGCTTCAGCACATCCGGGTGGGCGTGCTGAAAGGGGATATCCAGATAGGGCAACACGGCGCAGCCCGCATCTGCCATCAGCGGGATCAACTCGCGCACATGCGGGTAGGGGTAGACATAGTGCAGCCGGACCCAGGCATCGAGCTGCCCCAATTCGCGCGCCAGATCGGTGATGTGGCTGCGCACCTCGCGATCTTTCCACGGGTTCACATCGTATTTCCGGTCCAACCCATAGGCCGAGGTATCCTGACTGATCACCAGCAACTCGCGCACGCCGTTGTCGACCAGCTTTTCGGCCTCGCGCAGCACCGCATGGGCCGGACGGCTGGCGAGCTTGCCGCGCATGTCGGGGATGATGCAGAACTTGCACTTGTGGTTACAGCCCTCGGAGATCTTCAGATAGCTGTAATGCCGCGGAGTCAGCTGTACCGAGCTGGCAGGCAACAGGTCCACGAAGGGGTCCGGATTAGGCGGCACCGCCACATGAACTGCGTCCAGAACCTGCTCGTATTGATGCGGGCCGGTGACGGCCATGATGCGCGGGTGGTGTTCCCGGATATAGTCCGGCTCGGCCCCCAAACAGCCGGTCACGATGACCTTGCCGTTTTCGACCAGAGCCTCGCCGATGGCGTCCAGAGATTCGGCCTTGGCGCTGTCCAGAAACCCGCAGGTGTTCACAATCACGGCATCGGCCCCGGAATAATCGGGCGAAATGCCGTACCCTTCGGCGCGCAACCTGGTCAGGATGCGCTCGCTGTCTACCAGCGCTTTGGGGCAGCCCAATGAGACCATACCAATGGTCGGCTGGCCTGAACGCGGCGTGTCGGTGATCCGGGCAGACGGGGCAAGGTCGGGGCGGAGGTTTGGCGGATTGCTACTCATGCGGCCGCATATAGTTTGGATTGGTTCCCCTTGCAAATGCGGCCGTGGGTTTGAATGATACCTAAAACACAAGCCAAAGAAGGCGGAGAGCAGTTCGATGAAATGGCTGATACGTATCCTGTTCATCTTGGTGGCCGTTGTGGGCCTTGTCGTGGGCGCGCTTTTGTTAATGCCCGGCGACAAACTGGGGGCGCTACTGGCTGAACAGGTTAAAGCGGAAACGGGGCGTGACCTGACCTTCTCGGGCGATGTTTCGATCTCATTCTGGCCGGTTCTTGGCCTTGAAACGGGGCCGGTCACCTTCGGCAACGCCGATTGGGCGGGGTCTGAGCCGATGCTGAGCGCTGAAAGCCTGTCTTTCGGTGTGGATGCGGCGGCGCTGTGGGGGGGCGAGATCCGGATCAAACGGGTCTTTGCCGACAGCCCGGTTCTGCGGCTGGAATACGCCAATGGGCGGGGGAATTGGGAACTGACCGCACCAACCTCCGCAGCCAGCACCGGCGGAGGAACAGCGCCCGCGCCTCAGGCGACGCAACCGATCACGCTCGACCGGCTTGAACTGAGCAAAGCGCGCCTGATCTTTGTCGAAAACGGAGCGACCAAGTGGAATTTTCGGGACGTCAACCTCTCGGCGCAATGGCCGGGTGTCTCGGCCCCGATGATCATGGAGGCCAATATGGCCGTGCCCGGTGGCACTGTTCAGGTGGAGTTGAAGCTGCCTGACCTGCCAGCCTTCGCCTCGGGCGGCGCGGCACCTCTGGAGCTTTCGATGACAGCGCCGGGCGGGCGTATCGCCTTCAACGGGCGCGCGACCATCGAAGGAGAAATGGACGGCAAGACCGAGGTCAAGACCAACAATACCGACGCCATACTGGCCGCGTTCGGGCAGGCAGGGGTGGCGGTGCCCAATGGTCTGGGGCGTGTGGCAGATGTGTCGGGGCAGATGACATATACGCGGGACGGTCGCGTCTCTTTGCGAAACATGACTGCAGTGCTGGATCACAACCGGTTCGATGGCGAGGCGGATATCGTGATTTCAGCCCCTCCACAGATCACAGCCCGTTTGAGGGCCGGGGATCTGGATTTTTCGACCTTCGCAGACACTGTCGACACGGGATCCGGTGGTGGAGGGGCCTCTGCCAGCGACGGATGGTCGACGACGCCCATCGACGCGTCGGCGCTGGGTTTGGCGAATGGGTCGATTCGACTCACCGCGCCCTCCATCGCTGTGCCGGACATGACGCTTGGACAAAGCGACCTGACGCTCACCCTCGACCGATCGCGTGCGGTTCTGAAGATGCAACCCGCAACCCTGTTTTCCGGGCAATTGAACGGGCAAGTGGTGGCCAACAATCGCAACGGCCTGTCCGTCGGCGGAAACTTCAAGGCTGAAGGAATCGACGTGCAGCAGGCGCTGTCGACGCTAGGAGGCATAGAACGGCTGACAGGTACGGCCTCGGCCTCGCTTGAGTTTCTGGGCGTCGGGCAGACCGAGGAGGCGATCATGCGGTCGCTGTCCGGGAAGGGCGATATTGCGGTCGGGAAAGGCGTGATCTCCGGCTTCGACCTGAACCGGCTGATGGGGCGCGGCGAAGGGTCCGGGGGGACCACTGTGTTCAACAGCCTGACGGCCAGTTTCACCATGGATGGCGGCAATCTGACGAACAATGACCTGCTTATGTCACTGGACAATTTCAGGGCGGATGGCGCGGGACGCGTCGGGATCGGCGCGCGCGATATCGACTATCTGTTCACGCCGGTCGCCCTGCGCGCCAATTCAGGTGAAGGGATCGCCGTGCCGGTGCGCATCGTCGGTCCGTGGAGCGACCCTTCGATCCGCCCAGACCTGACAAAGGTCATTGAGGCGGCGGCAGAAGGAAAGCTGAAAGATCTGGAAAACGACACCAAAACCAAGGTTCTGGAAAAAGTCGGGTCAGAGCTGGACACGACCATCACAGACACGGATCAAATCGAGGACGTGCTGAAGGACAAGCTAGAGGAGGAAGCCAAGAAAGGCTTGTTCAAGCTGTTCGGAGGGGATTGATCGGGGCGCGTATCGGCGCCCCTTTCTTTTAGATCGTTTGGTCGTAGTCGCCGACGCCGGGCTCGGTCCGGATGACAGCATCGATGTCGGCAAAAATCGCCCGCATCTCTGCTTCGCTTTCGCTGCTTTCGCAGACAACCACCAGATTGGGGGTGTTCGACGAGGCCCGCACCAGACCCCAGCTGCCATTGTCCAGAATGACACGTGCGCCGTTGACGGTGACGACCTCTTTGATCGCCCGGCCCGCGAAGCTATCGCCTGCGTCGGCCTTGGCGACCAGCTTGTCCACGAGGCGCTGCAGGATGTCGTATTTCTCGGTATCCGCCGCGTAGGGCGACATGGTTGGGGTGGACCACGTCTTGGGCAGGGCCTTGCGCAAGTCGGACATGCTCTGATCCGGGTTGCGGTCCATCAATTTGCAGATTTCCACCGCCACGCGCATCCCGCAGTCATATCCGCGCCCAACAGGCTCGGCGAGGAAGTAGTGACCGGATTTCTCAAACCCTGCGAGGGCTCCGATCTCTTTGACCCGGCGTTTCATATGGCTGTGGCCGGTTTTCCAATAGTCCGCCTTGACGCAGAGGGCCTGCAGTTCCGGATCACTGGCAAACAGGCCGGTGGATTTCACGTCGGCCACGAAGGTCGCGCCGGGATGCAGCTTGGCCAGATCGCGCGCCATGATGACACCGACCTTGTCGGCGAAGATCTCTTCGCCCTCGTCATCGACCACACCGCAGCGATCGCCGTCGCCGTCAAATCCCAAGGCCAGATCGGCGCCGCTGGATTTCACCGAATTCGCCATGTCGTGCAACATCTCCATGGCTTCGGGGTTCGGGTTGTAGTTCGGGAACGTGTAGTCGAGTTCGGTGTGGCTGGGCACAACCTCGACACCGATCCGCTCAAAAATCTCGGGTGCAAAGGCCGAGGCGGTGCCATTACCCGTGGCGCAAACCACCTTGAGCGGGCGGGACATTTTGAAATCGCCGACCAGATCGTCGATATAGGCCTCTTTCACGCCGTCGACGAATTCGTACGAGCCGCCCTCGCGCGCCACAGTCTCACCATTCAAAACGATGTCGCGCAGTTCGGACATCTCATCCGGGCCGTGGGTCAGCGGTCGGTCGAAACCCATTTTAACCCCGGTCCAGCCGTTGGGGTTGTGGCTGGCGGTGACCATCGCCACCGCCGGAACATCCAGATGGAACTGCGCGAAATAGGCCATTGGGCTGAGGGCAGGGCCGATGTCCTTCACCTGAATACCCGCCTGCATCAGGCCGAGGATCAGCGCGTTTTTGATGGCCAGAGAATAATCGCGGTAGTCATTGCCGACCGCAATGACCGGCGCGATGCCGCGTTTGTGCATCTGAGTACCGATCCCCAGACCAAGGGCGGTCATGCCCGGCAGGTTGATCTCATCAGGGTATTTCCAGCGTGCATCATATTCGCGGAACCCTGTGGGTTTGATCATCGGGTCGCGCAGAAAGCTCCAGGTGTTTGGGGTCACCTCGGGAATGGGTTTGGTCATAACTAGTCTCAATCGTTAAATCTGAATCGGGTTCGCTTTGGCCAGCGCATCAAAACGCATCAATGTGTCAACAAGATGGGGCATCTGATCCAACGGGATCATGTTGGGGCCATCAGACGGTGCTGTGTCGGGGTCCTGATGGGTTTCGATGAACACCGCTCCGATCCCCAGCGATACGGCGGCGCGCGCCATCACCGGCGCGAATTCGCGCTGGCCACCCGAGGAGCCACCCTTGCCACCCGGCTGTTGAACCGAATGCGTCGCGTCCATCACGACCGGATAGCCCGTCTTCGCCATTTGTGGCAGGCCCCGCATATCGGCCACCAGAGTATTGTACCCGAACGAGGTTCCACGTTCCGTCAGCAGAATGTTCTGGTTCCCAGTGCTTTCGATCTTGTCGACAATGTTGCCCATTTCCCAAGGGGCGAGAAACTGGCCTTTCTTGACGTTCACGGCCTTCCCCGTTGCGCCCGCCGCCAAAAGCATATCGGTCTGGCGGCACAGAAAAGCTGGGATCTGCAGAATATCAACGGCCTCGGCCGCGATGGCGCATTGGGCTTCGGTGTGGACATCGGTCAGCACGGGAATGCCCATAGTGCTGCGAATGTCATCCAGAACCTTCAGCCCCGCATCAATCCCCATGCCGCGCTTGCCGGACAAAGAGGTTCGGTTCGCCTTGTCATACGACGCCTTGAATACATACTGCGCCCCGGCCGCGTCGCAGGCTTCTTTCATGGCGCCCGCAATCATCTGGGCATGGTCCGCCGTCTCAAGCTGGCAGGGGCCGGCGATGATGGTAAGCGGAAGGTCGTTGCCGACCGTAAGGTCGGAGATTTTTACATGTTTCATATGTCTTACGAGGATACCTGTTCACGAAGGACCGACGCGGTAAGCGAGATCATCAGGTAGATACCAGCAAACAACAGGAAAGCCAAAATCGTATTTTCGAACTTCCTTGGATAGGTCGGGTCCTGCGCCTCCACTGGGTTGACCGAAACCGTCAGGTAACGCACTTTGCGGTTCGCTTCGGATCGCGTGGTTTCCATTTGTTGCATTGCCGTTTGCAGCATCATGTCACGCGCTGCCAGATCAGCCTGCGCCATCTGGATTCGGACGCTCAACCGCGCCAGCGAGTTTTCGCCTGCGGATGCGTCCAGCATCTCGGCGTTCAATTCGGCCAAGACAACCTCCAGTCGGGCGATATCGGCACTGACGCCATCGACCTTGGCCTGGTTTGGGCGACGGTTGTCTTGTAAGGCGGCCAGTTCCAGCTCTTTATCCTGAATGGCGACCTCGATCTCATTGATCCGACCGCGAAGACCAGCGATGACGTTTTCAGGGTCCAGCAAGGCACCCTGCAGCTGCAACTCGATCAATGCTTCCTGCGCCTTGCGCCGCTCTGTCTGCGCCGCCTCGAACCCTTCGCGCGCATCGCGCATCTGATCTTCGCGCTTGAGGCCGGACAGGCTGTTGATCCGCTCTTCCGCGTAAGAGATCAGGCGTTGCGACAGTTCGACAGCGATTTCAGGTTCGGGGGCTGCGACTTCCATCCGAACAATCCCGTCGCTTGGGTCATATCCGATGGTCACCATACGTTTATACAGCTTGTGGGTGTCTTCCAGACTGGCGTCCTGAGGCAGCCTCTGGATCGGGTCGATCCATTCCTGCTTGAAGATTTGGGAAAAGCCCATGTCGCGTTCCAAACGCTCTAATGCGTCCTTGGATTCGAGAAACTCTTGGGTGGAAACCGAATCCTGCGCGGTTGCATATTGGGTTCCGCTCAACAGGCCGCCAATCGTTCCGCCGCCGCCATCAGCTTGCAGGATCGAAAAGGCGGAATCGCTGGCGTACATCGGGGTTGCAACCTGGTAGAAATAGTACCCCACCGCAAAGGTGGGCAAAAAGACGAACACCGCAAGCCGCGCGAACAACGCCGCCAGCTTTTTCTTTCGGCGGAGGGCAATGTCCTTCTGGATCTGACCGATTTCGCGATCGCGCCGCTCGGCCGGGCTCATCTCTGGTCCCGGCAGGGTCTGAGGGGCCTCGCTCACCGGTTGTGGCAACTGGACGGGTGCGGTTTCGTCACCATCCGTTTTCGCCGATGCATTTGCCGAGGCAAGCTCCAGCAAATTGCTGCGTCGGAACGGGTCAATGCCCTTCTTGCGCAACAGGCGCACCGCGTCATAGTCCGAGGTCGCCGCCAGCCCGTGTTTGCTGGCCAGACGCCGGGCGATGCGCAATTGTCGACCGGTCAGGCCCTCGCGCTTGATATCGTCCAGCTCGGTTCCGGGCTGCGTTTCGCCCGACGAGGCCTGCGTAGCGCTGCGGATGCGCGCCATCGCGTCCGAGCGGGCCTCGGGCGAGGCGCCGGATTGTGCCCTGTGACGCCAGTTGTATTTTCTAACCTTGGGTTTCGTAGTCATATAACTGCTTTGCCTCTTCCAAGGTTTCAAACATGCGCAACTGGCCGTCGACCAGAACAGCCGCCTGTTTCACAAATTTCTCCAGCGTTGCCGGGCTGTGCGACACGATGACCAGCGTTGTCGTGCGCAGCCTTTCCTGCAGGATCGCGCCGGCCTTATGGTTGAATTCCACATCCGTAGACGCGGGCATGCCCTCATCAATCAGATACATGTCGAAGTCCAGTGCCAGCATCAGCGCAAAGGTGAATCTGGCCTTCATGCCCGACGAATAGGTGGCCATAGGCTGGTTGAAATACTCGCCGAGACCGCACAGCCAGCTGCAGTAGGCTTCGACATAGTCGGGGTCCATACCGTAGATTTTGGCGATATAGCGTGCGTTCTCCAATGCAGACATCTTCGAGGAGACACCACCGGTAAACCCCATCGGGAAAGACACCTTGCACTCGCGCCGGATGACCCCTTCATCGGGCTTTTCCAAACCTGCCATCATATTGATCAGAGTGGTCTTTCCCGTCCCGTTCGGCGCAAGCACACCCAGCGACGTCCCGAGTTCGACACGGAACGAAACCCGGTCGAGGATCACCTTGCGGCGCGTCCCCGTCCAGAAGGATTTACTGACATTCTCGAACTCAAGCATGCTTGGCCTGCTGCTCAATCCTTTGGTTTGATCGCTCTTTTCGATGGGCGTTTGGATGCGAAGTCTATCGTTTCATGTTGGCTACATTATGTCGAATTATGAAACAAATGTTCAATGCACCTTCACAAACTGCAGATCACATCGTGGCAAACATCAACACGAAAAGATGTTTTGGCGGCAGGTTGGACGGTGGTTATCTTCCCTTGATACTCACGATTTCGGGGCAAGACAGCGGCTATGAGTGATCTGCAAAAGGAAATCTCGGCCTGTCGGCTGTGTGCGGATGCGTTTGCGCAAACCGCGACGCGGCACGCGCCGCGCCCTGTCGTCTGGTTCCGCGCTGGCACTCCGATTCTGGTTGCGGGGCAGGCTCCGGGCGCACGGGTACATGAGTCGGGTCGGCCTTTTACAGACCCCTCCGGGGATCGCTTGCGCGATTGGTTGGGGATCGACGAGGGGGTGTTTTACAATCGGGATCGTCTGTCCATCGTGCCCATGGCCTTTTGCTTTCCCGGATATGACGAGCGAAAAGCGGATCTGCCACCGCCCGCCTTGTGCCGCAAGACCTGGCATGACCGGGTTGTTCAGGCGTTGGGGCCGGTCCCTCTGACAGTGTTGGTCGGGGGGCACGCCCATAAGTACCATCTCGGGGTGCGCAGTTCGGTTACCGAAACGGTTCGTAATTGGCGGGACCACGCGCCGCACATCTTTGCCTTGCCTCATCCGTCCTGGCGCAATACGGCATGGATCAAGAAAAACCCGTGGTTCGAGACCGACCTGCTGCCGGCCTTGCGGGCACGGGTGCAAGAGGTTCTGAATGACTGAAGCAACAGCGCTGGACACAGCGCATACCGCGATGGAGGCCGCCCCGCAGGACGATGCCGCCCGGCTGCGGTTTTTTGAGCGGCTGGCCGATAGTGAACTGTTCCTGATGCTGACCGAAGAGGCGCAGGGCGAGAATATCTCGCCCGAGCTGTTTGACGTCGCAGATGGCCGTTTCGTGCTGGCCTTTGATCGCGAGGATCGGTTGGCGCAGTTTGCCGGACGTCCGGTTCCTTACGCGGCGCTTTCGGGGCGTATCCTGTCGTCGATGCTGGCAGGGCAGGGGATTGGTCTGGGCCTGAACCTCGAGGTCGCGCCATCCTCGATGCTGATCCCGTCCGAGGCGCTGGGCTGGCTGGCGACAACGCTGGAACATGCGCCGGATGAGGTCGAAGAGAAACTGGCCGAGTTTTTGCCTCCAACCGGTCTGCCGGAAACCCTGTTGCGGGCGTTGGATACAAAGCTGTCGACCGCAATCGGTCTGGCGCAGGCGGCCTATCTGGTCGGCACCAAATCCGAAACGGGGGCTTCGGGGCACTTGCTGGGCTTTGTCGGGGCCGTGGACGGGGCGCAATCGGCACTGGCCAAAGCCGCATCCGAGGCGCTGACCTTTTCGGGGATCGAAGCCGGAGCGATGGATGTCGGGTTCTTTGCTCCTGAATCCCCCGCTGCCGCGTCTTTGGCGAAGGTTGGATTGCGGTTCGACCTGCCGCAACCCGAGGCCCGTGACCTGACGCGGCCTGTGCCCGGTAGCGATCCCGAGAACCCGCCGATCCTTAAATAAATAAGCGCGGTGCAGTCTTTTGCACCGCGCCAAATGTTTCGAAGGAACCTCGAAGAGATTAATCCGCCGCCGCTTCCAGCTTGTCCTGCGTGCGGGTACCAAAATCGCTGGCCTCATGACGTTCATGAAGCTGCGTGTGCGGCTCGCCAAACGCGCGGTTGACCATGCGGCCCCGCTTTACGGCCGGACGCGCGTCAATCGCCTTGGCCCAACGCATGACGTTTTCATAGGATTCCACATCGAGGAACTCGGCAGCATCATAGAGACGCCCAAGAACCAGCTGCCCATACCAGGGCCAGATTGCCATATCCGCAATCGAGTAATCCTCGCCCGCGATATAGGTGTTTTCGGCCAGTTGACGGTCCAGCACATCCAGCTGGCGCTTGGCCTCCATGGCGAAGCGGTTGATCGGGTACTCCCATTTCTCGGGCGCGTAAGCGTAGAAATGTCCAAACCCGCCGCCCAGATAAGGCGCGCTGCCCATCTGCCAGAACACCCAGTTCATCACTTCGGTCCGCTCCGGGCCTGCCTCGGGCAGGAACGCTCCGAATTTTTCGGCCAGATGGAACAGGATTGAGGCGCTCTCAAAAACGCGCACTGGTTCATCACCTGACCGATCCCAGAGCGCCGGGATTTTCGAGTTCGGGTTCGCCTCGACAAAGCCCGAGCTGAACTGGTCCCCTTCGCCGATATTGATCAGCCACGCATTGTATTCGGCTTCTTCGTGACCCAGCGCCAAAAGTTCTTCGAGCATGACTGTCACTTTGACGCCATTTGGCGTGGCCAGCGAATAGAGCTGCATGGGGTGGCGGCCGATGGGCAAGTCCTTGTCATGGGTTGCTCCGGCGATGGGGCGGTTGATATTGGCGAAGCGCCCGCCGCTTTCGCTGTCCCAGGTCCAGACTTTGGGGGGAGTGTAAGTGGATTGATCGCTCATCTGATGCCTTTCTTGCCAATCGCAGGGCTGCAAAGCCGATGCGCTAACAGCTAATGTTGCAAATCGCCGAGTCCAACCCCGCTTGACGCGGGAAACTGTAATAATTCTCTCACGAAATCTCGTTGATGGTCACACCGGCGCGAGCGGGCCTACGAAGCGCCTCAGAATCGCTTATTGTCTGTGGTGTCAGCCAAACGGCACCCCCGATACACGAAAAAGGAATGACCACATGAAACGTTTTGCCCTGTCTTTTGCTGCGGCCATGGCTCTGGCAATTCCGGCTTTTGCAGGCCCCCAATATGTCGACGGAACCGGATTTGCGGTCTCTGGCTATGATGTTGTCGCCTATCGCGGCCTTGATCAGGCACCGGTCGGGACGTCGCAGCCAGCAGGTGTGCGCGGCAATGCCGACATCACGGCGGAATACAACGGCGCAACCTGGGCCTTTGCATCGGAAGAGAACCGCGACAAGTTTCTTGAGAACCCTGCCTACTATGCACCTCAGTATGACGGGCATTGCGCCTATGGCGTCTCAAAAGGCGGCAAGGTTCCGGCAAACCCGAACCTGTGGCGCATCGTTGATGACAAGCTGTACCTGAACATCACCGACGTTGTTGTAGGCTTCTTTGAAGAGGACATCCCCGGCAACATCAACCTGGCCGAAGGCAACTGGCCCGGTATCGAAAGCGCAGACGCATCGACCAGCGTGATCCCGAAATTCACCTCGGAAGGTCCGGTCAGCAACTGATTGCAGACACTGTCGTGAAGAAATTCAAGCCCGGCTCCCCCCCACTGAGCCGGGCTTTTCTCTGGCGGGCTATCCGGCCAGCCAGAATTCGTCGATCATGTGCTGATCGGCTTCGAACCTGATACGGACACTCTTTGCCCCCGGAAACTTGCGTTCGCAAATCGTGTCGGGAATCACCACCTCACCCGGGCCGGCGTTGTTGGACTTGAAGCTCAGAATCTCGGTCTCGACATGCCGTCTGTTGCTCAGCACCGAGGTCGGAAGGGCGATGCGGTTCGCGCCTTCGGTGACCGGTGTCGCCACGAAAAAGGTCAGGTGGCGACCATAGCATCCGACGGCATCGGGCACATGGTCTGATGCGGCCGTTTCGACATCTGTGTCCCGAGGCGATGGCGAACCTGCCATATGCGGCAGTGCTTGCGTCGGGTTCAGCATGGATTTGCAGGCGGAGATGTCTTCGGGCGGCAACTCGATCACGCGCTTTTTGAGGCGCGGCCGTTTCGGCATCTGCGGACCCGACGCGCATTTTGCGCCCAACCCTTGTTTGCGCAGAAAGTCATAGGCAGTCTTGGCGCGCGAGAAGTCTTCGCAATCCCCTGGCATATGGTCGGGATGCGCGCGGAAGGCAATATTACGCCAGGCTTCGCGGATTTCGTCGGAACTGGCAGAGGGCGACAACCCAAGGTCCGCCAGCGCGCTGTTTCGCGCTGCGATCTTATCGACAGGTTTCATACTCAAAAACACTCATTAACGTACACGAGACCAGTTTGAGCACGGTCACGATTTTGTCAAATTCTTCTCAAGATTGAACGAGTTGCGGGGGACAATGATCTGGCCGTGCAGACATTGTTCCACCAGCAAAGCAAAATGCCCGCGCTTTCGGATGGCGCGGGCATTTCGTCTTTGTCGACAGGGATCAGGCGACGTTCTGCAGTTCGGCTTTCGGGGTGATCCCAAGGGCGAAGCACACGTCGCGGGTCAGCTCGGGCCGGTTCAGGGTGTAGAAGTGTAGCTTGTCGACGCCGCCCTCCAGTAGGTCCGAACACAGCTCGGTGCAAAGGGCCGTAGCCAGCAGATCCTCGCGATCATCGCGAAGGGCTTTTTCAAAGGCGTGATCGACCCAATCGGGTATCCGAGTGCCGCAGCGCTGGGCAAAGGCGCGCGCGCCTTTCCAGTTTTCGATCGGCAGGATGCCCGGCACGATCGGCTTGTCGATCCCGGCTTTGGCACAGGCATCACGGAACCGGAAGAAGGTTTCGGCCTCGAAGAAAAACTGCGTCAGCGCCTCATCGGCGCCCGCGTCCAGCTTGGCCTTGAGCCAGTCGATATCTGCGCGCGTATCCCGTGCTTCGGGGTGAATGTCGGGATAAGCGCCGACGCGAATGCTGAACATCTCGGTTTCTGCGAGGGCCTCGATCAATTCAACAGAGTTGGCAAAACCTTCGGGGTGAGGGACAAACCTGTCCTGACCCTTCGGCGGATCGCCCCGCAATGCGACGATGTTCTCTACACCGGCACGGGCGAAGGTGTCTGCAATCTCCAGCGTTTCCTGACGCGAGGCATCAACACAGGTCAAATGCGCCGCAACCGGCAGGCCTGATGACTTATGCAACGTTGCCACGGCATCGCGTGTCAACTCTCGCGTGGTGCCTCCCGCGCCATAGGTGACAGAAACGAAACGGGGCTCCAGAGGGGCCAGCGTCTGCACCGTATCCCACAGCCGGAATGAGGCCTCCAGCGTTTTGGGTGGAAAAAACTCGAATGAGATTTCAGGTTTGGTCATCGCAGCCTCTCAGGATCAATTGAGGGTCTTGTCGCATGGCTTGCATTGTGAGACAAACTCATATTCCTCAAGAACAACATGAGCTCCACTTCAGATGCATATCGAATTCCGGCACCTGCGCACCATCAAGGCGATCCATGACTGTGGCGGTCTTGCGCGTGCGGCCGATCAACTGAACATCACCCAATCGGCGCTGAGCCATCAGATCAAAGGGCTGGAGGATCAGGCCGGGGTGGAACTGTTCCTGCGTCGGTCCAAGCCGATGAAGCTGTCGGCGGCGGGTCTGCGACTGTTGCGATTGGCCGAGCAGATTCTGCCTCAGGTCGAGGCCGCGCAGCATGAATTCTCATCCCTGCGCGATGGCCGCACGGGTCGGATGCATATTGCGATTGAATGCCACGCCTGTTTCGAATGGCTGTTTCCGGTGCTGGAGTCCTTTCGGAAATCCTGGGGCGATGTCGACGTGGATATTCGCCCCGGTTTGGCCTTTGACGCGCTACCTGCCTTGCAAAAGGAAGAGGTTGATCTGGTTGTATCCTCCGACCCTGAAGACCTGCCGGGTGTCGAGTTCGTGGAGTTGTTCGACTATAACCCGGTGTTCGTCGCTGCATCTTCCCATCCGCTGGCCGAGAAAGACTTCATCGAGGCTGAGGATTTTCGCGGTCAGACCCTGATCACCTATCCGGTCGAGCGCACGCGTCTGGACGTGTTCAGCCAGTTGCTGATCCCGGCGCGGGTTGAACCGGCCAGCATCCGTCAGGTCGAACTGACAGCCGTGATCCTGCTGCTTGTCGCCTCAAATCGGGGAATTTCTGTCCTGCCGGATTGGGTCGTGCGTGAGGTTAAGTACAACTCGGATTACGTCACCCGCCCGCTGACGAAAGAAGGGATCACCCGTCGTCTCTATGCCGCTGTCCGCTCTGAAGATCTGGAAAAACCCTTCGTGCAGGAGCTGGTCAAACTGGCACGGGACGAGGCGCGGAAGTTGCAGGCGCAGTAACGGCGTTTTGCTAAGGTCTGCTATGCGCATCATTCCTCTTGGCAAGGGCGCATTGCATCAGTATACGCGCGGTTTGACCGGACAGGAGCCTTTTCACAATGGTTGGCAGTGCAAATCTCAACATCATGATCAAAGCCGCGCGCAAGGCGGGGCGGTCTCTGGTCAAGGATTTCCGTGAAGTCGAGAACCTGCAGGTGTCGATGAAAGGCGCGGGCGATTTTGTGTCCAAGGCCGATATCGCCGCTGAAGCCATCCTGAAAGATGAACTGCTGGGCGCGCGTCCGACCTATGGCTGGCTGGCCGAAGAGGGCGGCGCGATTGACGGCGAGGATCCGACCCGCCGTTGGATCGTCGATCCGCTGGACGGCACCACCAACTTCCTGCACGGGTTGCCGCACTGGGCGATCTCGATCGCGCTGGAGCACAAAGGCAAGATCGTCGCCGGGGTGATCTACGACGCCGCCAAGGATGAGATGTTTTTTGCCGAAAAGGGCGAAGGTGCGTGGATGAATGATATGCGTATCCGTGTCTCGGGCCGTCACCGTATGATCGAGTCGGTTTTCTCGACCGGTCTGCCCTTTGGCGGTCGCTCGGATCTGCCCGCCACGCTGCAAGATCTGGCGCGCCTGATGCCCACATGTGCCGGTGTGCGTCGGTGGGGCGCTGCTGCACTGGACATGGCCTATGTCGCCGCGGGTCGCTACGAGGGCTTCTGGGAGCGTCGCCTGAACGCTTGGGATCTGGCGGCAGGTATCATCATCGTGAAAGAGGCCGGTGGTCTGGTTCAGCCCTTGAATCCCGAAGGCACCATTCTGGAAGATGGCGAGGTCATCTGCGCCAACGAGCCAATTTTTGACAGCTTTGCCAAGGTCATCCGGGGCTAGATCGCTTTGCGTTTGATTTGAATCGAACTACGCTGCCTCTCCCTTCGGTTGAACGCGCATTTCGACCACTTTGCCTCAGGTAAAACGCAAAACGCTTTAAACGCGTTTACCTGCGCGGCACGCGCGGGATGCGGGATTGCGACAGCTTGTATTTCGTCTCGGGGTGAGGCGGGTGGCCGTGCGTGTGGTCCCAATACGCTGGCCCTCCGCGTTTCAGCCAGAGCGGGATGCACACGATCAGCCCCACGACGAACCCACCGGTATGGGCCCAATAGGCAACGCCGCCCTCGTCGGGGTTGCTGGAAAGACTGCCGAAAAACTGCAGGCCCAACCAGACCCCGAGCATCACGAAGGCCGGGATGGTAAAGACCCGGAAATAGACGATCAGGATCAGCAGAATATCCACGCGGGCTTTTGGGAAAAGCAGCAGGTACCCGCCCATCACGCCCGCAATCGCCCCGGAGGCTCCGATTGTGGGCACGACCGAGTCGGGTGCGGTGATCACATGGATCAGCCCGGCTCCGATCCCGGCGACAAGGTAGAACAGCAGAAAGGGCAGGTGGCCCATTTCGTCTTCCAGATTATCGCCGAAAACCCAAAGAAACAGCATGTTGCCCGCCAGATGCATCCAGCCGCCATGCAGGAACATCGAGGTCACGAAGGTTTCTGGCGCCAGCCCCTCGGCGCTGCGGGCGGGAATGATCGCGTAGTCGAAATAGAACTGCTGAAGCACCCGTGCGTTGTCCATGATCCCGACATAGCTGACAAAGATCAGGATATTCGCCGCCATCAGAGCGTAGACAACATAGGGCGTGCGCCCCGAGGGGTTGTGATCTCGGATCGGAAACATGGCGCGACGCTGGGCTTTTCCGCGCCCAGCGTCAAGGTCAGGCTATGCCGCACCACCCAACAGCGCCGCATTGCCGCCCGCCGCTGTCGTGTCGACGCAGACATGGCGTTCCGCCAGCACCCGCGTACGATCCGGCAGGCCGGGGATCATGGGCAGGATCGGCCCGTCGCGCCGCGCCAGATGCTGTTCGATCTGACGGGCGATCTCCTCGTCTCCCCACCACAGAACGCCCGCGAAGCCGGTCAGGTTCTCCAGACGATGCAGGTCGAGCATGCCCGTTGCCTCAATCGCCGTGCCGCCCAAGGCCAGAACCGCATCTGCCTGAGTGCGCGCAGCGCTCTCGCCGGGGCCAAGGCACAATAGCGGAGGCCGCGCAAATTCAGACAACCGGTTTGATTCCCCTGTTGGTCCGGGCAGGGTTTGGGTGCGAACCGGGGCCGGTTGCCCTTTCGGCGCGGGCAAATCCGCAGTTGCCTGCCATGTCTCTGAGGTGCTCTGACGATCCGGAGCGCAGAACCGGGCCATGTAGTTCGGCCCACCCGCTTTGGGACCAGTGCCTGAAAGCCCCTCACCTCCGAAGGGCTGAGATCCCACGATGGCGCCGATCTGGTTGCGGTTCACATAAACATTGCCTGCATGGATCGCCTCGGTCACATGCTGGACACGGTCGTCGATGCGGGTGTGCAGGCCGAAGGTCAGCCCGTAGCCGGTGGCGTTGATGTCGGCTATCACCGCGTCGATCTCTTGCGCTTTGAATCGGGCGACATGCAGAACCGGGCCGAAAATCTCGCGTTCCAGATCGGCGATGCCGCCAATTTCGATCAGGGTGGGGGCAATGAATGTCCCCTCGGGCGGCGTGTTGAGTTCTTTCAGAACCCGGCCTTCTGAACGGGCTTTCGCGACATGGTCCGCGATTCCCTGACGCGCGGCTTCGTCAATTACTGGCCCGCAATCGGTTGAGATCAGCCACGGATCGCCGACCTGCAGCGCCTCCATCGCGCCTTTGAGCATGGTCAAAACATCCTCGGCAATATCCTCTTGCAGATAGAGACAGCGCAGGGCCGAGCAACGCTGACCAGCTGATTGAAACGCGCTTTCGATGATGGACTGCACCGCCTGTTCCGGCAGCGCCGTACTGTCCACGATCATCGCGTTCAAACCGCCCGTCTCAGCGATGAGCGGCGTACCGGGCCGCATGTTCTGCGCCATGGCCGAGCGGATTTTCAATGCTGTCGCCGTCGATCCGGTGAACGCCACGCCCGAGACGCGCGCGTCCGAGGTCAGCGCCGCCCCGACCTCCGGTCCGCCGGGCAGTAATTGTAGTACATCGCGAGGAACTCCGGCCTCGTGCAACAGCTGCACCGCTCGGTGCGCGATCAGAGGCGTCTGCGGCGCGGGTTTGGCGAGGACGGCGTTGCCGGTTGCCAAAGCCGCCGAAATCTGTCCGGTGAAAATCGCGAGGGGGAAGTTCCACGGGCTGATACAGGTGAAAATCCCGGCCGGTTTGGCATCGGGAATATTCGCCGCGTAGTAGCGCAGGAAATCTACCGCTTCGCGCAACTCGGCAACCGCGTCGGGCAGAGATTTCCCCGCCTCGCGTGCCAGAAGGGCGAAGAGCTCACCGAAATGAGCCTCATACAGATCGGCGGCTGCGTTCAGAGCTTTGGCGCGTTGCTCTGCCGGGGCTTGCCATGGGCTGGCCGAGGCCAGGGCAAGCTCCACATCGGCAGTACTGGTCGCCGCAACTGTGCCGGGCTTGTCCTGTGGTTTGGCCGGGTTAATCACCGGCTCTTCAGCCATGGGTTTCGCGTCCTCGGACAGCAAAGGCTCCGCGCGCCAATCAGTTGCTTGGAACCGATCCCGCGCTGCGTCGATCTGGTCCAGCGTCGGTGTGTGGTGCAGATCAAAGCCCTTGGAGTTGGGACGCTCGGGCAAAAACAGCTCTGGCCCGGTGGGCAGAGGCGCGGGCGGTGTCTCAATCGCGGTGAACGGATCAGTGGCGACCTCTTCGGGTGGGACGGCCTCATCCACAATCTGGTTCACGAAGGATGAGTTCGCACCGTTCTCCAACAGACGCCGGACCAGATAGGCCAGCAAATCGCGATGCGCCCCGACCGGCGCGTAGATGCGGCAGCGGGTTTTGTGCGTGTCCAGAACCAGCCCGTGCAGCGTTTCGCCCATCCCGTGCAGGCGCTGGAACTCGAACGGCTGCCCCTCGGCCATATGCAAGATCGCGCTGACGGTGTGGGCGTTGTGCGTGGCAAATTGCGGATAGATCCGGTCGGTCATACCCAACAGCTTGCGGGCATTGGCGATATAGGACACATCCGTTGCAGCCTTGTGGGTGAAAACGGGGAAGCCATCGACCCCTTCGACCTGCGCGCGCTTGATCTCCGTATCCCAATAGGCGCCTTTGACCAGCCGCACCATCAGCTTGCGATCATGGCGTTGAGCCATGTCGTAAAGCGTATCCAGAACCAGCCCGGCGCGCGGGCCGTAAGCCTGCACGACGATGCCGAACCCATCCCAACCGGCCAAGGCGGGCTCGGCCATCACCTCCTCGATCACTTGCAGCGACAGGGACAGCCGGTCGGCCTCCTCAGCATCCACATTCAGGCCCATACCGGCCGCCTTGGCCAGCAAGGCCAGCGCGCGTAGGCGGGGGACAAGCTCATCCATGACCCGCGCCTCTTGCGCCAGTTCATAGCGCGGATGCAGGGCAGACAGCTTGACCGATATGCCGGGATTGGCGCGGATATCTTCATGGGTACACGCCCCGGCAATGGCGGCGATGGCGCGAGAATAGGA
Source organism: Ruegeria sp. R13_0 (assembly GCF_017743995.1). GTDB lineage: Bacteria > Pseudomonadota > Alphaproteobacteria > Rhodobacterales > Rhodobacteraceae > Ruegeria. The sequence goes on along the minus strand of NZ_JAGHRB010000003.1, from coordinate 16,755 downwards.
CAGGTGATAGCGGGCGGCGTCGGCCTCGGTCCGGGCCGCTTCGCCCAGCATATCGTAGGAGTAGGTGTAGCCCTTGGCCTCCATCCCGCTGGCGCGATCCATGGCCGATTGAATGGTCTCGCCCAGAACGAACTGACGCCCCATCTCTTTCATCGCGCGTCCCACGGCGGTGCGGATGACCGGCTCACCCAGCCTTTTGATCGCCCCGCGCAGGGCACTGACGGGAGAGGCTTTGCCCTCATCCAACACCTTGCCGGTCAGCATCAAGGCCCAGGTCGAGGCGTTGACCAGCGAGGATGAGGACTGTCCCAAATGTTTACCCCAGTCCGAGGGCGCGATCTTGTCTTCGATCAGCGCATCAATCGTGTCTGCATCGGGCACCCGCAGCAGCGCCTCGGCCAGGCACATCAGCGCCACACCTTCGTCGGTGGACAGGCCGTATTCAGCCAGAAACACCTCCATCATTCCGGGCGATGTGCTGGACCGGATATCGCGGACCAGCTGGGCCGCCGCATCGCAGATGGCGCTACGGTCCGCTTCCGACAGGGCGGCCTGGTCGGTCAATGCCTGCAGAACGGTCGATTGATCGGCATAGGCGTAGGTGTCGATGGATGTGCGCAGGCTGTGAGACATGGTTCCTCCGGGCGTTTTAGTCAGTGTACACGCAATTTTCCGGGACAACGGACCGAGTTTTGCCATACAGAGGTCAAATAAACTGATTTCTTACGGTATGGCGATGCAAATGGACTTTCCAAACCTCGACCGCTTTGATCGCGCGATTCTGCAGGCTCTGGCCGAAGACGGGCGCATCTCGGTCGCGGATCTGGCGCGGCGGATCGGGTTGTCGAAATCGCCGACTCAGGCGCGGTTGAAGCGGCTTGAGGCCGACGGCGTGATCACGGGATACCGGGCGATGCTGGATCCGATCCGGTTGGGGCTGGATCACGTGGCCTTTGTCGAGGTGCGCATGACCGACACGCGGGAAAAAGCGCTGGCCGAGTTCAATGCCGCTGTTCGCAAGATCGCCGAGATCGAACAAGCCCATATGATCGCGTCCAATTTCGACTATCTGCTGAAGGTGCGCACCGGGTCGATGTCGGAATATCGCGCGGTGCTGGCCGAGAAGATCTCATCCCTGCCGCATGTCGCCAACACCTCGACCTTTGTTGCGATGGAGGCGGTGAAGGAAACCGGTTTGCTGGGCGGCCTCGACCGCGAAACTTGACCAAAGCGGATTGCGCGTCACACTTGGTCTATGACCCGCACGTTCATAGGCCCTGTCATTGCCCTTTGGCTCATAACTCCCGCTTTGGCGCAATCCTGCCCGTCTGCACCGGACCATTCGGAAGGAATGGGCGCGCTGATTGCACAAATTCAGCAGGCCGAGTCGCAGTCTGAGGCGCGCGGGATCTCCAACCAGATGTGGGAGTTATGGACCGACGCCCCCGATCTGCGCGCTCAGACGCTGTTGGATCGTGGCATGGCGCGGCGCGAGGCATCGGATCTTCTGGGCGCTTTGCAGGAGCTGGACGCGCTGGTGGTCTACTGCCCGGACTATGCCGAAGGGTACAACCAACGTGCCTTCGTCAATTTCCTGCGGCAAGACTTCCCCTCAGCTTTGGTTGATCTGGATCGGGCACTCGAGCTATCCCCAAATCACATCGCGGCCATGAGCGGCCGTGCTTTGACGTTATTGGGTCTGCGGCGGTTGGATGAGGCCCGCACCGCCCTGACTGCGGCCCTTGAGCTGAACCCATGGCTATCCGAGCGAGCCTTGCTGGAACCCGGCGGCGCGCTCGAGCCGCCGGGCGAGGATATCTGACAAAGCCGCCCCAAGGAAATGCACGCCCGGCGTGATTTCGGTTCTTGACGCCCCCAGATGCTTGGATTACTCAACCCAAACGCTGAGCGGGTATAGCTTAATGGTAAAGCCCCTGCCTTCCAAGCAGGCTATGTCGGTTCGATTCCGTCTACCCGCTCCAACTCAGCCCTACATCTCTGCGTCAAATGGCCCGGTCCTTTGGGCATTTTGCGCGCGGCCTTGACCCTGCGGGCCAGTATCGCCAAGAAACAGCAACTCAGCATTGAAGAAACAAGGGCCGCACATGGCGAGACAGACAGCCAGCACGACCACCGCATCCGCGCCGGGCGCCAGCGAAGAAAGAGCAGGCTCAAAAAAGCTGGGCGTCTTGGCGTCGCTTTGGCCGTTCATGAAGCCGTATCGCCTGCTGATGCTGGGGGCGACACTGGCGCTGGTCCTGACGGCTGGCATGACGCTGACCTTGCCCTTGGCCGTGCGTCGCGTGGTGGACAACTTCCGCATTCAGGACGGAGAGCTGCTGGATTGGTACTTCCTGGCCGCGCTGGGCATTGCCGGTATTCTCGCCGTGGGCACAGGCATCCGCTACGCGCTTGTTACCCGTCTGGGCGAACGCGTGGTCGCCGATATCCGCAAGGCCGTCTTTGACCGTGTGATTGGCATGAGCCCCGAGTTCTACGAACGCATCATGACCGGAGAGGTCCTCAGCCGGATCACCACCGACACGACGCTGATTCAATCGGTGATCGGGTCATCTGTCTCGATTGCCCTGCGCAACCTGCTGATGTTCGTCGGAGGGTTGGTGCTGATGCTGTTGACCTCGGCCAAGCTGACAGCGCTGGTTCTGCTGCTGATCCCGGTGGTTGTGGTGCCTATCCTGGTGCTGGGGCGCAGGCTGCGCGCAATCAGTCGCGAGAATCAAGACTGGATCGCGGCCTCATCGGGCAACGCGGGCGAGGCGCTGGGGGCGGTCCAGACCGTGCAGGCTTTCACCCACGAACGCGCAAGCCGCCAGCAATTCGGCGACATGACCGAGACCTCCTATGTTGTTTCGCTTCGGCGTATTCAGACGCGGGCCATTCTGACGGTCATCGTAATCTTTCTGGTCTTCTCAGGCATCGTTGGAGTGCTGTGGATGGGGGCCAATGACGTGCGCAATGGAGTCATGACCGAAGGGGTTTTGATCCAGTTCGTCATCTACTCGGTCATCATGGCAGGCTCCGTCGCTGCCTTGTCCGAGATCTGGAGCGAACTTCAGCGTGCTGCAGGGGCCACTGAACGGTTGGTTGAGCTGCTGAATGCCGAAGACACGGTGATCGACCCGTCTCAAGCAAAACCGTTGCCGCAACCGGTGCGCGGAGAGATCAAGTTCGAAGAGGTCACCTTCCGCTATCCTGCGCGGCCCGATGTGGTGGCGCTGGACAAGCTCAGTCTGCAGGTCAATCCCGGCGAGACGGTTGCCTTCGTTGGCCCCTCGGGCGCAGGAAAAACAACGGTGGTTCAGCTGCTCCAGCGGTTCTACGACCCGAACTCGGGGCGCGTGATGCTGGATGGGATGGATCTGCAAAACCTGAACCGGGCAGATTTCCGCCAGCATATGGCTCTAGTCCCGCAGGATCCGGTGATCTTTGCCGCCTCGGCCCGTGACAATATCCGCTTTGGCCGTCTAGATGCTTCGGACGCCGAGGTCGAGGCCGCGGCACGGGCCGCTGCCGCGCATGAGTTCATCGCGGCACTCCCGGAAGGCTATGACAGTTTCGTCGGCGAACGGGGAGTGATGCTGTCCGGCGGTCAGAAACAGCGGATCGCCATTGCCCGCGCCATTTTGCGGGATGCGCCGGTTCTGTTGCTGGACGAGGCGACCTCGGCGCTGGATGCGGAAAGCGAGCGGGCCGTTCAGGGCGCGGTTGATCAGATGCGCGCCGGGCGCACGACACTGATCGTGGCGCACCGGCTGGCAACAGTGAAAAAGGCAGATCGCATTGTAGTGCTGGAGGCCGGTCGCATCGTCGCCCAAGGCACCCATGACGATCTGGTGGCGCAAGGGGGCCTTTATGCGCGTTTGGCCCGTCTTCAGTTCACTGACGGCGTCGCAGCAGAGTAAATTGACCTTTGGGCAACCGCTGTTTCGCCGCAGCGTCATTCTACATTTTGTATTTTTCCCTCGCTAAGCCCTTGCTTGCGCCGCCAAGGTTGTGATCCCATCTGAGATAAGATCACTCCGCGTGTGGCGCGCGGGAGGTTACAAAAATGGGAGGAGCCACATGGCCTTTGTTGGCAAGGAAGACAAAGCGCGTATTGAACAGGAAATGACGTGGGAGGACCGCAATCTGCCGGTGACGTTCCACCAGCTGCTATCGCGCACGGCAGAGAAATTTCCAAACCACAACGCGGTCAGTTTTCAGCTGTTTTCGGGTCCCAATGACAAGGCCGAAACGCTGACATGGTCCAACCTTCTGGGGCAGGTCAATCAGGCGGCCAACCTGTTCCGCTCGCTCGGGATCGGCGAAAACGATGTGGTGGCCTACGTCCTGCCCAATTGTAACGAGACGCTGGTGACCCTGATGGGCGGTGCCGTCGCAGGCATCGTAAATCCGATCAACCCGCTGCTCGAGCCGGAACAGATCGCCGCCATCCTGCGCGAGACAGGTGCCAAGGTTGTCGTCACGCTCAAATCTTTCCCGAAAACGGATGTGGCTCAGAAGGTGGAAGAGGCCGTGCGCCATGCACCCAAGGTCAACACCATTCTCGAGATTGACCTGAACCGATATCTGACGCCGCCGAAATCCTGGATCGTGCCCTTCCTGCGCCCTAAAATGGGCGACAAGGAAAAGCTCGCACATGCGGATTACAAGAACTTCAATCAGGAACTGGCCAAGCAGCCCAAAACCCTGACCTTCGCAGACAGCACCGAGGACCGGGTGGCCTGTTACTTCCACACAGGCGGCACGACCGGCATGCCGAAGGTGGCGCAGCACAAATATTCGGGCCTGATCTACAATGGTTGGCTGGGCAATACGCTGCTGTTTGACGAAAACGATGTCATCATGTGCCCGCTGCCGATGTTCCACGTCTTTGCCGTGCATGTGATCATGATGGCGGCTGTGTCCTCGGGCGCTCATGTGATCTTCCCGACACCTCAGGGCTATCGCGGCGATGGCGTGTTCGACAATTTCTGGAAGCTGATCGAACGCTGGAAGGTCAGTTTCATCATCACTGTGCCCACGGCGATCTCGGCCAAGATGCAGCGTCCGGTGGATGCTGATATTTCCTCGGTGAAAACGGCGTTCTCCGGCTCGGCCCCGCTGCCGGTGGAACTGTTCCGGCGGTTCGAAGAGGCAACAGGTGTGACCATCGTCGAAGGCTATGGCCTGACCGAGGCCACCTGCCTTGTCTCGTGCAACCCGGTAGATGGAGAGAAAAAGATCGGCTCGATCGGTATTCCCTTCCCCTACACGGATGTCAAAATCCTGCAGGACGGCCCGGACGGTCCAAAGGAATGCGCGGTGGATGAGATTGGCGAAATCTGCGTTTCAAACCCCGGTGTATTCGCAGGCAATACCTATACCGAAACCGACAAGAACGAGAACCTGTACCACTACGACAAGTATCTGCGCACAGGCGATCTGGGTCGCTTTGATGAGGACGGGTACCTCTGGATCACCGGTCGCGCCAAGGACCTGATCATTCGTGGCGGCCACAATATTGACCCCGCAGAGATCGAAGAGGCCTTGCTGGGGCACGAGGCGGTGGCCTTCGCAGGTGCCATTGGTCAGCCCGACGCCCATTCCGGTGAGGTGCCTTGCGCATTCGTAGAACTGGTCGATGGGGCCTCGGTCACCGAAGAGGCGCTGATGGAGTTCTGTAAGGTCCATGTCCATGAGCGCGCGGCTCAGCCCAAGCACATGACAATCCTGACCGAATTGCCCAAGACCGCGGTTGGTAAGGTGTTCAAACCGGATCTGCGCAAGCAAGCGATCACCCGGATCTACAATGGCGCGCTTGAGCAAGCTGGCGTTGATGCCCGTGTCGTCTCGGTCATCGACGACAAAAAGCGTGGCCTTGTCGCGCAGCTTGACGCGAACGGCACATCCGAGGACGATGTCAGCAAAGTGCTGGGCGCGTACACCCGGCCGTGGGAGTGGGCAGCCTAACCGGGAGGGAACATGGATTATGAACGTCTGATTGATGAGGAAACTTGGGCGTTCATAAGACGCACGTCGGAAAGCTATCCTGACGATGCGGTGGATCTGTCAATCGAAGACCAGCGCAAGGTCTATGACGCGATGTGTCAGGACTTTCGCCAGCCACGGCCCGAAGGGGTAGAGGTGCAGGACCTGTCTGCCAATGGCGTGCCGGTCCGTATCTATGCCGCGGGGCAACCGACACGAACCGTCGTCTATTTCCATGGCGGCGGTTTCGTCGTTGGGGGGCTGGATAGCCACGATGATGTCTGCGCCGAGATTTGCGCACAGACCGGATACCGAGTTGTCGCCGTAGACTACCGCCTGTGCCCCGAACACGTGCATCCGGCGCAATTTCTGGACTGTTGGACTGCTACAAACTGGGCGGCGGACGAATTTGGCGACCCGATGATTCTGGCCGGTGACAGTGCAGGGGGCAATCTGGCCGCATCTGTCGCTCACCACGCGCGGGGTCGGCTAGAGAACATCTTGGGGCAGGTCCTGATCTACCCCGGGCTGGGCGGCGACACGTCCAAAGGTTCGTATATCAAACACGCGCATGCGCCGTTGCTGACGCTTGAGGATATTAAGTTCTACGAAACCGTCAGATGCGGAGGGCCAGCCCCGAGCGGTGATCCAAGTTTTGCCCCGCTTCAGGACACCGACTTCTCGAGCTTGCCACCGACCGTTGTCATCACCGCCGATTGCGACCCTCTCAGGGATGATGGATCAGATTATTGCGCTGCGATCCAATCCGCCGGAGGACGGGCAGAATGGATCAACGAACCCGGCCTCGTCCATGGCTATCTGCGCGCCCGAACCTCGGTCAAGCGCGCGGCAGATAGTTTTGAACGGATTTCCATCGCCATTGAGGCGCTGGGGCAGGGGATCTGGTCCTACGACTAACCCATATCGGGTCCAGTATAGAAAAGGAATGCCCTGCCAAGTTCAGGACATTCCTGCCGCCATATGTGGCAGCGAAGTGCTTTGATCAGCTCAGGAAGGGCTTGGCCTTCATCGTGTCCGCAAGCGGCGCGCCCATACGGGTCAGGATGGTAGGGGCAAGCTGTAGCTGGTCGATCACGGTATCGGCCTCTGGGCCTTCTGCATCGCCAAAGTAGTAGAGCGCGGTTTCCTGTTGCAACGGGCTGCGCCCGCCGTGGTGACCGCGTTCGTCCTGCCCGTGATCGGCGGTGACGATGACCTCATAGCCCAGCTTGCGCCAGTTCGGGATGAAAGGGGCCAGCATCTCATCCATCACGAAACAGGCGTGGTCCATTTCCTCGCAATCGTGGAAGAAGCGATGGCCCATGCTGTCCAAGGTGCAGGTGTGCAGGATGCCATAGTCCAACCCATGGCGCAGGCACAGGTTCGTCAGAGTGGCAAACAGATCGACATCGCAGGGCGTCATCTGGTTGGCCTTGCCATAGCCGGTCATGCTGTGGAACCGCCCGTGATTGATGGTCTTGCTGTCCGGCTCGTCATATTCCACGTCGCGCACATAGTCGAACGGGTGGCGGTTGAAAAATTGCGACCAATAGCTGTGCGTCACGGCTCCGGTCACGCCTCCGGCCTCGCGGACCTGGCTGAACACGTCCTTGTGGCTTAGGCGGAAGACATTGCCGTTGCCGGTGCAACCATGCTCCTGCGGGGTCACACCGGTGTGGATCGAGGCATAGCAACTGGCCGAGGTCGATGGCAGGACCGAGCGGAGTTTCCACACGCGGGCCTCGCCGCAGTCGACCCAGCCTTCGAGATTGCCGAACAACCGGCGGAAGTTACGCCACGGGACGCCGTCCAGAATGATGAGGAGGAGTTTGCGGTCCATGATCCGACCCTTTTCGAGAGTGTTTCCGGCGACCCTAGAAGATTCGTTGCGCTTGGGCTGCCCATTCCCGCCCCAAATAGCAAAATCCCGACACCTGTTTGTGACACGTGCCGGGATTTCATAGCATTGGCTGGGGCAGGGGTCAGTTCCCGGCCGCCTCCATCTTACGGTTGGCAACGACTTTTTCCAGCCAGCCAAGCTCCATCTCGGGGACCGAGCTGAGCAGCAGGTCAGTGTAGTCGTCGAACGGCGGGCTAAGCACCTGAGATTTCGAGCCATAGCGCGCGACGCGACCCTGATACATCACCGCGATGCTGTCGCTGATCGCTCGGACCGTCGCCAGATCATGGGTGATGAACAGGTAGGCCACATCCTCGATCTTCTGCAGGTCCAGCAGCAGCTTCAGGATGCCGTCAGCCACAAGTGGGTCCAGCGCCGAGGTGACCTCATCACAGATGATCATCTTGGGCTTGGCCGCCAGTGACCGCGCGATACAGACACGCTGTTTCTGCCCACCGGACAGCTCAGCCGGATAGCGATCGATGAACTTTTCGCCCAGTTCGATCTCATCCAGCAGCTCGACAACGCGTTTGCGTTTCTCGGCCCCGCGCATGTTGAAGTAGAACTCCAACGGGCGGCCGATGATCGTGCCGACGGTCTGACGCGGGTTCATCGCCGTGTCTGCCATCTGATAGATCATCTGCAGCTCTCGCAGGTCTTCGCGCGTGCGCCCCTTCAGATCCGAGCTCAGCTTGCGCCCGTTGAAGGTGATCTCACCCTCGCGTGCGGGCAGGAGGCCGGTGATCACACGCGCCAGCGTGGATTTCCCCGAGCCGGATTCGCCAACAACCGCCAAAGTCTGCCCCGGATGGAGCTCAACATTGACGTTGTGCAGCACATCGAAGTTCAGACCCTTGTAGCGTGCGGTAATACCGTCGACCTGAAGAACTGGCTCTGAGGTCGGCTTTTTCTCTTCATGCTCGATAGACCGGACCGAGACCAGAGCCTTGGTATAGTCTTCCTGCGGGTTGTTGATGATCTGATCGGTATTGCCGTATTCGACCGTGTCGCCCATCCGCAGAACCATGATGTCGTCGCTGACCTGCGCCACAACCGCAAGGTCGTGGGTGATATACAGCGCGGCGACGCCAGTATCTGCAATGGCTTCCTTAATCGCCATCAGAACGTCGATCTGGGTGGTCACATCCAAGGCCGTGGTCGGTTCGTCGAACACCACCAGATCAGGTTCCGGGCACAGGGCCAGCGCGGTCATGCAGCGTTGCAGCTGACCACCGGAAACCTGGTGCGGGTAGCGACTGCCGATATTGTCCGGATCGGGCAGGCCCAGCTTGGCGAAGAGTTCACGCGCACGGGCCTCGGCCTGTTTGCGGGTGAATTTCTTCTGCTCGACCGCCGCTTCGACGACCTGATCCATGATCCTTTTGGCAGGGTTGAACGACGCAGCAGCGGATTGGGACACATAGGTGACCTCACCCCCACGCAGCTTGCGGATATCCCCGTGAGATGTCTTGAGGATATCGCGCCCGTTTACCCAGACCCCGCCGCCGGTGATCTTCACGCCACCCCGGCCATAGGCCATTGAGGCCAGGCCGATGGTGGATTTACCGGCACCGGATTCGCCGATCAGGCCCAACACCTTGCCGCGTTCGAGGTCAAAGCTGACCCCATGCACGATTTCGATGTCATGGGGCTTTTCGCCCGGCGGATAGACGGTCGCGCCGATCTTGAGGTCGCGGACCTTGAGAAGGATATCGTCGCTCATCCCCGGCCTCCTTTCAGCGATGTGGTGCGGTTCAGAACCCAGTCAGCCACAAGGTTGACCGAGATGGCCAGCGTCGCGATAGCCACGGCGGGCCACAGGGCAGCACCGATGCCATAGACGATACCGTCCTTGTTTTCCTTCACGATGCCGCCCCAGTCCGCCAGCGGCGGCTGCACGCCCAGGCCCAGGAAGGACAGGGTCGAGATAAACAGAACCATGAAGATGAACCGCAGACCGAACTCGGCCACCAGTGGCGACAGAGCGTTGGGCAGGATTTCCCGGAAGATAACCCATGTGCGCCCTTCACCGCGCAGTTTCGCGGCTTCGACGTAGTCCATCACGTTGATGTCCACTGCGACCGAGCGCGACAGTCGATAGGGGCGGGTTGCGTCCAGCAGGCCCATCACAAGGATCAGGATCGGAACGGTCACCGGAACGATGGCCAGAATAACCAGCGCCAGGATCAGGGTCGGGATCGACATGATCAGGTCAACAGTCCGGCTAAGCGCCTGATCCGCCCATCCGCCAAGAACGGCGGCCAGCAAACCCAGAGATGTACCGGTCAGAAAGCTGAGCAACGTGGCTGCGGCAGCGATGAAGATCGTCGTGCGCCCGCCATAGATCATGCGGGTCAGTAGGTCCCGCCCGATGTTGTCCGTACCCAGCAGATGCTCGGCGCTGGCAGGCTCCCACACATCGCCGACAACTTCTGCCATTCCATAGGGCGCAATCAGGGGGGCCGCGATGGCCACAAAGAAATAGGCGCCAGTGAACAAGAGGCCAATCAGTGCCGAAAGAGGAATGTTCTTTATCATTTCGGATGCCTCAGTCTTGGATTGGCAAGGATCGACACGATATCGGCAACCATGTTCAGGCCGATATAGACGGCCGCGAATACAACGCCACAGGCCAACACGACGGGCACGTCGCGTTTGGTCACCGCATCCACCAGATATTGCCCCATGCCGGGATAGACGAACACAACCTCGACCACGACGACGCCGACAACCAGATAGGCTAGGTTCAGCATCACAACGTTTACGATCGGGGAAATCGCGTTTGGGAAAGCATGGCGTGCAATGACCTGAAAGGTGCTCAGACCCTTAAGCTCGGCGGTTTCGATATAGGCCGATTGCATGAGGTTCAGAATGGCCGCGCGGGTCATGCGCATCATTTGCGCCAGAACCACCAGCGTCAGAACGAAAGCCGGCAGGGCAATTGCATTCAGCTTCTGCCCGAATGTCATGGAATCGTTGATCATCGCCAGGGATGAGAACCAACCCAGTTTGACCGAGATAAAGTAGATCACCACATAGCCGATCAGAAACTCGGGGATTGAAACGGTTGTCAGCGTGATCGCCGAGATCAGCTTGTCAGGCCAGCGATTGCGGAACCGGACGGCCAGAAGGCCCAGGAAAATCGCAAGCGGAACGGACACGATCGCAGCGACGCAAGCAAGGAACAACGTATTGCCGAGGCGTTTTCCGATGCTCTCGGAGATATCAAGTTTGTTGGTGAGGGATTGCCCCAGATCGCCTTGCGCGATGCCACCCAACCACTCGAAATAGCGGGTTAGGGCAGGGCGGTTCAGGCCCATCTCTTCTCGGAGGTTGGCAAGGGCCTCAGGGGTTGCGGACTGCCCCAGGACGGCTTGCGCGGCGTCTCCGGGAAGGGCTTCGGTCAGGCCAAAAATCAGAGCCGAAGCGCCGAGCAGCAATAGGAGTCCCAGCGCAAGGCGCTGGGAAACCAGTTTGATGATAGGATGCATTATCCGTTGCCCGAGTTACACGAACCACATCTTGCGTGAGATGTTGCCGTTCATCATCTCTTGCGTCGGATCAGATTCCCAACCGTCCAGCTGGTTGCTGATGCCTTCGACAAAGTCGTTGAACATCGGGCAAATCAAGCCGCCTTCGTTGCGGACCATCTGGCCCATCTGGCTGTAGATACCCTTGCGTTTCTCCGCGTCCAGTTCGGCGCGCGCTGCGAACAGCAAGTCGTCGAAGGCCTGAACCTTGAAGCGCGTGTCGTTCCAATCTGCGCTCGACAGGTACGCGGTCGAATACATCTGGTCCTGGACCGGACGACCGCCCCAGTAAGAGGCACAGAACGGCTGAACGTTCCAAACTTCCGACCAGTAGCCATCATTGGGTTCACGTTTGATTTCCAGCGGGATACCTGCCTGAGCTGCGGTTTGCTGGAACAGCGCCGCCGCATCCACAGCACCCGGGAAGGCGCCATCTGCAACGCGCAGAATGATCGGCGATCCATCGTGACCGGATTTCTTGTAGTGCTCGGCTGCTTTTTCAACGCTGAACTCACGCTGTTCGATAGTCTCATCGAACAGGGGGTAGGCCGCGTTAATCGGCATGTCGTTCCCGATCGAGCCATAGCCACGCAGAACTTTGTCCACCAGATCCGCGCGGTTGATGGCGTATTTCAGAGCCGTGCGCAGTTCGTTGTTGTCGAACGGAGCCGTGTCACAATGCATGATGAACACATAGTGGCCACGACCGGCGGTCGAATGAACAGTCAGGTTTGGCGCGCGGCCCAGCAGGTCGGCAACTTTGGGCTCGACGCGGTTCACTGCGTGAACCTGACCCGATTGCAGCGCGGCTGTCCGGGCAGTTGCGTCGTTGATGACAACCACTTCGACGCTGTCGAAGTTGCCGAAATCGCTGTTCCAGTGGTTTTCGTTCTTGGTGAACAGGTGACGGACGCCGGGCTCATCAACTTCCAGCTTGTAGGGACCTGTACCGATACCGGCTGCCGGGTCCTCCATACCGCCATCCGGCTGAATGATCAGGTGATAGTCGGCCATCAGATAGGGAAGGTCGGCGTTGGGCTCGGACAGGGTGACCTGGAAGTTGTCGCCATCGGCCTTCATCGACTCGATGCCCTTCATGATGCCCAATGCACCGGACTTGGAGTCTTCGTTCGAGTGGCGCTGCATGGTTTTCAGCACGTCTTCGCTGGTCATGGTCTTGCCGTTGTGGAACTCGACCCCCTGACGCAGCTTGAAGGTCCAGACCTTGGCGTCTGCACTGCCTTCGACGCTTTCGGCAAGGCGTGGTTCGATCGTGCCGTCGGGTGCAACTTCGACCAGTTGGTCGCCAAACTGTTTGCCGTTCTGGAACGGAACCGAGCTTGCATAAGTTGCCGGGTCCAGCGAGTTGGTCGATTCGCCGCCCTGCAGGCCAAATTTCAGATCGCCACCCTTTTTCGGGCCGGCTGCACGGGCCGCGTCGGCAAACATCGTGCTGGCCACGGCTGCCGAAACGCCAAGAGCGGCGGCTTTGCCCATGAACTCGCGACGGGTCAGTTTGCCTGCCGTCACCTGTTTGGACATGTGAGTGAGTTGTTCGTTCATTCAGAAGCTCCCAGTTGATTGTGTTCGCCCGTTTTCGGGCTTTTTATTGACGCGTGAGTCAACGTTGACGCATTTCAGCGGGTCGGGCAAGTGGAATTCCGTGTCGCAAATGTGCCTTGCCTGACAATACCGTGTTTATCAAAGCCGTCATAGCGCCCTGTCTTTGCGTCCTCCGCTATGCCGAAAATGATCTATCGGTTGCCTTGGTCGGTATCGGGAGAATCCGTCATTCTAATCCCGAATTGCGACAATCAGGTCCATGACATTGGTCCCCGTCGGCCCCGTGACCAGCAAAGCGCCTGCATTTTCCAGAAAGGCCCCACTATTGGCGGCGGCCAGCGCCTCATCCGCGCCCTCGGCCCAAGTTGAGCCAGAAACGACCCCGCCCGCTGCATTGGTTGGGCCATCCGTTCCGTCGGTTCCTCCGACTACGACCGTGATACCTTCAAGGCCGGAAATCTCATGCGCCAGCGCCAGAGCCAGTGCCTGATTGCGCCCACCCTGTCCGGGGTTGGGGGGCAGCACAACAGTCGGCTCGCCGCCAAAAACCATGACGCCTGATCCCATCTGTCGCAGCTTCTCACCGAGCGCTGTGGCGACAGCCTGATAGTCGTCATGCAGGGCTTCTTCATTGGCCAGCACCGACAGACCCGCATCCGCGGCCGCTTCGGCGGCTGCCGCACGAGCATGGGCGTTCGAAGCAATGATCTGCGCTTCGGCCTCGTAAGAGACCTGTTCAGGCAGCGCACCGATGCCCGAGCCGATAACGTTCAGATCATCCCCCGGCACGTCCGAGATCGCCAGAACCGTGACCTTTCGGCCTTTGAGCCGGGACAGCAATCCTCCGCCCTTGACCAGGGAAATCTTGCGCCGTTCCGCGTTCATTGCCGTGATATCAAGCCCCTCGGACAGCAGCTTTTTGTTCAACGCCTCCAGATCCTCAAGCGTTTTGCCACCTATCAAATCTTCAGCCAGCGAGGACGCGCCGCCCGACACCAACAGCAGCAAATGCGCCTCGGCTGGCATGGCCTCGACCGCAAGGCGTAGCGCCCGGCCGCCTGCAAGGCTGCGGCTATCCGGGACGGGATGTGAGGCCTCGATCACGTCGACGCCCTCCGGCAGGTCGCGCCCATGGTCGTCCTTGGTGACCACCAGCGTTGGGATGTCTCCGAAATGATCCAATGCCGCTCGGGCCATCGCCGCCGCGGGTTTGCCCACGGCCAATATCCGATCCGGTTTTGCAACATCGGAGAGCGCTTTTCGGGTCGCCGTGTATCCGTCTACCGCCGCGACTCCGGCTTGCCAGAGTGCGATTGCCTGTTCAGCGCGGGTCATCAATTCTCCATCCAGATTGTCACTGGCCCATCATTGACCAGCTCAACGGCCATGTCGGCCCCAAATTGCCCTGTCTCAACCGCGATTCCGCACGCCGCGAGGTTCTTGGCAAAACTTTCATAAAGGTGTTTCCCGACATCCGGCGCAGCGGCCTGCGAAAATCCGGGCCGGTTACCGCTGGCCGTATCCGCAGCAAGGGTAAACTGACTGACAACCAGAGCCGAGCCGCCCATGTCCACAACAGACCGGTTCATTTTACCGGCGTCATCCTTGAAAATTCGCAGCTTGGAGATTTTTGCCGCCAGTTTCGAGGCGTTCTCTTCGCTGTCGCCCTGCATTGCGCATACGAGAATCATCAGTCCCGGTCCCGATTGACCGACAACAGCGCCATCTACCGAGACTGACGCCCTTGATATCCGTTGTAAGACTGCGCGCATCGCTCTCCCCAAATCGCATGCGTTCAGCAGTCGGTTTAGCTGTCGGTGACCCACTTGTCATCCAGCGTCTTGCCCGTATTCGGGAAAACGTTTGCCTGTGTGATTTTGGTAGGCTCAGCCCTGCGACGTCGCCATCACGTACCCCACGCCCGCCGCCACCAGCAGGCCGAGGACCACCGCAATGGTTATCTTGATCGCAGACCACGGTCGTTCCCCCTGCACCCGGCCAGTGCGCCCGTTGACCACAAACCGATAGGTTTGCCCGCGATACTTATAGGCAGCCATCCAGATGGGCAGCAGGATATGCTTGAACGTCACATCGCGCACATCCGTGTCCACCGCGTGAATACGCTGCCGGTCGCCGCCGATGTCAAAGCGCACGTCACGCTCGATTACCCGCGCCATGTGCGCGCGCGCCTCGGAATACCCATCGGGTAACTCGACCGAATACGCCTCGGCCCGGAACCCCGCCAGGTATTGCGGCTGGTAGGGTTCAAGTGCGGGCAGATCCCAGGGCTCCAACGAGTCTGTATATTTCTTGGGCAGAGAGCGTGACGCCAACACCAGAACGTCATCAAAGAACCGCGCGACGCGACCGGATTTTGGACTCCAGCGCACTTTGGCTACCTGTTGCTGCACTCGCTTCCCGTCGCGCATAACAGTGCGCGTTTCATAGTAAACGGTGCCGCGCTCCCCGCGATAGCTGGATTTGGTGTCCGCGTCGAAGGTCCAGTAGGGCACGTAAATGCCCTGCATTTTTCGGCCCTTGCGCGCATAGTCCTTCAGCCCGTTCGGCGCGAACCAAAGCCGACCAAGCCAATCCCCCATCGCCTTATGGGCGGACCGTTCATCCAGCGCAAAAGGCAGGATGCCTTTGGGTTTGATATGCCTGTTGACGCCTGTATCCGTCACCACCGGCGTGGCACAGAACGGACATTCCGCGGCGTGGGTATTCGGGTCAAACTCGACCTGTGCGGCACAGTTCGGGCAAGACAGAACCCGCGTTTCCTCAATCTCGCTGTCGGGCAGACGGTCGGCGATAGCGGTGTCAAAATCCAGCTCGCGCAGGCTTGCACCGCCCCATGGGCCCGCGCCAATGGGTTCCGAGTGGCCGCAATGGTCGCAGGTCAATGTGCCATCGCCGGGGTTGAACCGGTAGTCTGCGCCGCACTGGTCGCAGGGAAAGCGGTGTTCTTCGGTCATTCGTCCGTCCTGAATGTAGTTCTTGCCCCTGGTCCGATCTGCCAACGCACTAGCAGTGCAATCAAAGCGCATAACAGAACAAATTGCGCGGAGTTTTGGGCGAGTATCCACCATCCGTAAGGTGTCAATATGCCGTCGACCGACCGAACGGACCCGTTGCCTCCCATTGTCGAACTAAAATCTGGGTTTATTGATTGAAACCAACCAAAAAGCCGCCCGAGTAAGATGCTCACTCCTACCAAGCCACACCCAATTCCAATACCCCATTTGGCGGCGCGTAAATAACCTATGGGCTTTTGCGATACTACGCGCAAGGCAGGCGCAACTAACACCCACGCAATGAGAAAGGACAAAGGCAAGCCAATCAACGTGAATAGAAAGAACAACGACTTCAGCGTAGGATCAAACCCGCGAACCAGCATTTCAGAAGCCAAAGGTATTCCGACCACTGCAACCCATCCAGATATCGCGCAAAGATTTATTGCGCGCCGAATCTCTCGCTTTTCATAGGGGGATTGAGCGACATCTATCACCATAGGCTATGAACTTGGCGGAGGCGGAGGCAGGATCGTGAACAACTGCGCCAACTCCTGCACCTCGCCTGCTTTCTTCCAGCCATCCTGACCAGCGGTCCAGACATGGGTGTCTCGCGTCAGCTCTCCGTCCGACGCCATACGCCCCATCTTGGCCTTCGAGAACGGTCCGCTGGTCTGACCGTCCACCGCGATATGCCATACATGCTCAACGGGCGGAGGGGGCGGCGGGGCCGCATGCGCGGATGGTTGCGGGGCAGCGG
>NZ_JAGHRB010000039.1:0-2500 GCF_017743995.1 Ruegeria sp. R13_0 | reverse complement strand
CCCCGGGGGGTAGAGCACTGGATGGGTAATGGGGCCCCACAGGCTTACTGATCCTAACCAAACTCCGAATACCCGGGAGTACTAGATGGCAGACACACTGCGGATGCTAACGTCCGTAGTGGAGAGGGAAACAACCCTGACCTACGACTAAGGCCCCCAATTCATGGCTAAGTGGGAAAGCAGGTGGGACGACCAAAACAACCAGGAGGTTGGCTTAGAAGCAGCCATCCTTTAAAGATAGCGTAACAGCTCACTGGTCTAAATAAGTTGTCCTGCGGCGAAGATGTAACGGGGCTCAAGCCATGAGCCGAAGTCTAGGGATGCGTAAGCATCGGTAGCAGAGCGTAGTGTGACATAGAACTCATCCTGTATTGCCGCCGGTTATACGGCGCGGGCAACCGCGCTCAAGTAGCCGAATAGGCGGTAGCGCAGGATAGAGTTCTTTCGATGAAGCCGGGGCGTGAGCCATCCGGTGGAGAGATCACTAGTGAGAATGATGACATGAGTAGCGACAAAGAGTGTGAGAGACACTCTCGCCGAAAGTCCAAGGGTTCCTGCTTAAAGCTAATCTGAGCAGGGTAAGCCGGCCCCTAAGCCGAGGCCGAAAGGCGTAGGCGATGGGAACTAGGTTAATATTCCTAGGCCAGGAGGATGTGACGGATCACGGATGTAGTTCAATCTTATCGGATTGATTGGGCTGCTGAGTGGTTCCTGGAAATAGCCCTCCATCAGACCGTACCCTAAACCGACACAGGTGGACTGGTAGAGCATACCAAGGCGCTTGAGAGAACGATGTTGAAGGAACTCGGCAAAATACCTCCGTAAGTTCGCGAGAAGGAGGCCCGGTTCCTAGGCAACTAGGGGCTGGGGGCACAAACCAGGGGGTGGCGACTGTTTATTAAAAACACAGGGCTCTGCGAAGTCGCAAGACGACGTATAGGGTCTGACGCCTGCCCGGTGCCTGAAGGTTAAAAGGAGAGGTGAGAGCCTTGAATTGAAGCCCAGGTAAACGGCGGCCGTAACTATAACGGTCCTAAGGTAGCGAAATTCCTTGTCGGGTAAGTTCCGACCTGCACGAATGGCGTAACGACTTCCCCGCTGTCTCCAACATCGACTCAGCGAAATTGAATTGCCTGTCAAGATGCAGGCTTCCCGCGGTTAGACGGAAAGACCCCGTGCACCTTTACTACAGCTTCGCACTGGCATCAGGATTGTGATGTGCAGGATAGGTGGTAGGCTTTGAAGCGGAAACGCAAGTATCCGTGGAGCCTCCCTTGAGATACCACCCTTCGCACTCTTGATGTCTAACCGCGGTCCGTTATCCGGATCCGGGACCCTGCGTGGCGGGTAGTTTGACTGGGGCGGTCGCCTCCTAAAGCGTAACGGAGGCGCGCGAAGGTTGGCTCAGAGCGGTCGGAAATCGCTCGTTGAGTGCAATGGCAGAAGCCAGCCTGACTGCGAGACTGACAAGTCGAGCAGAGTCGAAAGACGGCCATAGTGATCCGGTGGTCCCGAGTGGAAGGGCCATCGCTCAACGGATAAAAGGTACGCCGGGGATAACAGGCTGATACTGCCCAAGAGTCCATATCGACGGCAGTGTTTGGCACCTCGATGTCGGCTCATCTCATCCTGGGGCTGGAGCAGGTCCCAAGGGTACGGCTGTTCGCCGTTTAAAGAGGTACGTGAGCTGGGTTTAGAACGTCGTGAGACAGTTCGGTCCCTATCTGCCGTGGGTGTAGGAGACTTGAGAGGAGTTGCCCCTAGTACGAGAGGACCGGGGTGAACGATCCACTGGTGGACCAGTTGTCGTGCCAACGGCAGTGCTGGGTAGCTATGATCGGACAGGATAACCGCTGAAGGCATCTAAGCGGGAAGCCCCCCTCAAAACAAGGTCTCCCTGAGGGCCGTGGAAGACCACCACGTCAATAGGCCGGAGATGTAAGCGCAGTAATGCGTTCAGTTGACCGGTACTAATCGCCCGATAGGCTTGATTTGATCCAGTAATGGAAAGACAAATCACCAAAAGCATACACACCTTGACCAAGGACAGCGTCGCAGCACCTAGCCGCGATGTTGATTGATAAACACAACCGTGCGGGAACGCGCCTTTTGTAAACAAAAGGCGCTGCCTCCCGCGCGTCGCGCTTTGCCTAAGGCAAAGACGCGACGTGGGCTTTTCCTCGGTTTGGTGGTCATAGCGCAAGTGAAACACCCGGTCCCATCCCGAACCCGGAAGTTAAGCACTGCCGCGCCAATGGTACTTGGGCTTAAGCCCCGGGAGAGTAGGTCACCGCCAAACCTAGCAAAAGCCCAACATTCTCTCTAAACGATCACACAAACACGACCCGGCCTCAAACAGCGTAAGCGATAGGCCAACAATCGGTCTCAAGTAGCCGAATAGGCGGTAGACCAAACCAAAGTGTCGCGGGATGGAGCAGCCCGGTAGCTCGTCAGGCTCATAACCTGAAGGTCGTAGGTTCAAATCCTACTCCCGCAACCA
>NZ_JAGHRB010000038.1 GCF_017743995.1 Ruegeria sp. R13_0 | reverse complement strand
AACGTCCTTCGGAAAATGCGCGCCTTTAAATGAGATTGTCACGGTTTGCTCCTGTCATAGCCGAGCGCGCGCTATCAGAACTGCAGCCGGAATGACAGTTGGGAGCAGAATTTGCGACAGAACCCGGTGCGTTACCTTGGTGTCGAATTGGAAGATGCTCTGAGCATAGCCGAGCGCATCGACATCTAACGAACTTTGGCGAACGGTTCTGCCGTTCGCAATTTCGAAGCGGTTGTCCGTCCGTCATGCGGCGTTCGAGCATTCTGAGCCCAAAAATCACCGATGCTGCACGGGCCCCGAAAGTCTGCTTCCTCACCTTCTATGCGGCCTCCGAACCCTGTAGGCGCAAACCGATCAGCTCTCTGAATCGTCCTTGTGGATCGAAGTCCTTTTGATTGTGACAAGCGTCATGGCGGCCAAGAGGATCGCGGCGCTGGCAAGTCCGGCGCAAAACCCAATCCAGATGCCCCAACCGCCCAAACCAATGAAATGCGCCAGCAATAACCCGCCGCCGATCCCGAGACCCCAGTAGCATGTTGTGCTAAGCACCAGTGGCAAGAGCGTTCGACGCAGTCCGCGCAATACGAAAATGAAGACGATCTGCCACGCATCGAACAGGAAGAACGGTGCCGTCAACATCATGACAAGCGGGATCAGATCTTCTGCTTCGGGCGATGTAACGCCACTTGCAAACAGACCGATCACCGCGTCTGGGAACATGAGCACGATCAGGGCAAACATACCCGAGACGCCCCCTGAAAGCAGGATGGTCAGGTGAAGAAGGCGCCTTTGGCCACCCCGGTCGCCTTTGACCCGCAGGCCAGCGATCCGGGCGGAGCCGACCTCCCCAACAGCGCCTCCGATTGCGAAGTTTAACTCCATGGCCGCGAAGGCCACTGTACCGGCAGCGAGCCATGCCGGTGACTCCAGCCCAAGCAAGTAAAGCACAACGATGAAGAGGCCGCTTTCCAGCAACTGCTGTGCCCCCGCCGCCCAACCGAGCAAGGCGATTTCACGCAGCGCTGCCAGAATACGTTGCAGGCGCGCAGCGGCGATCCGAACTGCGCCGGACCGGGCGACCCAAAAGGTGAGTGCGACCGCGCCCAAGACCTCAACGGCCACCGTGGCCCATGCGGCACCTGCCACTCCCATGCCACGCCACGTACCAAATCCGTGGACCAGCAATATGCTGCAGGCAGCGTTGACCAGAAGCATAAGAACAGACAGGGCCAACAAGGGCCCAGTGCGCCCAATGGCGACGAGCGTATTCTTTAGGGACGCGAAGATCAAAGCTGGCCCGACCGCGTATGCCAGAACGTCGGTATAGTCGCTGAACAACATGATGATATCGGTAGGGTAGCTGCTCTGGTCGAGAACGGATTGGGTGAACTCCGGCAGGACGAGGCCGAGCACCACGAACGGAAGATTCATCACCAGCACCGCAAGCAACACCGCGCCGCGTTTGGTCGGCGAAGCCTGTTCGGCCATCAGCACAGTGCCGATCGACAGAACGGCGAAGCCAACCACGATCAACGAAAAGAGGATGGTCTTTCCGAGCCCCACCGCAGCGAGTGCTTCGGTCCCAAGTGCGCCCACCACCGCGAGATCGGTGAGGCCGATGAGAATCCCTGTGCCGTAGAACGCGGCAAGCGGTGCGGCTTCGCGGGCCAAAGAAATGGCGGTTGGACGAGGGTGTTTGGTCTGCGTCATCAGAGCACCGTGCGTTTGCACGGTCACCCATCGAGCTGATGACCTTGGTTGCCGCAGATTTCGACTGCGGGGCAGCTTACCGAGCGGGAGGATAGTATCAGGAACTGCGACCGACAAGGGCGGATTCGAAAGCCCCGGCAATGCAGTGGCCGGTTTTCTAGTAAAGCCTCTTGAACCTCACGCGGCGTGAGGTCCTATCGATGACGTCATGTCACGAATCAAATTCTTCACCGTCGGGCAACTGGCAGACCGATCCGGCGTCACGGTGCGTACATTGCATCATTACGACGAGATCGGATTGCTGAAGCCGGCCACGCGCGCGGGATCAGGGCGCAGGCTCTACGATCGAGACAGCGTGCTCCGGCTCCAGCAAATTCTGACCTATCGCACCTTGGGGCTGGCTCTGGATGAAATTGCCCGGCTCCTCGACGACCCGGCATTCGACCGGCGCAAAGCGCTTTTGGCGCAGCGGCAAGCTGTGACCGACCAGATTGCTCACAGTGAAGCATTGATCCGAGGCATCGATGAAGCGCTGGCCCTCATCGAACGCAAATCGCGAAAGGACATGGACATGACAACGCTGTTCGGCGGGTTTGACCCGTCAATATTTGAGGACGAAGCCAAGGCCCGTTGGGGCAAGACGGAGGCGTGGGCAACTTCGGCGACGCGGACGGCCGCCTACACCGAGGCGGATTGGGCGCGGTACCACGAAGAGCACACCAAGCTCTGTGACGGGTTCGCTGGCCTTGCTAGAGCGGGTGCGGCACCAGACGGAGTTGAGGCTTCAGAGCTTTCCAAAGCGTATGCCGACCTGGTCGATCGCTGGTTTTATCCATGTGAGGCCAGTGCGTTGGGCGGGTTCGCCGACATGTACGAGGGTGATGCGCGGTTTCGATCAACATTTGACGCCCATGGCGATGGAACGGCCGAATTCGTGATCTCTGCATTTCGCGCAGCAGCAAGCATTTAGGCGACCTATCGGTCGATCAAGTTTTCGTGCAAACTGCGGGCGAAGGTTTCCGAAGGTCTCTGCCCGCGGATACGGTGCACAAAATTTTATTGCCGTATGTGAATGTGATGACGCTCGGAATAGATGGCTGGGTAATTGATATTGCCGCAAGAACCGCGACGCGGGGTGGGCGCGTAGGGCGACTTTCGCCGCGCGCGGTCCGCCTGCTTCAGGTTCTCGCGAAAGCAGACGGCGCGGTGGTATCGCGCGAAGATTTGCTAGATCGTGTCTGGCCGAACGTGACGGTCAGTGACGAAAGCCTCACGCAAGTTGTCTCGGAGGTGCGTCGTACTTTGACCAGCCGGCAGATTATCGCAACCGTCGCGCGTGGTGGATACCGGCTGACCAAACCTGCTCTTGTGACCACTCACAGCTCGGAAAGGGTGAGCAGCAAAGAAGGCGTCCCCCTTTCGCTTGATGCCTATACGCTGTTTCTTGAAGCGCGGCAGTGCCTCGAGCGGGGCAGCGAAACCGACCTCATTTCCTTCTTCGATCTTGCGGCAGAGGCCGCCCGGATGGCGCCGGACAACGCTGAAGCCAGAGCTCTCAACGCAGAAGCACTTTTCAAACGTCATCTTTACTGGTCGCAGGGCGAGATGCTGCTCGAAGCAGCACTGACCGAGGCAGAGGCCGCAATTCGCCTGGATCCAACTAATGCAAAAGCACATCTCTTCGACGGCGTTTCACGGATCGCGGCTGGATGGTTTGCGGCCGGTTATAAGGCAATCGAAACCGCATTGTTCCACGGGCGCAACGAAGCGGATGTTCATCTTGATGCTGCAAAGCTTCTGTACACGGCAGGCAACGCAAGGGCGGCTGCGTCTTTGGCGGTCCGGGCGGCAAGCCTGGCCCCCAATAGCTTCGAGGCCGACTTTCTCGCGGCGCGTATTCTGATGGAAGCCGACCCGCACCGATCCCGCGTCCATGCTGAACGGGCATTGAAGCGTGTTCGGGACGCCCTGTCCGTAGAGCCGCAGTCGATGCGCCCTCTTTACACGCTGGCGCCACTTCTTGCGATGCTTGGGGACCGCCGGGGCGCGCAAGCCACGATCGAAGGTGTTGGTCATCACGACTCGCCGCTGGAGTACAATCGAGTTCTCGCCTTGTCTCAGATCGGCGATACCTCATCGGCAATGGAACGCCTGGAGTTTCTGGCAATGCGCGGTTGGCGGCACGCTTGTGTGCTCGACAAGGAGGTCTCCTTGCGCCCGGTTCTGGACGATCCGAGATTTGCGCGCCTCAATCCGGAACTTCAGGCGGTATAGGCGCTGGTACAATTGTCGAGGTGAATACTGGACCAGCGTCGCAACCGGTTTGACTGACATGGAGCGACCAGCGAGGGATTTGCCTCGGCTGGACGTTTGTACTTGAAGAACGTGCCTTGATCGCTGCCGCATGGGCCTTGGATCATCTCTCGGAGCGGCAGCATCCGTTTTTCAGAACTCTTTCCGGTCTTCTTCAGGAAACGCGGGATCGGACCGCGTAGATGAGCGGCATCGGCGCCTTCCGTCTTTGCAGGAGGCCCGGACACGCGACTGAACAGAAGGAAACGCGATGCCATTATCCATCAATACCGAAGCGCCGAACTTTCTGGCGAACTCTACCGACGGAATGATCCACTTTCACAATTGGATCGGAGACAACTGGTGTGTCCTGTTCTCGCATCCGAAAGACTTTACGCCGGTTTGCACCACGGAACTCGGCGTCATGGCTCGCATGAAACCCGAATTCGATCGCCGTGGCGTGAAACTGATCGGTTTGTCGATCGATCCGGTCGAGGACCACGCGCGCTGGTCGGACGATATCCAGACTGCGACTGGCCAGTCTCCCAATTATCCGCTGATCGGAGACACGGATCTCAAGATCGCCAAGCTTTATGACATGCTGCCCGCAGACGCCGGCGACACCGCCGAGGGGCGGACTGCAATGGACAACGCAACCGCGCGGACATTGTTCGTGATCGGCCCGGACAAGAAGATCAAGCTGACGATGTCTTACCCGATGACGACCGGGCGCGACTTCAACGAAGTGCTGCGTGCCATCGACAGCCTACAGTTGACGGCCAGGCAGCAATTGGCGACCCCGGCCAACTGGAAGCAGGGAGACGCGGTCGTGATCGTGCCGGCCGTGTCCGATGAAGAGGCCCGGAAACGCTATCCCGACGGCTGGAAGGCACCAGTGCCCTACTTGCGTCTCGTCGAGATGCCCGTCTGACGATTGATTGAAAGGAAAAATTGACATGACCCTAGACCTGACACGCCGGAACTTCGGGCTGCTCACTCTTGGCGCGATGGCCGTGAACCTGCCCGGTGTTACCTTTGCGCAAGGAGCGGCCTACGCCAATCCCGGTCTTCTGGAAGAACCCGGCAGCCTGATAGGGGCTGTCTCACCCGTCACCGGCAGCGGGCAATCCGCGCAGCTTGAGGGGATGGTGCTTGTCGATGTTCGCCCCCGCGCCGAGTATGATGCGGGTCACATCCCGGGGGCGGTCTATCTTGCCCCCGACGCGGTCGCCGCCCGGCAGAGCCCCATCGACGGGACGTTGATGCATGTCACCAATCTTGAGGCACTGATTGGCAGCATCGGCATTGCGGCAGATCGGCGGATCGTCTTCTACGACGACCGTGGCGGCTTTCACGCGGCGCGCATGTTGTGGCTAATGGAGTATCTCGGGCACCAGAATGTCGCGGTCCTCAACGGCGGCTGGTCCGCCTGGAAGGGCGTAGGCGGTCCGGTGGCCACACAAGCCGCAGCCGCTCAGCCAACGGAGTTCCACTCCGCGATCAGCCCGCGACGGCATGCGACCGCAAATGACGTCCTTGCCCACCGCAACGATCCTGACGAGGTCCTTATCGATGTCCGGCCGCCGCATATGTACGAGGAGGGTCACATCCCCTGGGCGGTCAACGTTCCCTGGGCGCAAAACCTCGGCGACGATGGGCGGTTTCGAAGCGCCGGAGAACTTCTGGCCCATTTCGGAGACCATGGGGTCACGCCCGAGAATAATGTGATCATGCATTGCCAAAACGGCCTCGCTTCGTCGCACAGCTATGTTGCGCTGCGTCTTCTGGGGTTCTCGAGGGTGCGGGTGTATCATCGATCCTGGGCTGAATGGGGCAGCGATCCGGCTTTGCCGAAGGTCACTGCCTGATCAGCAGCACGCCCGTTCCTGCGGGCGTGCGCCGCTGCCGATGTGGAAAGGAGGACGGGACATGACAAAACCGACGCTTCCGTTCGACGGGGGGCGCTTGCGCCCGGTCACACATGCCGATGCGGACTTGATGCTGGCGCTCATGACGGGTCCTGAAGTGCGCCGCTACCTGTGCGACGACACGATCCTCACACCGGACGATGTTGCAGGGTTCGTTTCCGCAAGCATCGGGCAGGATGAGGACGGGTTGGGCCTATGGGTTATCGAGACGGAGACCGAAACCACGGCGGGTCTTTTGGGTTTGATGCCGGTGTCTGGTCCGTTGGTGGCGGTGCCCGCTATGCGGGGCGGGATTGAACCGACGATTGCTCTCGATCCGAGATTCTGGGGTCGGGGTCTGGCACGTCAGGCACTGCTGGCTGTTATTGAATATGGGCGGACAGAGCTTTCGCTTACTGAGCTGGTCGCGGCGGTTGATGCACCGAATGAAAGCTCACACCGCTTGATGCAAACTTGCGGTTTCGAGGAATGTGGCACGACGTCGGGAACGGCCCATGACCTCATCCTTTACAAGCGGCTCCTGACACAGGGTGCCGCCTCTTAGCCCGACCATGACGCAACGCAGACCATACATCTTTTTCGTGCTGACGGGCGTGCTCAGCCTTCCATTCTGGGGCCTGGGCGCTGTGGCGGACAGGGAACTTCTTCCCAGTCTTCCGGTCAGTGCGCTGATGGTGCTTGCGCCCGGATTGGCAGCAAGCGTGCTGGTCTGCCTTGCGGGCGGGCGCCCGATGACCCGGCGGTTCTGGCGCGAGTCCGTTGCGGTTGGTGACACTCGTCCATGGGTGTGGATCGTGGCCCTCTGCACCATGCCGCTGGTAATGGTCGCGTCGGGGGCTTGGCTGTTGGCGGTAGGCGAATCCCTTCCGCCACCTAAGATTGATCCGCTCGGACTGTTGCTCCTATTCGCGCTTTTTCTGCTTGCGGCGATGGCAGAAGAACTCGGCTGGACCGGCTACGCGTCGCGCCCTCTTTACAAGGCCCACGGCCTGATCGTTGCGGGGTTCATCATCGGTGTGATGGCCATGCTTTGGCACATCATACCCTTGCTTCAGGCTGGCCGATCCTGGGATTGGATTGCCTGGTGGTCGCTCGGGATCGTTGCCCGCCGGGCGATCATTCTCTGGCTCTATATCCATGGCGGTCAATCCATGCTTGCGACGGCGCTCTTCCACGCCATGGGCAACCTCAGTTGGATGATGTTTCCGGTCATGGGGTCGCACTATCATGCACCCAGCGTGGCCGTGATCCTCGTGGTGATCGCGGTGGTTCTGCTCGCCTGCCCTGCATTCGAAAGGGGCGGCTATGGCCGATTTGGATAAGGCTTCCGGATCTGAAGGGGTTGCGACCTTCGGCAATGAGCAAGACGGGGATATCTCCAGTATCGCCGCGTTCAGGTATGGCGAGGCACTGGAATTGGACGCTGAGGTCATGGCCCACGGCGGTCTCAGGGCAATGCTCGCCCGCGGGTCCTGTCGCGCATTTGAACCCCAGCCCGTCAGCACGTCTCTGTGTATGGCGCTTTGCGCGGTGGCGCTTGCGGCACCGACCAAGAGCGATCTCCAGCTGCGCGACATAGTGCTACTCCGGGATGAGACGGCCAAGGCGCGCCTGTTGGAACTCATCGGGTCCGAGGTTTGGGTCAAGGACGCCCCGAACATCGCGTTAATTTGCGGCAACCATCGGCGGCAACGTCTGCTGCACAAGATACAGGGGCATACCTTCGCGAATGACCATCTAGATTCCTTCTTCAACGCAACTGTCGACGCGGCGATCGCACTTTCGACGTTTGTTGCAGCGGCGGAATCCATGGGCTTGGGTTGTTGTCCGGTCAGCGCCGTCCGAAACGAAGCCGCCGCAGTGAGCGATCTACTTGCCTTGCCGGACTACGTTTTCCCGGTCGCCGGGCTGGCCTTCGGTTATCCTGCAGCCGCGACGCAAAGGATCAGCCTGCGTCTTCCTCTTTCAGCGACCGTGCATCAGGACAGATACAGCGAGCATGATGTCGAGCGCCGCATCCAACGCTACAACGCAAGACGAAGCGCGTTTCAGCCCTATACGCAGCAACGTTCCCGTGAGCGGTTCGGCACGTCGGAGACCTACGGGTGGGCGGAAGACAAAGCCCGGCAATACGCGCTTCCGGAGCGGGCTGATTTCGGGACTTTCATTCGCAGCAAGGGGTTTCGGCTGGAATGATGGTCTGGTTTTTCTGTGTCTGACGTCAGCACCAATGGGACAGTTTAAGTCGATTTGATAAGAGAGGGTTTCTGGCAAATCGTAACCACCAAGGAGTGGAGATGAGACAGAAACCCGGAACGCGTAAGAGCCATGGCGAGAAGGTCGTCAAAGACATCCGCCGCGCCACACGCAAGCAGTATTCAGTGGAAGAGAAGATCCGGATTGTGCTGGACGGCCTTAAGGGCGAGGACAGCATTGCAGAGCTGTGTCGCCGCGAGGGCATAGCGCAGAGTTTGTATTACAGCTGGTCCAAGGAGTTCCTCGAAGCTGGGAAGAAACGCCTTGCTGGCGATACGGCTCGTGCGGCGACCTCGACGGAGGTCAAGGATCTGCGCCGTGAGGCTCGCGACCTGAAAGAGGTTGTTGCCGAGCAGGCCCTTGAGTTGCGGCTTCTCAAAAAAAGCATGATCGGGGATGGGGGCGAAGACGAATGAGGTATCCCGCATCTGAGAAGCTGGAGATCATTCGCCTCGTCGAAGGGTCGCATCTTTCGACCAGGCGTACGCTGGACAAACTCGGCATCCCCAGAACCACTTTCTATCGCTGGTATGACCGGTATCTGGCTGGCGGCCCCGAGGCGCTTGAGGATCGCAGCCCCAAGCCATCACGGGTCTGGAACCGCATTCCGCAGCTGATGCGTGAGAAGATCAAGGACCTGGCTCTGAAGGAAAGCGATCTGTCGCCGCGTGAGTTGGCCGTGCAGTTCACCGACACAGAAAAGTACTTT
>NZ_JAGHRB010000037.1 GCF_017743995.1 Ruegeria sp. R13_0 | reverse complement strand
CAACAATCGGTCTCAAGTAGCCGAATAGGCGGTAGACCAAACCAAAGTGTCGCGGGATGGAGCAGCCCGGTAGCTCGTCAGGCTCATAACCTGAAGGTCGTAGGTTCAAATCCTACTCCCGCAACCAAACTTCTAGGCCGGAAAACAAACACTTAGCCTCGCATCACGCGAGGCTTCTTGCTTTCCAGGAATACCGCTGGAAGCACTGTAGAAGTCTCAGGTGCGGAAATTTTCTTCTTCAGGCTACTAAGCATCAACCGTAAGCGTTGCATCTGACCCCCAAATTGGCGTCTTCCGGCATAGGCATCTAAAGCCTATATTGGCGCCACGCGCCAATACGGAAATTCATATTTGTGTCCTTACGGCCCGTAAGCGTTGCATCCGACCCCGGATTCGGGGCCTGTCTGTAGAGGCGACCTCGGTGTATATTGGCGCTAAGCGCCAATATAGAGGCGGATTAAATGACGTATCTCGTTCCCAGCCGTTATGTCCGAGAATCCCTCCAGCGGTGCGGGTGGTGCTTAACCAGTACCTCCTGGTTGGAAGAACTCCATGAGGACATGAGAATAGGGTCGAATCGTATCTCGATTAATATCGAACACAGCGATCGGGATGCCATTGCGAGCCTGTTCTGCTGAGAGCTTGACTGCACACATGTCGAGGAGCTCGCCATCAAGATACCCGGCCCGTGCCAGGATAGAGACCACAGCCACCAAGCCGTCCGGTGAAACCTCTCCATTAAGGCTAGCACGCAGGCGTTCACGTGCCTCAGAATCGTGTACGACCCGTTCGACAAGAACTTCAGTGATCAGTGCTTGGGATGAACTGCCCATTTGTACCGCTCGATCCGCCACAGCATGGACAATGGCCACGAAAACGTCCGGCGGATCCAATCGCGATGCAATTTGTGCGGCGCCCAACCAGTTGCCGTGATTGACTCCAAATTCGAGGGTTGGAATTCTCGACCGGTGAAGGTCTGGACAGGTCGGATCTAGGATTGCCAACGCCACAGCGGGACCCACCTCAGGTGTCTCCTTAAACAAATTCCTAAGCTCCGCCACATACTCTGGGGAGTAGAACTGGTCTCTCAGGATCTCGGCGGCGGCGATTATGATGGGCAATGCATAGGAGCCGCGACGCACCTTATGAGTCAGGATTCTAAGTACGTGTTCAAGGAGTACACCGCTACGGGGCCAAAGTTCGGCCAAAGTCCGTAATGCCGTAACCCCTATGTTCTCTTCACTCATGCACCAATCGAAGAAGTCTCGACGCACGTCTGGGTAAGGACCAGCAAAGCGAGATATATCACCCCAGACCGAACGATCATCAGTTAGTACCGCGTTTACGAAGTCGGAGCCCAACTTAGATTTGAGCATGTCCCACTTCCTGACTATCAGAGTTCCAAGTGCGCTGCTCACGCCTTCGCCAAAATAGGACCGTATACGGACCTTGCCAGTCCTATGGGTGCTCTTCAGGACCGCTTGAGGTTCATTCAGGACGACCAAGCCAGCAAACGCGGTTGTTCGATTTTCTTCAAAGCGGGGCCCGGGCCGATCTAGCTCGTCAACTAGATGCTCAACAAGGCCATCAACGTCACCTCTGGCCTGCCGAAGTTGGTGATAATCCACAGATAGTTGAACACCAAATAGATAGTCTGTCTCTACACCGTAGCTTTCAAGAACTGAAAAGAGCGCTGGGTGGCGATCTCCGCTAATACCCGCAGATGCGACGACGACGGCGCGCAATTCTCGTGGAATGGCCGAGGCAGCCGACAAAGCGGCTTCTCTAATTCTCGGCTCGTCCGGAAATGCTCTTGCAAGTATGTCGAAGGGTGGCTCGGATTGCTCCATACGCAATAAGGCCTGCTCGCGAACCGCCGGGTGTGTTGAAAAAGAAATGTATGCCATCAACGGTTCGGCGAATGAGTTATCCGCGTTTAACCAAGGCAAGATAGCCTTTACTGTATCTTCGTCAGTGTCATCAGAACCCAGTTCGATTATGGCTTTGAAAATGAGGTCGGCGCGTGCCTCCGGCTGCTCACGTAAGATGCGGATTAGTCGAGCACGTGCTTCACCGGGGTCATCGTATAAGTTAGGAATAAAAGCAGCGATCATACCCAAGTCGCCATCGGGGAGAGCAATCATCTCCTGAACCAATTCGACAACCTTGGTATCGTCAGCCCACCCTTTAAGGAGTGGGAGAAGGCTCCAGTACCGTCCAAACCCTTCGTTACTTCTGACTCGCCCGATTGCGTGGTCACGTAACCGTTCATCGCCTAGCTCAGCGATCAGCGGCCAGACGTCATTATCGAGGAAGTTCAAATCATCGGAAATGATCTTGGAAACAACCGCCTCTTTAATGGCACTGTCTTGGTTAGCGAAGCCAATTAGGTTGGACCACAGACTCCGACTCATGGTGTTCAACGGATAGTCTTGCTCAAGTTCCTCCAACAGCCATTCCCTGACTGCTGGGCGTCCCGGCTCTGACATGAGCAGTACAGTCATGGCCACGGTCCGGCTCATCCCGGAGCGAACGCCGCGATCTCCCAATGCCGACAGTGCTTCCTCTACGAGCACGTCATCATTCTTCCACCCGGTTAACAAGGCTTCTGTGACGATGTCACTATCATAGTATTCGAGAGCGGAACGGTCATCCACAAGCTGGAGGCATCGATCTCGATCTGTGTCAGAATGCAGCCCAAGTTTTACTCGGGCCCAGATTGCCGTGGCCTCAAGCAATAGCGAGCGGCTAGTGGCAAGATCATCGATCGTGGGAGCTAGGTTTGTTTGCGGCCAACCGAGCACGAGCGCTTGGATCGCACCCGCCACAACCGTTAAATCGGTCTGGGGAGACACGAGGTCAAACAAGCGTGCCGACACATCGGGATCATCGTTGTAGACCTCTGCCAGACATCTTGCTGCGGTTCGCGCCCCGTATCGGTCTTCGTCACCCAAACCCTTGATCAAGGTCGTTAATTGTTCTTCGCTTCGTGGCCAAGTTGCGATTGCTTCGTATATCTGACTCGTATACGCGACTCGCCTGGGCATCCATCTCCGCAGACGGAATTCAACTGCGGGTCTTAAGATGGGGTTACTTAACCCGTTAATACAGACTCTGACCATGGCCGCCCGCTCGGAAGCGAGGCCAAAACCCTCGATTGTCTCAAAGGTTTTTTCCGCAAGCCTCGCAGCGGTTTGCGAGCTAATAGCTGATGAGCTGAATGCGATCTCTGCGAGCAGTTGGCGTCGGTTAATATCACCGGTGACATCCAGGTCCGACTTCTCAAGCGCCTCGACAATTTCGTCAATTTCGTCAGGACGCACGTTAATGCTCACCAAATTTCGCAGGACGTTGCGCCAGCGCGAGTTACCAGCATTTTCTGACACAAAGCCAATTAGGTCTTTAAACCGCCAGCTCTGAATGTGTACTGCACAAAGGTACTCTTCGAGGCTAGCATGCACGAAGCCAACATCTTCAGGCCCTTTCTCTACGAGCAACCCTACAGTTTCAGCGTTGACAGCTAGCAGTTCCGTCGCGACCTCCTGAGCAGTCGATATCTCATGCCCTCTGCCGACGAGCACTTTAACAATCGCCGAGGAGGCTTCAGCTCGATTATACCCCGCATCACCACCATCCCGGCGTGAGGCGTAGGCCAGAGCTCCCAGAGCTAGATGTCTCACTTCGGGCGTCGCAGCATTTTCGAAGCGCGGGCGACCCTCCCCAGCAGCGGTCGCGCGCGCTTCTGGGTGAGACTCAATTAGGAGAGTAACCAACGCGCGCAGAGCCTGGGCACGATTATGTGGCAAGGCCATGTTGCGCAGGGAAAGAAAGAGCAAACCGATAAAGAGTAGAGGTGTTCCGGCCAGATCTTCGAGCGCTGCCTCGGCTCTCAACTCCTTAAGGAACCGTTCCGCCCTCCAGGCAGCATCTAGTTCGCGCACGGAATCTCCAGAGGGATCTTTCGGCTGCAGATGTCGGAACCAGATATTGGCTAGGTAGCTTTGTTGAGAATGTGACAACGGAGCCAATTCAGCGGTTTTCCACGACTGGGGGAGAGCTCCGATCTTGCGTAAACCGTTGGGGCGCCCCGATACAAGTGTTGGGATCTCGTGGACTTGGACGTAGGTAAGTAGGGTGTGTAACGCGGTCCGCGCGGCCTGTTCGGAAGACCATTCGTCAAGACCGTCTATCAATAGGATGATGCGCCTTTCTTCGACAGCCCGGTCTACCAAGGAGACGATATCTCCGGTCAGCAGCGGTTGCAGTGTCTGCGCTACGACTTCCTTGAGGCCGACCTCACCGTCTTGGAGCTTTGTTGCCTTAGCCCACTTGGCGAACGGTATTACTAGCGGCAAGCGGTCGCCCCACCTTTGTCCCAATGATGCGAACACGCTCTGGTTACCAAGAAGGTCGAGCGCAATCGCTCGTAATAGCGTGCTTTTTCCCGAGCCCGCATCGGCGATGACCGCCAACTGGTCCCCGTCACTCAGCCAGTCGGCGGCAGAGAGACGGCGAATTTCATCCATGCGAACTGTGCCGTGGCTTTCTCGGTCAGCATTGGGGCGGAGTTCGCGACTGGCAGTATCCACAATTTGCGTCTGAGGTTGCCTTACCCTGGTTTCCGCTGCTCGATCACGGACGAACACATCGGTCATGGCGAACCGCTCCAAAAGAGCCAATGAGCGCTGAGGCCCCGGTGTGGTCTCGAATTGCGTACCTACTATGCCTTGATCCAAAAAACTAAAACGCGTGGCGTACATTCGTTCTAGTTGAGTCCTCACCTTGGCAAACTCGATACCGTCGAGCCTACTTTTAAAATCTGACTCGAGATCGAAACCATAGAAGGCTTCGAGCCAAGCTCGACCAAAGAAGTCCGAGACTAACTCCTTGTATGGGCGGATTCGCTCGACAAGTGTGTCGCCACCGAGAACCTCCAAGGTGATTTTCATGTCAGCCAGTCGCTTGACCTGCCGTTCGATCTCATCCTGCAGCTTGACGTCCTCAAGCGAGGCCTGAACAGCAATCACGAATGTGTCAGTCTGGTCGACCCAACTTCCATTGAGAAAAGTCTCGATCGCGGACTTGAGGTTATGAGGAGAATAGTTCGCATAGCGTTTTGCCTGCCAGACGGAATACCGCCCATCAGGCGTGCGGGCGTATATATCAATTCCTTGCTGCGCCTGGCCTTGCCTACCATATCGGGCGACGTGATCGAACACACCCTGCTTTAGAGCGAGCCTGTAACACAACCGTTCAAAATTCTCCCAAGACAGTGATCCAAATGGCAGCATCATTTCCGCGGATCTTACGGGTGGACACGGGAAATCGCCTGAGGGAGGAGTGGCCACACGGCCAGGCTGATCAGCTACTTGTGCGACCTGCTCTGTCATAGCAGTGGCCCTTTTTTTGTTATCGAAATCATTTTCTCAAATTGGGGTTCAGTTACCGCCAGCCAAGGCAGTTACCAAAGGCAATCCCTATCTTCCAAACCCAGTGTAGAGCTTCGAACTCGGCTTAGTGGATGTCAACTGACTGTACAAGAAGCGGTTAGATGGATTGATTTCTAAAGAGGCTAACGGCGTTGATACGGGGAATCTTCGCCTGAAATGGCTGTTGTCGTTTTGCATTCATCTCATTGCATTACCAGCGCACTAGAATGGATGCATCACTGGATGCGCGTTGCTACGTTTTGTGATCTGTACAGAGAAAGTCGGATGTCTGCATGCCATGCTTATGGCCCACCTAGCATAGCCAGATGGGTTCAATCGATCTATTGCTGTCAGCGTTATTCGATGCCGAAGCGACCCTTTGGGCAATGCCAAGGCAGCAACTTTTCGTACTCCGACCTTGGATGACCTGCTGCCATCCGATCGAACAGCCAAGTCAGGTATGCATATGGTTCGACGCCGTTCAGTTTGCAGGTACCGATGAGACTGGCCATTAGAGCCCAATTGCGACCGCCGATTTCTGAACCTGCGAACAGCGCGTTCTTCCGCAGCAATGCAATCGGACGAATGGTGTTCTCGACCGCATTGTTGTCGAATTCCACACGCCCATCTTCGAGAAAAACGGTCAGCCCGTCTCGGAGCTTCATTGTGTATGCGATCGCCCCACCAAGCGTCGACTTCATCGAAATCTCACCAGATAGTTTGCGAAGCAGCGTAAACAGCCTGAAAACTATTGGTTGCGCTTCTTTTTTGCGCACCGCCAATCGAATGGCCGCGGTCTTGCCCTTCAAAGACCTCTCAACTTCATAGATTTCATTGATCAGTTCAATAACGCTGTTCGCCTTCTTTGACTTTGTTGCTTTGAAAACGTCCAGGAACTTCCGGCGCACATGTGCCCAACAGTAAGCGAGGACTAGAGGGCCGCCATCTCGTTCGTCACGCGTAAGGCGATTGTAGCCGGCATAGCCGTCCACCTGCAGTGTTCCGGAAAAGCCTCTCAAGATCTCTTCAGCATGTTCGCCACGCCGAGATTGTTCAAAGTTGAAAACGACACCTGGCGGCTCATTCCCCAGCCAACGCCGGTCGTCGCGACACAAAGCCCAGACATAACAGGTCTTCGTCTTTCCATTCCCAGGAAGCAACTGGGATAAAACCGTCTCGTCCATGTTCAGCTTAGTGCTGGTCTTCAGGTTCGCTGTAAGAGCCGCGTGAACCGGTACGAGCGCGTTCCCAAGTTCGTCCATCAGCCGCACCATGGTTGAACGGTGGAACTTGATTCCAGAACGTTTGAATATCTGCTCTTGGCGATAGTTTGGGATGAAATCTGCAAATTTGCTGACCGCGAGGCCTGCGATCAACCGATCGTCAAAGCGAGTATAGTCGAAGGCGCGCGGTGGCACCTTTGCTTGCACAAATTTATCGCAGATCCGGCATACATATTTGGGATAGTGTTCCCGAATAACCCGAACCTCAGCAGGTTTATAGGTCAGGCGTTCGATCACTTGTTCACCCATCGGTCGCATGGCGCAACCACATGTGCACCCGGCACCCTGCTTCGGCTCGATGACCCGATCTTCTCGGGGAAGATGTGCTGGAATAATGACGGTCTGTTTCCCTTTCATACCCCATGGCTTCGACACCTTCTCGGGTTCAGACACAATTGATGAACCGTCTTGGCCGGGCTTCATCGGATCAGGTGGTGCTTTTCCATGATCTGCTTCAACGTTGCCCTT
This sequence comes from Ruegeria sp. R13_0, assembly GCF_017743995.1. Taxonomy (GTDB): domain Bacteria; phylum Pseudomonadota; class Alphaproteobacteria; order Rhodobacterales; family Rhodobacteraceae; genus Ruegeria. Next base: position 3,614 of record NZ_JAGHRB010000037.1, on the reverse strand, counting down.
ATCCTTCCGCTTTGGTGACTTTTCACTCGATTGGCCGAATTGCATATCCGCCAGTTTGTTGATCTGTGCTCGAAGGCGACGGTTATCAGCTTTGATGACCCTAATCTCCGCAGAAAGCGTCGAAATCTTCGCATCCTTCAGCACGATCTCATTGTCATAGTCAGCCTCGCGTTGGTGGTCAGCCTTCGATATTCGGGCTGCCACGTTGGTCACGAACGAATCCGCATAACCCGCGAGGTCTGCGCAGGCAGATTGAATATCCTTCATTGCTCCTATTCATCCCATGTTGGCCGCAAGCACAGCCGCTCTGGTCGCGGCCGACATGTCGGCCGCGTTTTCTCTTGATTTTTTGATGTGGGGATGGGATGAAGTCAGCAAGATCGTGCTAGTAAACGATTTTGAGGCCCTTGAGGATCGGCAAAATCCTCGGGGCCTTGCTTATTCAGAGCCCATGAGTTTAACCGCTCATTCTGGATCTCCTTTGTATTCGGGGTAGCGTTCGGGCCAGATTTCAGCTGGATGAACGCCGATTTTTTCCGCGATCCTTGCCTGAACCTTGGCTGAAACTGAGCGTGAGTTGCTCACTGACAGCACCGTGCTGTGGCTTAAACCAAGCTCGCGCGCGATCTCGTTGAATGAGCTTCCAGCGCGCTGAAGCTCATACTGCGTCTTCAAATGCCTTTCTCTGAGGTCCTGCATTTGCGGGTCTCTAATCGTGACTTTGCTACTGCATAAGCGCAACGACAATTCCCTAGCAAGAAGAAAGACTCTGGTAACTAGCTGTGTTTGCTTGGTTTTTCATGATCCATATAACACTTGCACTCATTTGGTCACACGGCAACAGAATTTCAGAATTCTGGGATATTCTGCAACCTATTGAGTTTTAACAGACAAAACTGAGCGTCACTGACGCGATTTTACACTCAGATTTAGATATCAGCATTGCATTCGGATTTGGAACGCATTATCTCTGGCTGAAAAAAGTTTATCTATGGGTGGAGACATTGCCTGAAATCGAAAAGCCACCAAGCGGCTCGCTGTTGTCAGTGCAGGATCGTGATATCCAGGCGCTCATCAAAGAGTCGGGGGATAGCTCCATCCGAGGGCGCCGGAACCGCGTTCTACTCGCGTTGGCATGGTCAACCGGTTTGAGCATCAGTAACTTGCTGAAGCTTCAGCTCTGGCAAATGACCTACTTCGTCCATCAAGTGGATACGTTTGGTACTTCGACACGCTTCTGGTTTTCAGATCGTATAATTGGGCATAACTTTGGGTTCTATTTTGACCGAACCTTCGAGGCGATCGTCCCGATTCCGAAGCCTCTTCGCCCTATGACGTATCGTTATTTGGAGATTTTCGAAGATGGCTATGACCCGGAGCATTATGTGTTTCCTGTCATGCGAAAGAACGACCGAATGATGAAAACTGAGCCTCTAACAACAAGGGATGCTCACAAGATTCTGGTCGAGCTCCGAAAACCGATGAGCAACGCTGCAAAACTTGATTGGCACAAAATTCGCCAAGTCGCAGTCGCAAGAATGTTGGTATTGGGGATGTCCATACAGGAGATCCAACATCAAACCGGTTACACTGATCCCAAATCAATAAAGAACATCGCATCGACTTACGGGATAGATTGGACAAGTGATCCTTCATTTCAACCATCGGGAATAGTTGGCCTAGACTACGAGGGATCGATTGTATCGCGAAACAAGGATTGGTATCCGATGCACCTGTTTCCAAATCGCCCCCCGCGAAAATCATCGTCTTGAATTCGACCAAAGTATGTCGATCTCCAATCGCGTGGTGCAGGTTTATTTGGCGCACGCGATACCAGCAAAGACCCTTGCAACCCAAAGGGTCGGCGCAGGCAGAGATCTCTGCCTACGCCATTTTCACTCAGGTGTGCTGATCGGCTGCCATTGCATACCGAAGAGCGGCCGGATTGCCTCAACTTTGTTCTCCGAGCCTGCGGCCCGTTCCAGAATGTCCAGCAGGCTCTTACTCGGCGGAGTCCCGTCCAACGCCCGGAAGGCGACAGATTGCAACCGCGGGTCAAGCTCTGCCTTGGCCTTCAACGCGAACTCTTTCCGCGCCAACTCCCGGTGTTCAGACACGAAGGCGTCAATCTCGCCAGCCTGCACATCAACCGCCCTCATGACCTCGTCATGGTAAGATTGAACCTGCGCAGCAGCCTCGGGTGCCAGTAGTGGCAAAACATCGTCTAGCGCGCCTTTTGCAACCCAAGCCAGCAGGTTCTTTTCATGCGCCAGCCCAGCCAGTGCCTTATGCCGCAGGACATAGGCATCCGCTTTGATCTTCAGCCGATGGCCGTCTTCAAATGCGATGACGTAACCTTCGACACCCTCCAATGCCCGAGCATCCGTCCAGAACCGATGAACGTCCTCGACGCTGTCGAACTGTGCGACGATCGGAACACCGTGCCGGGAGGCGACAGCCTCCAACTCCGCGTGCGGCATGTAGGCCCCTGTCCGCATGTGCCGGATCGCCAGCAAGGTCAGCTGCGGAACGTCATAGGCCAGCACCACCCGGTTTTCGGGCGCAGTGAACTCGAAGATCGGCGTGAAACCTGCCGCGATCATATCGGCGCAAAGTGCTTTGACCTCAGGTCCTGCAACAGCCCATGCAGCCCGGGACTGTGCGGAAATGCCCATCCGGGTCATGAACACCATCTCACCCCCGACAATAGCCGGGTGGATCATCGAGCCGTCCAGCTTATCCAGAACCGCATGAGACGCATCCCACGGCTCTTCCTGCACCGGGCGCTTTTCACCCAGATTGAAGAACTTGTGGAACGGCCGAGCGATCAGTTTACCGTCGGGGTCAAATTTCAACCCTCGGCATTCCCGGGCTACTGCGCCGTCGAACGTGTTGTCCAGCGTGTAGAGGTAGTTGATCACCGAGTATCCATCATGGTCTAAATGAAAGATCCCGGTGTCGGGGACAATGTGCGGGAGGACGTCCTCCAGCGTTTCGATGATATGGTCCATGTCTATGCTCCAGAAAAAGAAAAAGCCGCCTCGGGAAGAGACGGCCTGGTTCGAACAATATTGGTAGAGTTAGATCACTCGGGTCTTAATCCACCTGTCGAAGAGAAGCCGCCACAAAGCACTGCGTCGCGATTATCCGCGCACAGTTCTTGTGGTATGTATGAGCTTACAAAGGCCATCTCAGCTTCTCCTGCCCGACCTCTATCGGCTAGGTGTTAATCTGGTCAAGAAATTTTGTAGATCTTCGGCGGTTGCCGAATCTGCGGTGAGCTTTTTTGACCTGCCACGAACTGTCGTCAGCGTTCCTCAGTCGCTTAGATTTAGCCCATTATAATTTCCGCAAACCGAACGCTCTCCATAAGCCCCCTGGCTGGAAGGCCACTTAGCCGCCTTTTGCCGGCGCAGCAATTGCACACGCAACATCTCCTCGCACCTGCGGCGGGTTTTCTGCTGCGATGTAGCGGGTTTCACCAAACCTGATGGTGTGGATGGCTCCTGCTCCAACGGGCGTCGCAATGCGTCATAGTGCAGTTGTCTAAGACTGCTTATGAGAGGAGCCACCCCATGCAAGTTACCACAATCGGCGTTGATCTGGCCAAGAAC
>NZ_JAGHRB010000036.1 GCF_017743995.1 Ruegeria sp. R13_0 | reverse complement strand
ACTTCACGACCAAGAGTGTCCCAATATTCGGCTTCTTTGGGTCGGTAAGGGATCGTATCAAATATCAAGGCATATCCCATGATTGTAGTTTGTTGGATAGAGACGAAAAAAACGTCTCCAACCTATTGCGGAATTCTCTATACGCCGAATAACCCTTAGCCGACGTTTGAGCAACTTGCAGCATTCGGTACTTTGGCTCGCACCGGATTTTCTCTGCGGTTTGCACCAACCGGTAGTCAGAGCCCTGAGCGGATGAGGTGGGTGGCTCCTGCTCCACCGGCATCGATTGTGCCAAAGTGCAGTTATCAACGACTGCTAGGAAAGGAGCCACCCAATGTCAGTAAAGACCGTAGGCCTGGATTTGGCCAAGGATGTTTTTCAAGTACACGGCATTTCGGAGAATGGACGCGTTATCTTCAACAGGGCGATCAAACGCTCGAAGCTGCTGGCGTTCTTTGAGACGCTGCCACCGTGCACGGTTGGCATGGAAGCCTGCGGTTCATCCCATCACTGGGGCCGTCAGCTGCGCAAGCTCGGCCATGATGTGAAGCTCATGCCTGCCGGATATGTCAAACCGTATGTGAAGCGCGGAAAGAACGATGCTGTCGACGCAGAAGCGATTTGCGAGGCGGTCCGCCGTCCGACCATGCGCTTCGTAGATATCAAGACTGAAGATCAGCAGGCCATTCTGTCGATCCATCGTACGCGGGATTTGGCGGTCCGGCAGCGCACCCAGTTGGCCAACATGATCCGTAGCTTGCTGCGTGAGTTCGGGCATATCTTGCCCATCGGGATTGAGGCAGTGACGACCTTTGCAAAGCGCCACCTGAACGGTGACTACCCGGATATGCCTGAGATCGCGAACGGTATGCTTGGCATCCAGTGCTATCAGTTCATCGGGCTGAACGAGCGCATCGAAGGCTATTCCAAGATGATCGAGCAACACGCGCTACTCAACGCAGATGCGCGCAGGTTGATGCGCATGCCAGGGATTGGACCAATCACGGCATCGGCCATTGTCGCTACGATTGGGGACGCAAAACAATTCCGCACAGGGCGCGATCTGGCGGCATGGCTGGGGCTGACCCCTCTCAATAAATCCAGCGGCGGCAAGGAGCGTCTTGGCAAGATCACCAAGCAGGGTGATCGCTACATTCGCAAGTTGCTGGTCGTGGGCATGACATCCCGCGCTGTGATGGCGAAACGTTCGCCAGAGAAAGTCGATCTCTGGACCGCAAAGATCATCGCCAACAAGCCCTTCAGGCTGGCGACAACTGCAATGGCAAACAAGGCGGCGCGGGCCATCTGGGCGATGCTGACTAAGAAACAGGAATACAGGCAGCCTGCGTTCTAACCACGCTGACTGCCTACAAAATGCAAGACGTTGAAGTGATGATGCGGAAGTAAGTCAACCAAGAGCAAGGACACTCCGGGAACGGCAGCGGCTCTTAGAGGTCGATAAGCCGATTGGAACCTCGCTTGCGGAACTCAACAGGGCCAGTGGAGGCAATGCCAAAACATAAACAGGCCGGACAGACGACGGTACTGACAAAAACAACCGCAAAAATCGCCAGAAAACACTTGCAATGCAGGAGCCACCCACAGATGCCGTTAGCGGGCAATTTGGTCGCTGCATCTGCATTCGTCAGTTTTGGGTAAAGAACGGATATTCAATCCCGGAATGACGAACCAAAACTAACCGCTACAGCACATCCATTGTTGATAGCCAGGGGGAGGTACAGATGCGCGCTGAGGGGGTCTAACGCGTTGTGCTGTAGCGGTTTCTTCGTGAGTGGCATGTATGCCGGATAGAGTGGTCGCGGAGTCAAAATGAGACCAAATCATGGCGCCGCCTACTATTTCTTTAGTTGGCTATGCTGAGCTTCCAAAACTGGACTTATCGCCTGAGACGTCGCGCCTGCTTTTCTTGGAAATGGTGCTCAAATAGCAACCAAAAGCCCGTCGAACTCCACATCATATTTGCGGAGACCACTAGCTGACGGTCAGAGCCCCTGCCGGCCATTGGTTGCCCTTCGGCCTTTTGCTTATGCAACAGGTCGCAAACGGGACTGAGCAGACCTTGTCTGCAGGCAGGCAAAGGACCGCTTTCTGTTTTTCGAGAAGATTGCGCTGCCCTTGAACGGGCAGTCATCAGAGGCCAAGTTCTTCTCTCAGGCGCGACAGGCGCTGCATTGCGTTGTACTGCCAACCCGGTCGATAGTCTTGGCGGTAGGCGCTCCCACCTGACAACTCAAGAAATGGACGCTCCTCTAGGATGGCAAAGTGCTCACGAGACCCATCAAGCGCGTGGCTGTTGTGAAGATTCAACCAGACCAAACTTTTGATCTGTGTAACTGGCCGTAGCGTGTCAATTTGTGTCTCGCCAATGTCAAGACGCTCAAGTGACGGTATTGCTGCGATGGGCGACACATCGGACACCCAGGTACCATGAAGATAAACCAACTTCAGGTTCGGCAAGCCCTGAAGCGGTTTGAGATCGGAAACTCGTGTCAAGTTCACGTCAAGATGTTCGAGCGTCGCGTTACCTTCCAGCCCGGTCAGATCGCTCAAGCTGGTTCCCCGTGCGTTCAGGTACTTTAAGTTTGGAACATCACCGATGTTTGCTGGCAGCTTCCGAAGATCGACAAGGTCGCTGAAATTTAGGTTATTGGTTCCGGCAGAAATTGCATCTGCAACCCGCTGCTCGGCTACAACAAGCTGTTGGTTTGCAGTTCTCATCAGTTTGAACTGCCACGCCGCAAATGCGGCTGAGGCAATAATAAATAGTAAGATAATTTTCCTCATATAATTGGTGGTTACCTATCGAATGTGGTCAATCTGTGACTGCTGCGCTTGGGTCGAAAAGCAGGCACTTATTCCAGCCGCGGTCTCTGCACTACAGGCTCTTTGCCGCCTGTTTCTGCAGTGACCTTGAACAAGCCATTTGAGCCCATACTGTGAATTTGATTTTTTCGCTGCGCGCGCACGCAGCAGGAAAATCGCCGCATTTGCGCTCTAAGTGACGCTGCCGCGCGGCGGGAAAACCAGCCGTTCGCAAACATTGCAGCGAAAAATTTGGGGGCAACTCACAGGTCGCGGGACTTTGCCGACATTGGTTTTCTGGACTCCAGGGTCCGCTTTCTGCGGTTATCGCCATACAAGTTCAGCGATTAGTTGTCCTCATCGAGACCAAACGATGTCATCATGGGAACTAGTTCAGCTCGATACGCTGAGCACTAGATTCGTAAATCTTCTGATGTCGGTGGGCCTGACAGATCTGTGCTGAACGATGACATGCCAGTAGAGCGGTGCAATAAGCATATCTAAAACCATCCGCCGATCAGTTTGTTCCGAAAGTTCACAACGTTGGACGGCCCTGTCCAACATAACCATTGCTTGGGCGCGCCGGTCACGTGTCACACTCTCCAGCAGCTCAGCAAGCTCATCTGAGCGGGCGTGCTCTGCATGAAGATCCGGAAGGATGCGCCGAACAAGCGGGTGTCGCAAAGTTGCAGCCATTCGGCGCAACATCATGGCAACGTCGCCCTCAAAGGATCCGGTGTCCGGAATTGGGGTAATGCGCGTCGCCGTTGATTTTACCGCTTCGGTCACAAGCTCAAATTTGGATTTGCTTCGACGGTAAAGCGCCGCTTTCCCGACGCCTGCGCGTGCCGCAATACGCTCCATGCGCAGCGCAGAGTACCCTGTTTCTGCCCATTCCTCGAACAAAGCGCGCTGAATGGCTTCCGTTACCTTGTCTTGCAAAACGGCGGCCCCGGCCGGCTTCCGACGCGGTCGAGTAATTTTGTTTACGTCGGAACTATTGCGTTCCATCGTGATTCTCCCATACATGCGACGAAACGGTATCGTTCCATCGCACTCTGAAGCAAACTGAACGATGCCGCAATAGGATCGTGAAGTTTTCTGAAAGGACGTGAAGATGGATCTGAAAATCGCACTTCTGTGGTTTGCGCCTCTGCTTTGCGGCGCCTTGATACCGATCCATGCCGGAATGAACGCCGAACTTAGCCGTGCTGCTGGCCATCCTCTTTGGGCCACAATGTTATCATTTGGAATTTCATTCGTTTTCCTGGTTGTTGCCCTCGTGTGGCTTCGCCCGACATTGCCAAGCTTGCCCTCTCTATATGCGGCTCCTCCCTGGGCGTGGGTCGGAGGTGTGATCGGTGTCATTTACGTGATGGCGACCATGGTTCTGATCCCACGCTTTGGGGCCGCCGCTTTTATTGCCGCGGTTGTCGCCGGGCAAATGACGATGGCACTTGCTCTGGACCAAAACGGTCTTCTGGGGAACGAGCCTCGGCCAGCAGACTTTTTCCGCATTTCAGGTGCTGTGCTGTCGATTGCAGGCGTGCTCATCATGCAGCTCGGAAAAGCGCCATGACCCAAGCCGCCACTTTTCTTAAAACCGTCCCGACATGGGCTCAGTTCAAAGTTAGGAAAGATCATGTCTGATACAAACACCATACCAAGCTTTGGCGCCATGCTGCGTCATGCTCTTGGAGATGCAATCACCGCAGATGCAGGCGAGAACTTTCTGGATATGTGTGACGAGAACATTGTGTTCGAGTTCCCGTTTTCACCAGAAGGCTCGGTTCGAACATTGCGGGGCCGCGGCGTCCTGGCAAACTATCTGCCGAAGGTGGGTGCACTGATCCACTTTGAAACCATGAGCCCCGCGATCACGCATGCCTCCAAAGACGGCGAGACTTTTGTTCTAGAATTTTCCTGCACGGGTGCGGGCGATGCAGGGCGCTATGACCAGAGCTATATCTCGGTCATTCAGATCAAAAACGGACGCATCGTGCGATTCCGTGACTACTGGAACCCTCTGGTTCTGCTGAATGCCGTCGGAGGGATCGACGTTCTGAAATCAAAACTTGGGGACTTTATCAATGACTAATTCTATCCTTGTCACCGGTGGCACCGGCAAAACAGGCAGCCGCGTCGTTAAGCAACTGCGTGCTAAAGGGCTCACTCCTCGCATTGGGACACGCAGCCCTCAAAACGAAGGTGAGGTGCGCTTCGACTGGAAAGACTCGTCGACCTTCAACGATGCTCTCGAAGGTGTTGGGGCCGTTTATCTCGTAGCACCGACTGACACTGTAGATTCACTTGGGGCTATGCGAGCGGGGCTGGAGGCAGCACTTGCTTCAGGCGTCACGCGCTTCGTGCTGCTGAGTGCGTCGTCGCTGGAAGAAGGTGGGCCGATGATGGGCGCGGTGCACGGCTGGCTGCGCTCCAACGCCCAAGAATGGGCCGTATTGCGACCAACCTGGTTCATGCAGAACTTCTCGGAACTTCATCATCGAGACCCAATCCGCGATGAGTCTGCCATCTACACGGCGACAGATGACGGCCAAATTGGCTTTATCGATGCAGATGACATTGCGGCCTGCGCAACAGCTTTGCTGGTCGCACATTCTGTCAAAAACACCGACTACATACTCACTGGTCCCGAAGCGATTTCCTATGATGTGGTTGCAGAAACACTAAGCAAACAGTTGGGGCGGAAGATCGTCCACCATCGCTTGACCGTCGATGAACTGGGGGAACGTCATCAGAGTCACGGATTGCCGGAGGAATATGCAAAAACACTCGCGGCAATGGACGGTGCAATCGCTGGCGGATCAGAGGATCGTGTCGCCGACAATGTGTACAAATTGACCGGCTCGATGCCGACTCCCATCGATCAATTCGTTCAGCAAAACCTGGAAGCATGGTCAACTTGATAGAGGCGACACTTTGCGGGCTGGTCGTTGCGCTCGGTTGGACTTTCGGACCAACTTTTTAGCGGTTCCCACTAAATTGGTGCATTGCGTCGACTTCGTGGTCACCAAGGTCTGCTTTCCGGTGTTTCGTGGCCATTAGTGCTACGTGCAGCATTTTGCAGATATGGGCTCTTCGCCGCCGAATGCTCGCGCAGCAGTGCCAACGCGGCGGGAAGATCGGAACCGGCCAATCGTCAATCTCACCAAATCCATGATCTTGCAGAGCCGTTGACGGTGCGCTGCCGTTGGATGTCAATGAGCCGATGCTCAGGTCGCAGGCGGCGAAATCTGACTGCGAGCCCAACCTCGCCATTGCAATTCTGAGCTGCGTGCGCATGCAGCGGAAAATTGCAGCATATGCATTTGGCGGAGTGCTGTCATGCGGCGAGAAAACCTTCCATTTGTGCCCCGCGCAGCCAATTCGTCCTCCCCAATTGGAGGGGACGAGTTGGCAAATGTTCAGTTCCGGCGCATCGCAACACAGCTATTCCCAAAGGGGCAAAGATCGAAGCCTCGTTTCGGATTGTGCAAACGGCGAAGCGCGCAATTCCGACAGCCCTGAGGCTACGAAATCAATCTTGTTTCAGACCATTTCCCAGTTCCGGGTTTTTACACTTCGCTCCATCGCGTCGACAACTTTTTCGTTCTCGAGGCCGAACTGGAAGTTCGGGTGGCAGTCGTCCTGTTTTACGATCCCCTCAATCAGGTCGCGCACCTCTATAACCTTCACGTCGAAATAGCCCAATCCGCCACCGGCAAAGTCGAAGCCGAAGAACGCGGAAAACTGCGGCACCTGTGAGCCGGCATAGATCGTCTTGAAGCCCCGATCAGGTTTCGGGTCGTTAAAGCGCGAGATTCTCAGCTCGTTGAACCGCTCGCCATCCATGATGATGGTGCCCTCGGTGCCCGAGACTTCCCAGTAGATCCCAAAGACCTTTCCGGCGGCCACGCGGCTCGCTTCGATGGTACCGCCCGCACCGGATTTAAAGCGGATGAGGGCCTGGATCTGGTCTTCGTTCTCGACCTCGGCGCGCGGGGCATCGGCTCTGGCCTCGGCCCCGTAGCCGGATCCGCCCTGCGGTACGGGACGGGTGGGAAAGTAGGTCTGGGTCTGGGCGATGGTGCTGTCGATGTCGCCGATGAGGTATTGCGCGACCGAGATCACGTGGCTGCCGAGATCACCGAGGGCGCCGGAGCCCGCCTCCTTGCGGGTGCAGCGCCAGGAAAACGGCAGCTCCGGGTCGTTGAAGAAGCCCTGGTCGAACCAGCCGCGGAACCGCATCGGGGTGCCGATGTCGCCGCGGTCGATGAGTTGCTTGGCCAGCATCGCGGCCGGGGTCTTCACGTTGTTGAACGCGACCATAGTCTTCACGCCCTTGGCCTTGGCAGCGGCGGCCATTTCCTCGGCTTCGGCAAGGGTGACCGAGAGGGGTTTCTCGCAATAGACGTGCTTGCCCGCCGCAATCGCCGCCATGGCCACGTCGTGGTGCATGGCGTTGGGCGAGGTGATGTCGACCACGTCCACGTTCGGGTCATTGACCAACGCGCGCCAGTCGCCAGTGTGTTTCTCGAAGCCAAATCGCGCGGCGGCGGCAGCGGCCAAGTCCTCGGTGGCGTCCGCCAGCATGTAGAGATGCGGTATGGCCGGCAGGTCGCGGTAAAGCAGCTTGGCGCGGGCGTAGGCGTCGGCGTGGGCCTGCCCCATGAAGCCCGAGCCGATCAGCCCGATATTGAGGTGCTTGGTCATGTCAGTTCCTCAGAAAAGTGAATTGATGTGGTCATAAGCGCGCTTAGTTGCGGCCTTCGGTTCGGCTTCTTGGCGCGACGGATCCTGCTCGGCCTCGACGACGAGCCAGCCCTGGTAGCCCGAATTCCGGACGAAATCGGCGACTGGCATGAAATCGAGGGCACCGTCGCCGGGCACGGTGAACATGCCCATCCGCACCGCGTCATTGAACGACAGGTCTTTTGCGCGCACCTCTTCCAGCCGGTCGGCACGCACGTCTTTAAGGTGGACGTGCCGGACGAGGTCGCCGAACCGGTCGAAGAGCTTGGCATAGTCGAAACCGCCGGCGTAGGCGTGGCCCGTATCGACAAGCAAACCGCATTGGGCACGGTCGATAACCTTGCAGACTTCGTCGAACGTCTCCAGAACCATCATCAGGTGGTGGTGATAGGCCATCCTGAGCCCGTATTCCGCATTCAGTCGGGCATCGAATGCTTTCAGGCGATCAGCATATTTGGCCGCTTGGTCGTCGTCGAGCGTCAGCCGGCGCGACATCGGCACGTCGAGCGCCCCCTCTGCCATTGTGCCGACAGGGCCGTAGACCATGACCTCAACGCCGAGGGTGCTGAGCAGTTTGGCGTGTGGTGCAACGTCGGCCATTTCGTCCGCGACGTCGCGTTCGGTCAGGAAACCGGAATGCCACCCGGATGCCAGCGTCAGCCCATGGACGTCAAGCAGGGGCTTCAGCGTTCCGGCGTCGCGCGGGAACTTACGACCGAGCTCGATGCCCGCGTAGCCGTTTTCGGCAGCCTCGGCGAGACAAGTTTCAAGCGGGGTATCTCCGCCCAGATCATCGAGAACGTCATTGGTCCAGGACAGCGGAGCGACGCCAAGGCGGACTCCATCGGGAAGGTTTGATTTTGTCATGGCGGGCCTCATGGTTGCCAGTCGGGGGTCAGCTTCACTGGGTGACCTGTGTTGATCGAGATAAGCGCTGCTTCGGCCAGACGCTGCGCCTCAAGCCCATCGCGGACGTTCGCCAGCGGCTTGGTGCCGTTGCGGATCATGTCGACGAAGGCGAGCATTTCCGCGCGATAGGCAATTTCGAACCGGGCGATGAAGTAGTCCATCGGTGGGGCCGAAAGCAAACCGGAGGCGGCGGCGATGCGGATGTCGTTCTGCGGCCGGTTGTCGATGAACAGCACTTCGTTGGCGCAATGGGCTTCCAGCCGCTGGTCATAGCCAAGCGGCCCGCGCCGGTTGTTAGACATCTGAACCATGCGGCCGGACGCAATTGTCATCGTCACCAGCAGGCTATCAATATCGCCAGCCGCGCCGATCTCTGGGTCAACCTGGCAATTGCCGACCGCATAGATCGAAGTAATTTCCTCGGCGGTCATGAAGCGGGCCTGGTCGAAATCGTGGATCGCCTGGTCACGCAGCATCCCACCCGAGACCTTCACATAAGCGATCGACGGCGGGCCGGGATCACGGGTGTGCATCACCAGTTGCTCTAGGCGCCCGGCAGTGCCGTCAGCGATGCGGTCGCGCACGGCACGGAAGTTGGGGTCATAGCGGCGCTGGAACCCCAGCATCACCGGCAGTGCTGAAGCCTCGGCTGCGGCAGCAACCTTGGTGACCGTGGAAAAATCCAGACTGATCGGCTTTTCGCAGAAAATCGCCTTTTGCGCCGCCACCCCGTCAAGCAGAAGCTTCGCGTGGCTGTCGGTCGAGCTGGCGATCACCACGCCGGCCACATTCCGGTCGGCGAAGACCTCGTCCGGTTCCACAATGGCCGCTCCGGTACGCCGGATCAGATCGTCCTGCGCAGGGCTGGCAATTGGATCAACAAGGTATTTTACGCGAACGCCGGGCAGCGCTGCGAGGTTCTTTGTGTGAACCTGGCCAATCCGTCCGGTTCCAAAAACGGCAAGGTCAATCACTTATGCTTCTCAATCGGGAATCTCCAGCTCACGTGGAGAATACGCTGGCCCCAGATTTGGAAATACGGCATCTTTGAAGAAATTTCTTCAAACCGAGGAGGGCAGAGGATGGGCAGCAAAACCACCGCCCGCGACGTTGCCAAAGCGGCCGGCGTTTCTGCCTCGACCGTCGATCGGGTGCTCAACGATCGTGGTGGTGTCACGGAGGAAAAGGAACAAGCCGTGCTGGCCGCCGCACGACGCCTCGGGCTTGATCGGGCGCTGCGCCAGCGGCCCGCGCGAACATTGCGCGTTGCCGTCCTCGCCCAATCACCGGAAAACACGTTCCATGCCGAGATCCAGAACGGTTTCGAGGTCGCCAATCGGGCCTATCCTCAATTCAACATGCAGTTTCGCATGTATCATATTGATCCGGGTCGCAGCGATAGAATCGCTCGACAAATTACCGACCTTGCCCCGCTTCATGACGGTATCGTGATTGTCAGCGCCTATGACGTCGAAATCGCCTCCGCGCTCACGGCGTTCAGCGGCACGGGAAAGCCGGTCATCACCCTCGCGACCGACATGCATGGAATCGGGCCGCACCTCTATGTTGGCCCCGACAACAGAAAGGCAGGACGGATTGCGGGCGATTTGATGGGTCGTTTTCTGGGGACCGGGGGTGGCGACGTGATCGTCATAGCCGGGCTGCTGAGCATGATCGGCCACCGAGAGCGCGTGGAGGGGTTTCGCGAGGTTTTGGCGGACCGCTACCCACGGGTCTGCGTGTCGGAAATCTTGGAGAGCCGCGAGTGTGGAGATCTCGCGGGTGATCTGGCCTTTCAGGCCATCAAGCGCAATCCGCAGACGCGGGGAATCTACAACGCATCTGCCGGCGCGCAACCGATCGTCGACTCGCTCGCTGCCCTGAAGCGACAAGAAGACATTGTGTATGTTACCCATGAACTGACCAGCGAAAGGCGCCGGTTGCTGCGTGCCGGGCTGATAGACGCCATCATCGACCAGGATCCGGCCCAAGAAGTGAAGACGACAGTCGAAACAATGGCTGCATTGTTGGGCCGCACCGAGGTGTTCCCCAGTTCCCCGGTGACCCCACTGCACATACACACGATTGAGAATTGCTAGACGGATACCGACGCTGGCAATGTCGACTTTGAACAGGGCGCTCCGCTTCAAGCACTTCGCAGCATTCTTCGTTTTGGGGTCTGAGCCGCCCAATGGACTGGCGGCAGTGCCCTCAATCTATTGAGATGGTAAACTGCCGTTGCGAGTGCTGCTATGCATGGCCAGAGCATGAACGCTCGATTTGTCCGTGTCTTGATTTGTTGAAGCCGTGCGCAGCGAAAGGGTGATGTGAAACTGCGCTGTTTGGCCCCTCCGAATGGCATGTGTGGATGGCTCCTGCATAGCAAGTCCTTTTTGACCTGATTTGTGCATTTGTCAGAAGCAGTCATGTGTCCGGCCTTTTTGCGCGGTTTTGACCGCTGGCCCTGATGGGTTCCGCA
>NZ_JAGHRB010000035.1 GCF_017743995.1 Ruegeria sp. R13_0 | reverse complement strand
ACCTGCACGGCAGCAAAACCTACCGCGCGCATTTGGTTGGAGTGTTGACAAAACGCGCCGTCCAAGACTGCTCGTAAACACAATAACAATAAACCCTAAAGCCCCGGGTAAAACCCCGGGGCTTTTGTTATGATTGGAAAGTCCGGACAGACCCATTCTGATGAACACATATCACAGTGGTGCTCTTGGGTGTCCGATCCAGGATGGTTTGAATCTCACCCTCATCTGCATGGCAAAGCGCTGTTGACAATGCATCTGCCGATGTGGCGTCTGCAGACTGAACGCTGACCGTCGACCATTGGGGTGGTTGCATGGCTTGTGGATTCAGGACGTGAAACTGACCACCACCAAGTCGCAACGCACCTGGGCTGGAGGTGGCAATCGCTTGATCTTTGAGCGTCCGGGTCTGAACGATCCCGTGTTGAGGGTCGGACACGCCAAGGCTCCAGTTGCGCCCTGCGGCGTAGTACTCACCGATATTGACGAGTACGTTCTCCCAACCCGCCTGACGCAGCACCGCTGTGACCAGATCCGTGGCGTAGCCCTGTGCAATACCATTCAGCGTCAGTGCCTGGCCGGGATCCAGCGCAATGTGATCGGGCGAAATCCGAACCCGGTCCCATCCAAGGGCTTTGCGCGCTGCATTGAGGTCTCCATTCTGCGCCGCTGCCTGCCACAAGGGTTGAACGGTCGGATCAAAACGTCCGTCGGTCTGCCGGTAGGCGCGATCACAGGCGCGCAGAAGCACCAGCATTTCGGGCGCGGGTGCTTTCAGTTGGCCAGAACGGTTCAACCGAGACAAGTCGGAATTCGGGCGATAGAGGCTGAACAATGCTTCGCAGCGTTCAAGCTCGGCTCGGATGCGGGCTATGGCGGGTTCAGCAACGTCCGGAGGCGCGTCAAAGGTCAGGCTGACCTCCGCGCCCAAAGCGTAGCCATACCATTTTGTGGGCTGGGCCGTGGCCGGAGTGGCCAGCGCGGCGGCAGAGATGGCAAGGAAGCGGCGGCGGTTTATCATTCGGCGGCGACCTCTCTGGCACGGCGTCGAGCGGCGACAATCAGAGGCACACATTTCGTGCTGTCATCATAGATCGTAACACAGTCAAGGCATTGAAAGCACTCATCATATTGGATGCGTCCGCTCTTTGCGATGGCCCCGTATTTGCATTTGACCTTACACAATTGGCAGGGAGAGCCGCATTCCGCGCGCCGGTCGATCCAATCGCGCCCGCGCAACAGCCCTCCGATCGCCATGAAAGCGCCAAGTGGACAGACGTAGCGGCAAAATCCCTTGAACAGCACCATTCCAAGGAACAGCCATCCCGCTGCATAGGCCACGTAGTACCATTCCCGCACAAAGAAGGTGGTGACCGCGGTTTTGAAGGGCTCGACCTCGGCAGCTTTGTCCACGTGATCGGGGGCGGCGAACACTACGCCCACAAGACCCGCGAGGATGACGTATTTCAGCCATTTCAGGCGTCTGTCCCAAGCGTCGGACGGCTCAATCTGCGGCAGACGCAGGGCTTTGCCGACGTGATGCGCAAACTCCTGCATTGCGCCGAAGGGGCAAAGCCAGCCGCAGAACAGCCCTCTGCCCCATGCGATGAAACCGGCGATGGATACTGCCCAAATCAGCAAAGAAAACGGGTCATACAGAAGGAACGCGAAACTGCCGCCTTCGACTGCTGCTCTGAGTGTTCCAAGGACGGTGACGATGGACAACTGCCCTTGCCCCCACCATCCGACAAAACCGATGACAACCGCCAGAACGCCCAAGCGGAGTGGCGTGAACAAAGGCTGCGCCGCCAGTGCATTCATGCGAAAGCTGAGCGCGGCGACAAGACCTGTCAGGAATATCCCCAGAACGATCATATCAGTCTGACGGTTGCGCAGCGCCTCAAGCCACGGTGGGTCCGGCGTGATCTGAACCGGACGGGTAAAGAACCGCTCTGGCGTTATATGGGGCACCTCAAGCGTGACCGAGCCTGTTTCGGGCTGGAACATGCCGTGTTCCCGCACGGCCAGCACCTTCAGAACCCAATCGCGCGAGGGGTCAAATCCCAGCCTGCGATCCGTGCGCAAGATCATGGCGGTGCCATCGGGCAGACCATCAGCCAGCTCCACGAACAGATCGGCATCGCGCAGGGCAACCGGAAAGCCATCTTGTTCGGCTGACAGCCAGTCTGGCGCGGTATTGCGCACGAAATCTTCGCTGACCAACCCGTGGCGCGCGGTTTCGATCACCAGGATCGGTTCATCATTGTCCGAGATTTCCAGAAAGCTCTGGAGGTCGTCAAAACTGTCCTCGGCCAGCGCAGCGCGGGCGATGGAAGTAGGCCCCAAATCGACAACCCAGATGTCCAAGTACGGCTCATCCGGGTAATCCTGCGCCTCGGGGTCGTCATCCTCCCACAAGGTGCCTGCGAACAAGGCGTCGACCTGCGCGTTGGTGTAGGTCTTGCGCGTGGCGATGCCCTGATCGACCAGATCCTGCCAGGTCAGGTCCTCTTGATACTCGGGGTCTGGAAAAGCGGGCGGCGCGGTGGCCAGCCCCTGCATCTTTTCGCGGGCTACCGCCAGAGCGGCCCCCATAACGGATTCGTGGGCAATGCGCACGCTGGCCGTCGCCTTGGTGACGCCATCCAGATAAACAAGCTGTGAACCCGCCGCCGCGTCGCCATAGGGCGTTCCCACCACTATCGAATCCGAAATCGACAGCCCGCCATATTGTTCAAAGAATTTGTGAAACGGGGCCTCACCCAGACCCGAGACAAAGATCGGCTCATTGTGTTCGATCAGCTGGACGTCCAGAAAACGCCCCTCAAGGTCCAGCACCACCAGCATGTTGATCGGCGCGCCCGAAAACCCCGGCAAGGGCGCCAAGGGTTCGGATTCAAACACATATCCGGCCTCACTGCCGCCCGAGTTCAGCAGGCTGTAGACCCCGTCATCGTTCAGCGCATCGCCCAGCGAGAATGGGGCGCGGATATAGGTTTCAATCTGCTCACGCGGCAGAGGCTCTGCCTGAACCGACAGGCCGCTGAGAAGCAAAAACACAAGTAACAGGATCGCGCGCATGTGCGTGAGACTATATTTCCACCTGCGCCCATGACATTCGACGAAAGTCCTAAGTCCCGCATCTACGACCCCAAGGCGGTTGACGCAGCCGCCCGTGCGCTCAACACTGCACCCCATCCCTACGACCAAAGCAGCATTTTCCGAAATGAACGCGGGTTGTAGGTTTTCAACAACGCCAGTCATTCATCGGGAGGACACTATGACCTGGAGCACACCGAAGCTGAAAGAAGTGAACTGCGGCATGGAGATCAACATGTATTCTCCGTCCGAGGACGAAGGCCGCGAGTACGAGCCCGACCTGTTCTGATCACGTAAACGCAGCGGAGGCCCAAAGTGCATTTCCTGGTTCTTGGGGCTTCTGCAGGTGGCGGTTTGCCACAATGGAACTGCGGTTGCCGGAATTGCGAGGATGCCCGCAAGGGTGTGATCCCGCCGTCCGGCCAATCCTCGTTGGCGGTGTCCCCGGATGGCCTGAATTGGAGCATCCTGAACGCCTCGCCCGATATTCGCCAGCAGATGCTGGACAGCCCCAAAATGCACCCCCGCGCGCTGCGCGATACGCCTGTGGCCTCGGTCCTGCTGACCAACGGGGATATCGACCATATCGCCGGGTTGCTCAGCCTGCGTGAACAGACCCCGTTCACCCTGTTTGCCACGAGCGATATTCTGGATGTGCTGTCCCAGAACCGGATTTTCGATGCGGTTAACCGCGAGAAGGTGGGCCGCCGTCAGATTGCCCTGGGCGATGAATTCACCCTTCAAGAGGGGCTGCAGGCGCGGCTTTTTGCAGTGCCCGGTAAAGTGCCGCTGTTCATGGAAGGCGACAGTGTTCAGACCGATCTATTGGGTGAACAGACCGTGGGCGTCCGGCTGACCACCGCCGACAAGACCGCCTACTACATCCCCGGCTGCGCGCAGGTAACCGATGACCTCTTGGCCCGAATTGCGGATGCCGATCAGGTATTCTTTGACGGCACGCTTTGGGATGATGATGAGATGATCCGCACCGGAACCGGTGTGAAAACCGGACAGAGGATGGGCCACATCTCGATCAGCGGACCAGAGGGGTCAATCGCCCGACTACAAGAGATTCGCGCCGCGAAAACCTTCATCCACATCAACAACACCAACCCTGTTCTGCAACCCGACAGCCCGGAACGCGCCTTTGTGGAAGCCGCAGGCTGGAGCATCGCCTATGACGGGCAGGAGATCACGATATGAGCCGCGACACTCTTGAGGCCCGCCTGCGTCAGATCGGGGCCGAGCGTTACCACGACAAACACCCGTTTCATCACCGGCTGCACAGTGGGGAATGCACCCCCGATCAGGTGCGCGCCTGGGTGATCAATCGGTGGGCCTATCAGGCAGCGATTCCGATTAAGGACGCCGCCTTCATGTCGCGCTGCACCGACCCCGATATCCGGCGCGAGTGGCGATCCCGCATCGAAGACCACGATGGTGGCGTGACCGAGGGCGGCGGCATCCGGCGCTGGCTGAAACTGGCCGAGGCTGTGGGGCTGGACTCCGGCTATGTCGCCTCGGGCCGTGGTATCCTGCCCGCAACCCAATTCGCCGTCGATGCCTATGTGCATTACGTGCGCGAAAAACCCCTGCTGCAGGCGGTCGCGTCTTCTCTGACCGAGTTGTTTGCCCCCAAAATCCACGAACAGCGGATTGAGGGCCTGTTGCAACACTATGACTTCGCCAATTCCGACAGCCTGTCCTATTTCCAAAAACGTCTGACCCAAGCCCCCAAGGACGTAGCATTCGGCCTGAACTGGGTTTTGGACCATGCGGACACAGAGGAAAA
Source organism: Ruegeria sp. R13_0 (assembly GCF_017743995.1). Classification (GTDB taxonomy): domain Bacteria; phylum Pseudomonadota; class Alphaproteobacteria; order Rhodobacterales; family Rhodobacteraceae; genus Ruegeria. The sequence goes on along the minus strand of NZ_JAGHRB010000035.1, from coordinate 7,207 downwards.
AGAAGATATGGCCTGCGAGGCGCTGATCTTCAAAACCAACGTACTGTGGGCGCAGCTGGATGCGCTCTGGTCGGGATATGTGGAACCGGGCCTGATCCCGCCCGGTGCGTGGAAACCGGGGGAAGGCCTGTTATGACGCTTGAGCTGCACCAGTCCGATCGCCCCTATCTGCCGCGCGGCGTGCGGGTTCAGCGCGACACGGTGCGTGACCGCATGGTCCTGCAGGCCCCGGAAAAGGTGATCGAACTGGACGATATTGGTGTCGCCATCCTCTCACGGGTGGACGGCCGGACCTCATTTGGCCAGATCGTCACCGATCTTGCCACCACCTACGGCGCCCCTGCCGATCAGGTCGAAACCGATGTTCAACACTTCCTGCAGGCTCTGCGCAGCCGCCTCTACGTGTTGGTGCAGTCATGACCGCCCCTGCCCCCATCGCGCTCTTGGCCGAACTCACCCACCGCTGCCCGCTCAGCTGCCCCTATTGCAGCAACCCTGTGGAGCTTGAGCGCAAGGAAACGGAACTGGACACCCAGACCTGGGTGGATGTGTTCCAACAGGCCTTCGACATGGGCGTCCTGCAATTGCACCTGTCAGGGGGTGAGCCCGCCTCGCGCCGCGATCTCGAAGACCTGACCGCGCAGGCCGCACGTATCGGGCTTTACACCAACCTGATCACCTCCGGCATCGGGCTGACCCCCAAACGGCTGGACCGGCTCGAGGCGGCAGGGCTGGATCACATCCAACTGTCCTTGCAGGGCACGAACGCCGATCTGGCCGATCGCATCGGCGGCTATCGCGGTGGATTTGACCGAAAGATGGTCATCGCCAAAGAGATCGGTGACAGGGGTATCCCGCTGACCCTGAACGCGGTCATGCATCGCCACAACCTTGATGATCTGGATCGCACAATCGAAATGGCCGTTGAACTGGGCGCCCGCCGGCTCGAGGTCGCCTGCGTGCAATTCCACGGCTGGGCGCTGCCGAACCGCGCCGCTCTGCTGCCGACGTTGGAGCAGACCCGGGCCGTGAAAGACACCGTTGCCCGCGCCAGCAAGAAATTGCGAGGCGTTCTGGCCATCGACTTCGTGCCGCCGGACTATTACTCGGACTTTCCCAAAGCCTGCATGGGCGGTTGGGGATCCACGGGTCTGAATATCACGCCCAACGGCACTGTCCTGCCCTGCCATGCGGCGCAGACGATCACCCATCTGGAATTTGAGTCGGTGCGCGATAAACCCTTGTTGGACATCTGGCACCACAGTAGTGCTTTCAATGCTTATCGTGGAACCGACTGGTTGCCCGAACCCTGCCAAAGCTGCGAACGCAAAGAGATAGACTTTGGAGGCTGTCGTTGTCAGGCGATGGCCCTTGCGCAGGATGCCGAAGCCACAGATCCCGTATGCAAAAAGTCGCCTCTGCACAGCCGGGTTACAGATATTTTGGACGCCATGTTGGCCAATCCTGAAAAAGAATTCATCTACCGCAAAGCGTGAGACGCGAATTGGCGCTGTTTCCGTATGACCCGAAACTACTGAGTACGGAGTTCATGAGAAACTGTGTCGGGCCAAATAGGATAACGAATAACAATAGAGCGCCGGCCAGAAGCATGGCCAAATTGGACAGTTTGGACATTCCGGACCCGAGATCCAGCATCAGCGGTGGCAGGAAACACAACACAAGGGCTGCGAAAACAAAGTTGGTCAAGGCGTCATCGGCGCCGGTCCCGTTCCGTAGTATATCAATACCGTTTGCAACCTGAAAAACGCCCATGGCGATTGATCCACCAACACCGATCGCGATGGCCGATATTGCCATGAAATCTGACAACCAACCCACAACCTTTGCCCAACGCTCCTCGGGAAAAAGACTGGCGAGCGGCGCGCTGATCAACATTGGTGTGCCGCGTCGAAAGGTGAAATACGCAATGCAAAGTGCAGTAGCCGTGTAGATACCCCAAGCATGCAGCCCCCAGTGAAACAGAGTTGTGGTGAGCGCTTCACTGGCCGCATTCGGTTCTGACAGGTAGTCGCGCGCGACGCCGAAATGCGTCAGCGGTTCCGCGGCAGCCCAAAAAAGCAGCCCGACCCCCATCCCAGCTGAAAACAGCATCGCAAGCCAAGCTGGTGTCGAGAACTCAGGCCTGTCATCGTCCTGACCCAGTCGGACTTTACCAAGAGGCAAAACCGCAATTGCGATGGAAAAGAACAAGAGCCCCGTGACCGTGAGCATAATAAACCAGCCGCGACTTTCAAAAAATATTTCGACCAGCGCTCGGGAGGTAGAAAGGGCACTTTCGGGCTCAAAAATACCCCATAGCCCTACTGCGGCAATCAGGAGTAGGGAAGAAACAAGCAAAGTGGTCTGGGAATTCATTCGGGCGCCGGTTTGGTTCTTGCAAAGTTACTTTGGTCGCGAGCTTTCCTAAAACCTGAAGAATAATTTCAGCGCGCGCCACTAGTATGACAGTACGCGACTGCCAAATCTACTCTGCGAACAGACTGAAAGAACCGGCCTGAGTTGTTTGTTTCCAAACTAGGAAAAACCGGAAGGTTGGGCTCCCGATGGTAAAACCTCCAAATCTGGCGAGGTCGTTGGCGGATTGCCGTCGCCGAGATCGTTAGATTTTAGTGAATACTGTTCGTTCGCGTCGCAATCCGTGATCAGGCTTATTTCATTTTCTCCGAAAGTGGCCAAAAGCAATGTTCTCATTTTTGACGCCTGACTTTCTGTAATTAGTTCGGCAGAGCAGTTTGTTGGTAAATCCGCTTTGCGCGCGCCATCTTTTTTCCTCGTTGATCTAATTTGTGTTGAAAGCGTTGAGCCACCAGAATCACCTCTTTGGCGCAGAGAGGATCTTTCGCGAACGTCTTCGATGCGCCCTCTCTGCGTTCATAGGTGAGTGCTTAACAACCCACCTGTTGAGACTAGCGCGCTGAGCTGCCTCCGATGTCAGGAAGGAACTTGTAACAGATGTTCTGATGCCGCAAAAAGCCAAGTTTTACTGACTGCAACTCAATCATTGTGATATCAATTTGAGAAACAACAGGACCGCGTTGTTAAGATCACCACAATCGGCAATTAGCCTGAAAATTGATCGACTCCGCTCAAGGCACCAACAATCCGAGCTCGAATAACTTGAAAACCCCGAATTGATCGTCAAACTTCACGCATGAGTGAGTATTTTGATGAGATGTTCAGCAGCGATGGATCGCTCAGAGGTCCATACGAAGAGATCGGTCGTTGGTTTGATGCGGAAGATGTATCACGGCTAAGAGCCAAACAGCGCGAGGCTGAGGAAGTCTTCAGGCTGACGGGCATTACCTTTAATGTCTACGGAAAAGCGGAAGCAGAGGAGCGGTTGATACCCTTTGATATCGTGCCGCGCGTCATTTCCGCACGAGAGTGGCAGCGGCTGGAGCGCGGTATCGAACAAAGGGTGCGGGCAATAAATGCCTTTCTTCACGACATCTACCACCGCCAAGAAATCGTTAGGGCCGGACGTGTACCGGCCGAGATGATCGCCGGAAACGAAGCGTTCCTGCCGCAGATGCTCGGCGTTTCGCCGCCCGGTCAGGTCTATACGCATATCGTCGGCGTTGACCTGGTGCGAACCGGACCAGATGAGTTCTTTGTACTTGAGGACAACGCGCGCACGCCATCCGGTGTCAGCTATATGCTGGAGAACCGGGAAACGATGCTAAAGATGTTCCCCGAGCTCTTCAGCGCCACAAATGTACGAAATGTTTCCGACTACCCGCGAAATTTGAGGCGGTCTCTTGCAGCCTGCGCACCGGCCTGTGCAGAGGGAGAGCCCACGGTCGCGGTTTTGACCCCCGGTATCTACAACTCAGCCTACTACGAACACGCGTTTCTTGCGGACCAGATGGCTGTAGAATTGGTCGAAGGGCACGATCTGAGGGTTGTCGACGGCCGCGTTTGTATGCGCACTACCCGGGGCTACAAGCCTATCGACGTTCTGTATCGACGGGTCGATGACGATTTCTTAGATCCGCTGAATTTCAACCCCGACAGCGCGCTGGGTGTTCCCGGCATCCTGGATGTCTACCGCGCGGGGGGCATCACTATTGCGAACGCTCCGGGCACAGGTATCGCGGATGACAAGGCAATCTACTCCTACATGCCTGAAATCGTTGAATTCTACACGGGCGAAAAACCCCTGCTTCAAAATGTACCCACCTGGCGTTGCAGCGACCCCGAGTCCCTGTCCTATGTGCTGGACAACCTGTCCGAGCTTGTGGTCAAGGAAGTACATGGGTCTGGCGGCTACGGTATGTTGATTGGTCCCACGGCCAGCAAGAAAGAGATTTCAGCTTTCCGTGAAAAGCTGAAGAAGAGGCCCGGGAACTACATTGCTCAGCCGACTCTGTCGCTTTCAACGGTTCCAATTTTCGCGCGCTCGGGGCTCGCACCCAGGCACGTTGATCTGCGCCCCTTTGTTTTGGTGTCCCCAGATGGAGTTAACATCACGCCCGGCGGTTTGACACGCGTGGCGTTGAAGAAGGGGTCGCTCGTCGTGAACTCAAGTCAGGGCGGCGGGACTAAAGACACCTGGGTTCTGGAGGACTGACCATGCTGGGAAAAACTGCTGGCGGGTTGTTCTGGATGTCCCGCTACCTCGAACGGGCGGAAAACACGGCGAGGCTGCTTGAAACAGGTCAGAGGATGGCGTTGACCCGTTCCAAGAACTCTGCCGAAGAATGGGGCTCTGTACTGAAAACGGCGGGCGTTTTGGATGGGTACCACGCCAAGTATGATGACATTTCAAAAGACAACGCTGTGGATTGGGTGTTGCGCGATGCCGACAACCCATCCTCGATCAAGTCGGTCATCAAACAGGCAAGGAATAACGCACGCCTTGTTCGAACCGCATTGACCCACGATGTTTGGAGCGCGGTAAACGCAAGTTGGATGCAAATTGACGAGGCGATGAAGCGCCGCGTGAATGAGCGCGACTTGCCGGCCATGCTGGAGCTTATTCGCCATCAGGCCGCACTGGTCCGCGGCGCCACTTTGGGCACCATGCTGCGCAATGATATTTTCGATTTCACCCGCATCGGCACTTTTGTCGAACGGGCCGATAACACGGGGCGCATATTGGACGTGAAGTACTACGTTCTATTGCCCACAGCGTTCTCAGTCGGCTCGTCACTGGACAACATCCAGTGGGAAAGCATCCTTCGTTCCGTCGGTGCTGGTGGCGGTTATCGGATGACCCACGGTCAGAAAACCCGACCGTCTGACATTGCCGAGTTTTTGATCTTGGATGAGCGGATGCCCCGCAGTCTTCACTTTTGTTGCAGAAAGATTCAAGAAAACCTGTCCTACCTGAAGAAAGACTATGGCTTTGCGGGGCCGTCATGCGCCGCATCAAATGCGCTGTACGAGAAATATCTGGACCAGAAGATATCCGATATCTTTGAGTTGGGGCTGCATGAGTACATTCAGGATTTTCTGAAAGATCTAGGCAACTTAAGTCGCCAAATCGAGATTGATTATCGGTTCTACGAGTAGCCCATGAAACTGCACATTCGCCATGAGACACGATACGATTTTGACGCGCCGGTCCCCTTTGGCCTGCAACAGCTACGGAAAACGCCAAAGTCATTTCGCAATCAGACCATTGAAAGCTGGAGCACTGAAGTCATCGGAGGGGTCAAGGAGCTGAGCTTTGAAGACTACCACCGAAACACAGTGGAATTGATCAGCTTCGAAGCAAATACCAAAAGCATTTCCTTGATATCCGAAGGCGTTGTGGAGGTGGAGGACACACATGGAGTCCTGGGACGCCACGAAGGGTCGGCACCCCTATGGCTTTTCAATCGGAGCACGCCTCAGACAACGCCAGGAAAAGGGGTTGCCGACGTGATCGGCGCGCTCCCTGAAGGCGAACCGCTTCAGCAGATGCACGCCTTGTCCGAAATAATTCGGTCTCGGGTCACCTATGAAGTGGGAAGTTCGCACCCGGGTTGGAGTGCTGAAGAGGCCCTCTCAGCTGGGTGTGGCGTGTGCCAGGACCATGCGCATATTTTCACTACCTGCGCTCGACAGATCGGACTGCCGGCGCGCTATGTTTCGGGTTACCTGATGATGAATGAAACGGAGCTGCAGGACGCGACCCATGCCTGGGCCGAAGTGCATTTGGACGGGCTGGGATGGGTGGGATTTGACGTTTCCAACGGGATCTCGCCTGATCATCGTTATGTACGCGTCGCAACCGGTCTGGACTATGCCCAAGCTGCGCCGGTAATAGGGAACAGAATTGGGACAGCAGGCGAGCAATTGACAGTACAATTGCAAGTCGCACAGCAGTAACGGAGAACTTAATGACCTATGCTGTGGGCATGCGGCTGAACCGCGGACTGGTGTTCATGTCCGATACGCGGACGAACGCAGGCGTCGACAATATTTCGACCTTCAACAAGATGTTCAACTGGACGGTGGAAGGTGAGCGGTCGATCACTCTGCTGACCGCAGGCAATCTGGCAACCACTCAAGCCACAGTAAGCCTGCTTGAAGAGCGTACAAAGGCACCGGAAGATCGTTCTCCCTCGATCCTGGAAGCGCCCACAATGTTTCAAGTCGCGCAATTGGTCGCGGCGACGCTGAATGATGTCATCGAAGAGCATGCCCGGTCTGGGCAGCAAGCTGACAGCGCCTTTCACGCGACACTCATTCTGGGTGGGCAAATTAAGGGCGGGCCGTCTCGATTGTTCCTGATCTACCCCGAAGGCAACTTTATCGAGGCAGGCGACGACACCCCATTCTTTCAGATCGGAGAGACAAAATACGGCCGCCCAATTCTAGTGCGCGCCTACGATCCCGAGATGAGCTTCCCGGAGACCGTGAAACTCTTGCTCGTCAGTTTCGATTCCACGATTAAGGCGAACTTGTCTGTTGGGGCACCGTTGGATCTACTGCTCTACGATGAAGATAGCTTTGAGGCTGGGACACGGTCCAGGTTTGAGAGTGACGATCCGTACTTTCGAACGATATCGGAAGGTTGGGGCGACGCCTTGAAATCTGCCTTGTCCAAGCTTCCGGACTACGACTCGTAGGGAACACACCCTGAGACTTGAACGGCTGCAGGAAGCCATCCTTGTGGATCTCGTCCTCCATCATCTCGGCGCCGATCTTCTTGAAGATCTTCTTCACCTTGTTTGGATCGGTGTCGAAGGGCACGGTG
>NZ_JAGHRB010000034.1 GCF_017743995.1 Ruegeria sp. R13_0 | reverse complement strand
GTTCTTGGCCAGATCAACGCCGATTGTGGTAACTTGCATGGGGTGGCTCCTCTCATAAGCAGTCTTAGACAACTGCACTATGGCGCATTGCGACGCCCGTTGGAGCAGGAGCCATCCACACCATCAGTTTTCGGGAAGCCGATAGGTGAACTCTGAGAGATATCAAATGTCGACTGTGGGCCGTTGGATGTTTCGTAGTAAACAGGGCAGGGGCTTGTGCTGCGTCTGCGACGAGGTCTGCCACGAGCCCAACTTGACCAATGCTGCGGTCTGCATGAAGGTCTGCTCTCGGAGGTTTCGTATCAGATAATCACTACCAGAAGTGTTTAAAAAATTGGTATGGTATCGCGCTTTAGGAAGACTACACAGCGGGCCTGAGTGATCGTCTTTCAGCTCTGTGTGCGTCCACAATTTCGCCTATGAGAAGGTCAATATGAGCGTTGGTGGTTGCATGGTTGATAATTGAGACGCGAATGATCTGCCGGTTCCGCCAAACGCCGTGGCTGGGGTAAACCCGAGCCCTCTCTTGAATGCGTGCAAGGACCTTCGTTGTTAGGTCATCAGTCTCACAGGCAATGGCAACCTGATTCAGAACAACGTCATTCATGATCGTGATGCCCGGCTCAGCGGCCAATCGCTCCGCGAGATATATCGCCAAGGCACAATGGCGCGCGATCATCTTTCTCACGCCCTGTGCTCCCAAATGCTTGATGATCGCATAACTCGGTATACCACGCGCGCGGCGGCTCAGCTCAAGAGTTGAATCGCTGGGCTCCCATGTTTCGCCAAGTTCTGGAAGATACGCTCCTCGTGCGCTCATTGCGGATACCAGTGCCGCACGGTCACGCACAATGCAAAGGCCAGCATCGTAAGGCGCGTTGAGCCATTTGTGTAAATCGACAGCCCAACTGTCAGCGCCATCCACACCTGCGAGCCGCTCGCGCAATTCAGGCACGGCATGAGCCCAAAGACCGAAAGCCCCGTCCACATGCACCCAGCCCCCTGCGGCGTGGACCAACGGAATTACTTCGGCAAAGGGATCAAATCCGCCCGTGTTGATTTGACCCGCCTGAAGAATAACCAGCGGAGGTTGCTTGCAGTCAGCGAGAGCCTCCCGAAGCGCGCTTACGAGAATGCGGCCTTGATCGTCCGTTTTAAGATGTATTGCGTTACCAAGCCCCAGACCTGCATAGCGGATCCCTGCCATCGGGGCAGAATGCGCAGCATCGCCAATCAACACCGGAATGTTAGGCGCACCAAACAGCCCTTTCTCATTGAAGTCCCACCCTTGTCGAGCCAACAGGGAGTCACGCGCCGCGATGATGCCTTGGGTGTTTGCAACAGTCGCACCCGTCACGATCCCGACACCGCTGTCTTTGGGCAATCCCAAAAGCTCAAGGCACCACTGGCAAACAGTTTGTTCGATCAGCGCAACAGACGGGCTTTCCCATGAAGACGCCGAATTCTGCCCCCATGAAGTCACAAGGAAATCAGCGGCAGCACCGACTGGCATTGACCCACCACAAACATACCCAAAAAACCGAGGAGACGCGTGGCCGTGGAGTCCCTTACCAACAAATGCAATTAAGTCGTCGATCACGGATGATGCAGTGTTCCCTCGGGGGGGAAGTGTTCCGTCAAATTGCAACGCCAAGTCTGAAGGCCGCAGGGTTGGCTTGACCGCAGATGTGCCAAGGACGGCCCGATATTCCACCGCCTCATGCGCCGCGGCCAACATCGCTTCGCGGTCGTCCTCAGTCAGAGGCAGTCGCTCATCGTTCGACATATGGGCATTCCCGATCAGGTTTTTGTTCAGGATACGCTAGCTTGCACCGGGATCGTGGTCTAGCTTTTCCATCGGCCGATGCAGATGCCTGTCAGAGGGCTGATCGGACATTCCTATAGTCGCCCTGATAGGCAGTTTTGTCCGCGTGTCGATCCTTCATCCGTCTGCCGATTTTGCTTACGCGGCGAATGGCCAGTCTGGTGAAGCTGCGCCGCGGCGCGTGACCCCGTGGCGGATGTCAGCAATGGACCGTCTCCTAACAAGTTGTGGAAAAAATCACGGTATCACCTTAGATATCAGCGCTATCGCTCAGAATGAACTAAGTTGGCTACGCCAATTCGCTGGCCATCGATTTCAGGTGGCGCATGTCGGTACCGCAGCATCCTCCAAATACTTGAATCGATGGATTCTGCTGCGCAATCGCGGCAATCTGTTTGCCAAGCTCAATTGGATCGCCTTCGTCCAGCTCATTTGCTTCGTCAAGTTCCGCATGCGAGCAACTAGAAGCGTTCGCCACCATACCTTTAAGTCGTGGGTGGTTGCCAAGCGCTCCGGCGAAATGGGTCGGATGAGCGCAGTTGACCATAAAAAACAGCGCCGCCGAGTCCGTTGCCGCGTCAATCTGGTCAATTCCGTCCACAAGTTTGGTTCCGTCTGCCAGGCATCCGTCTGTCTCAACAACCAAAGACATGATGATTGGCAGTTCAGCGTCTCGGGCAGCGAGGATGCATCCTGCTGCCTCGCTTGGGCGGTTGAATGTATAAGCGGTGACCAGGTCGACACTTGTGTCTTTCAAGCTGTGCATTTGAGCGGCGTGGTATTGGCGTGCATCTTCGACCGTCACCGGAGGGATGTCGGCGTAAGGGTCATAGCGCGGGCCGATACAGGCCGACACCAGTACATCATCGCGAGCGGCAGCCTGGCGCACCTCCTCCAATAGACTGACCGCATCTTTGTTTACCTCAACGAGGCGGTCTGCATCGTATCCCAAGGGCGCTGCGCGGTCGACGTTCGCCATCCATGTGGGCGCGTCAAGGATGCATCCGATACTCATTTCACGGGTGAGATCGACAAGAGCCTTCATTTGACCGGCCAGTATTGCCCTGGTGCCAGGTTCTTCCAGCAATGGAAACGATGCGAAACCGGGTAGCTCAACCCCATGATTAAATATCAGGTCTGTGCCAGTGCCGGCATACACCAGAAAGGTCTTGTCACCTTCGAGTGGGAACTGTCGCGCCATTCTGATCCACACCTATTGCTGTCAATTCTTCATAGAAATCTACATTGTCTCGGGTCTCCTGTGAACCTTAGGGCGACGACAGGGTGTCTTCCCTGAGCATGACCTCATCTGGCCGGGTAACTCGCAACCGCAGCGAAAGTCTCTTTCAGCGGGCTGCACCATAGCGTCATCAAGCCATTGCCAATGCCCGATTTGGTCCGTCTGCGTGATCAGCTGACAGCGGGGCAGGGGGCTTTGCTGCAACAGCGCCGAGGCCAGCTCTGAACCCAAATAAGACCCTTGTGCTGGCGCGGCGAAGAAGATGTCGGAACCTATTGTTGCGTTCTGTTGTCTTGTGTTTTTAAGGCAAAATGGCGAAGTCGAATGAACACTGAACGGACGGCAGTAAATATGAAATCGCACTGCTGGCTACGACCGAATGCACAATCAGCGCCGATTTGGCGAAGGTCAGGCATTTGAGAATTAGGGGTTGGCATGTGTTTGCTCCTTTTGCGATGTGAACACCGTGCCTTCGCAGGCGGGCGAATACTTGAAGAGAGCATCCAGATTTTCTTGAGAAATTTTTTCTGCCTTCTCGGATTGCCCACATTGAGTCATGCTTTGACCATGAAGGTCACTTTCGGAGATTGCGCTGTCGATACTGGTCGGCAGATGTTTTGGAAGTCAGGAAAATCCGTACGTCTTGAGCCGCAGGTTTTCGACCTTTTGGCATACTTCTTGCGGAATCCAGGAATATTGGTCTCGCGCGACGACCTTATTGAATATGTCTGGGATGGCAGGATTGTCTCAGATTCAACTATTTCAACCAGGATCAATGCGGTCAGACGGGCCATTGGCGACAACGATCGTGCGAACCGCATGCTCGAAACGCTGAGTAAGCGGGGGTATCGGTTCTCTGTTGAAGTCTCCAGCGTCGCGTCGACAAGCCTTGATACACCTACGCCACGCTCTGATCGCCAGATCACCAAAGCTGCTCGATCCGCGGATGGCACTGTCATCGCCTACGCTACCAGCGGCGAAGGTCCGCCCTTGATGAGGGCCGGGCAATTCCTGACGCATCTGAATATGGATTGGGAGAGTGAAATCAGGCGACCGACGCTTGATCGCCTTGGCGCACATTTTTCTCTGACGCGATACGATCAGAGGGGGACCGGGCTTTCGGGAACCTCCGCGACGGACTTCGCGCTTGAACGGCTGGTCGAGGACATGCTTGCAGTGGCCGACGACGCCGAACTCGAACGCTTTCCAATCTGGGCGTCGTCACAAGGAGTACCTGTGTCACTGGCATTCGCGGCCGCCTATCCTGATCGCGTCAGCCGAATGGTCTTGTACGGTGGTTTTTTTCAGGGCCGCACCATCCGTGAGCCCGAACCCAATTCTGTTCAGGCGGATACCTTCCTTGACCTCATATCAGAAGGTTGGGGCAAGCCAGGCGGAGCCTTTGGCAAGGCTTATGCAACGTTATTTATGCCCGATGCATCGGCGGCGCAGATTGATGACATGTGCAGGATGCAGTTGGCCTCTGCATTACCAGACACAGCGATCGCACTGAGGCGTTCGATAGACACTTTCGACGTATCAAGCATCCTCGACCAAGTACGGGTGCCGGTCCTCGTAGTTCACACAACTGAAGATTCTGTCAATCCAATAAGCCAATCTAGCTTGCTGGCTTCGTTGCTGCGAGATGCACAATTGAGAATCGTGGAAGGTAGAAATCACGTGCCTCTGCCAGGAACAGATGCATGGGAAACAATTATGCATGTATCGCTCGACTTCCTAAGGTCGGCTTAGTCCGCACACTGTGAGTTCGCTGTCGATTCGATTTTGCACTTGCAGCGAAAGTCCGGAATGACGGGCCGCATCGCAGCGGTGGCGAGGTAAGGCGAATGGCCGGTAAGGGCCGCCAACGAAAGCGGCCCGTAGTAGTCAGATTTCAATGGCCTCTGCTATGGCAAGTGCATCCTCAAGCTCAACACCGAGATACCGAACGGTACTGTCCATCTTTGTATGCCCAAGTAAGAGTTGCACCGCGCGCAGATTGCCCGTCTTTTTGTAAATTTGGGTGACCTTGGTCCGACGCATTGAATGTGTGCCATAAGCGCTTGCTTCCAAACCTATAGACGTCACCCAATCACGTACGATCCGCGCATACTGGCGCGTTGAAATGTGCAAACGCTCATGGAAACGCCCTGGCCAAAGGTATTCGGACCCAATCATGAACTCGTCTTCCATCCACTTCTCGACGGAGGCCCGAGTTCCTTCAGAAATTTCGAAACGGACCGGTTTCTGAGTTTTACTTTGCAGCACCGAAGCCCGCTCCTTGATCTGACCAGAGGCCATGATGTCAACGACTTTCATCTTAACCAAGTCGCAGCCGCGCAACTTGCTGTCGATGGCCATATTGAAGAGAGCGAGGTCGCGATGGTTCTCTGCGAGCTCCAATCTTACTCGAATTGCCCAGACGTGTTTGGGTTTTAACGGCCGTTTTTGACCGACGATGCGTCCCTTGTTCCAAGCTGGGCGAAGCGCGCGAATGGCAGGTAAGTTTGGTGTTTCCATAACTGATCCTCCGATCCGCCATGCCCGCCCACAACGACAACCCGACGTTGACGAAAGAGGATATCACAAGATGCCGCATTGCCGCCGAGGTCGGCGGTGAGCCTTATCTCTCAAATGTCGCAAATTGAAATTCTGGTAGGTTACGCCAAATAGCAGACCTTGGTCGCAGTGAGACGAGCTTATCATCGCAGATTTCACTGGACAGAGTTACTGACACGCTGCGGGCGCCAACGTCACAGACGGAGTACATGCACCGAACACTGAGCGTGTCGAACGACGAGAGCGGCTGTTGAACCCAAAAAGAACTCTTTCATCCCAGGTTTATGTGAAGCGAGGACGATACAGTCGATGCCATGTTTGTTGGCGTATTCGGTGATTGCGCGACCTGCCGATTGGCTCTCGAGCAGGATGGACGACACGTCGGTCTCACTTGTTAGGCGCTCGGCCAAGCGCGCCTTTGCTTTTTGGAGAGATTGTTCTGCGATCCCTTCATCCATATAGTACATTATCTGTCTATTTGGGGGCTCATGGATATGCGCGGCAGTGATTTTTCCACCTTCGGATACAAGGGCATGTGCCGCCGCAAGCGCGTGTTCACTGATGCCATGCTCCAGAGACAGCGCGACTAGAATATTTTTGTACATTTTAAACCTCCGCATTTAGGTTTTCAGTTTTCTTCTGCGAACTGGCCTCTCCCACTTCATCTTTAGGAGGGCGCTCAGGCACCCCAGCCGTAAGGTTGGGGTGCGTGCTATTTCGTCTTGGGCATTTGCTCTTTCTTGCCACTACCGGCTGAGCAGGAGATCAGGCAGGAAGAGAGCCAACTCTGGGACAAAAGTCGTCAGCATCAGCGTCGGAAGCCATGCAAAGACAATGAAGATCAAAGTCGGCCACAGCATGCGCGAAACCGGCTCATCACAGACCTGAGCTCCAAGGTAAAGTAGCGGCGCAGTTGGAGGGGTGATGTTCGCCATACCAAGGTTCACGCCAATCACGGCCGCAAAGTGGATCGGATCCATTCCAGTGCTCTGCGCGATGGGCAGCAAGATCGGTGTCGCCAGAAGCAGACCCGAGATATCGTCCATCAGCATCCCGATCAGGATCATTACGACGTTGATCATCAGAAGGATGACGACCGGATTGTCGGACACGGAATAGACCAAATCCTTGGCCAACTGAGGTGCACCCTGCGAGATCAGGTTGTCCGACACGATCAGCACCATGAAGATCATGACCATGACCACACCAATCGTAACGCCAGAATTCTGGATGGTCTGTGCCAGTGTTTTCCAGGTCAGGCCACGATAGAAGTAAATCGCGATCGGAATCGAGTAGACCACTGCGATACCCGCAGCCTCGGTCGGCGTCATGATGCCACCATAGATTCCACCCAGAATGATCAGCGGCATCATAAGCGCAGGTCCGGCCAGGCGCGACTGAACTCCGAATGTCGGCAGGAACGGTTTAGGACGTTCCGTCAGGTTGATGTCGTCATATTTCCGCAGCATGAACTGATTAACGACGATCAAAAGCGTGATCAGTATGATCGCCGGAATGACAGTGGACAAGAAGCACTTCAGTACGTGTTGCTGTGCGACCCAGCCATAAAGAATGTGCGACGAACTCGGTGGGATCAACAGGCCCAAGGGGCTGGCCGCGACGATCAAAGCCGCCGATTGCCCACCCGGATAGTTGGCCTTTTTCAGATGAGGCATCATGATGCCGCCAATACAGGTCAGCGTTGCGTTCGCGCTGCCGGAAATGGAGCCGAACACACCGCAGGCCAGCACCCCCGCAGCGCTCAATCCTCCTTTAACATGGCCAATGAACATTTCAGCCAGTGAGACAAGTGGGGCCGCGATTTTTCCTTTTTCCATTATGCCGCCAGCGATCATGAATAGCGGGATCGCCAGAAGCACCAGTGAACGGATACCCGTAGAGCCGGTCGGTAAGTAGCCAGTGATGGATTGATCTCCGACAATGGCGATGAAAATCAAAACTGATCCGAATGCTACATAAACGCTGACGCCCAACAGCAGCATAAAGCAGACGATAAGGAGACTTCCTCCGATGATCATTGGGTTTCTCCTTTTTGCATTTCTGTTCTCAAGGGAAGCCCGAGCCCCTTGCGGATATGCACGTACAGATATGCCGCCGTGAACGTCGCCATGAGGCCAAAGGCAATCATGATCGCAATCCGCCAGGTCACAAACGGAATGCGCAGCACCGGGGTTGCGCGCAGCCGGGGGAATGAGAAGTCATCAAGCAGCGAGACATAGCAGGCGTACATGAGGAATAGGATCACCAGCACCTCGACTGTCAGGACGACAAAGCCCCGCCACCAAATCAACCGAGGGTTTTGGATCACAATGCCAAGAATGTCCGCGTTGATGTGCAGGTTGCGGGCAGAGGCCAGAACAGCACCTGCAAAAAAGCCGATGATGCTAATGCCCAAAAGCCATTCTTCGTAGGCAAATAGATCACCGCCAAATCCATACCGGATGACAACAACGGCCCCAAACGTGAAAGCCATCAGGAAACCGGCAAACATAACGATCTGCCTCATGACAAAAGCCACAGCTTTCAGCGGATACCCAACAATGACTGGCAACTCGTCAGTGATTTTTTGCGAGCTCTTCTTTTCTGCGCTTTCGACGACCAATGGACGTTCAGCTTCAGAACTAGACATCTTTCTCCCTCCCTTAGTTGAGCCAAAGACCAAAAAAGGGCCAACTGATTAGCTGGCCCTTTTCTCAGTGTTTATTGCTGTTCTTTTGCTGCCAGCAGGCGGTCGATGATGTCCTGACCGACGTTTTGTGCCATCGCTGGCCAGACCGTTTCCTGGACATGAGCGGCCATCGCAGCTTGTTCTTCGTCGCTCAGGCGCAGGATGGTGTAGCCTTTGTCGAGCAATTTCTGGCCGAACACTTCGTCATTCTCACGGTTGTAGGCAAAGAAGTCTTCGGACGCCTTGGTCATCGCGGCTTGCAGCGCGGCGCGCTGTTCGTCGTTCAGCTTGTCGAGTGTCCGCTGCGACGCGTAGAAAGTTGTCAGCTCTGAGATCGAATTATATTCGACGAAATGGGTTCCAACGTCCGACTTGGCGAAGATCGAGTAGGTCGCGGTTTTGGTGCAGCAGATTGCTCCATCGACAATGCCGGCCTGAAGCGCGGGGAAGATATCGCCCCATGCCATGGTGGTCGCTTGATACCCTAGTTCTTCGACCATTGATTTCACGACGCTGGACGACCAGACGCGAATGTTCATGCCCTTGTCGTCAAAATTATTCCAGTTCTGGGGCTCTTGCGACGAAACGATGCCGATGAACCCTTCCGGATTCTGCGCCATGACGCGCACGCCATATTCGTCGGTGATCTCTTGCAGGATGGTGTTGAACTCGGAATCCATGTTCAGAAGCGTGCTTTCCATGTCATCCCAGCCGCCGAGCAGGAACGGCATTGACAGGAATTCCAAGCGTGGATCGGTATCGGCATAGATAAACGCTGAAGCCAGATCGATATTGCCGCGTGCAACATCTTCGAACAGAGCTTCACCAGAACCCAACTGGTTTGCTGGAAAGACTTCTACCGTCAGTCCAACATCCGCAGCTGCAACATCCGCTGCGACCTGTTCCATCATTTTTGTGCCTTGATGATCGATCGGGAAGACACCTGCAAAACGCAGTGTCATGTCTTCCGCTGCAGCGGTTGTTGAAAGTGCGGTTGCCGCCAGCAAAGCGGCACCACCCATCGCGCCGAGGGCGCGGAGGTTAATCTTCGTAATCATTAAGGTTTCCTCCTCAGTGGTGTGTGTCCCGCCGCATTGCGCGCGGCGGGACATTTCTTTGCTTCAGTTCAGCAAAGTTCCGGGGCGACGAACTCGTATCCAAGGTCATCGGCAACAGCCTTGTACGTCACCTTTCCGTGGGCCACATTCAGGCCATTCATCAGGTGACGATTGTCTGCAAGCGCCTGCTTCCACCCATTGTTGGCAATAGCCAGCGCGTGCGGCAGCGTGACGTTGTTTAGTGCATAGGTCGACGTTCGGGCGACTGCGCCCGGCATGTTGGCGACGCAGTAATGAACAACATCGTCGACGACATAGGTGGGCTCGGCGTGAGTGGTAGCATTGGACGTTTCAAAGCAGCCGCCCTGGTCAATCGCCACGTCCACGACGACCGCCCCGGGTTTCATTTTCGAGATCAAATCGCGCGTGACCAGCTTGGGCGCAGCAGCACCGGGGATCAGAACCGCGCCGACAACCAGATCGGCATTGGTGACTTCTTCCTCTAATGCGGCCTTGGTCGAATAGACAACCTTGGCGGACGCCTCGAAATGGTTCTCCAGCTTCTCCAGAACTGCCGGATTGCGGTCCAGAATTGTCACGTCCGCATGCAAGCCAACGGCCATCTGAGCCGCGTTGAATCCGACGACGCCTCCGCCGATGACTACAACCTTGCCCGGTTTCACACCGGGTACACCGCCTAGCAATACGCCCAGGCCCCCCTTTGCTTTCTCCAACGCGCTGGCACCGGCCTGGATCGACATGCGACCGGCAACCTGGCTCATCGGTTTCAGCAGGGGCAGACCGCCATTATCGTCGGTGACTGTCTCGTAAGCGATGCAGACCGCGCCTGAGTTGACCAGATCTTTGGTCTGCTCCGGATCGGGGGCCAGATGCAAATAGGTGTAAAGGATTTGACCTTCGCGCAGCATGGCGCGTTCCACGGCCTGAGGTTCCTTCACCTTCACAATCATCTCTGCATTGGCAAAGATATCGGCTGCGGTTTCGGCAATTTCAGCACCAGCGGCACGGTAAGCGTCATCATCAGCCCCAATGCCAGCGCCGGCATTGGTCTCCACGATGACGTTGTGACCATGAGAAACCAGTTCCGCGACGCTTTCAGGGGTCAAGCCAACGCGGTATTCATGGTTCTTGATTTCCTTGGGAACACCAATGAACATGTTCTTCACTCCTTGGATCGGATGATCATTTTGCGGTTGGCATGACGAACTCGGCACCTTCCGAGATGCTTTCGGGCCAACGCTGCATGATCGATTTTTGCTTGGTGTAGAAACGCACGCCTTCTTCGCCATAAGCATGCATGTCGCCGAAAAGGCTCTTCTTCCAGCCACCAAAACCATGCCAGGCCATCGGAACCGGGATTGGAACGTTGACACCAACCATGCCGACCTGAACCTGCTTGCCGAATTCGCGCGCGGCGTTGCCGTCACGGGTGAACAGCGACACGCCATTGCCAAACTCGTGATCGTTGATCAGTTGCAGACCTTCGGCAAAGTTCGAGACGCGAACGCAGGACAGGACGGGTCCAAATATCTCTTCCTTGTAGATCTTCATGTCGGGTGTGACGTTGTCGAATAGAGTGCCGCCCAGGAAATAACCTGCTTCATGCCCTTCGACGGTGTAGTCTCGGCCATCAACCAGAAGGTCGGCACCTTCTTCGACGCCAGAGTCGATGTACCCTTTGATGCGGTCGCGGGCAGCGGCCGTGACGATGGGACCCATCTCGGCGTCCAGCTCAAGGCCATTCTTGACCTTCAAGGTTTCCGCGCGCTCGTTCAGGACCGGCATCAGCTTGTCGGCGGCATCGCCAACCAGCAGAGCAACCGAGATCGCCATGCAGCGTTCGCCCGCTGAACCAAAGGCTGCGCCAATCAATGCGTCCGCAGCCTTGTTCATGTCGGCATCGGGCATAACCAACATGTGGTTCTTCGCGCCACCCAGAGCCTGAACGCGTTTGCCGTGCCGCGCCCCCACTTCGTAGATGTAGTTCGCAATCGGTGTCGAACCGACGAAGGAAACGGCCTTGACGTCGTCGTTCCCCAGCAACGCGTCCACGGCAACCTTGTCACCCTGCACGACGTTGAACACACCATCAGGGAAACCGGCCTTCTGCATCAGACCCGCGTACAGCAGGGATGCGGACGGGTCGGTCGGCGACGGCTTCAGGATAAAGGTATTGCCTGCGGCGATGGCGATCGGGAACATCCACATCGGCACCATCACCGGGAAGTTGAAGGGAGTGATCCCTGCGACAACGCCCAACGCCTGACGCGTTGTCCAGTTGTCCATGCCAGTGGAGACCTGCTCCGTGTAATCGCCCTTGAGGAGTTGCGGGATGCCGCAGGCAAATTCGATGATATCAATACCGCGCTCAACCTCGCCTTGGGCGTCGGTGAACACCTTGCCATGCTCAACCGTTATGGCGCGTGCCAGATCGTCTTTATGCTCACGCACCAGGGCCAGAAAGTTGTTCATCAGGCGGGCGCGGCGGATTGGCGGTGTATTCGACCACTTCGGGAACGCTGCTTTGGCGGCGGCCACCGCGTCGTCAACTGTTTGAACGCTCGCCAGCGACACCTCGCCGGTCTGCGCACCGGTTGCTGGGTTGAACACCGGCTGGGTTTTTTCACCGGAAGGGGCAGTGATTTGGCCATTAATGTAGTGGCCGATCAAAGCGATCGGGGATGCATCTTTCATGATGTCAGTCCTTTTTGGGGTTAGAGGTCAGGGGTTATGGCAGGTCAGCCAATACCTCTCCAAGTGTTTGACAGAGCGTCGTTATTTCAGGTTCCGAGATGATAAGCGGTGGAGACAAGGCGATGATGTCACCTGTGACACGGATCATTATTCCAGCGTTCCAGGCCCGTTTCATCGCATCATAGCCCCGTGCACCCGGCACGCCTTCTCGAGGGGCCAGTTCAACCGCGCCCACCAGTCCCAGATTGCGAATATCGATGACATTCGGCAGATCCCTGAGGCTGTGAAGCTGATCCTCCCAAGGCCCCGATAGCAACGCAGCGCGGCGGAACAGATCGTTCTGTTTGTAGCTTTCCAGCGTAGCCAGCGCAGCGGCGCAGGACACAGGGTTGGCGGAATAGGTATAGCCGTGGAACAGCTCGATCGGCGCATCTGCGTTTTCCATAGCCGATGCATAGATCTTGTCTGAAACGACGACCGCACCCATCGGGATGACACCGTTGGTCAGTCCTTTTGCCGTCGTGATGATGTCCGGCTTCACATCGAAATACTCGGATGCTGTCGCGGCCCCCAAACGACCAAAGGCGGTGATGACCTCGTCGAAAATCAGCAGAATGCCATGACGGTCACAGATTTCGCGTAGCCGCTGCAGGTATCCTTTCGGCGGCAGAAGCACACCGGTGGACCCGGCCATCGGCTCAACGATCACTGCCGCAATGGTCGATGCATCGTGAAGCGCGACCAACCGTTCCAGATCATCCGCCAGTTCAGCGCCGTGTTCCGGGCAGCCGCGTGAAAAGGCATTTTGCTCTGGATCATGCGTGTGGCGCAGATGATCCACCCCTGTCAGGAGCGTCCCGAAATGCATCCGGTTCTTCACGATGCCGCCGACCGAAATGCCACCGAAGCCGGTACCGTGGTAACCACGCTCACGCCCGATCAAACGCGTGCGCGCCCCATCCCCGCGCATGCGGTGGTAATGCAGCGCGATCTTGAGCGCCGTATCGACAGACTCGGAGCCAGAATTGGTGAAGAAAGCGTGGCTCATCCCCTCAGGCATCATCGCTGTCAGCTTTGCCGACAACTCAAATGCCTGAGGGTGGGAGAACTGGAAGTTCGGTGCATAATCCAACTCGTGCACCTGTTTCTGAACCGCTTCAACGATCAGCGGATCACGGTGACCCGCGTTGACGCACCACAGTCCGGCGGTGCCATCCATGACCTTCCGACCATCAGAACTGGTGTAGTACATCCCCTCGGCTGTTTGGATCATTCGGGGCTCGCGAAGGAAATCACGATTGGCCGAAAACGGCATCCAAAACGATGACATTGTGTTGGGTTGATCGAGCACGTTCATTCCTCGTGAAACAGATTTTCATTTGATGACAAATCCTTGCAGAGTTCAGATCTTCAGCACATCCGGTTTTATTTTAATCTGTAAGTTATTGAAAAAAATCATTGCACCCCTAGAATGCTTTCGATCCAAAGCAAGAAAGCACTAGAGTAACGGTTTTGTCATCAGATCTCGAAACAGCCCGTCGTCTAAAGTTGATTCGGACGACCAAAGGCCTCAGTCAACGTGAAATGGCCAAACGCGCGGGAGTGGGTAGCGGGACGATTTCTCAAATCGAAAGCGGTTCAACTCAGCCTTCCGTGGCGTTGCTAAAGAAGATCCTTGCCTCGGTAGACGTCAATTTGGGCTTCTTCTTCAGTTTTGAATTGCAAAACGAGGAGTCGTTTTTTTACCCGCACGAAAGAATGCGCGACTTGGGATCACCTGGAGTCTCCTATTTGCTTGTCGCAGGAGAGCGCCGAGACAGAAAACTCCAGATGCTCATAGAAGAGTACGATGTCGGTGCCGACTCGGGCCGATCTGAACTGTCGCACGAAGGAGAGGAATGTGCGGTTGTGATAGAGGGCCGCCTTGAAGTGACCGTAGATGGGCAGTCCAGGGTTCTGGGTCCCGGGGACGCGTACTACTTCTCAAGCATATTGCCACACAGGTTTCGGAATGCCGGTGATACGCCATGCAAAGTGATCAGCGCCTGCACTCCTTCGTCGTTCTGACTAAATGAAAGAGCTCTTCTGTGAGTGCTTCAATATTTCGCGGGATGGTCAAATTCTACGACCAACTTAGAATGTAGAAATGAAATCGACATTCACAACCAGGGGCCATTTGTCGAATTTCTTACGCGATCCCGGACGGCGAAATCTCTTCAGATTTCGCGTTTGCAGCGAATGGCCTGTGTGGATGGCTCCTGCATAGCAAGTCCTTTTTGACCTGATTTGTGCATTTGTCAGAAGCAGTCATGTGTCCGGCCTTTTTGCGCGGTTTTGACCGCTGGCCCTGATGGGTTCCGCAAACCAAGTT
>NZ_JAGHRB010000033.1 GCF_017743995.1 Ruegeria sp. R13_0 | reverse complement strand
AGGAACCTTGCTCGCGGAACTCATCAGGGCCAGTGGCAACCGCCACACAAACAGGCCGGACACACGACTGTACTGACAGACCATCGCAATCACAGAAATCTCTTGTAATGCAGGAGCCATCCACACAGGACCTTACCCCATAGTCTCCATGCTGCGGCGCGGCCTGTCGGACCTGCCGTTCGCTGCAAGGGCAAAAGGCGAGCCACGCCGAACTCACAGTTCGCGGACTTTCCGGACTTATGCAGTCGCTGCTACTGCTAACGCAGCATTTGCTCGCAAGTGCGGCACGCACGCCGCTGCGCCGCAGCCGATTTCACCAGAGCGGTCATTCAAACCCTGTCTGAGCGGCGAAATTAATACCTTCCTTTCGCCGCAAGCGGGACCGACAAACGACGAGCGGACAAAGTGAGCTTTCGCCAAAAGCACATCTATGTCCGCTTGACGATGTTCAACCCTCCAAGAATCTGACGGAACAAAGGATGAACTATGAGCCCATCTCTCTCACCAGAAACGGTTCTGGGCTGTCCACCTCTTGCAAAACCTTACCTGAGATCAGCCAAAACCGGTTGCCG
Source organism: Ruegeria sp. R13_0 (assembly GCF_017743995.1). Taxonomy (GTDB): domain Bacteria; phylum Pseudomonadota; class Alphaproteobacteria; order Rhodobacterales; family Rhodobacteraceae; genus Ruegeria. Next base: position 14,653 of record NZ_JAGHRB010000033.1, on the reverse strand, counting down.
ACATTTCGCAAAAAGCGGCGGTCGTGACTAACAAGCAAACATGAAGCGCCGTGTTTGATCAATTCATCCTCGAGAGACTCTTGCCCTTCAATGTCGAGATGGTTGGTCGGCTCATCAAGTAAGTAGAAATTCGGGTTTTTGAGTCGCAATATTAGCATCGCCAAGCGTGCCTTTTGCCCCCCAGACAGTGCACCAATTTTGGTGTCTTGCATCTGTATGTTCACGCCCGCGCTCGCCAAAACACCGCGCGCGCGTTGGTCGCCAATATCAAACTGGCCCGCAACAACAGTCATCGGTGTATCGCTGTCTGAAAGCTGGCTCAGATGCTGATCTGAATAGGCTGACACAACCGATGGGGCACATTTGACCGCCCCACTATTCCCAGAAAGTGCACTGTGTACCATCTTGACCAACCGGGTCTTGCCGGTGCCATTGGCCCCCAGAAGCACGATGCGGTCTCCTGGTAAAATCCATTTCCGCCCAGTCTTGTACAACAGGCGACCGTCCGGCGTTTCAACCCGTGCGTCATCCAATGTGACCAGAGCCTTGGCATGAGTTCCGCTGTTGACCAGTCTGATATCACCGGCGCTGCGTTCGTGGTGGGCAGGTTTGGCACCCGTTTCAATCTGCGCCGCGCGATCATTTAGCTGCTTGGTTTTAGTCACCAGAAGATCAGACCCAGAATTGATGCCGATGTTCTTCAGCTTCGCCGCCTGCTTGCGCAGCTGCTGCGCTTTGTTCAAGTCATTGGTAAACCGCCGTTGGTCAGCGGCATCCGCTTCATCAAGCGCCTCCCGTGCGGCCGAATATGGGAGTGAAAAAACACGTGATCTTTCCTTGCGCAAAAACAGCGTTTTGTTGGTTGTCGCATCAAGAAATGCCCGGTCATGAGACGTTACAATAACCGGCACTTCACGTGGCAAGGCAGACAACCAGTTCTGGAGCAAGCCCAAACGATGCAAATCCAAATGATTGGTTGGTTCATCCAGCAATAGGATATCTGGCTCCTGAATCCAGGCGGCAGCCAACAATGCAGTCCTTTGCCATCCGCCGCTCAATTCGTTGAGCAGACGATGCTGCAATTCATACGGAACACTCAGTTCACCAAGCACGACATCCACACGCCAGCTTTCGTATTCTGCCTGCTCGGCAGGAAGGACACCCAGCACCCACTCATAGAGCGTTTTGGTGTAGGCGCGTTCCGGCACGTATTGAGTTACATATCCCGCTCGTAAACCGCGCGTCCGGATGATACTCCCGTTGGTCGCTTCGGATTGACTAGCCATGCATTCCAAAAGTGTTGTCTTGCCGCGCCCATTTGCGGCAACCAATCCAATACGATCACCCTTGGAAATTGTTAGGTTCAGGTCATCGAAAAGGACGTCGCCACGGATTACGCTTAGAGCGCTGATGTTCATCACAGTCATCGGAGTCTCTGCTCATAGAAAGAGGTGCCGCGGTGCGGCTTTGGGCAGACCGATGGAAAGGATGTTTCTCAGCCCGCCCTGCAAACGCATTTACAGGGCGAAACGGGGACCATGCTGAAGTCGGCGGATGATACGCATGTTCAGCTTGTGCCCTCCCGTTGTAAAAGTTACCGACGCGTTCATTCTACTTAGCGGCGGGGAGTAAGACAAGAACGTTGGACCTTGCAGACGAAGTTACGTCCGGTTCGTCCAGGACACCATCGCTGCCCGAAGCCATTGACTATAGCCTTCCGACAAAGCCTCGAAACGTGCGACAAAATCTGGATGCGCCATGTAAATGTCTGACAGCTGGGCGTATGCTTCGTCGTTACAAGGGCGTCCCCACATGTCTGCAACCCACGCCTGATGCGCAGACAAATCGGCCTGGTCCGAAGGCTTGCCGCCTTCGTAGTCCGATACCAAAGCCGCCTCAATCGCGCGTAGACGATTGGCACCGTCTTGTGCGAAATCGGGTCCAGCCTGTTCAGCATGCGCGATTTGCTGAACCATCTCCGCGCTATAGGTTTGGGTTAGCCAGTCTTCGTAATCCGCCTGTTTGGCCGCAGAAAACGGCTTGTATAGGTCTTCGATCATCATCGGAGCATCTCCTGTCAAATGCGAAATGGTCCGGTCGAGCGTTGCAATCATAGCCGCGTGATCTGCGAGGCGCTGCTTAAGTTCCTCGCGGTGCTTCGTGAGGCGATCCAATTGCCCACCATGCTCCAGCATATTGGCGATGTCCTGCAGTGCCATGCCGATTGCGCGGTAGAACAGAATCTCTTGCAATCTTATCGCTTCGGGTTGTCGATAAATCCGATAGCCATTTGCAGCCACGTGGGACGGTTTCAAAAGTCCGATGGCGTCATAGTGGTGCAGCATGCGCACACTCACACCGGCCACTTTCGCCAACTCGCCAACCGTATATTCCTCGATTCGGGTTTCCATGATCCCCCTATGACGCCTCACGCAACGTGAGGGTCAATACCCAAAGATCCATCGATCACATTAAGACCACACGCGTCAGTATTTCTTCGAGATTGGTATTTGGATCGAGCCGGAGCGTCCTCAGGATTTTCTCAGATTTTGCTCAAGCTTTGCCGACAATCTCGCTCTAGCGATGCCCGGGTGGAATGAGGGTTTTCGAAGCGCTGAGGCAAGTGTTTCGCGTCTGAACTCCTCGCTATCTGCAACATAAAACGGGAAGACAGAAGCGCTTCCGCTTTCCGCAAAATGGAGAAACCAAATGCGATCGAAACTTCTCACCAGTGCTGCGCTCGTTGCGATGTCCGGAACAGTCATTGCACAAGAGCCACCGATAAAGATCGGCGTGCTTATGGGCTTTACCGGACCCATCGAAAGCATGGCCGCAGACATGGGGTCCTCTGCTGAATTGGCGCTTCGCGAAATATCTGAATCCGGCCTGTTCCTTGGCGGGCGCGACATCGAGGTTGTCTTCGGTGACAGCACTTGCACAGATGCGGCAGCTGCCACGTCGGCGGCCGAGCGCCTTGTCACCGGCGATCGGGTCGCCGCGATTGTTGGTGCGGCATGTTCGGGTGCAACAGGCGCGGTCGCCACAAATGTTGCGATCCCGAATGGCATTGCAATAATCTCACCATCAGCGACGTCGCCTGCTTTGTCCGAACTTAACGACAACGGTTTGTTCTTTCGGACGGCACCATCAGATGCCCGTCAGGGTGAAGTGCTTGCCGAAATCCTGATCGAACGCGGAGTCACATCGATTGCAGCGACATACACAAACAACGACTACGGCGCAGGATTATTAGACGCGTTTCAGACGGCATATCTGAATCGCGGAGGTGAGATTGTGTTGGCCGCTTCGCATGAAGATGGCCGGGCTGACTACTCCGCCGAAGTTGCGACACTTGCGGCCAGCGGTGCTGATCATCTTCTGGTAATTGGTTACGCAGATCAGGGCGGACGGCAGATTGTTCAGGCGTCTCTAGACACTGGTGCCTTCAACAGCTTTGTGTTTGCCGATGGAATGTACAGCACTGCTCTGCTGGAGGCGCTTGGTTCGGACCTTGGACAGGTCATCGGGTCAGTGCCGGGGGGGCAAGATGACCGGTCAGTCGCATTCGATCAGATGGCGTTGGAAGCAGGGATTGCCGGTACAGGTCCCTATCGTGCGGAGTCCTACGATGCCGCTGCCGTGTTGGCACTTGCTGTGCACGCTGCGGGAACGACTGATGGGCAAGCAATCTCAGATGCCATGATGTCGATTGCGAATGAACCGGGTGAACCAATCGCTGCAGGAGAGCTGGAGCGGGCGTTGCGAATTCTCTCGGAGGGCGGCGAGATCGACTATGTCGGCGCGACCAACGTAGAGTTTTCGACAACTGGTGAAGCCTCGGGCAGCTATCAGGAGTTTACCGTCCGCGACGGAGCGTTTGTAACACAACGAATTTGGTAACGCGCCGGGCCCGCCGCCGAAAGCTGCGGGCCCAACAGCTGAACGCTAATTATATTTTCTCTTCTTATTGGAGAAACTGGTGACATACTTAAATGCTCTGCAGATACGCCCTGCGACTGAACGCGACTTTGATACTGTGTCTGAATTGGCAGCTATTTCGGCACGGCATACATCTCAGGGAGTGTATACATCGGCGCAAATGGCTGGATTGGCTGAGTTTGCGGTGATTGACCAAACCTTAATCGTAGATGGCAGTTACTTTGTCATCGAAGTGGAAGGGGTTATCCGCGCGAGCGGGGGATGGAGCCGGTGGCCTGAGCTAACCCATAGTGACAGTGTCGGATCTAACGACAGAGCCCCGCTGAATCCAACCACTGACTCAGCTCGCATCAGACATCTTTATACGCATCCTGAATTTGGTGGGCGCGGACTTGGCCGAGCTTTGCTAGCAACAGCTGAAGCCGCTGCGCGGATTGCCGGTTTTTATAGTGGTGAAATGATCGCAACGCCTGCAGGGCAACGTCTTTATACTTCGGCAGGTTGGCGCCCCATTGACCAGGTCGAGCTCCATACCCAGAACGGCACGATACTGCCTGCCGTCCGAATGACAAAGTCTTTCCGATCAAGCCAGCGCGCAGCGTAGTGAAGTCAGGGCATTGGGTTTCACGTAACCCATCCTGTCGCACAGGCAGCTCGCGTGGCGAACTTGGATTAATGACTACTTAGAACGGAACTAATAGCTGAGCGGCAGGCCCAGATGTGACGTGCCGCTCAGAACCGTCAGACGCTCTAATGACGAATTGCGTGCATCTGTACATGTGGTTGCGGATGCAACCCGGAAGGTAGATCGCTGGGGATCATTTCACTCCGGTTGACCGCAGATGGATCGGTCAGGCTACCAAGAAACGCGACGAGCTGGCCGATCTCCTCGTCCTTCAAAACAATAGGACTCAATGAATTTGCCGCGACAATGCGGTCGCGCAATGCGGGTGAACTCATCACCCATCCGTCCCGCAGATCGAAAGCGTCACGGCGTGTATCTTCCAGTGGTCCGAATTCAAGCGCCGAACCACGAGAAACAAGGCGCTGCACGTGGTCAAGATTTGGCAGAGACACATCCATGGGATCGAAGTCGGCAAAGCTTTCCTTGGGATCAATATGGTGCCGTACCATGTCTTCAAGCGAAGCAAACACGCCATTGTGGCCCCACGGTCCGGTCAAAAATACATTGCGCAAAGATGGCGTCCGAAAGGCAAACAAATCTGCGGGATCACCAGTTACTCGGTACCTGCCTTCATCTTCTGTTCGCCCCGGTAAACCGGTCTTTCGCAGATAGGTCATATCTCCTCCATGCCCTTTGCCCGGTCCGATTTGCGGGACGGCGATGGCATGGAACCGATGATCGGTCAGTAACGGGCCGCTATGACAGTTTGCGCAACCTGCAGCGCCGTAGAAAAGTCTAAGACCAGCTTGTGCATCCGGCGATATCAGCGACAGGTTCCTTGATCGCAAAACCGCATCGAAGGGGCTTTCATCAGATCGAAACGCAGTCGTTTGGAACGCCGCCAGTGCTTCTGCGATATGAGAATAATCGACATCCTCGGCACCCGTGATCTCGGGAAATGCAGCGCGGATCATCTCCAGGTACTCAGCAACACCCGCAACCCTCTGCGCTAGGTTTTCCCAGATCTGTCGCCTATCTTCGTGATGGGCGGCGTCGGCGATCAGGTTCTCGCCATACTGCCCGGCCATTTCAATCGGGGAAGTCACAGGGAAGAATGCCTGTGCCGCCAAGGGGCCGGATAGGTCGTTGAGTAAATCCGTCCCTGCGGGATTACGGATGGTGCCTGTGGGATCGGCTGGGTTCAACGCTTCGACGCGCCCGTCGTGAAACAGCGAGACGTAGCTGCGCGCGCCTATGTTCCAAAGCGGCTGCGCGTTGCGGGGCACCCGCCCAGTGACCGGGCCAACGGTCACGCGCTGTGGTCCTGCTCCTGAGCCACCTTCACCGATGCCAAGTGCCAAGCCGTCGCCCGATCCGAACGCGGGATCATGGCAGGTACCACATGATATGTTGCGATTGCCCGACAGGATCGGGTCAAAAAAGAGGTTGCGTCCGAGCTCCACGAGGGATTGCTCGGGCGCGCCGTCATAAAGAAAGTCTTGGTCCGTCAACGGCGACGGAAGGAAAATAGCAGTCTGCGTCTCTTCGCTAGATGCTGAAGCCAGAAATGCAATAAACAGGCCGCCAGCGAGCGTGGCAAATACCAAGAGGGATTGAGGTCGATTGATCACTTTTGATACCTCACAAAAATTCAACGCGGTTGGGAAAAGAGCCAGATGCTGACGATGGCCAGCCCCAATCCAGCCAATTGCGGCAACCCTAGGCGCTCGCCAAAAAGAAGCACGCCAAGTACAGAAAGTGCGATGACCTGACCCATGCTGGACATCACTGCACCTTGCCCAAGCCCGTGCGCCAGCAGTCGAATATAGGCCAAATTGCCAAGCCCAAGTACGACAATGGCGATCAGCAGGAAAAAACCGACACCCGTGTCAGCGAACCTTTTGAGCAGTACGCTGCCCAAAGTGAAGCTGGCACCCGCCGCAGAAAGAACGAGCCAATAGGACGTCATTGTTGTTTCTTTCGGAACGCTGCTGCTTCACGCAACGTGGACGGTGAGGGCTTTCATCAACAGAAGTACATCGCCTGTGTAGTAGGGCGGACTTGGATGCAGACGCACGGGCTCACTTGCAACGCTATCGTACCCCAGCCGTCTATAAAGCCGCACTGCTCCGGTGTTCTGCGCATAGACCTGAATACTCATCTTTTCGAATCCGTTTGTGCGCGCCTGATCTTCGGCTGCCGCCAACAATCGCGTTCCAATGCCTTGGTTCCGTCCTTCGGCGAATACGGCCAAGGCGTTAACAAACCATGTGTTCTCCGACTGCTTTTCGAGTGCAACAAATGGCGCAATCGGTGCCGGTAGATCATCAGGACTATCCGTTGGCACTTCGGTAATTGCGTAGCTCAGCACCATGCCAACAGGATATCCATGTGGCTCTGCGACCAACGCATTCGTGTAGGAAAACCCACCGGTCTTGCGCTTGGCTCGTTCGATACCGATCTCGAGGGGCGTTTGCCCTTCGACACAGGCGCGGGTCCAGAGCCAGTTCGGGATGCCTTCACCCGCAAGATTGATCAGCTTGGCCATGCTTTCAGCGTCCGAAGGTTCTGCCTGGCGAATAGGAGGAGGTGTCTGGATATTCATTTTAAGCCTCAAAGGGGGGTTGGGGGCGAGCCAGTAAGTGGCTCGCCAACTGATCGAGGTTCATGTTGATGGGGCAAAGTGCTCTTCAGAGATTGGTCCAACCGGCGCACCGGAATCCCACTCCAAGTGGTCATGCTCATCGATGAGCAACGGTCGCTCGTCTCCTTTTTCGTAAGCTGCGTCTTGTGCTCCAGCCGCAGCCTCAACAGGCTGTTCGAACGCATATGTTGCACTCAATCCCCAGAAATCGGTGAAGCCCAGCGTTGTTTGGATCAGGCCGCCATCAATTCCCGCATAGTCGCCGGTTGTCCCGGTCACTGGACGCAGGTTGGGCTGACCGATATCTGCAATTTCGGTGCCTTGGGTGACGACCGTTGCGCCGTCGTCGAACGCAAAGGTCTGACGGCTGATGATCCAGACACCGGTGGTGGCATTCCCACCTTCGCCGACGAAGTACCCATCACAAGTCCACGTGCCAAGAACGAGATCCGGGAATGCTGGGCTGCCGTCCTCGAGAACGCCTACCGTCCCATCGGCAAGCGTGCCTTCCGGGTAGATGTAACCCTGGCTGACAAAGGCATTGCCATGAGCGGGCATTCCGTTTTCATGGACGGGCTGGGCCGCCATGAAGATGCGTGTGTGGTCCTCTGCCACGTCAAAGGCCGACAGCATCTCGGCATTTGCAAACCCGGGCGCAAGGACGATCGCTGTGGCGATCAGAAGGTTGTTCGGTTTCATTTTAGTCTCCTTGAAAATAGCGGTTGAGGTTGGAAATGGGCGCACGTAACGCCTGTGGCGCCGTCCGGTTCCTGCACCGGTCGGTCGTTCTTGATCCACGCGAGCTCTTCAGAGCCGCGGAAATTCTAGGTTGGGCATTTCCCGCCGACCTTGCGGCGGCAACCCGATGTCAGACCGCAGGTGATCATCCAGATAGTCGACCAAGGATCCCATCTGACGTTGACGCCAACGCGCTCGCAGCGCTTTGCGTACTTGAAGAATGGCCGACGATAAGCCACTGCGCCGACACTGGGGCAACGCCGAAGAGGTCGTAAAGGTCGTATCAGCTGGCATGTTTCTTTCCTTCGATGCGATTTTGACTGCGATTTGCGTGATCCGATGTGCCAAGCGCTTCGCAGATGGCCGCGATATGCCGATGGTCAGTGCCACAGCAGCCACCGACTACCGTCAAGTTGGGCAATAGTACGTCGAGGCCCGCATAGAGCACGCCGAGTTCAACAGGGTCTCCATCATCAAGCGTTTCAGCGGCGTCGAGTTCTTCATGGCTCAGGCGCGAAGCGTTCGCCCGGATTCCTCTGATGCGTGTCGTCCAAGCCCCATGAAGAACATGCACAAAGTGATCTGGATGCGCACAATTGATCATGTAGTAGGCCGGTGCTGCGTCCGTGGCAGCATCAACCCGCGCGATGGCATCCTTCAACGTCTCACCGGAGGGAAGATTGCCGTCGGTTTCCACCGTAAAGGCGATTGCAAGCGGCATGGCCTTCGCCTTGGCCGCTCGGGCGATGCCGATGGCCTCTTCGGAGTAGGTCATGGTTATGGCAGACACCATGTCCGCCCCAAACTCATCGAACCAGCCGATCTGAACGCTGTGGTAGGCTTCCGCCTGCTCCTCGGTCAGCAGGCGTGCGGGCGCGTATCCATCATCTTGCGGGCCGATCACGCCGTTTATGACGAATGGGCTCGTTTCAGGTTGCTCCAGCCGTTCCCGCAAGGCCCTGAGCGAGCAAACGGCTTCACGATGCACTGCGCGAAGTTTGTCATGCGATACACCAAGTTCAGCCGCCCATCGCGCACTGGCACGCCAGGTTGGCGTGTCCATTAAAAATCCACGCTGCTTGGCAAGGGCGATCCGTGCGTGACGTTCCATATAGGCGTCCATGGTCGCCACACCTTTATCAGTGTCGAGCGCAGTAAAGGCGGCGAACAACGGCAAATCGATCCCTTCGTGAAAGATCAGGGTCGTCTCAAGTCCGCCATCAGTGATCATCTGTGTGCCGTTCAATTGCGGCAAAGCATTGCGGTATTTCATGGTCTACTCTCCAAAACGCATCGTTGAAACGCGACAAGGTGTTGAGAGTGGACCTACGCGGCGTTGACGCGGAGAGCTTGAGAGAAGTCTGAGAAATTCCTGAGATCGTGCTTTTCATCAGTACAAAGTTAGAGGATTCTGGTCCAGCCATGAGAATCAAGATCGCCGATACCGAGATCGACTTTGATCAGATGACGACCTTCAGGGGCGGTCATACTGCGGCGCTTACCCGTCAAACTCTCGGTATATTGCGCGCGCTGCACTCGGCGGGCGGAGAAATCGTCAGCAAGGACGAATTGATCGAGCAAGTCTGGAACGGGCGTATCATCACGGATGCAACACTCTCAACGGCGATCAAAGAGGCACGGCGTGCCGTCGGGGATTCAGGCAATGTTCAAAGAGTGATCAAGACCGTGCATGGGGTCGGATTTCGTATGGCAGCGCCGATTGACGCGACCCCAGTGAACGCAACAATGCCGGTGATCGCAGTGTTTCCCTTTCGTGCCGTTGAAGAAACGCGAAAGGCCGAACTGCTTGCCGAAGGGCTCACGCAAGAGACGATCAGTGCACTCTCGGCTTTCACGGTCATGCGGGTGCTCTCGATGCGAACGACAGAACATTTTGCTAAAGAAGGATTGTCTCCCGAAGAACTCCACGAAAAGCATGGTGTCGACGTTATCGTCGAAGGCAGAGTGCGCGAAGTAGGTGGCAACACCCGGGCAACCGTCCAACTGATCGATGCCGCCTCGGGTCGCACGCTCGGCTCTGAAAAAGTGACCCGCAAGACAAATGCATCGGGGTTTTTCGAGATCGAAGAAGAATTGGGGCGTCTTATCGCTGGCCGCGTAGGCAGCAACCACGGAGCCGTCGCCGAACAGATGCTCTGCAAGCGGCGCACGAAGAAGGTCAACTCGTTGGACGCCTATGTGTTGCAGGCAGAATTTGACGAATGGTACCGGAGCTATGACGTGGCCCGGCATGCGGAACTGCGGTCAACTTTGTCGCGGGCCCTTGAGCGAGAACAAGGCGTCTCTTGCCTTTGGTCGTCTTATTCCCTTCTTCTGTTGGAGGAATACCGCTACAAACTAAATGCTCGCCCGGGTGTTGATGCCCTTGCGCTTGCGACCGAAGCTGCATTGCGCGCGCTTGAATGCCATCGCAACGGTGCCTATCCGCACTCGGTGCTGGCCCTGATCCGGTTCTACAACAAAGACATCCCCGGATTCCGCGCTGCCGCCGAGCGAGCCTTGGAGCTGAACCCAAACAATTCCGATATTCTCGCAGAGGTTGGTTCATGCTTCGCCATGTTGGGCGAGGAAGATCGCGCCATTGAACTTCTAGACCAGGCGATGGAACTATCGCCTGTACATCCAGGGTGGTATCATTATCCGCGCTGCTGGCGCTACGCGCGTGAAGGGTATTTCGAGGCTGCTTTGGTGGAAATCGACAAGGTCCCGATGCCAGGGTTTCTTTGGTACCATGCTCATCTCGCGTGGTTTCTTGCGGAGCTTGACCGGACGGTTGAAGCAGTCGAGCAAGCGCGGATCGTTCTAGAAATCGACCCTGAGTTCGAAACAACAATCCATGATGAGCAACTCAAGAACAATTACCATGGCGGACTGATCGAAGCATCCATTGCAGGATGGCGAAAGGCGGGACTCGATGTCAGACTCCCTGCCTAAAGGGCTATCTTAACAAAGCCACAAACGCGGTGACAAGAATGGTCGCCGCCAGCAGATAGTATCCACCAAGAGACACAATCAACGCGCCCGCAACGCCACCAAAGGCAAAGCCAAAGAGATAGATCGCCATCGCCTCGGTCGCCCGCGCGCCGGCCAGGCCAAGGTAAAGCGGAAAAAACAGAAACAACGCAAAACCGTTTGCCAGGATCGTGAGTCCCAGAGCGAGCATGTCGGATGTCACGTAGCTTGCAGCGCCGGAAATCCCCGCCGCCAACAAGGACACGTCGCGCACAATTCTTGTCCTAAACACTGGAACCACTCCAGCGATCCACGATCCAACGGCGCTCGCCAACAAACTCCCCAAGAGCCAGTATGACATTGCCTCGGCCGAACCGATGGTCTGTCCAAAGAGCTCCAGAAACGTCCAATAGGCCCCCATCATCACGAAAAACGGCACCTTTCGAAGTGTTGTGCCGGAAAGAACCATCTCGGATCGGAGCGTCAGGCGCGATTTGGAAACTTCCCATCGCGGTACAAAAAGGAGGACTGCAAGAACCGTCAAAACCGGAAATGGACCAACCCGAAGCAACGGCCCAACAAGGTAGACGCATAGGGACAAAACAAGCCCGATAGTCAGAGCGACACTCAACTGACGCACCCGTCGTGGGTCCTGGGACACGCAACTGAGTGCCCCCCGGGCTGAGAGCGCCTAGTGCCAGACCAAGAGCTCCACATGCGACCGTCGCCGCGAATACCGAAAGAAGGCCTCCGGCCGAGAGGATCACCAGCGACAGAAACGCCAATACCGTGGAAGACCGCTCATTCAGAAAAGGTATGAGGCCTGCACATGTGCTTGTGGCGGAGAGCAATAGAAAACTTGCATGAAGTCCCGAGGCAGTGTCGGTGAGTACGTGATCCCGAGCCAGACTACCGACCCAAATTGGAACCGTATTTAACAGAACCGCCCCAAATACAATCACCAACAACTCAGGGCGCATTATGGTTTTCCGCATGGTTTCTCCCGATCAACGCGCCAGCGGTATTAAACCTCAGCATATCTACATGAAACTGCGTTCTTTGCTGCCTTAACTGTTCGTAATTTGTTCCAAAACGTATTGACGGCAGTTAGGTCCTGAATTCCCAAACCTGACAAGCACGCTATCGTTGATTTACCTTTTGATTTCGGCACCACGCCGGACAGTGAGCCAATCTCGGTCAAGTGTTTTCTATCGATCAAACCCTCGGCGATCGCACGGCTCGGTGCGCCGTACTTGACCGCGGAATCGATCGCGTCAACGAAAACACAAGCGTTCTTGAGAATTGCTGGATCGACTTCGCATTTTGTTGTGTCATCCGAGCCAACCGACGTGATGTGATGTCCCGGTTTAATCCAATCCTTCCGGATCACCGGTTCCTTTGCACCGGTCGCCGTCACGATTACCTCTGATTCAGCAACAGAGGAGGACAGACTTTCCGTCGCGCGAATGTCAGCTTGTGGAAACTTGGATTGTAGTTTCTGAACGATGTTCCGGACCTTGTATTCTGATCTGCCCCAGATCCTCAACTGCTGGACTGGACGTACCATCATCAGCGCCTCGGCTTGCAGTCGCGCTTGAACTCCGGTTCCGACTATTAACGCGGAGGACGTGCCTTTTCGTATGAGTAGTTTCGCGACCAAGGCCCCGGCTCCAGCTGTTCGGTAATCCGAGATCAGATGATTGTCCTGCAAAATCGCAAGAGGTTTGCACGTTTCACTGTCAAAAACGACGATCAGACCGCTTGATGCCGGTTTGTCCTGGTCTGCTAGCACTTGCGACCAACCTGCCATCTTTACTGTGAAGATCGGGCAGCCAGGAATCGTTGCTGACTTTACGTGGATATCCGCCAAATCATTGGGATGGAGAACATAAACCGGCGCTTGCGCGGTTCTGTCGGATATTGCGCGAAAAGCGGTCTCTGCTGATTGGATCAGGGACTTGATGTTCAGGTATGGTCGGATGTCATCGGGGCCATAGAAAGGGATCATGGGGCTATGACCTCGCCGCTTCCGACGAAGGCGACCTCTCCGGCGACGGTGACTCGCTCCACATTCTTTGATGTGCCATATGCAGTCACGATGATTTCACTGGGGCGACTGATGAAGTGTCCTTGTTTCAAAGCGAAGCTTTTGCCTGATTGCACGAGGCCGTGCTTCATCGCATACGCGCCCACGACACCCGCGGCACTGCCCGTTGCGACATCCTCCATAATCCCGTCATTGTTCCAATGCCGGCCCTCGAATGTTCTGATGTCAAAGAGATATGCGAAGTCGGCACCGACCTCGCGCAGTTTGCCTCCTAAGTTTGATACTGTGACGTGGGCCCGTTCCAGACCGCACTCAACAGGGACGATAAGGTACTTCAATCCTGTGGAAATGACCTCTATTGGAAGGTCGGGCAATTTATCCAGGTTGAAAGCACGTGCAAACAGCGGTTTCGCATCTACAACGCCCAACATCTCGGGGCATCCCTGATTCAACGTAGCAAAGTAGCGGCCATCGCGGCGCTCTGAGGCCACGCTCACGGTCCGTCCACCATTCATGTCGAATTTCCAGGCGCGCTTGGCATCCGATCCGGATTGCTTATGCAATGCGCAAGCCGCACCGATTATCGGATGACCGGCGAATGGAAGTTCCTCGAACAGGTCGAAAACACGGGCCGATATCTGACCATTTTTTTCGCTCAGAAATATCGACTCGAAGTGGCGAATCTCTTGGGTGATAGTCAACATCTGTTGACCGCTCAGCCCTTCGCTATTGATAAACACCGCAAGACTGTTGCCAGAGTAAGGCCTGGTCGCGAAGACATCACAATGAATGTAGTTGTAGTTGACTGGTTCTGACGACATATTAAACCTGCATAGCGGAGAAACTATATTGATGTCTGACTATTTAGATTCTTCCTACGAGTCAATAGCGCGAGGCCTCAGCGCACTCGCCCATGAGAACCGTCTTCGTATCGTTCACTGGCTGGCCGAACCCGAAAGCCACTTCCCGCCTCAGGTGGATGGCGACCTCATCAATGACGGCGTCTGCGTTGGTTTCATAACCGAGAAGATTGGGCTCAAGCAGCCAACAGTGACGAACCACATGAAGGTTCTGCAAGAAGCAGGGATCGTGCAGAGCAAGAAGATCAAAAATTGGGTATTCTACAAATTGCGTAAAGAGAGATTTGATCGTGTTCTCAACGAAGTATCTGCATTGGTTCACACCGGTCACTCATCCTAAGCTATCATTTCCATCGCTGCGTTGCGATGGCACAGACCTCGCTTTCGGCGCAAATGAAGCGATAAGTTACATAATATTTGCTCGACCAAGGCAGTTGATACTACACCAGCCTTCCGTGTCGTTCGCAGCATTCGATACTTTGTGCTCGCTCCGATCTTTCTGAACGCTATCGAAGAGTGGCAGATCTCAGCCCCAAATCCCATCTGTTTGTAAAGGTTCATCGCGAGGCTTTCTCGCGGCCTTCGTTTGAAAGGTTGGTTCAGACTTCAGCCGATAAAGACGCCGACGCCATTGAAAACCAGCACGCCAAACAACATCGCCATGACCACGTTTTTCGTCAAATAGGTTGCTACAAGAGCAGCCACCGCCGAGATCCAACCAACCACAGACTCATTTGCAAGCGACACCGAAACCAGACTGACAAGGATCAACCCAGGAAGCTCCTTCAGGATCCAGGAATGCTTGGACCGTCGAATCCATTGGCCGG
>NZ_JAGHRB010000032.1 GCF_017743995.1 Ruegeria sp. R13_0 | reverse complement strand
AGGAACCTTGCTCGCGGAACTCATCAGGGCCAGTGGCAACCGCCACACAAACAGGCCGGACACACGACTGTACTGACAGACCATCGCAATCACAGAAATCTCTTGTAATGCAGGAGCCATCCACACACGACCTTTGTTGCAGGAGACAAATGCCGCGATCGCAGTACGTAGAGCGGGCATTCGTTGTGAAAGCGACCAAGACTCTGTTTCATGGAAAACAAAAACTGCTGCAAGAACACAAAAGAGTAAGAGTGGAAATGCCTTACACAGACCTGTTATACTGGCGGCATGCACAAATCCTGCCGCAACCAGACGATCCTTCCCGGCGTTGAAACGGTATCCATTTTTTCCGATCTCTCGTTTCCGCGCCACTCTCATGATGAGTTCGGTTTCGGGTACATCTCGAAAGGCGGTCAGAGAAGTTGGAGCCAGCGCGGGATGGTGGAGGCTCAGGCCGGTGACACAATTACCGTCAACCCTGACGAGATACATGACGGACTGGGCCGCCAGGGTGAGCCACGCCAATGGCATATGATTTTTCTGACGGAAGAAGCGCTGTCCCAGTTGAATGATGTCCATCCCAACAAGGCTGAATTCACACTTCCAGTTAATCGCTCAAAAGGCGCCTTTTTGCTTACAAAAAAGGCTTTCTCAGTGTTGCAGTCTGAAGGCAATGACAGCAACGAAGTTGAGCAAGTGTTGATGTTGGCGCTTGCCCAGCAACTTGACCGGAACCAAACGAACAACCCATCGGTCGTCCAGAGCCGCTCGCGCGAGGTTCAGATCGCAATTGATATGATCTGTCAAAGCTGGGAAATCCCCCTGTCGTTAGCAGGCTTGGCTAACGCAACCGGGACCAGTCGGTTTCAGATCCTGCGAAGATTTTCTCACGAAGTCGGAACAACCCCTTACGCGTTCCTTACGCAGCATCGGCTAAAACGAGCCAGAGACATGATTTTACTCGGAGTCCCATTGGCCGAAACAGCGGTTGCGTGCGGCTTTTCGGACCAAAGCCATCTAACCCGCAAATTCTCCCGTCAGTATGGTGTGACGCCCGGCAGCTTTGCCCGCGGAGCCACGTCCTAAGCTGCAATATCGTTCAATCCGACATCAATCGGATCTCCTAGTTTGAAAAAAAGACAAGGTGATCCATGCGCTTCGAATACTCGCCCTCCATTCAAACGAATTTCCCGGCCCTCTCTACCTGTGTCATCGAACTCTCGGGCGTGCGGCCTGTCTTCGACAGCTCAGCTTCGGTTGCGCAGTTCATCGCAATGGCGCTCAAACGCTTAGAATTCGAAAGCGAGGGTGCGTTCGTTGAAATCCAAGCCTGGCGTCGCGCCTATGCAAAGATGGGTCTGAAACCGACACAGTATCGATGCGCTGCCGAAGCATTGCTTCGCCGACTAAGAAAAAGCGGAGACCTACCAAAGCTGCATCCGCTGATCGATCTTTGCAATGCAGTTTCCGTTGCCTTCGCCGTTCCGGTCGCCGTTTTTGACATGGATCGTATTTCAGGTGATCTGTGTGTTCGACCCGCCGACGGCGACGAGACTTACCTAGCGTTCTCCGGGCAGAGTGAAACACCCGATCCGGGAGAAGTCATTTTTGCCGACTATGGTGGGCATGCTCATGCAAGGCGTTGGGCCAACCGCCAGAGTCTGAGCTCTGCTGTTTCACCCAAGACGACACGCGCCCTGATCGTTGCCGTAGCGCAGCATGAAGACGCTGCCGACCAGATGCTCGTACATCGCAAACTTCAAAGACTTAATATTTGTCAGCCTCCGTTCAAAGATTGCGAAACATCGGTCCCTCTTCATCCAAATCATGAGATTTTACGCACCTCACAGTTCCTCGCTAACCCTGCCTTCCGAACACCGGTTTCCGAAGGGCAAGTACAACTTGCTCCGCAAGCTTCTGCTGAAAGACATTATTATTCAGGAGGCGCAGCTAGCGGAGTCTCTACCAGCCAGCGAAGAAGAAATACTGCGCGCGCACGACGCCGGATTTGTCTCACAGTTTGAAAGCGGTGAACTGGAAGAAAAGGCCATGAAACGGATTGGCTTCCCGTGGAGCCCGGAACTTGTGAGGCGGGTTCGCGCCACGGTCGGTGGCGCAATTGCTGCTGCTGAGACAGCACAGGAGTATGGTATCTCGGGGCAACTTGCCGGCGGAACGCATCATGCTCATCCAACGTTTGGATCCGGTTATTGCGTTTACAACGATCAAGCCGTCGCGGCGCTCCACTTGCTTGCGGTTGGTAAGGTTGAAAGGGTTGCAATCGTCGATCTTGATGTCCATCAGGGCGACGGCAGCGCTGCAGTCTTTGCCGAAAATCCATCGGTTTTCGTCTTTTCGATGCACGGCGCAAAGAACTTTCCGTTCCGCAAGTTTCCTGCGGATCTCGATGTCGCACTGCCGGACGGCACCGGCGACGAGGATTACCTTCGCGCCCTAACCGATCACTTGCCGGCTGTGTTCGAATTTCGTCCCGACCTCATTCTATACCAGGCAGGTGTTGATCCGCTGGCAGAAGACAAGCTAGGGCGGCTTGCGCTAACCCATGATGGCCTCATCCAGCGCGATCAGGCGGTGCTTCACGCCTGCAAAGGCCGCGGCATCCTGGTCTCAATGGCAATCGGCGGTGGCTACGCCGATCCCATTGAGGCTTCCGTCAAGGCCTATTCCAACACCTATCGGGTCGCAAAGCAACTTCACCGATTTTGATGGCTGTCACAGTCTCGGTGAACCGGAATTCACACTGTATTTCGGTAGTGTGCGTTGAGGCCAAACCACCTCATCGCCACGGGCTGACAAAAGTCTGCATACGATGTTCTGCCACCTGAACCCAAGGACCGAATGGTTTCGATGACTTATCTATCTTTCCTGGTCTGAGAGCAACGAACCGAAGAGCGGCCAATTGTTATCTAGTTATCACTGATTGGGACATGCGCCTTAAGGAAATCGACAAAGGTGCGGATGCGCGGAGACAAAAGGCGGCGGTCGAGATACATGGCTGAAATCGGCGTGGCGGGCGGGCGATGCTGCGCGAGGACTTCTTCCAGCGCTCCTGTCGCTAGATGCCTGCGAACCATATACCCTGGAAACTGCGCGACACCCGCATCTCGAAGCGCGAGATTCAAGATCATCTCCCCCTCATCCGCAACGAAGTCCGCGGGCAGCTCAATCCTTTGAAGTCCACCATCGAAATTCATCGTCCAGGGGAACAGACGCCCGGTTTGCGGTGCCCGAAACCTTAAACCGCTGTGCCGCGCCAGGTCACTGGGGTGATCAGGACGGCCAGCCTTGTTCCAATAGGCGGGCGTGGCGCACACAAGCATGTCTTCATCATAGAGCTTACGCGCTATCAGGTGCTCGCTTTCTGCCAAACCGCCCGAACGAATGGCCAAATCGATGCCCTCTGCAGCAAGGTCGGTCAGATGGTCCGCAAGGGTGATGTCAATCTGGACCTCGGGCCATTTGGCACTGAACTTGGCGATCACATCGGCCAACCACAGACGTGCCATGGGCGAGGCGGCAGAAACCTTCAACCGCCCCTTTGGGGCCGCGTTTGTGTCTGTCACCTCGGAGCCCACAACAGACAAATCCGCCAGCGCCTTCTTCGCGCCATCAAGATAGCGCTCGCCTTCCGGCGTCAGGCTTACACTGCGGGTTGTCCGGTTAAGCAGTTTGACACCAAGGTGATCCTCAAGCCGCGTTACAGCCTTGGAAGTTGCTGACGGCGACAAATCCATCGCCCGTGCAGCTTCGTTAAAGGCACCGTGTTCCGCCACCTGCACGAAGGCGGCAATCGAGGACATAGGAGGAAGCTCATTCATGACAAAAAGTGCATACTGTGTCTGTTCCAGTCCAATTTTTCCCAAATGATTTCGTCTCTATCATCAATTGCAGACGAAATGAAAGGAACCTAACCATGAAAACACAACTTCACGCCTTAACAATTCTTGGAATCCTTACGGGAACAGCAGGTTTCGCAGAGGAAAGTGCCAGCGTCGCACAGTACGAGAAAACCATGTTCTTCGCGGATCGTTACGCGACAGCCTACTACAGTGTCGACGAAGCCGCGTCGGTAGTGACGATTACTATCCTGCAAGGGCCTGATGGAGTTGGCCAACCTATGCGGATCGAGAGCCAACTTAAGGATGGTGAGACAACCAGTTTTGCAATCACGGGCACCGATGGCAACGCTCTAACCGCCACCCTCTTTCTCTCACGACTGGGCAATGGAATTTCCGCTGTGGTCAAAACCCAAATCCATGACGAGCGGAACAGTTGAGTACATTTTGAAGGAGACATGACATGAACATCGGGATTATCGGAGCAGGCGACATCGGCCGCCTTTATGCAAAACTCTGGCACCAAGCGGGTCACGCCGTTTTTCTGAGCGCGCGCGATCCAAACAAACACCGCGCATTTGTTGAGGCTCTGGGCGATCGAGCGTTTTTCGGCACGCCTGAAGACGCTGCAGCCTTTGGCGACGTCGTTCTGCTTGCCGTGAACTACCCAACTGTGGAAAATGCCATCGAAGCCATTACGCCGCACGTCATTGGCAAGCTGGTGATCGACGCTACAAACCCGCTTGGGTATGACGCAAACGGCAAACTTGAAGCCCTGATACCTGACGGTGAAATCGCCGGGCTGGTCATGGCAGAAAAACTGCCCAACGCGCGCATCGGCAAAGCTTTCACCTCTTTGTGGTCGGGCTATGTCGAAACCAAGTCAAATGTAGCCGATCCTCAGGTTGCTATGCCTTTTGCCGTGAACCTGGATGTCGACAAAACGACGATGAAGCAGCTGATCCGCGAAGCAGGTCTGGTACCTGTGGATATCGGCGGTCTTGCGGACTCGGCGGCGCTAGACCCCAGCAGCCCGGTTTGGAACGTTGTCCTGACACCGGATGAGGTTCGGCAACGTGTGGCCACGTATCGACAGGATAGCGCTGCTTAAGGCAAGAAACCCTCGAAAGCACTGGCGACATGACAGTCTGAGCCACAGGAGCGCTTAGGTCTGCCAAGCGCCGCCAGATTCTACCGGAGAAGCAAAATGTCCAACTCAAAAATCCTCGTATCTGGTGCAACCGGTACCAATGGTCGCGCGCTCATCGACACGCTTCTCTCAAGAGACGTCCCCGTACGCGCGCTTGTGCGAAACATCGACAGCGCGCGCGCTACGCTACCGGGCAGCATCGAACTGATGCAAGGCGATCTAAGCGCGCCCGATAGCCTCAGTGCTGCGTTTGATGGCATCGACAAAGCCTATGTCGTGACAGCGGTACAGCCGAACACGGTTGCGCTTTTTCGCAATTTCTATGATGCGGCGCGTGACGCAGGCGTTTCCCATGTAGTGAAGTTTTCAGGCATGGGCGCGGAAGTAGACTCCCCTTCCGAAGTGATCCGCCAGCACGCGACAAGTGACGCAGATCTTCGCGCCAGCAGGCTGCCCTATACGATCCTTAGGCCAAACTCGTTTCACCAGAACATGCTGTGGCAGGCCGGTGGGATTGCGACGACCGGCAAATTCTATCTGCCCCTTGGCGACGCTGCGCAAAGCACCATTGATGTCCGCGACATTGCCGATATCTCGTCGACCATTCTGACCACGGACGGGCACATCGGAAAAACCTACGATCTGACCGGTCCGGAAAGCCTGAGCTTTCACGATGTCGCCCGCATCATCGCAGACGTCCGCGGCGCACCGGTGGAGTATGTTCCGATCACGCAAGAGGCTGCTGAACATGAAATGCGCGATCAGGGCATGCCAGAATGGTCAGCACACAGCTTGGCGGAAATCCAAGCGCTTTTTGCGACGGGTCAATATGCGCAGGTCACCGAGGATTCCCAACGCCTTCTGGGCCGTACCCCGCGATCTTTTCGGGACTTTGCCACCGATCATAAAGACGCATTCATGGCATGACCGCTGCATTTGTGGCGCTCGCCCCGCTGCGCATCCACACACCAAAACATGAACCACCGCAGATTTGGACCTGCGGCGGTTCTTTGTTCAGTCCTGCGGACCTCATAAACCCACACGGATGACCATCGGCCCTAGATTGGTGACAAAAAGTAAATTCTGGCAGTCTCTAGGTCCGATTTTTCCACTATACTACCTGCTTTACCTTCCTTTCATCAGCAATCGAAAGGCAAAGCCATGTACACCAAACGCTCTTTCCTGACTGCCACAGCCGTTGCTGTCGCAGCAAGCATCGCCCTTCCCTTCGCAAGCCTCGCAGCAGACGCCCCGCGCCTCGCAGGCGGCACTGCGGAGCCCTTCACGATCGAGGTTCCTCAGGATCGTCTTGACCGCATTATGGCCAAGGTTCGCGATCACCAGTTCCTACCGGAGCTCTCCGCCGACGCCACAATGGCGCCCTGGGATCAGGGCATGTCGCAGTCCTGGATGGCTGAGATGGGACAGGTCTGGGCCAATGATTACGACTGGCGCAACGCCGAAGACCGCCTGAACGCGTTTCAGAACTTCCGCGCCGAGATTGATGGCAATGACCTGCACTTCATTCACGAACCTGGCAGCGGGTCCAACCCGACACCCATCCTGATCCTGCACGGATGGCCCTATTCGCCCTACTCGTTCGTCGATGTCATAGAGCAGCTGGCGCATCCCCAACGCTTCGGCGGTGATGCTGAGGATGGTTATGATGTGGTCGTCGCTTCAATCCCGGGTGTGGGCTGGTCCGAAGCGCCCGACGTGCCCGAGGGCTTGCGGGCCACCGGCGCGCGCTTTCACACGCTGATGACAGAGGTCCTTGGATACGACAGCTACGTGACCCACGGCGGGGACCAAGGCGCCATTACCGCCACCTTTATGGGCATCGACTACCCCGAGGCAGTCGCAGCAAATCACGTGCATATGTTCTACCCCCGGCACGCGGAATCCCCCTGGCTCTCCGGCTCGGTCGGCGAAAACCCGACAGCCGCAGAACAGGCCTTTGTCGAACGCGAGGCCGCGTCGGCCTTCACTGATCTAGCTTACATCCTGACCCACATTGCACGCGGTGAGACGCTTGCAGCAGCGCTGCACGAAAACCCGGTGGGTCAAGCCGCCTGGATTTGGGACAAGTGGTTCTATTGGACGGATCAAAGCTATGCCTCAATCGACGATGTCTATGAACCGACGCGGCTGATTGATGAGGTCATGTACTACATCGTCACCGACAGCTTCAGAACGTCGTTGTGGCCCTACCTGATGCTGGCCCACGAGAACGTCACGGTCTTGGCAGAAGGCGAAATGGTCGCCACACCCACCGGCGTCACGGCCTGGCCCGACCCGACCTTCCCCTTGCCACCCAAAGAGTATGTGGAACGTTCGCGGAGCAACCTTATCCACTACACAAACCCCGAGCGCGGAGGTCACTTCCCAATGGTCGAAACACCCGAGATCTATGTAGAGGACCTGCTGTCATTCCACCGCACCCTTCGTGGATTGAAATGAAAAACCAAGCAAAAGGATGGGGGCAATCATGCACGCGGGCGAACGCTCGCGTGCACGGGTCTGTTCAATCTGGCTTTACAATCTCTTCAACAGTGCAGGCCTAATGGTGCTAAAACAGGATCCACCGTAGCGATCCGTCCTGCCGCGCCACGCAGTCTGGTGTTCCGACGGCAAGGCGTTCTAATCACGCAAATTCAAGAAGGACGAGTGTGTCATCAGGGACAGAAGCGATCTAAAGCCAACAATCGCGTGCTTCCCCAGCAAAGCGGATGGCCTCGTCGAGCAACCGCCAGTCGATCTCGACATTCAGATGATCCTTCAACAACTGTGCTGCCGCCTCATTGAACAGGCTCTGATCCAGAGCGACGGGTGCTACAAGGCGCCGCTCCCGCACTACCGATCACTCGACGCGAAACTGCGCCTTGGCGAGATCAACGAAGGCGCGCACTTTTGGTGCGAGGTATCGGGTTGAAGGGAATACAGCGTGTACTGGAACGGGGGTCGGACGCCATTCAGGCAGCACGATGTCCAAAGTGCGGTTGCGGACTGCTGCGGCAGCCATGAACGACGGAAGAAGGCAAACGCCCATTCCTTCGACCGTCATTCCGAGGGCGGCTTGATTGTTGTTAACTTGGTACTTTGGCTTTGGAGAAACAGTCTTTTTTTCCCGATCACGAAAAACCGTCCAGTGCGGCGCTCCGCGGGGCGTGAAGACCACGCTATCGTGGTCTTCCAACTCTTCCAGATGCGCTATTGGACCTCTTTCCCGCAAGTAGCTGGGACTGGCGTAGAAATGGTACGCGACCTCTCCCAGCTTTCGCGCTGAAAGCTCTGAATCGGAAAGACGTCCAACCCGAATAGCGACATCAATGCCTTCGTGAATAATGTCGGCGACTCGGTTGGAAAACTCTGCTTCCACGCGGACATCCGGGTATTCTCGGAGGTAACTCGCAATCCACGCGTTGACGACGAGTACTCCGAACTCCGGTCCGGCCGTCAGCTTGAGGGTTCCTATCGGTTTCCCTTGCGACTGGGCCACGCTGTTTTCGGTCTCTTCGAGCGCCTGAAGAATCCCGGTGGCTCTTTCATAGACCTCGCGACCAATCTCTGTGACACTGAGGCGACGGGTTGATCGTTCCAGCAGTCGCGCGCCGAGCTTTTTCTCAAGACGCGTCACGATCCGGCTCACATGGGCCTTGTCTGTCCCGAGGGCCTCTGCTGCGGCAGTGAATGTGCCAGAGGTCACCACGGCGGCAAGCGTCCGCAGTTCCAAAATTTCAATTGTTGTATCCATAGACAACAATCTGTCTCCCCGAGGACTATTTTTCAATGCACTATTTCGATGCATCTTTGGTTCATCAACTGAGACATGAACCAAGGAGATAGAGATGACTAACACCAAGAACATCGCAGTCGTTAAGGGGTTTCTGGGCGCTCAATACGAGGGAGATTTCGACACGGCATTCGCCAATTACGCACAGCCAGCGTTTCGCTGGATCGTAGGAACCGCTGACAACGCAGACTTGCGGGCCTCCATCCCATGGGCGGGGTACGAGCATGTGGGTAAAGAAGGCTACATCAAGCTGACAACGCTTCTGTTCTCCGAGTTTGAAGCACTGGAGTTCGATGCACAGAAATACACCGATGCCGGCGACGGCGTCTTTGTCGAGGGCCGGTTCGTCTTCCGGCACCGCGAGACGGCGAAGATCGCCGTCAGTGACTTCATCGCGCGGTTCGACATGCGCGACGCGCGGATCACCGGCGGCCAATTCTATGAGAACACGGCCGGTGTCGCTGACGCGCGCCGCGCCGCCTAACCCCGAACACAATTAGAAGGAGAAAAGAGATGAAAATCGGGATCATTAACGCAGGAAACATTGGCGGGCGTCTTGCGCGTGCCTGGGCCAATGCCGGTCACGAGATCATGCTGTCAAAGGATGGCGAGATCCACAAACTCGACCCGGTGCTGGCCGACATCGAAGCGGCGGGTCATGGCGGGTCCGTGAGTACCGGTTCCTTGCGCGAGGCCGCGGCCTTCGGGGATATGGTGCTTTTCTCAGTCTACTGGCCGCGCCTTGATGCGGTGCTGGCAGAGATCGGCGACGCCCTGGACGGCAAAACCGTAATTGAGACGATGAACCCCCTCGGCGTCACGGAAGACTTCATGCACTACCACGACACCGAGTTCATGGCTGGGAACTCCACGGCCGAACAGCTTCAAGGCAAACTGCCGAACGCGCAGGTGGTAAAGGCGTTCAGCACCATCGCAGCCCCCGTTCTGGAAGCCGCTGCCTGGAGTAACCACGGAGATCGGCAAAGCGTCTTCTATGTCGGCGGAGACGCGGACGCCAAGATGGCGACGCGCACCCTGATCGAAGACGCTGGTTTCCGACCTGTGAACGCGGGGCCCATATCGGCGGCACGCCAGCTCGAACAGATCGGCGTTTTGCTTCACCACGTCGCGCATCACGAGTTTGATGGGGATGAGGATTTGATCCGAATTGGCTTCCGCATGGTGGAGTCGGACCCTGGCCCCATCGCCCGCACGCGGGTGGCGTGACGCAACCGCACCGGGCGGCTCCAAGAGCCGCTCGGGCCCACCAGCAGCAGGAAGCATAGATAGCGCAGGGCATGTGACCGCGCGCCATCACCGTCCTGAAACAGGACTGTCCCGCCCAACGCGGCAGTTCCTTTCACATTCAAAAATGGAGAAAAAAGATGAACATCAAGAACTCGATTGCCGTCGTTACCGGTGCAAATGGCGGCATTGGCACCTCGCTAGTCACGGCACTTTTTGAACGCGGAGCCTCCAAGGTCTATGCGGGTGCCCGAAACACGGAAAGCATGGCCAACCTGGCCCGTGTGTATAGAGACAAGCTCGTCGTGCTCGCGCTGGACGTCACCGATGACGCACAGGTGTCGGCTGCGGCCAAAGCCGCGCAGGACGTCACCTTGCTTGTCAACAATGCCGGAACGACTTTCGACCAAGGCTTCCTTTCGACAGATGACCTGAAGGCGGCCGAAACCGAGATGGCGGTGAACTATTTCGGCCCCATTCGCGTGACGCGCGCCTTCGCGCCTGTCCTGAAAGCCAACGGGGGCGGCGCCGTCCTCAACATTCTTTCCTTTCTGTCGCTGGTCGCCATGCCGATGGCTGGGTCCTACTCGGCCTCAAAAGCCGCGGCACTCTCCATGACCAGGGGCATCCGCGCCGAACTTGCCGGTCAAGGGACTTTGGTTGTTGGCGCAATGCCCGCGCAGGTGGATACCGAGCTTGCTAAGAACTACCCCGAACCAAAGGCGACGACGCAAGAGGTCGCACGAGAGGCGCTCGACGCCGTCGAACAAGCGGTCGAGGATGTCTATCCCGGCACCTACGCCAAGCAATTGCTGCCGAGCGTTCTGAGCGATCCCAAATCGGTCGAAGCGGCCATGAAATCTGTTCTGCCGCTTGTGGCGTGAATTCAGTCAGCGTTGGCGGCGTTGCGACGCCGTCAACCAATGGACCTAGCTGTTGGAGAGAACCATGCAGAATTCGATACTGATCGGCGCCGCGTTGGCCACTGGTGCATTAGTGCCGTTTCAACTTGCGTTCAACGCACAGCTTGGAGCAGTGACAAAGAGCCCCTTTACCGCTGGGCTGATCATTTTTCTTGTTGGTGCCGCCGTGTTGGGGATCGTCATAGCCGCACTTCGCCAACCCCTACCGGAATTCGGGGAACTCATCCGGGCGCCCAAAACCGTATGGCTCGGAGGGCTCATCGCGACGCTTTACATCCTGGCCATCGTTGTTGTGACACCGCGTCTTGGCATCGGGACAACTGCGCTTCTGGTGATCGCGGGTCAAATCCTGACGGCGATTGTGCTGGACCATTTTGGTGCATTCGGAAATCCACAAATAGCTATCAACCCGCAGCGTGTGATCGGTGCAACCCTGTTGATTGGTGGTGTGTTTCTCATCCGCTTTCCGTAGGTTAGAGCTAGAAGCTTCGGCCCAAACCCGCCTTTGGTCTGTGGCTGGTGATGCTGCAATGTGGTCCGTGAGAGGAGACATTCGCCGCGACTGCAAATTCTGATCCGCGGTGAGCTCACACATTGCGGGACAAATCTGACTTTGGCCCTTCAGCGACTTACACCCGCTTGCAGCCCAAACCAGACATTCAAAATCGAGCTTTATTTCAAATAGGTCGTGAGACAAAGCAGGCGAACGCTTGGTAAACCGCGCATACAGCCAGTATTCAGGGTTTCGAAAACCTTGCTACTCAGGCAACCCGCCAGTAATCATCGCACCGAAATACCGATCCTGGTCCTCTGCATGCATAAAGGGTGTGTTTCTATGTGTAGAAACACGGAAGTCCGGCCTGATTTCGAGTAATTTCTTTGCTTCAACTTGAGCATCTTCCAGACGTCCCATATCAGCAAGGGTTGCGACCAAGATTCGGCGCGGAGGAAGCGACTTTGGATAAGTTGAGATACCGGATTTTGCCAGCAGAATTGCCTGTTCGTATTCTCTGATTAGGAAATGAGATAGGGCTGCGTTAAAATTGTACCAGCCGGGATAACGCGGATTGACCTTTTTAGCCTTGTTGTTCCAGTCAATCGCTTCGGCTGGCTCACCCATAAGCGACCGTAGAAAGCCCATACCATATAGGACCTCAGGATCATTGGGGTTCTCCCGTATTGCCCGCTGAAACGCTTGGTACGCGAGTTGGTGATCGTGGTCTGCAAACAAGTGTAGCTGTCCTAAGCGATGTTGGACACGATAGTCCGATTGATCCAGTTCTAACGCACGCTGTGCGTGCCTGCGGGCTTTGTTCAGCGCAGTTTCTGGATCGTCCGACCCACCAAAACGCCAAAGGCTAAGATAGCGACCGCTCAGTTCAATATGTGCAGAAAGATAGTCTGGATCGAGCTCTATTGCTCGTTCCAGAAGTTCAATTGCCTCTTGCCGACTTGCAGTATTCAACAGCTTGCTTTTGGCGACAGCCCTCAGAAAAAGCTCATACGCTTCTAGATCATCGGTCGGCCGTTTCCTAAGCGACGCGATTTCTTCTTCCTCTACTACTATTTTCAGGGTTGATGCGATTTCCCGAATAAGGTCGGCCTGAGCAGCAAACAATTCTTCGATCCCAATGTCATATTGTTCCGACCATAATGCGTGCCCCGACTCTGTCTCTATAAGTGTTGAGTTAATTGAAATACTCTCGCCAACGCTCTGAACGCTACCTGAAAGAACGTATCGCACACCGAGCTCTCGACCAATTTCTCGCGGTTTGACCAAGCTGTCCGCAAAGGTAATCGAAGTCGAACCAGCAATCACAAATAGCTGTGGAAACTTTGAAAGCTGCGTCGTTATTGCTGTTCCAAAACCTTCTGCCAGATAGCCGACCTCTTCAACTGTTGAGCGGTTCTCAAAGGGCAAAACGACGATGGAAGGTTCGTCCGGGATGGCAAGCGCCAACTCCTCTTGGTCGGTCAGGGGGGCCACATCTCTGGATCGCCACAATATTACCGCAACCAGCACCAAGCAGATGCATAACGCACCGACCAGAGTTGGCGCCCATTTGGATATGTGTGGTTTCGTATGCGCAACTGGCTCTGATACAGCCAAAGCCTTGGCCTTGTCATCCAGTACGACTTCGAAGGCTCGGACTGGTCTCTCAATATTCTTGACTTCGGTCTCACCCAGATCCTCGAAATTCAGATCCAGTTTGTCCTGCACCTGATCCCGCACGCTGCGGTGAATGCAAATACCTCCGGGTTCAGCCAAGCCTTCAAGGCGGGCAGCGACATTGACGCCATCACCATATATGTCTCCGTCCTCGGCAATCACATCTCCGATATTTATGCCGATCCGAAAAATAATTCTTTCACTTTCTGGAACGTCCAAATTTCGAGAAAGCATTTCGTTTTGTACAGAAACGGCAAATTTCATTGCCTCTACGGTGCTCTCAAACTCCAGCAGTGCACCATCACCCATCAACTTGATCGTCTTGCCACCAAAACTCGCTGCAAAGGGGTCAATGAGTTCCAACCGGTGCGACTTTAGTGCTGCCAAGGTCGCTGACTCGTCGCGTTCCATCAGCCGCGAGTAGCCCACGACGTCAATACTCAAGATGGTAGTAAGGCGACGTTCCACTCCCGTCCTCCCCTGCACGGAAGACTATCTATCCTGATCCATTGAATCCATAGTTCTGCTATTCGCCCTATTCCTAATCACTTTTATGAGGCGTCGGTCTGGCTATGACAAAGTCAGATTTTTTTTCGAAGCGGAGACCAAGCATGGTAACCAAGAAACGCTGACATAGTGTGGGCGATGAGGTGGTGCGGGGTAACGAGCACGGCCGAGGTCAAGTGGCAACATTGTAGAACGATCAGCCCTTTTTGCGCGCCACGACGACAAATTGGGTCATCGAAAAGAAGAAGCGTCCAACTTTTGCAAGGCTGAGCTGCTCATCAAACCACGATTGCGCTACGGTGGGATCAACATGGTCATTTGAGACAGCGTATTGCTTCATGAGGTGCATCATCATGATTGCGAGGCCATCTGGCTTTAGCTGGTGATCCGTCATTGTGAACGACAAAACATCTTCCACATGGTCGCCGCGAGCCTTTATCAGTGCAGGCAGTCTTTCCGGGACGGAACCACTCACAAAGTGCTGGTTCCAGGAAGTCAGCATCTTTTGCATTCTGCCGGGCTCATCGCTGAACCAAATCAAGCTGCCAAAGTGCAGATCGCTGATGACGAGCCGCCCGCCGGGTTTGACGCACCGCAGCGTGTCAGCCAGCGCACCGTCTACGTCTTCGATGTACTCAAAGACCTGTACCGAGACGGCCTTGTCAGCACTCTCATCCTCAATGGGCAAACAATTTGCGGCACCAGCACGAAACTCCACATTTGCGTAGTCGCTGCATCGTTCTCTTGCGGCCGCTGTCATATCCTCGCTTGTGTCGATCCCGATGACATAGCCATCTGAGCCAACTGCGCGGGCCAACTCCGCTGTTAGCATCCCGTTGCCACAACCGATGTCCAAAATAGTCTCACTCGGAGCAGGGCGCAGCGCATCAAATGAAGCCTGTCTTCGCCGCGTCAATTCAGCTCCCTGATAGGCGATTTCAAGTAATCTCGTTGTTTCAGCGTCAAATTTAAGCAACTCGCTCCCCTTGCAATGACCACAAGTCTCCAAACCTTATCAGAAATTTGGTTATCTACGAAAAGCAGGATGGATCGTTGAGACTTGAGCATGGATCCACCAAAATAACTGAACGTGCCGACTGGTATCGACGAATTGGTTAACCTCGGGAGACAAGGCCGCTTCTGCCGCGATATCGGACCAGCTTTTTGTCGTCGTTCGAAAGTTCGAGCAAAATCAAATCAAGGGATGTCGAGGCCGTTCTCTCGTCCGAAATCGGTATAGAAGCTGTCACTGCGGTATCGGTTTAAAGTGGCTTCGTCCGCTTCTCTTGGATCGGTGCCAGGGCTTTGAACACCTGTTCCCTCTATGAAGCGGTTCACGAGATTGAAGACACCGCAAACTTGGATGGCATCGAACAACGCACTCTCCGACCAGCCTGCCGCGTAGACTGCTTTTGCGTCGGCCTCCGTCATTCGTGATGGCGAGATAGTAAGCTTTTCGATGTATGCCAGCAACGGTTTGAGACGATCCTCGACGGGAGCCGTATCGCGGTTTTCCATCAGTGCCTCGATTGTCTCGACTTCAATTCCGTAGGCTTTGGCAAAAACGATGTGCGCCCCATGGCAATACGCACAAGCATTCAAGCCGGAGACATAAGCTGCGATTAGTTCACGTTCAGCAACCGAGAGATCGCTCTCGCCCCTCATCACAAGGCTTTCGTACGCGCAGAGTGGAGAAAGTTTGTCTGGAAAGGCTTTATAGACACTTCCGAGTGTCGCGTTCTCCGGCAGAGATGGAAACAGGCGTTTCATTTAATTCTCTTTCAATCTTGCTATGGATAACTTTGTCTCAAAGTGAGGAAGCAACGATGTTTACGCAACCTTAAAGCAATTCCGGGTTCCGCACAGAGATTCTATTGGAACACTACGAACTATAAGTTTGCCTGATTGTGTGGCGGCGTGTTCGTCACTTCGTGAAAGGTAATTTCGTGCGGCTCTCATAAAATATGCAAAGTCCGCTTTCTGCGCATTGCTGTAATTGGGGCATCGCGCAGCATCGGTCAGTTTGGGCTCTTCGCGGTCATCGGATGCAACGCAGCATCCGCTTAACTGTGCGATTGCGCCATCTTCAAGGACGGCCCATTCCGGATGAGGTGGATGGCTCCTGCTCCACCGGCATCGAACGTGCCAAAGTGCAGTTGTCATCGACTGCTAGGAAAGGAGCCACCCAATGACAGTAAAGACTGTGGGCCTGGATTTGGCCAAGGACGTT
>NZ_JAGHRB010000031.1 GCF_017743995.1 Ruegeria sp. R13_0 | reverse complement strand
TGACCGACCGACGGCAGACCAACATCCTGATCACGGATCGCGGGCGGCAAACCCTGGAGGACGCTCCAGATCCGCTGCAACAGCTCTATGTGCAGCGGTTCAAGCAGATGGAGGACTGGGAGCAGGCAATGCTTGTTGCCGCGCTCGAAAGGGTTGCAACGATGCTGGACGCCGAAGATCTTCAGGCCGGCGCGATCCTGACAACTGGCGATTTGAACAAGACGGAATAAAAATCGGGCCGGAATGACCGGCCCAATCCGGACCTTGCCGATCTTGTCAAGCGCTGCGATGCAGCTTCATCAGACTGGACTTTGGCTGAAACTGCGAAATCAGGAGCTGACGCCCAAGCACGTTCGAATAGTGACTCTGCGGTGTGGCAACGAAAAGATGAGCCTATGCAAAGTCGGTGGAAGCAACCGCTCGGCGTGTTGCCTCGACGATCCGGTCGGCCTCGTCGCGCGTG
Organism: Ruegeria sp. R13_0; assembly: GCF_017743995.1. Taxonomy (GTDB): domain Bacteria; phylum Pseudomonadota; class Alphaproteobacteria; order Rhodobacterales; family Rhodobacteraceae; genus Ruegeria. The sequence goes on along the minus strand of NZ_JAGHRB010000031.1, from coordinate 16,521 downwards.
AGGCATAGTGGAGGGGCGAATCCCAGTATGTCGCCTTGCGGCATGGCTCTTGCGATGACGCCTTCCCCCAAGAGCGCTCCAGCGACTTTTGCACCGATGCTTTTGCCGGGCTCAAAGAACGACCGGGATGAAGGATCACGCGCGAATTCGACGGCGCAGAGCATACCCTCGCCGCGTATTTCAACGACGTTTGGATGATTACCCAAGGCTTTTTGCATCTCGGCATTCAGATAGGCGCCGGTGGTACCTGCGTTGCTTGTCAGTTCCAGCTTGTCGATCAGTTGTAGATTGGCAATTCCCGCGGCCGCTCCGATAGGGTGAGCCGAGTAAGTCCATCCGTGACCGATGGGGCCGTTTTCATCTGTCCCCTGTTCCAGAACAGACCACAACTTTTCGGACACGATCGAACCGGATAGCGGCGCGTAGGCCGAGGTCAGGCCTTTGGCGATTGTGATGATATCCGGCTGCAATCCATAGTGCGTCGAGCCGAACATGCTGCCGAGCCGTCCGAAGCCGGTGACCACCTCATCCGCGATCAGCAGAATATCGTATTTGTTCAGCACTTCCTGAATGGCCGCCCAATACCCTTCAGGCGGCGGGACGATCCCGCCGGTTCCAAGGATGGGTTCTCCAATGAACGCAGCAATCGTGTCGGGCCCTTCGGCGAGGATCAGGTCTTCGAGACGCGCGGCGCACCAGTTGGAAAATTCCTGTTCGCTCATGCCAGCCTCGGGGCGGCGCAGGTAATAAGGTGCTTCGGTATGAATCACCTGAGCCAGCGGCAAGTCGAATTTTTTGTGGAAGAGTTCGAGCCCGGTGAGCGACCCGGTCATCAGGCCCGATCCGTGGTACCCCCGCCACCGGCTGATGATCTTCTTCTTTTCAGGGCGTCCAAGGATGTTGTTGTAGTACCAGACGAGCTTGATGTTGGTCTCATTCGCATCGGAGCCGCCCAGTCCGAAGTATACCTTGGACATATGATCCGGCGCGCGATCCAGAATCATTTTGGCTAGCGTGATCGACGCCTCTGTACCATGGCCGACATAGGCGTGATAGTAAGCAAGCTCTTTGGCTTGTTCGGCAATTGCGTCGGCTATTTCCTGTCGTCCATAGCCGACGTTGACGCAATAGAGCCCGGCAAACGCGTCCAGCATACGCTTGCCATCGCGGTCTTCGATATACACACCTTCCCCGCCTGTGATGACTCGAGACGGCGTGTCGCCGCGCGCATGGTTGGCCAGATGTGTTGAGGGGTGAAAGAAATTCTCGCGATCCCATGCGGCCAGTTGATCATTTGTCAGCATTGTTTTTTCCTCGCCTTTGTCACGCCCAGTCGCGGCAGACATATTTGATTTCTGTGAAAGCCTCGAGCCCTTGTCTGGCGCCTTCGCGCCCAAGCCCGGACTGTTTGACGCCGCCGAACGGGATCGGCGCGCCGGTAATTTTGGTCCGGTTCACGGCAACCATGCCGAATTGCAAGGCCCGGCTTGTTCGGTAAATCCGGCGCGGGTCCTGAGTATGGACATACGCGACCAGCCCGTATTCCGTCGCATTTGCGATCTCGACCGCCTCGCCCTCGGCATCGAAGGGCGTGATGGCTGCCACCGGGCCAAATGTCTCTTCGTGGAATATCTTTGCGTATGTCGGCACATCGCTAAGGACAGTGGCCTCAAAGAACAAGGGGCCTTTGTCTGATACTTGCCCCCCGAGCAGGCAGTGTGCGCCCTGCGCGACAGCGTCTTCGACCTGTTCGATTTGTTTTGCGACAGCTGCCGCGTTCATCAGCGGGCCGAGATCCGGATCGTTGATCCCCGCATCCATTGAAAGCGCCGCTGTGGCTTTGACGAACCGGTCGACAAATTCATCATAGATGGGGCGGGCAACAAGGAACCGGTTGGCGCCGAGGCAATCCTGACCGGTAGTTGCGAATTTCGCGTTGATGGCTTCGCGCACAGCGACGTCCAGATCGGCATCTTCGAAAACGATGAAGGGGGCGTGCCCACCAAGTTCCAGGACCAGCCGTTTAACGGTTTCCGCCGACCGGGCATAAAGCATCCGCCCAATTTCGGTGCTGCCGGTGAAGGACAGCGCCCGAACCCGGGTGTCGGTCAGCCAGGGCTCGACGATTGTCGCAGGGTCTCCGGTGGCAACATTGAAGACGCCGTCCGGAAAACCCGCACGATCTGCGAGCTCGGCGAGGGCCAGCGCGGAAAAAGGTGTCTCTTTCGACGGGTGGACAAGCACGCTGCAGCCCGCAGCGATGGCTGCTGCCGCCTTTCGGGTGATCATCGCGCAGGGGAAATTCCACGGTGTGATCAGGGCCGCAACACCGACCGGTTCGCGCCAAAGTTCGACTTCGGCTGTGTTCAGATGCGACGTGACCCCTTCGATATTGGGTCGGCGGGTTTCTTCTGCGTAGAATTCAACAAATGATGCAGCATAGTCGATTTCGCCGCGCGCCTCCGAGATTGGCTTGCCCTGCTCGGCAGTCATGATTTGCGCGAGGTCCTCTCGGTTGGCCACAATCAGATCATGCCATTTGCGCAGCACCTTTGCCCGGTCCTGCGGCAGCGATTTTGCCCAGGACGTGAAGGCGCGATGGGCTACATTGACCGCGCCTGCGCTGTCTTCGCCATCAATCGCGGCGACCTGGCCCAGCACATGTCCTGTGGCCGGATCGTTGACGCCAAATTCTTCTCGGCGGCGTCCGGCAATCCACTGATTTCCGACATAGGCGAAATGCCTGAGCAGTGACGCATCAGCCAGATCAACCGTTGGAGCGTGAGTAAGGTCAGTTTCTGCAAGCATGGGTGCAACTCCTGGACAAAGGCTGCACCCTTGTTAGCGCGAGACGCCGCAGAGGGTGTTTCTGATTGTGGGGCTTTGGGCAGACGATTTCTCTGAAATCAGCCGGGGAAAGGCATCACTTTTTCTGTGTGCCATCGAGGACGGCAAACGGGGGTGCGCTGGCCTTGACGGTCGATGTGACGATGTAAGTGAAGTATCGCGCCAGCCCGAGATCGGCGTGCAGAAGCGTGTCTATGAAGCGTTGATAAGTGTCTACGTCTTTCGTCACAACTTGCAGGATGTAGTCAAACCCACCACCTAATGCCCAGCAGGCGGTGACCTCATCGCGCTGGATAACCGTGTCTTCGAAGGCGCGAAAATCCTGCGCCCTGTGTCGTTCCAATTCGACGGTAACGAATATCGTGACGCTTGGGCCAATCGCCGAAAGCTCGATATCCGCGCGGTAGCCCCGGATCAGCCCTGAATTCTCCAATCGTTTCAAACGCTCCCAACAGGGTGTCGGAGAGAGGTTCACGCGCTTGGCGAGCTCGGTTTTCGATATCCGACCCTCGCGGCTCAGGATGCGTAGGATTTCAAGGTCCCGATTGTCAAGTTGAATGCTCATATGAAACCAATCCGAAATCGGAATGTACTTGTCAATTGTATTGGTATTATTCAGGATAATATCATGACAAAATGGCCGATTCAAAAACAAGACCTTGTGCGCCCAGCCTACCGCTCGCTTGCGAGAAAACTGGTTGAGGCGATTGAGAGCGGTGATTTGCCCGCAGGAACGCAGCTTCCGACCCATCGGGCGCTGTCGTATGAGCTGGAGCTGAGTGTTCAGACAGTCAGCCGTGCCTATGACGAGTTGAGCCGTTTGGGCTTTATCAGCGGAGAGGTCGGACGCGGCAGCTTTGTGCGTGGGCGCGATGGTGATGCTCAGGTGCCGTGGAATCGCGCGTCGGGTGGTTTGGACATTATTGACCTCTCAATGCTCGCCCCTGTCACCGGTGACATCCACGCAGAATGCATGGCCCGAACGCTGAGCGAGTTGTCCAAGGACCTGCCGCAAAGCACGCTCGTTTCCTTTCGACCGCGCTCTACTCTGGAGCGGCATGTAACAGAAGCCGCGCGTTGGATCACAGCAGGCGGGGTGCCGGTCGACCCTGAGCGCATTATTCCGACAAACGGCAATACGGCGGCCATGAGTGTCGCGTTGCAAACAGCCGCCTTGCCAGGTGAGTTGATTGTGACCGAGACGCTGGGTCATCATACCCTTAAATCGCTGACTTCAACGCTGGGTCTGCGCCTGCAGGGTTTGTCCATTGACGCAGAAGGTGTCGTGCCCGAGGCGTTTGAAGCAGCCTGCAAAGGTGAAGCTGTCAAAGCTTTGTTTTTAATGCCATCCGGCCTCGGCCCGACTTGCGCCTTCGCAAGCGCTGAACGCAGGCAGGCCTTGTGTGACATCGCAAAGAAGTATGGTGTCTGGATCATCGAAAGCGATGCCTGGGGTCCGATCAACCCTGCAAGATCCCCGGCCTTTGCTGAACTGGCGCCGGATCAAACTTTCTACTTTACCGGGGTGACGAAATGCCTGCTGCCCGGGTTACGACTTGGCTGGCTGGTGGTTCCGGACTCGATGATATCGGCCGCGCGGAATCGGCATCTTGTTACGAATTGGATGGCGACACCCCTTATGGCCGAGATCGCCACGCGTTGGATCGTAGATGGAACGGCGCAAACCCTTTTGAAGTGGCAAAGGAAAAATCTTGACCGCAGAAACGCGATCGTGAGATCTAAGTTCGGCCCGCTTGATTTCGCCTCTTCGCCATATGGAATGCACGTCTGGCTTCCACTGCCCGAGCCGTGGAAAGCGCGGGATTTTGTCGAACATGCGCGCAACGAAGGTGTCGCGGTTGCGGCGTCCTCGAATTTTCGGACCGGAGAAGAGGCCGCGCCGGAAGCCGTCCGCATATGTGTCGGAATCGGGACAGAGCAAGAGCTTGCAAAAGGATTGAGCATTATTGCCCGTTTGGCAGGCAATTCACCGGAACCGGCGCTCCTCGCAATCTGAGTTTGCACGGAAACGCTGGATAAAATTGTCATGATTTAATAAAAAAATTGACATGATTTGATTTTCCACAAAAGCATTGGCGGCGTCAGGGTCGGATGATTTGTCATGCGCCCTCGAAGTTACAAACGGCCGATCAGGGCCAACCTGAGACGCGCCAATGAAACAGGGAGTCAAACATGACAATTAAGAAAATTGCTGCAGCAGCGTCCGCACTCGCAATGCTGGTCGGAGCGACCTCGGCCAGTGCCGACAACTGGCGCTATGCCATGGAAGAGGCGCTGACTGATCCGCAGGGAATGTATGCGCTGAAGTTCAAAGAGGTGATCGAAGCCAATTCCGATCATACCGTTCAGATTTTCCCCATCGGTTCGCTTGGGGAATCCGCTGATGCCATGGAACAGGCACAGGCCGGATTGCTTCAGTTCATCGACCAGTCGCCGGGCTTTACTGGCGCAATGATCCCCGAGGCCGAAGCGTTTCTGGTGCCGTATGTTCAGCCGACAGATCCGCAGGAAGTTCGCAAGTTCTTCAAAGAGGGCGTCGCGGTCAACGAGATGTTCCACGACAGCTATCGCGAACAGGGTCTGGAGCTGTTGGCGATGTTCCCCGAGGGCGAAATGGTCGTGACCACCATGGAAGAATTCCGCACCCCCGAAGATATGGAGGGTATGAAAATTCGCACCATGACGTCGCCATTGCTGCTGGAGACATACAAAGCTTTTGGTGCGTCTCCGATTGCTATGCCATGGGGTGAACTGATCGGGGCCTTAAAAACCAACATGGTTGACGGCCAGGAAAACCCCACGGTCTGGATCGAAGCCTATGATCTGGATAACCTCACCAAGGTCATGACCTACACCGGTCACGGACAATATACGACAGCCGTAATGGCAAATGCCGAATTTTACGACGGGCTGAGCGACGAGGACAAAGCCCTTGTGCAAAAGGCATCGCAGGAAGCTTTGGATTACATTCTGGACGTGGCGGTCGAACTGGACGCCACCGGCCTGAAAAAGATCCAGGAATCCAATCCCGACTATAAGATTGTGCGCCTGACGGACGAAGAGCGCGAAGCGTTCAAAGAGCGGGCCAAATTGGTGGAAGCTGCATTTATCGAGCGGGCAGGACCGCGGGGTGAGGCTATCCTTGAACAGATGAAGAAAGATCTGGAAGCGGCGCGGCAATAGGCTGCGCTAGAGGAACCAAACCATTCACGGTGCGGTGTACTGCGGGCCCTTTCAAAAATTCTGGAGCCCGCAGGCCGTCTAAAAAATCAAAGTGATGCGCCGGGTCGGCTGGCACTGGGGAGAGACGATGAACAATACGCCAGACAAAAAAAGCGGCGTGACGGGTCTGATCGACAGTTTGGACAATGGCATTGCCGCGCTGGAACGTGTGATCATGGCCATCGGCGTGATCCTGATGGCCGTGAATACCATTGCCAATGTCATCAGCCGGTTTCTGTTCAATCACTCAATCATCTTTGCCGAAGAGCTGAACAGCATTTTCATTTTGTTAGTTACGTTTGCTGGACTTGGATACGCCGCCCGACATGGGCGCCATATTCGGATGTCGGCCATTTCTGATGCTATGCCTAAACGCATCCGGAAGGTTTTGATGATCGTCATCACGGGGGTCACTTCGATACTGCTGCTGCTTCTGGCTTGGTATGCGGTGCAATACATCGTCAGTATTCAATCGAAGGGGCGCGTTTATCCCGCGCTTGGATTTCCTGTCTATCTCAGCTTTCTTTGGGTTCCTGTCGGGCTGCTCGTCTCGGGCATTCAGTACGCATTGACCTGCCTTCAAAACCTCAAAGAGCCGGACATCTATCTGTCCACTGATCTGCGCGAAGCGGATGCGCAGGAACTGGAATTGGAGCTTTAATATGGCCCTGTTGATGTTTTCCGTAATGGTCGTGCTTCTGCTGCTAGGCTTTCCGATGATGGTTCCGCTAATTGCCGGAGCGTTCATCGGTGTCGTTCAATTGTTCGGCTCCATCGATAAGACCGAGTTTCTGGTTCAACAGATGCTTGGGGGAATCCGACCCGCGTCTTTGATCGCCGTGCCTATGTTCATATTGGCAGCGGACATCATGACACGGGGCCAGTCTGCAGGCCGTTTGATCGATATGGTCATGGCCTTTGTCCGCCACATTCGAGGGGGTCTGGCGGTCAGCACTGCGACGGCCTGCGCCTTGTTTGGCGCTGTGTCGGGTTCCACCCAGGCAACCGTTGTCGCAGTGGGTACGCCCCTGCGGCCCCGGATGCTCAAAGGGGGATACAAGGATTCGTTCATCCTCGCCCTCATCGTGAATTCGAGCGACATCGCATTTCTGATCCCGCCCAGCATCGGGATGATCATCTATGGTGTGGTGGCAAAAGCATCCATTCCGGAACTGTTCATTGCGGGTCTTGGGCCGGGCATTCTGATCCTGATCATGTTTTCGATCTACAGTGTTATCTATGCCAAACTGAACGATGTCCCGACCGAGCCGAAAGCCTCCTGGCGTGAGCGGTTGATCGCAATTCGCGGAGCCTTGTGGCCACTGGGTTTTCCCGTGCTGATCATTGGCGGGATTTTCTTCGGTATTTTCAGCCCGACAGAGGCGGCTGCAATCAGCGTTGCCTATGCGCTCTTCCTGGAAGTGGTGATTTTCAGAACCATGAAAATCACGGACCTTTATCAAACGGCCCTGTCGACTGGAATGGTGACCGCCGTGGTCTTTATCCTTGTCGGTGCCGGGGCGGCATTTGCCTGGGTTTTGTCCTTCGCGCAAATCCCGCAGCAGCTGCTGGGGGCACTTGGAATTGACCAGATGGGTCAGATCGGTGTGTTGTTCACAATTGCGATCGCATTCTTCATCGGCTGCATGTTCGTGGACCCGATCGTCGTGATCTTGATCTTTGTTCCAATCTTTGCACCTGTTGTCGCGCAAACCGGACTTGATCCGATCCTGGTTGGCACATTGATCACGCTGCAGGCCGCAATCGGGTCTGCCACGCCACCCTTTGGATGCGATATCTTTACCGCGGTGGCGGTGTTCAAGCGGCCCTATCTTGAGGTCATCCGAGGAACACCACCTTTCGTGTTCATGCTTCTTACCGTCTCGGTTCTTTTGATCTTCTTCCCACAACTGGCGCTTTTCCTGCGCGATGTGGCCTTTGGCAAATAGGGGGCTGACGCATGTTTACATCAATACTGGCCGCATTTGACGGGTCCGAAGGCGCAGTCGCGGCAGTTCAAAAGGCTGCGGAGCTAGCGAAACTATCGGGCGCTGAACTCACGATATTAACCCTCTATCGGCACCATTCGGTACTCGAGGGGTCAATGTATGTAACAGACGTTGAACAGCCCGATAACATTGACGAAATCATGCGCGAGCGTTCCAAGGAAATCGCAGAAAATGGCGCATCAATCGCCCGAAAAGCAGGCTGCGAGAACATACGTGCCTTCGTCAAGGGCGGGCCCGTTGCGCGCACAATCGTCGGCTTCTCGCAAGAGCATCAGAACGACCTGATTGTCATGGGAAGCCGTGGTTTGGGATCAATCGAGGGGTATCTGCTGGGAAGCGTTTCGCACAAGGTGACAAGCCTGGCACAATGCCCTGTACTTGTGGTTTGAGGTAGAAATGGAATTGTCCATAAAGTCTTCGATTTCATCCGTTGCATCCCGTCTCGACACCCGCCCCGTTGCAAAGCGTATCGGATTGGTCGCTCTGGCCACCGATCACACGACCGAGGTTGATTTTTCGCGGATGCTGCGAGGTCAGGATGTTGGCGTCTATGTGAATCGTATCGCGTTCGAAAACCCGACCACTCACGAAAGTCTTATGCGGACCGGCCCGCGTCTAACTGCTGCCGCGGCCGACATTCTGCCGGGTGAGGCGCTAGATGTTCTGGTCTATGGATGCACCGCCGCCTCTGTGGTTCTTGGCAACGACACGGTGGCCGAACACATGAACAGGGCCAAGCCCGGCGTGCCATGCGTGACCCCGAGTTCCGCCGCCTTTGATGCTTTCGACGCGTTGGGCGTTAGGAAGGTCAGTGTTCTGACCCCCTACACGCAGGATGTAACAGAGTCCCTTTCTGCCTATTTCTCGCAACGCAGCGCCACCGTTGTGAACGCCGCCTGTTTCGGGCTGACCGATGACCGCGAAATGGCGCGTATATCCAAAGAAAGCATTGTCGAGGGCGGGGCTGCTGCCTGCGCCGATGATGCCGATGCGCTTTTCATTTCCTGCACCGCCGTTCGGGCCGCCGGATGTGTCGAGGAATTGGAGGAGCGGCTGAGCAAGCCGGTTGTGACGTCCAATCAGGCAATGGTCTGGCGGTGCATGAGGCATCTGGGGATACCCTCTGACGTGCCACACGGCGGCTTGCTGTTTAAGACGTAACATGCTCGGAATAAGCAATGAAATCTGAAATCACTCTTCAGGACAGCCATTCGGCGCGGCAGCGCATTTCTGGCCATGTCCGGACCACTCCGATTGCCGCCTCACCCAGCCTGAGCGCGACAACCGGTGGTACCATAGAACTCAAATTAGAGCAGCTGCAAAAAACCGGCAGTTTCAAACTTCGCGGCGCGTCCAACGCTGTGTTGTCGCTGACCGAAGCCGAACGTGCGCACGGCGTAGTCGGTGTCTCCACCGGCAATCACGGTCGTGGTCTGGCATACGCGGCAAAACAAGCGGGCGTCCGGTGCATCATCTGCATGTCCGAGCTTGTGCCGCAAAACAAGGTAGACGGGATCAAGGCAGAAGGGGCCGAGGTGCGTATCGTCGGGCGATCACAGGATGATGCTCAGCTGGAAGTCGATAAGCTCGTTGCCGAAGGCATGGTGATGTTGCCGCCGTTTGATCACCCTCAGATCATCGCAGGACAAAGCACACTGGCGCTTGAGATGCTTGAACAGTCGTCAGATCCCGATACCGTACTGGTCCCCTTATCCGGCGGTGGGCTGATTTCTGGAGTAGGCATGGTCATCAAAAGGCTGAGTCCATCGACCCGCGTGATTGGTGTTTCGATGGAGCGCGGTGCCGCCATGTATGAAAGCCAACAGGCGGGCAAGCCCATTATGGTCCCCGAGCTTCCAACCCTCGCGGATAGCCTCGGCGGCGGGGTCGGGCTGGACAACGAATACACTTTTTCAATGACCCGTAGCTTTGTCGACGAGATCGTTCTGGTCAGTGAGGCAGAGATCGCCGCAGCCATCCGCCACGCCTATTGGCAAGAGCGTCAGGTCATCGAAGGATCGGGCAGTGTTGGGATTGCCGCGCTGATGTCGGGAAAAATCAAAGAACCCAGCAAATGCATCGTCGTCGTTTCGGGACAGAATATTGATATGAACCTGCATCATCGGATCATTTCCGGCGAAGATGTAGATGTGGCGCAGGAGAGTTGAGTTGCCAGAAATCAAAATACTGACCGAGGCAGATCTTCGCACGCTGGTTCCACTGGACACCGACGCGATTGACTGCGTTGAACAGGGGTTCGCCGTGCTGGCCGGAGGCAGCGTCGTGATGCCCCCGATCATGACGTTGATGGTTCCGGACCATAATGGCGAAGTGTGCGTGAAGTCCGCCTATGTCCCCGGCATTGACAGTTTTGCCATGAAGATGAGCCCAGGGTTTTTCGACAACCCCAAATTGGGCTTGCCAAGCACATCCGGGTTGATGGTGTTGTTTTCTTCCAAGACGGGTATTCTCGAAGCTCTGCTGCTGGATAACGGCTACCTCACGGATGTCCGCACCGCCGCCGCCGGAGCCGTGGCCGCGCGTCACTTGGCAAAAGAAGACGCAAGCAGGGTCTGTGTCATCGGGGCCGGAGTTCAAGCCAGATTGCAATTGAAGGCTCTTGCTCTTGTACGACCGATCGCAAACGCAGTGATCTGGGCGCGAGACAATTCAAAGGCCGATGCCCTGGCGACCGAACTGCGGGATGAGATGGGGATCGACGTAAGTGCGAAGGAGGACGTCGCTGCTGCTGTATCCTCGGCGGATATCGTCGTGACCACCACGCCCGCTTCCACGCCTCTAGTCATGTCGGACTGGTTGCGACCGGGGCAGTTGGTCATCGCGATGGGGTCGGATCAGGAACACAAGGTCGAGCTGGAACCGGGCTGTCTGGCCCACGCGGACCTGTACGTACCGGATAGTCAATCGCAATGCGCCGTCAAAGGTGAATTGCGCAGCGCCCTAGCCGCAGGTGTTGTTCCTCCCGATAAGCAGTTTGCTGAGTTGGGAGCGATCGTCGTTGGCAATGTGTCTGGTCGGCGGTCAGAAAGCGATATTATCATAGCCGATCTGACGGGCACTGGCGTGCAGGACACCGCCATCGCCACGCTCGCAAGGCAACGCGCCGAGGCCAAAGGCGCGGGCACTACATTCAACAGCTGAAGAAAAACACCATGAACGCACCCATTCTCCATTTCACGCCCGATGAATTCGCAAGCCGCCTGTCCAAGACCCGAACCGCAATGGAGGCTGCCGGGCTGGATGTGCTCATAATATCGGATCCGTCCAATATGGCGTGGCTGACAGGTTATGACGGCTGGTCCTTTTATGTGCATCAGGCTGTTATCGTCGGCACTGATTTCGACCCGATTTGGTTCGGACGCGGACAAGATGCTGCAGGCGCGCGGCGCACAACATGGCTGCCCGAGGCCGACATCATTGGCTACCCGGACCACTATGTGCAATCCACCGAGCGCCATCCGATGGATTATCTCGCGGCGCGTCTGACCGAGCGCGGTCAGGGCAACAAGCGTATCGGCGTCGAGATGGACAATTACTGGTTTTCGGCCAAGGCCTATGCCGCCTTGACCAGCGGTCTGCATGGCGCATCGTTTTTCGATGCAACAGCGTTGGTGAACTGGCAACGCGCCGTAAAGTCCGAGACCGAACTTGACTATATGCGTGTCGCAGGGCGGTTTGTCGAAAAGATGCACAAACGTATCTTCGAAGTGGTTGAGCCGGGTCTTCCAAAGTCGTCGCTCGTGGCCGAGATTTACGATGCCGGTCTGCGCTATGACGACCAGATTGGTGCTGGGGGCGACTATCCCGCGCTTGTCCCGCTTTTGCCGTCCGGAGCGGACGCCGCCGCGCCGCACCTGACCTGGGATGACAAGCCCATGAAGACCGGCGAAGGAACGTTTTTCGAAATCGCGGGCGTGTATCGCAGATATCATTGCCCGCTATCGAGAACAGTTTTTCTTGGCCAGCCGACAAATGACTTTCTCGAAGCCGAGAAAGCGGTTCAAGAGGGGATGGAAGCCGGTCTTGAAGTAGCCCGTGCAGGAAACCTCTGCGAGGACATCGCCAAAGCCTTCTTTGCGGTTTTGTCCCGCCACGGTATCGAGAAAGACAACCGAACAGGCTATCCGATCGGGCTATCTTATCCCCCGGACTGGGGCGAAAGGACCATGAGCCTGCGGGCGGGTGACAAAACGGTTCTGGAACCAAACATGACGTTCCACTTTATGACGGGCCTTTGGATGGACGCATGGGGCTTTGAGATTACCGAGAGCATTGTCATTCGAGATGGTGAACCAGAATTGCTCGCCAATGTTCCACGCAAACTGATGATCAAACCATGACCGCAACCAATCCGATCTCAAGCACTGTTCCCTTCGATCAGGACGGGGAGTTTCATGGCTTTCTGTCTCTTCCGCACAGTCGCGAGGACAGCGCATGGGGCCTTATACAAATTCCGATTTCTGTGTTTCGAAACGGGGATGGCCCAACCGCGCTGCTTACTGGGGCCAACCACGGGGACGAATATGAAGGACCGATTGCGCTCCAGTCGCTTGCACATGATCTGAGCGCCGAAGAGGTGCGCGGCAGGGTGATCATCATTCCTTACATGAACTACCCCGCGTTTCGGGCCGCTAAGCGCATTTCGCCGATTGATGGCCTGAACATGAACCGCATCTTTCCCGGCAAACCGAATGGCACGGTGACCGAGAAGATTGCAGATTACTTCCTGAACCAGCTCATCCCCATGGCCGATATTGTTCTGGACTATCATTCCGGTGGTAAGTCTCTGGACTTTATTCCATTTGCCGCAGCCCACTTGCTTGAGGACAAAACCCAAGAAGCGGCGTGCATCGCCGCGATGGAGGCGTTCGGCGCTCCTTACTCGATGACGCTAAAAGAAATCGACTCCACCGGCATGTACGACACGGCCGTCGAGGACGCCGGTAAGATTTTTGTCTCCACCGAGCTTGGAGGCGGCGGCTCCGCCACAGCACGCTCAGCCGGCATTGCGCGCCGGGGTGCAGAAAATATCCTGAAGCACGTGGGCATTCTGGACGGTGACCCGACAAGCGACGGCTCAACCCGGATTGACACCACCGGCGGCGATTGCTTTCACTTTTCACCCTGCGACGGAATGCTTGAAATGCTGGTCGATCTCGCGAATGACGTGGCCAAGGGCGACGCTATCGCAAGGATATGGCCCTTGGATGGGTCAGGACAAAAGCCTGCAGATGTGATTTCAAATGAGACTGGGATTCTGGCAGCACGACATTTCCCCGGCCTGATCAAGCAGGGCGACTGTCTGGCTGTTGTGGCCATCACTCAGTAACGCTTGGCAGTGTTCTGTTTGTTTGCTCGAAAAACGTCCAATTTGGGCAAATGAGGTTAGTGCGGGACGTATAAAATCAATCCCTCCTGAACGCATTCAAACCGGTTTTACTGAACGCGCTCGACTAAGTGGCATAGGGTTCACCCCGTAATTAGCTGAGTGCAAGACCCGACATTCGCTGCGTCGTGATGAGTGATCAAGTTGGGCTCACAGCCGACCTCCGGGCCCGCGCAGCATTCACAATCGCGAGCCGCAATGGCTCTTCGTGGACGGCCCTTATCGTACCTTCGAAACGCCGTCCGGATGCTGCAGTCGCAGCTCGCTTTCCGGACTTTCGCTGCAATCCTAAATCAGTGGACTGGCTCAAGCATTCGGTTTCAAGGCCGCCCGCAGGAAGTCTATTGTAACGCGCACCTTTCGTGGCAAGTAGTTACGCGAGGGATAAAGGATCCATGCTGCGGTATCAAATTCGGTCGCGGTGCAATCAAGGTCAGGAAACACATCCACCAGGGCCCCGTCTACGAGATCGTCTCTGACCAACCAATCCGCCAGCAATACCGGGCCCAGACCGTCGAGCGCGGCGCGTCGCAGTGATAGAGCGTTGGCGATGATTACGGTTCCGGATACTGGAACTTCAATCGGGCCCTCGCCAATAGATCGAAAGCGCCACCGCGTTCGAAACTCAGGCAGCGCAAACCGAAGGCAATTGTGGTTCTGCAATTCTGTCGGAACCGAAAGTGGGGCACTGCTCCCCAGGTACTCCGGCGACGCCACGACACGATACCTCGTATCCATCAACTTTGTGCTGATGAGATCGCCCGTCGGTTCCGGCGCAAGGCGAATGGCCAAGTCAATGGAGTTTGCCGCCAAATCCAGGTTTGCGTCGCTGGGAAGGATCTCAAGCGAGATGTCAGGGTATTGCGCAGCGAAGTCCGCGAGAAGTGGCACGACGCAGGTGTGAGCAAAGGCAACCGAGGTGGTCAGGCGCACCGTACCTGCAGGGTGGCGGGAGACCTCGCGGGCTTCATCTTGGGCATGATCCAACTCTTCCAGCAGCGGGACAAGCCGGGCAAGGTAGGCCTCCCCCTCCTCCGTGATGGACAAAGATCGTGTTGAGCGTTGGAACAACCGCAGCCCCAAGTCCGCCTCCACGGTGGCAACGCTGCGTGACACCGACGACGGGTCCACTGAGAGTACGCGCGCGGCGGCAGCAAAGCTCCCCTGTTGGGCAACAAGCGCGACGATCTTCAGAGCTTCGGTATCCATTCGTGCGATTTTTTGCACGGCTACCTTTCTAATAGAAGTATTTTTCGGCGATTTTTACATGAGTATTTCCGGTACATCGCAACGCTACTTGAAGAGCACCCATGCAAATCGAAAACTCAGTCGCGCTGGTCACCGGAGCAAATCGCGGCGTTGGTCGCCACCATGTCGCTCAGCTGATCGAGCACTGCGCAGCCAGAGTCTATGCTGCCTCCCGCAATGTGGACACCCTCAGTGAGACGATCGAGCTCGACCCTCAGCGCGTTGTATCGCTCGCGCTGGATGTCACCAACACATCCATGATCGAAGCGGTTGCAAGCACGGTAAACGACGTCACACTTTTGATCAACAACGCAGGGTCGCTGACCTTTGGCGGTGCGCTTGATGTAACCGATGCGGGCCTCGCTCAGGATATGGCCGTGAACTATGACGGCCTCCGCGGCATGACCCGAACCTTTGCGCCGATCATCGAATCGAACGGTGGTGGTGCTATCGTCAACATGCTGACGCTGATGTCCTTTATCAGCGCGCCCGGCTTTGCAGGTTACAATGCGTCAAAGGCGGCGGCGTGGTCTATGGCCATGTCCTTGCGCGCTTACCTTCGTCCAAAGGATATTCAGGTCATTAACGCGTTCCCTGCTGGTATCGACACCGACATGCTCGCTGGTATCGATGCGCCAAAAGATAACCCCGAGGCCGTAGTCCGCGATATATTGGCCGCCGTGGTTGTGGATCAAGAGGACATTTACCCGGCTTCGGCCTCAGATGTTTTTGACGCTTGGCGTGCGGATCAGAAATCCATCGAAGCGGCATTCGCCGAAATGATGTGATCTCAGGGAGCATAGGAATAGTCATATGAACCAAATCAGCAACAAAACCGTCGTGATCACAGGTGCCAGCCGCGGGATTGGTGAAGCTGCTGCTCGGCACTTTGCCAACACAGGCGCGCATGTCGTGCTTGCCGCACGCTCCGAAGCGCGGATCCACGCAATCGCGAAAGAGATAAACGAGGGCGGTGGCACTGCTACTGCAATCCGCTGCGACGTGAGCCAGCCTGCCGATATTGAGGTGCTGATCAACACGGCTATTGAAAAGACCGGCTCAATCGACGTGCTGATCAACAATGCAGGTGTGATTGATCCGATTGCACGACTAGCCGACAGTGACCCGGAAGCTTGGAGCCAGATAGTTGATGTCAATTTCAAGGGCGTGTACCACGGGCTGCGTTACGCTATCCCAGAGATGTTGCGCGGTGGCGGTGGGACGATCATCAACATCAGCTCCGGTGCCGCGACAAGCGCGCTCGAAGGCTGGAGCCACTACTGCGCGACCAAAGCGGCGGTCTTAGCGCTGACCCGTGTGGCGCATAAGGAATATGGCGATCAAGGTGTGCGTGTTGTTGGCCTGAGCCCCGGGACGGTCGCGACCGATATGCAAGTTACAATCAAAGCATCCGGCATCAACCCTGTTAGCCAGCTTGATCTGGACGCGCACATTCCTCCTGAGTGGGTGGCCAAGGCACTAATGTGGCTCTGTGGCCCGGAAGCCGACCCGCATCTTGGCACCGACTTCTCCATCAAAACTGACCAAGGGCGCGCTGCCGTGGGCCTTGTGGCGACCGCCTAACGGCAAGTTGACTCAGTGATTTCGAAACAAAGGCTGCTCTCGCGAGCGGCCCAAAGCGGATGAGGTGGATGGCTCCTGCTCCACCGGCATCGAACGTGCCAAAGTGCAGTTGTCATCGACTGCTAGGAAAGGAGCCACCCAATGACAGTAAAGACTGTGGGCCTGGATTTGGCCAAGGACGTT
>NZ_JAGHRB010000030.1 GCF_017743995.1 Ruegeria sp. R13_0 | reverse complement strand
CCCGCAAAGCCAGCCAGGGCTGCGATATATGAGGTCTCCGCCCTGCCAGGCTTTGCTCTCCTCAGCGCAGTATAAGTGACATTTCTAATTTGCAGACCGGGTGACATTTCTACTTGGTTGCAACACGATGTCGCCCTATTTTATAAAGAAATGCAGTACTTTAACCAACTATTCTAAAGCGCTGATACGGTTTATTATGTTAAAGATAGCGGCAGAGTCACGCCGCTCTTCCTTCACTCGCCGGTATTGGACAGTCCGAGCAAACCTGAACGTCGCAAAGGCGGCAAAGCGTGCGCCGGTCAGAGACCGTCGTATCCATAGAGATCAGGATTTTGTCCAAAAGACCGTCGAACAACTCTCGCTCTTGTTCAGAGAGCGGGACCAGCAATGCGTCTAAGGCTGAGAGCCGGCCTTGCAGCAGTTTGTCGCGAATTCTTCGACCCTGCTCGGTAAGTCGCAACGCAACCGCGCGCCGATCCTTTCCTTCGCCACGTTCAACAAGACCATCGGCAACCAGCCTGTCAACAAGCCGAACCGTGCCCGGGTGCGACAAACGCAAAATGCGACGCAGCCCGTCATTCGACAATCCGGTCCCGTGTCCGATGACCACCAGAGCGGCCGGTGTTTCGCCGACGCGGCCCAGAATATCGCGTGCGATGTCCTCTATTCGGTCGGCCACGGCAAGACCAAGGACCCCGAGAAGATTGGCTGTTCTGTCTGTCATGGCGGTACAATATGTGCGTTGCGCACGATTTTCAACTTGACAATATGTGCGGAGCGCACGTAATTTTGAAGATGCGAATGCAAAGTAGGATGGAAGGCACGTACGATGGCGGCAAAGCAGAACAAATCTGTAGATCCAGCTAATGCCGTACAACCGGACCAAAGGGTGTTTTGCCCGATACAGACTCCTGTTCTCCATCACGTCAGCCTCTTCGTCTCTGACATGGAAGTATCAACGCGCTTCTACATGGAAGGTCTTGGTCTTACCCTTCGAGAAGAGTTCGAAGACATCATTGGGCTGAGAGGAACGCACCGCTTTCCGTTTACAGTTGCGAGTGTTTTCCTTGAGGCAGGCGAAGGCCGATACATCGAACTACACCCTGCCGGTGACGGGGACATGTCTCCGCCGGGGTTTCCGATGAACCATCTGGCGCTCGCCGTCGTCGATGTGGATGCCGCCTACGCGCAAGCCCTCGCTTCCGGCGGTGCCCGGTTCGACATACCAATTCCCAATGAAGAATGGGATGGAACGCCGCTTGATGTGATTATGTCCGGCGCGCAACCAGAACCCATGCGGATGGCGTTCCTTCAGGGTCCAAGCGGCGAATTGATCGAACTTTATCAAGCCACAAACAACTGACAGGAACAGGGAGGGTTTCCGATGGATCACACACGAAGAAGCTTGCTCGTAGGTGCTGGGGCGCTGAGTGCCGCAGTACTGGCTGGAGAAAGCCAAGCCCATGGCGTCAACCCGAACGGTGGTGGCGTTTTGCTCAGCCCCGAAGGCTGGGATGCGGACGCCCCGCCTGAACTCGTGTTTCTGACAGAAGCGCGGGTGCAGCTTCAATTGCCACCGACAACTACGGGCGCAGGACCGAGCGGACAGCGGTTGATCTTCGACGTGACGGGTGGCACCTTTGATGGCCCGCATTTGAGAGGACGTGTGACAGAAGACGCAGGCGCGGACTGGGTGAACATCCGCGCGGACGGCGTCGGCGACCTTGATGTGCGCTTCACCTGGGAAACCCAGGACAACGCGCTGATCTATGTCCATTGGCATGGGCGGTTCTGGTCAGGCCGCGAGGATGCTGAATATGCCGCTGATGTCACGAAAGCGGACGATCCGGACGGCGCATGGCGCTACTACTTTCGCGCTGCGCCGCAGTTTGAAACGGGCGACCCGCGATATGCGTGGCTCAACAACATTGTGGCCGTCACCAAATCGCGCACTGGCGATGGGGGACCGATCCACCGATTTTACGCCGTGCTCTGAAGATCGGAATCTTGGCGACCCAAGTCATCAACGCCGCGCGAGAACCACTCGCCCGTTGAACGCGAACACTGAACAGGCGGGACAAGAAATGGCAGCGACAATTGAGGACAAAGCGAGACGTTTCGAGGACCTGCACGCCAGTGGTTGCTTTGTCATGGCGAACGCTTGGGACGCAGGGTCTGCTCGTGTGCTGGAAGCGGCTGGGTTTTCTGGTTTGGGAACGACCAGCGCGGGCTTCGCATGGTCAGTTGGGCAAACGGATGGGGAAACGTCGCGCGACCTCGTTTTGGAGAATGCTCGCGCGATCGTTGAAGCTGTCGACATTCCGGTTTCAGGCGATCTGTTAAACGGGTTCGGAGCAGCACCTGAGGCGGTAGCGGACACAATTCGCCTCGCTGGTGAGGCCGGGCTGGCGGGTGGATCAATTGAAGACACGACTGGCGATACTTCGGCTCCCCTTTTCGATCTGGAGCTAGCCAAGGAGCGGATCATCGCAGCCGTCGAAGCCGCGCGTGGGCTGGATCGCCCGTTTGTTCTTTGCGCTCGCGCAGATGGCCTCTTTGCGGGAGCCTGCGACATCGATGAGATACTCGCCCGATTGTCGCTCTTTGAGGAGGCCGGAGCCGATCTCCTGTTCGCCCCGGCGCTCATGTCACTCGCGGATGTGGACAAGGTAATCGATCACGTCAAAACACCGATCAACGTCTTGGCAGGCATAGGCAACGTAGGAACCGTTTCTGACTTTGCGCAACGCGGCGTCCGCCGTATCAGCGTTGGATCGCAGCTTTACAGCGCCGTTGCGGGACGCCTGCAAGCCGCGGCGCAGGAGCTTTACGAAGCGGGAACATTTGGTTGGACCGAGAGTGGCATGCCGTATCCGGCTCTGAATGAGCTGATGCTGTGAGACGGTTGATATCCGTCGCCAAACTTATCGCCTGCACGGTTTCTTGGAGCGCGCGGAATGCAACCTGGTAGTATTGCGCCACTCGCTGAGAAGAGCGTGCCGTTGATGCTGGCGGCGTTGGTCTTTGTCTTTATCATCAGCCACGCCTTTCGCACGGTCATTGGTGTTTCCGCAGAGCCATTGGCCACCGAGTTCAATGCGTCGGCACAGGCTCTCGGGGCTGTTGCGGGGTCGTTTCATCTGGCCTTTGCGTTCGCCCAACCTGCTGTGGGTGTAGCGCTCGACCGATATGGGCCCAAAAGCACCGTGATTGTTGCCTTTGTGATCGCGCTTTTCGGGGGCGTGATCTCTGCGATGGCGCATCGCGTGGACTTACTGATCCTTGGACAATGCCTGCTTGGGATTGGATGTGCTCCCGCGCTTCTCGCAGCGATGGTTCTCATCTCAAGACGCTACCCAGCTGAGAGGTTCGCGGCGCTCTCAGGCATCATCCTCGCGACGGGAGGCGTGGGCATGCTGCTGACGGCCACCCCGCTCGCATGGATTATTGAGATCTGGTCCTGGCGCGTCGGATTTGGCGTTCTCACGGGTTTGGCGGCCTTGAGTTGGCTGGCCGTGTTTTGGTTTCTGGAACAGGACCCAACCCGAACGCAGGGGCAGGATCAGACGATAGGCGCTGAGCTTCGCGGCCTTGGTGCCGTGATCGCACAACCCCACACACTTGGCATCTGCTGTCTTGGTGCGACCACCTATGCGGCGTTCATGGCCTTGCGTGGACTTTGGATTGGCCCGCTCCTGACGGATCGATATGCACTATCCCTCATCGACATCGGAAACGTCGTTTTGGCGATATCATTTGCCGTCATCCTTGGACCCTACCTGTTCGGGCGGATCGATCCAGGCCCACCCCGCCGCCGACGCATCATCATGTGGTTCAGCGCTGCCTATGCCGTCCAGTTCGCACTTCTGGCGATAGGCTGGGGTGTGCAGATTGACGTAGCGATTGCGGTCTTCACGGGCCTGTCCGGCGGCTATGTGACACTGCAATACGCGGACGTGCGCGCGTCTTACCCCACAGAAATGGCGGGCCGAGCGCTCAGTGTCTTCACAATGGCGATGTTTGGAGGTGTCGCGGCGATGCAATGGCTCAGCGGTGTTGCGGGAACGCTCGCCCTGGACTTGGGCATAGAGCCGTCACGCGCAGCGCTTTTGCTTGTCAGTGCCATTATTGCTCTCGCAACATTCGCATTCTGGCGACTGCCGCAACCGCCCAAGGAAGGGGCTGGTTGACCAGCATGTCACACGCCACACAGTTTGCACTCTTCGCAACATCCATTGGCGCATGCGGTGTGGCGTGGTGCGGCGATGTGGTGGTCGCAACGCGACTGCCAGATGCGTGTCCAGCGACAACCGCGCGTTTCTTCGCAGAACGGCGAAATGCAGAAGAGGGTTTCCCGCCGGAGCCAGTTCAACAGGCGATCACGGCCATGACCGGACTTCTCGAAGGGGATCGTACAGACCTTTCATTCATCGCGTGTGGTTTTGAAGGCGTCGATCCCTTCGCAACCAAGGTCTACGCGGTCACACAAAACCTGGCTCCGGGCGAAACGTCGACCTATGGCGAGATCGCGGACGAGATCGGCGAGAAACAGCGAGCGAGGGAGGTCGGGCAAGCTTTGGGTCACAATCCACTTCCGATCATTGTTCCGTGCCACCGCGTGTTGGGTGCTGGTGGGAAGCTGACCGGTTTTTCGGCGCCGGGCGGTGTGCAGCTGAAGCTCAAAATGCTCGAAATCGAAGGGGCACAGATTGGTAGCGCGCCGGGTTTGTTCGGAGACTTACCGCTATCGGTGAAGACGTAAACGCATCCGATCGCTACAGTTCGAGCGTGACAACCCATTTGTGCTTGCCGATCTTGCGCGTCCGCTCGAACCCCAACCTTTCGAACATGTGTAGCGCGCCGTTGAAGAGAAACGCAGGCGTTGCCTTGCGCCCTTCAATGTCTTCAGGATAGCCCTCAACGCGTCCGCCGCCGAGCGCTTTGATCTGTGCAACAGCGCCTGCGAGTGCTGCGGAGGCGACGCCACCGCCGCGATGCCCTTTGCCCGAGAAGAAGCAGGTGATGCGCCAGTCAGGCAACGCGGGGTTCTCTTTTTGGTAGGCCCGTGCGTTGTGGATGCGAGGCAGTTCCTCGGGTGATCCGAACTGACACCATCCGACACATGTGTCGTTGTGATAGACGAGGGCAGCGTGCGCCTCGCCTGCTCTGACGCGGGCTTCCTTCAAAACGCGTTTTTCTTCAACCGAGGCCCCGGCATGCTCTTTGCCATGGTACCACGTGCACCAACACCCACCCCACACCCCATTGTTGTCTTCAACGAGGCGCGCGAAGTCGTCCCAGGTGCTCACGTCGAGTGGCTTGGTTTTGTATTCCATAATGGAGCCTCATCTTTGAGAATCATTATGTGCGGTGCGCACATAACGTCAAGAGTAGGAAGTTTTACCCTTAGAAAGCGCACAAGCGAACATTTGTATTGCGAACGCGAACGGTCGGTTTGTCTCGCGGAGCCGTCAGCCGTGGCGACCAACGCGACTGACCATTAGCAAGTGTTTCGTCTCGAGAATCCAAACACGAGAGCCAAACGGCGTGAGGGCGGATCACTTTGGGATCCGCCCTCATTGATTGTTGCTTGAAGCAAATCTGTATCTTTGCCTTAGGCTATGCGATCTTCCGCTCGTTCGCTTCGGACAAAGCGGAAATGGCCGCTTCAAACTGTTTGAGCCCCGCGGCACCGGGCAATCGAAGCTTTTGTCCCGTCACGGTGTCGGTGAGGTAGATCGCAGGAACGCCTTGGACCCCAAGTGCTGCGGCTTCATCGTGCGAACGATCGACTCTCTCGCGATAATCACCTTTGTCGATGGCATCCGACACGGCCTTGGGATCAAGGCCCGTAGCCCGGGCAACATCTTCGATCACGGCCCTGTCCGCGATATCCCTGCCCTCTTCAAAGAAGGCTTTGAACATGGCTGTGTGGAACGCATCGAAGTGAGGTGTTTCTTTCGCATACTCTGCGGCTGCAAGGGCGTCTTTACTGTAAGGCTGGATCGGCGGCAGCTTGATGTCCAGACCGCGCTCTTTGGCGAGCGGGTAAACCGAGTTTGCCCAAACCGTGTGAAGATACTCGCCATCGGGCGGCAGTGTCGGGTTTGGGAACGGGCGAAGCTCGAACGCGTGCCAGTTCACCGTGATTTCGCGATCTGTACTGTTCTTCAGCGCGTCGAGCACCGGGAACTCAAGATAGCAATACGGGCAGACATAGTCCGACCAGATGTCGATGGTTATGGGGTTTCCTTGGGACATGTTCTTTCCTTTCTGCGTTCGTTAAAGCCCCTCTCTGGGCTTCCCTTCTCCACCAAAGATGAGACCCTTTGGCTGATGTTGAATAAGTGACGAATGGCGATGAGCGTTGCGTTTCATGCAACGACCGAGAGAGTGCTGTACTGTATGGAGACCTCCAGCCCTCTCACGTTGATTAATTGCTCCTAAGCAGCGATGGCTTGAGCTTCCCACGTCAAAAAGCGCTCTGCGTCGAGGGCCGCCATGGCCCCACTTGCGGCCGAGGTGACGGCCTGGCGATAGACGGGGTCTGCCACGTCGCCGGCTGCGAACACGCCGGGAACGCTTGTTTGTGTCGCCTGGCCCGACTTGCCGCCTTCCGTGACCAGATACCCGCTTTCGGTCTTCAGATCGTCTTTGAAGAGGCGCGTGTTGGGATCATGGCCGATGGCCACAAACATAGCGTCCGTCGCGATGATTTGCTCGTCTCCACTTTGCGTGCCCCGCAGCCTGAGCTGTGAGACCTCACCCGCATCCCCCATGACCTCGGAGACCTCGTGATCCCAGATCACATCCACATTGCCTTTGTCGACGAGCGCCTGAACGCGGTCTTGGAGCACCTGCTCTGCTGTGAAATGATCCCTACGGTGCACGATCGTCACGTGAGAGACGATGTTTGATAGATAGAGCGCCTCTTCGAGGGCCGAGTTCCCGCCGCCCACGACTACAACATTGCGATCTTTGAAGAAAAACCCATCACAGGTCGCACAGGCGGAGACGCCGCGTCCTTTGAAAGCGGTCTCCGACGGCAGGCCCAGGAACTTGGCGGATGCACCGGTGGCAATGATCACGCTGTCCGCCAGATAGGTACCCGTATTGCCCACCAGCTTGAAAGGGCGTTGTGACAGATCCGCTGATACAATCACGTCGTTCAACAACACCGTGCCAGTGCGTTGCGCATGTTCGCGCATTTGGGTCACGAGATCCGAGCCTTGCAGCCCATCCGCACCGCCCGGCCAGTTCTCCACATCGGTGGTTGTGGTGAGTTGGCCACCCACCTCCAAGCCACTGATCAGGGCAGGTTCCAGACCGGCGCGCGCGCCATAAATCGCCGCGGAGTAACCCGCGGGCCCGCTGCCAATCACAACAAGCTTGTGATGTGTCTCTTTGAATGTCTCGTGGCCGTAGCGGCCTAAAAGGGGATCGAGCTCTCCGGCAGCTTCAAGGGCAGCCATGTCGTCGAAACCACCAACGTGATGGTCGTCAATGAAGATCTGCGGGACACTCTTGCGTCCGGAACGCTCAATCATCTCGGCGCGCACGTCTTCGTCGGTCGAGATGTTGATCTCGTTGAACTGAGCGCCCTTCGCCTTAAGCAGTGCCTTTGCCCGATCACAGAAGGGGCAGACGTCCTTGGTGTACATAGTGATCTTGGTCATTGTCTTGTCTCCTCAATGTCGGGGTCAACCGACCCGTTCACTCATGTCTTTGCGAAACAACAGGCTGTCGCCTGCCTGGGTGCCCTGCCGATAGAGCATGTTCCCAAGCATCATTTGGCCGGGTTCCCAGCGTTCCAGCGCGGCATCGACATCCTCGGGCGTACGAGCCAGCGCGTCATAGAGTGCAAGTGCGTTCGCCGCCGCCTTCGATGTGCTGGCCGCCGTATGGGGGCGCGGAACAAATGCAGCATCGCCAAGCAAAATGACCCGTCCGTTCACCATACTGGGCACGGTCAAATCGCGGATGGCCTGGGCGAAGGGTTCTTGTGTCGAATGCACCGCCTCGCGGAAGGGTGCCGGAAGCAACGCGTCCGCCTCGCGATAGACATGTGCTTTCCAATCTGCGGACAGTTTTCCTTCGGGCATCGAATACCCACGCTGCTTGCCATCCTTGTCGGTCATGATCTTAGCGAGGGTTTCGTCATCCGCGACGCGGTACCAAACCCAGTTGTAAAACCGTTTGCCGGGGTCCGTGGTGTTGTTCTCACCGGGCACAAGATAGCCCAGGATGTGGGAGCCCGTGGTGTTGGAAAACCCGAAATCCCCCAACAGACCATCCCGAGCCGCGGGCGTCAGGTCATTCTCCGGGATCAAACCGCGCCAGGCGAGATA
Organism: Ruegeria sp. R13_0; assembly: GCF_017743995.1. Taxonomy (GTDB): domain Bacteria; phylum Pseudomonadota; class Alphaproteobacteria; order Rhodobacterales; family Rhodobacteraceae; genus Ruegeria. The sequence continues at coordinate 10,844 of NZ_JAGHRB010000030.1, read as the reverse complement.
CCCCGCATAGGCGGGTTTTGCATCCGGCCAAATGAGCTGCCGCACCGTTGATCCGTTGCCATCGGCGCCGACCAGGAGATCCCCGGTCTCGCGCGACCCATCTTCGAAAATCGCGGTGACAGTCTTGGCGTCTTCGTCCTGTTCAATTGATGTCAGAACCCGCCCACGATGATAGTGAGCGTCGCCAAAGGTCTCCTTCATCGTGGAATAAATCAACGGCCAGGAGGTTTGCATTTGCGGCGCGGGGCGTTTGTCCTGAATGCTCCCGTCCTTGCGATAAACAACCCTGTTCTTGGACGGCACACCGAGGCTCATGGCGCCGATGTCGACACCCGCTTCGCGGAATACTTCGACCACATCCGGTTGCAGCACCACGCCACCGCCCCGGCTGTCGAGATCATGGGCCGAGCGCTCATAGATATCGACGTCCCATCCGGCCTTCTTGAGCATGTTGCCCGCGAACAGCCCGCCAAGCGAACCACCGATGACGATGGCGCGGTTACGTTTTGGTTTTGCATTGGTCATTGTCGTGATCCTCGTGCAGATGTCAGCTTCATCTCTGAATGTAGCGACCACCTGAGTTGGTGATAATTAGACGGTTTGCGATATCATCTTTGCGCTTTCCGCAACGATGCCATGTGCAGGAAAGAGCGGCAAAACCTCGGCACCGAACTCTTCCACAACCTCCGCTGCAGGTCTGGTGCTGTGCCGCAGGTTGATCATGACATGATGCACACCGAGGTCCTGAAGGCCTTCCAGATGGTCGATCAACCGGTTCCGCCCAAAGCGGAAACCCAGAAAGATCGGGCTTTGCGGCGCGTTTGGATCTTCTGCCAAATCCACAAAGAGGGATTGAGCAAAGGGCTTAAACTGACCGGGTGCGCGTTGATCCAAGGCCGTGTGCCACAATCCGATGCGGCGGCGCTGGTCTTCGATATCGCGTGGATAGGAGATCCACCCGTCCATGTGTTCCGCAATCCACTGAACACTCTGTTGCCCGCTGCCGACGGCGAAGAGCGGCAGGCGCGGTGCGGTCGGCTTTGGAAGAAGATCGAGACCTCCATCGAATGCCGTGGGGCCCGAAGCAAAGCGTGGGAAGTCATGCTCCGTGAGCTGGCGAATGGTCTCAATGCCATCCCGATAGGCTTGGCCCCGAGTTGCATGGTCATAGCCAAAGGCCGGGTATTCCGTTGCCCGGTCGCCCGACGCGGCCCCCAACATGAATCGCCCCCCTGACAGCACGTCCAATGACGCCGCAGCTTTCGCAACGTGAATGGGATGACGGAGCGGTAGGACGATGCCTGCGGTCGACAGAGCAATGTTCTTCGTGCGCGCCGCCAGTTGCGATAGCCACACCCAGGGGTCATAGATTTGACCCGCGTCGCCAAACTCCGGATCGAACAAGGGCACATCGCGCGACCAAAGCGCGGCAAAGCCCAGTTCATCGATCCTTGCCGCCTGCGCGAGCTGCCCGGTCATGTTCGGAACGCCGTGCACCAGAGGTGCCGTTGGCATCATTATCCCCAGCGACAGTTTCCCCGGTGCGAAGGTCCTTGAAAACCCAACATGCGAGGCATTCTCGTTGGATAGGGTCATTGCGCTATCTCCTCCGCAGACTGGGATTTGTGTGACGCGCCATATGGTGTGAGCGCGATCATCGCTGCGGCGGTCAGATCAGAAACAGACCCCACCATTGGCACGACCGACATCAGGTTGTCGGAATAAACCGGACGGGAAAAACCAGCTTTTGGTTGTTTCGGAGCACTATGTGTCTGCGTGAGCATGTTACGTCCTTTCAAATGTTCGATGTGTGAAGTGTCGTTGCTCGCAGAGGTGCCGCGGGCGAGAGCAACGGGTCGAGTGACTGGTAGACCAGAACGTCCAGCAATCGCGCTCGGATGTCCGCCGTCTCCATGTGACCTTGGTCAGTCCGATGACCGCCGCCCTTGGTGGATTGGGTGCTGACACCCAATCCATCTTTTGCGTCGAAAGGCATGGTCTCAACCCGCAGCCACATCGACCGCCGCCTTCTCCTTGGCCGCCGATTGAATGGCCTCAAACAGCACTTCGGCTGATTGCGCACCGCCGATGATCTGTCCCTCGATGTCAAACTGCGGGACGCCTTGAACACCGGAACGCGCTGTGCGCTCCAACAAGTCTCGAGTGTCGGCGTCGGTCGTTGCATCCGCCAAATAGGTCCAGGCATCTTCCCCGTTGAGACCTGCCTCGGCGGCGATTTCCGCAAGGACACCTTGATCGCCAATGTCTCGTCCTTCGGCAAAATACGCTCTCAGAACCCGATGCGCGATATCCGCCTGGCGGCCCTGTTTGTCCGCCCAATGCGTCAGCTTGTGAGCCGCAAAGGTGTTGGGTGTGCGTTCGATACTGTCGTAGTTGAATTCAACGCCATCTGGCTTGCCCGCCTCAACAGTACCCGCATCCAGGGATTGGCTGCGCTCCGAGGAGCCAAACTTCATGGACCGGTAGATCTCCCGGTTCATCCCCTCTTTCTGCATGTGAGGATTGAGCTCGAACGGCTGCCAATGGATGTTGACGTCAATGTCTGCTGGCAGCAACGCCAGGGCATTCTCGAGACGCTTTTCACCAATCCGGCACCACGGACAGATGAAGTCCGATGTGAGGCGGATTTCGACGACTGTCTTTTCTGTGGTCATGGTTTTTCTCCAATTCGCTGTCTGGCAAGAACATGGCAAAGCAGCCACTCGTTGATAATCGGTCGAAAACCGGCATAAGTATTGCGTATGACGCAACGATAGTTCGGAGATGATATGGACTACTTTGCAGCACTTCGCGCCTTCCGCGCAGTTGTCGAAGAAGACGGGTTTGCGCCCGCAGCGCGCCTTATGGGATTGGCGACATCCTCTTTGACTAGGCAGGTAAATGCGCTGGAAGACAGCCTCGGAACACAGCTTCTCAATCGCTCCACGCGGAGCGTTACACTGACGGATGCAGGTTCAGCCTATTATGATCAGGCGATCCTGGTGCTCGATGCGCTGGATGACGCAAATCGCAGCGTCAGCGAGGCCGGGGGCGCACCCCGCGGTCTTCTTAGGATATCCATGCCCGTTGTCTTTGGGTCGTTACACGTCGCTCCAGCCATGGGGCTCTTTATGCGGCGCTGTCCTGAAATCGAGTTGGACTTCCGCCTCAGCGATGGCTTCGTGAACCTGGTGGAAGAGCGGATCGACATTGCGATCCGGATAGGGAAACTCGATACGAGCAGCCTTATCGCCCGAAAACTCGCACCTAATCGACGACTGATCTGTGCCAGCCCGGACTATCTCGGCGAACATGGCGTTCCGGAACATCCCGACGATCTGAGGGATCACAATTGTCTCTGCTTTGCCTTCGCAGACGGAGACCGCACCTGGAAGATGGAAAAGGATGGCGAGAGCCTGAGCGTGAAAGTCGCTGGCAGCATGGTGGCCAACAACTCCGAGATGCTGCGCCAAACAGCAATCAGCGGAGGTGGGCTGCTTATGATGCCGTCTTGGCTGGTAGGTGAGGACGTTAAAGCGGGCCGCCTCAAACCGATCCTATCTGACTGGACCGTCGGCCATGGAGAAACGAACACAGCCATCCATGCAGTCTATTTGCCAAACCGGAAAGGATCGAAAAAAGTGACGGCCTTCGTGGACCACCTTGCCGCGCACTTCGGGTCGCCGCCCTACTGGGAGTGACGTATGCCTTCGGTCATGGTGGAAGACCTATTATGTAAAAAATCGTTTGTTATCCGAGTTGTGAACACTTCTGCAATCTCTCCATAGTGGTATCTAGTTTGGCTCAATACTACTTTCTGGTGCGCTGAATTATCGCAAAGTCCACGAAGCTGCGATGTGCATGGCTTACTGTGTATGGGTGAAGTCTCAGCTCGCCTCGATGGGTAAACGCTGCCGCACTAGCTCGGCAAACCAGCGCGCGCCGGGTAGTAGGGCTTCGTCGTTGAACTCAAACTCTGAACTGTGACAGACGGCGCTGTCACCGTTGCCGATATTCGCGAATGCACCGGGGGCAATTAGTAGAGCTTGTGCGAAGTCTTCGGCTCCCCCCTCCCGCGGTGCGTCACCAGATACATTTTCTGGACCAAACACAGCCTGTGCCGCAGCCAATGCATGTTGAGTACAGGCTTCTTCGTTCACCAATGGAACAAACACGCGCTCATAATAGACTTTGGCCTCACATCCATGCGAAGTCGCAATGCCATCTACAATTCGGCGCAAGGTGTATTCGATTTTTTTGCTTACAACCGAACTGAAATGACGGCAATCGCCTTCAATCTTCAATTCGCTAGAAATGGCGTTCTTTACATTGTCGCCGAGAATGGACGTGACAGACACGACAGCAAGTTCTGCCGGGTCCAATACACGCGAAACAATTGTTTGAAGCTCCGACACAATCGACGCCCCGCACACAATTGCATCTCTGCAAAGATGCGGACTTGATGCGTGGCCGCCCGCGCCTTTTACTGTTACTTGGAAGCCGTCCTCAGCAGCCATGAATGGGCCCGACCGGGTCTCGAGTTGACCAACGGGCAGACCTGGTTTGATATGCAGCCCATAAACTTCGTCAAACGGGATTTTGGTACCAAGGCCGTCGCGAATCATGGCTTTCATGCCTTGCCCCCATTCCTCCGCAGGCTGAAAGACGAATCTTACTGTGCCATCGAACGTATCTTCTGCCATGAGCAAAGTTGCAGCTCCCAGAAGTATTGCAGTGTGCCCATCATGACCGCAGGCATGCATTAACCCCGGTTTGGAGGATGCATGTGGCAGATTTGTTGTTTCTTGAATGCGCAGACAATCCATATCTGCTCTCAAAGCGACAGTGCGCGCGCGGGTTCCGCGCTTGAGGGTTGCAACAACGCCCGTACCACCGACCCCCGTAACTACATCTTCGTAGCCAAGTTCGCGCAAGCGGCCGACAATGAAATTTGCAGTTTCAAATTCTTCGAAGCCAAATTCAGGGTTCTGGTGCAAGTGGCGCCGCCACTCAGTCATTGAGTGCTTGAGCTTACCTTCTTCGAACACTTTCTTTGCCGCTTCCAACTTTTGCCATTCATACCATGCCCAGTTTAGCTCAGCTTGCATTACAGCGTTGCAGAAGTCCATCGAACGAGGACACTTCAGCTGCGTCAACAAAACACGCATTGTCTGAGAAACCATCGACGCTGAGTTAATCCAAATCATCGATGTGAGCAAACGTAGGTCCGTTCGAGAACGGCAGCGTTCACACAGCGGAGGACGTTGCTTCGTTGTACAGCAGTTCGGTTCAAAAAAACTTGATTTACTAGAGTTAAAAGTGGTCCATTCAGAAAAATTTTAGAAGATCTAAATGGTCGCACAACTGCGCCAAGTCCGCCTGAACCCGACGGCTCTACGCTGCAAACCTGGGTCATTTCTAATTGATAGGATTGAGAACAACAGAAAGTAAGGTCCAATTAGCCGTCTAAGTTGGATGTCGCCACGCGAGATCGTAGAAGCCAAAACCCAAGTTGCCTGGGTGTCCGGAGACGCGGTGGCTCTGCATAAGACGGAACTCAGTCAGGAAACAAATGAACGGCATCAAAGCGCTCACATTTGACGTATTCGGAACAGTGGTCGACTGGCGGAGCTCTGTTGCTGAAGAGCTTAGAACGTTTTTTGAACCGCGACGCCTGAGCCGGGATTGGTTCGCTTTCATCGATGACTGGCGCGAACTCTATCAACCAGCGATGGAAGATGTCCGCTCTCAGCGCCGATCATTTGTCATCCTTGATGTTCTGCATCGTGAAAACCTCATCAAGTTATTGGAAAAATACGAGATCCATGGGTTGAGCGAGGATGACATCCTCGAGTTGAACACTTGTTGGCATCGCTTAAAGCCCTGGCCCGACTCCGTCGATGGACTTCTAGAATTGCGCAAATCGTTTACCCTTGCGACACTGTCCAATGGCAATATGGCTTTGATGACCAACTTGGCGCGGCACTCAGCGCTTCCGTGGCACATGATTTTGGGTGCAGAGTTCGCGCAGGCCTACAAACCTGATCCTAGAACGTATCTGTGTACCGCATCAGCTCTCGGGCTTGAGCCTTGCCAATGCATGATGGTCGCAGCCCACAACAAAGATCTTCGGGCCGCGCGAGAACTTGGCTTCAAAACTGCATACGTTAATCGGCCAACAGAGTATGGCCCAGGCCAAACCACAGATCTTGGTCCAGAAGAGAATTGGGACATAGTTTGCGAGTCGATGGTCGAACTCGCGGATTTCTTGAAGCAGTAGGGTATGTCGCGACGTCCTTTTACTGAAACGTGACAGTACACCCATCGTCTTCATCACAATGGTTCCAACTCTGTGACTGAGCGCTGCGCCACGCTTCGATGACATCGTCCCGACTGGCCGCTTCCTCCGCAAGAAAAGTGGTGGGACACATTAAAGCATACTTATATGAGACCCCATGGCCAAAGTCGGATATGCCCGTGTCAGTTCAGTCGGACAATCTTTGGACGTGCAACGTGAAAAGCTGCGTGACTGTGACACGATGTTCGAGGAAAAGCGTAGCGGCACCACCGCTGCCCGCCCTCAGCTAAAACAGTGCCTCAACTATGTCCGCGAAGGCGACCAACTGATCGTAACCCGCATCGACAGGCTGGCTCGATCCACGTTGCATCTCTGCCAGATTGCCGAGACCCTGCGCAATAAAGGCGTCGATCTTGTCGTCCTTGATCAGAACATCGACACATCCGATGCCACCGGACGGCTTTTGTTCAACATGCTCGGGGCCATCGGCCAATTAGAGACCGAGATCCGCGCTGAGCGGCAAATGGACGGGATCAAGAAGGCGAAGGATCGAGGTGTTCAGTTCGGAAAGCGTCCCGCGCTTACTAATGATCAGATCGTAGAACTGCGCGACAAACGCGCAAGTGGCACTCTGATCAAAGATCTCATGGCGGAATACAGCCTCTCTAAGGCTACCATCTACCGTTATCTCACCGAAAACGAAGGCTGAGCGCAAATCCAGAACCTCAATCCGGGCTTAACGCCCTATTCTGCACTCAGCCGGAGTCGACCCCTTCTGGCCCGCCCCGTCACAACGAAGCTACGTTTTTGTTAGGATGCGGTCGCTCCTTCGAGGACGATGGCGGCGCTTTTGTAGGCTTGTCTGGTGCGGTCAATATGCGCTGTGAGAAGAGATTTGATTTTGGCCATGTCACCTTCGCGAACGGCAATAGCGATTTTCGAATGCTCGTCGAAGGAGAGCTCAGTATGCTGTGGCAGCTTCGCCAAATGGGTTCGCAATGCGGCAATCTTACCGATGTAGCGTGTATAGCTGGCCGTCAGATAATCGTTACCGGCATGTTCAAAAATCAACTGATGAAATGTGGTATCCAGTGAAAGGTAGCCCTTTTCGTTACCTCGCCTGCGTTCCTTCTCCATGTCCTTCACGACCCGCTGCATGTCGTCGGCAAGACCTTCCGGGTTCCGCAACAACGCAAGTTCAAAGGCGGCAGTTTCGATAGCCTGTCTGAAATCGCAGATCTGAGTCACTTCCGGCTCAGACAGCGAAAAAACGCGTGCGCCTTTTTGAGGCTCGATACTGACCAACCCTTCGTCACGTAATTGAGCGAGTGCTTCGCGGACTGGCGATTTCGATACGCCCAACTCTTCGGAAATTTTTCGCTCCGACAAAACCTGACCCATCTTCAGGGAGCCATCGATAATGCTGTTTCGCAAGTGTTCCAGTGCGAGTTCACGCAATGACTTAGGTCTCTCCAGCGCCATCTGGGGATTTCTCCAAAAAAGGTGTTGCCAGATGCAGGATATCTGATACACCAGATTAGGCAAGCTGGTATATCAGATATCAGAAGATGCTAGGGAGAACAAACAAAGTGCGCGCAGAGTTGGTTGCAGACTGTAAGAACCAGCACGGGGAAGGGATTTTCTGGAATCCCGCCGATGGTCTTGTTTGGTGGACCGACATAGAGGGTTGTGCCCTTTGGTCATTTGATCCTGCAACGTTGGAAACAACGTCTCATGAGATGCCGGAGCGCGTGTGTTGCTTCGCGCCTCGCGCGTCTGGCGGTCTGATCGTTGCTTACGCAGACCGAGTAGTCGTATTCAACACGCCCGAGGGCGAGGAAGCCCTTGTGACGCGGTTCGAGCCGAACAACCCTGAGACACGGCTGAATGACGGGCGACCAGATCGCCAGGGGCGATTGATTGTCGGAGGCATGAACGAAGTTTCTGGTAAGGCCAATTCGTCAGTCATCTGCGTAGATACGGATTTGAGCGTACAGACGATCATCGAAGGAGTATCTTGCGCCAATTCGACTTGCTTCACGGCAGACGGTGCCACGATGTTCTTCGCCGATACCCCGGATCGAGAAATCGTCGCATTTGACTACGACACCAGCGGTGGAACCGTTTCTAACCGTAGGCAGCACGCTTCTTTCAATGATGAGCCTGGCTTGCCCGATGGGTCCTGTGTCGATGCCGAAGGGGGCGTCTGGAACGCAGAATGGGAAGGTCATCGCGTTGTTCGCGTCGCACCCGACGGCACGATAGATCGTGTGATTGAGGTGCCGGTCTGGAAACCCACTTGCTGTGCTTTCGGCGGCCCTGATCTCGACACGCTTTTCATCACGACCTCAAGGCTGATGAGTGACGAAGCAGCTTTAACGCAGATCATGATCGATACGACCGAGGTCTGGCCGTTGATCGGCCGTGATTTTCAGGCACGGATGACCGAAGAGCCTGAGGTCGAGACCAACGTTGTACCGTTTAAAACCAAACCCGCCGCTCCGGAGGACGCGGGTGGAACGATCTGGTCACAGGTTCAAACGATCCTTCACGGGCGTGATCCGGAGCTTTGGAGCAGTTGGTTCCAGCATCTGAACGAAGTTGAGAGGGCAGGGGGGTGCGTTACTTTGATCGCGCCCTCGCGTTTCATGGCAGACTACATCGCTCAGAAATGGTCTGCGCGCTTATTGGCTGCCTACAGTCGGGTAGATCCAGAGGTCAGAACTTTGCGTATAGATGCGACCGAGTAAACTGCTGTTAGCTTCGCGTTTGTCGGTGTGCCGGAACCGGGTGGCATGAGACTTGCATTTCATGCTGACGGTAAAACCAAGCGATCCATGGTCTGTCACAAAAAGACGTGTGTGATGGGCTACACGCAGCTGGAAAACCAATTGGGAAGGGGATGATTGCTTACACCGGTCGATAGCTGATAGGGAAGTTGCTCTAGACATACTATCAATCCACAACTGCATGGTGAGCGTTGACTATCACCCATGCGAGACACTGGGCTGGTCTGTATTGGTTTCTATCGCTGAGTTCAGAAAGGTAGTATCCTCGAAGTTTAACCTTGTAAATCTTCTATTGAATGGAGTAAATGCAAGGTATGATCGAACGCGGCGATAGAAAATCAGTTGAAGACTCACTGGAGAACCAGGCGGGCGTCGTCCTGCTTGGGCCGCGGCAAGTCGGGAAGACAACACTCGCGCTGGACATCGCTGAAAGTCGTGACGCTGTCTATCTTGATATGGAGAGATCTGCTGATCGCCAGGTGCTCGAAGAGCCAGACCTCTATCTCGACGAGCAGGTTGGACGCCTGGTAGTGATTGATGAAGTTCAGCTTATGCCGGGCCTGTTTAAGGCATTACGCGGGCAAATTGACCGGCGACGAAGACAAGGGTATCGGACTGGGCAATTCCTGCTGCTGGGGTCGGCCTCGAACACGCTTCTGCACCAAAGCGCAGAATCTTTGGCCGGCCGGGTCAGCTATCACGAGCTGACGCCTTTCATCTTGTCGGAAACCGGAGCGGACTCGATATCCGCGCTGTGGTTGCGGGGTGGGTTTCCAGATAGCTTCCTTGCGAAGAACGACCAGACCAGCCTGACATGGCGCGAGGATTTCATCCGTACCTATCTGGAACGCGATGTTCCGGCTTTTGGGTTCCGCATTCCAGCGGAAACACTGCGCCGATTTTGGACGATGCTTGCGCATGACCAAGGCGGGTTGCTCAACGCAGCAAAACTAGCGGGAAACCTTGGCGTATCGGGCCAGAGCGTTGCGCGCTATCTTGACTTGCTGGTCGACCTGATGCTGGTGCGTCGTTTGCCGCCCTGGCATTCCAATGCCGGAAAGCGCCTGGTCAAGTCTCCCAAGATCTATATCCGCGATTCCGGGCTGGCCCATGCACTTCTTGGGATCGAAACGCAAGAAGACCTACTTAGGCATCCGGTTGTCGGCGGCAGTTGGGAAGGATTCTGTATCGAGAACCTGATCGCCGCGGCACCACGCGGAACAGAAGCAAGCTTCTACCGCTCTTCCGCTGGGGCTGAGGTGGATTTGATGTTGAAGCTTCCCCGTGGCGCCCTCTGGGCCATAGAGATCAAGCGGACGACATCTGCCAAGGTAACGCGCGGGTTTCACATCGCGACAGACGAATTGGACGTCTCAGAACGCATACTTGTCTATGCAGACGAAAAGGATGTGCCGGGGCAGGGGGGAGTACGGGCAATGCCCCTCAAGAGTGCTATGGAACGACTGGCGTCCGCCAAGGCTCAATAGCGACCGGGCCGCTGATAGCGGGTTCGAAATTGAACGTTGTAGCCCACCTCAAGCGCAACCTTGTTGCAATTGAAAATACTGCCACGACGGGCGGAAAGCTGATGGTGTGGATGGCTCCTGCTCCAACGGGCGTCGCAATGCGTCATAGTGCAGTTGTCTAAGACTGCTTATGAGAGGAGCCACCCCATGCAAGTTACCACAATCGGCGTTGATCTGGCCAAGAACGTTTTCCAGGTCCATGGGATCACCGCCACTGAGGAAGTTGTGTTC